>NZ_JBGGGT010000002.1:595000-1795000 GCF_041276405.1 Microvirga sp. TS319 | reverse complement strand
GCCCATCGCGTCGCGATCAAGCGGACGCTTCCTGCCCGATCGGGCTGCGCTCGTTACAATCATGCCTGAACAGCTGAATCGGTTCCGCGGCAGGCCTCATTAATCCTCGAACGCTTCGACCTGCACGCGTCTGCCGATCATGAAAGCGTCCGCCACCAGGCGGAATGGGGCGTCGTCGACCTCGGAGCGGCCGAGGGTGAGAAGCGCATCGAAGCGCCGATAGATGCCCTGGTACTCGGCAGGCTCCTCCTGCACCACGAGCCGGCCGTCGATTTCCAGGCAGCTGCCGCCATGCGAGAGCTTGAGGGCAAAGCCCGCTTCCGTTTCGACTTCGATGTCCCAGGTCTGCGGACCGGTCTGACGCCAATCGAAGACCGCCTGGAGGTCGCCGTCCGCGTGGCCCGTCTGAAGCTGCAGCGTGGCGGCGATCGGCGCGTCCTTGTTGGCCGGGAATTCCAGATCGGCCGTTTTGATGAAGACCGGCTCGGGCATGATGCGGGTCACGATGGAGAGGGCGTTGATGCCGGGATCGAACACGCCGAAGCCGCCAGCCTCCCAGATCCATTGCTGGCCCGGATGCCAATGGCGCACGTCTTCCTTCCAGGTGACCTGGAGGCGCTTGATGGACCAGCCGGCGAGCGCCTTCTTGGCCTCCCCAACCGCCTTGTTGTATTGGGCGTGCCAGGTGGTGAAGACGGTCTTGCCCTGCTTCTCGCCCAGATGCCGCAGGTCCTCCAGCTCGCTCAGAGTGGCGGCGGGCGGCTTTTCCAGGAGCACGCTCTTGCCGGCCAGGAGCGCCTCGCGAGCGATCTGGTGGCGCACCTGCGGCGGGGTGCAGATCGAAACCGCCTCCACGTCCTTGAGGCCCAGAAGGTCGCGGTAGTCCCGGAAGGTATATTGGGCGTCATGATCGGTCAGCCCACGCGTGCTCGAAACCGCCAGAAGCTCGAAATTCGGATTGGCCCGGATGGCCGGCAGGTGCTGGTCCTGCGCGATCTTGCCGAGGCCGATGATGCCGATCTTGTGCGTGGTCATGGGCGTGGTCTTTCCATGGAGCAACGGCCACGCCCTGCGCGTGGCCCTTATGAGGTCCGTTCCGTCGCACCCCGAAAACCGGTCGCCAGCACATAGAGTTCCGCCGAATCCGCCCGGCTGGCCGCAGGCTTCACGTGGCGAACCACGGCGAAGTCGCGCTTGAGATCCGTCAGGAGCTGGTTTTCCGTGCCGCCCTGGAACACCTTGGCGAGAAACGCGCCCCCGGGAGCCAGAATCTCACGGGCGAAGTAGATCGCGGCCTCCGCGAGCCCGATGATGCGCAGATGGTCGGTCTTCTTGTGGCCGGTGGTGTTGGCGGCCATGTCGGACATCACGACGTCGGCGGGGCCGCCCAGCAGCTCGATGAGCTTGCCCGGGGCGCTCTCGTCCAGGAAGTCGAGCTGGATGAACTCCACCCCCGCCATGGGGTCGATGGGCAGAAGGTCGATGCCGACGACCTTGCCTTTCGGCCCCGCCGTCTTGGCCGCGATCTGGGACCAGCCGCCGGGCGCAGCGCCAAGATCCACGACGCGCTGGCCAGGCTTGAGAATGTGATATTTCTCGTCGATCTCCAAAAGCTTGAAGGCCGCGCGCGAGCGGTAGCCCTCGCGCTTCGCGCGGGCGACATAGGGATCGTTGAGCTGGCGCTCGAGCCATTTCTGCGAGGAGAGGGAGCGCTTGTTCGCCGTCTTCACGCGCTGCTTCAGGTTGCGGACACCCGAGCCGGACTTGGTGCTCACCGTCGGCCTCCCTCCCGCCATACGCTGTCCTCTCTCATCATCTTCATCAGAATTCCTTCGCGTAAGCCCCGGTCCGCGATGCGCAGGCGATCCGAAGGGAAGGCCCGGCGGATCGCCTCGAGAATGGCGCAGCCGGCCAGGACCAGATCGGCCCTCTCCCGGCCGATGCATGGATTGTCGGCCCGCTGCTGAAAATTGGAATGCAGCAGGCGGTTCATCACTGTCGAGATCTCGCGGTTGCGCATCCACATCCCATCGACCTTGCGCCGGTCATAACGGGCGAGACCCAGGTGAATCCCCCCTACGGTGGTCACGGTTCCCGACGTGCCGAGGAGATGGAAGTTCCTGGCCCGTCCCGCCTCGGCCGCCACGAGGGCGAAATCCATGAGGAGCTCGGAGACCTCCTCGACCATTCCCTCGAAGCTCTCGGGCGTCACGTCAACCCCGCCATGACGCTCGGCGAGGGTCACGACGCCGACCGGCAGGGAATCCCACGCGCGGATGCGCTTGCAGGGATCGGCGAAGGCATGCGGCGCCTGGCCGTCGAGCCACGCGATTTCCGTCGATCCGCCGCCGATATCGAAGATGATCGCCGATTGCGCCTTCGGATCGACCAGCGCCGCGCAGCCCGTCACGGCCAGATAGGCCTCCGTCTTGCGGTCGACGATCTCGAGATCGAGCTCCAGGTCTTTGCGGACGCGCTCGATGAACGAGAGACCGTTCTCGGCGAAGCGGCAGGCCTCCGTGGCCACCAGCCGCGCGCGGATCACCTCCTTGGCGACCATCTTGTCGCGGCACACGCGAAGCGCCTCGATGGTCCGCTCGATGGCATCCTGGCTCAGGGCGTTGCCGAGGCCGAGCCCCTCGCCGAGCCGGACGATTCGCGAGAAAGCGTCCGTGACGCGGAACCCGAAATGCGCGGGCTCCGCAATGAGGAGGCGGCAATTGTTGGTGCCGAGATCGAGCGCAGCATAGCTTCGGGGCGGACGCCTTCTCACATCCCGCCGGATCCATGTCGCCGAATGCCCGGATGTCCATGCCGAGGCGCTTCCGGCCCCGGCAGATGGGGCCGCGCGTCGATCTCTCTCCTCGGTCGTCGCATCGGCTTTCACGGTCAACATCAAATCCCTGGGCATTCCAGCGGAACGCCGGTGTTCCGTTTAGAGTAACAACCGGCGACTGGATCTGCCAAGGGTTGCGACGCAGATTGTGGCCGCCCCTTCCCGGAGCGTCAGAGAGCCAGGCCCTTCAGGCGGTCCGTGAGAGTGGCCAGAACATGGGCGCCCACATTGGCGACCGCGATGCGCAGATGTCCGTCCTGACCGGGACCGAAATAGCTGCCGGGAAGGCATAAAACGCCCCGCTCGGTCGCCAGTTTCTCCGCCACGGCCTGGGCCTTCGCGCCCTCGAAAGGATGCCGCAGATAGGCGAAATAGGCGCCCACCGATTCGATGCGCCACTCCGGAAGCGGCGCCAGCGCCTCCCGAAAAACCTGTGCACGCCGGTTGATCTCGGCCCGGTTTTCCTCGCGCCAGGCGCGCAATCCGTCGATCGCCCAGGGCAAGACGGCCTGAGCCGCCCGAGGCGCGCAGATCTGGATGCAGTCGAGAATCTTGGCGATCTGCTCGACGAGTGCGGCATCCGCCGTGATCGCCCCCATGCGGTGCCCCGGAATCGCATAGGATTTCGAGAAGGAATAGAGCTGGATCACGTTCCGGCGCCAAGCCTCGCCGGTGAAGAGCCCATGCGCGCGGTTCATGCCCTGAGGCAGGAAGTCACGGTAAGTCTCGTCGATCACGAGATAAATGCCGCGTCTGGCGCACAGCTCCGCAAAGCTCTCGACGACGTGAGCCGGATAAACGGCCCCGGTCGGGTTGTTCGGCGTGACGAGAACGACGGCGCGGACCTTCTCGTCGATGAGCGCCTCGGCATCCTCCAGGAGCGGAACGAAGCCGTTCTCCGGCCGGCACGGCAGCGGGCGCGGCTCGACCCCGAGCATGTCCAGGCTCATCTGGTGATTGAAGTACCAGGGCGTCGGCAGAAGCACCGCGTCGCCCCGCCGGGCGAGCAGCATCATGGCGACGAAGAAGGCCATGTTGCAGCCTGCCGTGATGGCCGTGTCGGCTGCCTCGATGCGCCCCTCGTAGAGGCGCGACAGCTCCTCCGCATAGGCCTGCCTCAGGCCCGGATCCCCGTTGATCGGTCCATATTGCGAGGTCGCGGGCTCGCCCGCGACCGAGGCGAGACGCTCCAGGAAGCTCGCGTGCGGCGCATTTCCGGGAACCGCCTGGGAGAGATTGATCAGAGGCCCGTAGGACCCGTCGTAGCGACGCGTCCAGCTCTGCGCCTCCGGAATCGGGGGGCTGCCGACATCGGCCACGAGGGAATTGATGGGTGCGAAGAGACCGCCGGCCATGGGATTCAGGCTCCGAACAAGGAAAAGGCAGGGACTCCGGTGAAACTCGACCGAAATGCCCTGCCCCGCAAGGTGTATTGGCGGCGTCCCCGTCATGCCCCGCCCAAGGCGGGCATGACGGGGATGGCGGAAGGAACCTTAGTCCTTCGCGCGCTCCACGTAGGAGCCGTCTTCCGTCATGATCACGACGCGGGTGCCGGCCGTGATGTGCGGCGGCACCAGGGTGCGCACGCCGTTGGACAGGATGGCGGGCTTGTAGGACGAGGAGGCCGTCTGGCCCTTCACCACCGGCTCGGTCTCGACGATCTCGAGGGTGATGCGGGCGGGCAGCTCGATGGCGATCGGCACGCCGTTGTGGGTCGAGAGCATCACGGCCATGCCTTCCTGAAGGTAAGGCTTCAGATCGCCGATGATGTCATCAGGAACCGCGACCTGCTCGAAGGTCTCCGGGTTCATGAAGTGGAAGCCTTCGCCGTCCTCGTAGAGATAGGTGTGCTCGCGATCCTCCACGAAGGCGCGCTCGACCTGCTCGGTGGTGCGGTAGCGCTCGGAGACCTTCACGCCGTCGGAGATGCGGCGCATGTCGAGCTGGGTGACGGGCGTGCCCTTGCCGGGGTGGATGTTCTGGGCGGTGAGCACGACATAGAGCCTGCCGTCGATGTCGACGACATTGCCTTTGCGGAGCGTAGAGGCGATGACCTTCACGGGAAGCGTTCCTTGTGACAGATAGGAGGCGCGTCGCGAGGCCAGCAGCCCAGTCCCGGCGACGCCGAAATTCGGTTTCGCTGCCGCAACTAGCCTATCTCGGCGAAAATCGCCAGCCTGACGTGTGAGGAAGTCTTTCCCGATGGACAACGCCACGCCTGCCCCCTCCCCCTGGTGGACACCCCATGTCCATGCGGATCGCCGCCCTTTCCTCCTGGGGCGGAACCGGATTCAGGCGGCGTTCCGCGGCTTCTTCGGAGCCCGCGACTTCGTGGAGGTGGACACGGCCGCGCTTCAGGTTTCCCCCGGCAACGAGGCGCATCTCCACGCCTTCGCCACGCAGGCCGTCGGGCATGGCGGGACGAGAACGCCCCTCTACCTCCACACCTCTCCGGAATTCGCCTGCAAAAAGCTGCTGGCCGCGGGCGAGACGCGGATTTCGTGCTTCGCTCATGTCTACCGCAACCGGGAGCGGGGCCCCCTCCACCATCCGGAATTCACCATGCTCGAATGGTACCGGGCGGGGGAAGGCTACGAGACCCTCATGGCGGATTGCGCGGCCCTGCTGGCGCTCGCCGCCGAAACGGCGGGCACCCGCACCCTCGCCTACAGGGGCAGACAGACCGATCCCTTCCAGGAGCCGGAGCGCTTGAGCGTAGCCGAGGCCTTCCGGCGCTTTGCCGGAATCGACCTCCTCGCCACCATCGACCGGAGCGGCGCGACGGACCGGGACCATCTGGCCGCGCGCCTCCGCGAAGCCGGCATACGCGTGGCGGAGGACGACACCTGGTCCGACCTCTTCAGCCGCGTCATCGTGGAGCGGATCGAGCCGCATCTCGGCCTCGGCCGCGCCACGATCCTCGACGAATACCCGGTGGCCGAGGCGGCGCTCGCCCGGCCGACGGCCCGCGACCCGCGGGTGGCCGAGCGGTTCGAGCTTTACGCCTGCGGCGTCGAGCTGGCGAACGCCTTCGGTGAATTGACCGACCCGGACGAGCAGCGGCGCCGGTTCGAGGCGGAGATGCGGGAGAAGATGCGGGTCTATGGAGAAAGCTACCCCCTGGACGACGATTTCCTAGCGGCCCTGAGCGGGATGCCGGAAGCCAGCGGGATCGCGCTCGGCTTCGACCGCCTCGTCATGCTCGCCACCGGGGCTTCGCGAATCGATCAGGTGATGTGGGTTCCCGTGCCGGAGACAGACCATTGAGCACCCTTCGCACCCCGGCCGAACTGGCAAAGGCCGGATTGATCGCCCCCGAGCAGGTGCCCGGGATCGCCCGCGTGGCGGATCGCTACGCCGTCGCGATCAGTTCCGCCATGGCCGACCTGATCGACAAGGCCGATCCGAACGACCCGATCGCGCGTCAGTTCGTTCCCGATACCGCCGAGCTCGCGACGGCACCGGAGGAGCGCGAGGACCCCATCGGCGATCTCGCTCACTCCCCGGTCGAGGGCATCGTGCACCGTTATCCCGACCGCGTGCTCCTGAAGGCCGTGCATGTGTGCCCGGTGTACTGCCGCTTCTGCTTCCGGCGCGAGATGGTGGGGCCGCAGGGCCTCGGCACCCTCGCCCCGGAGGCCTTGGACAAAGCCTTCGCCTATATTGCCGGGCATCCGGAGATCTGGGAGGTGATCCTCACCGGAGGCGACCCGATGGTGCTCTCGGCCCGGCGCCTGGCCGAGCTGATGCAGCGCCTTTCCGCGATCGAGCACGTGAAGATCGTCCGCCTGCACACCCGCGTCCCGGTGGTCGAGCCGGAGCGGATCGACGAGGCACTGATCGCGGCCCTGAAGGCGTGCGGCAAGACCGTGTACGTGGCGGTTCATGCCAATCATCCGCGCGAACTCGCGCCCGCTGCGCGCGCCGCCTGCGGGCGGCTCGTGGAAGCGGGCATCGTCATGCTCAGCCAGTCGGTGCTGCTCAAGGGCGTCAACGACGATCCGGACACGCTCGCCGCACTCATGCGCGCCTTCGTGGAGACGCGCATCAAGCCCTATTACCTGCACCATCCCGACCTCGCTCCCGGAACGGGCCATTTCCGCCTGTCTCTCGACGAGGGGCGCGCGCTCGTGGCCGGTCTGCGCGGGCGCATCTCGGGGCTGTGCCAGCCGACCTACGTCCTCGACATTCCGGGAGGCTACGGGAAGGCCGCGATCGCCCCCGACACCGTCGCCGAGAGGGACGGATGCCAGACGGTGGCGGATTTCCGGGGCCGCCGGCACGTCTATCCGCCGGCCGAATCCTGATCTAAGCGCATCGTGCGGACCCAGCGGGCCGCGCTAGCGAAAAGTGGACCCGGTATTCGCTGACGCGGCCCTTCGGGTCCGCTCACAACGATGCGCTCTTTCCAAGACGGGAGCATCGGATCCAATCCCAAAAGTGGATTCCACTTTTCACGTCCGATGCCCTAGTCGTAGCCGGGCTTGGACGTGCGCCCCTTCTTGATTTCGGAGCGCCGCCCCTTGGCCTCGAGCCTGCGTTTCTTGGACGCAAGGGTTGGACGCGTGGGCCGTCTCGGCTTCGGACGCTCCGTCGCCTGGCGGATCAGCTCGACCAGACGGTTCACCGCGTCCTCGCGGTTGCGCTCCTGCATGCGGAAGCGCTGCGCCGTGATGATCAACACGCCCTCATTCGTCAGCCTTTTTCCGGCGATCCGCTCCAGGCGCGCCTTCACATCCTCCGGCAAGGACGGCGAGCCGCGCACGTCGAAGCGCAGCTGGACGGCGGTTTCCACCTTGTTGACGTTCTGCCCGCCCGGGCCCGAGGCGCGGATGAAGCTCTCCTGAATCTCGGCTTCATCGAGCGCGATGCTGTTCGTCACCTGGATCATGCGGGCCTCGCGAGGGACAGGAAGAAAAGGAAATGGGGCGTGGGTCGGTCCTGACCAATGAGGGCAGATCCCGCACTTGTCGAGCTTGGGAATTCGCTTTAAGCGCCTGATACCGTCCAGCTGTCGAGCCAGTCCGGCCCGGCCTCCCAAGCGCTCCCATGTCCGCCGTTTTCGCCAGCCTTATCCCGACCTTCCTGATCATCGCAACCGGCTGGCTCTGCCGCATCACGGGTTTCGTGAACGACCAGCAATGGTCCGGCCTGGAGCGCGCGACCTACGTGATCTTTTTTCCCGCCCTCATCGTCGATACGCTTGCCCGGGCGGATCTGGCATCCGTCCCGGTGCTCGGCGTCGGGGGAGCCCTCGTCGGCGCCATCCTGTTCATGGCGGGCCTCATGCTGGCCCTGAGGCCCGTACTCGAGCGCTATGCGTCCCTCGACGGTCCGAGCTTCACCTCGGTGTTCCAAGGGGCGACGCGGTGGAACACGTTCGTGGCGATCGCCGTTGCGGGAAGCCTGTTCGGAGAGCGCGGGATCGCCCTGATCGCGGTCGCCATCGCGGCCATGGTGCCGCTCTTGAATCTTCTCGCCTTCTACGTGTTCATCCGCTTCGCCGGCCGGCCGCGGCAGAGTCCCAAGGCCATCCTTCGCTCGTTCGCCACGAACCCTTTCATCTGGTCCTGCGCCCTTGGCCTTTCGCTCAACCTCCTCGCTCCGCCGCTGCCGAAGCCCATCGTCTCCTATATCGACCTGATGGGGCGGGCCTCGCTGGCGGCGGGCCTGCTGATCGTCGGAGCCGGGCTCGACCTTCGCCGCCTTGCCAAGCCTGGCCTTCCGCATGCCCTAGCATCGGCCTGCAAACTGCTTCTCATGCCGCTCATCGCGGTGCTCTTCGCCCATTATGCGGGGATCGGCGGCAACGACCTGCTCGTCACGATCATCGCGGCCTCCGTTCCGACCGCCGCGGCCGGTTACGTGCTGGCGCGCCAGATGGGCGGGAACGCGCCGCTCATGGCCGAGATCCTGACCCTGCAGACCCTCATCGCCATGATTTCCATGCCGATTTTGATCGGGATCCTGGGTTGAGGACGGGGCCTTTCGTGACCTCTGATTTTTCCGGAAGAGAACGCTTCGTAACGTGCATGCCACTGTTGAGACCGGTCGTCCCAACAAACGCTCCCGCGTCGTTTCCCGATCGTTCCGAGAACCAGAAACACCCCGCCGGCCGGAGCCAGCAGGGCTTTAATCTATGCACGGGTTGATGTCAGGCAGAGACCATCTCGCGGGCACACGTGCATTCCATAGATGACGGATTGATGCTGCTCTCACGGCTGACGGAGACCATCACGATCGCGTCGGTTGCAAGGCTGCGGAACCCCTCCTTGATGTCTTCCGGCGCCCTATCCCAGGTTTGCTCATCATTCTCGACGCTAAAAAATGCGCGAGCAACATGTTCAATTTGCTGGTCCAGACCCATCACGGCTCCTCCGAAGTGCCTCTTCGAGTATTAAACTCCTATCGCAACGTTTATTTCCTTATGCCCTATGGCTTAGACCGTACGGTCTAGCGCATCGTGCGGAAAAGTGGACCCGGTATTCGCTGACGCGGCCCTTCGGGTCCGCAATGAACGATGCGCTGCTCTAAGAAGGGAGCATCGGACGCGGGACATGGATGTGCGCTTTCGGGATCGATGCCATGCTCCCTTCTCGACGAGCGCATCGTTGCGAGGAGGGCCGAAGGGCCACGCTCGTGAAAGCCGGGCCCGCAGGATGGGGTGGTAACGCCCCATCCTTGTGCGTTCGATGCCCTGGTTTCGGACCTTGTTGGGCAAGGCCGGCGCCCAGGGCGGAGCGGACGGCTCCTCGGACTTTCGCAAGCACTGTTGCCACTGTAGGTCTTGCCCTGTTGATTTCTCGTCTCGGTTGGTCCTCACAGCGAGAAATACAACTTATGATTACATAATGATCACTTGTTTCATTTACAGTTGCATTGATAATGGGCTCCTGTAAAACAGAAGCACAGTCGCATCCAGATGACCAAACCTCCAATCTCCGGCCTTCCCGCCCCCTTGCCCCAGGACGATGAGTTCGCGGGCGGCATCTCAGTCGCCGGCCGGGATGCCAAAGGCGCAGCCGAGACGGCGCGGTATATCGCGGAATTCACCGCGGAGCTGTCCTATCTCGCGCGGAGGGAACGTCTCGATCTGCTGGCCTACCTCCTGGACATGGCAAGGCTCGAAGCGGCGCGGGCCATCCAGGCCGATGCCCGGAAACGGTAGCTCAGGGACCAGGGGCAACCGTCATGGGGTCAGCGAGACTGCGTTGCCGCCATGGCGCTCCAGCCGTCCCGCGATTTCGAGTTCGAGCAGGGTCATCTGAACGGTCCGTATCGGAAGCCCGGACTGACGCACCAGATCGTCGACGGCGATCGGCGAAGGGCCGAGGAGCGCGATGAGACCGAGGGCGGCATCCATCCCGCTCTCGTCGATGCCGGGGGCAGGCGAGACGGAGCCTTTCGGCGCCCGGGGAATGTCCGGCAGATCGAGCTCGTCCCACAATTCCTCGGTATCCAGGGCGTGATGCGGCTCTTCCGCGCCGGGCTCCGTGCGGGGCCCTGAGGCGATCAGCGGTTCGAGCACGCTCGTGACGTGCTCGACGGAGGCGCAGAGGGTAGCCCCGTCCCGGATGAGGTCGTTCGTTCCCTCGGCGCGAGGGTCAAGGGGAGATCCCGGCACGGCGAAGACCTCCCGTCCCTGCTCCAGGGCGAAACGGGCGGTGATCAGAGAGCCGGAGCGGCGCGCCGCCTCGACGACTACGACCCCGTAGGAGAGGCCGGAGATGATTCGGTTGCGGCGCGGAAAATCGCGCCCGCGCGGCTCCCACCCCATCGGCATTTCGGAAACCACAGCCCCGCCCTGCTCGACGATGGCGCGCAGGAGCGGCTCGTTCTCGGACGGATAGACCTTGTCCTGCCCGCCGGCGAGCACCGCCACCGTGCCGGTCTGAAGCGTGGCCCGATGCGCCCGCGTATCGACGCCACGCGCAAGGCCCGAGACGACCACGTAACCGGCCTCGCCCAGCTGTCGGGACAGGCGCTCGGTGAAGGTGAGCCCCGAGGCGGAGGCATTGCGGGACCCGACCATGCCGACGGATGGCCGCGCGAGCACGTCCATGGAGCCGCGCACGCCGATCAGCGGCGGCGCGGTATCGATGGCCTGCAGGGTCTTCGGGAAGTTCGGCTCGCCCATGGCGACGAAGCGCACGCCAAGGCGTGCGGCGGCGGCCATTTCCTTCTCGGCCTCCGCCCGGCTCGTCACCTTCAGGGAAGGCCGCCCGCCGCGCCGCGCGAGATCGGGCAGGGCCTCGAGCGCTGCGGATGCGCCGCCGAATTTGTTGATCAGGGCGCGGAACGTTCGCGGCCCCACATTCTCCGACCGGATCAGCCGGAGCCAGTCGAGGCGCTGTTCGTCCGTCAGCTCCACGGTTTTCAGCCCTTCTGGCCGATCTTGCCTTCCGTCCCGGCAACGAGCCGGGTGATGTTCTCGCTGTGCTTCCACCACAGAAGCGCCACGAGGATCACCACCATGCCGGCGAGCGCGGGCTGGCCCAGAAGCCACAGGGCGACCGGGGTCGCGGCACTCGCGACGAGGGCCGAGAGGGACGAATAGCGCGACGCGAAGGCCACGCCCAGCCAGATCGCCGCGAAGATCAGCGCGGCGATCCAGTTCAGGCCGATCAACACGCCGATGAACGTGGCGACGCCTTTGCCACCCTTGAAGCCGAGCCAGACCGGAAAGAGATGGCCCAGAAAGGCACCGAGCGCGGCCACGCTGGCCGCGTGCTCGCCCCATCGGGCTGCGATCAGCACGGCGGCGGTACCCTTCAGGGCGTCGCCCAAAAGGGTCGCGACGGCAAGACCCTTCCGGCCGGTGCGCAGGACGTTGGTCGCGCCGATATTGCCCGACCCGACCTTGCGGATGTCGCCCAGTCCCGCCATGCGGGTAAAAATCACCCCGAACGGGATGGAGCCCAGGAGATAGCCGAAGACCAGGGCTCCGAGCAGGTACAGCATGTTCACTTCGTCGGACATTCGCGTCTCGTCACGTTGGGCGGCGGTCGAACGCGATCCTGCCCGCAACCATCGTGATCGTCACCTGCCCTTCCAGACGGGCCTCGTCAAAAGGCGAGTTCTTAGACAGGGATTTCAGATCGCGCTTGTCGAGCACGTAGGGCGCCTCCGGATCGAACAGGATGAGGTCGGCGGGAGCGCCGATCTTCAGCCGTCCGGCCGGCAACCCTAGGATTTCCGCGGGTTTCGTGGTCATCGCGCGCAAGAGCTTTGGGAGTGAAATGCGGTCCGAATGAACGAGACGGAGCGCCGCGGAGAGCAGCGTTTCGAGCCCGACGGCCCCGTTGGCGGCCTCGGCGAAGGGCAGGCGCTTGTTCTCCACATCCTGTGGATTGTGGTCCGAGACGATCACGTCGACAGTCCCGTCGGCCAAGGCCTCGATCATCGCCTGCCGGTCGTCCTCGTGCCTCAGGGGCGGCGAGAGCTTCAGGAAGGTGCGGTAATCCCCGATGTCGTTCTCGTTGAGCGAGAGATGATTGATGGAGACGCCGCAGGTCACCGGCAAGCCCCTCGCCTTCGCGGCCCGGACGATCTCCGCCGAATCGGCGGTCGAGATCATGGCGGCATGGTAGCGCGCCCCGGTGAGGCGCACGAGGCGCATGTCGCGCTCCAGCATGATGGTCTCTGCCTCGCGGGGAATGCCCGGCAGGCCGAGGCGGGACGAGAACTCACCCTCGTTCATCACCCCCTGCCCGACGAGATCCGGATCCTCCACGTGGTGAACGATCAGCGCGTCGAAATCGCGGGCATAGGTGAGCGCACGGCGCATCACCTGCGCGTTGGTGACGGAGCGCGCGCCATCGGTGAAGGCGATCGCCCCCGCCTCCTTGAGCCGCCCGATCTCAGCCATCTCCTCGCCCATGAGGCCCTTGGTGAGGGCCGCGGCCGGCAGGATGTTCACGACGGACGTATCGCGCGCCCGGCGCACGATGAAGTCGATCACCGCCGGGTCGTCGAGCACGGGGCTCGTATCCGGCATGGACACGACGGTCGTCACGCCGCCGGCGGCGGCCGCCTCGCCGGCGCTTTTCAGCGTTTCCCGATAGGGCCCGCCCGGCTCGCCAATGAAGGCTCGCATGTCGATGAGCCCGGGGCTCAGCACCTGACCGCCGCAATCGATCACATCTGCATCGGCGGCCTGGGCGAGTTGCGGCCCGAGATCCCGGATGACGCCGTCGCGGACCAGGAGGCCGCCCGCCTCCTCGCGCCCGGTATCGGGATCGACGAGGCGTGCGTTCTTGAAGAGAAGTGGTTTCAGGCTCATCGCGCGTCTCACCCGTTCGGCAAATGGCTCGCGAGAGCCTCGAGCACCGCCATGCGGACGGCCACGCCCATCTCGACCTGTTCGCGGATCAGCGACTGCGTGCCGTCCGCCACGTCGGAGGAAATCTCAACGCCCCTGTTCATGGGGCCGGGATGCATCACGAGCGCGTCCGGCTTGGCGTAGGAGAGCTTTTCCTGGTCGAGGCCGTAGAAGCGGAAGTACTCCTTAACGGAGGGCACGAAGGAGCCGTTCATGCGCTCCCGCTGAAGGCGCAGCATCATCACGATATCGGCGCCTTCCAGACCCTTGCACATGTCGGTGTAGGTCGGGAAGCCGAGTCGCTCGATGCCGGGCGGAAGGAGATTCGTGGGCGCGACGAGGCGCACCTGCGCTCCCATGGCGGCGAGCAGGATCATGTTGGAGCGCGCCACGCGGGAATGCAGGATGTCGCCGCAGATCGCAACCGTCAGGCCCTCGATCCGTCCCTTGTTGCGGCGGATGGTCAGGGCATCGAGAAGCGCCTGGGTCGGATGCTCGTGCGCGCCGTCGCCCGCGTTCACGACCGCGCAATCGACCTTCCGGGCCAGGAGATGGACCGCGCCGGCCGCATGATGGCGCACGACGATGATGTCGGGGCGCATGGCGTTGAGGGTCGCGGCGGTGTCGATCAGCGTCTCGCCCTTCTTCACCGAGGAAGAGGCCACCGCCATGTTGAGCACGTCGGCGCCCAGGCGCTTGCCAGCGATCTCGAAGGACGATTGCGTGCGGGTCGAGGGCTCGAAGAAGAGATTGATCTGCGTCCGCCCGCGAAGGGACGTTTTTCGCTTCTCGATCTGCCGGCTCACCTCGACCTGATCGTCGGCCAAATCGAGAAGCGCCTGTATGTCCAAAGGAGACAGCCCCTCGATTCCGAGGAGATGCCGGTGAGGAAAAACGGTTCGGGGGGTGTCGCTCATGTTAAGCGATGGGCTATAGGGGAAGTCGGCGGAGGCGACAAGCCGGCATTGGACCTCAGGGGTCTTTGCCCAGGCCCCTGCGCGCGATTGTCCCGCCCACGGCGCGAGCGCAAAGGACCCCGGAGGCATGCGCCAGAACCCTCCGCCGTCTCACCGCCTCTCGTGTCATCCCTGCGCAGGCGAGGATCCTATCCGCGACGCCCCAGAAAGCGCACAGCGGCATCCGCTAGCCACTCTCCGTACCATCGGCAGGGTACCATCGGCAGGACGTTTCCCAGGCTCAGCGCTTCAGCGCCGATGGCCCGCGCAGGCTTCCGACACGGTCGAACGGCAAAGCCCCGGCAGCACCCTGCCAGGGCTCAGGCCGGGAGTCGGGCGCGGCCTCAGCTGACGATGAAGTCGCTGGAGGTGATGACCTTGTCCTTGCCGATATTGGCAAACACCACCTGGCCGCCGGCCTTGTTGCCGTTCGAGTCGTACCAGAGGTCGCCGGTCGCCTTGTTGTAGCCGATATGGTCATTGCCATCCTTGGCCACAGCGCCGAGCCTGAAGAAGCCAGAGCCGAGCGTGCCGGTCGTCTTGAGCGCCGTGAACACGGCGTTCTCCAGCTGGATCGTGTCGTCGGTCCTGTTCCAATCCATGATCTGGTCCTTGTTGGATTGGGTGCTCGCGGCTTTGTCGAACACGAAGACGTCGCGACCGGCCCCACCAAAAATTTTGTCGTTGCCGGACCCGCCTTTCAGGGTGTCGTTGCCGGCAAGCCCCTTGATGGTGTCGTCGTACCGGCTGCCGGTGACGGAGTTGCTCCCGGCGGTTCCCGTCCAGCCGACCGTGACATGATCTCCTGCCGCGATCCGGATGGACCCGAGGGCAGCAAGTTGAGCGGAGGTGAGAGCGATCGCATTCGTCGTCGAGTCCAGGACGTCGACTCCGCTTGTGGCGAGCCTTGCGAGCTGAGTCGCCGTGAGCTTGGCGAGATTCGCGCCGCTATCGGCGACGGTCACGGTGTCGTCGGCCGCGAAGATCATGCGCGAGCCTGCAACGGCCGCGGCTTTCGCGAAGGTGAGAACGACGTTGGGGGCCTCCTCCGGAGCATCGAGCTTGTCCACGCCCTTGGTACCGAGCGCCGCAAGCTGACCCGCCGAGAAGTCCCCGATCGAACCGGAAACGGTGACGCTGTCTTCCGGCGCATAACGCGGACCGGCAAGAGCCAGATCCGAGGCTTGAAAGAAGTTAAGGGTCACCGGGCCGTCGTCGGCATGGAGAAAATCGACGCCGATCTTGGAAAGGTAATCGAGCTGGGTGTCTGAAAGACGGGCGAGTTGACTGGCGGCGCCGGTCACCGACACCTTGTCCGCCGTCGCGAACTTGACGGACGGGTCAAGCACGCCCTGGCCAAGTTCCCGGACCTTCTCCCAGGTCAGGCTGATCTCGCCGCCCGAGGTACCGTCGGTGACATCGATGAGGGTCACACCCTGGGACTTCAATCGGCCGAGTTCAGTCGGGGAAAGCGAGTTGATATTGGCGCTCGTGTCCAGGAGGGTCACGGCAACGCCATCCATGATCCCATCATTCATCACATTGAGATTTGCCGATGCCCTGAGCTGCTCCACGGAGAAGACGATCGTGCCGGTCGATCCCGCATCGAGGAGCCTAAAGCCCCTTGCCCCCAGCGTCATGATCTGTCCCGGGGTCAGGGCGGAGATGAAGGCGGCCGTTTCGCTCAGCGTGCCGCCACCGCCATTCGGATTGAAGGAAATACTCGTCTTGAGGAGGGCAGTGACCATCTCCCAATCCCAGCTGAAAGGGGACAACGCCGAAAAGCCGATGGCTCCGTTCGCGGCCAATGTGCTGATGTCGTTCGGCGTCATCTTCTGGAAATTGATGCCCTGATCCGACACGATGATCGGGGCCTCATGGTCAATACGCACGAGGGCTTCGGCGATCGTCAGAATGATAGGGTCCGCCATTGTCAACTCCTTCCCGGATTCACTCACGAGACAAGGGAAACTCTTGGTTCGCCTAAGGCATGGAGCCTTCCCGGTCTACTCTTCAAAGATATAGCATTACGTTTCATCGGTGTCTGTGTGGGAATGCACGCTTCGGAAAGGAGTCCTATGCGCGGCCCGATTATTCGAAGCATGGACCCTTCGCGCTCGGGCGGCGGGTACCGGCCCTTCCCTGCCGCCCTAGAATAGAAGGGCGCATTCGGAGGCCGCTGCCGTGCCGCACCTTCCCGACACTCATGAGATCTTCAACCAGACTCCCCCCTTCGGCGACGTGAATCTGATCGCGGGCGACCGTCCTCTGCTGGACGCTCTCGGGAGCAACGGGGTAGATCCCGAGGCCGAAGGGCTGATCGCCTTCGGCGAGGCCTGGGGCAGCGCCGAGCGGCTCGACCTCGGACGGCTCGCCAACGAGAACCCGCCGAAGCTGCGCACGCACGATGCGCGCGGCTACCGGATCGACGCGGTGGAGTTTCACCCGGCCTATCACGCGCTCATGCGGGCGAGCATGGCGGATGGGCTTCATTCCTCGACCTGGGACGAGCCGCGATCGGATCACGCGTATGCAGCCCGTGCGGCCAGGATCTACACCGTGGCGGGGGTCGAAAGCGGCCATGTCTGCCCGATCACCATGACCCATGCCGCGGCGGCGGCGCTCGCCGCCTCCCCGGCCCGGCTGAAGGAATGGCTGCCGCGGATCCGGTCCCGGGACTACGATTCGCGCTTCATCCCCTTCTGGGAGAAGAGTTCCGTCACCCTCGGAATGGGCATGACCGAGAAGCAGGGCGGAACGGACGTGCGCGCCAACACCACCCGCGCCGTTCCGACCGCCGGCGACGAATACGCGATCACCGGGCACAAATGGTTCATGTCCGCGCCCATGTGCGACGCCTTTCTGGTGCTGGCCCAGGCGCCGGGCGGTCTCACCTGCTTTCTCCTGCCCCGCTTCCGGCCCGACGGGTCCTTGAACGGGCTTCGCCTTCAGCGTCTGAAGGACAAGCTCGGCAACCGCTCCAACGCCTCCTCCGAGGTCGAGTTCGTGAACGCGTTCGGCTGGCGCATCGGCGAGGAGGGAGCGGGCGTGCGCACCATCATCTCCATGGTGCAGCTCACGCGCCTCGATTGCGCGGTCGCGTCCGCCGGGCTCGTGCGCATGGGCCTGACCCTTGCCATGCACCACGCCCGGCATCGCACCGTTTTCCAGAAGAAGCTCATCGACCAGCCCGCCATGCGGATGGTGCTCGCCGATCTTGCCCTGGAGAACGAGGCCATGACGGCGCTCGCCTTGCGCGCGGCCCACAGCTTCGATCTCGCCGCCCGGGACGGGCATGAGGCGGCCTATGCCCGCCTCGTGACGCCCGCCGCCAAGTTCGGCATCTGCAAGGCCGCGCCACGCCTCATCTACGAGGCCATGGAGAGCCTGGGCGGCAACGGTTACGTAGAGGAAAGCCCCCTGCCCCGCCTCTACCGGGAGGCCCCGGTCAACGCCATCTGGGAGGGCTCCGGCAACGTGATCGCCCTCGACCTCCTGCGGGCCGAGGGGCGCGACCCGGAACTCGCAGCCTCCGTTCTGGAGCGGCTCATGGCCGATGCCGGAGGCCTCCCGGGAGCCTCCGAGGCGGCCCGGGACATCGTCCTGGCCCTGCAATCGCCGGACGCGGAGGCCAAGGCCAGATTCGTCGCCGACCGTCTCTTTTCCCTCGCCGCCGCCGGGGCCCTCGCCCGCTCGGCTCCACGCTCCATCGCGGAATCCTTTGCCCTCACCCGGCTGGCGCGGCCGGCCCGGATCATCGGCGCCAACGAGCTGGGGGAAGCGGTCGAACCCTTGCTGGAGCGGGCTTTCCTCACCAAATAACGGTGGAGGGGAAAGGGCCGATTTGACTTGTCCTCAATCATCAACCACTTATCGCGCCTCTGACGGTCAGAACCGACCGCAGCCTCCGGTCACCAAAAGTTTGAGCATCCGCTCGCGGCCATCTACGGGAAGTCGCCCATGAAAGTCGTCGTCGTCGAGTCGCCTGCAAAGGCCAAGACGATCAACAAATATCTCGGCAAGGATTACGAGGTCCTGGCCTCCTTCGGGCATATCCGCGATCTGCCCGCCAAGGACGGTTCGGTCGACCCGGATGCCGATTTCCGCATGATCTGGACGCTCGAGGACAAGGGCTCGAAGCGGGTCTCCGAAATCGCCAAGGCGATCAAGGGCGCCGAGAAGCTCATTCTCGCCACCGACCCGGACCGCGAGGGCGAGGCGATTTCCTGGCACGTGGTCGAAGCTCTGCGCGAGAAGCGCGCCCTCAAGGACCTGCCGGTCGAGCGCGTGACCTTCAACGCCATCACCAAGGACGCCGTGCAGACGGCGCTCCGTCAGCCGCGCGAGATCGATCAGGCGCTGGTGGACGCCTACATGGCCCGCCGCGCCCTCGACTATCTCGTGGGCTTCACCCTGTCGCCCGTCCTCTGGCGCAAGCTGCCCGGAGCGCGCTCGGCCGGACGCGTGCAGTCGGTGGCGCTCCGCCTCGTCTGCGACCGCGAACTGGAGATCGAGACCTTCAAGGCGCGCGAATACTGGTCGCTGATCGCGACGCTCGCCACGAAGGACGGCGCGGTGTTCGACGCGCGCCTCGTCGGGGCCGACGGCAAGAAGATCCAGCGTCTCGACATCGGCAACGGCGAGGACGCCGAGGCCTTCAGGAAGGACCTGGAGCTGGCGACCTTCTCGGTCGCGAATGTCGAGGCCAAGCCCGCCAAGCGCCATCCCTATCCGCCGTTCACCACCTCGACCCTGCAGCAGGAGGCCTCGCGCAAGCTCGGCCTCGCGCCGGCGCAGACCATGCGCATCGCGCAGCGCCTCTACGAGGGCGTCGATATCGGGGGCGAGACGGTGGGCCTGATCACCTATATGCGTACGGACGGCGTCGACATGGCGCCCGAAGCCGTGCAGGCCGCCCGGCAGGTGATCGGCAAAGAATACGGCGACCGCTACGTGCCGGCCGCTCCGCGCAAATACTCCACCAAGGCCAAGAACGCGCAGGAAGCGCACGAGGCCATCCGTCCGACGGACATGAGCCGCCTGCCGAAGGCCGTGGCGAAGTACCTGGAGCCCGAACAGGCCCGCCTCTACGACCTCATCTGGACCCGCACCGTGGCGAGCCAGATGGAATCGGCCGAGCTCGAGCGCACCACCGCCGACATCGCCGCGCAGGTGGGTCCGCGCAAGCTCGACCTTCGCGCGACGGGTCAGGTCGTGAAGTTCGACGGCTTCCTCACGCTCTACAACGAGAGCAAGGACGACGAGGCGGACGAGGATGAGGGCCGCCTGCCGCCCATGAAGGCGAGCGACCCGCTGGAGCGCCGCCGGATCAACGCGACCCAGCACTTCACCGAGCCGCCGCCGCGCTATTCGGAGGCCTCGCTCGTGAAGCGCATGGAGGAACTCGGCATCGGCCGTCCCTCCACCTATGCCGCCGTGCTCCAGACCCTGCGCGACCGCGAATATGTGAAGATCGAGAAGAAGCGCCTCGTTCCCGAGGACAAGGGCCGCATCGTCACCGCCTTCCTGGAGAGCTTCTTCCGCCGCTACGTGGAATACGATTTCACGGCGGACCTGGAGGAGCAGCTCGACCGAGTCTCGAACAACGAGATCGACTGGAAGCAGGTGATGCGCGACTTCTGGGGCGACTTCTCGGCCGCCATCGGCGAGACGAAGGAGCTGCGCACCGCGGAGGTGCTGGACGCGCTCAACGAGCTGCTCGGCCCCCACATCTTCCCGGACAAGGGCGACGGATCGAACCCGCGCACCTGCCCGACATGCGGCACGGGCCAGCTCTCCCTCAAGCTCGGCAAGTTCGGCGCCTTCATCGGCTGCTCGAACTACCCCGAATGCAAATACACCCGCCAGCTCGCCGCCTCCGGCATCGACGGCGACGGGGAAGGCTCGTCCGAAAACGGCGGTCAGCCCGGCGTGAAGGTCCTGGGCGAGGATCCGGAGACCGGACAGCAGGTGACCCTGCGCGACGGCCGCTTCGGCCCCTTCGTGCAGCTCGGCGAGAGCGAGAGCGAGGGCGAGAAGCCCAAGCGATCCTCCCTACCGAAGGGCCTTGCGCCCTCGCAGGTGGATCTGGAAAAGGCGCTCAAGCTTCTCTCGCTGCCCCGTCACGTGGCGACGCACCCGGAATCGGGCGAGCCGATCCTGGCGAGCATCGGCCGCTACGGGCCTTACGTGCAGCACGGGAAGACCTATGCCAATCTGGGCCCCGGCGACGACGTGCTGGAGATCGGCGCCAATCGTGCCATCGACCTGATCGTCGCGAAGGAAAGCGGTGGCGGCAACGCCCGCCGCGCCGCCGATCCGGGCCGTCCGCTGGGTGACGACCCCGAATCGGGCAAGCCCATCGTGGTGAAGGCCGGGCGCTTCGGTCCCTACGTCACCGACGGCGAGACCAACGCCACCCTGCCGCGGACGATGGCCGCGGAAGCGGTGACGCTGGACGAGGCCATCGAGCTGCTGAAGGTCCGCCGGGCGGCAGGCCCGTCCAAGAAATCCGCCCGCGGCCGCAAGGCTCCTGCCAAGAAGGCCGCCGTCGCGAAGAAGGCTCCCGCCAAGAAGGCAGCGGCCAAGACCGCGGTGAAGAAGACGGCGGTAAAGAAGACGGCCGTAAAGACGGCGGCGAAAAAACCCGCAGCCAAGAAAGCACCGGCGAAGAAGGTTGCAGAAGGCGGTTGAACGCGATGAACGAGTGGGTGTCCTGGCTCCTCGTAGGTCATTCCGACAAGGTCGAGATTCTGCTGCGCCTGTGCGTGGCGGCGATCGCGGGAATGGCCGTGGGGATCAACCGGGACATCCGCAACAAGCCCATCGGCATGCGGACGCTCGGCCTCGTGGCGCTGGGCTCCGCAACCGTGATTCTCTCAGGATCCGTCTATGAGGGACTGAACTATGGGCAGGACGCCGTGAGCCGTGTCGTTCAGGGGATCCTGACGGGCCTCGGCTTCCTCGGCGCCGGAGCGATCATCAAGGCCCGGGACGGCACGGACGTTCAGGGCCTCACCACCGCCTCCACGGTCTGGATCGCGGCGGCCCTCGGCGTGACCGCGGGCCTCGGCGCCTGGTTCATTACCTTTGCCGGAACGGTGATGACCCTGCTCGTCCTGATTCTCGGCAAACCTCTCGAGAGCTGGCTCACGCGCCTGTTCAGGGGCGGAGAGGAAACCGTGCGGGACGACGGTTAGCGCATCGTGCGAAAAAGTGGGAACCGGTTTTTCGCGAGAACGATGCGCTCTTTCCAAGAGGGCAACATTGGATTCAATGCCAAAAGTGCAAGTCTACTTTTGGGTCCGATGCTCTAATTAAAGGCGTAGCCCAGCCCCAGAACGGCGAACGCCGCGATCGACAGCCACAGCAGGCTCGGGCCGAGAGAACCGCTCTTCGCGGCAGGCGTGGCGTCGGGCTCGTCGAAGGCGAAGGCTTCTCCGGCAGTGCGCGCCGCGCGGTCCAGGTGAAGTTGCTGTGCCGATCCGATCGTCGTGCGCATCGCCGCCCTCGTTCTCCGTTAAGCCCATGCTTATCCAGCCAACGTGAATGGTAACTAAACAGTTCCTGATGACAGGTGAAAGACATCCTTTAGGGGCAGCCGCGATACTGTCCCCGAACCCGGGTTCCCAAGACGCAGTTTTTGTGGCTTGTGACCCTATACCGCCTTCTCGTTTCCGTTTTGTTCTCGTATAAAAACGGAATGAGAAATAGTGTAAACAAGCGCGAATCATCGAAACGGACCAAGGTCCCAATGGACAATGACGATCTCTTCGGGGGCGCCGCCGCCAAGCGCGCGACGCCAGCCGCAGCCAGAACGGCTACCGTGAAAACCTCCCGCGCCGCGCCGCCGTCGCAGGGCATCCCCGCGCAAGGCACTCCCGGCGAGGCCGGCTACGACGCATCCGCGATCGAGGTTCTGGAGGGGCTGGAGCCCGTCCGCCGCCGCCCGGGCATGTATATCGGCGGCACGGACGAGAAGGCGCTTCACCATCTCTTCGCCGAAGTAATCGACAACTCGATGGACGAGGCCGTCGCGGGCCACGCGACCTTCATCGAGGTCGAGGTGGAGGAAGGCGGCTGGCTGTCCGTGACCGATAACGGGCGCGGCATTCCGGTCGACCCGCACCCCAAATTCCCCAAGAAATCAGCTCTCGAAGTCATCATGACCACCCTCCACGCGGGCGGCAAGTTCGACTCGAAGGTCTATGAGACGTCCGGAGGCCTGCACGGCGTCGGCGTGTCGGTGGTGAACGCGCTCTCCGAGACGCTCGAAGTCGAGGTCGCGCGCGGCCAGCAGCTCTACCGGCAGGTCTTTTCCCGAGGCCTGCCGCAGGGCAAGCTCGAGACCGTGGGCCGCGTGCTCAACCGGCGCGGCACGAAGGTTCGCTTCAAGCCCGACTGGCAGATCTTCGGCAAGGAGGCTCATTTCCTGCCCCGGCGGCTGTTCAAGATGGCCCGCTCGAAGGCCTATCTCTTCGGCGGCGTCGAGATCCGCTGGAAATGCGCCCCGTCCCTGCTCGAGGGCAGCGAGAACGTTCCCGCCGAGGCGACCTTCAAGTTCCCGAACGGCCTGAAGGACTACCTGCTCCACGACATCGACGGGAAGGAGCTCGTCACCGACCAGATCTTCTCCGGCAAGATCACCAGGCCAGGCAGCCATGGCTCCCTGGAATGGGCGGTCGCCTGGATGTCGAACGAGGACGGGTTCTCGATCTCCTACTGCAACACGGTGCCCACGCCCGAAGGCGGCACGCACGAGAACGGCCTGCGTATCGCCCTCCTGCGCGCCCTGCGCGACCATGCGGAGCGCGTGGGCCAGCAGAAGCGCATGGCGGCCGTGACCACCGACGACGTGATGGCGACCTGCGCGTCCATGCTCTCGGTGTTCATCCGCGAGCCCGAATTCCAGGGCCAGACCAAGGACAAGCTCGCGACCGTGGAGGCGG
The DNA here is from genome assembly GCF_041276405.1 of Microvirga sp. TS319. NCBI lineage: Bacteria > Pseudomonadati > Pseudomonadota > Alphaproteobacteria > Hyphomicrobiales > Methylobacteriaceae > Microvirga > Microvirga sp. TS319. Next base: position 1,771,939 of record NZ_JBGGGT010000002.1, on the reverse strand, counting down.
GCCGGATCGTCGAGAACGCGATCCGTGACACCTTCGACCACTGGCTCGCCGCTTCCCCGCAGCAGGCCAACAAGCTGCTCGACTGGGTGATCGACCGGGCCGAGGAGCGCCTGCGCCGACGCCAGGAGAAGGAGGTCGCCCGCAAGACCGCCACCCGCAAGCTGCGCCTCCCCGGCAAACTGGCGGATTGCTCCAATGCTGGCGCCAAAGGGTCCGAACTCTTCCTCGTCGAGGGCGATTCGGCCGGCGGCTCCGCCAAGCAGGCCCGCGACCGCGCTTCCCAGGCAATTCTCCCGTTGCGCGGAAAAATCCTCAACGTGGCCTCGGCCGGCCGGGACAAGCTGCATCAGAACCAGCAGATCTCCGACCTCGTCCAGGCGCTCGGCTGCGGAACCGGCTCGCAGTACCGCGAATCCGACCTTCGCTACGAGAAGGTCATCATCATGACCGACGCGGACGTGGACGGCGCGCATATCGCGACGCTCCTCATCACGTTCTTCTACCGGCAGATGCCCAAGCTCATCGACGGCGGCCACCTCTATCTGGCGGTGCCGCCGCTCTATCGTCTCAGCCATGGCGCAAAATCGGCCTATGCCCGGGACGAGGCGGATCGCGACCGGCTGATGAAGACGGTGTTCAAGGGCTCGGGCAAGGTCGAGATCAGCCGCTTCAAAGGCCTCGGCGAAATGCTGCCGGGCCAGTTGAAGGAAACCACCATGGACCCGAAGAAGCGCCTGCTTCTGAAGGTCGTTGTGGAAGCCGAGGACCGGCCGGAGGCCAGCGACACGGTGGAGCGCCTGATGGGCAACAAGCCCGAAGCCCGCTTCACCTTCATCCAGGAACGCGCGGCCTTCGCCGATGAGGCGGATCTGGATATCTAAACTTTATAACGATACGTTCCCGGCGCAGAACCACCCGCATGAGGCATGGGGATGCGCCGGGTTTTTGCTTTTTGGGACTGTGGCTGCTCAGCGTCCCTGCAACTGCACGCGAGCGGTTGGAGCCGATCGCGAACTCCCTCTCAGAGCACGAGAGTCAATTTCTGGAGCCTGCACGTTCTCGATCCGGCCCGTCCCGCCACTGCACCGATCTCCTGGTCTGCCTCTGATTATGGTACCGGCAGCTTCGCTCGCCCCCGAAGCCGACGGCAGAAAGGATGCGATATTCTCATCCCGAATTGGGTCGAAGGGAGCGAGCCCAAGCGCGGCGGCGGCCTCTACTTCGTAGGTGAGTCGTACTGGTCAGGGCTCACCGATATCGTGCGCCCCCCGTCGAGGCGGCCACGCTTACGCCGTTACCTCTATTCCTTCGAGACGGAGCGCGCCGTGAGCGAAGTTGAGGATGGCCCTCTCCGTTACCAGGGCTTTCCGGCCCTCTGGCTCCGGCCTGGAAAGGCCCGACCGCTCACTCCGCTCATCCGTTTGCAGCGATAGGGCCGATGCCGAACGGCCCCCCCTCGTTCCAGTCCCGACCCGTGGCGGATCTCAGGACGCGGATGGTCATGACAGACAGGAATTTCTTATTCCAATTCAGATACTTAATCCGCCAGCGGTCCCTCTATGGAATTTTTTTGAAAATTTTTCGAAAAAACTGGGAACCAACGTTGAAGCCGGCCGTTGATAGGCATCACCGGCCCATTCTGCCCCCACGGGCCGGTCCCTCACAGGCTCCACTCCGGAGCCTTTTTTTTGGCTTGTAGGGCCTCCGGGCCCCTGCTGGATCCATCAGGCCCCTCGCGCGTCATTCACAGGCGGGCTTCCCGGACTGGCGCATCGTGCGAAAAGATGGACCCGGTTTTTCGCACGATGCGCTGTTCTGTGGTGGGGGCATCGGATCGATCCCGAAAGTGCAAATCCACTTTCGGGTCCGATGCTCTAGCGGCGGCCAAGCTCGCATGCGACAAGACCTGACGAACTCAACGAGTTTTCCCTTGGCCAAACGTTCAAAAATCTCTTCCTCCTCCGCTCTCCCATCCCGGGAGGATCTCGTCGCCTTCATCGCCAAAACTCCTGGCAAAGTCGGCAAGCGCGAGATCGCGCAAGCCTTCAACATCAAGGGCGGCGACCGCATCTGGCTCAAGCAGATGCTCAAGGACCTCGAGGTCGAGGGCGTCGTCGACCGTCGGGGCAAGCGCGTCCACAAGGCGGGCCAGCTGCCGCCGATGGTGATGGCCGACATCGTCAAGCGCGACCGCGACGGCGAGCTGATCGCCGTGCCGACCGAATGGGACGAGGAGGAGCACGGCGCTGTTCCGACCATCCTCATCATGCCCCCGCGCAAGCAGAAACCCGGCATGCCGGTGGCGGGAGTCGGCGACCGGGCGCTGCTGCGGGTCGATCCGCTGAAGCCCGGCGACATCCACCGCTATGCGGGGCGCGTCACCAAGATCCTGGCCAAGAAGCAGGCGCAGGTGCTCGGCATCTTCCGCTCTCTTCCCGAGGGCGGCGGCCGACTGATTCCGGTCGAGAAGAAATCGCGCGAGCAGGAATTGCAGGTCAATCCCGGCGACGAGGCCGGCGCGCAGGACGGCGACCTCATCGCGGCCTCCATCGTGAAGCACGGCCGCTTCGGCCTGCCCCACGCGAAGGTCAAGGAGCGGCTGGGCTCCGTCAAATCCGAGAAGGCCGTGAGCCTGATCGCGATCTACGCCCACGGCATCCCCAACGAGTTCCCGAAAGCGGTCCTCGACGAGGCGGAAGCGGCCAAGCCCGCCACGCTCGCGGGCCGCGAAGACTGGCGCGACCTGCCGCTCGTCACGATCGATCCACCGGACGCCAAGGACCACGACGATGCGGTCCATGCGGTTCCCGACTCCGACCCGAACAACGCGGGCGGCTACGTCCTCACCGTCGCCATCGCCGACGTGGCGGCCTATGTGAGGCCGGGCTCCGCCATGGACCGGGAAGCCCAGGAGCGCGGCAACTCGGTCTATTTCCCCGACCGGGTCGTGCCCATGCTGCCGGAGAGGATCTCCAACGACCTCTGCTCGCTCCGCCCGCGCGAGGACCGCCCCGCCCTCGCGGTGCGCATGGTCGTAGGCCCCGACGGGCGCACGATCCGTCATTCCTTCCACCGCATCATGATGCGCTCGGCGGAAAAGCTCTCCTACCAACAGGCCCAGGCCGCCATCGACGGCAGGCCCGACGAGGTGACGAAGCCGATCCTCGATACGATCCTCAGGCCTCTCTGGGCGGGCTATGCTCTGGTCAAGAAGGCGCGCGACATCCGCGAGCCGCTCTATCTCGACCTGCCCGAGCGCAAGATCGTGCTCAAGCCCGACGGCACCGTCGACCGCGTGTTCGTGCCCGAGCGGCTGGAGGCCCACAAGCTCATCGAGGAGTTCATGATCCTCGCCAACGTGGCGGCCGCGGAGGCGCTGGAGAAGGTGCAATCCGACCTGATCTACCGCGTCCACGACGAGCCCTCGCTGGAGAAGATGCGCGCTTTGAGCGAAGTGCTCGCGTCCATCGGCCTGAAGCTGCCGACGCAAGGTGCGCTCAAGCCCGAACTCTTCAACCGCGTCCTTCGCAGCGTCGAGGGCTCCGAACACCAGCTCTTCATCAACGAGGTGGTGCTGCGCTCGCAGTCCCAGGCCGAGTATTCGGCGGAAAACTATGGGCATTTCGGCCTGAACCTGAGGCGCTACGCCCATTTCACCTCCCCCATCCGCCGCTATGCCGATCTCATCGTCCACCGGGCGCTGATCACCGGCCACAAGTTCGGCAAGGACGGGCTGCCGTCCGATGCGACCCGCGCGGAGCTGATCGAGATCAGCGCCAAGATCTCGGCGGCGGAGCGGCGCGCCATGGCGGCGGAGCGTGAGACAATCGACCGCCTGATCGCGCACTTCCTTGCCGACAGGATCGGGGCCACATTCGACGGACAGATATCGGGAGTGACGAAGGCGGGGCTCTTCATCAAGCTGAGCGAGACCGGCGCAGACGGTTTCGTTCCGGCGGCGACCATCGGCGACGATTACTATCGCTTCGACGAGAAGACCCATTCCATGCGGGGCGAGCACACGGGCGAGACCTATCGCCTCGGCGACAAGGTCGAGGTAAAGCTCGTGGAGGCCGCTCCCGTCGCCGGCGCCCTGCGCTTCGAGCTGCTCACGAAAGGCCGTTTCACGGGCAAGGTCGGGGGCGGCAGGAAGGGGGCCAAGCGCCCGCCGCGCGGGCCGAAGAAGACCGCGAAGGCGGCCGCTTCGAGCCGCCGCTCTCCGACAAAGGTGAAAGTGAAACGCCGCGGCCGCGGCTGACAGGAAATGGAAGACATGTCCCTGACGATCCACACCGCCCCGGCGCCTGCCGAGGATGTGACCCTCACGCCCGCCATGAGGCGCGGGTTTCGCGGCCGTTGCCCGGCCTGCGCCGGAGGCCGTCTCTTCGGCCGCTTCCTGAAGGTCGTGGATCGCTGCGACGCGTGCGGCACGGAGTTCCATCATCACCGGGCCGACGATCTGCCGCCCTATGTGGTGATCACCATCGTGGGCCACCTGGTCGGCTACGGAATCTTCATGACGGAAACCAAGATGGAGATGCCCCTTTGGGCCCATCTGGCGATCTGGCCCGCCCTGACTCTCGTCCTGTCCCTGCTGCTGCTCCAGCCCGTCAAAGGGGCTGTCGTGGGGCTGCAATACGCGTTAGGGATGCACGGCTTCGGCGCGGCGCGCCAGGCAAGACGAGCAGACAGGGAGGACGCGAGTGACGGACGCGCAGGCACTGACCCGGATGGATACGCAGGTCGCCGGGGAGCGTAGGGCGCACGCCCCCGTCCTTCGGCCTGTCGACGCCGCGACCCTCATCATCATCGACCGCAGAGGCAAGCGCCCCAAGCTGCTCATGGGCAAGCGCCACGAGGGCCACACCTTCATGCCGGGCAAGTTCGTGTTCCCCGGCGGGCGAATCGAGGCCGGCGACCGCTCCATGACGGTGACGGGCGCCCTGCATCCACGCGCCGAGCAGGCCCTCATGACCCGGGTGACCCGCCCGTCCCTCCAGCGCAGCCGCGCCCTGGCGCTCGCCGCCATCCGCGAGACCTTCGAGGAGACCGGCCTGCTGCTCGGCACCCGGGATTACGGAAGCCCCGATTCGGTCCCGGCCGGCACGCCCTGGGAGGCCTTCCAGGAGCACGGGGTGTTTCCAGACCTGGAATCGCTGCATTTCATCGGTCGCGCCATCACGCCGCCCAAACGCGTGAAGCGTTTCGATACCCGCTTCTTCGCGGTCGACCGCGATGCCATCGCCCATGAGGTCGAGGGCGTGGTCGGGCCCGATTCCGAACTCGTCGAGCTGGCCTGGGTAACGATGGCCGAGGCCCGGAAGCTCGACCTTCACGCCGTGACGGGCATGCTCCTGAGCGAGCTGGAAAGCCGCATCGCCGCCGGCTTCAGCCCCATGCTGCCCGTGCCCTTCTTCTTTCAGAAGCGCGGCCATTTCGTGCGGGAAGAGCTGTAGACCTCCCGCTCCGCCCTTCCGGGCCCAGGAGCATCGATCCCAAAAGTGGAATCCACTTTAGGGATCAATTCGATGTTCCCGTCTTGGAAATCGCGCATCGTTCTGGCGAAAAACCGGGCCTCTTTTTCGCACGATGCGCGAGCGCGGCCCGCCGGGTCCGCACGATGCGCTGGCCGTGTGGCGTGACAGGAGCGCGTCAAACGGGATGGCAGAGGCAAGTCCGGCCGTGACGAGAGCATGATGAAAAGACGTCCGTTCTCCCGAGGGAAATCTCGCCTCCCACCCCTGTAACCCTTGACGGAAGCGGCATAATCGGGCATGGGAACATCACGATTTTCCGGCCGGGTTCGCCCGGCCTTTGCGTTTCGGCCACGCCGCGGGGCCAACCGAGCGCGTTGATACCGAACGAAAGGTCCAACCCATGGCCAAAGCCGCTACGATTAAAGTGAAGCTCGTCTCCACCGCCGACACGGGCTATTTCTACGTCACGAAGAAGAACTCCCGCACCATGACCGACAAGATGTCGTTCAAGAAGTACGACCCGGTCGCGAAGAAGCACGTGGAGTTCAAGGAAGCCAAGATTAAATAAGCTTCCTGCGGACAAGCGCAGAATCAAAAAGGCCGCTCCACACCGGAGCGGTCTTTTTCGTTTCCGGCCAAGGGCAAGGCAAGGGAAGCCGTGGGGCGCAATCCCTGCCCCGAATGAGGCATGGCGCATTGTGCGTCCCTGAGTTCCGCGCTAGCGCATCGTCGAACCCAGCGGGCCGCGCTAGCGAAAAGTGGACCCGGTTTTCCGCGATGAACGATGTGGTCGCCCGCAGCGCGCGGGGAGCGACAAGCATGGTACCGCGCCGCCTTATGGTGCAGGTCATGGTCCGATGCGCGGGAATGCGGTGGCTTTAGGACGATTCGGCCCGAGCCGCCGCTGGGGCACGCGCCCCGTCATACATGGCTCCTCATGCGACAACGCACGCCGACGTCCGGCGTCCTCAAGGAGCAGCGATGTGGAGAACGGAGCCGTGGGGCCAAAAGCGGACGTGAGATCATTCCCACGTCCAATGGTCTCAGAAAATCTTTCGGCGAAATGGATCCGGTTCGCTGTCAAAAATGCGGCCGGGCCATAGAAAAGAGCTGTTTCCACTGGCATGGAAACAGCTCTCGTGCCCGAGCCTGAGCATCGCATCACGCAAAAACGGCGCCCGTTTCTGCGTCCGATGCACGGATGGCCTCAGATCGATTCCTTCAGATCCTTGGCGGCGCGGAAGGCGATCTTCTTCGAAGCCTTGATCTTCACGGGCTCGCCGGTCTGCGGGTTGCGGCCCATGCGGGCGGCGCGCTTGCGGACCTGGAGAATGCCGAGGCCGGTCAGGCGGATCTTGTCGCCCTTCTTCAGGCTCTTGGCGATCAGCTCGACCACCTGGGTGAGCATCTCGTTCGCCTGACGCTTCGGCAGCTCATGCATCTCGGAGAGGGTCTCGGCGATGTTGCGCAGCGTGAGGATGCCATTCGACGATGCCGCCTTCACGGACTTCTTGGCCGTCTTGGCCGCAGCCTTCGCGGGCGCCTTCGGGGCTGCGGTCTTGGCGGACTTCTTCACCGCTGCCTTGGTCGCAGCCGCCTTGGCGGAAGCTTTGGCGGGAGCCTTCGCCACGCTCTTGGCTGTCGTCTTGGCTGCGGTCTTAGCGGTCTTGGTTCCTGCGGCCTTGCGGGCCGGGGCTTTCTTCGTTGCTGCTTTTGCCACTGGAAACTCCTTTCGAGGCCATGTGCATATGGAATAGCATTATCTGCATAGTGCTTGGAGACAAAGTTCCAAGTTGCCGGAAACGCGTTTCCACAAGGCAAATGCCACAAAAAGCCGTCGATAACCTTGCTCAATACGGTGAAAGGTCCGCCTAACCTACCGGCACGTCTTGCGTTGTCACTCCAGGAATCAGCTGCTTCGCGCTGCCCGCGTCGTCTCCCGGAGGGTCAGAATCACCTTTCGCATCGGATCGACCAAGTTGAAATGCTTTGCGTGCCGCATGGTTTGACGGCGAACCGGTGCCGCTTCACTGAAAAACTCCAGCGCATCGTGCGAAAAAGCGGCCCCGGTTTTTCGCCGGAACGATGCGCTCTTTCCAAGACGGGAGCGTCGGATCCGATCCCAAAAGCGGATTCCACATTTCTCGTCCGATGCTCCAGAATCCCGGCGACGCGCCGCGCATGTCATCTCACGAAATTTCCGCCGAGCTCATCCTCGATATGCAGACGGATGATGTCGTCGAAACTGGCCTCGGCCTTGAAGCCAAGACTCTCGGCCCTGCTGGCGTCAAAGCGGCGTGGCCATCCGGCTACCATGCGCATGACGTCCGGATCGGGCTCGCGACGGATTCGCGTGGCGACCCTGTCACCAGCGATGCGCCGCAAGGCCTCGATCTGCTCCGCGACGCTCACCGAAACGCTCGGCATCGTCAGATTGCGGCGGGGCCCGATCCTCGCCGTGTCGATGGTGGCCGCATGCATGAGGAACCCCACTGCGGACCGTGGCGAGGCATGGGCGTGGCGCACATCGTCAGGCACGGGCAGAACGGCCTCCTGCCCACTGAGTGGCTCGCGGATGATGCTCGAAAAGAAGCCCGAGGCGGCCTTGTTGGGCTTGCCCGGCCGCACGCAGATCGTGGGGAGACGGATGCCGACGCCATCGAAGAAGCCGCGCCGCGTATAATCGGACAGCAGTAATTCGCCGATCGCCTTCTGGGTGCCATAGCTCGTTAGGGGCGTGAGAAAGAACTCGTCGCCGATCGCCTGCGGGAACGGGGCGCCGAACACCGCGATGGAGGATGTGAAGACAAGGCGCGGACGATACCCGTCCCCGATCTTGCGGATCGCATCGAAGAGGAACCGCGTTCCATCGAGATTGATCCGGTAGCCCTTCTCCAGATCGGCCTCGGCCTCGCCGGACACGATGGCCGCGAGATGAAAGATGACGTCCGGACGCCTCTCCACGAGCCTGTCGGCTTCGCCGGGCTCTGAGACATCGGAGGTCGCCACGGTGATCTCGAACGGAGCCTGTGGACGGTCGGCCGGCACCACATCGTGCAGGACGAGGCGTGAAATCGCCTGGCCGTTGAGCTGCCCTTCTTCGACAAGCCGCTCGGTGAGTTTCCGGCCGACCATGCCGGCCGCTCCGAGAATGAGAATCTGCATGGATCGGGACCTTCGTTCGTGAGGAATGCCTCAAGCGGAAGAGATTTTACGAAAGAGATCTTGCGGGAGAGATCTCGGCGGTTCATGCCGTCTTGCGCGGTCGCGACCCGGACGACATGGTGGGCCAGATGGGCTACGGCTTGGGCAACCTCTCCAACTCGCCCAGCATCATCATCACCGCTCCGGACCCGATGGTGGAGGAGTGCTTCTCCCACACGGAATTCGCCTCGTCGCGCATGCGGTTGGTCTCCTGCCCGTTCAGCTCGTCGACGATGATACCCGAGCCCTTGATCTTGTCGAGAGAGGCTTGCGCGAGCTTGCAGGAGACCGTGCGCTGCTCGTCGCGGGACGGCAGCGCGGCGTACTCGCGAAGCGCCCCGGCTCATCCTTCGACAACCCGTCCCATAGCTTACTACGAAGAGAGAACCAGAAACGGCACATGGGCATGGCGCGTGACGGAGGGGTATTCCTGCACCTCGCAGAACTGCCGATGGCCAGGAAGGTCGCTGGAGAGCTTGCCGAATTCGACACCTTTCGGCACGAGGATCCCCTCCGCCGCGTCTCCCATCACGCCCACAACGCATTGATCCAGGGCACCGTGCGGGCCTTCCATACCGGCCGATATACGGAGCCGGTGACGCAACTCCCGATGGTGAAGAAGGGCGAAGTCACAATGACCATGAGGCCCGGCCCCGGCTTCGAATTGCGGCCGGATATCCAGGCGCGGCCCGACGCCCTCGCCCGTGTCACGGACGGATCGGAGCGACTCTTGCGCGAAGCCGTTCGCCGGTTTGCGCCAAACCAAAAAACCGCCTCCCTAGGGAGGCGGTTTTCAGTCCGCTTTTTCGCTCTATGCGCTAGCGGTAATGAACGCGGCGCACGTGCTGGCGGGGAGCGACGGAGCCGGTGGAGACGACGTCGCGGCGCACGGACCGCACGACGCGGGTCGGCTGGGCGCTCGCCCGATACACCGTGCGAGTGCCATAACGGGGCGCGTAGTAAGCGGACCGCGTCTGATAGCGCGGAGCGCCATAGACGACCCGCGTGCGGTAGGCGGGCTCACGATAAACGACCCGAGTCCGGTACGCCGGCGCCGCATATACGACCCGCGAGGTGACCGGAGCACCGTAGTAGCCATAGGTGGTAGGATAGCCATAACCATAGCCGTAGGCCGGATAGTTGTAGCCGTAACCATAGGCAGCGGGATAGTTGTATCCATAGGCCGGATAGCCGTAGCCATAGGGATAGCCGTAAGCGGGGCTCGCCGCGGCACCGATCAGGCCGCCGAGCACCGCGCCTCCGACCAGACCGGCCGCAACGGCGCCGCCGTTGCCCCAGCCGCCACGGTGGTAATAGCCGCCGTGCCAGCCGTCGCCGCGATAAAACCTCTGGGCTTGCGCAGCGCCGATACTGGCAAAGGTCAGCAAAGCAGCGCTCGATAACAGGATCACCTTCTTCATGACAAACCTCATAACAAAATGGTTGGCACCATTCGTGCGTTACTAATCGCGAACACCACAAAAGGTTTCATGGTCGTCTATACTCGCACGAATTAAGCTTACGCCCGTTCATGCAGCGTTCATTTAACAGAAATTCCGCCACAATACTGCCAAGCATCGCAGGCGAATACCGATTGCAGCTTTATGCCTGATATCAAAAGCGAATAGTCGATTCCGGGCGGTCTTCGGCCCGTTAGTCGGAATAGACCTGCGAGCGGCGGGAGGCAGCGCCTCCCGCGACGACCCGCGCGATCGCTCGCGCGATCTTGTCGCCTCCCTTGGCGGACAGCTCGATCGGATCGGCATAGTCGTCATGCTGATTGCAGATCAGGCGCAGGTCGATCAGGGAGAGCCCTCGGCTGAAGGCTTCGCGCGTGATGATATCGTTGAAGACCGACAGGGAAGCCACCACGTGGCGTCGGCTCTCCTGCTCGGGAAAGCGTCCGTCGTGGATCGTGCAGAGCGCCGTCGGCAGACGATAGCTCATCACCAGATCCAGCATTCTGCGGTAGCCCTGGGCGAACGCATCCCTCATATCCGCGAGCCGGGTCAGGACCTCCGCTACGGACCGGGCGCCCTCCCGGAGGATCGCGCTGCAGCCGAGCGCATCGCTGCTTCCGATGCTCAGGATCAGATGGCTGGCATCCTCGGGCAAACGGGCGAGCTGGCGCTTCACGTTCGTCGTGATGGCGCCGTCGACCGCGTTCATCGTGGTCCGCCAGCCCTCCGGAAGTTTCGCCTGGAGCTGAGCCAGAACGTCTGGTTCTCCAGGCTTCAGGTAACCACCGTTGTCGAACACGCTGTCACCGAGAAGAACCACGTGGTTCATCGCGCCGCCCCCGTCTGTCATTGATATGATAACGTATCACAGGCACGACCTCTCAAGAGAGGCAATAAAGTATAGTGGCGAAGAGCGCAGCAAGGCGGCTCCAGATCCCCGCTCGCACTGCCTTTCGGAACGGGCCGCTCCAGGCCACGTTGATCTGCGGGTCTGCTTGTTGATCCGGAGAACGACGGATGATCGGAACCATCAGGACGTCGCTGTCGACAATGATGCTGGCCGCGTCGAGTATCGTTGCCATGGCGCAGAATGCACCCGACGGAACTTCGGGCTCCCCCGGAACGGCGACGCCATCGCCGGCCGCCACGGGTGCGGTCGCCGATGGCGACATGAGCACTTGGCTGTGGGTTGTCCTGGCCGTCGTAATCATCGCCGGGCTGCTTTATTATTTCCTTGGGCGGGGCCGCGCGACGCGGATCTAGCTTCTGTCCGGAGGCATGACGTCCCTCGAAAGCGCCGTCATGCCTCCGGTTGAAAGAACGCTCGGAAATTCCTGAGCCACGCGACGAGCCAAAGCTCGAGCGCCGTCTTTGCCGCATCCTCGTTCGGCCCATAGCCCCAGACATCTTCCTGGAGGGGCGTCGACCAGACCCAGAGCCTGTTGCTGCCGTCATAGGCGACGCTGCCGACCTCGATGGCCCCCACGAAGCCCATGTGCCGGCTGAGAGGCACGCCCGCGACACTGTCCTGTTCCCATCGAATTCGGTTCATAGAGCCGATCTAGCGCCTCGTGCGAAAAAGTGGACCCGGTTTTTCGCAAGAACGATGCGCTGCTCTAAGAAGGGAGCATCGGATTCAATCCCAAAAGTGGATTCCACTTTGGGGTCCGATGCTCTAGCGCCTCGTGCGGAAAAGTGGACCTGGTTTTCCGCTCGCAACGATGCGCCAGCCCCCTTGCTGGCGGGCCCGCGAAAGCGTAACATCGTGTCACCTCAAGGAGGCGACCATGTTCGAAGAAGCGGTTCAGGTCAGCGAGGCCCTTCGGCAGAGCGCGAGCCAGATGCAGGGAAGTCTCCGGATGGCCATGAAGGGCTGCCCGCGATGCGGAGCCACGCACATGATCGCATCCCCGGAACTGGGCACATGCGCGGATTGCGGCACACCTCTCCAGGTTCTGGAGACAGAGGCGTAGCACGCCCGGTGAACCACTCTCGATGCTCTGCGTTCGGACAATGGCATGGCATCGTCAGGGTGGATCAAAAAGGCAGCCGGAAGAATTGGGGCCCGTCAGGCGGAGATGAAACTCGCCTTGCGCGTGACCATTGCCGGTACGCTCGCCTTCGCGATCACGAAAGCCTTCAACCTCCCGCAGGGCTATTGGGCGGCCATCACCGCCGTCGTCATCACGCAGGCCAGCGTCGGCGGCTCGCTCAAGGCCGCCATCGAGCGCTTCATGGGAACGCTTGCGGGCGCCGTCTATGGCGGCCTCGTCGCGGCCGTGGTTCCGCACGGCTCGTCGACGGGCATGGGCCTCGCGATGATCGCGGGCCTGTTTCCGCTGGCACTGCTCGCAGCCGTCAAACCAAGCTTCCGCGTGGCACCCGTGACGGGGCTGATCATGCTCCTGCCGCCCTCTGGCCAAGCCATCGGCCCGCTTGCCGCGGCTATCGACCGTGTGGCGGAGATCACCCTCGGCAACATCGTGGGCGTGGTCGTGTCCCTGTTCGTCCTGCCTGCTCGAGCCCATACGCTGATGACGGACGCGGCCGCGAAGGTCGTTTCCCTCAATGCCGATCTGATCGATCTCCATATCGGCGAACTCACGGCCGAACCGACAGGACGAACCGCCCTGCAGACGATCCATCCGCAGATCCGCGCAGCCCTGAAAAAGGCTGAGGCGGCGGCCGACGAGGCGGCGCGCGAGCGCAGGAGCCATCTCACCGACGCGGCCGATCCGGAACCGCTGATCCGAACGCTCTATCGCGTTCGCCACGACTTCGTGATGATCGGGCGCGCCTCGACCAACCCCTTGCCGGAGCCACTTCTCCAGACACTCGGCCCGTCGCTGAAGGCTCTTCGGGATGAAACCTGCGCCCTCCTCCTCGGCATCGCCAAAGCCCTGCGGGCCCGCACGGCGCCTCCCGACGCATCCCGCTTCGAGACGGCGTTGCACGCCTTCGTCAGCGAGACGGAGGCGCTGCGCACTCAGGCGCTTTCGCACGACCTGCCCTATGGAAGCTTCGGGCAGGTCTTCGCCCTGGGCTTCGCCTTCGAGCAGTTCCGGAAGAACGTCGAGGATCTGCTCGCCCGGACGCAGGAGCTGGCCTCCGCCCGAACGGCCGCCCGGGCGGAAGAGCGATCGCCTGCCTAGAGCATCGGACGCAAAAGTGGGAACCGGTTTTGCGTGAAAAGATGCTCAAGACCATAGGCTTACAGCATCGGACGTGAAAAGTGGATTTGCACTTTTGGGATCCAATCCGATGCTCCCGTCTTGGAAAGAGCGCATCGTTCTGGCGAAAAACTGGGACCACTTTTTCGCACGATGCGCCGGAGCATCGGACCCAAAAGTGGAATCCACTTTTGGGATCCAATCCGATGCTCCCTTGTTGGAGCGAGCGCATCGTTCTTGCGAAAAACCGGGGCCACGTTTTCGCACGATGCGCTATTCGTCGAAGAGCGGCACCAGCTCCATCTGGGGCACGAGCACCAAGCCCTTGTCGGTGATGCGGATCTCGGGGATGACCGAGAGCGGGATCAGGTTGAAGCCCATATACGGGATCTTGCAGCCCGCCTTTTCCCAGGCTGCCTTCAGGGTGCGCGTCTCCTCGGCCACCTCGGTAACGCGCTTGTCGGACAGAAGCCCGGCGATCGGCAGCGGCACCATCGCGGAGACCTCGCCCCGGTCGACCACGCAGACGCCGCCCTGCGACCCAATCAGCGTATCGAGCGCCACCCTCATGTCGGCTTCGTTGGTGCCGGCCACGATGATGTTGTGGGAATCGTGCCCGACGCTGCTCGCAACCGCACCGCTCTTCAGGCCGAAATCCTTCAAGAGCCCGTGCGCAACGCCCTTGCCGCCGGACCGCCCGTGCCGCTCGATGACCGTCACGAAGGTGAGATCGTTCTTGGAGAGAAGGTCATCCCAGCTCTCCGCCCTGTTCAGCTTCACCTTGTCGTGGAAGAGCACGATGCCGGGCAGTGCCACGCGAATGACGTTCGCGGTGCGGTCCCGCTCCGGCAGCTCAGGGACGAGCTTGGGAACGCTCGGGATATGCACCGTCCGATAGGCCGCGTCGGGATAGCGGTAGCGATGGGACAATGCCTGATCCAGCACGGGAGTGATCGTCTTGTCCTCGACGACGAGTTCGCCCCCATACCAGGTATTGCGCACGTTCAGGTCGTCGTCGAGCAGCACCAGGTCGGCCCGCCGTCCGCCGCCGAGACCGCCGATCTCGCCGTCCATGCCGAAGCGGGTGGCCGGATGAAGCGACCCCATGCTCCAGGCCTGCTCGCGGCTCATGCCCGCCCGGCGTGCCTCCCGCGTCACCCAATCCATGCCGAACAGCATGAGATCGTCCGCATCCCGGTCGTCCGTGCAGACGCAGATGCGCTTGTGCGAGGCACCGAGTTCCGTGATCGTCTTGATCGCTTCCGGCAGGGAATGCCACGGCGTGGTCGGGGGCCCGCCGCGCAAAAAGATCCAGATGCCCGCATCGAGCAGATCGTCGGCGATGTCGCGGTCGATCGCCTCGTGCGTGTCGGTCACGCCGCTCGCCGCATAGGCCGCCACGAACTCGCGCCCGTAGATGTGGCCGGAAACCGGCTTCCCGCGCTCGAGCGCCGCCGCGAGGATCGCGTGGCTCCGCTCGTCCCCCATGGTGACGGGGACGAAATCCATCTTCTCGCCCAGGGCCGCGGCTTCGGGCCAGCGGTCGAAGAGCGCGGCGATCTTTTCAGGCGTCAGGTCTCCGCCCGCCGTTTCGAGTTCCGGCGAGGTGGCGGGCACCGTGCTCGGCACGGTAAGGAAGATGGAGAGCGGTGCGTGACGGGCGTCCTCCAGCATCATCTCGACGCCGGCGACATCCATGACGTTGCCGATCTCGTGGCTGTCGCAGAAGATCGTCGTGGTCCCGTTGAGCAGTGCCGCCTCCGCATAGGCGCAGGCCGTGACCATGCTGCTCTCGATATGGATGTGCGGATCGACGAGGCCTGGCGCGATGATGCCGCCACGGGCGTCGTAGATCCGTCCGGGCGTGCCGTTCACCCGGGCATGAGCCCCGGCAGGCTTCACCGCGGCGATGCGCCCGCCTGAAATCCAAACCTCCCGGTCAGGCGCAATGCGCTCGCTGTAGGTCGACAGCACCCGCGCGCCGGTGATGACCAGATCCGCCGGAGCACGTCCGGAGGCGACGTCCGCGAGCCGCCGGGTCATGGTCGACAGGGGCTCCACGGAAAACCGCGTGAGGGCCGATTTCGGAGGCATTGAAGGTGGGCGCTGGTCCATGATCGATCCCCTTTTTCTCAAACGATGCGCTCCAGGATATTCCCGTAGGGCATCCGCTATTCGTCTGAATAGTCACGGCCAAGCTTAACTTGCAAGCTGAAGGCTGTAGTCTGCTGATTCGCTCCCTGTCCGGCCGGGACGCGGATAGCTGCGGGAGACAGTTAGCGCATCGTGCGGAAAAGTGGATCCGGTCTCCGCTGACGCGGCCCTTCGGGTCCACTCGAACGATGCGCTCCTCCAGGAGGGAGCATCGGATTCAATTCCAGAAGTGGAGTCCGCTTTTCACGTCCGATGCTCTGACCTTGAGGGGAGCCGGGACAGGTCGGGGCCAGGCGATTCCGGCAATAAAAAAGCGCCCTGAGGCGCAGCATGGATCTTATGTAAGGACCAGGGATGGAGGGTGGCCGGCTGGAAGTGGTGTTGAGGAGGCAACGATCCTCTTCCAGCCTGGCCGAGCCCACGAAGTCCCAGGAGATGCGGCGGACCTGAGCATCCGTAGGGCATTTCTTCCGCCTGAGCGGGAAACTGGCTCGAACATATTAGAAACAAGAGCCGATGCAAGCGTCTATGTGCCTGAAAAGCTACATTTTACAAGAAAAGTTAACGGGATCGGCGGCTTTCCTCGAAAATGCCCGGCTACCAGCTTGACAGTTAGGAAGAAGCTCCTTCGGCCTCTAGGTATGTTTTCACAGTCGCAATGAACTTGGCGACGGAAATCGGTTTGGACATATAGGCTTCGCAGCCCCCCTCGCGGATTCGTTCCTCGTCGCCCTTCATGGCAAAGGCTGTGATCGCGATCACTGGAATGGACTTCAATTCCTCGTCGGCCTTGAGCCAGCGCGTGACTTCGAGGCCCGATACCTCGGGAAGCTGGATATCCATGAGGATCAGGTCCGGCTTGTGGGCACGCGCCAGTTCCATGGCTTCGATGCCATGGCTGGTCTTCAGCGTGGCATAGCCATGGGCCTCGAGGAGATCGTTGAAGAGCTTCATGTTGAGTTCGTTGTCCTCAACGATGAGCACGGTCTTCTTCATTGGCACAGTCCCTGAGGCCGGATGCAGCATTTCACCGGCTCATTTCTTCGAGAGATGGTATAGTTAGAGCATCACCTATTGATGAAGTGCAAACCGACAGCATGAACACTCCCTTAAAAAGGATGAATAGAGACGAAGCCGAGAACCTCGCCTTGAGCGCTTTCGCGTTCATCACGAGCGACGAGGAACGTATGAGCCGCTTTCTGGCCGTTTCGGGGCTGAGGCCCGACACGATTCGCTCCGCGGCCTCGGAGCCCGGCTTTTTCACCGGAATTCTGGACTACGTGGCCTCCGACGAGCCCCTGCTGGTTGCCCTAGCCAAGGAATTGAATACGAAGCCCGAGCACATCATGGCGGCGCATTGGACCCTCTCTCCTTCCGAGTTCGAGTAACCGCCCTTCCCCAGGTGCCTTTGCCCTGACCGTCCCTGACCCATGACCAGCGTTCCGCTCTGCCGCGATTGCCTCAGCCTCGCAGCCTCGCCCCTGGCGGAGCGGTGCTCCGCCTGCGGGTCTCCGCGCCTGCTCCGCCATCGGGAACGCGACCTGCTCTCCATCGCCCACGTGGATTGCGACGCGTTCTTCGCGGCGGTGGAGAAACGCGACGACCCGAGCCTCGCCGACAAGCCGGTGATCATCGGGGGCGGCAAGCGCGGGGTCGTGTCGACCGCCTGCTATGTGGCGCGCACCTACGGGGTGCGCTCGGCCATGCCCATGTTCCAGGCCCTCAAGCTCTGCCCGCACGCAGCGGTGATCTCGCCCAACGGCGAGAAATACCGGAAGGCGGGGCATGAGGTCCGGGCGCTGATGCTCGAGCTGACGCCCCTCGTCGAGCCGGTTTCCATCGACGAAGCCTTTCTCGACCTGACGGGGACGGAGCGTCTTCACCACGGGAGCCCTGCCCTGACTCTGGCCCGCTTCGCTCACAAGGTCGAGAAGGAGATTGGGATCACGATCTCCGTGGGACTGTCCTACAACAAGTTCCTCGCCAAGATCGCCTCCGACTTCCAGAAGCCCCGCGGTTTCTCGATCATCGGGCGGGAGGAGGCTCCGGCCTTTCTCGCGGACAAGCCCGTCGGCATGATTCCCGGCATCGGAGCCTCGGCCCAGGCCCGGCTCGCGAAGGTCGGCGTCACGCAGATCGGCCATCTGCGCGATGTGTCCCTGAAAGCCCTGTTCGAGGCTCTGGGCCGGGATGCGCAGCGCCTGTCGCGGCTGGCCTGGGGCGAGGATGCGCGGCGCGTGACTCCGGACCGGGAGACCAAGAGCATCTCGGCGGAGACCACGTTCGAAACCGACCTCCGGTCCTTCGACGACCTGGAGCCCGTTCTCTGGCGTCTGTCGGAAAAGGTGTCACGGCGCCTGAAAGCGGCGGGTCTTGCCGGACGCAGCGTCACCCTGAAGCTGAAGGACAAGGATTTCCGCCTTATCACCCGCACGCGCTCGGGCATGGCTCCGACGCAGCTCGCCGCGCGTCTCTTCGAGCCCGCGCGGCAGCTCCTCAAGGCGGCCTGCGACGGCACCGCCTATCGTCTCATCGGGATCGGCGCGGCCGATCTGTGCGACGCGGCCGAGGCGGATCGCGGCGATCTCGCGGATCAGAGCGTGATCAGGCAGGCCCGGATGGAATCCGCCATCGACCGGATCCGCGACAAGTTCGGGGCGGCTGCCCTTCAGAAGGGCATCGCCCTGCGTAACAAGCCTCAGCGCTGACAGGTGCTCGTCACGGGGGGGATCTCAAGGCTCTTGAGATCGCCCTTCAGGGCGAATTCGCCATAGTTGATCTTCAGGGCGCGGGCGATCCCGTTATCATAGAGCTCGAACGAGATCGTATAGGCCGGCTCCCGGTCCCCCTTGCCCTCCTCGAAGTAACTGATCGTCATCGGCCAGCGCGGCACCTTGGCCAGGGCCTCCTGACGGGCGGGCTCTTCCACATTCTGCCCGGCTCCCGGCTCGATCTTGCTGCCGATGACGCTCAGGGTCTCATAAACTTTCTTCCCGTCGTCCGAACCGTCATAGACCCGCGCGGAATAGGTATGCTCTCCCTTTCGCGCCGTCTCGATCAGGCGCTTCATGTGATCGGTCGGAAAGATCGGTTGTCCCGTGGCCGCGAAGGTATCGTGGCGCGGCTGCTTGAACCGGACGTTGAGCGAGCCGTCGGGCCGCAGCTGAGCGTCGCCGTCGACGCCGTCGCGAACGAGCCCCTGCGCCGTCGAGGTACTCTTGAAGCGCATCGACAGGCCGTCTCCGGACTCGTAGGTCGCAGTTTGGGTGTCGAGCGTGCGCGAGCCCGCCTCGCCGCTGTCGAGCACGGTGACCTGGCGGTACTTCAGGGTATAGCCCTCGCAGGCATCGCCGCCGAACTCCATGGCGATCCGGCCCCTCGCCGTCTCGACTCCCTTGGATCCTTCGGAGCGCAGGAGAGACAGGTCGTATACGGCTCTGTGCGGTATGAGATGAACAGGTGGTTTCTCAACATCCGCCATGGCGACAGTAACCATGGCGAAGGAAAGGCCGGCAGCCATCATAAGGGAACGCATGTCATCTCCAAAATTCGCCAAAAAATCGGCCCCGAAAGTCGATTCCGCCTTTTGGAATCCGTCCGACGCTCGCCTTGTCCAGCAGCGCATCGTCGGGTGCCGAAAAAACCGGCCTCACCTTTTTCGCAGGGTACGCTACGCGAAAATAGGAGCACCTTGAGGACAGGGCAATGTTCCGGCTTGCGTCCTTTAGCGCCATCCGCCACTAATCCCCACACTGTTACAGCAGAGGGCTCTCATGAGCGCAGTCGACAAGAAACTTCAGGACCTCGGCATCACCCTGCCGACTCCTGCCGCTCCGGTAGCGAATTACGTGCCGTTCGTCCGCACGGGCAACCTGGTCATCATCTCCGGGCAGCTCTGCCTCGGGCAGGACGGCAAGCTTGCCGACGCCCACAAGGGCAAACTCGGCGCGGAGATTTCTCCGGAGGTCGGTCAGCAGGCGGCGCGCCTTTGCGCCATCAACCTGCTCGCGCAGCTGAAGGCCGCGGTCGGCGACCTCGACAACGTGGTGCGCTGCGTTCGCCTCGGCGGCTTCATCAACGCCGTTCCCACCTTTGCCGCCCTCGCGCCGGTCATGAACGGCGCCTCCGACCTCATGGTCGAGGTGCTCGGCGATGCGGGTCGTCATGCCCGCTCCACCATCGGGGTCGCAGAACTGCCGCTCGATGCCTGCGTCGAAGTCGAAGGAATGTTTGAAGTCAAATGAATACGCCTGAGTGGCTTGTCGCGAAGCCCATCGCCCATCGCGGCCTCCATGACAAAGCGAACGGCATCGTCGAAAATACGATCTCGGCCGCGGAAGCGGCCATCGCGCGCGGTTTTCCGATCGAGCTCGACGTTCAGCTGACCGCCGACAACGACGTCATCGTCTTTCACGACTTCGACCTCGACCGCGTCACCGGCGAGACGGGGCTTGTCGCCGAACGCAATCTCTCCGCCCTCGCCGGGATCGAAATTTCCGGCACTCTCGGCGGAGACAAGATTCCCTCCTTCAAGGACTACCTTGCCAGGATCGCCGGGCGCACTCCGCTCGTGATCGAGGTGAAGAGCAAGTTCAACGGCGATATGCGCCTGACGAAGCGCGTGATCGAGATCCTGGCCGATTACAGCGGCCCGTTCGTCGTGAAGTCCTTCGATCCGGACATCCTGGCCTATCTTCGCCAGAACGCCCCGCACATCACGCGAGGCTTCATCGGCGAGCTGGAATACGCGTCGGAGGCAGACAGTTTCCTCCCCCCGGAGAAGAAGCACCGGATGGCGAACCTGCTGCATTTCGAGGAGACCCAGCCGCACTTCCTGTCCTGGAGGGTGAGGGACCTGCCCTGCGCCTCCGCCTACCTCAGCAGGCTCCTGGGCCATATCCCCGTCATGACCTGGACCGTACGCAATCCCGAGGATCGCGCGAAAGCCGAGAAGCATGCGGACCAGATGGTGTTCGAGGGTTTCATTCCCTGACCGGCCTTCCCGCCTCGCGTGGCTTTCCGGCGCAGGCAGGGATCCATCGCCGCGATCTTCGAAGGAAGAAGGACGGGTGGACCGATATTGCAAGGAACCCGTCGAGTGATTAGCTCTAGAGCAGCGTGCGAAGAAGTGGGAACCGGTTCTTCGCGAAGAACGATGCTTCATCAAGAGATAGAGCAAGCATTCTGATCCCGTCAGAATGCTTGCTCTAGGTCCGAGCGGCGGGATCCTTCCATTCAGTGACGTTCCAGGTCAAAATCGCCCAAGGACTGAAAGCGGTTTCCCCCGCCGCTTGGGATGCCTGCGCGCTTCGGACAGGTTCGGGCGACGATGATCCGTTCAATCCCTTCGTTTCCCACGCCTTCCTGTCGGCTCTCGAGGAGTCCGGTTGCGTCGGGCCCAAGACCGGCTGGGCGCCCGTGCATGTGCTGGTCGAGGCTCAGGATGGTGAGCTCCTGGGAGCGGCCCCCTGCTACGTGAAGTCCCATTCTATGGGCGAATACGTGTTCGATCACTCCTGGGCAGACGCCTATGAGCGCGCCGGCGGGCATTACTACCCAAAGCTCCAGGTGGCCGTGCCCTTTACCCCGGTGACTGGACCCCGCCTGCTCGTTCCGGATGGCGTGCAGGCCGATTCCGTCCGCGCCCATCTCGTTGCAGGGCTGCGAGCCCTGAGGGAACAGATCGGAGCCTCCTCGATCCACGCGACATTTCTTCAGCAGGCGGATCTCGACGCCCTGACGGCGCAGGGCTTCCTGCGCCGGGACGACCAGCAGTTCCACTGGTTCAATGAAGGCTACGGCAGCTTCGAGGATTTCCTGGCGGCGCTCGCTTCCCGCAAGCGCAAGGCGATCAGGCGCGAGAGGCGCGACGCCCTGGCGGGCGGCATCTCCATCGAGTGGCTGACCGGGCGTGAGATCACGCAGGCGCACTGGGACGCGTTCTTCGCTTTCTACATGGATACCGGCTCGCGCAAATGGGGCCGCCCCTATCTCAACCGACGCTTTTTCTCTCTCATCGGCGAGCGCATGGCCGACCGCGTGCTGCTCGTCATGGCCAGACGTAACGGCCGCCATATTGCGGGCGCCATCAACTTCATCGGCGACAGGCGTCTCTATGGGCGCAACTGGGGTTGCATCGAGGACCACCCCTTTCTGCATTTCGAGGTCTGCTATTACCAGGCCATCGAGTTCGCCATCGCGCGGAAGCTCGACCGTGTGGAGGCGGGAGCGCAGGGGGAGCACAAACTCGCGCGCGGCTACCGGCCGGTGATCACATCCTCGGCCCACGACATTGCCGAGCCATCCCTGCGCAGGGCGGTTCAGGCGTATCTCGATCAAGAGCGTGTTTACGTGTCCGAGGCGGCCGGCGAATTGGCGGAAGCCATGCCCTTCAGGCATCGCGACGAAGATTAGAGGCTCGGACGTGAAAAGCGGATTTGCACTTTCGGGATCGATCCGATGCTTCCTTCCCGGAAAGAGTCCATCGGATCCGGGTTCGATTACACGTCCGATGCTGTAGGATCAGGGGGCGGACGACCTCTTGCGCATGGTATCGGCATAGGCAACGAACCCCTGGAGGTATGTCCGAAGCTGCTCCTCGATCCTCTGGTCTGCAAGGGTTCCATCCTGGTTGAAGACGCTCTGGGCCCTGGACACCATCAGGCGGCCGCCCGACCAAAGGTCCGCACCCAAGGTCCGTAGGACGGGGAGCCATGCATTCTGGGACAGCACCGTGCCGAAGCCACCGGGAGAAGCCCCGATGACGGCAACCGGCTTGCCGCCGAACACACGCGGGATGTCGGCGGCCGGCCGCGAAAGCCAATCGATGGCGTTCTTGAAAACGCCGGGAATGGAATTGTTGTATTCCGGCGTGACCAGGAGCAACCCGTCCGCAGCCGCGATGGCGTCCTTCAAGACGGCCACACGCTCAGGTATTCCTTCGGCAGCCTCCACGTCCCCGTCGTAAAGCGGGATCCCCCGGATGGTTTCGACAACCAGGTCGGCTCCTTCCGGCATCAATCCCGATGCGCTTCGCAGCAATGCCGCGTTGTATGAGGCCTGGCGCAGACTTCCCGAGAGACCGATCAGCTTCGTCACGTTGCCATTACCTTAGGTAAGTGTCTTGCCAGAGTATCGGACCCAAAAGTGAATTTGCACTTTTAGGATCAAGTCGATGCTTCCTCCTCGGAACGAGCGCATCGCTCGTGCGAAAAAGTGGACCCGGCTTCCAAGGCCGGACTCCGCACCTGAAAGACGAAAGCCGCACCGGCACCCGAGGGCGTCGATGCGGCTTCATCAAAAGCGTCGTCCCAACCCTCTTGTCAGAGAGCGTCCGTGAGCGTCCTAAAACCCTCCATGAGGGCCTCGGGAGAGGACCCCATCGCGGCCAGTCCCGCCTTCAGGGACCAGTAGCAGCCGACGATGATCGCCGGGACCAGGACCCATCCGAGGATTTCCTCGAACCACACCCGCCGGCGCCGGCGCCGCTCGCGCTTTTCGCGCCAGGACGGCTTCGGCGGCGGCTCGATGATCCGGGTGGCCTCGATCGGGGCCTCATTCAGCTCATTCGTCATGCTCTAACCAACGGAACCTTGGGAACGGTGCGGATACCTCCGCCCCCATTACCACCGGATCCTTTTGGCTTCACGGACTTTTTCGTCTTGGAGGACGACTTGGCGCGGGGCTTCTTTTTCCCGGCATTCGTCACATCCTTTTCTGGCTTCGGCTTGACCGGGCCTTCGACATACTCGAAGCCGAGGCTCTGCAGGCCGATCTCGTCCGTCCTGACCACGACCTTGACCGCGCCGCCGCTCTTCAGGCGCCCGAACAGCACCTCGTCGGCGAGGGGGGTCTTGATGGTGGACTGGATCAGACGCCCCATCGGGCGGGCGCCCATGGCCTCGTCGTAGCCGTGCTCGACCAGCCAGTCGCGAGCCTCGTCCGTGAGTTCGATGGACACGTTGCGTTCGGCAAGCTGGGCATCGAGCTGCATGACGAACTTCTCGACCACCTTCTGCACCACCTCCTTCGGCAAATGCCCGAAGGATATGACCGCGTCGAGACGGTTGCGGAATTCCGGCGTGAAGAGCTTGTTGATCGCCTCCGTGTCCTCACCCTCGCGCTTGGTGCGGGTGAAGCCATAGGCCGGGCGGGCCATGTCGGCGGCGCCCGCATTCGTGGTCATGATGATGATCACGTTGCGGAAATCGACCTGCTTGCCGTTGTGATCCGTCAGCTTTCCGTGGTCCATGACCTGGAGCAGGATGTTGAACAGATCGGGATGCGCCTTCTCGATCTCGTCGAGGAGGAGCACGCAGTGCGGATGCTGGTCGACGCCGTCGGTCAGGAGACCGCCCTGGTCGAAGCCCACATAGCCGGGAGGCGCGCCGATCAGGCGGCTGACCGTGTGCCGCTCCATGTATTCCGACATGTCGAAACGCAGGAGCTCGACGCCGAGCGAGGCCGCGAGCTGCTTGGCCACCTCCGTCTTGCCGACGCCCGTAGGGCCGGCGAAGAGATAGGAGCCGATGGGCTTCTCCGCGTCGCGCAGGCCCGCACGGGCCAGCTTGATGGCGGAGGACAGCGCCTCGATGGCCTTGTCCTGGCCGTAGACCACGCGCTTCAGGGTCTCCTGGAGGTGCTCCAGCACCTCCGCGTCGTCCTTCGACACGGTCTTGGGCGGGATGCGGGCCATGGTGGCGATGGTGGCCTCGATCTCCTTGATGCCGATGGTCTTCTTGCGGCGGCCTTCGGGCAGGAGCATCTGGGACGCGCCGGTCTCGTCGATCACGTCGATCGCTTTGTCCGGCAGCTTGCGGTCGTTGATGTAGCGGGCCGACAGTTCCACCGCCGCCTTGATGGCTTCGTTGGTGTATTTGAGCTTGTGGAAGTCCTCGAAATACGGCTTCAGGCCCTTCACGATCTCGATGGCATCCGGCAGCGACGGCTCGTTCACGTCGATCTTCTGGAAGCGCCGGACGAGGGCGCGGTCCTTCTCGAAATACTGGCGGTATTCCTTGTAGGTCGTCGAGCCGATGCACCGCAGGGTCCCTTGGGCAAGCGCGGGCTTGAGCAGGTTCGAGGCGTCCATCGCGCCGCCGGAGGTGGCCCCCGCGCCGATCACAGTATGGATCTCGTCGATGAACATGATCGCGTTCGGGTGCTGCTCGATCTCCTTCATCACCTGCTTCAGGCGCTCTTCAAAATCGCCCCGATAGCGGGTGCCGGCCAGCAGTGTGCCCATGTCGAGGGCAAAGACCGTCGCGCCCTTGAGAACCTCGGGCACCTCGCCCTGCACGATCTTGCGGGCAAGGCCCTCCGCGATGGCGGTCTTGCCGACGCCGGGATCACCGACGAGGAGCGGGTTGTTCTTCTGGCGGCGGCAGAGAACCTGGATCGTGCGCTGCACCTCGGCCTCGCGGCCGATGAGCGGGTCGATCTTTCCTTCCTTCGCTTTCTTGTTCAGGTTGACGCAGTAAGAATCGAGGGCGTCGCCCTTCTTCTTCCCGCGCGCATCGGATTCGTCCTGGGTGGGGCGCTCGCTGGAGGATTCCTCCTCCGCGCCGCGCGGCGAGCGGCTTTCCGCGAGGCCAGGGCGCTTGGCGATGCCGTGGCTGATGTAGTTCACGGCATCGTAACGGGTCATGTCCTGCTCTTGCAGGAAATAGGCAGCGTGGCTCTCGCGCTCGGCGAAGATCGCGACGAGCACGTTCGCGCCGGTCACCTCGTCACGGCCCGAGGACTGGACATGGATCACCGCCCGCTGGATCACACGTTGGAAACCGGCCGTTGGCTTGGAGTCCTGGCGGCCGTCGGCCACCAGATTGGCGAGTTCGCTGTCGACGTAATCGACCAGGTTCCGGCGGAGGACTTCGAGATCGACATTGCAGGCCCGCATGACGGCGGCCGCATCCTGGTCGTCGATCAGTGCAAGGAGAAGATGTTCGAGAGTTGCATATTCGTGTCGGCGCTCACCCGCGAGAGCGAGAGCTCGGTGAAGGGCTTGTTCCAGACTGCGAGAAAAGCTCGGCAACGGCTTGTCCTTTATGAGACGGGTCTCGGCTAATTCTTTTCCATGACGCATTGCAGAGGGTGCTGGTGCTTACGGGCGAAATCCATCACCTGGGTCACCTTCGTCTCCGCAACCTCGTAGGTAAAAACTCCACACTCCCCGACGCCGTTCTGATGCACGTGCAGCATGATCCGGGTCGCATCTTCGCGGTTCTTATTGAAGAAACGCTCCAGCACATGCACCACGAACTCCATCGGGGTGTAATCGTCGTTCAAAAGAAGAACGCGGTAAAGGTTCGGCCGTTTCGTCCGCGGTTTAGCTTTTGTGATGATGGCCGTGTTCGAGCGACCATCATCGTCGCCGCCAGGGGGCTGTGACCCGCCGGCAGCGGAGAGTGGCAACCGCTTCGTCCGGATCAGACTGTCCTGAGCTAACCGCAGCATGATATTTCGACCGACCCCTTGTTATCGCCCTCGGCTCCCGCGCACCCCGCGTCTCCGCCGGGCCGCAGCGCCTCGAGCCAAATGTATAGTCGCTCCATTCGGTTCGCTAGATCAACCAGATGGAGACGTGAACCGGCTTTTGAAAGCGCGACATCTTCCCGCTCTCCCGTGAAGCCGCCCGGAGTCCCTCGTTCCGCGACCCTCAAACGCAAAGCGCCCGGCATGGTGGCCGGGCGCTCCGTTCGGGACCGATGAGACGGATCGGACCTGGTCTCAAGCCTTGACGGCCTTGGACAGAAGGCCCTCGAAGGGCTTGAAGGTCTCGGTCGCCAGCGCCGTATAGAGGGCGCCCATCCGGGTCGACTGGCCGATAAGGCTATCGCAGGCATCCTTCACATAGGCGGCCTGCACCTCGATGGCCTTCTCGACGTTCTGGACGCCAGTCAGCTTCTCGAATGTCTCGGAATTGTATTCGAAGGATTTGCGGGCGAACTCGGCGGTTTCGTTGACGATCGCCTGGGCATTGCTGGAGAAGGCACCTGCGGCCTTGTAGGCAGCTTCCAGGTTCTCCTGGCCAAACTTCTGCAAGTTTGCGAAAGGCTGAATCATAGTTAACCTCGACTGTAAGGCGTTTGGTGCCGGCACATGCCGACGAACAGTAGCGGGCCCCATTATGTGCACCGCACAAAATTCGTCAAGTTTTTTGTGCATCGCACAAAAACTATTCAACCGGAGCAATCCCTGTTAACGGCCTCGTAACCTCACTCTCGTACGGTCGGACAATGTGTTGCGCCGGCAACATTCTCCGTTTGGAGAACCGGTCGCGGAGGCAAAAAACCCAACTCAACAGGGATTTTCAGTATGACTTCGGTTTGGGTACGACGCCGAACTGCATGGACGTTTATTGGTATTGTCACCTCGGTCGCCATAGCCCTGTCCACTCCTGCTGAAGCCGCGCGCCGCAAGGTTTCCTCGGGAGGCGGCTACGCTCCTCCTTCCGCGTCCATCGTCGTGGATGCAAAGACCGGCAAGATCCTCCAGGGCGAGAACATCGACGCGCCCCGCATCCCCGCCTCCATCACCAAGGTGATGAGCCTGTACCTGCTGTTCGAGCAGCTCGAACGCGGCCGCATGGCCCTGAATACCCCCCTCACCGTCTCGGAATACGCGGCGAGCCAGCCCCCGACCAAGCTCGGCCTGCGCCCGGGCTCGACGATCGAGGTGGACGACGCGATCAAGGCCATGGTGACCCTGTCCGCCAACGACGTCTCCGTCGTGGTGGCCGAGAACATCGCCGGCTCCGAAGAGGCCTTCGCACGCATGATGACGCGCAAGGCCAAGGAACTCGGCATGAACTCGTCGGAATTCTACAATCCGCATGGCCTGCCGAACACGCCGCCGAACATCACGACGGCGCGCGACCTCTCGATCCTCGGCCGCGCGATTCAGGACCGCTTTCCGAAATATTTCGCCTATTTCGACACCCGATCATTCCAGTTCGGCAAGCGCACGATCCGGGGCCACAACAGGCTTCTGGGCCAGTTCAACGGCGTCGACGGCATCAAGACCGGCTATACCCGCCTCTCCGGCTTCAACCTGCTGACATCGGTCAACACGGACAGCCGCAGCCTCGTGGCCGTGGTTCTCGGCGGCCGCTCGGCCGGCTCGCGCGACCAGAAGATGGCGGGCCTCATCGAGAGTTACCTGCCCCGCGCCTATGCCGGCAGCCGCGTGGCGCCGCCCGTGGTCGAGCGCGGCGCTCAGACCCAGGTGGCCGAGGCGGCACCCGTCCCTGCTCCCGTCCAGGTCGCCTCGGCAGCGCCGCAGGCCATGGTCGCCCCCGAGGCTCCCGCGCCGGTCCCCGTTCCGGAGCGCAAGCCGCTCGACCTGAACACCCTGCGTCCGGTGGTGGCCTCCGCGACCGGCGCGAGTTCCACCACCACCCCATCGTCCATCCGCTGGCAGAAGGGCTCCGAGCCGTTGCCGCTGAACGCCCAGGCCTATGCGGCGCTTCCGGCGCAGCCCCCGAAGATCTCGGATGCCCAGAAGGCAGCCCTTCAGGCCAAGATCGCGACCAAGCCCGCGCCTTCGGCCCAGCCCGAGCTGACGAAGGTCGCCTCCCTGAAGGTCGAGCTTCCCGAGCCCAAGAAGACCGTCAGCGGCTGGGTGATCCAGCTCGGCGCGACCGACGACGAGGGCAAGGCTAAGGACATCCTGGACTCCGCCCGCGGCCGGTTCGGCAATGTCCTCGGCAGGGTCTCTCCCTACACCGAGAAAGTAGTCTCGAACGGCGGCACGCTCTACCGCGCCCGCTTCTCCGGCTTCAAGGAATCGGGCGATGCCGAGAAGGCCTGCAAGGCGCTCAAGAAAGGCGGCCTGAACTGCTTCGCCTCCCGCGGCTGACAAAGTTTTAATCTCTCGCCGTTTTAATCAATAGGCGACGGTGCGTTGTGTCTGCTCCGTCGCACTCATCAAAATCCGGATCGCGCGTGGAGTATCAGCGATGTCGGCTCAACAGGACTTCTCTCGCCTGATTCACGCGAGCGGCGAGATACGCCGTCCCTCCCTGGTCAGGATGGAGCTTCTTAATCAGCGTGCGATGCGCATGTCTGATCTCGTCGAGGCTCGCTCCCGGCTTAAGCCCCAGGATCTGATAGGCCTCATCTTCCGTCATTACGCCCGAATGCGCATGGGTGCGCGTCCGCGTGTCTCGATCTCCCTGAGCGTCTTCACGCCAGCCGGCAAACCGGCGATCAAGATAAGCCTCTAGGAGCGAAATCCCGTCGGGATCCAGAGCGCCGCACTCGTCGTAGAGGCGGCGCAGGTTCTCAGGTCCCAGGCTCGACAGCCGCCGCCCGGCGAAGGCGCCGGCCAGGACGCTGCCCTCTACTCCCCCCGTCGCATGGTCGATCTCCATCTCGATCATGGCGGACCGGATCCGCGAATACCGGCCGGCGGCCTTCTGAAAACGGCCCAAGGGACCGGGGAGCGGCAATCCGCTCCAGCCAAGCATCCAGGCGCCGAGGCCACCCACCAGGAGGGCTGTGGCGATCTGTCCCTTGGCCCCGATGGCCACCGCCGCGCCGAGGGCCGCGATCCCTCCGACGACCTTCACGGCCTTGGCCACGGCAACCGTCTCCGAGCGGGCGAAAACCTTGAGCAGCCACCACACGAGGGCGGCCGCCGCAATTCCAAAAAGCAGCATCATGTGTCCATTCCCACCTCATGATGTGGGCTGGGACGAGGCACTTGTAAATCGTCGAGGGCTTCTTTCACGACAAAGCCGGCCCCACTTTCGTGGAACCGGCCTCGACAGAACCGGAATGTCCGTATGACGATTCAGTGGAGGAGGCGGACCGATCCGCGCTGGCTCTCCCGCTCCCAGGCCTGAATAACGACACCGTTGATGCCCGAATCGTGCAGACGGTCGCTCAGGTCGATGAAATGGCGCTCCGTGATCTCCACGTCGATTTCGATCTCCTTGTCCTCGACCTGCTCGAGCTCGCAGGCAGCGTAGCGTTCGTACGCGGCCGACATCTCGGCATAGGCGAATGCAACCGGGAGAGTGCGGAAGATCGTGGAGAAATCGTCGTCCAGCTCCCCCGTTGTCAGATCGCGCATCTGGACGAGATATCCGTCCTCGTGCTCACAGACTTCATAACGCCAGTGCCGGCCTTCGGATGCGGACAGGAGCATCGGAACCTCCACTCTACTGAACTGTAAGGCCAATGCGAATCCAGCCAGCGGAGTTCCAAGATGTTCCTCAGCAAAAAAGTCTAACGGCGCCAGCCTGTTTCCACGCGCACGCTGCCTCCGATGCGCACCGTCGTTCCGTTCCCGAAATCGATGGCGCCCGGCTCGCTCCGCAGCGCTTCCGCCTTCGGCCTGGGTTCCACCACATTCTTGCATTCGGGCGGAATCTGAAGGACCTGTCCCGGCTTCGGATCCGGGATGCGGCACTCCTTGGCGAGTGCGGGTCCCGCCGTCATGAGCAGTGACGATGCGAGAAGAGTCGGCAGCCTCATGACACTCTCCGGATTCACATAGGTTAAAGCAGACCGAGTTCGGCCAATTCCCGTCGCATGTCCTCCGGCATCTTGGCAAGATCGCCCGCCTTGACGTCGATATCGCGCGGCGCATCCTTCGCGGCCAGATAACGCCATCCCTGGAACGGCCTATAGGGACGCGGCTCCACGGCGACGACCTTGGAATCCAGGACGAGCCGGCAGCGGCCGATGCCATCGGCGTCGGTGAAAGCGCGCACATCCAGGAGCGTCTGGCGCGCAGCGACCTGGCCCTTGATGACCCAGTAGAGGGAACCGCCGTCGAGAAGCTCTTCCACGCGCTTGGGCATCATGCGGGTGGTGTGCGTCTGTTCGTAGTCGCGTCCGAGCCGCCGATGATGGGCGCGGTTCTCCTCGATCCATTCCTCGAGATCGGTGATGGACTCGCAGCCTACGCAGAGTTTGATGAGGTGAAGAGCCATGTCAGCGTTGAACCATGCGGATGGGGATACGCCTATCAGGCGTTCCGCCGCACTCCTATTCCTCTTCTGCCTTCAGGACAATGAGACGAGCCCCTTCTGCCTATTTCTCCTCTGCCTTCAGCACGATGAGACGGGCACCTTCGGCAACCTGCGCGCCGGGCTCGGCGGCGATCTCCGCCACCTCGCCGTCGGAGGGCGCCACGAGCACGTGCTCCATCTTCATCGCCTCGACGACCGCAAGGCGCTGCCCCTTCTCGACCTTCTCGCCCGGCTGCACGAACACGGCCACGAGCTTCCCGTGCATCGGCGCCTTCACGGAGCCGCCCTCGTCCATGTGATCGAGGTCGACGTCGAAGGGATCGTAAGGCTGCACGAGCGTCTGGCGTCCGTCTCGGAAAATGTAGACACCGTGAGGCGTATCGACCTCACGGTCGATCTGCTCGTCGGCCCAGGGATCGCTCTGACCCACGGCGACCGTGCTGACGCCCGAATGGTCGGCGCTGAACACTTCGCGCGCCTCCACGCGCTCGCCGTCCACGCGCAGCACCATGCCGACGCTGCGCGTTCCGAGAAGCTGGAATCCGTCGGGCTGCGACCAGGGCGACGACGGCTCATCGTTCGTCAGATGCTCGGACATCCGCAATCGGTCTATCTCTCGTGAAATCAAGGCCGCGGCGCCGAAAGAAGCGGCGACCTCGTCAACGGGTCGCGGTTGCGCGCCGAGTTCTTCCAGATTCCGTTCGATGAATCCGGTGTCGAAGTGCCCTGCCCTGAATTGTTGAGCCTCGCAGAGCTTCTTCAGAAACGCCGTGTTGGTCTTCGGTCCGGCGACGATCGTCTGCCCGAGCGCGTCAGCGAGCTTCGACAGTGCCTCATCGCGCGTGGCGCCATGGGCGATCACCTTCGCGATCATCGGATCGTAATAGGGCGTCACCTCGGCACCCGCCTCGACACCCGTGTCGATACGAATGCCCTCGCCGTCTGGAAATTCCAGAGCCCAGAGTTTGCCCGTCGACGGCAGGAACTCCTTTTCCGGATCCTCCGCGTAAAGGCGGGCCTCCACGGCATGACCGTCGACGGAAAGGTCACCTTGCGCGAAGGGCAGCGGCTCGCCGGACGCCACGCGGAACTGCAGCTCGACGAGATCGAGCCCGGTGATCGCCTCCGTCACCGGATGCTCCACCTGCAGGCGCGTGTTCATTTCCATGAAATAAAAGCGGTCGGGGCGAAGGCCCTCGCGTCCGTCGGCGATGAATTCCACCGTGCCTGCGCCCACATAGCCCACGGCGCGCGCGGCCTCGACCGCCGCCTGGCCCATGGCGTGGCGCATCTGAGGCGTCATGCCGGGAGCGGGCGCTTCCTCGATCACCTTCTGATGCCGACGCTGGAGCGAGCAATCGCGCTCGAAGAGATGCACCACGTTGCTGTGCGCATCGGCGAACACCTGCATCTCGATATGGCGCGGCGACAGGATATATTTTTCGACCAGCACGCGCGGGTCGCCGAAGGCGCTCGCGGCTTCGCGCTGCGCGCTCTCCAAGGCGGCATCGAAATCGGCGGCCTTGTCGACGCGCCTCATGCCCTTGCCGCCACCGCCCGCGACGGCCTTGATGAGAACCGGATAACCGATCTCGTAGGCTTTCTGGCGCAGGAAATCGGGATCCTGCTTCGAACCGTGATAGCCCGGCACGACCGGCACGCCCGCCTGCTGCACGAGCGCCTTGGCGGCATCCTTCAGGCCCATCGCCCTGATGGCCGAAGCAGGCGGCCCGACGAAGACGATGCCGTTGGCCGCGCAGGCCTCGGCGAATTCGGCGCGCTCGGACAGAAAACCGTAGCCGGGATGAATGGAGGCCGCCCCGGCCTGCTTGGCGACTTCGATGATCCTGTCGATCCGCAGATAGCTCTCGCGGGCGGGCGCGGGGCCGATCGGGTAGGCCTCGTCCGCCATCTGCACGAACAGGGCGTTCGCGTCCGCCTCCGAATAGACCGCGATGGTGCGCATCCCCAAGCGCTGCGCCGTGCGGATGATCCGGCAGGCGATCTCGCCGCGATTGGCAATGAGGACACTCTCGAGCATGGTCATCCTTTCCGGTCCGAATTCAGGTTCGGTCGATCAACAGCTAGAGCATCGGACCCAAAAGGGGAATCCACTTTTGGGATTGGGTCCGATGCCGCCTTCCTCAAGCGTCGAACGCGGGAAGCGGGAACCCGTTTTGCGCGAAAAGACGCTCAAGATCATAGACTTAAGGGCCCATCGTTTGGGCGAAAAACCGGCCCCTTTATCCACATGATGCACTGGAGCAAAACCTAGGCGGCTTGTCATCTTCGAACAGCTGCCGCTGCGTCATCCCGCGGCCCGGAACCGGCGCTTCCGTGTGTCGTCGGTCTGGCGCAGGTTCGGTCTCATTCCAATGAGCTCTTGCCCACCCTCGAATTCCCCTGTGAATGCCCTCTTGCGCGGTGGGAGAGCCCGGTCTACCCTTTACTTGCAAATGACTTGCAACTGCAGAATAGGCCATGGATCAATCTCCCCCCATCTCCCTCGTCCGCAAGGCAGCCTGGCGTCAGGAAGGCAACCTGCCGTCGATGCCTGAAGTGAACCGTTCGATTAAGGTCCGCTCAGGGTCCCCCTGGCGGCGAGCCATGGCGTTCTTCGGGCCGGGCTACCTCGTGGCCGTGGGCTACATGGACCCTGGCAACTGGGCCACCTCCATCGCGGGCGGCTCGAAATACGGCTATGCTCTGCTGTCGGTGGCCCTGATCTCGAACGTCATGGCGATCATCCTGCAGTCGCTGTGCGCCCGGCTGGCGGTCGCCACGGGACGCGACCTCGCCCAGGCCTGCCGCGACGCCTATTCGAAGCCCGTCGCCTGGGGATTGTGGGTTCTGGCGGAGCTCGCCATCTGCGCCACCGATCTCGCAGAGGTGATCGGTACGGCCATCGGCCTCAACCTCCTGTTCGGGATTCCTTTGGAGATCGGCGTCGTCATCACGGCGCTCGACGTATTTCTCATTCTCTATCTGCAGAACCTCGGCTTCCGCTGGGTCGAAGCCTTCATCATCACCCTGCTCGGAGTGATCGCCGTGTGCTTCGGCATCCAGATCGTCATGGCCGATCCTCATTGGGGCGCAGTCGTCGCCGGTTTCGCTCCCACGACCCAGATCGTCACCGATCCGGACATGCTCTACCTCGCACTCGGAATCCTCGGCGCGACGGTGATGCCGCACAACCTCTATCTCCATTCGGGCATCGTGCAGACGCGCGCCTATGGCGAGTCTCTGCCCGAGAAGCGCGAGGCGCTGCGCTTCGCGACGCTCGATTCGACCGTGGCGCTCATGTTCGCGCTCACGATCAACGCGTCTCTCCTGATCCTCGCGGCGGCCGCCTTCCACCACACGGGCCGCACCGAAATCGCCGAAATCGGCGAGGCCCATACCCTGCTCTACGGCATTCTCGGGACCGCCATTGCCCCCATGCTGTTCGGCCTGTCGCTGCTTTGCTGCGGTCTGAACTCCACCGTCACGGCCACGATGGCCGGTCAGATCGTCATGGAGGGTTTCATCAACTTCAGGATCGCGCCATGGATGCGCCGCCTCATCACGCGCGGCATCGCCATCATTCCGGCCGCCGCCGTCACCATCGCGTATGGCGAGGGCGGAACGGCGAAACTCCTGATCCTGAGCCAGGTGATCCTCAGCCTTCAGCTCCCCTTCGCGGTCATCCCGCTGGTCACCCTGACGGCCTCGCGCTCCAAGATGGGCGACCTCGTGACGCCCCGCTGGCTCACGGCCGTCGCCGGCCTGGTCGCGGCCGTGATCGTCGTGCTCAACATAAAGCTGCTGGCGGATTTCGTGGTGTGACGAGGCACTGGGAGGCCTCGTCCATCAGAGCATTGAACGCGGGAGGTGGGAACCGGTTTTGCGTGAAAAGATGCTCACAATCAAAATGTCAAAGCATCGGACGTGAGTTCGATTCGACGTCCGATGCCGCTCCCGTCGTGTCGGCTCTCACGTCATGCCCGCACTTGGTTTACGGCCATCCACGTCTTCGGAGCCGATGAGCCATCAAGACGTGGATGCCCGGCTCAAGGCCGGGCATGACGGGGACGATGCTCCTCCGACGGAGCACCGCATTGTTTGAGCGGACCCAAGGGGCCGCGTCAGCGAATACCGGATCCACTTTTCCGCACGATGCTCTAGCGCGGCCCGCCGGGTCCGCACGATGCTCTACAGCATCGGACGCGAAGTCGAACTCACGTCCGATGCATTAAGTCTATGTTTTGAGCATCTTTTCACGCAAAACCGGTTCCCACTTTTGCGTCCGATGCTCTAGGCGTCCTTCAGACGCCCGAGCGCCTCTTCCATCTTGGTCTTGCGGGCGAGAGCGTCCTCGCGGCGCTCGCGCTGCTCGTCGACCACCTCTTCGGGGGCGCGCTTGATGAAGTCGGCATTCCCGAGCTTCGCGTCGATCTTGCCGATATCGACGTCGAGCTTCTGGATCTCCTTGGCGAGACGCGCGCGCTCGGCATCGAGGTCGATCACGCCCTCCAGCGGAAGCGCCGCCACTTCACCGCGGATGAGGAGCTGGATCGAGCTCTTCGGCGCCGCGTCGACGAAGGAGATCTCGGAGAGGCGCGCGAGACGCTTCACGATATCGCCCCAGCGGTCCGCCCGGGCCTTCACGTCGGCGGAGGACGCGACGAGCGCAAGCGGGATCTGCGCGCCGGCGGGCACGTTCGTCTCGGAACGGGCGGAGCGGATCTCGTTGACGAGGTCAACCACCCAGCCGATCTCGGCCTCGGCCTGGCCGTCGATGAGATGATCGAGGTTCGACCACGGCGCCAGCGCCAGGACCGTCTCACGCTTCGGCCCCTCCTGCCCCTTCACGTCCCACAGCTCTTCCGTGAGGAAGGGCATGAAGGGATGAAGCAGCTTGCAGATCTCATCGAGAATGAACGCGATCGTGGCGCGGGTCTCCGTCTTGGCCGGAGAATCGGCACCCTGCAGCACGGGCTTGGCGAGTTCCAGCGTCCAGTCGCAGAACACGTTCCACACGAAGCGATAGGCCGCGAGCGCCGCCTCGTTGAAGCGGTAGGCCTGGATGCCGGCGGCGACCTCGTTGATGGCCTTCGCGCATTCGCTGAGCGCCCATTTGTTGAGCGTCTCCCCGACCGCCTTGGGATCGAAACCGTCGACCCGCTTGCACTCGTTCATCTCGGCAAAGCGCGCCGCGTTCCAGATCTTGGTCGCGAAGTTGCGGTAGCCTTCGACACGCTGCACGGACAGCTTGATGTCGCGTCCCTGCGCCGCCATGGCCGACAGGGTCATGCGCAGTGCATCCGCGCCGTATTGCTCGATCACGTCGAGCGGGTCGATGACGTTGCCCTTCGACTTCGACATCTTCGCGCCCTTCTCGTCGCGGACGAGGGCGTGGATATAGACCGTGTCGAACGGCACTTCCTCCATGAAGTGCAGACCCATCATCATCATCCGGGCGACCCAGAAGAAGATGATGTCGAAGCCCGTGACCAGGGTATTGGTCGGGTAGTAGCGCTTCAGCTCCGGCGTCTCGTCCGGCCAGCCGAGCGTCGAGAACGGCCAGAGCGCGGAGGAGAACCAGGTGTCGAGCACGTCCTCGTCGCGCTTGAGCGCCACGTCGTGGCCATGCTTGGCGCGGGCTTGAGCCTTCGCGTCCTCTTCCGAATGCGCCACGAAGACGTTGCCCTCGTCGTCATACCAGGCCGGGATCTGATGGCCCCACCAGAGCTGGCGCGAGATGCACCACGGCTCGATGTTCTCCAGCCACTGGAAGTAGGTCTTCTCCCAGTTCTCGGGCACGAACTTGGTCTTGCCCTTGCGCACGGCGTCGAGCGCGCGGTCGGCCAGCGGCTTCACGTTCACGTACCACTGGTCGGTCAGATAGGGCTCGATGACCACGTTCGAGCGGTCGCCATGCGGCACCGTATGGGTGTGCGGCTCGATCTGCACGAGGATCTCGCGCTCCTCGAGCATGGCGACGATGCGCTTGCGAGCCTCGAAGCGGTCGAGGCCGTCGAGGGCGAGAACCGCCTTCAGGTCGTCCGTCTCGGTGAGGCCCTCAAGGAAGCTCTCGTTGCCGGAGAGCGCGAGCTGCGCCTCCGTGCCGAAGATGTTGATCAGCGGCAGCTTGTGGCGCTTGCCGACCTCGAAATCGTTGAAGTCGTGCGCGGGCGTGATCTTCACCGCGCCCGTGCCCTTCTCGGGATCCGAATACTCGTCCGCGACGATCGGAATGCGGCGGCCGACCAGGGGCAGGACGGCGAACTTGCCGATCAGGTCCTTGTAGCGCTCGTCCTCCGGGTGCACGGCGACCGCGACGTCGCCGAGCATCGTCTCGGGCCGCGTGGTCGCGACGGTGATCGAGCGGTCGGGCATTCCCTCGATGGCGTAGCGGATATGCCAGAGATTGCCCTTCACCTCGACCTGCATCACCTCCAGGTCGGAGATCGCGGTCTGGAACTTGGGGTCCCAGTTCACGAGGCGCTTGTCCTTGTAGATCAGCCCCTGGCCGTAGAGATCCACGAACACCTTGAGGACGGCCTTTGACAGGCCCTCGTCCATGGTGAAGCGCTCGCGGGACCAGTCGCAGGAGGCGCCCAGGCGCTTGAGCTGGCGCACGATGGTACCGCCGGACTCCTCTTTCCACTCCCACACGCGCTTGATGAATTCCTCACGGCCGAGTTCGCGGCGGTGGATCTGCTTTTCCATCAGCCGGCGCT
Organism: Microvirga sp. TS319; assembly: GCF_041276405.1. Classification (NCBI taxonomy): domain Bacteria; kingdom Pseudomonadati; phylum Pseudomonadota; class Alphaproteobacteria; order Hyphomicrobiales; family Methylobacteriaceae; genus Microvirga; species Microvirga sp. TS319. Next base: position 1,734,772 of record NZ_JBGGGT010000002.1, on the reverse strand, counting down.
CGACCACCATCTGGGTGGCAATGCCCGCATGGTCGGTGCCCGGCTGCCAGAGCACGTCGCGCCCGCGCATGCGCTCGAAGCGGCAGAGGATGTCCTGAATCGTGTTGTTGAGGGCATGCCCCATATGGAGCGAGCCGGTTACGTTCGGCGGCGGAATGACGATGGAATAAGGGTCGGCGCCCTTACGATCGGGCCGTCCGGCCTTGAAGGCCTCGGCCTCCTCCCAACGGGTGGCGATGCGTGCTTCGACGGAAGCGGGGTCGAACGTCTTGTCCATCATGATGTGGTACCGGCCTGTTGGCGCGCCAAACGCGCAAGCAAGACGGCTACAAACCGGACGGATCGAGGGAAGTCAACCGATGGACGAAAACTTCAAGCTTAGCCTCGCGTCAGGCGCTTGATTTCGGCCTGGACGAGGCGTTCGACGAGGTCAGGAAGGTTTTCATCGAGCCACGCCCTGAGCATGGGGCGGAGCATTTCCTTCATCAGCTCCTCGATCGTCGGCGACCGGCTTGCCGCACGCGCCGCCGCCAGTTGGGCGAAAGCCTCGGAGACCGATGTTTCGGCCGCGCGGGACATCAGGGCCTCGCCCGGATTCCGCTCGCAAGGCTGCGAGAAGGCCTGAGCAGCCGCCCTTTCGGAGGGCACGGATCGAACGGGCTTCGCGGCCTCTTCACTGTCCCTTGCGCGGGCGTAGGAGGGCTCGCTCCGGAACGGCCCCTCCTGGGCAAGAGGCCATTCTTCCCCGGCAGGCTCAGGTAAGGTGCCGGAATAAAAGCCGGATGATACGTGGCGTTCGGCGATGTCGAGAACGGTTTGCAACGGCGTCGGGTCGGACTCGCTTGCGCTAGGCTCGGGATCCTCTGAAATAATCCGGCGGATGGATGCTAAAATATCATCCATCGACGGCTCGTTAGCCTTCAGGTTCATCGAACCCATCGCCCCACCCAGTAAAATAGAGTTCTTAGAATCTCTTTATCGAGAATATTATGAGTATTTTACGCAAACCCGCAGAAAACAAGCGGGGCCGGAACCAAACCGTTCCAGCCCCGATACTTATCAACGACCGTCAGGCGTCGTCGTACCGATCCAGAGATCTTTGACCTGATCGTAGTGAACCTTGGGGCTGTAGTGATTCACGGCGAGGCCCAGGGCGCGGGAATTGAGGCGACCCATCGCGCTGACGAGCTGATAGGAGGCCACGACGCGATCGCGCTGCGCCTGAATCAGGTTCACGCGCGCCGTGAGAAGCTCCTGCTGGGCGTTCAGCACGTCGAGGGTGGTGCGCTGGCCGACCCGGGCTTCCTCGCGGACACCGCTCAGAGCGGTTTCGGCGGCATCGATCTGAGCCTGGGCCGCCTGGATCTGCGCGCGAGCCGCTTCGAGAGCGCCCCAGTTCGAGACGACGGCGGCGCGCACCTGATCGCGGACCCAGTCGGCCTGGAGCTGAGCCTGACCGGCCTGCTCCTTGGCCTGCCGCGTGGCGGAATAGGCCTGACCGCCTTCATAGATGGGAACCGTCAGGCGAGCCCCGGCGGAGGCGATGAGGTTCTCGTCGTTGCCGATCCGGGTGTCGTAGCGCTGGGAGACGGAGGCCGTGACGCCGAGCTGCGGAGCCAGGGCGCCTTCCGCGATCTTGACCTGGAGTTCGGCCGCGTCGACCTGGTGCTGGGCCGCCTTGATGGCCGGATGCTCGCCGAAAGCGACCTTGAGCGCCCTATCCAGCGAACCGGGAGTGAGCTTGTCGAGGGGCCGCCCGGGCGCCAGCTGCCGCGGCTCGACGCCCACGAACTGCCGATAGCGCGCGATGCTCGCCCGCAGATTGGCCTCGGCCTGGGCTTCCTGCGAGCGGGCGGCCGCCAGACGTGATTCCGCCTGGGCCACGTCGGTCCGGGTCACCTCGCCGACATTGAACCGGTCCCGGGTCTGGCGGAGCTGTTCGTCGATGACCTCGACGTTGTTGCGCTGAAGGTCGAGAATCGCCGTGTCCCGCAGCACGTCCATGTAGGCCGTAGCGGCATTGACCAGAGTGGATTGCTCCGTCGTGGTCAGGTCTTCGCGGGCCGCGAGGACGCCGGATTCGGCCCGGCGCACGGAATTGTCCGTCCGGAAGCCGTCGAAGACCGTCTGGTTGACCTCGATCCCGAAGCCGCGAGGGGTGAGGATCGTGGTTTGCTCCCCGCCGCCCAAGATCGTCGACGGGGTGCGGCTGTCATAGTTGGAATAAGTGCGCGCGATATCGGCCGTGCCGGTGATCGTCGGGCGATAGCCGGACTTCGCCTGGGCGACGTTTTCATCCGTCGCACGCACGCTGGCGCGCTGAGCGTTCAAGTTGGGGTTGTTGCCATAGGACTTGGCCAGAGCGCTTTCCAGCGTCTCGGCCGAAACGTTGCTCGCAGCCGCCAAAACGAACACGGAGGTCATGGCCCCGAGGAGGATGCGATTCTGCCTGCTGGATTGCTTCCCGTTCACGCTGACCTGCCTAACGACCCAAGATACCAAAAAACTCACGAGCGAAACCGATTCACAAGCCTCGCACGATTTAAAGCGCAACAATACCCATCACGGCCGAGTCGGCAATAACGCACAGCTCGCAACGGCATTTTAGCAGCGAGGTGGCGCAAAAAAGCGACACCTTTCTCGAAGGATTTAAAGGATATTAAGGATTTAGAGACCGGGACCAGGGCAACGGACCCAAAAGTGGCATCCACTTTGGGGGGCTGACCCCGATACTCCCTCCGAGAGCATCGAGCACGAAAGTGGGAACCGGTTTTGCCTGAAAAGATACTCAAGAATATAGACTTGAGGAGCGCTTCGCCTGAGCGGGCCCGAAGGGCCACACGATGCGCTAGAACGTGAAACCGGGCTCTTGCACGAAGGGCGCGAGCACGGGAGCCGCCGCGTCGAACAGGGTCCGCTCACCGAACACATTGCCCGTGCGCACATAAAGCGTCACGCGCGCCGCGCGGCCGCGGCCCTTCACGCAAACCAGGCGGCCGCCATCAGCCAACTGCTCCAGAAGCCCGTCCGGACGCAGATCGACCGCACCATTGATCAGAATAACGTTATAGGGAGCATTCTTCGGGTGCCCCCGATCGAGAGCGCCCATCACCACCTCGACGCCATCGAAGCCGGCAGCCGCAAGGCTGTTCCTCGCCTCGACGACGAGAGCCTCATCCGATTCCAGCGCCGTCACCTGGGCGCCGAGCTCGGCGAGGACGGCGGAGGCATAACCGCGACCACAGGCCACATCCAAGGCCTTGTCTCCGGCCACGACGCTCAGAGCCTGAATCATGCGGCCCAAGTTCATCGGGGAGAGCATGTACCGGCGGGCGGCACCTTCATCGATCAGGATGTCCTGGTCGATATAGGCAAGCCCCTCACGGCCGGGGAGAACGAACGTCTCACGCGGAACGCTGCCCATGGCATCGAGCAGCGAGATGTCGTTCACATCGAAAGTGCGCAGCTGGCTATCAACCATCATTCGGCGCGCTTGCGAGAAATCGACCATAGGGATTGCCTTCAGAAATTCGACTTGGAGGCCTCGCCCGGAATCGAACCGGGGTGCAAGGATTTGCAGTCCTCTGCGTAACCACTCCGCCACGAGGCCATCCGGGGCGTACCGCGACTGCGGCGGAAGCCTCATAGCAAGTGCCCTCCCAAAGAGCAACAGCCCGTTTTGCGAGATCGCCGACGAAAGGGGCTTGCAACGCGCCAAACCCGTGTTATATGCCACGCACCGTCGCCGACGAGAGCTGCTCCGGCAGCCCTGGCGATAGAGAGGCACCGCCTCTCGAAGGTATGGCTTATTCCGGCGTGGCGCAGCGGTAGCGCAGCGGACTGTTAATCCGTTGGTCGTAGGTTCGAATCCTACCGCCGGAGCCAATTTCTCTCCCCAATCACGAAGAACTCGGTTTTCTCCCTGTAAGCTGGCCTTTGGCCTCTGCAGGCACGCATGCCGGCAAGCGTGGCGATTGCCCTTGTCCGCACATTCCGTTGCCGAGCCACCGATCCCGTCGCATCGTGCCCCTGCCCTCAATGGGACCGTGACGATTCCATTTCCCGGATGCGACCAAGTCTCATCGCAAGTCTCATCGCACATCCACGGCACCTCGCAGGTTCGAAAGGGCCCGCAGGTTCGAACCCAAGGCCATCGCTCGATGGAATGACAGCCCCGATTCACAAATTGCGGAGCGAAATTCCGATGGTCCTCACGAAAGACGGCGCAATTTTCGTCCGTGATCCGGTGGGAGCGGTCGTTCGTCCGGATTTTTTTGTCCTCGACGATGAAACGACTTCGCAGACTTATCCACACCCGCGCTGGAATCATGCACCCGCACCATCGTTTGCGGGCTCAGGGACGGAAACGCTCAGGTGCTCAAATGTCCGCGCAACACCGAAAGCCCGATCCGTCGACGGCTTGACCCGACCCTCTGGTTTCCAGCAGCATCGGGATCCCTGCGCGGGAACGCTCCCGCATCCTCGTCTCCCGGATTGACCATGACCGCCACCACTCTCCTGTTTCGCGACGATGCCTATGCCCGTTCCTGCACGGCGACCGTTCTCGATGTGACGCCCGAGGGTGGCGTCATCCTCGACCGGACCGTGTTCTATGCTCAAGGCGGCGGCCAGCCGGGCGATGTCGGCTTCATCCGGCGTCGGAACGGCGATTCGGTCACCGTGACCAACACGGTTTACGGCTCCGACCGCTCGCAGGTCGTTCATCTGGTGGGCCCGGAGGCCGCCTCGAGCTTTTCCCAGGGAGAGAACGTCGAGATCGAACTCGATTGGGAGCGTCGCTTCAAGCGCATGCGCGTCCATACCGCGCTGCACGTCCTGAGCGTCGTTCTGCCTTATCCGGTCACCGGCGGCGCGGTCGGCGACGGCGACGGACGCCTCGATTTCGACATTCCCGATGCGGGTCTCGACAAGGCCGAGCTGACCGACCGTCTGAACGCATTGATCGCGCGTGATGCGCCCGTCACGGAGCGCTGGATCACGGACGAGGAGCTCGATGCGAATCCCGGTCTCGTGAAGACCATGTCGGTGAAACCCCCGCGCGGATCGGGCCGGGTGCGCCTCGTGGAGATCGAGGGAATCGATCTTCAGCCCTGCGGCGGCACGCATGTGCGCCGCACCGGCGAGATCGGCCGGGCCCTCGTCACCGACATCGAGAAGAAGGGCAAGCAGAACCGCCGCGTTCGCCTGTCCCTTGTGGACTGAAGCGCTATTTCATCGACAGGACACCGCCAGGAGCATTCCCATGTCCCCTCCCTTCGTTTCACCCGAGCGCCTGCAGGAGCATCTCGACGATCCGAATGTCGTGATCGTCGACGGTTCCTGGTATCTGCCGGCGCAGAATCGCGATCCGCAGGCAGAATTCCTGGCGGGCCACATTCCAGGCGCGGTGCGCTTCGACATCGACACGGTCAAGGACACCGCCTCGTCCCTGCCGCATATGCTCCCCTCGCCCCAGGATTTTGCGAAAGCCGTGGGAAAGCTGGGCATCAGTCAGGACATGACCATCGTCGTCTACGATGGCATCGGCCTCTACTCCGCTCCGCGCGTGCGATGGATGTTCCAGATCTTCGGCGCTCCCCGGGTCTTTATTCTCGAAGGAGGATTTCCCGCCTGGAAGGCGGAGGGCCGGCCGATCGAAACCGGGCCGGAGCAGCCCCGCGCCCATCGAACCTTCACGCCCTCCTTCAATGCGGCCGCCGTCGCGAACGCCGCCGTCGTTCACGATGCGGTTCGTTCGAACTCCGCGCAGGTGATCGATGCACGCGCTGCCGACCGGTTCAGGGGTGAGGCACCGGAGCCGAGGGCCGGCCTCCGGTCGGGACACATTCCCGGCAGCCTCAATCTTCCGTGGGGCGATATCGTGGAGAACGGACGCCTCAAGGACAAGGCCAGTCTCATGCGGGCGATCCGGGAGGCGGGCCTCGATCTCGACCGCCCCATCATCGCAAGCTGCGGCTCGGGCGTTTCGGCGGCCGTTCTTTCGGTCGCCTTCGAGACCCTGGGGCATCCCGCAAAGGCGATCTATGACGGATCCTGGTCCGAATGGGGATCGCGGGAGGACCTGCCGGTCGAAACGGGGCCTGCGAAGAGAGGGTGAGCGGCCCGGGCATTCCCCTCTCTTCCAAGGCGATCTTCAAAGCCGCATCTCAACAAAAAGGCCCCGGGTGGTTCCGGGGCCTATCTCTTTTGCACCTAGAGCATCGTGCGGAAAGGTGGACCCGGTATTCCGCAATGAACAATGCGCTGCTCTAAGAAGGGAGCATCGGACCCAAAAGTGGATTCCACTTCCCGCGTCCGCTGCTCTAGCAGAATGGCTCAGTGCAGGATCTGGGACAGGAAGAGCTTGGTGCGCTCGTGCTGCGGATTCTTGAAGAACTCGTCGGGCGTGTTCATTTCCACGATCTGTCCGTAATCCATGAAGATCACCCGGTCGGCCACCTGCCGGGCAAAGCCCATCTCGTGGGTGACGCAGAGCATGGTCATGCCCTCCTCGGCGAGCCCCACCATGGTGTCGAGCACCTCCTTCACCATTTCGGGATCCAGAGCGGAGGTCGGCTCGTCGAACAGCATGATCTTCGGGCTCATGCAGAGCGAGCGCGCAATCGCCACGCGCTGCTGCTGACCGCCCGACAGCTGTCCGGGATACTTGTTCGCCTGTTCCGGGATCTTCACCCGCTTCAGGTAGTGCATCGCGACCTCTTCCGCCTCCTTCTTGGGCATCTTCTTCACCCAGATCGGCGCGAGCGTGCAGTTCTCGAGGATCGTGAGATGCGGGAAGAGGTTGAAGTGCTGGAACACCATGCCGACGTCGCGCCGCACCTCGTCGATGCGCTTGAGGTCGTTCGTCAACTCGGTTCCGTCGACGATGATGCGGCCCTTCTGGTGCTCCTCCAGGCGATTGATGCAGCGGATCATCGTGGACTTGCCGGACCCCGACGGACCGCAGATCACGATGCGCTCGCGCCGGCGCACGTCGAGGTTGATGTCGCGCAGCACGTGGAATTCACCATACCACTTGTGCACGTCGATCATCTGCACGGCGGATTCGGCCTGCGGGTCGAGAGCGGCGGTCTGAGCTGTTTGGGATGTCACTGTCGTTGCCATGAATGATTACCGTTTCTGACCTGCCGCGAGGCGCCGCTCGACTCCAAGCGAGTAGCGCGACATGCCGAAGCAGAAGATGAAATAGAACAGAGCCGCGAAGGCATAGCCCGTCAGGCCGATATTGGGCGCTGCCCAGTTTGGATCGATGCGCGAGGCCTCGATCGTCTTGACCACGTCGAAGATGCCCACGATCGACACCAGGGAGGTGTCCTTGAACAATCCGATGAAGGTGTTCACGATCCCCGGGATCACGATGCGCAGGGCCTGCGGCAGGATGATGAGGACCATCATCTGCGGGTAGTTCAGGCCGAGCGACATCGCACCTTCATATTGCCCCTTCGGCATGGCCTGGAGGCCGCCGCGCACGACCTCGGCCATGTAGGCGGAGGAGAAGAGCGCCGTACCGATGAGGGGACGCAGCAGACGGTCGACCGTGATGTCACCTGGCAGGAAGAGCGGCAGCATCGTGTTGGCCATGATGAGCACCGTGATCAACGGCACGCCGCGGACGAACTCGATGAAAACGACCGAAGCCATCCGCACGATCGGCAGCTTCGAGCGGCGCCCGAGAGCCAGGAGAATGCCGAAAGGCAGCGAGCAGACGATGCCCACCGTGGCCACCAAGAGCGTCACGAGGATGCCGCCCCAGAGGGCGGTCGGCACGGGAGACAGGCCGAAATCGATCGACATCAGACCAAGGGTGATGCCGACGACGGCGACGATGCCGCCTCCGATGATCAGGGCCGGACGCAAGGACGTCTTGAGAATCGCGGCGACGAACGCGAAGAGCGCGATCAGCAGGGCGCCGAAAATCAGGAACCCGATCCAGAAGCGGCTGCTGAAGTTGGCGTTGCCGCCCGTCAGCAGGATGTAGGAGAAGATCGGGAACAGCCAGAAGAAATAAATGGCTCCCAGGTCCCGGCGCGGCGCTCTCAGCCACAAAAGCCAGCCCACGCCCAATCCCAGGAGGGCGAAGAAGATATCGACCCTCCAGCGCTGCGAAATCGGATAAGAGCCATAGGTGAAGTAGCCGAGCTTCTCGCGGATGAAGGCCCAGCAGGCGCCGGCTTCGTTTCCACCCATGTCGGCCCGGCAGGCAGCGCGGTCGGTCCCGCTCCACACGGCATCCACGAACAGGAAGCGCACGAGGGGCGGGATGCTGACATAGAGCAGATAAAGGACCACCAGGGTCAGCACGGTGTTGAAGGGGCCCGAGAAGAGGTTCTCCCGGGCCCAGGCGATGGGGCCGCGCGTCAGATTCGGCGGAGGCAGAGCCTCCTCCTGCTTGGCGCGGACGAAACGAGGCATATCGACGGTGGTGCTCATCGGAATTCCTATCGTTCGACGATTGCCACACGGCGGTTGTAGATGTTCATCACGGCCGAGGTCACGAGACTGATCGTGAGATACACGCCCATGGTGATAACGACGACTTCGATGGCCTGACCCGTCTGATTGAGAACGGTGCCCATGAACACCTGCACGAGATCGGGATATCCGATTGCGACGGCCAGCGACGAGTTCTTCGTCAGGTTGAGGTACTGGCTCGTCAGCGGCGGGATAATGACGCGCATCGCCTGTGGAATGACCACGAGACGAAGAGTCTGGCCCGACTTGAGGCCGAGCGAGCTTGCCGCCTCGGTCTGCCCCTTCGACACGGCGAGAATTCCCGCGCGCACGACCTCGGCGATGAAGGCCGCCGTATAGGTGGTGAGGCCGAGCAGCAGGGCGACGAATTCCGGCAGGATCTGCATGCCGCCGGTCAGGTTGAAGGTGCCCTTCTTCGGCAGATCGAAGCCGATCGGGTTGGCGCCTGCGAGGGTCAGAACGATCCAGGTCACGACGGGCAGGCCGACAACGAGGCCGAGCGTCACGAGACCGACGGGAGACTGCCGCCCCGTCTTTTCCTGCTGGGTCTTCGCCCAGCGGCGATAGACGAAGGCGCCCACGAGGCCGATCGCCAGCACGGCCGGAATGGCCCATGCGTCCGCCGCATAGACGGGCCGGGGCATGAAGAAACCGCGCGAGTTGAGGAAGAAGCCGGCGCCCATTTCCAGCGAATTACGCGGCTGTGGCAGCGGCCCGAGAACCGCGATGTACCAGAACAGCAGCTGCACCAGGAGTGGGACGTTGCGCAGCGCTTCGACATAGACCATGGCGACCTTCGCGACCATCCAGTTCGTGGACAGGCGGGCAATTCCGATGAGGAAGCCGAGAATGGTCGTGAAGAAGATTCCGATGGCGGAAACGATCAGCGTGTTGAGCAGGCCTACGAGGAATGCGTCGCCATAGGTCGAGCCGGCCGCGCTGAACGGGATCAGCGACTGGCTGATGTCGAATCCGGCCGTATTTTCGAGGAAGCCGAAGCCGGACGCGATCTTGGCCCGCTGCAGGTTCTCGATAGCGTTGGTGGCGGCCACATAGAACAGGTAGCCGACGACGGCGACCAGGAGGACCTGGTAGAAAACCCCACGGACCTTCGGATCGTAAAGAAACGATTTTTTGGGTGGCGATGTCTGGCTGACAACGGTCTGCACTGAACTCAATCCTCTGACGGCTGACTTTGTTAGGCCGTCCTCCCCCGTGTTCATGCAATTGTCGCTGCCATGAACGACCGGCAGTTTATTGTTATTGAGGAGTGCCCGGGGAATCCGGGCACTCCGACCTTGAGAGATCCGGTTAGCGGATCGGCATGCCGTATTGCAGGCCGCCCTTCGTCCAGAGGGCGTTCTGGCCGCGCTTGATCTTCAGCTTGGAGCCTTCACCCACGTTCTTCTCGAAGATCTCGCCGTAGTTGCCCACGTGCTTGATGATCCGGTAGGCCCAGTCGTTGGTCAGGCCGATGCCCTCGCCGTACTTGCCTTCGGTGCCGAGCAGACGCTTGATCTCCGGGTTGTCGGAGCCCTTCATCTGGTCGACATTGGCCTTGGTCACGCCGAGTTCCTCGGCGTCCAGCATGGCGTTATGGGTCCAGCGGACGAGGTCGCCCCACTGGTTGTCGCCGTGGCGGACGGCCGGGCCGAGGGGCTCCTTGGAAATGATCTCGGGCAGAACGATGTGATCGTCCGGAGCGGATGCGCGCAGACGCTCGGCATAGAGGCCCGAGGCGTCCGTGGTGAACGCGTCGCAGCGGCCGGCGTCATAGGCCTTGAAGGTCTCGTCCGAGGTCGCGAAGGCCACGACTTCGTACTTCATGTTGTTGGCCCGGAAGTAGTCGGCGAGGTTGAGTTCGGTCGTGGTGCCCTGCTGCGTGCAGATGGAGGCGCCGTTGAGTTCCTTCGCGGAGGAAACGCCGAGCTTCTTGCGGACCATGAAGCCCTGGCCGTCGAAGTAGTTGATGGCCGGGAAGTCGAGGCCGAGCTGCGTGTCGCGCGACATGGTCATCGTCGAGTTGCGGGACAGCACGTCCACTTCGCCCGACTGGAGCGCGGTGAAGCGGTCCTTGGCGGCGAGCGGGATGTAGCGAACCTTGGTCGGATCGTCGAAGATCGCGGCGGCCATGGCGCGGCAGAGGTCGACGTCGAGACCGGTCCAGTTGCCCTGGGCGTCCGGCAGGCCGAAGCCGGCGAGACCGGTGTTCGAGCCGCAGGTCAGGAAACCCTTCTGCTTCACGCTGTTCAGGGTCGCCTGCGCGGAAGCGCCGGTCGCGATCAGGCTTGCCGTAAGGCCGAAGGCAATCGATACGAGAGCCTTTTTCATGTTGGTTTATTCTCCCACTAGTTCCATTCGGCTCGCCTGTTCTTGTTCCCCCAGCCGAGCCACGGTCAGACCGTTCCACGCCGCATCGGTCGATTGCGGCATCGGATCCATCACATTCCATGATTGATCACCGGTCAAGTCTTGATGGAATGGTTTTTAGTCGGAGGGTTGACGTAGGAGCGCCCTCGGCTTCTGATCAGGTCCCCTTCAGCAAGTCCTTGAGCCGATGACAAAACTTCCCCCCAAACCCGCCCATCTCGCGGAACGCACCCTCCTCGTTCATGCAGGTCGAGAGCCGTTCGAGCAGCATGGCTTCGTGAACACGCCGATCTATCGCGGCTCGACCGTCCTCTACCCCACGACGGACGATCTCCTGCATCGCCGGGGGCGCTATTCCTATGGAACGAAGGGGACACCAACCACGGAAGCGCTCGAAACCGCCTGGACGGAGCTCACGGGAGCGGCGGGCACCGTCCTGGCCCCCTCGGGCCTCGCGGCGGTCACGGTCGCCCTCATGTCCTGCCTCAAGGCCGGCGACCATCTGCTGGTCACGGATTCGGTCTACCTTCCCACGCGGCAGTTCTGCCATGGGATGCTCGAGAAATTTGGTGTGGAAACCACCTATTACGACCCCTCGATCGGAGCCGGGATCGCTTCCCTCATGCGTCCGAACACGGCGGCTGTCTTTACGGAAGCGCCTGGGTCCCAGTCCCTCGAGATGCAGGACATTCCCGCGATCGCCGAAGTCGCGCACCGGCACGGAGCCGTGGTGGTCATGGACAACACCTGGGCGACTCCCCTGCTCTTTCCGCCCCATGAGCGGGGCGTCGACATCGCCGTCGAGGCGGGCACCAAATATCTCAGCGGCGGATCGGACCTCCTGCTCGGCCTGGTTTCCGCCAACGAGCGCTGCTTCAAGGATCTGCGCGCGGCCTATGACGCCTTTGCCATGTGCCCGGGCCCGGAGGACGTCTTCCTCGGGCTTCGCGGTCTTCGCACCATGGCGCTGCGCCTGCGCGAGCACGAGAAGCAGGCGCTGGAGATGGCCCGATGGCTCGCCCAGCGCCCCGAGGTGGACCGGGTGCTTCATCCGGCACTCGAAACCTACAAGGGTCACGAGATCTGGAAGCGGGACTTCAAGGGTTCGTCCGGACTGTTCTCCGTTATCCTCAAGCCCTGCTCCGACAAGGCGCTCGCCGCCATGCTCGACGGGCTGGCGCTCTTCGGGATGGGGTATTCCTGGGGCGGGTTCGAGAGCCTGGTGATCCCGTTCAACTGCGCGACCTATCGCACCGCGACGAAATGGGAGCCGGGCGGTCATGCCCTGCGCTTCCATATCGGCCTCGAGGATCTCGACGATCTGAAGCGCGATCTGGATGCGGGCTTCGCGCGCCTGCGGGAAACGGATTAGAGCCGCTTTCGGCGAAGTGGATCCGGTTCGCCGTCAATGAATCCGGCCGAGCAAGATTGAGAGCTGGTTCCGCGCAAGCGGAACCAGCTCTATGCCGCGAGCTCCGACGTCTTGGCCTTCCTGCGCGCCTCCTTGGCGATCAGCATGAGGTTGCGGACATAAATGAGGATCGACAGGGCCTGCCCGGAGATGATGACGATGTCACGCCGGGCGAACCCGTAGACGAGCGTCATCAGCCCGCCCCCGATGGACAGGAACCAGAAGGCCATGGGAATGACGCTCTTTTCCGCCTTCTCGCTGGCGATCCATTGGACGATGAAGCGGGCGCCGAACACGAACTGCGCCAGCACGCCGAAGGCGGCCCAGAGATCGAACCGGGTGATGACGATATCGTAGAAATACAATCCGATATCGTGGGACAGGCGCATCAGCATCAGTGGATTTCCTGGGAAACGGGCACGCGGCGGCGGCGGCGGATTAGCCACCACACGCCCGCGAGATCGAGGATTCCGACCCAGAGCCGGTCGAAGAGGCCATAATTGGACTGCCCCGCATGCCGGGGCCGGTCGACCACGTCCACATGCGCGATCCGGTAGCCCTCCCGCTTGACCAGGGCCGGCATGAAGCGGTGCAGGGCGTCGAAATAGGGAAGATGCAGATAGACCTCGCGGCGGAAGGCCTTGAGACCGCAGCCGGTATCACGCGTTCCGTCCTTCAGGACGCGCCCGCGCACGCCGTTCGCGATGCGCGACTGCCAGCGCTTGGCGGCTCCTTTCCGCCCGAGCCGCTGCCCCGCGACGAGGCCGACGGTCGGGTCGTCCAGAGCAGCGACGAGTTGCGGAATGAAGGCCGGATCGTTCTGTCCATCGCCGTCGAGGGTGGCGATGATGGGCGCGCGCGCCGCATGGACGCCCGTTCTGACGGCAGCACTCTGCCCGCAGCTCGCCTCATGGCGGACCAGGCGCAGCCAGGGCCTGGTGGCGCGGGCCGAGCGCATCTGCTCGACGGTACCGTCCGTCGAGCCGTCATCCACATAGATCACCTCGAAGGGTGCAAGGGCCGAGCAGGCGCGCTCGATCTCCTCCACGAGGGGGAGGATGTTCAAGGCCTCGTTCTTGACGGGCACCACGACGCTGAGGCGCGGAGCCGGGTTTAAATCACTCATCGATCAAGGGCTTGTGAGCCCCCTCTTGGGATAGGACGTCAGGGACAGCCGGCGTCGACGGAATAGACGCCGATATCGACGCGCTTCCCACTGTTGATATTAAAACCTGAGACGCGGGTCGAGAGCGCAGGCACCAGCCCGTTCCGCTCGTTCGCGGCCTGGAAATCGGCCTCGAAGCGCTGATCGACGAACACCATCGCGCAGCCGCTCTTCTTCAGGAAGGCGGAGGCTTCGGGGGCACTGTCGAGCATATCGAGATCGGTTCCGACCAGGAAAACAAGGCTCGGCTCGCGATAGCCGAGAGTGCCGACGCTGGCCTTGGCGGACGGAAAGTCCCGCATGGTCTGCGCGAGCTTGTCCGAGACCTTCAGGGATCGCAGATCGAGCTGGGCGAACCCGAACACGCCGATCGCGAGGCACACGGACGAGAGGAAGCCGGCCCAGAGGCTGTCCACCATACGGTTCCTGATGAAGAGCCACCAGGCGCAGATCGCGATGGCGGAGGCCGCCGCCATGGCCGGGAGCGCCCGATACGGCAGCGTGCCGTCGAAGGACCAGTTCGCCGCCGACAGGCCGATGGTCAGGCCCACGGGGATGAAGGGAATGAGCACCGTCGCGAGCTTGGCGAAAGGCCGGTGCGGCCCCACGAAATGGCGGGCGATCGCCATCACGATGAGGATGGCCACGGCCGGAAGAAGCGGCATCGTATAATGCGGCAGCTTGGTGGGAACCGCCTCGAAGACCAGCCACGAGGGGACGATCCAGGCCAGGGCGAAAGCGACCGGCTCTTCACGACGATGAATCCAGGCGAACGGCGCGGCGATGGCCGCCAGGATCGCTCCCGGCCAGAAGGTGGCGAAGAATGCCACCAGATAGAAGCCCGGAGGAGCCCAGTGGTATTTCTGGGCCGTGCCGACCTTGCCCAGCATGTCGTGGCCCACGGCTTCCGAATAGAAGGCGCCGCCGCTCTTGACCGCGATTGCGACGAACCAGGGCAGAACCACGGCCAGGGTGAAGGCCAGACCCAGCCAGGGCCGTAAGGTGAGCAGCCAGCGTGTCGAGCGCTCCCGGTAGGAGAGGACGGCGCCCGTAAGGCCGGCGAACATCAGGACCAAAGGCCCCTTGACGAGGATGCCGAGAGCAAATCCGGTCCAGAAGATGAGCAGGGCGCGGCGCGGAAGGACCCCGGCCCCCCGACTCAGATAGGCCCGCGCGAGGCCGCCCATGACCGCCACCGAACAGGCGGTCAGCATGGCATCGGTCTTGGCGAGCCGCGCCTCGACCATGAGGATGACGCAGGTCGCCATCAGGGCAGCCGTCAGGAACGCCCCTCGCCTCCCGAAGAAGGCCAGAGCCGCCCAATAGGTCAGGAGAACGGTCGCGATGGCCCCGAACAGGGACGGCACGCGATAGAGCGCAATCGTGGTGTGCGCCTCGGGGATGCCGAGCGCATCGCCGATGGCGACGCTGGCGCTCTGCATCCAGTAGATGCCCACCGGCTTCTTGTACCGCGCCTCGTCCTGGAAGCGGACATCGACGAAGTCATGGGATTCCAGCATCTGCTTCGATGCCTGAGCATAGCGGGGCTCGTCCCGGTCCATCGGCTGGAGGGTCGTGAAGCCCGGCAGGAAACAGGCCAGCGACAGCAGGACGAGGACAGCGCAGAGCCGGGCATGGCTGCGCTCCACGAAGCTGGCGAGCTGCGCGGGCGAGAGGCGACGCATGGATACACTCTGCTGGGCGACGGAACCGTCCATCGATGGCATGCCTTTGCGGACAAACACGGGTGGGAATAGCCCCGCAAAGGCGCTGGTGTCCTCCAAACCCGGCGTGAAGTCAAATCGAGCGACACCGGGCGGGCTGCCCCCCATCGAAGGGTCCCCCGAATAAAACCCTCGAACCGTGTGTTCTCCGGGCAGCAACCAAGGAGGACGCCATGTTCGGCCCGAGCACGCCACTGTCCCTCGCAAGACTTGCCGCAACGGCAGCTGCCCTGTGTCTGGGTGCAGCCCTCGCGACCGGCCCGGCCGTCGCCCTCGGCGGCGGAGGCGGCGGAGGCGTCGGGAGCGGAAGCGGCGGCTCCAGCGGAGGAACTGGCGGGAGCGCCAACCGCGGAGGGAGCGAGCGCAACACGAGCAATCCTCCCATGCCCGTCTGCCCCCGGGGACAGGTTTGGGTTCAGAAGACGAACAGGTGCGTGCGGGCCCAAAGCGGGGTCGTGCCTGACGGCAACCTGACCGAATACGCCTACGCCCTGGCCAAGGCGAAGCGCTACGGCGAGGCGATCGACATGCTCGATCTCCTGGACAATCCCAATACGCCACGGGCCCTCAACTACCGGGGCTATGCGACGCGCAAACTCGGGCGGACGGACGAAGGCATCCGCTACTATCTGCAATCGGTGGCCCTCGATCCCCACTACGCGCAGGTTAGGGAATATCTCGGCGAGGCCTATGTGACCCAGGGCAAGATCGATCTCGCCAAGGAGCAACTGCAGACTATCAAGACGCTCTGCGGCACCGGATGCGAGGAATACCGGGATCTCGCCAAAGCCATCGGGGCCACCCCGAAGCTGTGAAGCGCCTGTGTGCGGCGGGCCTGCCCTGCCTCACCCGCCCTCTGCTCTGTCCTCATTGAGGAGGCGATGCTCATGACGCTCCAAGCTCCCTTCGCGCTCCAAGCTCCTGTCGCGCTCCTGGCGCGGCTTCTCCTGGCCCTCATCTTCGTCGTCGAGGGCTGGGGCAAGCTGTTCAACTATTCCGGTACCCTCCAGTACATGGATCACCACGGAGTGCCCGGAATCCTGCTCCCGCTCGTGATCCTGACGGAGCTGGGAGGCGGGCTGCTCGTCGCCTTCGGCTTTCTCACCAGGGTCGCAGCCTTCGCCCTCGCGGGTTTCTGCGTTCTGACCGCCCTCCTCTTCCATGGGCGTTTGTCGGACCCGGGCGAGCTCATCCAGTTCTACAAGGACGTCGCCATGGCCGGAGGCTTTCTTGCTCTCGTCGCGTTCGGCGCTGGAGACTGGTCCGTCGACGGCCTCGCCCGCTCCGCCGAGCTTTCGGACATGCCTACCGGCGAAGCGCGGGAACAGAGGGGATGAGCGAGCTGTTTCAGGCGCGGCACCTTGCCTTCGACTGCGGGGGAACCCTATCTCTGATATCGCCATCGAAGCCGCGATACAGAGCATTTGCGCAGGTGATGTTCAGGACCGGGCAGGATGAGATCAGAGCGGACTTGCCCCGATATTTGACGCGGCTGTGGCGCTATGGACTGGTTCTGAGCGGCCGCCGCGACACCGCCGAAGACTTGGTTCAGTCGACCTGTCTGCGGGCCCTCGAGCGGGCGGAGCAGTTTTCGGCCGGGACGAATCTTCAACGCTGGCTGTTTTCCATCATGCATTCCATCTGGCTGAACGAGGTCCGCTCGCGGCGCATCCGCGAGGGCTCGGGCACCGTCGATGCGGAAGCAGCCCTCGCCTTCGACGGTTCGGAACAGGTCGAAGCCAGCGTGCTCGCCCATCAGGTCCTGCGCGAGGTGCTCTCCCTTCCGGACGGCCAGCGCGAGGCGGTCTTTCTCGTTTACGGCGAAGGCATGGCCTATCGGGAGGCGGCGGAAGTTCTCGCCGTTCCCATCGGGACGATCATGAGCCGCCTCGCGGCGGCGCGCCTGACCCTCGGCAGACTCGGCACGGAGGCTCGGACATCATGACGGCGCCCCAGGATCTTGTGACGGATGAGCAGCTCGTCGCCTATCTCGATGGCGAACTCGCCTCCGACGAGCAATCGGCCCTTGCCAAGAGAATCGCGGCCGATCCCGAGCTCCAGCGCCGCCTCCTCGTGCTTTCGGGAGGAAACCGCCCATTCAGGCAAGCATTCGAAAGCCTCCTCGCCCAGGCCCCCGAAGAGCGCCTGAGTTCCTTGCTCCCCGCCGTGGTCCCCGCGGCCGCCCCGCAGGGCCGGTCCCGGAGCTGGAGGGCGGTTGCCGCCGTAGCCGCAGCGATCCTGCTTTTTCTCGCGGGTTTCGCAACGAACAGCCTCCTCGGCCCAGGTGCCTCCTTGCGGGATCTCGTCGCAGGCTCATCCCGCACACAGGATGATGACGACTGGCGCCAGGCGGTCGCCGAGTACCTCACGCTCTACTCGTCCGACACCCTCGCCAACATCCCCGATGACGATGCGATGAGACAGCGCGAGATCGACAGCTTGAGAGCCAAACTCGCGCTCAATCTGTCCGCGCGCCGAGCCGATGTGCCCGGCCTGTCCTTCAAACGCGCCCAGCTGTTCGAATATGACGGAAAACCCCTCGGCCAGCTCGCCTATCTCGATCCCGCGACCGGGCCGGTCGCTCTGTGCATGGTCAGAAGCGATGACGAAGACGCCCCGCCGCGCACGGAGCAGAGAGAAGGGTTCAACATCGTTTTCTGGACCCAGGCGGGCCACGATTACATGGTGATCGGCCGGATGCCGTTTCCCCGCCTCGAAAACCTGGCGAAGAATTTCTCGGATCGCCTGGCGGGATAGAACGCGGATCATCGCCTCGCTGGGAACCGACGGTGATCCGCCTCTCGAGCATCGAACGCAAAACCGGGAGCCGGTTTTGCGCCAGAACGATGCGCTCCCTTAGGAGGGAGCATCGGATTCAATCCCAAAAGTGCAAATCCACTTTTCACGTCCGATGGTCTAGGCGACGAGGAAGTCGTTTGCCGTCATCTTCAGGCCCTTGGAGACTTGGGCGAACTCGATGGAGGCGGTCTTTCCCGTCCCGTCCGGATCGTAATAGAGGTCGCCCTTCGTGGAATCATAGACGATGCGGTCGGAGGAATCGTGAGCCTTGCTCCCGATCCAGAAGGCGGTCGATGGCAGCTTGCCGGCCTTCAGCTTCGTGAACACGGCATTCTCAAGGGAGACCGTATCGTCCGTGACGGAGAAGTCGGCGATCCGGTCGAGGTTGGAAGTGCCGCTCGGCTTCGTGTCGAAGACGAAGACATCCTTGCCCGATCCGCCGTAGAGGACATCGTTGCCCTCGCGCCCGTCGAGGCGGTCGGCTCCCGCGCCACCTTTCAGGATATTCGCGATGCTGTTGCCCGTGATCGTGTCGTTGCCTGAACCGCCGATGGCATTCTCGATCAGGGAACGGAGATCGCCTTGATACATCAACGCATTGGCGATGTTGCCGCGTGCCTCGTGCCCAACGCCGAGCTCGGCGATCTGCTCCGTTGAGAGGCGCGTCCACTGCCCCGGGCGCAGGTCGACGTCAAGATTCGTGGCATAGTTCGAGAAGTCGTAAGTGTCCTGTCCGCCTCCGTCCCAGAGCGTCATGAAGATACGATTGCCGCCTGGAACCTCCTGGCCGACACCGTTGACGAATTCCCGCCCGGTCGACGGATCCCAGCGATAGACCGTGTTGCCGGCCCGCGTGGTGAAGTTGGCGCCGTACATGTATTGCAGGGCGGCGATGTCGTACATCATCGGCGTCTGAGCGTAGCCCCACTCCTCGTTCTCCACGTATTGCCCGGTCGCGCCCACGTAGGACCTGTAAGTCATGGCCGAGAATTCCATGGAGTCCTGTGCAGGCGTCATGGCTCCGAAGCCGCTGGCCTCGTTCCCGTGCTTCAAGCCGATGGAATGCATGATCTCGTGGATGAAGCCGTAATAGCCGTATCCTCCCGGGACGGGATCGCCGAACCATCCGTCGGTTCGACCGAACCATACATCCCCTCCCTCGTCATCCTGATCCGGGAAGTAGGACCAGGCCGTGGACGGCAGGTCCGAGTTGGCGAGCCGCACCGTCGCGTGGCTCTTGGAGGTCTCTGCGACCTCGGCAAAGCTCAGGTTGGTGAACGAGGCGATCATCGCGAAGACGTCGCGCGCCGCCTGACTCTGGCTTGCATTCAGGGGCCCGAAGTTCCCCTGGGGCTCGCCCGATCCGTAATGGGTGCCGTAATATAATGCCTTTTGCGGGAAACTGTATGTGAGGTTCGGGCTGCTCCACCCCGACCCCGAAAGAATACCATCGATATCCTGATTGCCTGTCCGTGCAACCGTAATCGTATCTGCCATGCCCGTCCTCACGTAAATGGGGGAGTTTTTAGAGCATAGGGAGCGCGCAAATATTATAATCCATAGGGGTTAGATTTGAATTTTATATAGCTTTATATTCTTATCTTTATGCAAATTTACGCAGCAATTCAGCTTAATAACTTTCAATGTGAAATTTACACCGAATTTGCATTCTTATAACGAAGCCAATATTTAAGCTTCACAGAGCTCGGACGCGAAAAGCGGAGTCCACTTTTGGGATTGCATCCGATGCTCCCTTCTTAGATCAACGCATCGTTCTTGCCGAAAACCGGATCCACGTTACCGCACGATGCGCTGGCAACTTCGAACCTCCGCGCGCCGGCCGCCCTTCCCCCGAGGAACAGGCTCTCCTTCATGGGGTTTGATCACGAGACCACCTGAGGCGCTTCATGGAAACCCGCATCTACGGCGAACACGACGAGAGAACGATCAAGCAGTTGCACCGCTGCATGGCGGCAGGAAGCGCGGCCAAGGGCGTGCTCTGCGCGGACGGGCACCTCGGCTATGCCCATCCGATCGGCGGCGTCGTGGCCTATGAGGAGCACATCTCCATCAGCGGCGTCGGCTTCGACATCGCCTGCGGCAACATGGCGGTGCGCCTCGACACCCGCTATCGGGACATCGCGGGACGGGCCGGGACGATCCTGCGCGACATCGGCAAAACGATCAGCTTCGGACTGGGCCAGAAGAACGCCGTCGCGGTCGATCACGAGCTGTTCGAGTCCCCCCTCTGGGACGAAGCGGGCGTTCGCGACCTCAAGACGATGGCGTCTCTGCAACTCGGCACCGTCGGCTCCGGCAATCATTACGTGGACCTGTTCGAGGACGAGGCGGGCTTCGTCTGGATCGGCGTGCATTTCGGCTCGCGGGGCCTAGGGCACAAGATCACGACGAAGCATCTCGCCCTCGCGGGCGCGAAGGACGGCATGGAGGTGGATCCCGCTCTCGTTCATCAGGACAGCGACATCGGACGCAGCTATCTCGCCGGCGTCACCCTCGGCGGGCTCTACGCCTATGCGGGCCGCGAATGGGTGGTGGAGCGCGTCCGCCGGATCGTCGGCGGCAGCGTGACCGACAGGGTCCACAATCACCACAACTTCGTCTGGCGCGAGAACCACGGCGGGCGCGACTACTGGGTCGTGAGAAAAGGGGCGACGCCTGCTTTTCCGGGACAGCGCGGTTTCGTGGGAGGGTCCATGGGCGACAATGCCGTCATCCTGCACGGCGTCGAGAACGAGCAGAGTGCAGACAGCCTCTATTCCACCGTCCATGGTGCCGGCCGCCTTTTCGGGCGCATGGATGCAAAGGGCAGGAAGAACCGGCAAGGCCAGTGGATCCGCCCTCCCCGCTTCACCCGAGAGGAGATGGATGCCTGGCTGCGCGACAAGGGCGTGCTTCTCAGAGGCGGCGACGTGGATGAAAGTCCGATGGTCTATCGCAGGCTCGAAGAGGTGCTCGCCTATCACGGCGAGACCATCGCCATCGAGCACACCCTGCGCCCGTTCGCCGTGGCCATGGCAGGCCCCGGCGAGTTCGATCCATACAAGGATTGAAGCCGCGCCGGGGCCCGACCGATTATCGAAGCCAGCCGAAATAAAGCGACCAGAGGCTCGGCGACCGGATGCCGCGCACCCGCCGGGCCGCTTCTTCAGCCCGCATGGACTCGCCTCCATGGCATGAGCAGAGCACGATATGTGCATCATGCTCAGAGATCTGGAAGAAGTTCACGGCATCGCCGAACCTGTCGCTCAGGAGACCCGCCGTGCGCAGCACCGGATCATCGAAGGCCACCGCCAGGGCGGAATTGTCGGCGCGCATGGCCCGGCGGACCGCTCTCGGCTTCCACTCGATCTCGTCGAGCGTCCTGAGGACGCGGTCGGGGTCCCGTTCGAGCAGTTCGGCCCAGCGGTCCAGCCGCTCCCTTTTGGAGAGAACAGGCGTTTGCGAGGGCTTCAGATCGGCCACGTGGCCGATTTCAGACAGAGGCCTGTGTTCCATGCTCCCCTCCTTGGCAGAGAAGCGTTCGCGAGCACCCACCAGCTGTCAGCTCAACCATGAAGCCCGAGGAAAAGTTCGGAAACCGGCTCGCTGATATTTTAGGCACACAAAACAAAAGGCCCCGCGCTGCCCTTCAGGGCAGCGCGGGGCCTTTCATCATGGTGCGATGATCAGGCCTCGGCGGCGTGATTGTGATGCTGCAGCCGGTCACCGGCCACGCCCATCAGCTCGGCAAGGCGATTACGGGCGCGGTTCACGCGGCTCTTGATGGTACCGACCTTCACGCCGAGGGCTTCCGCCGCATCCTCGTAGGACATGCCCTCTGCGCCGATCAGAATGATCGCCTCGCGCTGTTCCTGCGGAAGCTTGCCCAAAGCGGTCGTGAGATCCTGGAGCGCGAGTTTGTCCTCCTGGTCGGGAATGGCCACCATGCTCGCGGCATGGGCGCCGTCACCGTCCTCGACCTCGCGGCTGGTCTTCCGATGGGTCGAGTAGAAGCCGTTGCGGAGAATGGTGAAGAGCCAGGCCTGAAGGTTCGTGCCGCTCTCGAAGGTTTCCTGCTTCGTGAGCGCTTTCAGGACCGTATCCTGCACCAGATCCTCGGCCTGATCGAGCTTGCCCGTGAGTGAAAGGGCGAAGGCGCGCAGGTTCGGCAGCGCCTCCATGACGCCGTCGATGAATGCCTGATCGACGGGCTCGGTATGCGCGCGGATGACCTGCGCAACGCGCTCGGCGAGCTTGGCCAAATCGCGCGGCAGCTTGTCCTCGGCGGGATCGCCGTAGAGCGCGCGAAGCTGCTTACCGAGATGGAGACGGACAGCCGCGCTCAGGGCCGCACCCGAGATCGGCGAAGATGGATTCTCAGAAAGGGTTTTGATCGTGTCTGGCATGCCGGAATATTTGGGGCAGCCTTCGCGCATTTAAATATGCTTGCCGCATTTCGACCGCGTGAATGTCTGCGACAAAAGGCGAGCTTGATGTCCTGCATCGCACGCCTAATGGCGGAAGGATCCCTGCAGGCGGTGCCCTTTCGTATCAGAACCGGAACCCTTTGGCTCCTCGCATGTTCCTGTCGACTCGACCATTGAGGAGGAATGACATGAACAGCCGCGGTTTCCCTTCCATGACAGCCCTTCTGGGGCTTCTCGCGATCGCCGGCTACCAGAACCGGGACAAAATCGCCGAGATGCTGCGCGGAGGGCAGCAGCCCGGCGCGCCGGGCCAAGGTCCGGATCAGCAGACTGGCGGCCTCGGTGGCCTCGGCGGTCTCGGCGGCTTGCTCGGCAGCCTCGGTGGTGCGACCGACGCAGATGCAGGCGGCCTCCTGAAGGGCGGACTCGGCGAGCTCGTCGACCGATTCCGCGAGAGCGGCCATGGCGAAGCAGCCGATTCCTGGGTCGGACCGGGCCCGAACAAGGAAATCGCCCCACAGAGCCTCGAACAGGTCATTGGGCCCGACGTCCTGAACACGCTGACCCAGCAGACCGGACTCTCCCGTGAGGAGCTTCTCGCACGTCTGTCGCGGGATCTGCCGCACGCCGTCGATCAGTACACGCCGGAAGGACGCCTTCCCGAATAGCGCATAGCCCATGCCATGGCGCGAGGCTCGACACGCCCCCGGCTCCGTTGCGCGCAACGTGCTTAAGACCGCTCCCGCCGCACACCGCGCCGCCGCCCCCACCATACGACGGAGCGGCGGCGCAGCCTGCGCGCCACGGCGATATCGATCGACAAAATGATAAGTCCCAGTGGGATCATCCAGAACCCGAGCACAGGCAGAAATCCGACGAGACCTCCGAGGAGCAGCGCGGTGCCGAGGGCGATCCTGAGGCCTTTCGAGCGCGGGAGAGGGACCTGACGGCTTCCGAAAGCAACGCGGTGCCTGGTCATGGACGGACCTTCCTTCTCGCGCCGGCAGGAAGGGCGAGCCCGGACCGGCCAGGCTCCGCCGTCACGCCTCCTGGGTCCGCCACAGCATCGTTTGCTTCACGGCCTCGACGAATGCATCGGAACGCATCGGTTTTTGCAGGAAATGTGTGCCCTCCGGCAGATCGCCGGGCTTGGGCGCAACTTTGCCGGAGATGACGAGAATGCCCACATCCGGCCATCCCTGGCGGACGAGACGAGCGAATTCGAACCCGTCGATGGAGCCTGGCATGTTCACGTCGGTGAGCACCACGTTGATATCCGGGCGCTTTTTCAAGAGATCGAAAGCCTCGTCCGCATCCTGGGCCTCAACGACCCAGAACTCGGCCTCCCGCAAAATCTCCACCTGCGTCAGGCGCACGAGCAGCTCGTCCTCCACGAGGAGCACGACAGGTCGGTTCAAAATCTCGCGCCGGGGCTTCATACAGCGGAAAACGGACGATCCGACGCCCTTGTTCCCACCTTCATTTTATGTCCGGGCGCACTAGCCTTTTCGGTTACAGGAACTCCGGCTGCCGCCGGTCATTCGAGGAGGATTCCATGACGACGTTCAAGGTCGGCTACCTGATCGGCAGCCTGGCGAAGGAATCGATCAACCGGAAGCTCGCACACGCCCTGACACGCATCGCGCCCGAGCAGCTCACCTTTACCGAAATCGCCATCAGAGACCTGCCGCTCTACAGTTACGACTACGATTCCGACTACCCTCCGGTCGCACGCGCCTTCAAGGAATCCATTGCGGCCGTCGATGCCGTACTCTTCGTGACGCCGGAATATAACCGCTCGATCCCGGGAGGTCTGAAGAACGCCATTGATTGGGCGAGCCGCCCCTATGGCCAGAACGCCTTTACCCGCAAACCCTCGGCCGTGATCGGCACATCCCCGGGATCGATCGGAACGGCCATAGCGCAGCAGCACCTGCGCAGCGTACTCGGCTTCTGCAACTCGCCTCAGATGAATGCGCCGGAAGCCTATATCCAGTTCAAGCCCGGGCTGATCGACGACGACGGAAACATCACGAACGAGTCGACCGCCGAGTTCCTGAGAACCTATATGACCGAGTTCTACCACTTCATCGAGCGGGTCTATATCGCTCTGCCGCGCGACACCTGAACCGCGCCGGTCCATGAGGCAGCCGGTCGAGAGGCCCGTCAGCGGGCCTCCCGCTTCGCTCGGGCATCGGAGGCGAAAAGTGGAATCCACTTTTGGGCTTGAATCCGATGCTCCCTTCTTGGAAGGAGCGCATCGTTCCTGCGGCCCGGAGGGACCGTCCGCGGCCCGCCAAGGCCTTCGTCGTCATGGCCGCACGCGGTGCAGGAATCCGCGTCTTCACGCACCATTACACGAGAAGGACGTGGATGCCCGGCTCAAGACCGGGCAAAGGACAACGGGAATGACCACGCGCGTATCGGGACGATGGCCCGCCCATTCGCGCGAAACCGGTCCCCACTTTTCATGTCCGATGCCCCAGCGCTGACGCCTCAATATTCGAGCTCGAAGCCGAGGCCGACGGAGGTTCCCCCGTCGGCGTCAACCGCGCCTTGCGCCTTCAGACGCCGCGTCAGATCCACATCGACGGTGACGCCGCTCTCCTCGGGCCGGGCCCCTGCCTTGACGCCGACGCGGACATTGTCGCTGATGTAGCGGGAGACGCCGACCGCCGGGCCGCCGCTCGCATCAACGGAGATATCGAGGCTGTCGACGCCGAGAGAACGCCGCAGGCTCTCGAACGCATCCGTTCCCGTACCGCCGGAGAGCTGTGCCACGGTCTGTGCGAGCTGCAGCGCCTGCCCGGCCGAAAGGCCGCCGGAGGGGCGCTGGAACAGGATCCGGGACAGAACCTCGTCCTGCGGCAGATCCGGGCTCGAGCTGAATCCGAATGCGGGCTGTGAGGCCGGTCCCGTCACGGCGATGCGTGCCGTTACATCGCCCGCCTGCGTTTCCGCCACGAAGTCGAGCGAGGGCGTGAGATCGCCGGTGAAGTCCAGCCTTCCGTGCACGAAATCGAGACGCCGGCCGATGAGATCGAGGCGCCCGCGCCGGAGATCGAAGGCCCCGATGGCGACCGGATCGCGGGATGTTCCCTCGAGCCGCAGATCGCCGCCGAGTTCAGCATTGATCCCCCGGCCCCGCACGAAGATGCGGTTCTGTGCCGTGACGACGAGATCGAGTTCCGCAGTGAACGGGCTTCCCCGGGCGGCGCTCTGCCGCCTGCGCTCGAGGGCAAGCCGCGCGGCGGCCGTGGGCGTCGGCTGAACGTGCCGGGTGCCCGGCAGCGGTCTCAAGGTGGTGGGGAGGCGGTCGGGAACGGAGACGTTCATCGAGATGATGTCGACCCGTCCGCCGAGACGCGGGGCGCTCATGAGGGGCCCCGAAACAGTGAGAGCGAGATCGGCTGTGGCATCCACAAGCGGGTTCGATACGAGCTGGGCGCGGCTGCCGGTGATGCGGATATCGGCTGGCAGACCTGCCGCCGGATCGAGGGTCACCCGTCCGCTGGCGCTCAGCGATCCGTCGTTTCGCGTGCGGGCGTTCAGGCTCTCGATGGCAAGAACATCGCCACGCGCGGCAAGCCGCCCGTTGATGTCGTTCAGCTGGATCCCCTGAAGCGAATCGACGAAGGTTCCGCCTGCCAGGGTCACCGCCCCTTGAATGCGTGGCTCGGTCATGGCGCCCGCGACGGAAAGATCGAGTGCGGCGCCGCCGGTCAGGCGCTGGCCGCGGGCCGACAGGAAGCTGTTCGCCAGCGCGAGATCCGTTCGGCCCGCAATTTTCAGGGCGAGCTCGTCCGTGGTGTCGAGCGGCGCGCTTCCCGAGACCTGCAGCGTTCCGAAACGTCCTGCGGCCACAGTCGCGTCGATCGTCGCCCGTTGATCCGCGATCCGGCCCCGCGCCGTCACAGCCAGCGGGGGGAGGCCCGCCTGGCGCGTATCGGGCGTTGCGAGCCCGGCGACCCGCACGTCGTAGGAGCCGGACGGATTGCCGGGATCGCCCGTGACCGCCGCACTCCCGTTCACGGTGCCTGCGAGGCCGAGACCGGGTACGGCGATCTCCGCGACCTGGAGCGGAAGGTTGCGGATATCGACCGAGAGATCGAGCCGGCTCCCGACCTTGCCCGAGACGCCGACGCGGCCCTGGTCGGTGGCGATCACGAGCCCGGCGATGGTGGCATCGCCGCCCCGAAGCTCAATGACGGCGGGCTGCGCGAGAGCAAGACGTCTGCCGCCGCGCCTGGCCGCGAAGCTCGCCAGTTCGATCCGCGTCGCGTCGCCCGGCACCACGCGGGCCTGCGCGTTCAGGTCGAAGCCCTGTCCCACGGCCGATGCCGTGATGTTCGATGCGGCTGGCGATCCCACGGCCGAAATGCGGATCGTCCGGAAAGTTTGGCCGGCGGCCGTCAGCGCGTCGGCCTGGACGATGCCGTCGATGACGGGGCGTGCATAGAGATCGGCAACGGACAGCCGGGCATCGAAGCCCTGCACCGCCACGTTCGAAACCGCGACGCGCGATCCCTTCGCCGTGATCGAAACATCCTGGCGTCCGTTTACGGCGCTGAGCGCGATATCGGCGTTCAGCGATCCGTCGAGCTTCGTCAGGACGAGCGGGCTGAGATCGTCGAGATCGCCGCCCGAAACCGACACCCGGCCCTCGGCCAGCTCGTCGGGGCCTATCCGGAGATTTCCGTTCAGAGCGACGGAGCCGATCCGTGCGTCGAGCCGGTCGAGAAGCCAGCCGCCCTCACCTGGTCGCGCCACATGCGCGCTTCCCGTCGCAGCCTTGGCGCCGACCTGCCCGTCGAATGTGAGAGCGGCATCGAGCGCGCCCGTCACGTCCTTGGCGTCGAGCCGGAGCGCGAGGCGTGGGACGGGCCGGTCGAGCGCACGCACGTCGGAGAGCGTCGCATCCGCCGTGACGTCGGGCTTTTCCAGGGAGCCCGAAAGACGAGCCGTAAGATTGGCTCGCCCGGCGCTCACGCGCGGATCGAGATGCCGGAGCTGGTCGATGGAAATGTCGAGGCCCAGATCGGCCGTGCTCTGCGTGGCCCGCCCGTCCACGCGCGCATCAAGATGCGCTCCGTCGATCCGGAAATTCTCGAACGCAAACCCACCGGGCACCCGGCGCATGACGCCTTTCGCCCCTACCGACCGGCCGAGAAGGCCATCCAGGGGCGGTGTTCCCGTGGAGAGCTCCCGCAGGCTGGCGTCGATCGTTGCGGCGATGTCGGACCGCCTCGGGTTTCCTGAGAGCTTCGCGTCGAGGGCCGCCGAGCCACGAAGAGTCCGGCCGGCGACACCCGAGAAGGATGCGAGCGCGGGAATCGTGGCGTTCAGGTTTCCATCCAGAACCGTCGGGCCGACCCGGCCGCTGAAATCGGCTTGCGCGGTGGCGGTTTCGAGGCGCGCCGTGTCGACGATGGCGATTCCGTCCCGGTCGAGCGTGCCGTTGGCGTTCAGCGACAGGGTCCGCCCGAGGGCGCGGGCGACCGCACGGTCGGCCGGTTGGATGCCGTCGGCTCTGGCATCGACGGAGAACGTGAACCGATCGGGAATGGCCGCATCGTTCACCGGGTTCATGGCGATGCGCGCCGCGAGGGTATCGAGCGCGCCCTGCGGCAGGCGGATTCCCGCGGCATCGAGCGAACCGTTGATGCGCGGCGCCGTCATCGTTCCCTGCACACGTCCGTCGAAGACGAGACGGCGGATCTCCGCATCGCCCGCACGGGTGGCCGATCCGTCATTGGGCACGGCCCGGGCCTGCAGGGTCAGGTCGAGAGCCCGCGCCCCGCTGACGGTTCCTGCCATGTCGAAGCTCGCCACGTTCGAGGTGACGCGCAACGGCTGGAGCTTCAGGCTGCCGTCGTCCCCGATCGTCACGTTGCCGACGAGCTGCGTCGTTCCCGAGAAGACGGGAGCGACCGGCGCGGGGAGCAGCCCCGCGACCTGCGCGGCAAGATCGGCATCGACGTCGTAGGCTGTCCCGGCGCGCCGGACCGTCGTCGTGCCTGCGGCACCGATGGTCGGACCGGCTGAAAAATCGAGCCGCGCCGCGAAATTGCTCAAGGGGCCGTCGCCCGCGAGCTTGAGATCGACCGGCGGAAGGCCCGGCAGATCGAGCAGGCGGGCTGCGATGCCGCCCTCCGGCTCCTGGTGCTTCAGGTCCAAGGCAAGCCGGTTGGTTTGCGGGACATAATTGAGCGCGATCGAAAGGCTGCCCGCGGCATCCAGACGCTGCGCCGCGAAATCGAGCTTCAGTCCTTCGCTCGGATCGCCGAGATTGGCCGAACCTTTGGCGGAGAGCCGCGCGGCGGTGCCGAGCACCGGCTCGCCGAGCGTAAGCTCCTGCAGAGTGAATCCTTCGACGATCACCTTTACGGGCAATTCGGGGAGGATCGGCTCGTCGGAGACGGCGACCTTCTCCTCCTCCGTCGTCTCGGGCTTGCGCAGGACTTGCAGGTGATCGATCTCGAGCTCGTTCACCTCCAGACGCCCGCGCAGCAGCGCGGTCCGGGTCCAGACCAGGCGCGCGCGATCGAGCGAAAGCCAGACGCCGTCGCGATCCGCGATCCTCACATCCCGGATCACGGCATTCGATGACAGCGCCCCTTCGATCTGGCCGATCGTGACCCGCGTGGTCGGCGTCGAGAGAACGCGCGAAATCAGGTTCGCCAGAACGCTCTGATCTGTCTGGGCCCGGCTCGGGGAGTCGACGGCGAACCACACGGCGGCGAGCGCGATGACCACGGCGGCGGCGAAGAGGGTGAGATGGCGTCGCAGCTTGATCATCAGAACGCCTGTCCAATCCCGACATAGATGGCAAGGGAGCTGTCGTCCCATTTTTCGCGGCGAATGGGCATCGCGACATCGAGGCGGATCGGTCCGATGCCGGTATAATAGCGCAGCCCCAGGCCGGCGGAGACGCGGATCGTGTCGTCGAAATCCGGGTAGCTCGATGCGAAGGCGGTCCCGGCATCGACGAAGGGCACGATCCCGATCGTATCGGTGACCTTGATGCGCGCTTCCAGGGACCCTTCGAGCAGGCTGCGCCCGCCGATGGGGTCGCCCAGGACGATCGGGCTGAGACTGCGATAGGCGAAGCCGCGCACGGAGCCGCCGCCGCCTGCGTAGAAGCGCCTGTTCGCCGGAATGTCCTCGAGATTCGCGCCGATGATCGTGCCGAGGCCGAGACGGCCCGCGAGCACGTAGCGGGATTCCTCATCGAGAGACCAATAGGCCGAGGCCGTTCCCTTCGCGATCGTCATGGGAACCGACGAACCGAGGAAACCCGGATAGGGCGTCACCGACGCGATGAGCCTCATGCCCCGGGTTGGATCGAGGGTATTGTCCGTGGAATCGTAGGAGACGGACAGCGGCAGGCCCACGAGGGTGTAGTCCACCTCGCCGAGAATGTCGGAGGCCTGCCCCTTCTCGTATTCGATGCCGCCCTGGATGGAGAAGGTTTCGCTGAAGCGATGGCGGATCCCCGCCGTTCCGTTCACGAGGCGGCTCGTGTAGCCCTCCGTTCGATCACGCTCCGCAAGCGCTTCGGCCAGAAAATCGTTGCGCGTTCCCCACAGGCCGGGCTTCAGGAAGCTCGCCTTGAACCGCCCTCCGAGATCGCTCCAATCGAAACCGTCATCGTCGTTATCCGGACGGCCGCCGTTCTCCGTGAGGTAGAAGAGGCTGCCCTCCAGCCGCAAGCGTTCGGCTCCCCCGAAGAGATTGCGATGCGCCCAATAGGCGCGAACCGCGGGGCCATCCGTCGTCGAATACTGCACCGACGCGCCGACGACGCGGGGCGGGCGTTCCGTGATGTCGACGAAGAGGGGCAGATTGCCGTAGGCATCGAGCGCCTGCCCCTCGCGCACCCGCACCGACGACAGCGCCTCGATGTTGAGGATCGACTTGCGCATCGAGGCGATGGCGGCCGGCGAATAGGGGTCGCCCGGCTCGGTATAGATGAACGAGCGCACCACCGCGGGGTCCACGTTTTCCGCACCCCTCACGGCGACTTCGCCGATGCCAGCGCGCGGCCCGGGATCGACCGTCAGGCTGACATCCATGACCTGCGCCGGGTGATAGACGACGGGATTCTGCCCCGTCACCTTGGCGAAGGGCCGCGACTGCGCTCGGAAGAAATCGACGATCCGCGCCTGGGTCGCCACGATGTCCGCCGCGCGCGCCGGATCGCCTGAATGGATCCTGACGATGCGGGGCGGCAACTCGCCCGGCGGGAACGGCCGGCCCGTCCTTGCATCGAGAACGGCGACATTCCGGAGAACGAATTGCGGCCCCGGGTCTACCGTGACCTGAACCGGCACGAGCGCCCGCGACCGATAGGCCATGGCTGACCGGATGGCGGCCTCGGGACGGGTGGCCCGGAGTGAAAGAGGCGCGCCTGCAACGCTCACCGTGATGCGGGCATTGTAATAACCCGCGCCCCAGAGCGCATCGTTCAGCCGGGGAAGATCGGCCTCCGCCCGACGCACCAGCGCCTCGGCATCCGGAGGAGGATCGCTCCGCAGGCTCTGAAGGGTGGATGCATCCTTGAGGATCTGGACCAGGTCCTTGTCGCCGCCGACAACCGAAAAATCGAGATTGTAGGGCAGCGTTTCCGCGTTCGGCGGCGGCGGCTCATCGCTCCCGCCGAAAAGGCCGAAGAAATCGAACGCGATGGCGGGCGGGATCGATACCGCTGCGGACAAAAGTCCTGCGAGGATCGCCAGAGAAGAGAGTTTTCTGGTTCCCGACCATACCGATTGAGCCACGATCACCCTAATGACAAATGACAGAAATGAACTTTTCGACGATGCCGAGACTTCGCGTCGAAATAAGGCGAAATCCAGGACGAGCCAACCCAAAGTTTGCCACACTTCGAGAAGACATCAAGATCAACAAACTATTTCAATATGATGGCGGAAGATACCGGCCCGCCGATGGGTGTGAACAAGCCTGCCGCGATCCGAAATGACAACGTCTGGCGCGAATTCCGGCTTTTTTCACCAGCGAAAGGTCCGCCGGATTTCAGAATTTGACTGCGAGATAAGTCCTGTCGTCGGCCCAATGGGATGACGTGGATCCCTTCGGCGAAGAGTAGAGGAGCACCTTCGCGGGATCCTCCCGCTCGGCCTCGTCGAACGCCTTTTCCCATGCCGCCACACCGAACCCGTCGCCAGGCTTGAAGTAGCCGTCCGAATAGATCTCGACCGTCCTGACCTCAGAGCGCGGAAACCGCTCGATCCTGATCATGTGCTGCGGCACTTCGAATCCATCGATGCAGGGGTAGCCGAGCTGCAGGGAGCCGTTGTTCTGATAGCCGCCTTGCGCGTTGACGATACCGCCCCGCACCAGGTTCTCGATATCGGCCAGGGCCACATGCGGGAGCGCCTCGCGGTTGGCCGCGATGGCGCGGCTCTCGATGAGAGCCATATCGTCGGCATCGAGGGTATCGGCGACGGCGTCGAGAGGCTGGCGCGTGCCGTGCCAGGTGACGCGGCGGGAGACCAGTTCCTGCTTTTCGGGATCGGAGGTCTTCTGTCCGATCACGGGCCAGGCCTGCCGCCGCAGGATGGACGTGATCAGGTCGAGATCCTTCTCCATCCGCAGAATGTGTTCGCCGTTGATGCGCACGCCGCTGTCGCCGACGAGGATCACATCCACCGTCTCGGCCTGAACGAGCACGAGGGCCAGTGCCGCCGAGAGACGCAGGTTCCAGTCCGTAAGGACCTTTTCGGCCGTCCCGAACGCCTTGTAGGCGGCGGCGATTTCCGCCGTCAGCGCATGGACGACGGCAATGCCGTCCATGCGCGCTTCGGGCGCGCTCAGCATGTGTTCGAGCGCGCGCTTGACGGTCACGGCCGCATACTGACCGGAGAGCATTCCCTGGTAGCGGGTGCCGAGGCGATCCGTGACCCCGTCGATGACCGCATAGGCGCGACCCGGCAGGATGACGATCTGGTCCTCGTTGGCATGAGGCGCAGCAGGATTCTTCGCCTCGGAAAATGCTTCGATCAGCATGTCGGCTTCATGACCTCAAGCGGTGGCGGCTCAACGATTCTGAAGAGCCGACTTCCACTTGGCGACCCAATCGTTGCGGCTCTGTGCCACCTTCTTGATGTCGTAGTCAACGAGCTTGATTTCGCCGATGGGCTTGAGACCGGAGCCGGTCACGTCCTTGCGGACCGAGCGACGCCCGATTTCGGAGACGAGCTGCTCCTGCACGGGCTTCGAGAGAAGCCAATCGATGAACACCTTGCCGTTATCCGCGTGCGGCGCGCCCTTCACCAGAGCGACGCCGTCGGCCACCGTCGACGATCCGTCTTCAGGATAGACGATCGCGACATTGCCGCCGCCCTTCACGTAATCGAGGGCGTTGTCCTCGAGGGTCAGGCCCACGAGCGCCTCGCCGTCGTTGACGTAGCGCGGAACGGCGCCAGAGGAATCCGACAGATTCGTGTTGGCGAGAATCTTGTTGTAGACGTCCCAGCCCTTGTCGCCATGACCGATCAGCACGGTCGCGAGCTGCTGGAAGCTGGAGCCGGACGTGTCGGCGCGGGCGGAGGAAATCTTGCCCTTCCACTTGGGATCGCCGAGTTCCGCCCAGGTCTTGGGATAGTCGGCAGGCTTCAACTCCTTGTTGTTGACCGCCATGACGAGCAGAATACCCGTATAGGGAATCCATTCAGGGCTGACCTTGTAGGTCGTCAGAATGGCATCGTCCTCCTTCGGCTTGTAGACCGCCAGCAGGTCCTTGTTGTCCTCCAGCTGCTCGCCGCCGATGCTCCAGATCACGTCCGCCTTCGCGGATGTGGATTCGGCCTTGACGCGCTTGATGATGTCGCCTGATCCGGCCTTCACCACATCGACCTTGATGCCGGTTTCCTTCTCGAACTTCGGCACTAGTGCATCGACGATGGATGCCTTATGAGCGGTATAGACCACGACGGTCTTGTCCTGGGCCATGGCCGCAGCTGTGAGAGACGCGAGCAGCACGCCCGCGGTCAGTCCGACTTTCAACATAAAATCCTCCCGGGGAATTCGTTAGCCAGGTAAAGGCATGTTGCTGAAGGCGGTAACTTTTGTAAAGTCAGAGCTTTCCGGGGCGTGGATAAACCAACAAGGGAGCCGGGTGTGGCCGATTTGAAGATCCAGGGGCTGGCCAAGAGCTACAAGGACGTTCGGGTCCTGGAAAGCATCGATCTCGACATCGCATCGGGGGAATTCTTCACGCTTCTGGGTCCCAGCGGCTGCGGCAAGACCACACTTCTGCGCACCATTGCGGGCTTTCAGCATCAGGATCGGGGCGACATCGTCGTCAACGGAGAGCGGATCGACCACAAGCCCGCGCACAAGCGCGACATCGGCATGGTGTTCCAGGATTACGCGGTCTTTCCACACCTTTCGGTTGCGGACAACGTCGCCTTCGGTCTCAAGGCCCGCTCGCTTCCCAAAAGCGAGATCGAGGCGCGGGTGGCCGAAAGCCTCAAGATGGTGCGCCTCGACGGCTATCAGAACCGCCTTCCGGCGGAGATGTCGGGCGGGCAGCAGCAGCGCATCGGCCTCGCCCGTGCGATGGCGATCCGCCCGACCCTTCTGCTCATGGACGAGCCGCTCTCGAACCTCGATGCGAAACTGCGTATCGAGCTGCGGGAAGATATCCGCGACATCCAGCGGCGCCTGGGCATCACGACGATCTACGTCACGCACGACCAGGAGGAGGCTCTTGCCGTCTCCGACCGCATCTGCGTGATGAACAAGGGTCATGTCGAGCAGATCGGAACCCCGTTCGAGATCTACCGCAAGCCCCTGCGCCGGTTCGCGGCCTCCTTCGTCGGCACCATGAATTTCCTTCCGGGGCGCCTCGAGGACGGACGCCTGACCGTCGGCGGCCAGTCGATCGCCTATCCTTCCGGGGAGGCGGGCACGGTCGAAGTCGCCATCCGGCCGGAGAACGTGCTGTTGTCTCTCGAGGCAGCGCCGGGCGAGACGATCACCCTGAAGGGCGAGGTGATGAAGGTCACCTTCCTCGGCCGCGAGGCTCATTATACCCTCAAGACCGAGGCCGGCGAGATCGTGGCCCAGGTGGCCGATCCGGCACACGACTTCATCGCGATGGAAGGGCGTTCCGTCGAGATCCGGCTTCCGTTTTCGAAGATCGCCCTCTTCCGCCCCAATGGCGACGTGATCGAGGCGGGACGGCCATGATGAAACGGCGCGTTCGCTTCGACATCTGGACCTTCGTGCTGATCGCAGCCTGGGTGATCCTCATCGCGCTGCTGATCTGGCCCTTGTCGTCGGTCCTTCGCGCCAGCCTGATCGACAACGATACGGGGGCCTTCTCGTTCGTCCATTATGTCGAGATCGCGACCGTCAAAGCCTATCAGCGCGCCATCGGAAACACCCTGCTCGCCGGCTTCGGCGGCATGGCGGGCGCCCTCGTTCTCGGCGTCACCCTCGCCTTCGTGACGACGCGCTTTCACATCTACGGCCGCGCCCTCATTCAAACGCTTGCCGTGGTGGCCCTGGTCTCGCCTCCCTTCATCGGCGCCTATGCATGGATCGTGCTGTTCGGCGCAAGCGGCGTGGTGCGCAAGGGGCTCGCGGAAATCGGCATTTCCATTCCGCCTCTCTACGGCGCGGCGGGAGTGATCCTCGTCTTCGCCTTCAAGTTCTTCCCGCATGTCTTCCTGATCACTTCAGGCGCGCTCGCATCGATCAACCGCTCCGTCGAAGAAGCGGCGGAGAGCCTCGGCGTGTCCCCGTTCAAGCGCCTCTTCACGATCACGCTTCCGCTGATTCTGCCGGCGATCTCGGCGAGCGCGCTTCTCACCTTCGTTCTTTCCATCGCCGATTTCGGCACCCCGCGCATAATCGGGCGCGATTTCAACGTGCTGGCCACGGAGGCCTTCAATCTCTACGGCAGCGAAGTGGGCGGCAATCCGGGAATGGCCTCGGCGCTGAGCATCGCGCTGATCGTTCTCTCGATGATCGTCGTCTTCGGGCAACGCTGGGTTCTTCGCAAGAACGTCTATCACAGCAATCTGATCAAGAAGCCGGAACGCAAGCATATCCGGGGCCTCAAGGCGGCGGGCCTTCATGCCCTCGCCTACGCCATCGTGATCATCGGCGCGCTCCCGGCCATCATCGTGGTGCTGTTCTCGTTCCGCCGCACGAGCGGGCCGGTGTTTCAGCCCGGCGTGAGCCTGCAGAGCTACGAGCGCGTCATCTCGACGGTCTCGGATCCGATCTGGAATACCCTGATCTTCTCCTCCGTCGCCGTGGTGGCCATCGTCATTACGGGAACCCTGATCGGCTACCTCATTTCCCGACGTCCCGGAATCGCGACGGGCGCGCTCGACGCCCTTCTGATGGTGCCTTACGTGGTGCCCGGCATCGTCATGGGCATCGCCTTCATCACCCGCTTCAACGAGCCACCGCTCGCTTTGACCGGAACGGGTCTCATCATCATCATGGCGGTCTTCGTCCGGCGCCTTCCCTACTCGGCGCGCTCGGTCGCGGCCGCCTTGAAGCAGGTCGGTCCCAACCTCGAGGATGCGGCCGTGAGCCTCGGCTATTCCCCGGGCAAGGCCTTCCTGAAGGTGACGGTACCGCTGATCCTGCCAGGCATCATGGCCGGGGCTCTCATGAGCTTCGTCACGGCCATGAACGAGCTGTCGTCCTCGCTGGTGCTCTATGTGGGCAGCACCATCACCATGCCGGTGCGAATTTATCTCTCGGTCATGGACGGCGAATACGGCACCGCATCGGCCCTTTCGACGATCCTTCTGACGATGACGGTCGTTGCCGTCTACGCAGCCTTCCATCTGTCAGGCCGGAAGGAAAGCGCCCTTCTCTAAGAGGTCATGCGCCAACTCCCGCCCATCCAGGCCATTGTGACCTATTGCCCGTCTCGGCGGCCCGAACTGTCAAGAGATTGTCCGTATCGGTCAAGCGACGCATCCTCTGCAGATCTAAGGTGGCGGAATAGTTCGTTCATGTTTCACATGCCGGGACCCCGTCGCGCACGTGCGGCGGGCTCGTTCGCCCTGTCAGGACAATTCTGACCCAGGCTGGGCCGGTGAGCCTAAGGCACGAGCACTTCCAGCTTCATCCCGCTTGCCCAAGCGACCTTTGCAAGCGACCTTGCAAGCGACTTTGGATGACGGCCGACGAGGGACCTCCAGGACAGCAATCACGAATTCGTTGAGAGAGGATGGAAGCCGATGAGGGAAGAGGCGAAGCTGACTCTTGAGCCGAACGAGACCGCGCAACGGATGACGAACGACATCGCCGGTGCGCTCCGCGCCAGCATCGAAAGCCTGCAAACCATTGCACGCACTCTGCAGGAGACGGTGGAGACCAGTGCCCGCGCGATGCCGGAACTGGCCCGGCACTCATCCCGCCAGCTCACGAACGGCGGCTCCGGTAGCGACGGAGAAGCCCAGCGGAAGATGGAAGAATCGGTTCGGGGGCTACGGGCGGTCGCCGAAACCGGCACTGTTCTCGCCGGGGCCTTCGAAGAGCTCTCCCGCGAATGGCTCCGCTTCCATCAGAGACGATTGACGCGAAACCTCGACAGTTTCAACGCACTCGTCTGCTGCCGCTCGACGGACGAGTTTCTCGCCATCCAGAGTTCCCTTGCCTTCGACAATCTCGATCAGAGCCTGAAAAGTTTTCAGCGGCTTGCCGATGTCGCGATCAGGATGGCCGATGAAGCGTCGATGACCCTGTCCATCCAGCCCGACCGCACCATGGTTCAGATGGAGACCGTCGCTCTGCGGGCACGCCGCGCCAGCGTGAATGCCTAGAGCATCGGACGCGAAAAGTGGAATCCACTTTTGGGATCGATGCCCCCTTCCTAGAAAGAGCGCATCGTTTGAGCAGAGAACCGGGTCCACTTTTCGCCTGATGCTCTAGGCTGCTTCGGCTCCCGTGTCAGGAATGGCTGCAGAGCCGGGAGAGTGGCCCAAATTGTCAAGGACCTGTCCCATTTCATCAAGCGTGAGTGCCTGAGTGAGGTAACCTGGTGCGATGCGCCGGAGCCATGTTCCGCTGACGCGGACCTCCGGTACCGCACGATGCGTCAGGGAGGCTGACATGCGCAAACTTGCAACGGTCGCCGTCGCCATCCTCATGGTGACCGGCAGCATCGAAACGGCGAATGCACAACGCTGGAGAGGTGGTGGTTGGGGCGGAGGCTGGCACGGAGGCTGGGGCGGAGGCTGGCGCGGCGGTTGGGGAGGCTGGCGCGGCGGCTGGGGCTGGGGCGGAGGCGGTGTGGCCGCAGGTCTGGTCGGCGGAGCGATCCTCGGGGGTCTGCTCACAGCCGCTGCGACGACTCCTGCTTACGGATGGGGCTATCCGGGTTACGGCTACGGCTATTATGGGCCCTGGCCGGGGTACAATTATTACGCCCCCGCGTACTATTACCGGCCGCCTGTCTATTATTCGCCCGGCTACGTCTTCCCGCGCAGGGCCTATTTCGGCCCGCGCTTCTATCCACGGCGCGCCTTCTGGGGACCTCGCTACTATGGTGCCTATCGCGGCTTTTATGGCCCGCGCTTTGGCGGCGCACGCTTCGTTGGCCCGCGCGTTGGCGGCGCGCGCTTCGTTGGCGGCACACGTGTAGCCTACCGTCGCTTCCGCTAGAGCATCGGACTCAAAAGTGGAGGCCACTTTTGGGATTGAATCCGATACTTCCTCCTGGAGGAGCGCATCGTTTGAGCGGAAAACCGGACCCGGTTTTCCGCACGATGCGCTAGGCGACCCGCCGAACAACGGATCCGCACGCGCGATGATTGGCAGGGAAATCCAGCGCAGGCGAGAATTGAATCCTCGCCCGCGCTGGCGCACGTCTCTCAATCATCCCGCCGACATCGCGACGTTTCAATAGACATCGCAGGCCCAGACGCGCCCGGTTACGATACCGCCATTGGGACCGACGACGCGACGAAGCACCCAGCGGCAATCGTTGCCGTAGGTTACATTGTAATACGGATTGTCGTTATAGTCGTAGTAGTCGTAATCGGCGTCATACGGATAGCCCAAGGCCCCGACCGCCAGGCCGTAATAGGGATAGCCCCAGCCATAGTAGCCATAGCCGTTCCGGTAGCGCCATCCATATCGCGGATAGTTCCAGCCATAACGCGGATAATAGCCGGGGCGGCCCGGATAGGTGCCGATGCCGGGCCGGAAGTTTCCCCTCGGCCCCTCAATGGCTCCCGGTGCGAACCCGGCCTGAGAGCGGAATGTTCCAGGGACGAAGCCCTGCCGAATCACGCCGCCGCCTTCCACGCCGACGCGCGGCCCGTAGCCGATACTGCCCGTGCGAAGCGAATTTCCGCCGAAGGAGCGTCCCCCGCCCTGAGGAAAGAAAAAACTCGAGTCGCCGAAACCGCCCACGCGGCTTGCGCCGAATCCACCTCCGAAGACGCCGCCGATGCGTCCGCCGCCGCCGCCTCCACCAAAGCCGCCGCCGCCGATGCGTCCGCCGCCGCCGCCTCCGCCAAAGCCGCCGCCTCCGTGAGAGCCGCCGCCTCGCTGCGCCGCAGCTTCTCCTGGCACGAGCAAGGCTCCCGCAACAATGGCACCGAGAGCTACGAGAAATCGATTCATCTTACCCTCCCGTATCGGCAGGCACACGACACCAGCCGAACAAGCCGCAGTGAACGGGACATTATGATCGGCCTGAGCCTCCTTTGCTTGATCACTTGGGACAGGCATGTGGATATTTTAGGCGGACGCTCCGGACTCCACAGCCCTGCCGAACGGCTCACGGCAACGTGAGACGAGCCGCTGCGACCACGGGCCGATGAACGCCGTTTAAGCCTTTTGCGCTTTTGACAGCTCGAGCGTCGGTCCGCAGATTGTCCATGTTCTGGCGCATCGTGCGAAAAGGTAGAACCGTTTTTCATGGACGTGCCCATCGAGACCGCACGCTGCGTCGATCCAAGAAGGGAGCATCGGATTGGATTCCAAAAGTGGGTCCACTTTTGGGTCCTATGCTCTAGGGAGTTGCGACAATGCCCGTTGATCGTGCAATGCTGAAACAAGCCCTGAATGAACTCGTAAGGCTGAGGGGCGGAGCAGAAAACCCGACGCGGTTTCTCGCCCAGCTTTACAGCTCCGCCTTGAGCGAATGGGCCGGAGAACTTGGGGTGGATCGCCACAAGCTCCACAAACTGGTCCATTTCAAGGAAGCGATTTCCGACCGTCGCCTCAATTGATACTCCCGCGCAGGGCGGCAGCGCAGCCCTTTTGACCGTGCAGGCGGCACGGCGTCAATCATGGGAGTAGTCGAAGGAGTGCCCGATTCATGACCGATCGCTATCGCCCACTGCCCTGCTCTCCACCGTTCACGGAATGGCTGTAGATGGTCATCAATTTGGACATCTCGGCGTTGTAGTCGCGTAGCGTTTCCTCCATCCAGTGTGAATGAAGCGTCACTGCATCCGCGAAGTTCCGGCAACCAAGAATATCCCGCATGGCTACGCCGTCCTTCTCAAGACGCCTGGACATGAATTCCATCATCTCGCGATGGTACTGGCTCGTAGCGGAAAGCCACGTTTGCACCGCCCTCGCTACAGCCTGACCGTCACCCATCGGCATAGCCAGCTCGGCGGCGCTGCGCATCGTGTCCGACATCGACGACCTCTTTGATGCGGTTGTCATTCGCTATCCTCCTCGAACATGCTCAAGTTGAATGCTTTGTCCTCGCTCCCTTCAAGGAGACGAACGGCGAAACGGCACTCTTGCGCGATCCCCAGTCCGCACGTCGATCGCGCGGCCTTCCGATAGTTTGCGCCACTCACGTACCGTTAAGAGCCGAGGCCCCGGCGAAAAGAGGATCCGGTTGCCTGCAAAGCCTCAAGCTCTACGGCATCGGACGTGGCATCGAGCCCAAATCCGAATCCGTGTCACGAAACCCGGATCCACTGTTCCGCACGATGCTCTAGCATCTGCCGCAAACGCTGCGCATCGTGCGGCTCATCCGGCGGTCGAGTTCTCGGAACTTCTTGTCGGCATCCCCCGCGCTCTTGTCTCCGCCCGCTCGCGTCCCCGCCTGATTTCGACCATCCTGGATCGTGGATTGATCAGGCTTCGATCCTCCCAAGGACCTTTCCGACGTCTGTGCCAGGATCGCTCCCGCCAGGAGAATGGCCGGTGCCGCGATGCCGGCGTGTCGGATGCGTGCGAGAGGAACGGAGATCATCGAAGTTATCCTTCGTTTTGGTGATGTCCGGATCGAAAACTGCAACCGCCGGGCTTATAGCCTCGGACGTGACATCGAACCCTAATCCGATGCAGTCAGTCGATGATCTCGAGCATCTTCTCACGCAAAGCCGGCGCCCACATTTGCGTTCGATGCTCTAAGAGCCGCGGCATCCATTGCCCGTGGACAGTGTTCTGCCAGGCAAACTCCACCGACGTCGGAAAGGCCCAACCGACGCAACGAAAGCAGTATGATCGCTCCTTCCCAACGTGCTTGACCGATTGAGCCATCGGGCTGACAGTTCGAGACGGCCGCTGAGAAAAACTGGCGGCGTGTCCTGGGGGCGCGGTCAGCGGCGCGCATGCGGCCCCGCCCCTCTCCCACGCATTCGCATCGTCGCCTCGACCGAACCCTCCAGAGCCTCGGACGTAAAAGTGGATTCCACTCTTGGGATCAATGCGCCCCTTGGAATCAATGCGACGCGCCCACGATAGAGCGGCGCATCGCTTGCTGCGAAAAGCCGGGTCCACCTATTCGCACGGTGCGCCAGGATACGGTCAAGCCGTTCCCAGGCGCTCGGTATTTTTCTGCCCGCCTCTCATGTGTTTCCCCAATACCCCTCCTCGGCAGCCTTCCTAAGCTCTGAAAGAGGTCGATCGGGCTCGTGCCGGACAACGGTTCAATCACCGAGGGAAAAAGACCGCCAAGAAATTGGTGACGAAGCTGGTGATACCGACCGCAGCCGTCGCTCTTTCCTGACGCACATTCCCCGAGGCTTCCGAGGCGCTCTCATCTACGGCCCGGGAACGGAGGCCTCGACGGAAGCTGAAAACCGAGCGGTATCGAGGCGGCGAACTGAGCCGATGACCGAGCGGAATCGCAATGGCGAGCAAGGTGGGCCAAGTGGATGATGGAACATGGATGATGGAACGTGGGTGATGCAACGCGAATCCTGGACATAGACGAAGCGGGAGACCGGGCTGCGTCTGCCCGCGACGCCATCCTCGACCTGCAATCGCGCGTGAACCAGGCGATCATCGGTCAGGCGCGAGTCGTCGAGCGGCTGGTCATCGCGCTCCTCGCGAACGGCAACGTCCTGATCGAAGGCTTGCCGGGCTTGGCCAAGACACGCGCCATCAAGAGCCTCGCACGCAACCTCGAGGCGGATTTCAGCCGGATCCAGTTCACGCCCGATCTCCTGCCCTCCGACGTGACCGGCGGCGAGATCTACCGCAGCGACGGCCAGGGCAACGGCACATTCGAGTTCCGCCAAGGCCCCGTCTTCGGCAACCTCGTCCTGGCCGACGAGATCAACCGCGCCCCGGCCAAGGTCCAGTCCGCCCTGCTCGAGGCCATGGAGGAGCGGCAGGTGACGGTCGCGGGCAAGCGCTACAGGCTGCCCGATCTGTTCATGGTGCTGGCGACCGAAAACCCCATCGAGCAGGAGGGGACCTATCCCCTCCCCGAGGCCCAGATGGACCGCTTCCTCATGCATGTCCGCATCGATTATCCGAGCGATGCCGACGAGGTGAAGGTGCTCCGCCTCGTTCGTGAGGAAAGCGCGGAACCTGCATCCCCTGCCACCTCTCCCAAGATTCCGCAGCAGGCGATCTTCGATGCAAGGCGCGAGATCGACCGCATCACCTCCGCCGCGGCGATCGAGACCTACATGGTGGGACTGATTGCGGCCACCCGGCGCCCGGCC
This sequence comes from Microvirga sp. TS319, assembly GCF_041276405.1. Classification (NCBI taxonomy): domain Bacteria; kingdom Pseudomonadati; phylum Pseudomonadota; class Alphaproteobacteria; order Hyphomicrobiales; family Methylobacteriaceae; genus Microvirga; species Microvirga sp. TS319. Next base: position 1,692,455 of record NZ_JBGGGT010000002.1, on the reverse strand, counting down.
GAGTACGGCGACAACCTCAAGCAGTGGATCGCCATCGGCGCCAGCCCGCGTGGCTCGCTGGCGCTCGATCGGGCGTCGAGGGCCTACGCGTGGCTTCAGGGACGGGACTACGTCGTGCCTGAGGACGTGCAGGCCGTCGCGCACGACTGCCTCCGCCACCGGGTGTCCCTGAGCTACGAAGCGACGGCCGACGGGGTGAAGCCCGACGACGTGATCGACGAGATCGTCCGGCAGGTGGCGGTTGCCGCCTGACCCCGAAAGGATGGAGGTGCGGATGGCATCAGGCGGATCACTCCACCATCCCCCGGCTCTCCAGGGCCGAATTTCCGTAACGGTCGATGAACTGATCCGGCTGCGGAACAAGGCGCGAGGCTTCAGCTTCCTGCCCCGCCAGCCCGTCCACAGCGTTCTTGCGGGGCGCCATGCATCGCGGCTTCGCGGCCGCGGGCTGAACTTCGAGGAGCTGCGTCCATACTATCCCGGCGACGACACCCGCACGATCGACTGGAACGCCACCGCCCGCCTGCGCGATCCATTCGTGCGCGTCTACACGGAGGAACGAGACAGGACCGTTCTCCTGCTGGTCGATCAGCGTCTGTCGATGTTCTTCGGCAGTCGTCGGGCCACGAAATCGGTGGCCGCCGCCGAAGTCGCCGCCGCTTCGGCCTGGCGCGTGACGTCGCTAGGCGATCGCATCGGCGCCATCGTGTTCGGCGATACCGAAACGGCGACGATCAAGCCGCGAGCCCGGGACGCAGGAGCCATGAACGTCATCGATGCCGTCGCCAAGGCCAGTCAGGATCTGCCCGGCAGGATCGGGGAAAGGACCCGACCGGAGGCTCTCAACGAGGCACTCCGCCGGGCGCAGCCGCTTTTAAAGCATGACGGCCTCTTGTGCCTGATCACGGATGCCGCCGGAAGCGACGAGGAGACCGTGGAGCGTGTGACGGCGCTCACGGCCCACAACGATGTCCTAGGCGTCTTCGTCTATGATCCTCTCGAAGCCGATCTTCCGCCGGTCGGCTCCGCTTTCGTCACCGAGGGAGATCGGAAAATCGAGGTCGACACGTTGTCCAGCGCCCTCCGAGGCCGGTTCACCCAGGCATTCGAGAAGCGCCGGCGGACGATCGAGCGCTTCTCCCGTCAACGGTCGATCCCGGTCCTGCCGATCCGGGCGGATCTTGATCCGGTCGACCAGCTCCGTGACCTGCTGGGGCGGCGGATGACCGCTTCCGTTCGCGAGCATGCGCCAAGAGAAGCACGAAGAGAAGCCAGAAGAGAAGCACGGTCATGAGCAGCGATCCGGCCGACCTCGCCAATCTTCGCGACATCGTTCTCCCACCCCCTGTATCCTTGTGGCCCTTTGCCCCGGGCGTCTGGATCATCCTCGCAGGGATACTCCTGGCCGTTCCCGTGGCGTCGGTTCGGGCTTGGCGCCGCCATCGCGCCAATGCCTATCGCCGCGAAGCTCTCCGGGAACTCGATGCCGCACCGGACGCCGCCGCGATCCTGCCGCTCCTCAAGCGAGCCGCCATCGTCGCCTATGGCCGCGAGCAGGTCGCCTCCCTCAGCGGAGCAGCCTTCCTGGCCCTCCTGGACCGGACGGGCGGCACGACGGCCTTCACGTCGGGCCCCGCCCGCCTTCTTCCCAACCTCGTCTACGCGCAAGGGGCGACCATGACGGCGGAAGACGTAGCGACCGCCAGTGCGGATGCGCGGCGATGGCTCCGGAACCATCGGGCGCGGGAGGGCTGACGTGCTGACCTTCGCCTATCTCTGGCCGGCTCTGCTGCTTCCCCTGCCCTGGCTCGTCTTCAGGTTCGCTCCTCCCTATACGGAGCGCCGAGCGGCCGTGAGGGTCCCCTTCTTCGGCACCCTGGCGGCACTCACCGGACAGGTGTCGGGAGGCGGCACCGCCCCTGCCCGGCGAGGCGCCGGACGTATGGCGGTTCTCATCGTCTGCTGGATCCTCATGCTCGCGAGCACCATGCGTCCGCAATGGATCGAGCCGCCCCTGCACCGCGATGTCCCGACCCGCGACATGCTCCTGCTCGTGGATCTCTCGGCCTCCATGGACACGAAGGATTTCGTGGATGCGCAGGGACGAAGGGTGGATCGGATCACGGCCCTCAAGCAGGTGCTCGACGACTTCGTCTCGCGGCGCCGGGGTGACCGGATCGGCTTGGTGGTCTTCGGCGATGCGCCGTTCACCCTCGTGCCGTTCACCACCGACCTCACTCTTGCCCGCCGGCTCGTACAGGAGACGGCCGTCGGCATGGCCGGTCCCCGCACGGCCTTCGGGGACGCAATCGGCCTTGGCATCTCGCTCTTCGACAAGTCGACCGTGAAGACGAAGACGATCATTGCCCTGACCGACGGCAACGATACGGCCAGCAAGGTACCGCCCGGCGAAGCGGCGGGCGTCGCCAGGGATCGCGGCATCGTCATCCACACCATCGCCATCGGAGACCCCACCGCCGCAGGCGAGGACAAACTCGACGAGGCCGCGCTCAAGGAGGTGGCGGAGAAGACGGGCGGGGGCTTCTACCGCGCCCTCGACCGGCAGCAGCTTGCCGGGATCTACCGGCGCCTGGACGAGGTCGAGACCCGGCGCATCGAGACCGTCTCCTTCCGGCCGAAGACCGATCTCTATTGGATTCCGCTCGCCGCCGCCCTGCTGGTGAGCATGGGAGCGGCCCTCGCCATCCTGATCCGGAACCGCCGTCCGGCTCCCCTCGCCGGACGGCGGGAGGCGGCCCCGTGAGTTCCGCGCTGGCCTCGTTCCATTTCCTGCGGCCGTGGTGGCTGGGGCTGCTCGTTCCTGCCGCCTTCCTCTGGTGGCATCTTCGCAAGGGGGCCGCCGCCACCTCACGATGGGCGACGGTGATCGATCCTGCCATCCTGCGGGCCCTGACCGTCGGCGCGGACAGGAAGTCTCGCCTCTCTCCCCACGACCTCCTGCTCGCGGCGTGGATCCTCGGCGCGCTGGCGCTTGCGGGGCCGACCTGGAAACGGGAGCCCTCACCCTTCGCCGACGCTCGCCCGCCCGTGATGATCGTCCTCAAGGTGACGCCCTCGATGAAGACCGAGGATCTGCCACCGAGCCGCCTTGCGCGGGCCGTGCAGAAGCTCTCGGACCTCGTGACGGCGCGCGAAGGCGCCTCGACGGGGCTTGTCGCCTATGCCGGATCGGTTCACCTTGTCCTGCCGCCGACACCGGACAAGGACGTGGTGATCGCGATGGCCCAGGCCCTTTCGCCCGAGATCATGCCCCGGGAGGGTGACAGCCTCGCCGAGGCGGCTCGTCTGGCTTCCGCCGTTCTCCGGGACGGCGGCAAGGGAGGATCGGTTCTCGTCATGGCGGATGCCGTATCGCCCGATCAGGCGGCCCTCATGAAGAGCTCCGGCAAGCTGCCGGTCGAGGCAACGCTCTGGGCAGCGCTGCCTCCCGCCCGCCTCGATGCCGCGGACGATCTCGCTTCGGCCGCATCCACTCTCGATGCCTTGCTCCAGGGAATGACGCCCGACCGCTCCGACGCCGACGCCATCGCCCGCCGCCTCGACCGAGCGACCGCCAACGGCGACGTCGCCGGCGAGGGCGAGCGATGGCACGAGGCGGGCTACTGGATGACGCCCCTGCTCGCTTTCCTCGCCCTCGCCTGGTTCCGGCGCGGCTGGGTCCTGGGGAGCTGAGGCCATGGCGCGCACGATCCGCAACGTGGTCGAATGGATGTCCTGGCTCCTAGAGCATCGGACCCAAAACTGGAATCCACTTTTGGGATCGATTCGATGCTCCCTTCTTGGAAAGAGCGCATCGTTCTGGCCAAAAACCGGGTCCACTTTTTCGCACGATGCGCTAGCCCGGCACACATACGCGAGCATCGCAGGCGCGGTCGTGATCGGCCTCGGGATTCTCGGGCCCCTCTCCGGCTGGCGCAACCTCCTGCTCACGCCGGACCAGCGCGGCGCCTGGGCCATGCACGAGGGCCGATATCAGGAGGCCGCCGATGCGTTCGCCGACCCCATGCGGCGTGGCGTGGCCCTGTTCCGGGCGGGCGCGTTCAAGGAAGCGGCTCAGACCCTGTCCGGCCTCGATACCGCCGAGGCCGCCTATGATCACGGCAATGCCCTCGTGATGCTCGGACAATACGACAGCGCGGTGAAGCGTTACGATCGTGCGCTCGAACGCGAGCCCGGCTGGGCGGAGGCACAAGCCAACCGGACTCTGGCGAGGCTTCGCGCCGAACGGATGAAGACGACGGGAGGCGATACGGGCAACACCGATTCCAAGCCCGACGAGGTCGTCTTCGACCCGAACAAGCCGAAAGGCGGAGACGGCAAGGACGCACCGGTGACAGGAGGGGCTCCCATGTCCGATGAAGCGGTGCGGGCGCTCTGGCTGCGCGGAGTCCAGACGAGACCCGCAGATTTCCTGCGGGCGAAATTCGCCTACCAGCTTCAGAACCAGGACTCATCATCGGCAAGAGGAGCGCCATGAGCAGGAGCGCCATGAGCAGGAACGCCAAGAGCCCCCTTGCGCTTCTCATCCCGCTCCTGCTTCTCGCGCCGGCTGCGTCCTCGGCCCAGCCTCAGCCTGAGCAGGACGCCGTCATCCGGCAAACCGCGAACCCCACCGAGGGTGCCGTGATCGGCGAGAGGATCGCCCTCTCTGTCGACGTGCTCTTTCCAGGCACGATGCCACGGCCGCCGCGGGTTTACGTTCCCGATGCACCGGGATTCCAGACATTCCGGTTCGAGAGTCAGGGGACCACCATGCGCGAGCGCATCGACGGTCGCGATTACGTCGGACAGCGCTTCGAGTTCGCCGTTTATCCCCGACGGGGCGGCGTCTTCACCCTCCCGCCCGCCCGGGTCACATTTCTCGACCCGCGTGGCGCTCCCGTCGGAACGGCCGAGGGCACCCCGACTCCGGTCAGCGTCCGGGTGCCGCAGGGCGTCGATCCATCGACGCCCGTGATCGCCTCGACATCCGTGTCACTGAGCGAGACCTGGTCCGGGCCGGACGGGACGGCCCTCAAGGCCGGCGATGCGATGACGCGGATCATCCGCCGGGAAGCGGCCGACGTCCCGGCCCTGGCGATGCAGGCGGTCCCGCTGTCGGCGCCGGACGGCGTGAGGGTGTATGCGGAGCCTCCCCTGTCCGAGGACAGGATCGCTCGCGGGAACCTGACGGGGCGACGGGCGGACACGCTGACCTACGTGTTCGAGCGTCCCGGCTCGTATGCGCTACCCGCCGTGACGCAGCCGTGGTGGGATCTTCGCAACTCCGTGCCGAGGGAGGAGAGCGCAGCCGGTCGCGCCGTCACGGTTTCAGCGGTCCCGACGCCCGCGTCACCGGCCCGCCCGTTCGGCCCGTGGCGGTTCACCTGGAGGGATCTCGGAGAAGCGCTCGCCGTGCTCGTTCCGGCCTGCCTCCTGGGGTGGCTCGCATGGCGCCTCGGCCCCGGCGCGCTCAGCCGGTGGCGTGCGGAGCGAGACTGTGCCTCCAGGTCCGAGGGCGCCGCCTTCAGGGCATTGCTCAAGGCGGCGAGATCGGGTGAGGCTGACCGCACCTACCAGGCCTATCTCACCTGGCGATCACGCCTCCCCGCCATGGAATGGACCGATACGAAAACCGCCGTCGAGAACCTCGAAGCCTTCCTGTTTCGCCGGCGCCCTCCTGCCGCACATTGGTCTAAGATCGAAGGCAGGGCCCTTGCCGCCGATTTCAAAAGGCTCAGAGCCGATCTGCGGCGGCGCACGCCAGCGCCCCGCAAGCCTTCTGCCTTACCACCCCTCAACCCCATATCGATCCCATGAAACATGCAGCCAATTCCACGAAGCCATCGACTGACGACGACATGGTCCGCATTCCGGGCGGCACGTTCGCCATGGGATCGAACGACCACTACCCCGAGGAGGCGCCCGTCCACCGCGTGAGCGTGGACGGGTTCTGGATGGATGCGACCCCCGTCACCAACCGCCAGTTCAAGGCCTTTGTCCAGGCAACGGGCCACGTCACGACGGCCGAGATGGTGCCCGATGCCAGGGACTATCCAGGCGCGAAAAAGGAAATGTTGCGGGCCGGATCCCTGCTGTTCACCCCGCCCGGTCACCCCGTCGACCTGCGGGACTGGAGCCAGTGGTGGACCTTCGCCTTCGGGGTCAACTGGAAGCGGCCTTACGGCCCTACCAGCAACCTCAAGGGACTGGAGGACCATCCCGTGGTCCATGTCAGCTATACCGACGCCCTCGCCTACGCCCGCTGGGCCGGCAAGGACTTGGCGACAGAGGCCGAATGGGAATTCGCCGCCCGGGGCGGCCTCGAGGCCAAGGAGTTCGCCTGGGGCGACGAGCTCACACCCGGCGGGGAGCAGATGGCCAATACCTGGCAGGGGCAGTTCCCGTTCCAGAACACGATGCTCGACGGCTACGAGCGCACCTCGCCGGTCGGATCGTTCCCGCCCAACGGCTACGGCCTGTACGACATGATCGGCAACGTCTGGGAGTGGACGGGCGACTGGTACAGCCCGAGGCATCCCGAGGATGCGCAGAAGGCCTGCTGCATCCCGGAGAACCCTCGTAGCGGAAGGGCGGAGAGCAGCTACGATCCGGGCGAGCCCGCGATCAAGATTCCCCGCAAGGTCGTGAAGGGAGGCTCGCACCTGTGCGCCCCGAATTACTGCCGCCGCTATCGCCCGGCCGCCCGGCATCCGCACCCCATCGACACCTCGACGAGCCATATCGGCTTCCGCTGCGTCCGCCGAGAAGGAGGCGATCCCTCGCGATCGTGAACGGGTCGACCGTGCCCTGCGGACAACAGTCGACATCCCCCTCGCGCAGGCCTTGATTCACGTACTCACGAGCGTCCTTGAAACATGAAACCCTCATCCGTATCGGAGGGCGGGGCGGCGGCAAGGGCATCGGCCGCCCCGTCAGAAGTGCGGTCAGTTCTTCGGGCTCATCTTCTGCATCACCTCGTCGAGGTTGAAGCTCGCGGGCTTCTGCCGGATCGGGAAGTCCTTGAAGCTCGAAAGCCACTGCGCCACCACGGCCTGAGCCGGCACGACCACAAAGGCGCGATCGAAGAACCATTTGTCGTATTCGAATGACTCGTCGCCGCGCTCGAAGGGATCGGCCCGCAGATTGTAGAGCATCGGGGTCCGCAGATTCGTGAATTCGCGCCGCCACACGCCAATTCCCTTGTTCTCCTGTGGTTTGAAGACGACTTTCCAGTCCCCGACGCGGATCGAGACCAGTTCGCCGTCGTCGTTCCAATAGAGGAACTCCCGGCGTGGGGAATCCTTCACGCTCCCGGTGAAGAACGGCATCAGGTTGTAGCCGTCGAGATGGACCTTGAAGGTCTTGGTGCCCGCCTGATGGCCCGTCAGGCATTTGGCCACGACGTCCGGCTCGCCGCCGGCCGCGCAGAAAGTCGGGATCAGGTCGTAGTGCGAGAACATCTCGTTGTAGACGGTGCCGGGCCTGATCACGCCGGGCCAGCGGATCAGCATCGGCACGCGGAAGCCGCCCTCCCAGTTGGTCGCCTTCTCGCCCCGGAAGGGCGTCGAGCCGCCATCCGGCCAGGTCATCACCTCGGCGCCGTTGTCGGTGGTATAGACCACGATGGTGTTCTGTACGACGCCGAGATCGTCGAGTTTCTTCAGCAATTGGCCGACATGGTTGTCGTGCTCGACCATGCCGTCAGGGTACAGGCCCGTGCCGGTTTTGCCGTCGGATTCAGGCTTGAGATGGGTGTTGACGTGCATGCGCGTCGAATTGAAGTAGCAGAACCACGGCTTCCCGGCGCGTTGCTGGCGGTCGATGAAATCCAGAGCGGCAGCGCAGGTCTCGTCGTCGATGGTCTCCATCCGCTTGCGGGTGAGCGGCCCGGTATCCTCGATCCGGCCGTCGGCGGATGACCGGATGACGCCGCGCGGGCCGAACCGTCTGCGGAAATTGGGATCCTTGGGATAATCGGGATTTTCCGGCTCCTCCTCGGCATTGAGATGATAGAGATTGCCGAAGAACTCGTCAAAGCCGTGATTGGTCGGCAGAAACTCATCCTTGTCGCCGAGATGATTCTTGCCGAACTGCCCGCACATGTATCCCATGGGCTTGAGCAGTTCGGCCACGCTCGGATCCTGCGCCTGAAGACCGACATCCGCTCCCGGCAGCCCGACCTTGGTCAGTCCGGTGCGGATCGGCGACTGCCCGGTGATGAAGGCCGCGCGCCCTGCCGTGCAGCTCTGCTCGCCGTACCAGTCGGTGAACAGCGCGCCCTCACTGCCGATGCGGTCGATGCTGGGCGTCCGATATCCCATGATGCCGCGGTGATAGATGCTCGGATTGAACCAGCCGATATCGTCGCCCATGATCATGAGGATGTTGGGCTTCTGTCCGGCCGCGGGAGCGGGCGTCGCTTGCGGCTGCTGGGCCTGCGCCTGCGCGGAGGAGCTGGCGATGGTGGCGAGCACGGTCGCCGTGCCCGACAGCAGCAGGTCGCGCCGATTGACGCCGGACCCGCCGGCATCCCTCCTGTCGTCCGGTTCGCGATGATGGCCGCTCATGGTCCGCTCCTCCTCGGTCATGGTTTGAAGATCGTCTTCCAGTCGTTCTTCATGTCGACGACGAGCCAGCCGCGCCGGGGCGCATCGTCGAGCGCCTTGTCGAGCCGGCCCACGCGCGATTGGCGGTCGTAGGCGTATTCGCGCTCGCCATCCGTGTGGTGAACGATCAGGGCAAAGCGCGGCCCCGAGTTCAGGGTCGTCCATTGCAGCATCTGAAGATCGCCGTCGGAGTTCCCGGCGGCGAAGACCGGGCGGCGGCCGATGAAGCGGTTGATCCCCACGGGTTTTCCCGGGCCGTCATCCACGAACTCCACCGTCGGCAGCTTGTCGATGACGGGGGTGTCGCCTTCCAGGCGATAGACGGTCTTGCCGCTCGACCCGACCACCTGCTCGGGCGGGATGCCGTAGGCCTTTTCGGTCCAGGGCCGCATGAACTCGACCCCGCCGCCGGAGACGATGAAGGTCTTGAACCCGTTGGTCCTCAGATAGGCCAGCAGTTCGACCATCGGCTGGTAGACCAGTGATGTGTAGGGCCTGTCGAAGCGGGAATGCCGGGCCGTCGCGAGCCAGTCCAGGACGGTCCTCTCGAATGCCGACGTCGTCATCCCGCTATGGGTGGCGATCGCGAGATCGGCGATGTCCTGCTCCGGGAGCGTGACCAAGTCGGCTCTGCCTTTGCCCAGGATCGCCTTGAACGGCTGACGGTCGGCCAGGTCCGGGTTGGATCGCGCCATCTCCTCCGCGCGGGCGAGAACGAATTCAGCCTCGACGTACATGGGCTGCTCCGTCCAGAGTGTGCCGTCGTTGTCGAAGGTTGCGATCCTCTCCGAGACCGGGACGAAGTCGGGACCTCCCTGCAGCGTCACCCGCTGGATGAAATCCGTGATCGCGGCCTTCGCCGGCCCCTCGTTCCAGGACGGCAGGGCATCGGTCTGGGCCACGGCCTGAAGTGCCGCCGATCCCGTGGCGATCGCCGCCACCGCGAGAATGCGAATTCCTTTCAAGAACCTCATGTCGCGTCACTCCGGAAATGCTGCTCCAGGACGCCCGTTACCGCCCGGGAATGCGCTATCGGTTGGCGAGCCTTGCGGCCTCCCCTCGCGACGATCACCTGCAGCGGGTGAAGGTGGTCTCGATCTCAGGGAAGTCCGGATCGACCTTGACGATCGTATTCGGGTCGGGAACGCGAAACGTGACCGGGAGCGCACCGACCATCATCCGGCTCGAACAGTCGAGGACCGCGCGCAAGCCGTCGGCGGTCGGCCGCTCCGAACCCAGCGTACAGTTCGCCCGCGCCCCCCGGATGCGGTTGCCGCTGATGATGAAGCTGGTATCGGCGTTCCGATGGTTCGGCTTGAAGGAAAAGCGCCCGCTCCTCTGCGCAAAGATGTCGGAGCACTGCGCCGAGGTAATGACCCACGCGCCCTGAAGTTCGGAGATGGATGCCGCCCGGACCGGCGCTCCTGCGGCGAGACAAAGCAGGGTCGTCGCGAACAGATACGATCCAGGTGTCCGGTGGGCTGTCGTCATCAAAGCTCTCTCCAGCGCCCGGCTGGAGCATCGGATCCAAAAAGTGGAATCCACTTTTGGGATCAATTTCGATGCTCCGACGATAGAACAGCGCATCGTTCTCGCGAAAAACCGGGTCCACTTTTTCGCACGACGCGCGAGTGAGGCGATCGAAGGGATCATTGCCCTGCCGATGCCGTCCGCACCGTGTCGTTCCCCTGAAGCTTCCCTTGGCCGACGCCCTCGGACAATTGGGATAAACCCTGAAATCGGTGGGAATAAACCCTCGGCGGTTTCGAAGGGTCAGTCCGTTACGGCTCGACGAGCCTGTTGCGGATGGCGTAGCGCACCAGGGTCGCGGTGGAAGTGGCGTTGACCTTGCGCATAGCCGAGGCCCGATGGCTTTCCACCGTCTTGGGATTGAGCCCGAGGATCTGGGCCACCTCCTTGTTGCTGCGGCCCTCCGCGATGAGCTGGACCACGCTGCGCTCCCGCGCCGTCAGGGCACCGTCGGGAACATGTCCCTTCGCCAGGTAAGCGTTCAACAGCGTCTCGGAGACCCGACCGGTGAAGAAGGGCTTGTGGTGCGAGAGCGATTCCACCGCGGCGATCAGGAACTTGCGGGCATCCGACTTGAGCAGGTAGCCGCGCGCCCCAGCCTCCAGCAATTCCCGCAGGAGCGGCTCGCTCTCGTGCATGGTGAAGATCAGCACCTCGGTCTGCGGGGCAACGGCCCGGATCTCGCGGGTGGCGTCGACGCCGTTCAGGGATGGAAGCTGGTAATCGAGAATGGCGACGTCGGGCTGGATCTCAGCCGCGAGCTGCACCGCCCGGCGACCATCCTCGGCCTCCGCGACGACGTCCCATCCCGGCTGACCGCTCAGGATCGTGTGGAGACCTGAGCGGACGACGTCGTGGTCATCGGCGATCAGGATGCGTATCATGCTCCCAGGTCCCTCCGCCGCGATCCTTCCTTATAGCCCAAAAGCTCGGCCTCAGAAGCTGGGGCAAACCCTGAGAACCGCCTCAAGAAACCCTGACCGCCTCGCCTGCCGCCGACGGCGCGCCATCGGTTTCCCGCGGAACCGCCGCTCGGACGACGGTCCCGCGCCGCCCGCTGCGGATCCTGAGGCTTCCGCCGAACTGGCCGAGTCGGATGCGCATCCCCGGGATGCCGACACCCAGGGATGTGCGCTGAGCGGATGCCGCCCCGCGCCGGGGCCGCATGCCGCGCCCGTCGTCCCCGATGCACAGGATCACCGCACCCGGCGTCAGGCGCAGGACGATCCTCGCCCTTGAGGCGCCGGCATGGCGATGCACGTTGGCAAGCCCCTCCTGGACGATGCGGAACAGGGCGCGCTGGAGACCGGAAGGCAGCAGGCCCGTGCTCTCGACGACCCGGGTCGTGACGGACAGGCCCGACCGTTCGGCGAACCCTTCGGCAAAGCCCCGGATGGTCTCGGTCAATCCGTCCGCCTCGAGCCCGGGCGGATGAAGCAGATAGGTGAAGAGGCGCAGTTCCTTCAGGGCCTCCTCGAGCGAGCGGTCGATCTCGTTAAGGATATGCCGTCCGGCGGGCGGCAACCCCATCGCCTCGACCTGCATCAGGCTCAAGCCCATGGCGACCAGATGCTGCGCGGTGGAATCGTGCAGCTCCGCCGCGATGCGCTGCCGCTCCTCATCCTGCAGGGCCAGAAGCCGCTCCGAAAGCTCTCCGACCTCCTCCCGTGCGGCGATGATGTCGGTGAGGTCCTCGTGCGCCACCACGATGCGAACCTCCGCTCCCGCCAGGAACCGGGTGGCGTGCATCCGGAACCAGCGCGGCCGGTCGGGTGACGGGCACGGACAGAGGATCTGGAAGTCGCAAAGGTCGCCGTCGACGAGAGCGTTCATGCCGCGAAAAATCCGCTCCTCCACCCTGCCCTCGTGCCGGGCTGCGGCACAGACGTCGAGGTAATTGCGGCCAATCCCGTGCGAAGGCCCGCGATAGCCGTTGGTCCGGGCAAAGCGATGCCAGGCCTCATTGACGGCGATCACGGTCCCGGCCTTGTCGAGGATGGCGATATGGGCCGAGAGCGCATCGAGCGACGCCTGGAGGAACTCGCGCTCCTGCACCACCGCGCGGTGCGCCTGATAGCGCTCGGTGACATCGCTGAAGAACACGGTAGCGCCTTCCGGCGAGGGATAGACGCGATATCCGATGAAGCGCCCGGGATGGTCGATCGAGGCCAACGCGCCCCGGAACTCGCGCCGTTCCCCGATCGCCTGCGCCAGAACGGCATCGATGGACGGATCGCGCCCGACGGTGTCGAAATAGGAGCGCCCGGCGATGGTCCCAGCCCCCAGCCCCCACCACCGTCTCGCGGCGGTGTTGATAGCCATGATGCGGTAGTCCCGGTCCAGGGTGAAGTAGCAGTCGCTGATGCTCTCGAGAAGGTCGCTCATGCGGGCGTTGGCCGCCGCGAGCTGGCGCCGGCTCGCCGCCGCGTCGCGCCGGAGGCTGTCGACCGGACCGCCTGTGCGCATCAGCAGCGAGGCCGAGGCGCCACCGACGAGAAGCAGGACGCCCCCGGCAAGGCCGATGCGGTAGGCGGACCGGCGCACCGGCGCGTCCACGAGAGCGTCCGGCGCGAGCGAGACGACCGTGTATCCGGACCGCGAAGATCGGCTGAAGGCGATGACCCATTCGCCGGATGGGTCTTCGGCGTTGAAGTGGCCGCTGCGCTCCGGCCCCGACAACCGGTCCAGCATGTCCCGCGACAGGCTCACGGGCCCGTGCGGCGTATCGCTGTCAAGGTCGGTCAGCTCCTGGAACCCGAGGTCCAGGATGATCGTCCTCCAGCCCTCCGCCCTTCCGACAGCCCGCAGGGTCCCGTAGAGATGGTCTTCCGGCACGGCGAGCGTGAGAATCCTCTCCGGTTCGTTCGCCCGGCCGTCGAGCCGCAGGCTCACGGCCACGATCCATCGGCCATCGAGCGGGCTGCGAAGCCGCTCCGACAGGATCAACCCGTCCTGCCGCAGCAGTGCGAGGCGTTCGGCGCGGTTCGGTGCCCCCGGAATGGCAGGCAGGGTTTCGCCGAACGGAATGCTGGTGTTGAGAAATTGCCGCTGGGCCGTCCAGAGAATGAATCGGGAGCCCGGAGGGTGGGGCGTGGCCACGAGCTGGCGATAGAAGGGTTCGAGGTCATCCACGTCGAGCAGGGGCGAGCGCGAAAGCCCGCGCAGGAGATTGCCGAGCGCTTCCGTCTCGCGGTCGAGCGCGCTGGCGGTCGCCACGGAGGCCGCCAGACCACGGTGAATCATGTCGTGACGTTCGTGGAGGGCGTGCCAGAGCAGGACGCCGGCAACGGCGAGAAACGACAGCGCCGCCGTCGCCGACGCGGTCAGGATCACCCAGCCCCGGATGCCGGGCGAGCGCGCGAATCCACGCCCGCGCAGCCCAATGGAGTTCGCGTCATGCATGGCACCGCATTCCACAAGGATGCCCCACATGACGTGTGCCCGCTTCGCCGGCGGAGTTCACCGAAAAGTTAACACAGGTTAACACCGGAATGAACCTCCATGGTTGTCCTTCTCAGCCTGAGGTGAAGCACGACGAGAGCATCGGACGCGGGAAGTGGACTTGCACTTTTGAGCTCGATCCGATGCTCCCTTCTGAGATGAGCGCATCGTTCGTGCGAAAAACCGGAGCCACTTTTTCGCACGATGCGCTCGCGACGCGGCCAAAGTGCGGGCGGCGGCCTGCAGGGAGAGTGCGATGGTGCGGGCAGGATCCGTCAGCCGGCGGCTTCAGCCAAGCTGGCCGTCATCTCTTCAGGCTCGCTCCGCCGTTGACGGAATTGGTGTAGATCGTCATCAGCTTGGTGATCTCAGCGTTGTAGTCGCGAAGGGTTTCCTCCGCCCAGTGCGAGTGGACGGCCGCGGCATCCGCCATGGTCTTGCAGCCCATCATCTCCCGAACCGCCTCGCCGTCCTTTTCAAGCCTCATGGACATGAAGCCGAACATCTCGCGCTGGCATTCGGCGGTGGCGGCGAACCAGGCTTCCGAAGCATTCGTCAGAGCCCGACCGTCGCCATCGGGCAAAGCTGTCCCGATACCGCTGCGCAACCTCTCCGATGCTCCCGATGTCTTTGACATGATGGTCATGGATCGTCCTCCTTTTTGCGCTTCAGAATGAAAGGGTCGTCTTCACCTGCTCCAGGCGGCCGATGGCAAAATCCGCCTCCCAGCGGGAGCGATCATCCCGCATGGCCTCGCGCATGGTTTCCAAGCGCACGATCTCCTCGTCGAGGCGTTCGCGCGTCAGCTCCTCCGGCGGCAGCGCCTGCTCGGCGAGGACCGACACGCGGGAGCCGGTGATCTCGACGAACCCGCCCCGCACGAATGCGCTGCGGCCATGACCTTGGGAGTCGGTCACCGCGACCACACCCGGATTGAGCATCACCATGACCGACTCGTGGCCCGGCATGATGGTCATGTCGCCTTCAGTGGCCGGCAACATGACCGCCCGCACCTCGCCCGCGAATACGACCCGCTCTGGCGAGATCAGCTCAAAATGCATGCTGGCCACGGAAACCTCTCCTTGCTGCAAACGTCAGTGTCCGCTGAACACGAGGGTCTGAATCGGCAGAACGAGCGCCTGGATCCGCAGGATCATGGCGTGCACGAGCCCGACCGCATCCACGCCATGCAGCACCAGCCCTTGGAAGGAACCGACCTCTCCCGAGGCGATCAGGTCGTGGTTGCTGGTATAGGCATTGGCGACGCAGGAACTGCCGGGCGTGACGCCGTCGAGCCCACCCGCGTACAAGGGCTCGAGGAACGCCAGGATGGTTCCCGGCCGGACCACCTGCTGCGGGTCGAGCAGTTGCTCGCCGCTGCGGATCTGGCCGGCGGCAATGTAGTCCTGCACGCTCGTCACCACCATCGGGATCACCGTCCAGGGCTTCGAGACGCACGTGATCTCGGCGATCATCCCGGGCTTCATCACCTGCGCCTCGATCTGCCCGAAACCGGCTACCACGGCCTGCCGCCCGGCCCCTTCCGGAATCAGGACGCCGGCCGGGCGCATGAATGGGTTGACGATGTCGCCCACCCGCAGCGTGAACTGCTCCACGCGTCCGTCCACACCGGCCCGAATGACGGTCTTGTCCAACTCCACCTGTGCCTGGGCCAGTTCGGCTTCGGCGCTGGCCCTCTCGGCCGGCAGCAGGGTGGAGATCCGCGTCTCAGCCTGTTCCTTCGCGGCGACGGCGGCGTCGATGCCGCCTTGGCGCCCTTGCACGGCGACCTGCAGCTTGTCGATCTCCCGCGTGGCGACGGCGCCCGGATTGCGGCGATAGATCTCCTGCTTGATCGCCAGCTCGTCCACCGCCTGCTGGTAGGCACTCCTGGCCTCCTGGATCCTGCCTTCGGCCGCCGCGACATCGGTCCGCGCAGCGACCAGCTCCGCGTCCACCTGAGCGATCTTGCGGCGGGCGGTCTCCACCGCCGCATCCTGCTTGGCACTGTCGAGCCGGAAGATCGGCTGTCCCTGCTTGACCTCTCCGCTGACGCCGAGATTGACCTCGGCCACGCGCCCGTTGGTCTCCGGCAGGATCGGGACGGTCCGGAAGTACGCCGTGACGTTGCTCGTCGAGGGATGAAAATAGAAGATCACCGTGATCAGCCCGACCGTGAGCATCAGGCACGTGATGATGCCCCAGCGCAACTCGAACCACACCGAGTAGAGCGTGATCTCCTTGCCGAGCCGCCTGCCCTGGGCATAGCGGCGGTAGAGATAGTCCGGCAGGATCGTCAGCAGCGAGCAGAGAAGGAGTTCAAGCATGGGACTGCTCCTTCGGCAGGCGATAAGGAGTGACGGTCGTCGGCGCCTCCACCGTGCCCTCGCCCGGCGGCACGGCAGGAGTACCGTCCTCCGGCACGTCGTTCGCGCCCTCGCCCGGCGGGATGCCGGCGATCTTCTCGAGCGAACCCGCCATCCTGCGCAGCGGCCATCCGAAGTCAGGAACGTCGATCAATGCGAGCAGCAAGCCGGCAACCCAGAAGATGTGCATGTGGGTGAACAGGGCCAGCAGGCCCAGCACGGCCACGACCTCGAACTGGATCTTCTTGGATTTGTGGGCCATGCGCTCAGGCAGGGTATGCAGCCGCAGGAAGAGGAGACCAACGGCCAGCACGGCGAGCACCATGAACACCGCCATGACCGTCATGAAGACGTCGGTCCCGTCGGGTCCGGCGAGGAAGATGGGCAGATGATGAGGTGCCGCAGGGTTTATCGATGGGGTCATAGGGCGTCTCCCACGAAGGGCGTGGCGTCGGACGCGGCCCTCGCGATTGTTGGTTTCGACGGTTCAGGAGAGGTTACGAGCTTGGCCCGGGCCGCGGCTCCGGCAGGGACCATCGCGACGCCGTCCTGAAGAGTGATCGTTTTCATCGAGGCTCCCTCCCCTTTGGACGATCAGGCTGAACCGGGCGCGGTCTCGCTGGCACGCCCCCAGTCCTGGAACAGCGTGTGCGCGACCGCGAGCAGTACGGGGCCGACGAAGACGCCGATGATCCCGAAGGTCAGCAGACCGCCGAGCACGCCGAGAAAGATCAGCACCATCGGCATCCGGATGCCTCGGCTGATCAGGTATGGACGCAGGACGTTGTCGAGACTGCCGACGAAAAGGCCGTTCCAAGCCATCACGAACACGGCCCCTCCGGTATGGCCGTCGGACATCAGCCACAGGGCAGCGGGCAGCCAGAGCAGCACGAGCCCCATCGGCAGCAGAGTCAGCACAATGCCCACGGCGCCGAGTACGATCGCGCCGGGGACGCCCGCGAGCCAGAAGCTGAAACCGAGCAGGATGCCCTGCACCAGCGCGGTGCCGAGAACCCCGTTGACCACGCTCTTGATGGTGGCGCCCGCCGCCGTCAGCACACGGCGAGCGCGCCAGCCGCCCAGCCGCGCCATCGCCCATTCGAGACGGCGCTCCACATAGACACCGTCCCGATAGAGGAAGAAGGCCAGCACGATGCCGAACCCCACCTGGAGCGTGCCGGAGAGAAGCGAGGCTCCCTGGCGCAGGGCCCATTCCCGCAACGGCGCCAGATAGGGCGCGACGACCGGCGCAAGCCCTTTGCCCTGCCGGACCGCCTGAAGCCACACCTGCTCCGCCTCCTGCCCGACCAGCGGGATGCGGCCGAGCCAGCCGGGCGGCGGCAGCCCCTGGTCTATGGCGGATCGGACAGCTACGGCGAGCCGGGTGACGTCGTCCGCGAGGTTCGCGCCCAGAGCGAGCAGCGGGAGCACGAGCAGACCGGCGGTCATCAGAGTCATGACAAGGGCAGCGGCGGTCGGACGTCCGCCCAGCCATGCCTCCATCTTCCGGAACGGCGACCAGGTGGACACGCACAGCGTGACGGCGAGCAAGATGGCGTTGAGGAACGGCGTCAGGATGTAGATGCAGCCGACGGCCAGCACCAGGAGCAGCACGAGCCCGAGCGCCTTCTCCACATAGCTCGCTTCGAGAGAGGGGGACCTTTCCCGGCTGTTCATCGCGTCGCGCGAATCCACTGAACGCAAGACTCTCTCCCGATGTGACGGCTGCTAGCAGCCGATGCAGACACTGCGCAGGGTGCGGTTCAGCCGGCGATCCGTCTCGCGTACCTTCCTGTCGGCTTCCGATCCGCCTTTGTCGGTTTTCGTCTGCTGCCGGTCGTTCTGCTCCTGAATGGAGGACTGTGACGGCTGACGTTGCTTGACCGGAGCAGACAGTGCAGCGTCCTGACTTGGCGCCCGACTTGGCGCCTGACTTGGCGCGCGACTTGGCACTTGGGCCCATGCGGTACCTGCCAAAACGGCCGCGAATGCAGCGATGCCGATACGCTTGGCTAGAGGGACGAAACCGAAAGTCATTGTGACCTCCCTTCGATCGGGCACCCACGTGCGAGGCTCGCCTCACGCCATGATGCTCAGTCCTCCGTCGACATAGGTGGTCGTCCCCGTCAGCCGCCTGGCGAACGGTGTCGTCAGATACGCGGCCGTGAGGCCGACATCGTCGATATCGACCAGTTCGCCGATGGGCGCCCGCTCGGTGGCCTCGGACAGGAGGACATCGAAATCCTTCAGCCCGGAGGCCGCCCGCGTCTTCAGGGGACCGGGCGACACGGCGTGAACCCGGATATGCTTGTCGCCCAATTCATAGGCGAGATAGCGGACGGCGCTCTCCAGCGCCGCCTTCACGGGTCCCATCAGGTTGTAGTTCGGAACCACCTTGTTGGCGCCATGATAGCTCATCGCCAGGAGCGTTCCGCCTTCGGGCATCAGCGGCTCGGCGAGACGGGCCATGCGGATGAAGGAATGGCACGAGACGTCCATCGCCACCTTGAACCCCTCGTCCGAGCTGTCGACGAGCCGCCCCTGCAGGTCCTGTTTCGGCGCGAAAGCGATGGAATGCAGCGCGATGTCGAGGCTGCCCCAGGTTTCGCGGATCTGCTCGAAGACCGCTTCGAGCTGTCCGGGCTGAGCCACATCGCAGGGTGCGAGGATCGACGCTCCGAGCTCGTCGGCGAGAGGCTCGACATAGGGCTTGGCCCTCTCGTTGAGATAGGTGACGGCGAGGTCGGCGCCGAGCTCCCGGAAAACCCGGGCGCAGCCATAGGCGATCGAATGCTCGTTGGCGATGCCGACGACGAGAGCCCGCTTGCCGTGCAGGATCTTCGATTGAATAGCAATTTCTGTCAGCTCGGTGGGACGGTCGTTCATGGGACGGTCGTTCATGGGTTTGCCCTCGTGCGTCGGGTATGGCTGGCGCGGCGAGCGGATCCCCGCCTGGCCGCCGTTCCGGGGCGGGTCTCCGCGTCGCGCTCCACCAGCGTCACCGTGATCGGTTCGGCCTTCGTCTCGCCTGTGGGCTCGTCCTCGGCGAGGAGGCGCCGGATCTCGCCCAGCAACGTCACCTGCTTCTCGTTGGCCTCGATCCTGCCTTCCACCCGGTCGAGCAGATCGAGCAGGCTGCGCCTGTCATCGGCGGTCCGCAGAAGCTTGGGAAGCGCCATGAGCGCCTTCACGGGCTCGAAATCGACGACGTAGGACTGCTCGCGGATGATGTCGCGGGCCGCTTCCGTCGGCACGTCGAGCAGGCCGACGTCGTGTCCGACGAGTTCCCGTGTCCGCTTCATGGCCGAGAGCCGCCGCCGACCGGTACCGGCCTTCATCAGCAGAAGCGCCGCACGGACGATGGCCTTCGTCCGGTCGCCTTCCTCGATATGCGACAGCGCCTCCTTCACCAGAGGGGCATGACGCACGTCGATGGGCTCCTCCGCGACGGCCTCCGCGCCTTGCATGCCCATGCCGATGCGGGCCAGTCCGTAGGTGCGGAAGAAGGTGTTCTCGACCGCCGCATCGCGCAGGTCACGGTAGAGATCCCACGAGGCCGACGTGACGGCGGCGGCACAGCGTTCCGCTTTTGCTGCCGGGCCGTCGTTGTCACGCGGCGCGCGGTTCGCCTTCGCCATGTCCGCTATGCCTTTGAGCGGCCACAGGAAGGGGTTGAGGTCGGACACCGCCCAGCGCTGGACCCTCTGAGGATTGAATGTCCTCGCGAGCCCGGCCGCGGCCGGGGTGACCAACGGCGCCACGAACGGGTGCACGAAGGTCTCGTAGGCGGCGGCAAGCGTCTCAGACGTCTTCTCGACCGCCTCGAACGGCGTCTCGTCTTTACGGCCATACTTCTGCAGGATCTGCAGGTCCTCGACGCGGCGCTCGGTCAGCACCACGTCGTATCGCACGCTGCCATCCACCTTCTGCTCCTCGACCTGCATGCCGTAGAAGCCGGGAGGCAGATGCTCGATATACCCGATCAGGTCGACGATCTGCGTGTATTCGCGCTTCGCGACCGAGCCCGAGACGAAGATGCCGAGATGGCCGACGCTTTTGTGCATCAGGCCGACGATGACCTGGCCGTTCGCCTTGAGAGCCTCCGTGGTCGGATAAAGGTCGGCCACCCAATTGAACGCCTGCTGCGGCGGGGTGATGTTGTCACCGAGAGACGCGAACAGGATGATCGGCGATTGGATCGCGCGCAGGTCGAAGGCGCGGCCCTCGGACCATTCTGCGTCGCCGGCCGCCAGATTGTTGCCGATGAACAGGTTCTCGACGATCCACTTGATCTCCTGCCGGTTCATCAGGAAGAAGCCGCCCCACCAGCGTTCGAACTCGAGGAAGCGTTCGGGTTCGGTGTCGATCTTCGAGAAGAGCGTGTAGTACTTGTCGAAATACGTATTGGCAGGGTTGAGATACTCGAAATTCTCGACGAGATAGGCTCCGTCGAACTTGCCGGCGCCGAGATCGCTGGCGAGAAGCGCCGGCCAGAGGCCGCCGAGGATTCCGCCCGCGTAGCGCATCGGGTTCTCGCCGTCATTGCCGGCCCAGTACGACATCGGCGCCCCGTTGATGACGATCGGGCCGACGAGGCCCGGTTCGACGGCACCGACCAGCATAGAGGCCCAGCCGCCCTGGCAGTTGCCGAACAGGACGGGCTTGCCGGTCTTGGGATGGCGCTCGCCGACGATGCGCAGGAATTCGGCCTCGGCCCGGGACACGTCCGACAGGGCCTGCCCGGGAACGGGATCGGGGAAGAAGATCGCGAAATAGACCGGATGCCCCGCCTTGAGCGCTACGCCCACCTGCGAATCCTGCTTGAACCCGCCGATGCCCGGGCCGTGACCGGCCCGCGGGTCGATGATGACGAAGGGCCGGAGCTCAGGGTCGGTCTTGATTCCGACCGGCGGAATGATGCGCACGAGAGCGTAGTTCACGGAACGCTCGAATGTCCGGGCGTCGGCGATCATCTCCCAGTCGAAGGCCAGCAGCGGCGGCTTGCCGGCCTTCTCGTGCTCGATCCAGTTGTCGCCGCGCTGGCGCAGCGTGTCCCAGAACAGGACCGAGCGCTGGGTTAAATCGAGCCAATAGGCGCTGGCGTCCCGCCAGAGATCGAGAGGAGACGCCGAGCGGGCCGCCCCATCCCTGAGCGGCTCGCCCGCGGCCTTCACGGCATCGAGGTAACGCTGCACGGCCCTGGCACACCGCTCGTGATAGACCTCGGTCACCTTCGCTTGCGAACGGGCGAGCGTCGTCAGCCGGGCCTGCCCATCCTCGTCCCGTTCTCTGGTCCTGGATTTCCCGTCTCGCATTGCTTCCGTCCCGTCAGAAATCGGATTGCGACGAAGTTTACTGCTTGGTGCCGCCCCATTTGAGGAAGAAGCCGACGTCACCCGGCAGCCCGCCCGGCCACTCGATGATCATCGCGCTCAGCCTGAACCCGGCGGGCCTGAGCTGATCGCGCCAGAGCTCGTAGGCTTGGCGCGGGCGTCCGGCGAGGGTGTCGGGCCAGGTCGGATCCGCGTTGTTGATGGCGCGGCCATGGTCGGCGCACAGCGCGCTGGGAAAGCGCATGACCATCAGCTCGGTCTCGCCGCGCTCGGCCGCCGACCGCAGCTTCAGCTTCAGCGGCTGGAGAATCTCCTGCAGCCTCTCGGGCGTGAGATCGAGCGGCTCGGACAGGCGCTTGATCAGGTCCTGGCGGGCCTTCTCGGCGCGATCCATGCCCTCGACCGACTTGCCGGCCTTCGCCATCTGCATCTCGGTCATGTAGCTCCGCAGATCAGCTGCCGACATGAACGTCTCGTCGGCGAGCTCCTGCCGGGCCTTCTCGTCCGGCTTGGTCTTCAGGGTTTCCATGGCATCAGTCTCCGTCTTCAGGATGCGAGTCTGGCCTGCGTTGCGCCGAGCACGCTCTGCGTCTGTCGGGCGATCACGAGTTCCTCATTGGTGGGAATGACCCATGCTGTCGCCACGGATCCGGCGGAGATCCTCGGGCCGCCAGCACGGTTGGCTTCCTCGTCGAGTGCGAGGCCTGCCCATGCGAGCCCGGCGACCACTTCGGCGCGGGTCGCCACGTCGTTCTCGCCAATGCCGCCCGTGAAGACGAGCCCGTCGAGCCCGCCGAGGGCCGCGACCAGCGAGCCGATTTCACGGGTGATGCGATAGACGAAAAGGTCGATGGCGCGCTTGGCGTCCGCATCGGTCGCGGCATTGGCCCGCAGCACGCGCATGTCGTTCGACAGGCCGGAGACGCCGAGCAGGCCGGACTTGGTATAGAGGATGCGCTCGGCCGCCTCCGGGCTGAGCTGCATCTCCCGGAGCATGAAGAAGACGACCCCTGCATCGATGGCGCCGCAGCGCGTTCCCATCGGAAGACCGTCGAGGGCCGAAAAGCCCATCGTGGTCGCGATGCTGATCCCCTTGTCGAGGGCACAGAGGCTCGCGCCGTTCCCGAGGTGAGCGGCGATCACCCTCCCCGTGGCAAGCCGTGGATCGTAGTCCTTCAGAATGGACGAAATGTACTCGTAGGACAGCCCGTGGAAGCCATAGCGCCGCACGCCGCGCTCGCGCATCTCGCGCGGGAGCGCGAACAGGCTCGCGATTTCGGACTGCGTCTGGTGGAAGGCGGTGTCGAAGCAGGCAACCTGCGGCAAACCCGGCAGGCGCCGACGAACGATCCGGATCGGCTCCAGGTTGTGAGGCTGATGCAAGGGGGCGAGCGGCACGAGCGTTTCGAGCTTCTGGACCACGTCTTCATCGACGATCACAGGGCCGGTAAAGGCCGCCCCGCCATGCACGACCCGATGCCCGATCGCCGCGAGCCTGCGCCCCTCCTGATGCTGTCGCAGCCACGAGACGAGGTGCATCAGCGCCTCCTCGTGCCCGAGCCGGTCGCCCGAACTCCAGGTCATCTCGTCCAAAAGATTTCCGGACGCATCCTTGACGATAAAGTGCGCCGATCCGCCCAACCCCTCGAACAACCCCTTGAAGGCAACGCGCGGCTCCGCACCGTCCGGCGTGTCGTAGACCTGGAACTTGAGGCTCGATGAGCCCGCGTTGAGGACGATGAGAACGGGCATCATGGCTCAGACCTCCTGGATGGCGAGTTGATGGCGCTGCGCGTCAGCTACGAGCGAGGCCACGGCGCAGGAGGCCAGCCGCGTGAGGGTCGAGTCGGCCCGGCTGGTGAGAATGATCGGCACACGGGCACCGAGCACGATACCGGCCGCATCGGCGTCGGCCAGGAAGGTCAGGCTCTTGGCGAGCATGTTGCCCGCTTCGAGATCAGGCACGACGAGCACGCTGGCCTGTCCGGCGACGGGGGACTGGATCTTCTTGATCTCCGCCGCGCCGAGATCGATGGCATTGTCGAGCGCCAGGGGACCGTCCACGATTCCCCCCGTGATCTGCCCACGGTCGGCCATCTTGCACAGGGCCGCGGCCTCGATGGTCGAGGGCACCTTCGGATTGACCGTTTCCATCGCCGAGAGGATCGCGACCCGCACCGGATCGACCCGCATCGCCCGCGCGAGATCGATGGCGTTCTGGACGATGTGGACCTTGTCCTCCAGCGTCGGCGCGATGTTGACCGCCGCGTCCGTGATGATGAGCGGCGTTTCATGGCCAGGCACGTCCATGACGAAGCAGTGGCTGATCCGGCGCGCCGTGCGCAGGCCGCCCTCGCGACTGACCACCGCGCCCATGAGCTCGTCCGTATGCAGACTGCCCTTCATCAGCGCCTCGGCTTCGCCGGCCCTGACGAGTTCGACCGCTTTCACGGCAGCCGCATGGCTGTGCGGGACATCGACGACGCGCATCGCGGAGATCGACTTGCCGAGCGCCTGCGCGGCGGCCGCGATCCTGGCCTGCGGCCCGACGAGGATCGGATCGGCGAGCCCGAGTTCGAGCGCCTCGAACACCGCGCCCAGCGAGGCCGTATCGCACGGATGCGCCACGGCGACCTTCAGCCTCGGCAGGGCCTGAGCGGTCGCCACGAGCCGATCGTACTTATCATGCCGCCGCTGAACGTGCTGTCCCGCGTCCTGGGCTGGAACCGCAACCGTCATGATGGCCTCCCACTCCGCTCTCGGGCTGTGCGATGAGTCGCCGGGCGTGCCGATCGGCTTGCGGAGCTGAGCTTGCAGCCCTGTCCGCGAAGATCCGGCTTGCTTGTGCGGGCCAGTGTGCCCTTTCGCGCGTTTGTTGCTTGACCCTTTCGGCCATCGCTTTGACAGTTTGGGACTGCCGCGCGGGATCACGGGCGGTTCGGCTCCATGCACGTCTTCAACGGGCCGTCGCTCTGCCTGGGTCTTAGGGACCAGGGTGATTTGCCGCCCCGCCAGGATCCGGGATTGCGGGTGCGCCTCGTCGATGGAGGAACTCTTTGAGCGCGGGCCTGTCGCCTCAGCGCTGAAGCGGGGCCCTGTGCCGCGCCGCGTCCGATGGGTCCTTCGATGTCCATGACATGAAGCGATGCGGCCGGCCATTGCCGTCATACGCTTTAGAAAGAAATGCGCCGCGCAGGTCACTCCCTGCGCGGCGCGTGTCTAGAGCATTGGACGTGAAGAGTGGATTTGCACTTCTGGGGTTCGTCCGATGCTCCCTTCTTGGAAAGGGCGCATCGTTTGAGCGGGCCCGAAGGGCGCACGATGCACTAATGCCCGAGAACCTTCTCCAAGGCTCCGGGGTCGTTGTGAACGGCCAGCTTGTCCATGATGGTGGTGCTGGCCTCGTTGAGGCCGACAACCTCGACCTCGATGCCTTCGCGGCGGAATTTCAGAACGGCGCGATCCACCGCGTTGACCCCGGTCAGATCCCAGATATGCGACCGGCTCACGTCGATGCGGACCCGTTTCACAGGCTCCTTGAAGTCGAAGGCCGCCATGAAGTCTTCCGCCGAGGCGAAGAAGAGCTGCCCTTCGACACGGTAGTCGCGTTCCTGGCCGTCAGCCGTCAGCGTCGAGGTGACGCGGAAGATCTGCGCCACTTTCCAGGCGAAGAAGATGCCGGAGAGCAGAACGCCGACCCCGACTCCGAGAGCCAGGTTGTGCGTTCCGACGACCGTGACGACGGTGGCCAGCATGACGATGCTGGAGCGCCGGGGATGCTTGCGCAGATCGTTGAGGGACGACCAGCTGAAGGTGCCGATCGAGACCATGATCATGATGGCGACAAGGGCGGGCATCGGGATGATGCGCACGAGATCGCCCAGGACGAGGATCAGGAACAGCAGGAAGGCACCCGCCACGAAGGTCGACAGCCGCCCGCGTCCGCCCGATTTCACGTTGATGACCGACTGACCGATCATGGCGCAGCCGGCCATGCCGCCGATGAAGCCGGTGCAGAAATTGGCGATACCCTGTCCGATGGCTTCCCGGTTCTTGTCGCTGCCGGTGTCGGTCATCTGGTCGACGATGGCGGCCGTCAGCAGGCTTTCCAGAAGGCCCACAGCGGCGACGCTGACCGAATAGGGAAGGATGATCCAGAGCGTCTCGAACGTGAACGGGATATTCGGAATCAGGAACACCGGCAGGCTGTCCGGCAAGGCTCCGAGGTCGCCCACGCTGCGCACGTGGATGTCCATGAAGGCTGTCAGAGCCGTCAGGACGATGATGCACACCAGCGGCGAGGGAATGGCCTTCGTGACCCGTGGGAAGAGATAGATGATCGCGAGCCCCCCGGCGATCATGGCGTAGGTCTGCCACGGCATGCCGATCAGCTCGGGCAGTTGCGCCATGAAGATCATGATGGCAAGCGCATTCACGAAGCCCGTCATGACGGAGCGCGAGACGAAGCGCATCACGCTTCCGATCCGGCACAAGCCGGCCAGCACTTGGATGAGTCCGGCGAGGATCGTCGCGGCCAAGAGGTATTCCAGGCCATGGTCCCGCACGAGGGTCGTCATCAGCACGGCGGTTGCGGCAGTTGCCGCCGAGATCATGCCGGGCCGGCCGCCTGTGATCGAGATGAGAACGGCAATGGAGAAAGAGGCATAGAGCGCCACCTTCGGATCGACGCCCGCGATGATCGAGAAGCCGATCGCTTCCGGGATCAGGGCAAGAGCGACGACGATACCGGCGAGCACATCGCCTCGGATATTGGAAAGCCAGTCACGGCGTAGATTTTCGATAAAGGTCATGGGGTTCCAGGCAGCACAGGGAAGCTGAGCCCCGTCGATCGACGAGGCGGCTGAAGGGCTTGGTTACTGGATTGTCCGGCGGATCGGCGGCCGGAAGAGCCACCCGGAATTGCACCGGGTCCTGTTGACTGAGGCGGGTTTTGCCCGTCCTGTGCGGCAAGATCAAGTCGGAAGATCCCTTGGCGGACCGATGGAGGTCCGCCACGGCCGGGTGTACGAGCTTGGCCGTCATAGCCCGCTCCATGGACCGCGCTCGGGCAGGAACCGGACCTGGCCAACCGGTCAGTACCCGGCAGGGGCATTTACCGGCAGGATGGACCGCGTTTCCTCAGCGAGGCGCATCATGTCCATTCCCTCATCCACCCCCTCCTCCCTCGAAGCGATTTCCGATCGCATCGCCGATCTCTGCGAGACAATCGCCCCGAGGCTCGTGGCGATCCACGGCCCGCGACGCAGGTCGTCGACAGGCATCGTCTGGCGTCCGGGACTTGTCCTCACGGCGGAAGAAGCGTTGGAGACGGACGAAGATATTCTCGTCACTCGCCCGGATGGAAGCCAGGTCGCAGCACGTCTCGCCGGTCGCGATCCGAGCACGGACATCGCCCTCCTGCGGACCGAGGAGCAGCCGATTCCCGAGATTCCTTTCGCCGAGACATCGAGGCTCCGCGTCGGTCATTTCGTGCTTGCTGCCGGCCGCCAGGCCGAGGGCGTGCGCGCCGCCTTCGGCATCGTGGCTCTGGCAGGCGGTCCCTGGAGGAGCCTGCGCGGCGGCCATATCGACCGCAGGCTCCATCTGGATCTTCGGCTCGATTCCCGGTCGGAGGGCGGAGCCGCTCTCGACCTCGATGGATCGATCGTCGGTATGACGGTCCTGGGTCCCCGAGGACGCGTCCTCGTCATCCCGTCCGAGACGATCGAGCGGGTAGCGCAGCAATTGCTCGCCCATGGCCGGATCGCCCGTGGCTATCTGGGGCTCGGCCTCCAGCCCGTGCCGATCGATGAAACCGTTGCCGATGCGGCCGGGCTCACGGAACCCAAGGGGCTTATCGTCATCAATGTGGATTCCGGCGGCCCCGGGCAGAAAGCCGGGATCAAGCAAGGGGATATTCTCATTCGATGGCAGACCGATCCCCTGCACTCGATACGCCGCGTTTACGCGCTTCTCGGGCCCGAGAGCGTCGGTCAGTCCGTCGCCCTTGGAATCCTGCGGGCGGGGAAGCAAATGTCGCTGACGGTCGAGATTGCGGAGCGTTCCAAACCTCGAGAGTGAAGCCGTGCAACGCGTCGCGCTCCAGATCGATGATCCAGACCTGCTCGACCGCGTCGGCACGATGCTGGCCGGCGAGCCGGAGAAGGTCACCCTTGATCCGAGGGAGCCCGACGTGGTGATCGCCGACCACCTTCCGGTCGACGACGGAACCCCGGTCATCGTTCTTGAAGATTCCGCGAACGCGCTCGAAATCCTCAAATCCGGAGCGGGCGGAGTGCTGCCCCGGAGCGCCACCATCGCGGAGCTCCTGCTGGCCCTCGATGCTGTCGCCAGGGGCTTCGCGATCCTGCCGCGAGACGTCCGGTCGGGGGACATCGCGCTGGACCGCATCCCGGACAGCGCCTCTCCTTACCTGAGGGATTACGCTCTCACGGCACGGGAACGCGAGGTTCTGCGGCTGCTGGCGGAAGGGGCGTCCAACAAGGTGATTGCCCGACGGCTCGGAATTTCGTTCCACACCGCCAAGTTTCACGTGGCCTCCATTGCAGCAAAGCTCGATGCGACGGGCAGAACCGATGCGGTCGCGCAGGCCGTGCGCCTCGGGCTCATCATGTTGTGAACCTCGGCGAAGGCCGCCCTCTTGGTTGGAGATCACGGCGTCACCATATCGATCGAAACGATATAAACGTCGGAGCCTCCCATGCTCGAACGCACCCCAGCCTATCTCCTTCACCCCGACAATTCCCCTTCGGAGCGGCAACGGCCCTCGCCTGTGCCCGACGAGGTCCTGCTCGACGCCTACTCGCATGCGGTCACGAGCGTCGTGGACGGCATCGGCCCTGCCGTTGTCCGCGTCGAGCCTCAGGTCTCGGGCCGCATGGCCGGAATGGGCTCGGGCGTGATCATCTCGCCGGACGGCCTCCTCCTCACCAACAGCCATGTCATGCAAGGCGCGCGGGACGCGAAGGTGACCGGCCCCGACGGGCGCCCGATCCACGCGCAGATGATCGGTGACGATCCCGACACGGACCTCGCCCTGTTGCGAGCGAGCGGCGACGGGCTGCCCTTCGCAACCCTGGGCAATTCGAAGCTTTTGAAGCGCGGGCAGATTGCCATCGCCATCGGCAACCCGCTCGGCTTCGAGTCGACGGTGACCGCTGGAGTGGTTTCGGCCCTCGGACGAAGCCTGCGCGCGAAATCGGGGCGGCTGATCGACGACGTGATCCAGACGGATGCCGCCCTGAACCCCGGCAATTCCGGCGGCCCGCTCGTTGCGACATCCGGAGAGGTCGTCGGCATCAACACGGCCGTCATCATGGGAGCGCAGGGCATCTGCTTTGCGGTAGCGAGCAATACTGCGAGCTTCGTCGTGACGGAGCTGATCCGCCACGGGCGTGTCCGGCGCGCCTCGATCGGCGTTGCGGGTCAGACCGTGCCGCTTCCGCGGCGTGTCGCTTATGCGGCAGGACTGCCTCTCAGTGCAGGAGTCGCGATCGCGGCCGTCGAGCCCGGCAGCCCCGCGGCCCAGGCGGGACTCGAGCAGGGCGATGTCCTCCTCGCGCTCGACGGCGAACCTGTCGGCGGCATCGACGATCTCGTGCGGCTCCTGAACGGCGACCGCATCGGCCAGGTCGTGACATTGACGATCCTCCGGCGCGGCGAGATGCAAACCCTGCCGGTCACGCCCGTTGAGCGCAGGACGCTGAACGGGCGCTGATGCCGCAGGCCGACGAGGAGGGTCCGCCCGCCCATCAGAAGGGGTTGACGTAGTTCAGGATTGCGGTCTGCCGCAGCACGACCTTGCGGATGACGTGGGCCGCCTGCACATGCTCCGTATAGACGGCGGCAAGTCCCGTGCTCCCGGCCGGAAGGCGCCGCGCCACCTCCTGATCATCGAGCTTGATCCGGACCACGAACGGCGCCGACTGGACATCCGACGGAGCAACGGCAAGACCGCCCGGCTGCGTCTGCCCGGTCGCGATCGCCTGCAGGACCGTCTCGACACGACCTGAAAAGATCTCTCCGGGAAAGGGCTTGAACGTGACCTCCACAGGCTGGCCGACCTCGACGTAGCGCGCGTAGATCTGCGGAACCTCGACCCCGAAGATGGTCTCCGCGGTATCGATGAAGGCCATGACCGGGGACTGGGCGGTGACCCGCGCGCCCTTGCGCAGCGCGAGATTGGTCACGTAGCCGTCGGCCGGTGCCCGCACGATGGTCTTGTCGAGGCTCCACTTGGCGCCCTCGAGCTGGGCGCGCAACTGCTCGACCTCGGCCTCGCGCTGCTGCACGTCGAACGCGCGCCCGGCATCGTTTCTTTGAAGCTCGGAGAACTGCGACAGGCGCAACTCGGCGAACTTGAGTTGCGCCTGAAGAGTCTGGACCTGCGACTGATAGGGTGTCGGGTCGATCCGGAACAGGACATCGCCCGCCTTGAGCGGCGTATTGGCCGTGACGGGCACCTCGACGACCTCGCCGGCAACCTCGGGCACGATCTGCACGGAATTACGGATGACTGCCGCAGGTCCCGAGGGCGCTCCCCACCCCATTGGGATGAACAGACCGACGAGCAGAACGAGCAGAACGAGGACGGGCGAGAGCTTCCAGAACAGGTTGAACGGAATGAACCTGAGCCAGACGAACAGGGCGAGCAGCGCGATGTAGGAGTTGAGCAGGAGGACGATCATTTCGGCGCCTCCCGCCGTTCCGGCGCGTCGACATAGGCCCAGATCAGCACCAGCGGCCAGAACACGAAGCCGCAGATCAGGGTGGCCCAGCTTCCGACCGTCACCGCCTCGGGCCAGGGATGCCCCCGCTTTCTCGCGATGTGTCCCGGCATCATCCCGAGGGCCACGAAGACCGCAACGGCCGTCGCCGCGAGAACGATCAGAACGATCCAGGCGAAGACGTCGATCAACGACATGGTCTCAGGTCCTTACGCCTCCGGCCGGGATTGATGCGTTGAGGCTTCCGTCTCCCGGCAATGCTTTTGTCCGATGCAGCACGTGCAAAGGTGTGGGCTTTGGCCAGGCTTACGGAGAAATCTATTCGCGCGATTGACCTCGGGTATCGGGTCAAACCCTGAAACGACGAGGGGAGAAATCCCAATCGGACCGCGGAAGGACCGCTTCCGGCGATGACGGAGAAGGGCATTGCGCCTAGCGCGATGGAGGGCCCGCGCGTCCGGTAGGTGGTCGCAGCGCCCTTGAGCCTCAGATTAGGTCGGCGCCGAGTTCAGCCCTCCAATGGGCCAGGCGCTCCTTCAGCGTGGCTTGGAGCACATATGGCAATATCTCGTCCGGCAGACGCTCCAACTCCTCGAATGCGAAAGCAGCCTCGCCGCAGGCATTCCAGGCCGCCTGCAGGCTTCGATTCATGCTCGAACCGAGCCTGAGCGCGAACCACAAACCGTTCTGCTGGGTATCGAGATGCCGGCTGCGACCGACCCATACCTGGCCTGTGGCCTTGCAGCGCACCGCAAAGATGCCGGCCGGCGTCTTGCGCTCCTTATAGGCCGCGATGGCAGCTTTCCTGTCGATGGTGCCCATGCCTCGGTTCCCTGGTTGATCACGGATCGACGCGTTTCCCATGCGCCGGCGGGTATTCGGACAGGGTGTAGTTGCAAATATCGGTCCCGTCAATTATACCCGGGTAATATTTCTGACCTTCGGAACCACCTGAAGACTCCTAAGCGAGACATCCATGGCCACAGCACCCTCTCCCACCTACACCGCCTTCCTGGGCTTCGGCCTGCTTGTCCGCGGCGCGTTGCCTACCGTCGCTCTTGCCGTCAAACGCGCCAACGAGGCCGACCCGACGCAGACCGTGCTCATCTTCGAGGATTCCACGGGGCGGCAGATCGATCTCGATCTGAGGGGCCGCGACGAGGAGGTGCTCGCCCGGCTCGCGGTGAAGACCGGAGAGGATGAAGCTCCTGCCGAACCCCGCGGACGAGGACGCCCGAAGCTCGGGGTGACGGCCCGGGAGGTGACGCTTCTGCCGCGCCAGTGGGAATGGCTGAGCGCGCAGCCTGGAGGAGCGTCGGTCACCCTGCGGCGGCTCGTGGACGAAGCGAGGCGCAAGGATGCGGAAAGCGGCCGATCAGCTCGCAATGCGGCCTATGGCTTCATGTCGGCCCTGGCCGGAAACCTTCCGGACTTCGAGGAGGCATCGAGAGCCCTGTTCGCCGGCAACCGAGAACGGTTCGAGACCCTCGTCGCTGGCTGGCCGGAAGACGTCAGGAATCACGCGATCCGGATGGCTTTCGGCACCTGATCGACACCCGTGCGGCTTCGGACGTGACATCGAACCTATATCCGATGCAGTCAGTCTATGGTCTTGAGCATCGAGCGCAAAACCGGTTCCCACTTTTGCGCTCGATGCTGTCCTTGCTTGAGCATCTTTTCACGCAAAACCGGTCCCCACTTTTGCGTTCGATGCTCTATTCCAACGCAATCTTCGGGGTGGATGGATCGAGGTGATACAGGGTCAGCAGCGCAGCCGTCGCGATCAACAGGCCGACGAAGTAGATCCAGATGCCTTTGAAGATTTTCAATTCAGGCGGCATCCGCACGTGCGTCTCCTCGCTTGCTCCATGCGGCCAACGACTGCAGAGCCGAAAGGTTCTGCTGCACCTCACCTGCAGGAAGACATTACAATACGTCGGCGACGTTATGCGGACCGCGCGTAGATCATCCACTCGTTCGCCAGGCCGATAACAAGTCTGTGAGGCGGCCCCCTAAATCGTCCGAAACTCAGAACCTTTGCAGTGGCGCAGGCGTTCGAGCCTCATGTTCCCCGCCAACGGAGGCCTTGATGTCGCAGAGAGCAACAATAGCTGCTTGCCCGGTCGCCTCGCCCTGATCGTCCATGGAGCGCTCGCGTATCGGACGCGGAACGACTGTTCCATCGAGCAGCCCCAGGCGCCGCAGTAGTGATACCCGCGGCGGGTGTTCCACCGCCCATCAATCCGGCGCGAGAGACGAGTATGCCCCTGTACGATCCTTATTGCGGTCCTGCGCCCGTCCCTTCGGAGCTGTGGACGAGCTGGAATCTCGATCCTTGGCTCATCTCAGGGATGCTGCTGTCCGTGGCCGCCTACGCTCTTGCCGCACGGACGTCTTCGAAGACCGGTCCACGCGAGATCATCTGCTTCACATGCGGCTGGCTCGTTCTCGCGGTGCTGTACGTCTCGCCGTTCTGCGCCCTGACGTCGGCACTGTTCTCGGCCCGCGTGGCGCATCACGTCATCACGATCGCCATCGCGGCGCCCCTGATCGTGCTGGGATGCCCGTTCCTCGCGCGATCCAGGCGGACATCGAACGGACACGGCATCGTCTTCATCGTCCAGATGGCCACAATCTGGATCTGGCACGCCCCGGCTCCTTATGCGGCGGCGCTGGGCAGCCACGGGGTCTTCTGGCTGATGCAGGCATCGCTTCTTGGCACCGCGATCCTGTTCTGGGGTACGCTTCCTCTGCGCCAGGCCGCGTTGCCATCCCTTCTCCCGCTGCTCGGGAACGTGGCGCAGATGGGCTTGCTCGGTGCCCTGATCACCTTCGCTCCCGCGCCGCTCTACGAGCCGCATCTCGGCACGACGGCGGCGTGGCACCTGTCCCCGCTCGAGGACCAGCAAGTTGCCGGCCTGATCATGTGGATCCCCGCCGCGATACCCTACGTGCTGGCGGCCCTCCTCATCGTCGGCGCTTCGCTGGACGGGCCTTCGCTCTCACGCAGGCGTGAGGGTGCCGCATGACCGCATGGCTGAAGGCGGCCCACATCGCGTCACTCGTGGCCTGGTGCGCCGGGCTTCTCGTGCTGCCGGGGCTCTATGCACAGAAGGCGCGTGTGCAAGACAAGGATGCGCTCCATCATCTCCAGAGGTTCACCCGCTTCGTCTACACGTCGATCACATCCCCGGCCGCCTTCGTGGCGGTGGGCACAGGAACGGCGCTGATCTTCGTGCGGGAGGTCTTCACGGTATGGATGGCCTTGAAGCTCGCGGCCGTCGGCGGCCTCACCCTCCTGCACGTGCATGCCGGCTACATCATCGTTCGGGTTTTCCGTCCGGGGCGGCGCTTCGCGGCGTGGCGCGGGCATGCGACCGCCCTTGCGACCTTCGCGGTCATCTCGGTGATCCTCTGGCTTGTCCTGTCGAAGCCCTTCATCGACATGGCGTCGCTGCCGGACTGGCTGCGGCGGCCGGGCGGGCTTCAGTCGTTCTCCGACAGCATGAGGCCGATCTG
Organism: Microvirga sp. TS319; assembly: GCF_041276405.1. Taxonomy (NCBI): domain Bacteria; kingdom Pseudomonadati; phylum Pseudomonadota; class Alphaproteobacteria; order Hyphomicrobiales; family Methylobacteriaceae; genus Microvirga; species Microvirga sp. TS319. The sequence goes on along the minus strand of NZ_JBGGGT010000002.1, from coordinate 1,658,910 downwards.
ATGCTCGAACACCAGCTTGCCCCCGTGCCATCCCGCGATGCCGACGAACACCATCCCGAGTGCGGACAGGAAAAGTCCTGTAGGGAGCACAGCCGCCTCATGGTCGGATATGCGCAGGCCCCAGTTCGTACCGATGATCGCAATCAGCATCATCGCCGCGATGGCATGCGTCCAGCTCGCGGCACGCTTGCGGATACCCTTCACGAGCACGAGCTCAGCCGTCCCGACAAGGCCCGCGATGACGCCAAGCATGAAGGCGGCTCCGCTCGACCAGAGCGCGGCCCGCGCCCAGAAGGCATCTCCCCACCACCAGTACAGGACGTCCGCTGCCAGCGTCCCGACCGTGAACGCGATCGGAAAGGTGACGAGCATCGCATGGACCGGGTGTCCAGCCACCGCGACCGCGGAGCTGACGTCATGTCTCTCGACCTCCTCGACGACGGGATTCGACACAAGGCACCTCCTCGTTCCTGGTTTCGTTCGAAGGGCACAACACGTCTGGCGGGCGCATGGTTCAGGTGGGCCGCCGCATCGGCGTCCTGCATCGCGCTCGCAGGATGCGCCGGTCCTTTGTCGACACTCGACCCGGCGGGTCCGCACGCGGCCTCGGTGGCGCACCTGTGGTGGGTGATGCTTCTCGGCGCGGCAGCCATCCTGCTCCTGGTGATGGCCCTCCTGCTCAGGGCCTTCGTGACATCCGGCCGGACCCGGGCATCGGCCGGCCTCTGGCTCCTCGGCGGAGGCGTCCTGTTTCCCGTCGTCACCCTTGGGGCTCTCCTGGCCTATGCGCTCATGACCGGGGAAAGGCTGCTCGCGCATCCGGGAAGGCCCGAGGTGACGCGGGTCAACGTGCTCGCCCGTCAATGGCACTGGGAAGCCTCCTATCCGCTCACGGATGGGACTTCGGCAAGGTCGGTCGGCACCCTCCACATCCCGGCGGGAGCGCCCGTCGACATTCATGTCGCCAGCGCGGACGTGATCCACGGCTTCTGGATCCCCCGCCTCGGCGGGAAGATCGATGCGGTGCCGGGACACGTGAACGTGATCCGCCTGACGGCCGATGCCCCCGGCACGTATCGGGGCGTGTGCGCCGAGTTCTGCGGCAACGGGCATGCCGGGATGGACATGGCCGTCGTAGCGCATCCTCCCGGCGAATACGCCGCCGCGCTTGCGCGCCTTGCCGCCGGTCTGCAGATTGGACTGCACACGAAGACTGCTCCGTGACGATGATGCTCCCGCCGCAATCTCCGGTCCGCCTGCACAAGGAGCTGGATGCCGTCTGGGGCACGCCCCGAGGATGGCGAGCTCTCTCGGCCGTCAACCATTCCGTCATGGGACGACGCTTCATCGTGGCGGCATTCGTGTTCTTCGCCATCGGCGGCATTCTCGCCATGCTGATCCGGGCGCAGCTCGCGTCCCCGCACAGCGCCTTCCTCGGACCGGACCATTACAACCAGGTCTTCACCATGCACGGCACGGTGATGATGTTCCTGTTCGCGATTCCGATGTTCGAGGGGCTGGCGATCTATCTTCTGCCGAAGATCCTCGGCTCGCGCGACCTCGCCTTTCCCCGCCTCGGCGCCTACGGATTCTGGTGCTACGTCTTCGGCGGCTCGATCCTGCTGGCGGCGCTCGCGGTGGGCGCCGCGCCCGATTCCGGCTGGTTCATGTACACGCCGCTCTCCTCGCGCACCTACACGCCGGGCATCAACGCGGATGTCTGGCTCATCGGCATCACCTTCGTGGAGATTTCCGCGATCTCGGCGGCCGTGGAGATCGTCGTCACCATTCTCAAGATGCGCGCGCCCGGCATGTCGCTCGACAAGATGCCGCTCATCGCCTGGTACCTTCTCGTCACGGGCATGATGATGCTGGTGGGCTTTCCGCCGCTGATCCTCGGCAGCATCCTGCTCGAGGTCGAGCGCGCCTTCGACTGGCCGTTCTTCGACCCGGCACGCGGTGGCGATCCTCTCCTGTGGCAGCACCTGTTCTGGCTCTTTGGCCATCCCGAGGTCTACATCATCTTCCTGCCCGCCGCCGGCGCCATCTCGACGATTCTTCCCGTCCTCGCCCGCCACCCCATCGTCGGTTATTCATGGATCGTCGTGAGCATCGTCGCGCTGGGCTTTCTCAGCTTCGGTCTGTGGGTGCATCACATGTTCACGGTGGGCATCCCGCATCTCGCGCAGGCCTTCTTCTCTGCGGCGAGCATGCTGGTCGCGATTCCGACGGGCGTTCAGATCTTCTCGTGGCTGGCGACGCTGTCGTCGGGGCGGCCCCGGCTCGACGTGCCGATGCTCTATCTCCTCGGCTTCTTCTTCGTCTTCGTCGTCGGCGGCCTCACGGGCGTGATGCTGGCGGTCGTTCCCTTCGACTGGCAGGCGCACGACACGCACTTCGTGGTGGCGCATCTTCACTACGTGCTCGTGGGCGGTTTCATCTTTCCGATGATGGCCGCGGCCCATTACTGGCTGCCGCACTTCACCGGACGCATGCCCGTCCACCGCTTGAGCGTGACGGCCTTCTGGCTGATCTTCACCGGCTTCAACGCCACCTTCTTCCTGATGCACCTGACGGGCCTGCGGGGCATGCCGCGCCGCGTCCACACCTACGCGCCCGAGCTCGGATGGGGCTGGCTGAACCTGCTCTCCTCGATCGGCGGCTTCGTCATGACCATCGGCTTCGCCCTGTTCGTGGTGGACATCGTCATGCAGGTGCGCTTCGGGCGCCGCACGCCGCGCAACCCGTGGAAGGCGGAGACGCTCGAATGGGCCATGCCCGTCCCGAGCCCGACCTACAACATCGCGGCCATCCCGGAGGTGGGAAGCCGCGCGCCTCTCGCGGGTGCCCCGGACCTCGCGGCCCGGCTCGCCCGCGGCGAGGGCTATCTCGGCTTCGTGCGCAACGGCTGGCGGGAGACGCTCGGCGTGCACATGGTCACGGGCAGGCCCGACCAGGTCATTCTCCTTCCCGGACCGACCTTCCTGCCTCTCTGGACGGCGCTCGCAACGGGCCTCTTCTTCGTGTCGCTCCTGGGAAAAGCCTATGGGCTCGCCCTGGTGGGGGCTGGTTTGACCGCTGTGCTGCTCGTCGCATGGACCCGGACGACGGGCCTGCGCGGGGATTGCGGCACGCTGCCCGTCGGCCGCAGCGAAGCCGTGCCGCCGCATCAGGAGGCGCCCGGTGCTCCGTCCTGGTGGGCCATGGTCTTCACGCTCCTGGCCGACGGAACCCTGTTCGCGTCGCTCATGTTCGGCAGCGTCTATCTCTGGATCGTCGCTCCTGGCTGGCCTCCCTCCCAGCTCCTGGAGGCGGGTATCGCCCTGCCCCTGGCGGGAGCCGGGGGCTTCGCCCTCGCGGTGCTGGCCGCCCGGAAGGCGCGCTTCGAGAATGCCGGCGGCCGGACGGTGCGCGCTTCACTCGGCCTGATCGCGGCAACGGCCGGCCACGGAGTCGCGCTGGTCTGCCTGATCGGGCTGGCCAGGGTGGTTCCCGACCCGACCGGACACGCCTATGCGGCAACGACCCTTGTCATCCTGGCCTACGCTGGCTTTCACGCGGCGCTGGGCATCCTGTTCGCCGGCTTCGGATGGTACCGGTGCCTCTCGGGACATGTGTCCGCCAAGCGCGACCTGGATCTGCGCATCGGCGAACTCTGGCACGGCTACACGGCGGCTAGCGGAGCCACGGCCCTCCTCGTCGTCTACGGACTGCCCCGGGTGATCGGCTCATGAACAGACCTGCCTCACCCAGCCTGCTTCTCCTCGTCGCCGGGTTCGGCATCTGGAGCTCGGCCTTCGCATCCCTGTACGCTGCGAACGCTATTGGCTGCGCCTCCGGCTGGCAGAACGTGGATGTCGGGCCGATCAGCCTGAACAGACTTGTGCTGGCCGTGCTGTGGATCGGTCACCTGAGCGCATCGGGTCTGCCGCTCGCCCGATGCCTGAAGACCTGGAGGAGCCATGCCGATCAGGGGCATCCCTCCCGCTTCCTATCGGCGAGCGCGCTTGGGGCCAATGGCTGTGCCCTGTTCGCGACCCTTTGGACGGGCCTGCCGATCGTGAGCGCCTCTGCCTGCCTATGATGCCGCTGTGAGATGGGAATGGGACCAACCGGAGGACGGGAACCGTTGGCTGCCGCCATGATCGGAGAACGACCTTCTGCAGCGATGCATTCACGGGTACGGGTCTGTCGCCGCTTCGAACGGCGCGAGCAGGAGCCGATGAATCCGGCAAGGAACGCCCGGCTGTGACGCGAACCTTGATCCGCAAGCATACAGCCTCCTCATTTTGACGGATCCGGAGTTCAACTGCGTTTGGACGAGCGTTCCTGCGAATGTTCGAGCGACCACCAAGTCTATCTCAGAGGCCGCACAGAGCTTTGCGCTTCAGCGCCCAGCATAGTTTAGAAGATGTCTAATATCGCTTGTACATTTAGAGCCATTCTAATCAGCATTCATCTGAGCGATATCTTCTTGTTTCCAACCTATCCCTCACGCTAAAGGCAGGCGCATCCCTCATCTCCTCACGAGGAAGCTCCCCATGAGCATCTTGAAGGCCTTCTTCGCCGCTACCGGCTTTTCCGCCGTTTTCGGCCTCATCGCAACGTCAGCGATCGCGGCTCCGACGAAATATCCGCTCACCATCGAAAACTGCGGCGCGAAGGTCACCGTCCAGAAAGCGCCGGAACGGGCCATCGGCCTTGGCCAGAACAGCGCGGAAATCCTGCTGCTGCTCGGCCTCGAGAACAAGATGGCCGGCACCGCCTTCTGGCCGAACAAGGTTCTTCCCCAGCTCGCCGACGCCAACTCCAAGGTCAAGCTTCTGACCGTCGAGTTCCCGACCTTCGAGTCGCTCCTCGCGGAAAATCCGGATTTCGTCGCAGCCGCACTGCCGAGCCTGCTCGGCGATTCCAGCAAGGTCGCCAAGCGGCAGGACTTCGAAAAGGTCGGCGTTCCGAGCTATCTCTCGCCGAGCACATGCCTGGAACGCAAGGAAGGAACAGACCAGTACGGCAGCCGCGCCGCGCTGTGGAACATGGATCTTCTCTACCGGGAGATCGACGAGCTTTCCCAGATCTTCGACGTCGCCGATCGCGGGCAGGCCCTGATTGCCGACTTCAAGGCGCGCGAGGCAGCCTTGCGCGCCCGCATTCCGGCGGGTGACAAGACGCTGTCCTATGTCTTTTGGTTCTCGAGCCCGAGTCCGTCTGCCGATGCCTATCTCGGCGGCAAGAACAGCGCCTCCGGCTTCATCGCCGACCTCCTCGGCGGGCGCAATGCCATCACGGCCGAGGCCGAGTGGCCGACGCTCGGGTGGGAAAGCATCATCGCGACGAATCCTGACGTGATCGTCGTCGCCAGTCTCGATCGCAACCGCTGGGACCTCGACAAGCCCGAAGCCAAGATCGCGTTCCTGACCTCCGACCCGGCCATCAGCCAAATTCCCGCGGTCGAAAACAAGGCAATCGTCGTCATGGACGGCGCGGCCATGAATCCCACCATCCGCACGATCTACGGCGCTGAACAGGTGGCCGGGCAACTGAAGACCCTCGGCCTCCTGAAGTGATCGAACCGCACACGACGATCCGGCACGCTCTCGCGTTCGGCATTCTGCTGCTGGCCTCGTTCGCGGCGGTAGCGCTCGCCGTCGGCGTCAGCGTGGGGATCGGCGACCTGCCGATCCCGCTTGCCACGACATTCTCGGCCCTGACGAACCGGCTCGGTTGGACCGCCGTTGAGCTCAACCGCATCCATGAGACGGTCATCTGGGACTACCGCTTGAGCCGCGCGCTGGTGGCGGCCTTCTGTGGGGCGGGTCTTGCCTTGTCGGGAGCGATCATGCAATCGCTGCTGCGCAACCCTCTGGCCGAACCCTATGTCCTCGGCATCTCGGCCGGCGCTTCCACGGGCGCCGTCGCAATCGTCATCCTCGGCATCGGCGCGGGCACGGTTTCACTCTCGGTGGGCGCCTTTGCGGGCGCCTTCGCGGCATTCCTCTTCGTTGCGCTGCTGTCGAACGGGACCCGCGGCGGGGCAGACCGTACCATCCTGGCGGGCGTCGCCGCCTCGCAGCTCTTCAACGCCGCAACGTCCTATGTCGTGACGACATCGGGCAATGCGCAGCAGGCGCGGGACGTGATGTTCTGGCTGCTCGGCAGCTTCGGCGGCGTGCGCTGGCCGGAATTCATGCTCGTCTCGATCGTTGTCGGCATCGGACTCGTCGCCTGTCTCTTTTACGCCAGGGTCCTGGATGCATTTGCCTTTGGCGACGAGGCGGCAGCGGCGCTCGGCGTCAATGTCGGTCAGGCGCGGATCATGCTTTTTGCCCTGACGGCCATGATGACCGCCACGATCGTCAGCATGGTCGGCTCGATCGGCTTTGTCGGCCTTGTCGTGCCGCATGTCGCGCGCTTTTTCGTCGGACCGCTTCATGGCCGCCTCCTGCCGGCCTGCGCCATTGCCGGAGCCATATTCATGGTGCTGGCGGATATCGCCTCGCGCATCCTCATCCCGCAGCAGGTCCTGCCGATCGGCGTTGTGACGGCGCTGGTGGGCGTACCCTTCTTTTCGCTCATCCTGTACCGGTTCCAGCGCGCGTCATGAGCATCAGGGTCGACAATCTCGTTTGGAGAATCGCCAGGAAGACCGTTCTCGACGGCGTCTCGTTCGAGGCGAAGCCGAACGGGATGGTCGGCCTGCTCGGCCCGAACGGCTCGGGCAAAACCTCGCTCCTGCGTCTTCTCGCCGGCCTGAAGCGGCCGCATTCCGGCCGGATCACGCTCGGCCAGAAGGACCTGAACTCCATTGCCCGCCGTGAGATCGCGCAGCGCGTTGCCTTTATGGAGCAGCATGCCGCGACCAACGCCAATCTGCGGGTGATCGACGTCGTGAAGCTCGGCCGGTTCCCGCACCGCTCGATGTTTTCCGGCTGGACGGCGGCTGACGAGAACACGGTCGCGGAGGCGATCGAACGCGTCGGCATGACGGAAAAGCGCAACGAGCGCTGGCAGAGCCTTTCAGGGGGCGAAAAGCAGCGCGCCCATCTTGCGAGAGCATTGGCTCAATCGCCGAGCGAGTTGATTCTCGACGAGCCGACCAACCATCTCGACATCCAGCATCAGATCGGCCTGATGCGGCTCGTTTCGACCCTCCCGGTCACCAGCATCATCGCCCTTCACGATCTCAACCATGCCGCCATGTTCTGCGACCAGCTGGTGGTTCTGCAACGAGGCAGGGTCGTGGCCTGCGGAGCGCCCGAGGCGGTGCTGACCGAAGAGCTTCTGAGAAAGGTCTTCGGCATCGAGGCTCGGGTCGAAACGTCATCGTATCATTCACGACCACACATCCATTATCTGCGATGAACGTCGGAACGTGTGGCGGCTTCCCCAACGCATGCCACATCCAGCGTCATCCCCCCTCAATGGATCGAGGCGGTCGCCGGCCCGTAGTCGCTCCCCGGAGACTTTCACGGTTGTGCGCTGACATGGCCCGTCTACAGGCTCGCTCACGCGCCATGCGGATCGCCGCAGTCGCTCCCAGATCTCCGGTCCGAACTGCGTTGCGCGAGAGCATCGGACCCAAAAGTGGAATCTACTTTCGGGATCAATTCGATGCTCCCGCGAGAGAACAGCGCATCACAAGCTGCGAAAAACCGGGGCCGCTTTTTCGTACGAGGCGCTAGCAGCGATGGAGGCGCGGTCGCCCGGATGCATGCCTCATCAAGCGGCCGCGCCGGTCATACGTGTAGCAGTAACCGGGCGATGCCTGCGCGACGCGGACTCCTGTCGCAGCGCCCGTAGCCGCCCCCGTGGCCGCACCGGTCACCGCACCTGTCGCCGCACCGGCGACGCCACCGACCACCGCTCCTACGGGACCACCGACGATGGCTCCTGTCGTGGCACCCGCTGCGGTCCCAGTCGTCGTCGGTGAACAGGCTGAAATGGCTACACATGCACACAGAGCTAAAGCAAGCTTGTACATCGTCCGCTCCTCGTCCGGATGCTGGGATCCGACCTCCCCGCGAGTTTGATCGGGCGCGAGGGGTCTCTTGCTAACGTGGCTGTGCCCGATAGGGTTGCCGCAGGTGCGGATCTCCAATGGAAGTACTCTTCCGGATTCGAAGGGCTCCGTGGCCTATTGCGCGGATGAGGGGTCCTGAATTCCGCGTCACGGATCGAGAGCCATCGGATCGGCAGGGCATGGCCCGAGCAGGCGCGACCGCATTCACCGCTGAAGGACCGGATGCAGGGAACGACCGGCTGCCGAGACACCGGCATCATCCAAGAACCTGTAGCCAGGAACCTATCGGGGAGGTCTCCCGCGACATTGCTTCGGAAACACGAGCCTGACCCGAAGAATTCGCCTTGCGGCCAAACGGTCAAGGGTCTCCTTGATCACGCGGACCGTTGCCGGGTCGGCCCGCAGAGCGAGGTCGATGATCGGAGCCATGGCCCTCATCTGCTGGAGGGTCGTGATATTGGCATCCTGCAGAGCCTTCCGCGCGCTCTCGGGCAACCGCAATCCCTCGAATGGATCAGCGGGTTTCTTGGAGATGAGTCGAGGCATCGTGCAAACCTTCCGGCTGTGTTGATCAGGGATGCGACGCGTAACCACCCGCTATAGACACTTGAGCCGGGCGCTTTATTCTCGACGGGATGAGATTTCAGGCCTTGGGGGAGCCTCCTGCTCATGCCTTCATGCCCGAGCCTCGGCCGGCCCCCCAGGACACCACCTGTTACCGTCGAGGTCGTCCCAGTCCTGCCGGAAGGATCTTTCGAGGCTCCCTGAGCTTTGATGAGCCGATCGTCTCTCAGAGGGTATCAATTTCCGTTAGGGCAATCTTCTGGTAGGGTTGGTGGCCTTTGCGGGCCAAGACCGATGGTCCGAGGCTCAGGTAGATCGTGTGATCGGATGCTTCATTTCATCCTGTCGTTACGCTGGATCACGCTCCTTGCCGCCGCTGGCGCGGCCATCGGAGCAGTTCTGATCTTCGGGGTTGGCGCTATCAAGCTGGCCTACGCCCTGGGATTTGCCTTTTTGCCGAATGAAACCGGCGGCCTCACGGTCATTGCCTCGGTGATGCAGGCCACCGACGCATTCCTGTTCGGGCTTGTCCTCATCGTCTTCGCTTACGCGATCACGTTCGGCTTTGCCTTCGATCTCCCCGAGCATGCTCGGGCGAGACTGCCCCAGTGGATGAGGGTGAGCGGGATCAGCGAACTCAAGATCACGCTGATCGAGGTTATCCTGGTCTACCTTGTCGTGGACTTCGCCACCGACATGGTGGAGGTCGAGACGCATACCTCCTGGGAAATGCTGATGAAGCCGGCCGCCATTCTGTTCATTGCAGCAGCCCTTCGGCTTGTCTGGATCTCTCACTTGGGAAGCCACGGGACAATCGAAGAGGAGCCTGGAAGTTCCACTCACCAGGGCCCACCATAGAGAGCGATCCGGTGCATCGACGGCCTCGGTTAAGAGCCTGTCATGCGGAAAACCAGGTCCGCTTTTCCGCACGATGCACTAGCCCAACCAGAACCAGAGCCCGACGAGGGCGCCTACAATAAGAAAGAAGACAACCGGGAACCAAGGCGGCAGGGGTTGCTGGTGCCCATTGAAAGCCATTCAGGGGTACTCCGAAAGGACTTGGCGCTTACGAGAGCAATGGCTTTAGGACAACTTTCGTTCCCGCGCTCGACCTATCCCCTGTCCTCTGCAAAATCAGACTACAGCGGAGAACGGGAGCATTTTTCCCGCATAGCCGGTTCCCACTTTCGCGCACGATGCTCCCTTCTTGGAAAGAGCGCATCGTTCTTGCGAAAAACCGGAGCCACTTTTTCGCACGTTGCGCTAGGCGCGGACCATCCGGTTTCGGATCCAGGCCGAAGCGGCAAGCAGGAGCGAACCGGCAACGCCACAACCCACAACTTCCAAAATAGCGTAATAAAACGGCTCTGATGCGTCAAAATCGGGCCAGAATGCTTCGCTCATCACGAGGATTGTTCCAACGAAAATTCCGAGGAAGCCACCTTGAAGCGCAAAACTGCGCGGATCCCATAGCTTCCTTTTCATCGATCTTGTTTTCCAGGCATAGCCTACCCTATGGGCTCTCCGCCTCCAGACCTCTCGTTAGCCGCTCTCATCGGGCAAAGCCCGGCGCTTGTCAAAGCGGCAGATCACGCATGGGGACCAATTCCATTGGTGCCTAGAGCATCGTGCGAAGAAGTGGGAACCGGTTTTGCGTGAAAAGATGCTCAAAGACATCAACTTACCGCATCGGATGTGGGTTCGATTTCACACCCGATGCTGCGACCGTTCATCGTCATGGCCATCCCCGGACTTGATCCGGGGCTCTGCCCAGGTCATCCACGTCTGGGAACCGCTGCGCCACAAAGACGTGGATGCCCGGCTCAAGGCCGGGCATGACAAGAATGATGCTCCCGTATGGAACAGCGCATCGTTCTTGCGCAAAACCGGATCACCTTTTCGCGCTAAGCGGAATGCATCCGGGCGCTTGCGTTTCCGTTCGTATCAAGGACCGCGTCTCAGACCGGCGGGATGACCCAGTCAGAAGACGCCATCGTGTGATCCTTCTGCGCCGTGTCGGCCGTCAGGGTTCCGAACAGGCCGTGCTCCTCGTTCTCCACACCCGCCGTGAAATAGATGCTGTGCGGATCGCTGTTCGGCCCGGCGTTGCCCGGCACGAGTGCCCACAGATCGCCAATGACGACTTGATTGCCGCTGGGGTCATCCAGCGTGCCGAGGAAGTGGAAGTCGTGCGGGTCGTAGGCATTGATCCTCCCATCACCGAAGTTTCCGACCAGGAGGTCGTGGGAGAATTCCCCGAAGCCGGACGGTGCAATGGCAAGCCCCCATGGCGAGTCCAGCGGTCCCTGCGAGGCGACCCGGTGCAGCAGGTGCCCGGAGAAGTCGAATTCGTCGACGTAGCCGTGCCCTGGGCCGGCAACGTCGTCCTTCTTGTCTTCATCCTGAAGCGCGAAAGTCACGAAAAGATGGCCGTTGAGCGCCTGCACATTGAAGGGAGCGTAGCCTTCCGGCAGATTCGGATCGGTAAAGCTGCGGACCTCGTTGAACTGGCTGTCGAACATGTCGACCTTCCCGTTATGGAAGTCCGTTGCGTAGAGATAGGTGTGGCCGTGCGTCTTCCCGATGGCCAGGCCCTTGTAAACCGCATCCGTGTCGGAGTTGTCGACCGCAATCACCGAACTGGCGCTGTCGACCGCAGGATTCCAGCCGGAGATCGTTCCATCTTCCGTTGCGAAGATGAATTTGGACGGGGCGGTATGTCCGTTGCTGGAGATGTCGAACCCCTTCCCCCAGCTGTTGAAGACCTGGCCGGTCGGGGCGGAGGGCCCTGTCTCTCCGGGAGGGGCAGCGATCGTGATAGACGAATGGCCGTCAATCGTGATCGGGTTGCCACTGCCGTCGTAGATCGTGGCCACGCCGGTCCCATTGTCGGAAACCCAGAAGGGGCCTGTCGGGCTGTTTGCGACTCCCCAGGGGTTGATCAGGTTCTCGTCGATATGCTCCGCGGGCAAGAATCCGTCGGAAACAAGGTTCGTCTGAGTAAAGCTGTTATCCCGTTGCGCGTGTTCATGTGTGTCGTGTCGCGGCTGGAAATCGAACTCGAAATCACTGAAGGATAAGATGCTCATCGATGCCTCCATGGACCGAGAGAAGCCCCTAGCTCCCCGGCGCTCGCGCCAGGGCTCATCGCATCACGGCGTCCCGGCAGGCAGTTGGCAAAGACCAAAGGTCGAACAGCATTCACTGAGTTCTGAGACGCCTGAGTGGGAGCAGCCCGCGATCGGCTTTTGCTCGATCACCTCGTCAGCTTCGGCGAGAAGCGTCGGAGAAAAGAGGGCCGGCTGCTGTCATTGTACTGGAATGCAAGACCTCTGCCTGCTCCGGAATCCACGCTCGAAGTCTCCTGATAGGATTTGCGTAGGATTCACGAATGATTCTACCACTATCTCACGTCGCAGGCGAGGATCCTCTCACTCACGATTTTCGATTACGGAGTGCCTCCTTCGGCCAAGTCGAGCTGAAACGCGATCGAGTCTCGGATCTGCCGAAAGCAACTCCATGGCTTCAGCAGCGAAACGTCCTAAAGCATCGTGCGAAGAAGTGGGAACCGGTTCTTCGCGAAAAACGATGCTTCATCAAAAGGAGAGAGCAAGCATCCCGATCCCGTCAGAATGCAAGTTGCTCCAGTGGGAGCATCGAATTGATCCCAAAAGGGGGATCCCCTTCCCGCGTCTGATGCTCTAGTACCGCCGACGATAATAACCGCCACGGTAGCCATAGTACGGGCGACCATAATAAGGTCGGCGGTAGCCGTAGTACGGGCGACCGTAATAACCACCACGGTAGTAAGGGCGGGGCACGGCATAATAGCGGCCGTAGTAGTTCGGCCGGCAGTAGCCGTAAGGCCCCCGATGAAAGCCGGGACCGCAGCCCTGAGCCGCCGCAGCGGGCGCGACGCCAACTCTTCCCTGTTCCAGCGAGGCCATCCCGAGCCAAGCACCGAACACGAGGGCAGCAATCGTTATCAGTCTCCGGAGTTTCATGACACGCGCTCCTCATATCGAAGCGGAGGATGCTCCACGTGGGCGGCGTTCGACACGCAGGCTCCTCGCGAGATAAGCAGTGATTATAGAAGCACAGGGATGAATTGTCTTCTTAATGTTGCGGCGCTTGAGAGCAAAAGCCGCTAGACCGGATCCACTCCGACGAGTCATCTCCAGCTCCATTTCTGGTGCGCAGCAACGCGCCCCCGCGAGAGGGTCAGACGGCACCGACCATCCCTAGTGCCACGAACGCAAAAGTAGAAACTGGATTTGCGTGAAAGATGCTCACAATCAAAATGTTGAAGCATCGGACGTCAGTTCGGATGGAATCGTGCGGGTGCCGGAAGATGGGTGCGAACCCTATCCTGGGTACCTATCCTGGGTACCATCTCTATACTTCAAGTAGCCGGCAGCACACGGCGCTTCTGCAGTCGTGATCGAAGCGCTCGACGTGAGGGCCTCCTGGAAGCCCTCACCCGGCAGTGCAGTCGCTTTCCTTACTGTCGTGGCAACGGGGGAACGCCGTTCTTCCAATCCGGCCAGTGCGCCACAATGTAATCGACCATCGTGCCTCCGACAGCGGCGACATTGTCGACGGTCTCGGCGAACCCGCCCGCCGTTTGGCCTGGCGCTGGATCAAGATGCTGAAGTGTCGTCTCGCTCGGATTGCCCTGGTCGAAGTTCACCGCTCCTCTCAGGCTGAGGAGCCTCCCGTCACCGAGCGTGCGTTGAACCACTTGGGCGATGGCAGCTGCCTCCATCTCGGTGATGAGGTAATCATCCGCACCATAGAGCTTGGCGATGTATTGTGCCTGTTTCGACATGCCAGGACCATGGAAGAAGGTGTCACCGGTCATGTGCGTGCCGGCCTTCACCGACGGGGCTTGGCGTGCCGCCTCCTGCGGGTACCGCATCCGGTAGGCCTGCGCGGACTCAGAATCCTTCAGCGTCATCTTGCCCGTCAGCTGCATCGCCCAACCGACCAGATCGGGATTGAGCTGGAACAGACGAACCTTCTCGTACCCCTTGCGTGGCATGAAGGTTGGTGCGCCCGGCTCTCCTTCTTCCGGAGCCCAGCGGTGGCCAAGATCGTAGTCGACGAGCCAGGTCGCCCAGCTGACATCCGCAATGGTCCCGCGCTCTGGCGGCGTTCCGGCCACGCCATTGATGACGAAGTATGCTTCCGACATGTCGAATTGCGGGTTGAGAATGATTGCCTGCACGGATGAGGACGAAGCCACTTTGCCCATCCCCAGGACAGATCCGCAGACGCCGTCCTCATTGCAGTAGACCGGGTTCAGAGCCCCTTTCACCGGGATAGCCTGGCTGTGGCTGAAATAGCGCTCGTACCAGTGCTGGAACTCACCGGCCCGATCACCGGTATTCTGGCCGATCTCGAACATCGAACCGATGAAGACCTTAACCTTCACCGGCTCGGCAGCAGCGGCCGACGACGCGATCGAAAAGGTGAATGAAAGGGCAGCGGCAATTGGGATCAATCTCTGAAACGGCACCAGGGCAACTCCTTGCAGGGCGAGGTCCCGGATAAGCACGTTCCCCATCCGAGACAAAGGCTGAAGAATGCGCATCTGACTAATCTTTGATCAGACGCAGGAGGATCGCCCCCGGAGAGGCCATCTCACCGAATAAGTGGCCCATGACCGAGGGGTCGTTCATCGTGCCACCAGGGTGGCGGTTTCTAAAGTATCGGACGTGAAAAGTGGAATCCACTTTTGGGATCGAATCCGATGCTCCTTCCTAGCAGTGCGCATCGTTCTTGCGAAAAACCGGGTCCACCTTTTCGCACGATGCTCCTCCTATAGAACAGCGCATCGTTCTTGCGAAAAACCGGGTCCACTTTTTCGCACGATGCGCCAGGCACTCATCCGATGCCTCCGTCCCAAACTGTCAAGAGATCGTCCTCTTCGGTCAAGCGTGATGCTTGGCTTTGCCTAGATTGGTCCTGCGGTGGGCCGTCGAGGACGAAAGTCTTACCATGATGGGAGGTTAGGATGAGAGTCATGAGCTTTGCGGCTGCCGGACTTGGCGTGCTCATGTCGTTCGCGGCCTCAGGCACGACGGCGCAGGGAGGATTGTCCGGGTTTCAGGGCGCCTGGCTTTCGGGAAGCGCGGAATGCGCCGATGTCTACTCGTCGTCCGGGAAGGGAACGACATTCAAGAAGCCGGTCGACATCTTCGCTCCGGCCTTCATCATTTCGGGCAATAGCCTGAAGACGCCTCAGGCGTCGTGCCGCATCAAATCGAGCCGACCGGGAACGGACCATCAGCTTCTCGTCCTCAACTGCACCAATGCGGTGGCGGGCAACGAAGTCCGGGCTTTGATGACGCTCGATCCGGATGGCTCGCTCAAGCGCTACCTCAACGAACAGGACAAGATCGGCACCGCATACAAGCGCTGCTCACGATGAAGATCCCACATCGCGTGCGCTCGATGCTCTCTTCTTGGAAAGAGCGCATCGGTCTTGCGAAAAACCGGGCCCCACTTTTGCGCTCGATGCTGTCAGTCCGTGGTTTCGAGCATCTTTACACGCAAAACCGGTCCCCACTTTTGCGCTCGATGCTCTAACGGCGACCGCCTCCGCGACCTCCGAAGCCACCGCGAAAGCCTCCTCCCTCTCCTCCGAAGCCTCCCGGTGGCCTGAAGCTGCGCTGAGCCGAAAAGGATGCCGGGCGGCGCGAGAACGGCGGTGACGCCGGTCCGGCGAACTGCCGGCTTGCGATCTGCCGCTGGTTCCCGAGATTCCGCGCCTGAGCGTCCCGCGCCAGGTTCGAGGGCAGCGGCTGCACTGTCGGGCGCTGTTGCGCCAAAGGACGGGGCTTTGCCGCTGGACGCTGCTGCGCCACCTGACGCTGCTGAGCCAGGCGTTGCTGAGCACCGGCCCGCTCCTGCTTGGCCGGGCGCGATGGCGCCGATGGCCGCGGTCGGGCTGACGGGCGTTGTTGCACTTGGCGCTCTCCCACCTGGCACTCTCCCGCCGGACGTTGCGCCGCCCGCTCCCGACCAGCGCCTTCTCTGCGGGTCTCAAGGCCCTCGTGCCCTTCGCCGCGCCTGAGAAGCTCGTTTCCTTTCGGCTGTACCGCGTCCTGCCAGCTGTTGCCGGCCGTGTCTGCCGCTGGCAATGCAGAGCCGGACCTCTCGGACAAACGAGCGAACCGGCAGCGTGGCAGTTGCGTTCGTTCAGAAGAGCAAGATGAGATGGCGAGGTGAGGCAGATGATACGCTCCGGAGTGGCGCTGGCGACAATTGCGATTCTGGGAGCCGCAACAAGCTCGGCGCAGACGGGGCCGCCGCTGCCTCCGCCCCGGCCAAGGGACGCGCCCGCGCCCGCGCAGCCGTCCAGGCCTTCGGTCGAGACGCCCCGGACCCTCCCGGATGAAAAAGGGCCGGCACAGGCCGTGACGGAACCGGATTCATGTCTGGTCCAGCTCAGGGCTGACGGGTTCGAGGTAGAAGCCGCCGAGCAGCCCTCGACGCCCAACGATCTCTGCCGGATCGAAGCACCGATGAGGCTGAAGGCCGTGCCAGTGCCGTCCCGACCGGGAGCGGCCGTGCGCCTGGGCGATCAGCCCATCCTGGCCTGCCGGTTTGCCGGCAACTTCGGGCGTTGGCTGGGGGATCTGGTGGCGCCCGTGGTGGCTGGCAGCCTGAACACGGAATTGAGGAATGTCCGCACCGGGCCAGGGTTCGAGTGCCGGAACCGGAACGGCGCCGCGACCGGTAAGCTGTCGGCCCATGCCGAGGGCTTGGCGATCGATATCGTCGGCTTCGAACTCGCCAACGGATCGACCCTGCGCCTCCGGCCGGACGGCGACGCTCCTCGGAATCAGGCACTAATGGCCCTGCGCACCGCCGCCTGTGGCTGGTTCACCACAGTGCTGGGCCCTGGATCCGACGCGGCCCATGCCGACCACCTGCACCTGGATCTGCAGCAGCATGGGTCGAGCGACCGTTACCGCATCTGCCAGTGAAGTACTGGCTTTGTCCTAAGGTTCGAGCGCAAGGCCTTTACGAGATCGAAATGGCTGTTCTGGGATCAAGCTGAGCGATCGGGCGTGGCCTTGTGAGGGTCAGCTTACCTTACGACGATGGAGGTCCGGCCCGTGCCTGCCTCACGCCAAAGTCTGCCATTCGCATTTCATGATGAAGTTGGCGCGACAGAGCGCACCCGCGGTCTGCCGCTATCCGGCGGGTTGTCGGTTCTCCTCAGGCTCCTGGAGCATCATACGCAAAACCGGTATCCACTTCCCGCGTTCGATGCCCTAACGCCAGAACAGGACGGCAGTGCCAAGAACCGTCACGCATGCGCCGACCCAGGATGGCCATGCGAGCCTGTTACCCGTCCGCAGCCACAGCATCGGCAGGATGGCGACTGGAGCCATCGAGGAGAGCGTCGAAGCAACCGCCACGCTGGTTCCAGTCAAGGCGATCATCAGCATCGACATGCCGGCCACGTACCCGATGAAGACCCCGAGCGAAACACGAGCCAGGGTCTGCCCGTCTGGAACGCCGATGCCCGATTTCCAAGTCTTCGGTGAACCGAAATGGTAGCCCCATAGGACGATAACGGCCACGAGTCCCCGCAGCGCCATCACGGCGAATGGATCGGGTTGGTCGAGCATCACCGGCCGCATGGACAAGATGCCGACCGCCTGGCCGAAGGCGGCAAGCACGGCCAGCAGGACCCCCGCAGCCGAGAGGCGAACCTCCGCATGAACGAAACTTTTATGCGCCGCGTCAGGGCGAGGGGCGGGTCCGTGCTTGAAGCCGACCGCGAACGCGATCCCGCACGTGACCAGGACGCACCCGACCAGTTGGCGCAGGCCCAGCGTCTCCCCGAGGACCAGGAAGCCGAGCACGGCCGCGAAGGGGGCGCTCAACGAGAAGATCAGCCCGGTCCGGCGTGCTCCGATCAGGGCAATGCCGGCGTTCAGGGCCGGATCCGCTACGACAATCGCCACAAGGCTTGAGAGCAGGATGAGGGGGAAATGCCTGGCCGACACACTGCCCCAGCCCCCAACCACTGTCGCAATGACGGCCAGCATCAGGAAACCGATGAGCATGCGCCAGCGCGACAGCGCCATGGGGCCGCCCACGGCCTTCACCACCTCGGCAGAGATGAGGGTTGCCAAGGCGATGCAGAGGGACGTGCCGAGGGCGAAGAGAGCCAAGTGTGTGTCCTGACTGGGACCGGACGCCAGCGGAGTGGCTCAATCGCCCTGAGGATCTGGAGAATCAATGTGACCGGAAGCTTTAGCGCATCGTGCGGAAAAGTGGACCCGGTTTTCCGCACGATGCGCTAGAACAGGCTCAGGGGAGGACGTATCCTCCACTGGACCCAACGCGCACAGGTCAGCAGGCAGGATCCCACTCCGGCGCGAGACCGGGTGGGCTGACGATCCGGCCTGTCGGCCTTGCCAGGGCGTGAATCGCAGCCATTTCCTCCGCTGACAATTCGAAGTCGAAGATGGTGAGATTTTCGGACGCACGCCTCTCGTTCACCGTCTTGGACAGGGCCACGATCCCCTCCTGCTGCACAAGCCAGCGCAATACCACCTGCGCGACGGACCTGCGGTGACGTGAGCCAATCTCGCGAAGCGCCGGGTCGGTGAGGACCCGGCCGTCTGCCATAGCGTAGTACGCCGTAACAGAAAGACCCGCCTCCCGGGCTGACGCGATGACAGCCTTCTGGTCGAGATATGGATGGTACTCAATCTGATTGGTGACCAGAGGGGCATCGCTGATGCTGATCGCCTCCTCCATCATCGCCACGGTGAAGTTGCTGACGCCGATATGGCGCACTCGTCCCGAACGCTGGACTTCGTTCAAGGCGCCGATCTGCTCGGCCAGCGGCACGGACGCGCTCGGCCAATGCAGCAGCAGCAGGTCGACATAGTCGGTCCTGAGCTTGGCGAGGCTCTCGTCCACCGAGGCCAGGAAGGCGTCGTGACGATAATTCTCCACCCAGACTTTCGTGGTCAGGAACACATCGGCACGGGCGATGCCGGAGCGGGCAAGCCCTTCTCCGACCTCTGTTTCGTTGCCGTAGATTTGGGCCGTGTCGATATGGCGGAACCCGAGGTCGAGGGCATGCGGAACCATCCGCAGCACGTCGGGGCCCGACATCCGGAAGGTTCCGAAACCGAGCGCCGGGATGGCGGCTCCATTGGCCCTGACAGTTCTCATTGCAGTCTCCAGTTGATTGAGCCCGGCGGCACATGGCCGGATCGGCTCTTTGGTCGAGGTGAGGTTCGCAGACGGTTTCGGGCCATCATGCAGGCTGTCCGACCGGCTCTGGGCGACGGTCGAGGATGCCGCTCCAGATCGTCAGAACGAGAGCGACCGCAACCAGAATCGCGCCGACCCACGGGGTGGCGCCAAGCCCAAGCGGCGACGCGACGACCGTGCCGCCAACCCAGGCCCCGACGGCAATGCCGAGATTGAACGCTGCAATGTTGAGAGCCGAAGCGACGTCGACCGCACCCGGGCGATGCTGCTTTGCGAGCTCGACCACATAGATCTGAAGCCCCGGCACGTTGGCGAAGGAAAGAAATCCGAGCGCCGCGAGGGTGATGAGCGCCCACCGCGGCGAAACGGCCGTGAAGGTGAAGACGAAGAGCACTGCCGCCTGGAGGGCAAAGAGACCGATCAGCGCCCGGACCGGGTTCCGATCGGCGATGCGGCCGCCCGCCAGGTTTCCGACCGCGATGGCAGCACCGTAGAGGACGAGGACCAGACTCACGCTCGATGCCTCGAATCCGGTCACCTGCTCCAGGATGGAGGCGAGGAACGTGAAGGTCACGAAGGTGCCGCCGTAGCCCATCGCCGTCATGGCGAAGACCAGAAGCAGGCGGCCGCTGCCGAGCACGCGGACCTGCTCGATCAGGCGAGCCGGCGCAGGCCTGGACAGGGTGGACGGCAGCAGCCCCGCGATCCCGGCAAAGGCGACGATACCGAGCCCCGATACGGCCCAGAAGGTGGCGCGCCAGCCGAAGGTCTGGCCGATGAAGGTGCCCAGTGGCACGCCGGTGACGATGGCCACCGTCAGGCCCATGAACATCATCGCGATGGCGGAGGCGCGGCGGTTCTCCGGCACAAGGTCGGCCGCGATGGTCGACCCGACCGAGAAGAAGACGCCATGGGCGGAAGCGGAGATCACACGGGCGATCAGCAGCATCTCATAGCTGGCGCTGAGCGCCGCCATGACATTCCCTGCAACGAACAATCCCATGAGCCCGAGCAGGAGGGGCTTGCGCGCCAAGCGCCCGGTCAACGCGGTGATGACGGGAGCCCCGAACGTCACGCCGAGGGCGTACACGCTGACGATCAGGCCCGCGAGAGAAAGATTGATTCCAAGATCGTCGGCGACCGTGGGCAGAAGGCCGACAATGACGAATTCGGTCGTGCCGATCGCATAGGCCGCGATCGTCAAGGCAAAAAGAGCAAGAGGCATGACAAGGTCCATTCCACCTGAGCCGTTCAGGTGCAGGTTGCTGACGAAAGGCTCGCCTGTTGGTCGAGGCTGTTTCGCTCCGGAATATGAGCCACGGGGGCTTGCGCGATTAGCCGGTGCAATGGATCAATGCTTTTGAATTGAATTCAAAGACAGGCGCGCGACATGGACAATCGAGCGGGAGAGATGGAAGTCTTTGCCCAGGCAGCCCAGCTCGGCAGCTTTTCCGCGGCAGGGCGCAAGCTGGGGCTCTCACCATCCGCCGTCAGCAAGATCGTCACACGGATCGAGACACGGCTGGGAACCCGCCTGATGGTTCGCTCGACCCGCGCGCTTCAACTGACCCCCGAAGGCGACATCTATCTGCAGCGGGCGCAGCGTATCCTGGGCGAGATCGAGGAAACCGAACGGGTGGTTGCAGGCGGCGCGAAGGCCACTCCCCGCGGCAAGCTGCGGGTCAGTGCCTCAGTGGGGTTCGGCGTTCGGCATGTGGTGCCGCTCGTGCCGGATTTTCTGAGCCGCTACCCGAACGTGGAACTCGATCTGTCGCTCACCGACGGCGTGATCGATCTGCTCGAGGAACGCGCGGATATTGCAATCCGCTCAGGTCCGCTGCGCGACTCTTCCCTGAAAGCCCGCAAGATCCTGCAGAGCCGGCGCGTTGTCGTAGCCTCCCCGGGCTATCTCGAGAGACATGGCATGCCCGAGAAGCCCGATGATCTGAATCGGCACAATTGCCTGCTGTTCAACTTCCGACGCGGCGTCGAGGAGTGGCCCTTCCGAGATCCGGGCGGTGGAACCGTCTACACGAGAGAGGTCTTCGGCAACTTTCAGGCCAATAACGGCCCAACCGTGCGCCGTCTTTGCCTCGAAGGACTTGGGCTGGCGCGGATCGGACAGTTCCATGTTCAGCCTGATATCGATTCCGGTCGGCTCGTTCCGGTGTTGGAGCCCTTCAATCCCGAGGATATCGAACTCATTCACGCGGTCTTTGTCGGCCACGAGCACCTCGCTGCGCGCATCCGCGCCTTCATCGACTTTCTGGGAGAGAAAATCGTACCCCGCGGCAGTCGCGACTAGAGCCTTTTCCGCAAAAGTGGATGCCGGTTTTGCGTGAAAAGATGCTCTAAGCCTACGGACCATAAGGGCAAGTGCCGCCGTTGAGATCGGCCTCCACCGGCACGTCCGCGTACCGGCTGCGAAAGTCCGAGAGCGCCGGGATCAGATCGAACTGCCATCACGCGTCAGCCCTTATGACGCAGATCGTCCATGTGCCGCCCCTCCTGCTGGAAGGACGCCAGCGCCTCACCGGTGAGCCCTTGCCCGTCGGGGAGACGGACTTTCATCGGATCGACGAACCGATCGTTGATCTTGACCTCGTAGTGAACGTGGGGCCCCGTCGAGAGGCCGGTCGAACCGACATAACCGATCACCTGCCCCTGTCGCACCGTTGCGCCTGGGGTGATCCCGCGCGCAATCCGTGCCAGGTGGCCGTAACCCGTCATGTAGCCGTTCAGGTGTCTGATCTCGATGTGATTGCCGTAGCCGGAAGCCGTTCCGGCCGCCTCGACGATCCCATCGCCCGTTGCCATGATCGGTGTTCCCCGTGGAGCCGCCCAATCGACGCCATTATGGGGACGGGTGTAGCCGAGAATGGGATGGAACCGCCCGCCGAAGGGCGAACTGAGACGCCCTTCGGCAACAGGCTTTCTCACGAGGAGCTTCTTGGCCGAGTGGCCTTCCTCGTCGAGATATTCGACGTCTCCCGTCACGGGAGACTGATAGCGATACGCTTTTCGGATCTCATCTCCGATTTTCAGCGCCACATAGAGCAGTTCGGGATCGCGCCCCTCGTCGTTGACGAAGAACAGCGAGAGGCCATCCCGGTGGGTGGCCTGCCGGTTGAAGTCGACATTGTACGCGAGAGCCCGGATCATGGTGTCGATGATCGGACGCGGGATCCCATTCTCGAGGCAGGTCTCATAGACGCTCTCGTACAAACTGACCCCTTCTCCATCCTCGTCCACTTTGTCATCGGATGAAGCGACCTCCGGGGATGGCTGATCAGTTCTCAGGACGGGAACGAATTGCCCCTGATCGTTCTCGGCGACATTCTCCAGGACGTCGCCGTCTCGCTCGATGGTGACTTTCTCGATGGGCCGGCCACCGGTTTGCGGCCCCAGAAGAAGCCGGATATGAGGCCCCTCGGGGAGCCCGGACTGGGGCCAGGAACCCAATGCGGCCAGGATCTTATCGGTTCGCGCCTGGGTCGCGCCGTTCTTGCGAAGCGCGAATTCGAGCGTTTCCCCACGCTCCAGCGTGATCTCGCGCTCCTCGTAGAGCGGCGATGCGGAATTGAGCTGGTTCTTCGGAATTGAAACGACATTCTCAGGCGCAACGCGAACGTCGATCGCATCGAAGGGATCCGATGGAGCTCGCTCGCTCATCCCTTGCTCGTTCTGATCTTTGAAACGAAAGGTTCGGGCAAGGATGCGCTGCTGCGTAAATCCCTCCGGCAGGTGTGAGACGTCCGAGGTCAGGCTGGTGAGCTCCCTGATCTGATCCGCGACGTTGTCCTCCGTCAGCGCTGGCGCATCGTCCTGAATCGTGAGAGCGGCCAGACTGCTTCTGATGATGGTCGCTTCGGTCTCGGACGGATCATAGGAAGCCGACGCTTCGTCTTCCACGGGAGCTTCGCGCTCACGCTCGAGGACCATGTGCGCAAAGTCGAATGGAGGCATGTCCTCGATCTCGGCCCGGGTCAGCGAAAGATCCGTCTTGAGCCGGACATACGCCCGGGTCCGGATGACTTCATGATCACCCACCTGCTCAACGCTGGGGGCGCTGAATTCCTTTTTTGCCGCAGCCGGCACAGGGCCGAGAGCCAATCGGTCGCCTTTCTGCCCGACAACGTCCGAATCCTGGAAGTCGCGGACGGAGCGGATCACGACCCGCTCGGGCCTCTCGATATTCACGCCCTCTGTCTCGACAGCTCCGTAGAGCGCCGTTCCGATGAGCGCTCCACCACTGACGCTGACCAGGAGGCAAGCGGTGAGCCAAGGGAGATTGATGACGGGTCTGCTGCTGTTCGAACGGCTCTCGAGCGGTGCGAAGCCTGCATCAAACTCTGTTCGTGCGGAGAGCGCCTCTCCAGTTCGAGCCGAGGAAGATAGAGCAGTGAGGTGTTTCACGGCGAGTCGTCGACCAGGTGGGATTTCAGGGGAGAGGACCGCCGCCCTTCAAACTTGACCGTTTTGTGGCGGAATGGGGCGGCCCTGCCCTGCGCCGCGCGTATAGGTGGCCTTGCGGGCGAACGGACGACCAAAGGCAGGGCAAGGTGCAGGAGCGCTCAAGGCCTCGAATGCGGGAAGTGGGAACCGGCTTTGCGTGAAAAGATGCTCAAGAACACAGGCTTACAGTCTGTCCCGATCTCAGGGCGAACGTAAGAGGCTGCCGTCGCCCTTTTCAAAAGCCGCCTCTTCAGCGGTCCGTCAGGCACATCGCCGCAATTATGCTGGAACGTATGTCAACCTGATCACATTCTCGCCGATACGATCGCTCGCCACGAGGCGCAGTGGCGGCCGCGGCCCGGCGAAGTACGGCTTGCCGCCGCCGAGCACAACGGGATGGAGGTACAATCGATACTCGTCGACAAGTCCCAAGTCGGTCAAACCTCCCGCCAACTCAGGTCCGGAAACTTCAATCACCCCATCGAGCCGAGCTTTCAGCCCGCGTATCGCGGCCTCTACGTCATCCTTGACGAGGGTGGCGTTCGGGCCGACCGATTTCAACGAGCGCGACACGACCCATTTCGGTTGGCTTCGCCACGCCGCCGCATAGTCGCGCTCGGCCTCGTCCCACTCGGGATGATCCTCGTCCCAATACCGCATCACCTCGTACATGCGGCGGCCATAGACACTGCCGGTCAGGCCGCGCACGTCATCGATAAAATGCTGAAAAAGCGCGGGTTCGGGCTTAAACGCCATGTGGTCGACATAGCCGTCCAGCGACTGGTTCAAGACAAAGACAAGTCTCGCCATACCGAATCTTCTCCTCGCTGCCTTCCCCCAAGACCCCCGAGGGTACGTGGAATTGAAGCAGGCGACAATCCGGCCACCTACTTGCCGCCATGCCCACTTGTCGGAAGGCCAATTTTCCGGCCTGTCACCCACAATAGCGGATTATCGCCTCACCACGCCTTATGAGTCATCGAAATACCCGCGAGATTTCAGCGGAAGATCGAGGCGTGCTCGGTGGCTTTTGCCGTCCGGAGCATGGGACGTGAAAAGTGGACCCACTCTTCACGTCCCATGCTCCGGATCGCGCAGGTGCTGAGCAGGTGGATCCCTGAGCGCAACCCTGAACAAGCGACGGCTCGACGAAACGGCTGCGCCGGAATGTCTCCTGCGGGTCGACGAGCGGCGGGACTACCCTCTGGCCGAAGCGTTCACGGCGCGGTCCGACTGAACATCTCTTGATAGGCGAACAGTGCAGGCGCGCCGCCAGTGTGGATGAAAAGCAGTTCGTCCTTCGGGCCGAAGCGGCCCGTTCTGATGCCGTTGATGACGACCGCCATCGCTTTCGAGGTATAAACAGGATCGAGCAAGATCCCTTCGTATCGCGCGCATAACGCGATAGCCTCGCGGGAGGAGTCGTTGGGCAGCCCGTAGCCCGGAAGGTACATGCTGTCGTCGAGGCGGATCGCCGACTTGGCTGCATCCGTGCCGAGCAACGCTGATACGCCATCCACCAGAGCCTCGACGATCGGGCGCTGCTTTTCGACCGGACGGGAGATCGTCGCGCCGATCAATGCCGATGTCGATTTCGAGAGGTGAAGACCTGCGAGCAGCCCCGCATGGGTCCCGCCGGATCCCGAAACGACGAAGATGTGCGTGAAGCTCCGTCCGAGCGCACGCTCCTGCTCGGCGATTTCCATGGCGCAGGCGACGTAGCCTAGACAGCCGATCGGGTTGGAGCCGCCCACGGGGATGACGTAGGGCGATTTTCCTTGGCTCTGCAACTGTTCGGCGCAGTGGGTGACCGCCTCCGCAAGGCTGTCGTCTCGTCGGACCAGGTGAACCTCGGCCCCGACTAGGTCGTCGATCAGCCGGTTCGCCGAGTTGTAATACGCTGGAAGCCGGTCAGGGACTTCGTCGATCAGGACGATGTGACATTCCAGACCGAGCCTGGCCGCTGCAGCGGCTGTCAGTCGTGCATGATTGGATTGCAAAGCCCCGGATGTAACGATGGCGTTGCATCCCTTCGCCTGCGCATCGGCCAAGAGATATTCGAGCTTTCGCAGCTTGTTGCCGCCCATGGCGATGCTGCCGAAATCGTCCCGCTTGATGGAAATGCGGGGGCCACCGAGGGCAGCCGACAGCCGGTCGAGCGGCTCGATCGGGGTCGGCCACTGGGACAGTTCTACTCGCGGAAATCTCTCGTGCTGCATCGGCTCAAGTCGTTTCAGTCTGCCCCTGAAGGTCGTCCTGCAAGGTGCTACCATGGACCGCGATTGGGAGAAAGAGGCGGTCCGAACCGCCGAAGCCGAGTTCAACCGCTCGGCCGATACCCACCCCCCACAGACTTGTCGGCGAAGCGTTCGACGCGATCGCTGCACAGGCTCCGGACCCCGGTCGGGAACCTACGCCACAGGAGCATTGACGCTGCACACCACGCCGGTTGGCGGAAAGGCGATTTCCACATGGCCATCCAGGTCCTGCGCCAAACTGCGCTCGATCAACCGCGACCCGAAGCCTCTCCGGCGCGGAGCCACCACAGGCGGGCCCCCGGCCTCCATCCAGCGCAGGCTCAGCCGGGGCGGCGCGGCCCCGTTCTGC
Source organism: Microvirga sp. TS319 (assembly GCF_041276405.1). Classification (NCBI taxonomy): domain Bacteria; kingdom Pseudomonadati; phylum Pseudomonadota; class Alphaproteobacteria; order Hyphomicrobiales; family Methylobacteriaceae; genus Microvirga; species Microvirga sp. TS319. The sequence continues at coordinate 1,633,013 of NZ_JBGGGT010000002.1, read as the reverse complement.
ACGGTCCATAACACCTGGACCGTGCCAGCCTTGTTGGACAAGGCGCCATATTTCACCGCGTTGGTTGCCAACTCATGCAGAGCCATCGCCAGCGCCAGCGACATGCGCGGCGTCACCCGCACATGCGGACCCTCGATGTGGAAGCGGCTCTCCCCGGGGATCTCGTAAGGCTTGAGGGCGTTTGCGACCACTTCGATCAGGTCCGCTCCCTCCCAGCTCTCGCGCGTGAGCACGTCATGGGCGCGGGACAGAGCCAACAGGCGCATCTCCAAAGCCTCGCGCGCCTCCTCCTTGTTGTCTGCCGTCCGTAAGGTTTGAGCCGAGATGGACTGCACCGTCGCGAGAGTGTTCTTCACCCGATGGTTCAACTCATTGATGAGCACCCTCTGATGCTCGACCGCGCGCCTTTCCTTATCCAGCGCTGTCCTCAGGCGCTCCTCACCTCGGTGCAGGTCGTCCAGCCGGGCCCGCGCCTCGTACTGTCGCCGCCGTCCCCGCAACGCCGAGCGGGCGACGCTCACCAGCGTTCCGGGATGAAAGGGGCGCTCCAGAAAGGTCACATTACCCAGCACCTCGGAGAGCCGCGCCAGCGCTGGATTACGTTCAATCCCGCCGCCGCGCAGAGTCAGCAGCACGAAAGCCAAGTCCGACCACGGCGGCTGATCCATCAGCCAGCGCGAGAGATCCTTGAGATCGGCCGTGCGGAACGCTTCCTCCGTGACCAGGGCGAAGCCGGCCCCGCGGGCAATCTCACGCGCCAACGCCGGCAGGTCAGGGCAAATCTCCGCCACGATCCCCACGCTTCGCAGGATATCCGCCGCAACAGCCGCATCCCGCCCGTGCGGCGCCAGAATGAGCGCTCGCTCCGAATAGAATTGAGGATCGCCGCTCATATTCAACGGTCTTCGAGCAGTCGGTCACGGTCGTTGTTGGCGAAGACTGGCGTACCGCGCAGAACGCCTTGGAAGCCCGTGAGAGGCTCTCCGACGGAGAGGCCCCTGCTGTCGATCCGGATCTCGCGAATGGTGTTCTCGTGCGTGCCGAACCGCTTCTTGATGATCGAGATCGCTCGCCGAATCTGGCCGAAGGCCTCGAAGTAACGCAGCAGGATCACGGTATCGGCCAGGTAAGTGACGTCGACGGGAGACTTCATGTCGCCGACAAGTCCGTGCTGGGCCACCGTAAGGAAGGTCGAGGTTCCCTGCCGGTTGAGGTATTGCAGCAGCTCGTGGATATGCAAAGTAAGAAACTGCTCCTCCGGCATGGCCGACTGATAGCCGTTGAGGCCGTCGATGACGACCGTCTTCACACCATAGCGATCAATCCTGGTGCGCACCCGGTTGGTGAATTCACCCGGCGAGAGCTCAGCGGCATCGACCTGCTCAATGAACAGATTGCCGCTGGCGCACAACGCGTTCAGATCGATGCCCGTCAGCTTGGTTCGGTCGATCAGGAGGCCAAGCTCTTCGTCGAAAATGAACAGGGCCGCCTTCTCGCCACGGAGAGCGGCGGCAACAGCGAACTGCACGGTCAGAAGGGATTTGCCCGACCCGGCCGGTCCCATGACCAGCGTGCTGGAGCCCTGCTCGACGCCGCCGCCAAGGAGCGCGTCGAGTTCACCGATGCCGCTGGTGAGCACGTCGCGGGCAAAGCCTGTCTTGTGCTCGCTGGAGATCAGACGTGGAAAGACCTGGACACCACCCTCGGCAATGATGAAGTCGTGGAAGCCGCCCCGGAAGGACTGGCCGCGGTACTTGATCACGCGCAGGCGGCGGCGCTCGGCTCCGTAGGTCGGCGTGAGCTCTTCCAGGCGGATGACGCCATGGGCCAGGCTGTGAACGGTTTTGTCGTTCGTGTCCGTGGTCAGGTCATCCAGCATCAGCACCGTTGCGCCTTGCTTCGCAAAGTAATGCTTCATTGCGAGGATCTGGCGGCGGTAGCGCAAGGAGCTCTGCGCCAGGAGCCGGATCTCGGAGAGGCTGTCGATGACGATCCGGACCGGCCGGGTTCGGTCGATCGCCTCGAACACTGCCTTGGTGGTTTCGCCGAGTTCGAGGTCGGACGAGTAGAGCAGGCTCTGCTGGTGCTCGTCATCCAGAAGGTTCTCCGGCGGCACGAGTTCGAACACTTGAACGCCATCGCCAAGGACCCAACCATGCGAAGCTGCGCCCTCGCGCAGCTCCCGTTCCGTCTCCGACATGGTGATGTAGAGCCCGGCTTCTCCGACCTTCGCTCCTTCGAGCAGGAACTGGAGCGCGATGGTGGTCTTGCCGGTGCCGGGGCTGCCCTCCAGGAGATAGACGTGTCCGGGGGACAGCCCTCCGATGAGAATGTCGTCCAGCCCTGCAACCCCGGTCCGTGCTTTCGGGGAGGGTTGAGGCTTACCGGTCATGACGAAGTCCAATCTCTTTCTGAAGGGCGGCTGGAAGGGTGTGGGCCGGGATCTGCCCAAGCACGCCGGCGAGTGCCTGCTCCGCGTGCCAGAGGTCGTGCTGTTGCTGCCGGTCAAGCCAGAAGTGAGGCGTCGTGCCCGAGAGACGAGCCAAACGAGTGGCCATCTCGGGACTGACCGAAGCCGTCCCGGCGAGGACGCGATGGAGGGTCTGACGCGCGACCCGAAGCTCCCGGGCGGCCTGGCTGACGGAGAGGCCAAGGCCAGGCAGGATCCGGTCACGCAGGATCCTCCCTGGATGAGGTGGCGACACCGCGAGGGCGGCTCGGGGACGGATCATGCGCTTACCTTGAACTCAACCAACTGTAGCGTTATGGGCGACAGGTCTCCGAAAACAAGGGCCGCCGCCGATCTGAGCATGTCAGATCCCTCTCCTCACCCTATCCGGCCTTCAGAAACGTTTAGTTTTTCCTCATCATTCCAGGACACGAAGGTCGGCTTCGAGCAATGATATAAGGGATAAACCAAGGAAAAGAAGGTCCGCTCACCACCTTATGGGCGCGCCAAAATGCTTCTTCCGAGATCTACCGAGGAAGCCTCCGGGAACGTCATGGAAACGTCCGGCAATGGTTGGGGCTCATTTGCCGCCACAGCGGATGCGGCTGAAGTCAGTGCCGCAGGAAAGCCAAGGTGCTTCCGCTGCAGCATCGGACGTGAGACCGAACCCACATCCGAGACATCGGGTTTATGTTATCGAGTATCTCTCACGAAAAACCGGTGCCCGTTTTTTCGCACGATGCTTCCTTCTGAGATCACCGCATCGTTCTTGCGGAAAACCGGAGCTCCGTTTTCGCACGATGCGCTAGATGCGCTTGCCGGTCTGCTCGTCGAAGAGGTGAACGAGCTTCGGATCGGGCGTGACACGGATCTGCTGGCCGGGCTGAGCGTTGACGCGCTCGCGGAAGACGCCGACGACATCGGAACCGCCGAATTTCGCGAAAACCTGCGTTTCCGATCCGGTCGGCTCTACGACCACCACCTCGGCCGGCAAGCCGTTCGAGTCGTCGAGGATGAAGTGCTCCGGCCGGATGCCATAGATGATCCGCTTTCCGTCCGAGGCTGCAGGCGCATTCGCCACCGGCAGGGTCGTGCCGCTGTCCGAGACGAAATGCCCCCCCTGGAGGCGACCTTTCAGGAAGTTCATGGCCGGCGAGCCGATGAAGCCGGCGACAAAGAGGTTTGCCGGACGGTCGTAGAGGTCGAGCGGCGCGCCGATCTGCTCCACGATGCCGTCGTGCATCACCACGATCTTGTCGGCCATGGTCATGGCTTCGATCTGGTCGTGCGTGACATAGACGGTCGTCGTCTTCAGGCGCTGATGCAGCTGCTTGATCTCGGTGCGCATCTGCACGCGCAGCTTGGCATCGAGGTTGGAGAGCGGCTCGTCGAAGAGGAAGACCTGCGGGTCGCGCACGATGGCGCGGCCCATGGCGACACGCTGGCGCTGGCCGCCGGAGAGCTGCCGCGGATAGCGATCGAGCAGCTTGGCCAGGCCGAGAATCTGCGCCGCGTTGCTGACTCGCTCTTCGATCTCCTGCTTCGGCGCCTTCCGCAGCCTCATCGAAAAAGCCATGTTGTCGGCAACCGTCATATGCGGATAGAGCGCATAGTTCTGGAACACCATGGCGATGTCGCGATCCTTCGGCGGGAGATCGTTGACGACGCGAGACCCGATGCGGATTTCACCGCCGGAGATGTTCTCGAGCCCCGCGATCATCCGCAGCAGCGTCGACTTTCCGCAGCCGGAAGGCCCGACAAGGATGACGAATTCGCCATCATCGATGGCGATGTCGACGCCGTGGATGACCTGGGTCTGGCCATAGGCCTTGCGAACATCGACGATCTGGAGTGAAGCCATGTCAGTTGTCCTTAGCTGTCGCGTCGGCGGAGAGAGCCACCGTAGGGCCTATTCGCCAGAGCAGTACAAACGCCGTTGTTTGGAGAAGAAGACAGTTTGCCGGAAACGCCCTGCCCCCGGCTATCCCTTGACGGCTCCCATGGTCAGGCCACTCACCACGTAGCGCTGGAAGATCATCGTCAGGACGAGGGCGGGCGCCATGATCGTAACGGAGGCTGCCATGACTCCGCCCCAATCGATATCGGCATAGGAGAGGAAATTGAACACGGCGATCGGCAGCGTCCTGGTCTTCTCCATGCTGAGCACCTGAGAAAAGAGGAAGTTGTTCCAGGAAAAGATGAATGCCAACGTCGTGGCCGTGATGATGCCGGGTCCGGACAGGGGAAGAATGATCCGAAGGAAGATGTAGTGGCGCGATGCGCCATCGACCATCGCCGACTCCTCGAGCTCTACGGGAATGGTCTCGAAGTAGCTCGACATGATCCAGACCACGATGGGCAGAGCGATCAGCACATGGCTCAGCACCAGCGCCACGTAGGTGTCCATCAGGCCGAGGCGCGAGAAAATGATGTACCACGGCATCAGGAACGAGATGCCTGGCATCAGTCGCGCCAGCAGGATCACCAGCGCGAGGCGCCGTTGAGAAAAGCGAGCTATGGAATAGGCCGCGGGGAGACCGAGCAGGAGTGAGACACCCACTGAGAAAACCGCAACGATCGTCGAATTGATGAAGTACCGGATGAAATCCTGTTCTCCGAATACCCTGTAGTAGTTCTGGAAGGTTGGGCTGAAGACGAACTTGGGTGGCCAGGCGACGATGTCTACCTGGGTCTTGAGCGAGGAGATCAGCATCCAAAGGAAAGGCAGCAGTACAATCGTCGCCAGCATGACGACTGCGCAGTAGAATAGAACCTTGAGTCCAACTTTTTTCATGATCGCTTCTTGTCCCGCGCCGATATGACAGGTCAGGCTGCCGTTCGCTTGCTGAGTCGCGTGATAGCCACGCTGCACGCAAGGACGACCAGAAAGAGCACCACCAGGATGACCGCAGCCTGCCCCATGCGGAAATACTCGAAGCTGTACTTGTAGCCGATGAGGTTGAGCGTCTCCGAGGCGTAGCCTGGGCCTCCGCCTGTCATCGCAAAAATGATGTCGAAGGTCTTGAGGGCATCGATCAGGCGCAGGATGACGGCCGTGACGATGACCGGCATCACCATCGGGATCGTAATAAGCCGGATGATCTGCCATTCGTTTGCGCCATCGATCCGTGCCGCCTCCGCCGGCTCATCGGAAAGAGCCGCGAGACCGGCGAGCACGATCAGCGTGATCATGGGAGTCCATTGCCACACATCGACGATGACGAGGGAGAAGAGGACAGTGCTGGCGTCGGAAATCCAGGCGCTGGTCGGCAGCCCGAGTGTTTCCAGAACGTAATTCGCCAACCCGATCGTTGGATCGTAGAAAAGGTTGAACACGATCCCCACTGCGACCGGGGTCGCGACCAGAGGCAGGAGGAGAAGAAGCTTCACCACGTTCCGACCGACGAAGACGCGGTTCAGCAACAGTGCGGCCGCCACCCCGAGCACGGCCTCCACGGCCACGGCCGAGATGGTGAAAACCATCGTGCGCCACAACGCCTGCAGAAAGCGCGGCTCGATCAACACCTGACCGTAGTTGTCGAGGCCGACGAAAGACGGTGGAGCACCCGACGTCAGCGTCCAGTTCGTCAAGCTGATATAGGTGGTGTAGAGGACCGGAAAGACCATGAGCAGCGCAACGAATAGGATCGCTGGCAGGGGATAGATCCAACGGATATTGCTGTCCGCGTAGCTGTTATGGGTCATGAATTCTCGACGGGTGCAAGCGCGAGGCGCGCCAGGTACTTCAGATCGATGCCGTGCCGCCGTCGGGCGGCACGGCACCCCGGTGGGCTTACTGTCCGTATTCGCCCGTGTCGCGCAGCAGTTTGTTGACCTTGGCGGCGCGGTCCTTCGCCATGTCGCCGAGTTGCGGCGACTCGCCCTTCGTGTTGATCGATTCAAGAACGATCTCACCGATCAGGTCGCGGGCCTCGCCGACGGCACTCATGAAGGGCCGATCGGTCGGATAGCCGTTCTTCGCCACGAACGCGCGCGTCTCGACGAGGCCGGGATCGACCTTGGCCACGACGGCCTGATCCTCCCAAACGGAGGTCCTTGCCATGGTGATGTTGGCGACCATCGCCTTGGCGGCGAGTTCCTTGCTGGTCGCCCAGTCGAGGAAGGTCTTCGCCAAGTCCTTCTTCTTTGACTGGCTGGCCATGGCGAGTCCCCACGAGGTCGCGTAGAAGGGGGAGTTCGCCTTGGGACCGGCAGGGAAGTTGGCGATGCCGACCTTGTCCGCTCCGAGCGACGTCTTCGCGGGATCGGTAATCTGGCCATAGAAGACAGACGCATCCGTCCACATGGCGACACGACCTGCCTGGAACAGCGGCAGGATGTTTTCCCACGACATGGACGTCACACCGCGGGGGCCGTAGCTTCCAATGAGCTTGCCATAATAGCGGATGCCGTCGACGGCCTCTTTCGAATCGAAGACCGCCACTCCCTTGTCGAGATACTGGCCGCCGAAATTATAGACGTAGCTGGAGAGCTGGGTAACGGCCGCCGCACCCTTCCCGCGGGAAGCGAGACCCGCGACACCTCCGGTGTTGAGTTTCTCGGCAGCGGCTGCCAGCTCGTCGAAATTCGTCGGAACCTTGATGCCCGCGGCGGCAAGAAGGTCCTTGCGATAGAACAGGACCTGCCATTCGGTCACCAGCGGAACGATATTCGGCTTGCCGTCGTACGTAACGATGCTCACCGTATTGGCCGGGTAATCCGAGAAGTCGTAGCCGACTAACGGTTCATACCACTTGTTCTTGGCGAAGAGCTTTCCGTCCTGCAGCGGCCGCGTCATGAACACGTCGACCGAGGACGAGTTCGTGGCGAACTCAGTGGTCAATTTGGTCGAGAGCTGGCTTTCCTGGAGGCTCTCGGCATTGACCTTGATGCCACTCTGCTGCTCGAATTCCGGAATAGCCGCCTTGATAATGTCGCCATACGGATGGTTGGCCAGAAGGACACGGATTTCCTTCGTCTGTGCCAACGCCCCCCCGCTCAGAGTCAGTCCGAGGGCCATGGCTAGGCTGAATTTCAAAGTCGCTCTCATTTTTCCTCCCATTGGACCGGTGCAGCAGGAAGCTTGCGCGGCACCGGATTCTGTGCAATTTGGCGATTAGCGCGCGTGGGGCCCAGGCCCACAACCACTGCAGGGCTACCGCCGTTCATACAGCCGCCCTTCTCGAACGGCAAGCGACCGATCCACGTGCTCCGCCGGCGCCTCAAGCCCTTTAGCCTTGCCGCCGGCAGAATGCCGTTCGCTCGCGTTGGGCTCGCCCCGGAATCGAAGGCCGGTGCCGTACTGCTTCAGTCATGGTAGGCATGGTTCGGTTCGGCATGCCGAACCAGAGGGAGTCAGCCGCGATGAAGTGCCTGCGCATCTATGCCACCCCGGATGGCGAGTCGCGTTTCGACGAGGTCGAATTGCCCACGACGAAGCGGTCGGTGCACCCCGACGCCGTGCCGTTCGAGGTGACAGCCAGCTATCCGGCGTCCCGTGTCCGCATCACCCACATTCCGGCCGGCATGCGCGAGGTGGCCTGGCATACGGTCCCGGAGCCGGTGCTGACGGTCAGGCTGGATGGTTCGGTCGAATACGAGACGAGCGACGGAGAGGTGCGCCACGTTTCGGCGGGGAGCTTCGTGTTGGTGGAGGACACACACGGTAAGGGCCATCTGTCACGCCATTCCCCCGAGGTGCAGACCGTCATCTGGATCTCACTCCCGAACGGCCTCGAGTTACCGCCCGCATAGAGCATCGGCCTCAAAAGTGGATGCCACTTTTGGGCCCGATGCTCGTCACTCTGGCGCTCGTCCCGGGGGAGACCGCCGTCAAGGCCAAGATCGGGCCGTCGGTATTGCAACGATCCTGTTTCGCCAACCGCGAGCTTGTTCTGCGGCGAGGCGCCGTCGTCCTGGACACCGGCCCTGTCACCTGTGAACGCTTCGTCAGGACCGGTTCGGAATGCGCTATCGAACAATATTCCGAGCCGGTCTGGGTGCCCAGCGCCGACAATCCGCAATGCCCTGTCGGATTCCGATGCAGGGACGGCCACCGGTGAATTCTGTTCGAGAGCGGAGGTGGCAACATCCGGGGAGAATGGAATGGCCATTCTCGGAGTGATCCGGCTGGCGGCCCATTGGAAACTTCCAGCACAAGAGAAAGGGCTCGCCGTCCGATCTTGGGAGCCGTGAAGACACCCGGCATGGCGCTGACACTTGCTAGAGCATCGTGCGAAGAAGTGGGAACCGGTTCTTCGCGAAAAACGATGCTTCGCCAAAGAGAAAGAGCAAGCATTCCGATCCCGGCAGAATGCAATTTGCTCTAGCGCATCGTGCGGACCCGGCGGCCGCGCTAGAGTATCGGACGTGAAAAGTGGGATCCACGTTTGGAATTGAATCCGATACTCCCTCCTGGAGCATCGAATGCAAAACTGGGAACCGGTTTTGCGTGAAAGGATGCTCAAGACCATAGACGAGCGCATCGTTCCTGCGAAAGAACCGGGCCACATTTCGCACGATGCGCGAGCGCTGCCCACCGGGTCCGCACGATGCGCTAGAGCCTTTTCCGCAAAAGTGGATGCCGGTTTTGCGAAGAAAAGGCGTCTTTCTCAAACAACAAATGCCTTTTCCGTGAACCGAAGTTCATGGAAAAGGCTCTAGGCGTAGGAAGAGCCAGGATCAGGCTTAGAACAGGTGCCGGTAACAGGCTCGGTAACAAGGCTTCCATCGAAGCCTTAAGTTACCCGCCTGATCCTCTGGGAAATAAGTGGTGAGCGCGCTGGGACTCGAACCCAGGACCCTCTGATTAAAAGTCAGATGCTCTACCGGCTGAGCTACGCGCTCCCAGAGGTGAGCCCGAAATAGGGGCTCTTGAGCGGTGGGTCAATCGAAAAGCCCCGGTCCGATGCCGAAATCCGCATTTCAGGCTGCCGGCATTCAGGTTTTCCACCGCCTGAAAAGATGCCTGCTCCCCCTCAGCCCTCTGCCGGCATGGCGATGTTGTCGGCGTGCTGGCCGATTTCGGCCTTGCTGTCGCGCTCTCCCCTCACCCAACCTTCCTTGATTTCGCCGATATGGTCCTCGAGACGGCCTTCCGCGATGGCTTTTCGCAGGCCGGCCATCAACTCCTGGTAATAGGCCAGATTGTTCCAGGTCAGCAGCATCATGCCCAGAATCTCGTTCGAGCGGACGAGGTGGTGGAGATAGGCCCGGCTATAGGTATTCGAGGCCGTGCATTTCGAGCTCTCGTCGAGCGGGCGCGTGTCTTCGGCAAAACGTGCGTTGCGCAGGTTCATGCGGCCGTGCTTGGTGAAGACCTGACCGTGACGCCCGGCGCGGGTGGGCATGACGCAGTCGAACATGTCCACCCCGCGGCGCACGGCCTCGACGATGTCGTCCGGCGTGCCCACGCCCATGAGATAGCGCGGCTTCTCCTTAGGCATATGCGGCTCGACCGCCTCGATCATGCGCAGCATCACTTCCTGCGGCTCGCCCACGGCGAGGCCGCCGATGGCGTAGCCTTTCAGGTCCATGGCGGCGAGTTCCCGCGCGCTTTCGATGCGCAGCCGTTCCACGGCACCGCCCTGAACGATCCCGAACATGGCCTTGCCGGGCTGGTCGCCGAACGCGATGCGGCAGCGCTCCGCCCACCTCAGGGACAGGCGCATGGCCCGCTCCGCCTCCTCGTCCGAGCACGGCAGTCGCACGCATTCGTCAAGCTGCATCTGAATGTCGGAGCCGAGAAGCCCCTGGATCTCGATGGAGCGCTCCGGAGACATGAAGTGCCGCGATCCATCGATATGGGACTGGAAGGTCACGCCGGTCTCGTCCACCTTGCGCAGGGCGGAGAGCGACATGACCTGGAAGCCGCCGGAATCTGTGAGAATCGGATAGGGCCAGTTCATGAACTGATGCAGCCCGCCGAGACGGGCGACACGCTCCGCGCCGGGGCGCAGCATGAGGTGATAGGTGTTGCCGAGCACCACATCCGCGCCGAGCGCCTTCACCTGATCGGGATACATGGCCTTCACGGTGGCGGCCGTGCCCACCGGCATGAAGGCAGGCGTCCGGATGACGCCGCGCGGCATCCGGATTTCGCCGGTTCGTGCGGCTCCGTCCGTCTTCGATACGGTGAAGGTGAAATTCTCGGTGGTCATTCGGTCCTCATGGGATCGGCTCAAGCCCGTGCGGGCACGAAGAGCAGAAATGGCGCATCAACGCCGGAAGAGCAAACTCGCATCGCCGTAGGAGTAGAAGCGATAGCCCGCATCAATGGCATGGGCATAGGCTGCGCGCATGGAATCCAGCCCCGCGAAGGCCGAAACCAGCATGAACAGGGTCGAGCGCGGCAGGTGGAAATTGGTCATCAGCACGTCCACAGCCTTGAAGCGGTATCCGGGCGTGATGAAGATCGACGTATCGCCCGAAAAGGGAGCGATGGTGCCGTCCGCGCGGGCGGCGCTTTCCAAGAGACGCAGCGAGGTGGTGCCGACCGCCACGATCCGCCCTCCTCTCGCCCGCGCCTCGTTGAGGGCCTGTGCGGTTGTCTCGCCGATGGTGCCCCACTCCGCATGCATGCGGTGTTCGCTGGTATCGTCGGCCTTCACCGGCAGGAAGGTCCCGGCGCCCACATGCAGGGTGACGAAGTGGCGGGAGATCCCGCGCGCGTCGAGGCGCCGGAACAGATCGTCGGTGAAATGCAGGCCGGCCGTAGGGGCCGCGACCGCGCCCTCGTCCCTGGCATAGACCGTCTGGTAATCGGTCCTGTCCTTCTCGTCCGTTGCGCGCTTTCCCGCGATATAGGGGGGCAGCGGCAGCTCGCCGAGACGGACGATCGCCTCGTCGAGGAAAGGCCCCGAGAAGGAGAAGCGGAGCGCCACGTCGCCGCCCTCGCCTTTCTCCACGACCTCCGCATCGAGGCGCACCAGCTCGCAGGCCGTGCTCTCCGATTCCTCGCCGAAGCGGATGCGGTCGCCGACGTGAAGTTTCTTCGCCGGACGCGCGAAGGCGCGCCAGCGGTCGGCCCCCTCCCGCTTGTGCAGCATGATCTCGACGCGCGCGGCGGTCTCCTCGCGCATGCGCAGGCCGTAGAGCCGCGAGGGGATGACCTTGGTGTCGTTGAGAACCAGGACGTCGCCCGGCTGCAGGAGCTCCGGCAGGTCGCGCACGATCCGGTCCTCGAGGCCTTCCTCGGGCCTGACGACGAGCATGCGCGCTCCGTCCCGCGGCTCGACGGGACGGAGCGCGATGTTCTGCTCGGGCAGGTCGAAATCGAAGAGGTCGACACGCATTGAGGCGGTTTTCCGGGGGCTTGTTTCAAGGGCACCGGTTATCGGCCTGAAGGACGCTGGCCGTCAATGGCCGCCATCCACCGAAAGTCGAGCGGTTTCAGGCTTCTTCTTCTCGAAGGACTTGCCAGCGGCCATCGATTGAAATGTAATTATATAATCGAGATCGACTCCGAAGGGCAGCATGGAAAACTCTGACGACAAGACCCAACCCAAACCAAACCCGCTCCGTAATCTTTGGCCTGACGTAAAGACCGAGAAAGGTCGAAGAGAGGCTATCAAGGCCGGCGCCATCGCTCTCGCCTATGTCGCGGTCTCATATGCCATCATTGCCGTGCTCGTTCTCACGACAGGCCGGGACTTGATGGGCGCTCTGGACGGGATCGAGATTGCGGTTTCTCTGGGCCTCGACCTCGTGGTCATCGTGGCGGCGAGCCTGATGGCCTGGTTCTTCTATAAGCGCGAGAGCCTCGTCATTGCGTGCGTCGGCGTCATCTGGATTGCTCTCGAAGTTGCGATGAAGCTCGTGACTGCTCCCGGACGCGGAACCGTTGTCGCCCTCTTGGCCCTGCTGTTCAGCATCAATGGCCTACGTGGTGCCCTGGCGGCCCGGAAGGCCTTGCAGCCCACGCCCGAGGCTTAAAAGAAAAACCTCCCGCGCGGGGCGGGAGGTTCTGGACGACAAGTCAGTCGTTCACGCCGCGTCGGCCGCAACCTTCATCGAAACGATGCGGTCCGGATCGCTCACAGGCTCGCCGCGCTTGATCTTGTCCACGTTCTCCATGCCTTCCGTCACCTTGCCCCAGACGGTGTATTGCTTGTCGAGGAAGCGGGCGTCGTCGAAGCAGATGAAGAACTGCGAATTGGCCGAGTGGGGGAAATTGGTGCGCGCCATGGAGCAGGTGCCACGCACGTGCGGCTCGGCATTGAACTCGGCCTTCAGGTCCGGCAGGTCGGAGCCGCCGGTGCCGGTGCCCTGGGGGCAGCCGGTCTGGGCCATGAAGCCGTCGATCACCCGATGGAAGGCGATGCCGTCATAAAACCCCTTACGTGCCAAGGTCTTGATGCGCTCCACATGGCCTGGGGCGAGATCGGGGCGCAGTTCGATGACCACGCGGCCCTTCGTGGTTTCCATGATGAGGGTGTTTTCCGGATCTGCCATCGGTCTCTCCTGAAGCGGTTTGTTCGGCAAAATACTATTCCTGCCCGTTCACATAGGTCGGGCATCGACGAAACGGAAGGCAAAGATGCGTCCCGCGATGGCTGCTCCAAAGCTTTCCGTGAACGGAAAGGGCGTGCAGCGCTCGAAAGCTTCGCGAATGGAGCGTGTGAAAGGCTCGCGCTGCTCTCCCTCCGTTCCCGGCTTGTAATAGGTGATCTGCGGCCTGCCCAGAACCTCGCCGTTCCGCTTGAAGCTGAGGCGCAACGTGATTTCCTGGCCTGAATAGCCGCTCCCACGCGGCGGACGCCAGCAGGCCTGGAGGGCCTTGAAGACGTCCTGCATGGTGTTGATGCGCCCGACCGGCCCCGCATCCGGCCGTGGCCTGACGGTTCCTATGATGCCTTCGGGCAGAGGCGGCAGCTCCTCGTAGGGCCTGTACCAGGAGCCTTCCGGATGACGATAAAGACCGTGACCGCGCCAACCGTCCCCGGCGACCGCCGAAGCGGAGGTCGCGACGAGGAGGAGCGGGACGGCGATCCATCGCGCTCCGGATGGCCGGCCGGAGCCCATTCACTTCGCGTCGGTGGCGAGCTGCATCTTCACGATCTTGTCGGGATTGGACACCATGCCGTTCGCGGCGGCGTTCCCCTTCTTGATCTTGTCGGCCACGTCCATGCCGGACACCACCTCTCCGAAGAGCGTGTATTGTCCGGTCAGCGGGCCGCAGCCGTCGTAGCAGATGAAGAACTGGCTGTTGGCGGAATTGGGGCTCTGCGAGCGGGCCATGCCGACGGAGCCGCGCTTGTAGGGGGTCTGGGTGAACTCCGCCGGAATGTCCGGCAGGTTGGACTTGCCGGTGCCGGTCCCCGTCGGATCGCCCGTCTGGGCCATGAAGCCCTCGATCACCCGATGGAACGGAACGCCGTTATAGAAGCCCTGCTTCGTGAGCGCCTTGATCTGCTCCACATGCTTGGGGGCGAGGTCCGGGCGCAGGCGGATGGTGATGCGGCCGTCCTTGGTGTCCAGGTAAACGGTGTTCTGCGGGTCCTTGGCCTGCTGGGCCGCGGCCGGAACGAGGCCGGCCAGCACGAGCGCACCGGCTACGAGCAAACGCTTCATGGAAGGGGTTCTCCTCTGAGGATCGAAAAAACGTTATGGCCGCGTGAATTTGGCCTTGAGTCGCTCCGCGACAAGTCCTGGCACGAAAGCCGAAACGTCGCCGCCCATGGCGGCGATCTGCCGGACAAGCGTGGCGGTAATCGGGCGGACCGGCGGCGAGGCCGGAAAGAAGACCGTCTGGACCTCGGGCGCCATGGCGGCGTTCATGGACGCCATCTGGATCTCGTAGTCGAAATCCGTGCCGTCCCGCAGACCCCGGATGATGAGGCTGGCCCCCTGGCGCCGGGCGGCATCCACGGCGAGATCGCTGAAGGTGACGACCTCCAGATTCACGCCCCTGGCCTGCAGCTCGGGGCCGCAGACCTCTCGAAGCATCTCGGCCCGCTCCTCGGCCCTGAAGATCGGGGCCTTGGAGGAATGGACGCCGATGGCCACGACGATGGTGTCCGCCACGCTGCAGGCCTGGCGCAGGACGTCCAGATGGCCGTTGGTGACCGGATCGAAGCTGCCGGTATAGAGGGCTGTGCGCGTCATGGCTCAAGGCGTAGCGGGAGAATTCGATATCGGCAAGCCGTGTGCCAACGCACGGCACCCTCGACAGGCCTGTGACAGAAGAAAACCCACATCGCAGGGAGGTTTCCATGATCGTTCGGCTCGTCATCACCCTTGCAACGGCCTTCCTCGTCCTCACGCCCGCCGCCATCGCCTCCGGCTATGTGCTGCTGACGATGTGAGGATCGGCCGGGCGGCGAAAAACTCTTCGGGATCTTGGACTTAGACCGATCTTTCTCAACCGTGGGTTTCTCACGCTGTCAGAATCACGATCCCATGCAACCTAGACTGGACGAGGTCTTGGCTCGCCCTAGGTAACTCTTTGTTAACCTTTACCGGGGGCACTCCATGGCATTTCGTCTTGGCATTGTCGTTCTTCTCGCAGTCGCCCTCCTGAGCCCGGCCGCCGTCCAGGGACTGCATCTTTTCTGATTCCGCCGGACGGCTTCCCGTCCTTGGCTCAGAGCTATCCACTCTCCTGCCCTTCGGCGAAGCCTGGAGCGAGAGGTGCATAGAGGCTTTGAACCTCGACGGACGCCCTGATAGCGAACATCGTATCATCCTGCTAAACTGCGCTTCTGACCAACCGCATCTAGGCAGCTATCGGAAATGATCCCGCGCCTGAGCGAGGCTTTGCAGGCCGCCTATGAGGCATTCGGTCGGCATAGTCTCAGCCACCCCCTGGAAGCGTGCCACTGCGAATCCTGCATGTCCGCAGAAGTCGCCGAGAGCATTCTCAAGACGCCCCTGCGCGAGCTTTCGAACGATCAGCTCTCCGAATACACCAATTCGGCGCATGGCTGGTCGGATCAGTTTCTCTATCTATTGCCGCGCTACATGGAGCTCATCGCCCAGGGTGATAGACCGACTTATCTGGATGCAGACAGCATCTTTTCCCGTTTTCGTGACGCTCCTGAAAATTGCCTTACGCCTCAGGAAACCTACACCCTGGGCAACTGGTTGACGGTCCTGTTCGAGGAAACCTTGCACCATCCCATATCCAATGAAGAGCTGGCCTGCGCGCTCGCACGACAAAACCAGGCGTCCTGGAACGGGTTTGGAAACGATGTCTGCGAGATCGTTCAGATCGCCCTTCCGACGCCTTTCGATACCTTACAATTGCGAGCGCTTTGGGAGGCCTGCCAAACGCGCGAAGCCGCCCTGCGCATGGCCAGTGCAATCTACTTCGGGCTCGGAGCGCGGCGTTTCAACAAGAGCAGCCTGTTATCCAGGCTTCCAACCGAGGCAGCCTCTCATTGGTACGATTGGTTCACGCGCGAGGATCATACGGAGAGGCTGAGCCGGGCATATGAGCGGGAGATGGACCCGCTGGCGAAAGAGTTTCTTCTCTTGGCGATCTGACGCATCGACTCTGTCAGTACCAACAGAAAACCCGCCAACCGAGGTCGGCGGGTTTCAGACCGTCAGATGCGCGGCAGACCTTATTCTTCGCCGCTGGCGACGTCGCCCTCGGCTCCGGCATCGTCGCCATTCTCGCCGTCTTCGCCTTCCTCACCCTCGATGTGCTCCACCGAGACCACGCGTTCCTTGTCGCGCGTGGAGAAGATCGTGACGCCCTGCGAGTTGCGGCCGACGACGCGGATTCCGTCCACCGGGACGCGGATCAGTTGCCCGCCGTCGGTGACGAGCATGATCTGGTCGGCGTTCTCCACAGGGAACGAGGCCACCAGCAGGCCGTTGCGGCTGTTCACCGCCATCGCCGTGATGCCTTTGCCGCCGCGTCCGGTGATGCGGTATTCGTAGGACAGGGTGCGCTTGCCGTAGCCTTTTTCGGAGATCGTCAGGATGCACTGCTCCTGCGCGCTCATCTCCGCATAGCGCTCCTGCGAGAGGGAGACGTTGCCGTTCTCGATCTCTTCCGCGTCCTCCGCACCCGCTGCTTCGGCGTCGCCGTTCGACTGCTCGCCCATGACCGCCCGGCGCATCTTGAGATAGGCGGCGCGCTCCTCGCCCGTCGCCTCCACGTGGCGCAGGATCGCCATGGAGATGATCTTGTCGCCGTCGGCCAGGTTGATGCCGCGCACGCCCATGGAATCGCGGCCCTTGAACACGCGCACATCCGTCACGGGGAAGCGGATGCACTGGCCCTTGGCCGTGGTGAGCAGCACGTCGTCATGCTCCGAGCAGATCTGCACGTCGACGATGGATTCGCCCTCGTCCAGCTTCATGGCGATCTTGCCGCCGCGATTGACCTGCACGAAGTCCGACAGCTTGTTGCGGCGGACCGTGCCCCGCGAGGTCGTGAACATCACGTCGAGCTTGTCCCAGGACGCCTCGTCCTCGGGCAACGGCATGATGGCGTTGATGCGCTCGCCCTGGCTGAGCGGCAGCATGTTCACCAACGCCTTGCCCTTGGCGTTGGGAGCCGCGAGCGGCAGGCGCCACACCTTCTCCTTGTAGGCCTGGCCCTTGGACGAGAAGAAGATCACCGGCGTATGGGTGTTCGCCACGAACAGGCGGGTGACGAAATCCTCGTCCCGCGTCGTCATGGCGGAGCGGCCCTTGCCGCCCCGGCGCTGCGCCCGGTAGGTCGAGAGCGGCACGCGCTTGATGTAACCGGCGTGCGAGACGGTCACCACCATGTCCTCGCGGGCGATGAGGTCCTCGTCGTCCACGTCGGAATCCCAGTCCACGATCCGCGTCTTGCGCGGCGTGGCATAGGCCTCTTTGATCTCGGCGAGCTCATCCTTGATGATGCCCATGATGCGGGCGCGCGAGCGCAGGATCTCGAGATACTCCGAGATCTCGGCCGCGAGCTTGGCGAGTTCGTCGCCAACCTCGTCCCGGCCGAGAGCGGTCAGGCGCTGCAGGCGCAGATCGAGGATCGCGCGGGCCTGAGTCTCGGAGAGGCGATAGGTGCCGTCGTCGTTGATCTTGTGGCGCGGATCGTCGACCAGCGCGATCAGCGGTGCGATGTCGTGAGCCGGCCAGTCGCGGCCCATGAGGGCCTCACGGGCGCTGTTCGGATCGGGCGCCGTGCGGATGAGGCGGATCACCTCGTCGATATTGGCAACCGCGATCGCAAGGCCGCACAACACGTGGGCGCGCTCGCGGGCCTTGTTGAGCAGGAACTTGGTGCGGCGGGAGACGACCTCCTCGCGGAAATCGACGAAGGCGCCGATCAGGTCCTTGAGCGTCATCTGCTCGGGACGGCCGCCGTTGAGCGCCACCATGTTGGCGCCGAAGCTCGTCTGGAGCGGCGTATAGCGATAGAGCTGGTTGAGCACCACGTCCGCCATGGCGTCGCGCTTGATCTCCACCACGATGCGCATGCCGTCGCGGTCGGATTCGTCGCGCAGATCGGCGATGCCCTCGATCTTCTTCTCGCGTACGAGCTCGGCGATCTTCTCGATCAGCGAAGCCTTGTTCACCTGATACGGGATCTCGGTGAAGATGAGCGCCTCGCGATCCTTGCGGATCTCCTCGACCTCGGACTTGGCTCGCATGATGATGGAGCCGCGGCCCGTGGTGTAGGCCGAACGCGCCCCCGCGCGGCCGAGGATCAGCGCGCCGGTGGGGAAATCCGGACCGGGAATGATCTCGATCAGCTCCTCGGCGGAAACACCGGGATTGTCGATATAGGCCAGGCAGCCGTCGATGACCTCGCCCAGGTTGTGGGGGGGCATGTTGGTGGCCATGCCGACCGCGATGCCGCCAGCGCCGTTGACGAGCAGGTTCGGGAAGCGCGCGGGCAGAACCGACGGCTCATCCTTCGACTCGTCGTAGTTAGGCGTGAAATCGACCGTGTCCTTGTCGATGTCGTCGAGCAGCGGCATCGCCGCCTTGGCGAGGCGGGACTCGGTGTAGCGCATCGCCGCCGGGGGATCGCCGTCCACGGAGCCGAAATTGCCCTGCCCGTCCACGAGCATGAGGCGCAGCGAAAAGTCCTGCGCCATGCGCACCAAGGCGTCGTAGATCGCGCTGTCGCCGTGCGGATGGTATTGACCCATCACGTCGCCGACGATACGGGCGGACTTCACGTATTTCTTGTCCGGCGTATAGCCGTTCTCGTGCATCGAATAGAGGATGCGCCGGTGGACGGGCTTGAGACCGTCGCGCGCATCGGGCAAAGCGCGGCTCACGATCACGCTCATGGCGTAATCGAGGTAGGAGCGCTTCATCTCGTCGACGATGGAAATCAGCTTGATGTCACTGGCCGGCTGGTCCCCGCCGGGGCCGCCGGAGCGGGTATCGTTCGGATCGGTCAAGGTAGGTCTTTCTTAAAACGGTCTGCCCCATCGCGAGAGGCGGCTCCAGATGCCGCTTCGTCAAGCCACTCGGCAGCCTCGCGAATCCAGTTGAAATTCAAATCCTTAGATGGCCGTTTTCCGTGCCATTTTCAAGGTTTTCGAGGCGTTTTCCAGAGGCAAGAGGACGCGGATCCAGGAAGGGCTCTCCACCCTTGCCGTGACCGGCCGTCCTGGATCATCCCAGGCGCCGCAGGCGAGCCCGGGATCCATAACCGCCAGCGGCTCAGAATCGAGCGCGCGGGTGCCGCAATGCCCTTTCCTGAACCGTCAGCGGCTAAGGATCCCCGCCTTCGCTGGGGATGACACTGTGGGAAAGCTCCCGTTTCCCTTAAACCCGCAGCAGAAGCGCCGTCGTGTCGTCGCTCTGCTTGAACCGGGGATAGCGCTTGCCGTCCGGATCCACCGCCGTCTCGATCTCCCGCGCCTTCCGGGCGAGCGGCTCCAGGCCCGAGGCGATGGCGGCGTCCATCAGGCTCCGGGCGTCGAAGGCCCCGTACAGGTCGACCAGGGCCGAGAATCCGTCGCTCGCGAGCAGGATGACGGTGCCGTCCTCGCAGGGCACGCTCTCGTGCCGCAGGCGGTCGGCGGCATCCGGATTGAAGCTCAGCAGGGCCGCCGGGACGCCGCTCCTGCGCTGCCGTTCGCGGCGCTCGCCGAGCCAGTCGAGGAAAACGGGTTCGCCGAGGATGTCGTTCGGCCGGGAATTCGCAGCCTGCATCAGCTCGGCCGCCTTGGCGGCTTCGAAATTCCTGAGGTCGGGAGCCTCCCCCATGGTCAGGACGGTGCCGTCGGGCCGGCGCACGAAGGCCGTCGTAT
Organism: Microvirga sp. TS319; assembly: GCF_041276405.1. NCBI lineage: Bacteria > Pseudomonadati > Pseudomonadota > Alphaproteobacteria > Hyphomicrobiales > Methylobacteriaceae > Microvirga > Microvirga sp. TS319. Next base: position 1,613,354 of record NZ_JBGGGT010000002.1, on the reverse strand, counting down.
CCCCGAACGTCCAGGCATCGAGACCGTTTCCGCGCCGCCGGACGAGGGTCATGGCCCCGAGTGGCCATGTGACGAAATCCTCGTGCCGCTCCAAGGGAGCGACGGCCCTGTAGGCGGTGCGGGCCTCCTCCATCACGTGCCGGATCAGGGCGGCTCCGTCCTCGGCCTGGGGCGCGAGGTTCGACAGCCGCTCATCCGCGAAGGCCGCGAGCCAGGCCGCATCGCTCTCGGGGTGCACGACCGGCGCAGTGCCGGGAAAGATCGAGGTGTCGATCACCCATGCCCAGTCCTGGGACACCCCGCAGATATCCTCATTGGCCTTGTCGGGATGTCCGGGCCAGCTGATCTTGTCCAAAATCGTGAACATCGTTGCGTACCCTCTCGCCAAAACCCTGCCGGCACCCCATAAAGCAAAGCTGTCCTCAAGGTCCAGCCGATGCTCTTCGACTATATCTCCGCCGCCCTCGTCACGCTGCTCGTCACCCTCGATCCGGTCGCCCTCGCGCCCATCTTCGTGTCGCTGACCCGGGGCATGAATTCCGACGAGCGCCGCCGCGTTTCCACCCGGGCGAGCCTGATCGCCTTCTGCATCCTGGCCTTTTTCGGCCTCGGCGGCGAGGTTCTCCTGCGCCTCCTCGGCGTCGGGATCCCGGCCTTCCGCATCTCGGGCGGGCTGCTGCTGTTCTGGATCGCGTTCGAGATGGTGTTCGAGCGCCGCAACGAGCGCAAGCAGCACACGGCCGAGGTTGCCATCACGGAAGACCATATCCGCAACATCGCGGCCTTTCCCCTGGCGATCCCGCTCATGGCGGGGCCTGGCGCCATCACGGCGGTCATCCTCCTGGCAGGACGGGCCGACGGAAATCTCGTCTATCTCTCGTCCCTGATCATCCTGATCGCCCTTGGAATCGCAAGTTGCTTCATCGTGTTCTCCGCAGCCGAGCGCGTCTCCCGCTGGCTCGGCGTGACCGGGAACGTGGTCCTGACCCGGCTGCTCGGCGTCATCCTGGCGGGGCTGGCCGTGCAGTTCATCATCGACGGCGTCGGTGCCTTGCTGCGCCCTGAGACGTTGTAAGCGATGGTTTTTCGTCAAAAAAAGAAGAAGCCATGAAGAAAGCATCCGAATACCGCAAACACGCCGAGGAATGCCGCGTGCTCGCCAAGCAGGTTCCGGAGGGACCGCAGCGCGATCAGCTGGTCGAGATGGCGCGCACCTGGGAGGCGCTGGCCAATGACCGGGACGTTCTGGTGCGGAAACATCCCGAGATCGCGCAGCCGGACAAGGCGGACGATGACTGAGACCTCGGGGGCAGCCGCCTCACTCGCTTCACGCGGCAGGCGCGAGCGCGAAGCCCGCGAACGCCTCCGTCACATGCTCGTAGACCGCCCGCTTGAAGGGCACGACGAGCCCTGGCGCGGCGGCAAGGTCCTGCCAGCGCCATTCGGCGAATTCCGGGACGGCATTGCCATGCGTGAGCGTGACGTCGATCTCGCTCTCGTCGCCGGTGAAGCGCAGGGCGAACCATTTCTGCCGCTGCCCCCGGTAGCCCGAGAGATGGTGCAGAGGACCGTCATAGGGTGGAAAATCGTAGCTCAGCCACGACGCCGTCTCGCCCAGATAGGCCGCGCTCGTGACGTTCGTCTCTTCCTGCAACTCGCGAAAGGCCGCCGCCAGCGGATCCTCGTCCGCATCGATGCCGCCCTGCGGCATCTGCCATTCATGGCCCGGCGCAATGATCTCAGGGCCCGAGTTCCCGAGCCGCTGGGCCATCAGCACCTGCCCGCGACCGTTGAACAGGGCTATGCCTACATTGGGCCGGTAGTCCGGCTTCGCCTGCGCATCCATTGCAAGGTCCCCTCGCCCGCATTCCTGATCAGGACATGAAGTCCCGGCTCCAGCACACCGCTCTCGAGCACCGACCAGCCGAGCCTCCCGTCAGCAGGCCGATCGGATGACCGTCGCCCTTCCAAAAGGCGCGCCAGACCCGATCCGCGGCAGAATCGGCGAATTCCGGCCTGTCGCTCCGGCCTGTCGCGCAGATCGCCGATCGCGATCAGCGCAGCGTCTCCAGCAGGCGCTTCACAAGCTCTTGGCGCGGCGCGATGGAGGAGATCACGCCGTATTCGTGCAGCGTATGCGCCCCGTCCCCGTCGATGCCGATGCCGTCGAGGGTCGGCACGCCGAGCGCCGCCGTGAAGTTGCCATCCGAACCGCCGCCGACCCGCGGCGCAGAGACGAGGTCGAAGCCGATCGCCGCCGCGAGCGATTTCGCATGCTCGAACAGCTTCGCGGTTCCTTCCGTGCGCTCGTAGGGCGGCCGGTTCATGCCGCCGGTCACGGTGATCTTGAAATCGGGATCCTGAGCCTTGAGCCCCAGGATCGCCCGCGTCAGCGCCTCGCCGTCCGCCACGGTTTCGACGCGCAGGTCCACGGGGAAGCTGCAATGCTGCGGGATCGTGTTCACTGCCGTCCCTCCGGACACCATGCCAACCGTGGTCGTGACGCCCCGGGCGTAATCGGTCATGGCCTCGATGGCGAGGATCTGGCGCGCCGCCTCGTAGACGGCGTTGCGCCCGTCCGCGTGGCGCGAGCCCGCATGGGCCGGGCGACCCTCCACGCGCACGTCGAAGCGCCCGACGCCCTTGCGGGCCGTGACGACCTTGCCGCCGTCCCGCCCCGGCTCCGTCACGAGGGTATAGGCCGTGCGGCGGGCGAAATTCTCGATGATCGGCCGCGTCATGGGCGAGCCGATTTCCTCGTCGGGCGTGACGAGATAGATCAGAGGACGAGCGGCCGTGCCTTTCCGGGCGACCTCCTTGAAGGCCTCCAGGCAGTACCAGGCGCTGGCCTTCATGTCGTAGACGCCGGGGCCGTAGAGCCGGTCCCCCTCGATCCGCAGCGGCAGATCCTTCTCGATGGTGCCGACCGGATGCACGGTGTCGAGATGGGACAGGATCAGGATGGCGGGCTCGTCCGTCTGCGGGCCGGCGCGCAGGATCAGGGCATCGCCGAGCCCCTGCTCTCCCTTGACGCGCTCGACGGCGACCGGCGCGTCCGCCATCTGCCCGACGACGAGATCCATCATCAGGTTCACGCCGGCCACGTCATGGGTCGGGCTCTCAGTGCGGATCCAGGTGAAGAGGGTATCGAGGGCTGGGGAGGTCATGGCAGCTTCGCAAGGGTCTCTCGGAGGGAGCGTCGGATTCAATCCCAAAAGTGGATTTCACTTTTGGGCCCGATGCTCAAAGGAAAAGGCGGCTGAAGCCGCCTTTGGGTCTCTTACCCCCCTCGCGGGGCGATGTCACGGTCAATCGGCCAAAGCGTCGGCCGTGAAATGCGGCCTCGATTTCCAGGATCCGTCCGATGCTCCCGCCTCTCGCCGTCCATCGTTCGAGCGACCCGGAGAGTCGCGCCGGCCGAGATCCATCACGTCGACCTGCGGAGGAAATGCGCTTCGCCCTGCCGGAGCCGATCGGTCACGGCCCGGCTCAAGGAGCCCACAGCGCGACCGACCAGCTGCATCTCCTTTTGCGGGGCATGACCCTAGAACGGAATATCGTCGTCGAGGTCGTTGTAGCGCGGGGCTCCGCCTCCGCTCGGGGCCGGCGACGGGCGGCGTTCCATGGGAGAGGAACGGCCGAAATCGCCACCGCGGCTGATCTGGCCCGGCTCCTCGTCGCCGTATTCCGACGACGCGCCGCCGCCCGAGCGCCCGTCCAGGATCGTCATCTCGCCGCGGAAGCGCTGCAGCACCACCTCGGTGGTGTACTTCTCCTGGCCCGACTGGTCGGTCCATTTGCGGGTCTGGAGCTGGCCTTCGATGTAAACCTTCGAGCCCTTCTTGAGATATTGCTCGGCCACCCGGCCCAGGTTCTCGTTGAAGATCACCACCGAGTGCCACTCGGTCTTTTCCTTGCGCTCGCCCGTGGCCTTGTCCTTCCAGGTCTCCGAGGTGGCAATGCGCAGGTTCACCACTGGCTCGCCGTTGCTCAGCCGGCGCACCTCCGGGTCGCGCCCCAGATTGCCCACCAATATCACCTTGTTCACGCTGCCTGCCATCGGGCACTCTCCTGTTCACGTGAGGCTGTTCTGGGGCCAAATGGATGCCAGGACAAGCCCGAGAGCGACCTGTCCCCAGAATGCCCAGGCCCCTGCCCGAGCGCGGAGCCGGTTCAGTCGCGCCTTCGGCCCCCTTCAGGTGAAGGAGGCCGAAGGAAGTGAAATCGCTCCGCTCCTCGTCAGATGATCGTGAACTCGGAGGCGGTGAGCGCGACCTTGTTGGTGAACTGGGCGATCAGCACCTGCGCCTGGCCGCCGGAGCCGTCGGCATCGTAGTAGAGCTTGCCGGTGCCCTTGTCGTAGATCAGGTGGTCGTCGTGATCCTTGGCCACCTTGCCGACCACGAACTTGGAGCTGCTCAACCGACCCGGGCCGCCCAGCTTTGTCATGTATTTGTTGTCGAGCTGGAAGCTGTCGAGGGTCTTGTTGTAGTCGGTGATCCTGTCCACGTTGCCGGTCTTGCTCAGGCGGTCCTTGAACACGAAGGTGTCCCGGCCCGTGCCGCCCGTGAGGGTGTCGTTGCCGGTGCCGCCGTCGAGCGTGTCGTTGCCCGACCCGCCCATCAGCCGGTCGTTGCCGCCCAATCCGAAGAACGCTCCGCTATTGCCTTGGCTGATCATGACGTTCGCAGAGGACGTTCCCTGAACCCTGACGACGTCTTCCCCAGCCAGAGTCAGAAGCCTCAGCGCATTGAACTGCTCCAGAGAGAGATCGATCCTGTTGTCGGACGCATCGACCGCATCGACGCCCCGGGCCACCAGAGCCGCGATCTGCGCCGCGGTGAGCGCGGAAAGCTTCCCGCCCGTGTCGGCCAACGTCACCGTGTCGCCGGCGGTCAGACCGAGCTGACCGAGCGCTCCGAGCTGGGCGATGGACAGTTTGAGTCTGTCGTCCGAAGCATTCAGCGCATGGACACCCTTGGCCGCCAGAGCACCGATCTGCCCTAAGGTAAGGGCGGAAAGCGCGCCGCCTGTATCCGCCAAGGTGACAGTGTCGCCGGCCGCCAGCCCCACGTCTCCTAGCGCGGCAAACTGGGCCATGGAGAGGCTGAGCAGGTCGCCCGTTGCGTCCAGGGCATCGATACCCTTCGCGCCCAGAGCTGCGATCTGGGCCGGGGTAAGGGCGGCAAGCGCCTCGCCTGTGCCGGACACGGTGACCGCGTCGCCCGCGGCGAACTTCAGCGAGGCGGTCGCGGCAAGCGCCGCGGCCTGCGCTACGTCCAAGGTCAGGGCATTGGCGGTCACCTCGATCATGTCGACGTTTTTGCTGCCGAGGGTGGTGATTTCAGCGGCAGTCAGGGTCGCCACCTCGTCGGCGGTCCCGGTCAGGACCACCTCGTCCGTCGCGAATAGGCCGATTTCGGTCGTCGCCAGAGCCTTGGCCTGCGTGATCGTCATTCGCCATTCGTCGTCAAGGACGTTTAGCCGATCGACTCCCTGGGCGCCCATGGCCCTGATCTGGTCCCCCGTCAGCTCGACGAGCCACGCGCTCGTATCGAGCAGGGTGATCGAATCATCGCCCGTCAGCCCGATCTGGCTGAAGGCGTTCAGTTGCGCCGTGTTCAGAACTAGGATGTCGTTGCCGGCATCCACCGAATCGATTCCCCACTCGGCGATCTGCGCAATCTTGGAAACCGAGAGGCTTCCGAGCTTGGCGCCGGTATCGCGAAGAACGATGCTCTCGAAGGCGGACAAATCGAGACCGGCCACGGCATCGAGCTGCGCCACGGTCAGGAAGAGCGTCTCGTGGTTCGGGTTGGTCACGTTGATATGATCGACGCCCTTGGAGAGAAGCGCAGCGATCTGGGACCCTCCCAGGGTCTGCAGTTCGGCCGCTGTCAGGGTGAGCGTGACGTCGTCGTCGTTCGCCAGCACGATCGGGGTATCCGCCAGGGCTCTCGCCTGATCGAGCGTGAGATTCAGGGCGATGTTGACGCCTGACGCATCGATCACGTCGACGCCCTTCTCGCCGAGCCTGGTGATCTGGGAACCCGACAGGCGCACGAGATCGACCGCGTCCGCCAGCAGGGTCACATGGTCGCCCGAGGACATCTTCATGCTCTCGGTGGCGGCCAAGGCGACCGCCTGCACAAAGGAGAGAATCATGGCGGCGTTGTCGCCCCTCGCATCGAGCACGTCGACGCCCTTCTCGCCGAGCTTGGTGATCTGGGTATCCTGCAGGGTCCGCAGATCCGCCACTTCGCCGAGCACGGTGACCTTGTCGCCCGCGGACACCGTCATGGTTCCCGTGGCGGCCAGGGCGACTGCCTGTGCGACGGAAAGGGTCATGTCGGCGTTGTCGCCCGTCGCGTCGAGCACAGCGACGCCCTTGACGGCAAGCTGGCCGATCTGAGCGGGCGTCAATTGCAGGTCGCCAGCCGCACCGGTCACCGTGACCGTATGGCCTTCGCCGAGCGCGATGGTGCTGCCCGCCAGGACAGCCGCCGCATCGACCTTCAGGCTGAAAGCCGCGTCGGTCGAGTCGATCCGGTCGACACCCTTGTCGACCAGGCTCTGCATCATGGGCCCGTCGATCTGGAGAAGCGCGGCAGCATCACCGCTCAGGATCACGGTATCGTCGGCCGTCAAGCCGACCGTTCCCAAGGCGTTGAACTGCGCCACGCTCAGGACGAGGTCACCGTCGGAATCGATGGCGTCAATTCCCTTGGCGGCGAATGCGGCAAACTCGTCGGGCCTCAGACCGGCGAGAACATCCCCTGCGGCCTTCACGGATATAGTGCCGGCGGCAGTCAGTGTGATGCCCCCGAGAGCCTTGAACTGGTCCAGGCTCAGAGTCATTGAATTGTCGGAGTGGAAAGTGTCGACTCCCTTGCCGGCGAGCGCAGTGATCTCGTCAGGAGTGATCAAGAGAAACTGATCAGCGTTCCCGGAAACGGCGACGGTATCGTCGTCTCCCGTCACAATCCCCGTGGTGGCCAAGGCACGAGCCTGTGCAACGCTGAGGGTCAGCAGGTTGTTGATGGCCTCGAACACATCGACGCCCTTGTCGCCAAACCGGGTGATCTCATCCGGATCGAAGTTGTCGAGGTCGTCTCCGAGGCCGGCCACCATGCACCTGTCGCCGGGGGCAATCATAAGGGGTGTCAGCAAGAAGGCGGCGGCAGTATCAGGACCAAGGCCCAGGGTGCCGCCATCCGTGACATGGATCTGGTCGAAACCCTGGATGGCCAGGTCGCGGATCCTTTCGGCCGACAGAGCATCCGTGAGAGCCTGGGCTCCGCCGGTCAAAGTCACCGTGTCGGTCCCGGTCAATGCGATGTGCCTAGCGAGCAGTTCGTCGGCCTGCGCCAGGGACAAGCTCAAGGCATGGTCGACCTCGGCGGAGGCGATGCGCACGATTCCCCTGTCGGTCAAGCCCCGGAATGCGGCGCCGTCGAGGGCACCTAGAGTGGCGGCCGTATCCAGCAGGACCCGCTCGTCGCCGGCCGTGAACTTGCCGGGCGTCAGGGCGGAGAATTGTTCCAGGGACAAGGAAAGAACGTTGTCCTCCGCATCAATCTGGGCGAGTCTCTGAAGCTCGGTGACGGTCAGGGTAGCGAGATTCGCGCCGGTATCGACAGCGACGAGCAGATCCGCCCGGTCCTCGTCGCCGAGCCTGATGCCGCCCAGAGCTTTGATTTGGTCGGCTTTATAGACCTGTCTGTGATCTTCGTTCATGGTGCGGATAGAGGTGAGACCCTTCCCGATGAGGGCCGTTATCTCCGGCGCCGTGAGGGTCTTCAGGTTATCCGTCGTATCGAACAAAAACACCACCTCGCCGGCCACGAAGCGGATGCCGGTCGCGGCGAGAGCCTTGGCCTGCTCGACTTTCCAGACAAAACTCACCCCCGTGCAATCGATGAAGTCGACATGGAAGTCCTTCATCCGATTGATCTGGGCCGGTGTCATCAGAAACAACTCGCTGGACGAGGCCGTAATCGTGACGGTCTCGTCAGGATCGAATGGCACCGTGATCTGTTCGAATTCGGTAAGGGATTTGGTGATGGCCATGAGCATTCTCCTAATGCGGCCCACTTCGTAACTTAGTATCGTTTCATGGTCAACGATAGCAAACCGCGTCAGTAAAATAAGCTCCTGGAAGTGAGGATATTTACCTTAATTCCAGCAACAAGAGCGAGCTCTCTTGGCAGAATCCAGGCATGTTCGAACTGGCACTCGAACGCTATCTATAAAACATTTTCACAATAAAATCGTTAATCATCCATCTCGCATCGCATAATTATCCTACTCCTGCATTTCCGGCCTGCATATGGGAACTACACTAAGCGGTTATTTATCGGAATTATTCAATTCGAATACGCTTCATTCAAAAGGCGTTGCCGCGCGTACCCTCTTTGTTCTAGGTTTGCGATATGGAATCATCCGCCGCATTGCATCGGCGGCGGAGACATCACATATCCCGGAGCCGGCCGCTCATGGCCGCTTCCCCATTTCTGAAGGCTAGCTGGGCCATGGCCAAACTCGACGAGCTGTTCAACCGCGCCAAGGCGGGAGATCCCAATGCGCGCGTGATCTCCGTGCGCGGGGCGCGGGAGCACAACCTCAAGAACGTCGACCTGATGGTCCCCCGCGACCAGTTCGTCGTCTTCACGGGCCTGTCCGGTTCTGGCAAGTCGTCGCTCGCCTTCGATACGATCTACGCCGAGGGTCAGAGGCGCTATGTGGAGTCCCTCTCGGCTTACGCCCGCCAGTTCCTGGAGATGATGCAGAAGCCGGACGTGGACCAGATCGACGGCCTCTCGCCCGCCATCTCCATCGAGCAGAAGACCACGTCGAAGAACCCGCGCTCGACCGTGGGCACGGTGACCGAGATCTACGACTACATGCGCCTGCTCTGGGCGCGCGTGGGCATTCCCTATTCCCCGGCGACGGGCCTTCCCATCGAGAGCCAGACCGTCAGTCAGATGGTGGACCGGGTTCTGGAGCTTCCGGAGAAGACGAGGCTCTATCTGCTGGCCCCGGTGGTGCGCGGCCGCAAGGGCGAGTACCGCAAGGAAATCGCCGAGTTCCAGAAGAAGGGCTTCCAGCGCCTGAAGATCGACGGCGAATATTACGCCATCGACGAGGCCCCTGCCCTCGACAAGAAGTTCAAGCACGACATCGACGTGGTGGTGGACCGCATCGTGGTGCGCGCCGATATCGCGGCGCGCCTCGCGGATTCCTTCGAGACCGCCCTCGAGCTCACCGACGGGATCGCCGTCGTCGAATATGCGGACGAGAAGGACGACAAGGGCCAGCCGAAGCGCATCGTCTTCTCGTCCAAATTCGCCTGCCCGGTCTCCGGCTTCACGATCCCCGAGATCGAGCCACGCCTGTTCTCGTTCAACAACCCCTTCGGCGCCTGCCCCACCTGCGGCGGCATCGGCCACGAGATGCGCATCGACCCGGCCCTGGTGGTGGACGAGGCGCTGTCCCTGAAGCGCGGCGCGATCCTGCCCTGGGCGAAGTCGACCTCGCCCTATTACGGCCAGACCCTGGAGGCGATCACCAAGCACTACAAGGCTTCCATGACGAAGCCCTGGACCGAGCTGTCCGAGAAGGTGCGCGACGCGATTCTCTACGGCTCGGACGGCGAGGCGATCCGCATGGCCTATGACGACGGTCTGCGCGCCTATGAGGTGAAGAAGCCCTTCGAGGGCGTGATCCCGAACCTGGAGCGCCGCTACAAGGAAACCGAGAGCGACTGGGCCCGCGAGGAGATCGGCCGCTTCATGAGCGAGACGCCGTGCGAATCCTGCGGCGGCAAGCGCCTGAAGCCCGAGGCCCTGGCGGTGAAGATCGCGGGCTCCGACATCGGCGACGCGACGGCGCTGTCCGTGAAGGACGCCCATGAATGGTTCGGCGCCCTTCCGAAGAAGCTCAACAAGAAGCAGAACGAGATCGCCGGCCGGATCCTGAAGGAAATCCGCGACCGCCTGACCTTCCTGGTCGATGTGGGCTTGGAATACCTCACGCTCGCCCGCTCCTCGGGCACGCTGTCGGGTGGCGAGAGTCAGCGCATCCGCCTCGCGTCGCAGATCGGCTCGGGCCTGACGGGCGTTCTCTACGTGCTCGACGAGCCCTCCATCGGTCTCCACCAGCGCGACAACGACCGCTTGCTCATGACGCTCAAGCGCCTGCGCGATCTCGGCAACACCGTGATCGTCGTGGAGCACGATGAGGATGCGATCCTCCAGGCCGATTACGTGTTCGACGTCGGCCCGGGTGCGGGCATCCACGGCGGCCGGATCGTCGCCGAGGGCACGCCCGACGAGGTCATGAAGAACCCGAAATCGCTCACCGGAAAGTACCTGACGGGCGAGATGTCCGTGAAGGTGCCCGCGCAGCGGCGCAAGCGCGATCCGAAGCGCATGCTCAAAGTGGTCGGCGCCAAGGGCAACAACCTCAAGAACGTGACGGCCGGGATCCCGCTCGGCACCTTCACCTGCATCACGGGCGTGTCCGGGGGCGGCAAGTCCACCCTCGTCATCGACACGCTCTACAAGGCCGTGGCGCGCAAACTCAACGGCGCGCTGGAGCATCCCGCCCCGCATGAGCGCATCGAGGGCCTGGAGCATCTCGACAAGGTCATCGATATCGACCAGTCGCCCATCGGCCGCACGCCGCGCTCGAACCCGGCCACTTACGTCGGCGCCTTCACGCCGATCCGAGAATGGTTCGCCGGGCTCCCCGAGGCGAAGGCGCGCGGCTATCAGGCGGGACGCTTCTCCTTCAACGTGAAGGGCGGCCGGTGCGAGGCCTGCACCGGCGATGGCGTCATCAAGATCGAAATGCACTTCCTGCCCGACGTCTACGTCACCTGCGACGTATGCAAGGGCAAGCGCTACGATCGCGAGACGCTGGAGGTGAAGTATCGCGACAAGTCCATCGCCGACGTGCTCGACATGACGGTGGAGGAAGCCCGCGACCTGTTCAAGGCCGTGCCCTCGATCCGCGAGAAGATGCAGACGCTCGCCCGCGTCGGCCTCGACTACGTGCATGTGGGACAGCAGGCGACGACGCTCTCGGGCGGTGAAGCCCAGCGCGTCAAACTCTCGAAGGAGCTGTCCAAGCGGGCCACCGGCCGCACGCTCTACATCCTCGACGAGCCCACCACGGGCCTTCATTTCCACGACGTCGCCAAGCTCCTCGAGGTGCTGCACGAGCTGGTGGACCAGGGCAATACCGTGGTGGTGATCGAGCACAATCTCGAAGTCATCAAAACCGCCGACTGGGTGATCGACATGGGACCCGAAGGGGGCAGCGGCGGCGGCCAGATCGTCGCCGAGGGCACACCCGAGGACATCGCCGGGTCCAAGGATAGCCACACTGGCCGCTTCCTCAAGGAAGTGCTGGAGCGCAGGCCCTTGAAGAAGGAAGCCCCGGCCAAGGAGGCCGGCAAGAAGACCAAGAAGGTGACCCGGCAGGAAGCGGCGGAATAATCGCTTCCGCGGTCCTCCGGACATCGCCGGACATCGGCCCGATGCCACTGCGCTCGCGGCCATATGGCCTTTTGGGACCGACCACAGAATAGAGTGCCCACCATGCCCGCCTACATCGCCCTTCTGCGCGCCGTCAATGTAGGCGGGACGAGCAAGCTGTCCATGAGCGACTTGAAGCATCTGTGCGAGAGCGCAGGCTTTCAGGCGGTCCGGACCTACATCGCGAGCGGCAACGTCGTCTTCGAGAGCGGGAAGACGGAGGCCGAGGTCAAGGCGGTCCTGGAGGCCAAATTGCGGGCCTATGCGGGCAAGCCCGTGGGTGTGCTCGTGCGGACGGCGGCTCAGATGGCCGAGGTGCTGGCCGGCAATCCGTTCCCGGACGCCGTCCCGAACCGGACCGTGGCGATCTTCCTCGACGAGGCGCTACCTCCCGATGCCTTGGCAAGCGTCAAGGGGCAGGAGGGCGAGGAAGTGCGGCTCGGATCGCGGGAGGTCTACGTCCATTACGGCGACGGGATGGGGCGGTCCAAGCTGCAGATCCCGGCTGCACGAGCCGGAACGGCGCGCAACATGAACACGATCGCCAAGCTCGCGGCCATGGCGATCGAGCGCGGCGGAGTTGATTGAACCCGGGATCTTGAGCATCGGACGTGAAAAGTGGAATCCACTTCCAGGAAAGAGCGCATCGCTTGGGTGGACCCGAAGGGCCGCACGATGCGCTAAGGCGTCGACATCATCCTCGGAGCCTCGAGTTCCTCATCGAGCACGGCCTCGTACGGCGTGGTGTCGATCGTGGCCGGGCCCACACTGGGATGGCTCAGGGCGAGGATGAAATAGAGCGCAAGCCCCGTATAGGCTCCATAGACGGAGAGAATGGCGATATGGGTGGGCGACGCGGGAAAGACCAGGAAGAACGCCGCGATGATGCCGAAGCCCACCATGGCCATCCACCAGAACAGGCTGGGCAGACCGCGATGAAGAAGCGCCAACCGCGCCTTCCGGTGATCCTGAAGGTTATCCATGTTCATGATCATGCGGTTGCGCAGTGACTGCTCCTGGAGGGTATCCGCCTTCAGATTGAGAATGCTGACATCGAGATCATTGTAGGCGTGTCCCGCCTCCTTGCTGCCCTGGGGACGGGCATCGGCCCGCCACTCGTGCTGCAGAACGGCTTCGACAAAGGCGGCAAGCCGGCTTCGGAGCTGGATCTTCTCCGGACCGTCCCATTGGTCGAGCTGAAGCGCCACATGCTCGATCGTGGTGATCTCTTTCGAGACCTCCTGCTGCAAGCTCGTGTGGGTCGATTGCGCGTCCGCGAAGACGAGCGCCAGGATGAGGCCGTGGATCGTGCCGATCCGGACGGCGACCGTTTCCGTCACGTCGCGCGCCGACGGCGACAGCTCGTCCCGGATTCGCCTGCCGACGACGGCGAGCGGGAGCGCCGACGCGGCGACGGCGATCAGCATCGCGACGATCGCTCCCAGCCAGGACGGCAGTAGCAGAATGGCCGTCATGCCTACCTCCAGGCCTCCCCGGCCCCCAACCGTCCACGCGGCACAGGTCAACATACCGGCGTTCGCAACGCCATGGCTTTTCCGGGGAGCCGCCACGGTCCTGCACCTTCTAGAGAATGGCGTACCACTGCGACCCCGGCCCTACCCCTTTGAGGCTATTGCAGGCTCCTGTCACGGGCTGGATGATGACGCCTTCCCGGTGGAGGAGACGATGGGTGCTACCGACGCGGCCTTTGCCGGCTCGATCCCGGCCCTCTACGAGCAATATCTCGGATCGCTCATCTTCCAGCCCTATGCAGAGGATCTTGCAGAGCGCCTGCGCGACCTCGCCTCGGGCAGGGTCCTGGAAACGGCGGCGGGCACGGGCATCGTGACCCGCGCCTTGGTGGCTGCGCTTCCGCCCCGCGTCGAGATCGTTGCGACCGACCTCAATCAGGCCATGCTCGATCTCGCGCAAACGAAGCTCCAGGCTCCCAACGTGACATGGCGCCAGATGGACGCCCAGGCCCTCCTCTTCGAGGACGGCTCCTTCGACGCCGTGGTGTGTCAGTTCGGCGCGATGTTCTTTCCCGACAAGACGGCCGCCTTCCGGGAGGCCCTGCGCGTCCTCAGGCCGGGCGGGCGCTTTCTGTTCAACGTCTGGGACAGACTGGAGGCGAACCCGGTGAGCAAGGTCGTTTCCGATCGGGCCATCGAGATGTTCCCTGACGATCCGCCGCGTTTTTTCGAACGGATCCCCTTCGGCTATTTCGATGAGGATCGCATCCGGGGAGAACTCCAGAGGGCAGGATTCGAGACCATCGACATCGAGCCCGTCGAGCGAACGACCCGTGCCTCGTCGGCGCGGGACGCTGCCGTCGGTCTGACCCAGGGAACCCCGCTTCGTGGGGAAATCGAAGCCGGCGCCCCGGGCCGCCTCGACGAGGTCGCGGAGAGGGCCGCACAGGCCCTCACCGATCGATGGGGCGACGGAACCGTCGAAAATCGCATGAGGGCTCTCGTCGTGACGGCGCTGCGCTGAGGTTCGGCGAGGCTCTGGCGCATCGGGCGAAACAGTGGCCCCGGCTTTTCGCGAGAACGATGCGCTCCTTAAGAAGCGTCCGTCTATTGAGCCGCCCTGAGCGGAAATCCCGGCATCACGATGTCCCGGCCGTGGTCCTTCGCACGATAGAGCGCCCGATCGGCCTCCTGAAGCAGCCCCTCGAGGGTTGCATAGGTGGATGCCGAGCACCCGACGCTGACGGTCGCGGGAACGTGCGGGCCGGGCGTGGTCTTTCCTGCGCCGGAGAAGTCGGCCCTGATTGCCTCGGCAAGAGCAACGGCCTTCTCCATCTCCACCGGCAGGATCGCGGCGAATTCCTCACCACCGAGCCGCCCGAAGGTCTGCGCGGGAAGATGTTTGGCCATGACCTGCCCGAAGAGCCGCAGGGCATTGTCGCCCGCATCATGGCCGAAGACGTCGTTGATGCGCTTGAAATTGTCGAGATCGAAAACGAGACAGCTGACAGGCCTGCCCTCCCTGGCTCCGATCAGTCGGGCCGCGCTCTGCATGAACCCGCGTCGGTTGGGCATCTCGGTCAGGGGATCGAGCAAGGCAGCCTGTCTGTAGCCCATTTCCACGCTTTCCTTCGCCATGGACAGGAACATGAAGGCAAGCGTCGGCGTGAAGACCACGAGGAAGAGGGCCATCTCGGAGGACCAGCGGGAGGCCAGGGCATCGAACCAGGGAATCGACGTCAGCGAAATCCCCGGCCAGGTCCGTATGATGTTGAAGATCGCCAGGAGGATCAGGAGAACCACGGCGATCCGCTGGGAGGCGAGAGGCTGCCTCGCATGCCGCCAGAGTTCCCAGGCGCTGAGCAATGAATAGATGCCGGTCGTCAGCGCAACCAGAATCAGCCGGTAGTCGTGTCTCTCATGGATAAAGGGATACGCCAAGACCCACAGCACGACCCCTGCCAGGATCGGCACCGGGAAGCCCCTGCGATCGTTGAAGGACCGGCAGCCGGCGTAAAGCGCCACATAGGACAGGAGTCCGAGGGCATTGCCGACCATGAGCGCCGGGTAGGAATTGAGCGGCCGACCAAGGTTCGCGACGGCAAAGCCGCTTGCAATCAGGCAAAAGGCCGCTCCCCATGGCAAGAGAGCACGGACCTTCTGGTTGAGCGCCCACGAGAAGACCAGCAGGGCGCCGAGAACAAGCGCGAGCAGGACGAAGGCAGCATTGAGGGTGACGGGATCTAAGGTCATCAAAGCAGCGGCAAGGATTCGATTAGTCTACGGCAGCAGTAAAGGAGCTCCTGCACGCCCCTCACCCTAGGTAATGATGACTGTGCTATGTTCGATTAACCTTCAGATGTCCAGCCCCCGCGCGCCGTATCATCGCCGCATGCACCGTGCGCGCAGGAACGAAGCATTGGCCGCGGCATTCTTCTTCATATCGCATTCACGGGAGTGCCACATGGGCCTATATCATCGTCATGGAGTGGAAAGCACGGCAGCGATCGCCGGGCACCCCCTCCACCATATGCTGGTCGTTTTCCCCATCGCCTTTCTTATCGGCGCTCTCGCCACCGACATCACGTTCGTGAGCACCGCCAATCCGTTCTGGGCCGAGGCCTCCTACTGGCTGCTGATCGCGGGAATCGTCATGGCGCTCGTCGCGGCCATTCCGGGACTGATCGATTTCGTGACCATCGATCGGGTCAGGAATCTCTGGATCTCCTGGACCCATATGATCACGAACCTGGTTGTCGTCGCCGTCGCCCTTGTGAACGTGGGCGTCCGCCTGGGCGATCCGGCAGCCGGCGTCCAGGGCTGGGGTCTCTGGCTCTCGGCCGTGCAGACCGTGCTTCTTCTCTTCAGCGGCTGGCTCGGCGGCGAAATGGCGTACCGCTACCGAATCGGCGCGATCGAGGACGACAGTCCGAAAGCCGAGCAGTTCAATGTGGAGGTGGACCGAGCCGGCGTTGCGAGGTCTTCCGGCCGCCGCACGGGTACGGGTCCGCTCTGAGGCCCTGGCCGACGAGATTCCCTTTCGGGCCTCCA
Source organism: Microvirga sp. TS319 (assembly GCF_041276405.1). Classification (NCBI taxonomy): domain Bacteria; kingdom Pseudomonadati; phylum Pseudomonadota; class Alphaproteobacteria; order Hyphomicrobiales; family Methylobacteriaceae; genus Microvirga; species Microvirga sp. TS319. Next base: position 1,597,291 of record NZ_JBGGGT010000002.1, on the reverse strand, counting down.
GCAGCTAGAGCGTCGGGCCCGAAGGGCGACGTTCGTGAAAACCGGGTCCACTTTTCCGCACGATGGGCTAGACTGCAGGCCCATGAAACATGTCGCCCTCATCCTATCGGCAGTTCTGACGGCTTGCGGCGCCTCCGCCATGGCGGCGTCGCCCTGCCCTCCCGGTTTCGCCCAGCTTCAGGATTCAACCACCTGCGTGCGCATCAGCGGCCGCGTGCGAGCCGAGACGATGCTCCGTTCGTCCCGGGGGCGCGTGTCGGACACCATGACGAATCAGACCAGCGGCCGCGTCCAGATGGACGTGAGGAAGCAGACCGAGTACGGCCCGCTACGGGCCTTCATCAGCGTCGACGGCGTCCGGCGCTGAGGCACCGGTCTCCTTGCAGCGCCGGGTCTGAAATCGGCCCTACATCCAATGCTGTAAGTCTTAAGTCTATGGTGTCGAACCTCGATCCGGAACCATCCCGGCCCTCCCCGATTGGCTCCATGTTTGCTGGCAAAGGACTTTTGCCGAGCTTCCCGTGAGACCCATCACACCATTCGAGGAGATCGCCATGCACGCCCGCGAGATGATCAGCACCCATCCGCATGTCAAAGGGAACACCAACGACGCCCTGATCCGCTGTATCGAAGAATGCTTCGACTGCGCGCAGACCTGCACGTCCTGTGCCGATGCCTGTCTCGGCGAGCCGATGGTCGCTCAGCTCACGCAGTGCATCCGCCTCAACATGGATTGTGCCGACATCTGCATGGCGACCGGCGCGGTTGCGACCCGGCGCACCGGCACCAACGAGGATATCATCCGGCACATGCTGAACGCCTGCATGGCCGCCTGCCGCCTGTGCGGCGAAGAATGCGAGCGCCACGCCAAGCAGCACGAGCATTGCCGGGTCTGCGCCGAGGCCTGCCGCCGCTGCGAACAGGCTTGCCGGCAAGCCCTCGACAGCATGGGCGCCCGCCACTGATCCCACGCGACGAGATCCGCGATATCCACCCGTGCAAAGGGGCCGGAAACCGGCCCCTTTGTCATTCCATCGAGAGCGGACGACTTACTGTGCCGTCGAGCTGCCGCCGGGCTGCTGAGCCGGCATCCGCCTGGGCGACGTCGCGTCGTTGTTCCTCTCGGAGGACGCATTGCCGGTCGACGTGCTGCGGGTCGAGACCGAGCCGGTCACCGAGGGTGAGCGCGACGTATTCACGTCCGTGGACGTGCGGGTCGAGCTCCGGCGCTGCTCAACGGAGACTCCGACCGACGGCGCCTCATGGCGGGTCCGAACCGTCGTGTGACGGTTCACTGAGACGCGCGGCTCGCTCACCTCCTCGTAACGGCGGACCGTGCGGCGACGCACCTCGACCGGCTCGTCAACCACCCGGTAATGACGCTTCTTGACGGCAACCTTCTTCGTGTTTCTCTTCTTCAGCACCACCTTCTTGGTGGAAGGCTTCTTCTTGATCACCGTATGGCGAATCTCGGTGTCCGGCTCTTCGATGGTGGTTACGCGGCGGTGGCGACGGACGGAGACACTCGGCTCCTCGACCTCGCGCACGGTGCGGGAGCGAACCGAAACACCCGTGCGCTCGCGGCTCTCGATACCCACGCCAACACGGGTGCCGCCATGCTCTCGGGTCGACACGTTGGATCGGACACTTGTGCTCTCGCCGTTCCGGACTGAGCCGGTGGCCTGCTCCGTAGCGCCCGATTGCTGCCTGTTAGGCATCGTCATCCGGGTGTCGGAGGTCGAGGTCGACGAGCTGGTCGAGGTCGTCGTCTGTGCATAGGCCGTACCGCTCAACAGCAGAAGAGCCGCGCCAAGGGCGATTTTCTTCATCTATTCATCTCCGATTAACTATAAATCGGAGTGGGAACGCACACCGGAAACTACTGTTCCACCAATTAGAGTAACGAATGATGTCATTACTCAACAAGTGCCGATGAATATCTGTTCATCTTACGATCTGCGATGCGCCGTCGTCACTCAGGAAGCATTAACGCTAGCAAGTCTTTCCGCGCATTGTGCAGCTTAAATTCAGATTTGCCCGCGTAGAGTTGCGCTTGTCAGTGACCCAGCAGGAATGCGCCGCCATGGCCATCTTTCAAGCGTTCAACACCGCCGGTATCGGTTTCAACATGTCGGGCACCACCCCGTCCGGCTGGTCCTTCGTCAGCGCCAGTCCGTATATCGAAACCGTCAACATCTACGATGACGGGGATCTCGCCATCTTCGACGTGAACGGCAGCTCTCTCGTCGACCGCTACTCGGCCTGGTACTGGAGCAATGGGTACGACGTGATCATCGACGACCTGCTCTATGAGAACAACGGCTTCGCCGTGCTTTCGATCAAGGGCCTCGATCTCCACACGACGGTGGACGACCTGAACAGCTACGATTGGTACGTCGCGCTCAACAGAGGCAATGACACGTTCTATGGCAACGACTATGCGGACGTGATCCGCGGCGGCTACGGTAACGACGTCGTCTACTCCTATGGCGGCGCGGACATCGTCTTCGGCGATGCCGGGAACGACAAGCTCTACGGCCTGAACGGGGACGACGATCTTTATGGCGGCACCGGCCGCGACTTTCTCAATGGCGGCAATGGCAGCGACTATCTCAGCGGCGGCCTCGACAGCGATACCCTGACGGGCGGCCCGGGACGCGACTACTTCGTCTTCGATGCGACGCCCTCGCGTACCAATGTCGACACGATCACGGATTTCAACGCGCGTGACGACACCATCATGCTCGACAACAAGATCTTCACGAGGATCGGACCCGACGGCTGGCTCTCCGCGGCGGCATTCCGGGTCGGCCCGGCCGCGGCCGATTCCACCGACCGCATCATCTACAACAAGGGTACGGGCGCCCTTCTCTACGATCCCGATGGCATTGGCGGCGCGGCAGCGATCAAAATCGCCCAGTTGAAAGCGGGGCTCGCCATCACGAAGGCCGATTTCTACGTGCTATAGCGCATCGAGCGAAACAGTGGCCCCGGTTTTTCGCTCGCAACGATGCGCTCTTTCCAAGAAGGGAGCATCGGATTGGATCCCAAAAGTGCAAATCCACTTTTCACGTCCGATGCTGTAGCCCGCAGTGACGTCCCACAGGATCTCAGCCCCGGCCCGACCGGGGCTTTTTCTTGGGAACACCTTCCCGGCCATGGCGTTCCGCTCCCATGCAGGACATCATGCTGACTCTCACCAACGCCCTCGAGCGATGGCAGGGCTTGTGGCCGAGCTGGTTGGTCAACATCGCTTTTCTCGCCGCCGCGGCCTTTCTGCTCCTCTTCCTCCACTCCCTTCTCTTCCATGCGTTGCGACTGGCGCTGAGAGGACGACTGGCGGAATTCGGGCGCAAGCTGCTGCATAGAATCGGTCCGCCCACCAGGCTCGGCCTGCTCGTTCTGGGTCTCGGCCTCGTCGTGCAGGTCCTGCCGAGGCGGGGGCCGAGCTACGACCTGTTCGAGCGGGTTCTCCTCTTCGGCTTCGTCATCTTCCTGGGTTGGAGCGCGATCACCATCGTCAACACGGCTTCGGAGATTTATCTCCGTCGCGCCTTGAGAGGCTCCGAGGACAGCGTCCTGAGCCGCAAGCTCCTCACCCAGGTGCGCCTGCTGCGCCGCACGATCGTGTTCGGACTGGGCTTTCTTACCTTTTCCGCGATGCTCATGACGATTCCGTCCGTGCGGCAATACGGCGTCAGCCTCTTCGCCTCGGCGGGCGTCGCGGGCCTGGCGGTCGGTCTGGCGGCACGGCCGGTGCTCTCGAACCTCATCGCCGGCGTCCAGCTCGCCATCGCCCAGCCGATCCGGCTCGGGGACGAGGTGCTGCTCGAAGGCGAGTTCGGCACCGTGGAGGAGATCCAGACCACCTATGTGGTCATCCGACTCTGGGACTGGCGCCGGATGGTCGTGCCCCTGTCCTATTTCATGGAGAAGCCCTTCCAGAACTGGACCCGCCAATCGAGCTCGATTCTCGGATCGGTCTTCTGGTATGTCGACTACGCGACGCCGATCGACGAGGTACGTACCAAGTTCCTGGAGATCCTTGGAGAATCCAAGCTCTGGGATCGCCAGGTGGGCGTTCTGCACGTCACCGACGCGAAGGAGACTACCCTCCAGATCCGCGGCCTCATGAGCGCGGGCTCCTCAGGAGCCTCGTCCGACCTGCGCAACGAGGTGCGTGAGAAGCTCGTCGCCTGGCTGCTCGAAACCTATCCTCAGGCCCTTCCCCGCACCAGGACGGAGTTCGTCAGCCCCGGACAGGAGGCCCTACCGGAGCGCCGGCCCCATTAATGGGCCCTTAAAGCGGTATGCTACTAAAGCATGACTGATCTACATTATTACCACTCCTCTTTTGCAGCGCACAGGTCTATATGCTGCATTGCACACGCAAGAACAAAGGCCTGCCGGTCACAGGGGCCGGCTCACTGAAGGAGGTTCCCAATGTTCGTGTCCTACATCCTCGCTAAGGTCCGCGCTTACCTGCGTTATCGCGAAACCGTCCGTGAGCTGTCGCTCCTGTCGGACCGCGAGCTCGACGATCTCGGCATTTCCCGCTTTCAGATCGACAGCATCGCCCGCGAGCACGCCACCGCGTAATATATAGCTGCACTGCAGCAAACGATTTACGCCCGCCGCAAGCGGGCGTTTTTCTTTTTGGGCGATGGTTCCTCGTCTCACACAGTATGGCCGCCCCGGACGGGATCCGGGATCGGTCGCGGCCGCCTGTGGCTCGGAAACACTATGGCAGGAAGACCGGGATGCCCGGCTTATGGCCGGGCATGACGGGAGCATGGCCAATCCGCTCGTCTGACGTCATGACCGCGCTTGGCGCGGCCATAACGTCTTGGAAACGTCTCGAAGGTGCGCCCCTGGAAAGGCGCCAAATTCCTGTCCCGCACGTCGGAAGATGCCACCTACCGCCCGCCCGTGACCGGCAGATTGGCGCCCGTGATATAGGATGCCGCATCCGACATCAGGAACAGCACGGCCTCCGCGACCTCCTCGGGCTCCCCGATCCGCTGCATGGGGATAAAAGGCTTCAGGCGCTCCAGGCGCCCGAGATCCTGGGTGCTGCGCTCGTGAATATCGGTGCGGGTCATGCCCGGCGAGACAGCATTCACGCGGACGCCGTCCAGCGCCAGCTCCCGGGCAAGGCCCACCGTGAGGGAGTCGATCGCGCCCTTCGAGGCGGCATACCAGACATATTCGCCGGAGCTCCCGAGCCTGGCGGCGGCCGACGAGATGTTGACGATGGAGCCTCCATGGCCGCCTCTCCGGGTCGAGAGCCGCCGTGCCGCCTCACGGGCCACGAGGAGGGCTCCGGTAACATTGACGTCGATGCAGCTGCGCAGAACCTCGGCCGCGGCATCCTCCAGGCGGCCGGACTTGCCGGTCACGCCCGCGTTGTTCACCACATGCGAGAGGCGCCCCAGGCCCGCTTCGGCCTCATCGAACATGCGGATGACATCCGCCTCCACGACAACGTCGCCCTGGCAGGCGAAGGCCTTGGCGCCGGAGGCCCGGCAGGCGGCGAGCACCGCCTCGGCGGCCTCGCGCTCGGTCCGATAGGTGATCGCCACGTCGTAGCCGCGCGCGGCCGCCATCTGCGCCACCGAAGCCCCTATGCCCCGGCTGCCGCCCGTAATAAACACCACCGGCCGCATGGATTGCATGGCGCGAACCTCCTCGAAAATGCCGGCTCACCTTGACCAGGGCCCCTACGGGAGTCAACAAGACCGCAAGCATCGGGCTCAAAGCATCGGGCTCAAAAGCAGATCCCACTTTTGGGACACATTCGATGCCCAAGTCTTTAGGCGGCGCATCGTTCTGGCGAAAAAACCGGGACCACTTTCTCGCACGATGCGCTAAGAGAATGACCATGAGCAAGATCGAACCCATTCACGTCGTCGGCGGCGGACTCGCCGGCTCGGAAGCCACCTGGCAGATCGCGCAGGCCGGCGTTCCCGTCATCCTCCATGAGATGCGTCCGGTGCGCGGCACCGACGCGCACAAGACGCAAGGCCTGGCCGAGCTCGTCTGCTCCAATTCCTTCCGCTCGGACGACGCGGAAACGAACGCCGTCGGCCTGCTGCACCAGGAAATGCGCACCCTCGGCTCCCTCATCATGGCGAAGGGCGATGCCAACCAGGTGCCTGCGGGCGGCGCGCTGGCGGTGGACCGCGACGGCTTCTCCTATGCCGTGACGGCCGCCCTCGAAGCGCATCCGCTCGTTACGATCGAGCGCGGCGAGATTCCGGAAATCCCGCCGGAGGATTGGACATCCGTCATCGTCGCCACCGGCCCGCTCACCTCACCCTCCCTGGCCGAGGCGATCCTCAAGCTGACGGGTGAGACCTCGCTCGCCTTCTTCGACGCCATCGCGCCGATCATCTACCGCGAATCCGTGGACATGGACGTCGCCTGGTTCCAGTCCCGCTACGACAAGGTCGGACCGGGCGGAACCGGCAAGGACTACATCAACTGCCCCATGACGAAGGAGCAATACGAGGCCTTCGTGGATGCCCTGATCGAGGGCGACAAGACCGAATTCAAGGAGTGGGAAGCCAATACTCCCTATTTCGACGGCTGCCTGCCGATCGAGGTCATGGCCGAGCGCGGCCGCGAAACCCTGCGCCACGGCCCCATGAAGCCCGTCGGCCTCACCAATCCGCATCATCCCGACCAAAAGCCCTATGCGGTGGTGCAGCTGCGCCAGGATAATGCGCTCGGCACCCTGTTCAACATGGTGGGCTTCCAGACCAAGCTGAAATACGGCGCCCAGTCCGGCATCTTCCGCATGATCCCTGGCCTCGAAAACGCCGAGTTCGCCCGGCTCGGCGGCATCCACCGCAACACCTATCTCAACTCGCCCAAGCTTCTCGATCCGACGCTTCGCCTGAAGGCGATGCCGCGCCTGCGCTTCGCGGGTCAGATCACTGGCTGCGAAGGCTATGTGGAAAGCGCGGCGGTGGGCCTCATGACGGGCCGCTTCGCCGCCGCCGAGCGGCTCGGCCGCCCGATTCAGCCCCTGCCGCACACCACGGCCCTCGGGGCCCTGATCAACCACATCACAGGCGGCCATATCGAGACCATCGACGAGGGCCCGCGCTCGTTCCAGCCCATGAACGTGAATTTCGGCCTGTTCCCGCCCCTCGACCGGGCGCCGAAAGCCGAGGACGGCAAGCGCCTGCGCGGCTCGGCCAAGACCATCGCGAAGAAGAAGATGCTCACCGACCGCGCCCGCGCCGATCTCTCGGCATGGCTGTCCGCCGCCAACATGCCCGCCGCGGCCGAGTAAGCTGCTTTTTCCGTCATCCCGGGACCGCAAAGCGGAGCCCGGGATCCATAACCGCTGACGATAGCAAAGGACGCCGAGAGGGGGCGGCTGTGATTCTCCTCGACGCCGTCCTTATGGAACTCGCCTGCGCGGAGATGATGGAAAAGGGCCTCCGCTCCTGCAGCATTGGACGTGAAATCGCCCCCTGCCCGATGCCGTAAACTTACGTTTTCGAGCGTCTTTTCACGCAGAACCGGTGCCCACGTCCCGCGTTCGATGCTCGACTATTCTGGGTTGAGCATCTTTTCACGCCAAACCGGTTCCCACTTCCCGCGTTCGATGCTCTAAAACGGCCCGCGCCAGAGCGCCCAGATCTTTCGCCATTGCGGGAGGTCGATGGGCGTGTGGAGCGGATCGTAATCCGGTTTCTCCATCGCCTTCAGATAGGGCTCGACCAGCGCGAGCGGGCGAAAAGCCGGTTCGGCCTCTGCCGGAATGGTCGTGCGCAGGGTTCTCGCCTGATCGAGATGGCGGCGGGCGATGGCGCGCATGTCGGCCAGCGCTCCCTCAAGGCCCGGCCCGCCTCGCCCGGTGACGATGTCGTCCCGGACCACGCCGTGCTGCGCCAGGATGTCGGTGGGGATATAGAGTTGTCCCTGCCGCGCATGAATCGGGAAGGCGCGCAGGAGACCGGCGATGGCATAGGCCACGCCCGCGTGACCGGCAGCGTCCGCCGCTCCGGGGTCCTTGCCGTCGGAGAGAATGATGCTCGCGAGCTGGATCAGGCTCGACGACGTCTCGCCGCTATAGCCCTCCAGGTCGTTCACGCTCGGCATGGGATCGTCGTAGAGATCGAAGATCCGCGCATCGATCAGATCCACGAGCGACTGCCGGGGCAGGCGGAATCTGACGACCGTGTCGTCGAGCGCAGCCGCGACGGGATTGGCGCGCACGTCGCCCCTCGCCTCGCCCTGCAGCGCGTCGCGCCACCATTGCAGGCGGATCTCGCCGAGCATCGGCTCCCGCACGGATTCGCGCACGCGCGCGATCTCGAAATTGAAGGCGTGGAGGGCGTGGAGATAGGGACGCTTTCCCTCGGGCGCGAGGAGGCTTGCCCAGTAGCGGTCGGGATCGGCCTCGCGGACGAGCGCCTCGCAATGGGCGAAATTCGATTGCGGATCGGCCATATCAGCCCACGGCGATGAGGGCGGCGGCAACCTTGCGGTTTTCCGCCAGGAGAATGTTGTAAGTGCGTGCGGCCGCCCCGGTCTGCATCACGTCGAGGCCGATGCCGGCCTCGCGGAAACGCTCGCGAAACCGTCCCGGAAACGCCGCGATCTCCGCGCCCGTGCCGAAGAGGAGGAGATCGATCTCCTCGGCCTCGGCGAGGATCGGCGCGAGCGCTTCGTCGTCGAGCTCCCTCATGGAGCCGACGGGCCACGCCTTGATGCCCGACGGCAGCGCGAGGATCGAGCCGCGATGGGACATGTCCGCGAAGCGAAAGCCGCCATTGCCGTAAGAATCGATCGGAAAGCGTCCGGGGACGAAACCGTCATACAGGCGGCTATCGCTCATCGTCCTACTCCGCGGCTGCGGCCTTGCCCTCCGGCACCTTGACGGTCTCGGATCCGCGCAGGCCGATATAGATCAGCATGGGCGAGGAGATGCAGATCGCCGAATAGGTGCAGATCACCACGCCGTAGAGCATGACCTGGGCGAAGCCCTGGATCGCCTGTCCGCCGAAGAGCACAAGGGCCAGCAGCGCAAGCGCCGTGGTCGTCGCCGTCATGATCGTGCGGGACATGGTGTGGTTGATCGAGAGGTTCAACAGCTCTTCCGGCGGCATGGTCTTGTAGCGGCGCATGAGCTCGCGGGTGCGGTCGAACACCACCACGGTCTCGTTGAGCGAGTAGCCGACGATGGTGAGGATCGCCGCGATCGAGGTCATGTTGAACTCGTGCCGCGTGATCACGAAGAAGCCGATGGTGAGCACGATATCGTGCAGCGTGCCGATGATGGCCGCTACCGCCAGCTCGCGCTCGAAGCGGAACCAGAGATAGAACAGGACCGCGATCACCGAGAACACGATGCCGATGGTGCCGGACTGAACGAGCTCGCCCGACACGCGCGGGCCGACCGTCTCGACGCGGCGGAACTCGTACTCGTTGCCGAAGGTATCGCGAGCCTTCTGCACCACTCCCGCCTGCGCGGCCTCGCCGCCGGACTGAATCGGGAAACGCAGCGAAACCTCGCCGGCGGTGCCGAATTCCTGCACCTCCACGTCGCCGAAGCCGAACCCCTCGGCCGTGTGGCGGATCTGGGCGACGTTGACCTGGCCCGATTTGGCCTGGATCTCCATGAGCGTACCGCCCTTGAAGTCGATGCCGAAATTGAGGCCGACCGTGTAGAGCACGATCGCGGTCGCCACCGAAATGAGGGCGGACAACGGGAAGGAGAAGCGCCTGAAGCGCATGAAGTCGAAGTGGGAGTTTTCGGGCCAGAGGCGAACGAGGCGCACGATACTCACTCCTTAGAACGGAAGAACTTTGGGACGCATCCACTGGTACCAGAGCGCAATCATCATGCGCGTCAGGGTGACGGCGGTGATCACCGTCGTGAGGATGCCGAGAATGAACACGACCGCGAAGCCGCGCACGGGTCCGGAGCCGAGGAAGAACAGGATCACGGCGGCAATGGCCATGGTGCTGTTGGAGTCCACGATGGTCGCGAAGGCCCGGTCGAAGCCGGCCTGGATGCCGGACACGATGGAGCGTCCGGAATGGACCTCCTCGCGGATACGCTCGTAGATCAGCACGTTCGAGTCGACCGCCGTGCCGATGGTGAGCACGATGCCCGCGATGCCCGGCAGGGTCAGCGTAGCTTCGAGCACCGACATGAGGCCGAAGATCAGGCCCACATGCACGAGGAGCGCGATGTTGGCGATGAGGCCGAACACCCCGTAGGTGGCGAACATGAAGATCACGACGAGGATGGCGGCGACATAGGTCGCCAGCTTGCCGGCCTCGATGGAGTCACGGCCCAAGCCGGGACCGACGGTGCGCTCTTCGACGATGGTCAGCTTGGCGGGCAGCGCGCCGGAGCGCAGCAGAACCGCGAGATTGTTCACCTGCTCGACCGTGAAGCTGCCCGAGATCTGGCCCGAGCCGCCCGTGATCGGCGACTGGATCGTGGGCGCGGAGATCACCTCGTTGTCGAGCACGATGGCGAGCTGACGCCCGAGGTTTTCCGTCGTCGCCTGGCCGAAGCGCTGCGCGCCCCGGATGTTGAAACGGAAGTTCACGATCGGCTGGTTGGTCTGCGAATCGAAGGCGGCCTGGGCATCGGTCAGGTCGCCGCCCTCGGCGATGACGCGACGCTCCACGGGCACCCGCTGGCCACCGGCATCACGCATCGGAAGCATGTCCACGTCGGTCGCGCCGGGCTGGGCCAGGAGGCGGAACTCCAGGTTTCCGGTCTCGCCGAGAAGCGCCTTGAGCTGCTGCGGGTCCTGAAGGCCGGGAACCTGAACCAGCACGCGATCCGCGCCCTGGCGCTGGATGCTGGGCTCGGTCGTGCCGGTGGCGTCGATACGGCGGCGGATGACCTCGATCGACTGGTCGACGGCGCGGCGCACCCGCTCGTTGATGCCCGCATCCGTCAGGGTCAGCGTGATCGCACCATCCGGCGTGTCGCTGAGCGCCACGCTGGCGTTGCCGGTCTGGCCGAGAACGGCGTTGCTGATCGGCTGGGCGAGCTCGCGCAGGCGCGGCATCAGGCGCTCGCGGTCGGCCGCGTTCGGCACGCGGATCTGGACGCCGCGCGGGATCGTCTGGATGCCGTTCTGCGACGCGACGCGGGTGTCGCGGAGGATCCGGCGCACGTCGTCGCGCAGAAGGGTGATCTGGCCGCGCACGAGATCCGACTCGTCCACCTGGAGAAGGACGTGGGAGCCGCCCTGCAGGTCGAGGCCGAGCACGATGGCGCGCGAGGGCACGAGCCAGGAAGGGACCCAGCTCGGAACGGCGCTCAGATACGCCTTGCGATGCTCAGGCGACATCATGCTCGGAATCCCCAGCAGGAGACCGATGATGATAATCGCCAGGGTGGCGATGATCTTCGACTTCGAGAAGCGCAGCATCGTCAGCTCAACCTTTCTCAAACACTCTGCTGCACATGTCGTGCAGCGGACCGGCCCTCAAGGGCTCCCGCCCGAGGGCCGGTCATTAATTTCAGGCCTTCACCGGCTCGGTCTTCGAGCGGACCTCGGAGATCATGGCGCGAGCCACCTTCACCTTCACGTTATCGGCGATTTCCACCTCGATATCGGCCGAATCCTCGAGCACTTTCGTGACCTTGCCGATGATGCCGCCGGAGGTGACGACGGTATCGCCGCGGCGCACGTTCTTGATCATTTCCTGATGAGCCTTCACCCGGCGCTGCTGCGGACGGATGATCAGGAACCACATAATCACGAAGATCAGGATGAACGGGACGAACTGGATGATGGTATCCATTCCGCCCCCGGTCGCGGGGGCCCCTTGTGCGAAGGCAGGTGAAATGAACAAGCGGCTCTCCATGGATAAAGGCGCGAGGCGGGCGCTGCTTCGAGGCCCACCCGCGCCAAACGGGATGAAAGTGGGCGGACTATACCCATCGACTCCACGAAATCAATGAAGTTGGAAGGCTTTCCCAAAGCTCCTGCATGGACCGGAGAGCGGATTCTGGGCTAAGCACGACCTTCTCACCTTTTCTTGAAGTCAGATGCCGATGTCCCCCGACCTCACCTCCCCCGAATCCATGGCCTTCCTCAAGCGCATCGCCGACGCCCTGGAGCGCCTGGCCCCGGCCGGACCTCCCCAGGCGGATTTTGCCGCGGCGGACGCCTTCGTCTGGCACGCGCCGGGTCGCAAGCTCGCCCCGGTGGCGAAGGTCAACCGGGTCGAGATGAACCTGCTCCGGGGCATCGACCGGGTGCGGGATCAGCTCGCCGAGAACACCGGCCGCTTCGCCAGAGGCCTGCCCGCCAACAATGCCCTGCTCTGGGGCGCCCGGGGAATGGGCAAGTCGTCGCTGGTGAAGGCGGTCCATGCCGAGATCAACGCGACCAAGGCGCCCGAGGCCCTTCCCCTCAAGCTCATCGAGATCCATCGGGAGGACATCGAGACGCTCCCGGACCTCATGGGCCTGCTCCGTGCGGATCCCCATCGCTTCATCGTCTTCTGTGACGATCTGTCCTTCGATGCGGACGACACCTCCTACAAATCCCTCAAGGCGGTGCTGGAAGGCGGCATCGAGGGTCGTCCGGACAACGTGATCTTCTACGCCACGTCCAACCGCCGCCACCTTTTGCCCCGCGACATGATGGACAACGAGCGCTCCACCGCCATCAATCCGGGCGAGGCCATCGAGGAGAAGGTATCCCTGTCCGATCGCTTCGGCCTCTGGCTCGGCTTCCATAAATGCAGCCAGGACGAATATCTCGACATGATCTTCGGCTATGTCGACCATCTCGGCCTCGACGGTGACCGCGCGGCCATCCGGGCGGAAGCCCTGGAATGGGCCACGACCCGCGGCGCCCGCTCCGGCCGCACGGCCTGGCAGTTCATCCAGGATCTCGCCGGCCGCCAGGGGAAAGCGATTTAAGGGAGATCGTTCCGTGAAGGTCAAACGGATCGTCGCCAACATACCGGCATCCGACGTCGGGGCGGCGAAGCGCTTCTACGAGGATGCTCTCGGACTGGAGCGGCTGATGGACCATGGCTGGATCATCACCTACGGCAACGGCGAGCCGGGCAGTGTCCAAGTCAGCGTCGCAACCCAGGGTGGCTCGGACACACCGACGCCGGACCTGTCCATCGAGGTGGACGATGTCGACGAAGCGCTTCGGCGCATGACAAGCGCCGGATTTCCCGCGATCTACGGACCGGCCGACGAAGCCTGGGGCGTTCGCCGGTTCTATGTGCGGGATCCGTTCGGTAAGATCGTGAACATCCTCTCCCATCGCGGGAACGAAAAAAGGGACGGTGGCTGAGCTCCACCGTCCCCTCGCGTGATCAGCCTCGGGTCTCGAAAGCCAATCCAAATCGGTGCCGGATCAGTCGGCGAGATGCTTCATCGGATCGACCGGGGTCGCGCCCTTGCGAATTTCGAAATGCAGCTGCGGCGAGGTCACGTTGCCTGTCTGGCCGGCGGTGGCGATCACCTGACCACGCTTCACCTGCTCGCCGCGCTTCACGCTTACCGCGCTGTTGTGGGCATAGGCCGAGACGAAGCCGTTCTCATGGCGGATCAGGATCAGGTTGCCGTAGCCTTTCACTTCGCTGCCGGCGTAGGTCACCGTGCCGGCCTCGGCGGCTTTCACGGGCGTGCCCTCGGGGACAGCGATATTGATGCCCTCGTTGCCGCCGTTGGCGCCGAAGCCCGCGATGACGCGGCCGCGGGCAGGCCACCGGAAGTTGCCGGAGGACAGGCTCGCGGTCTGCTCAGGCTCCTGCACCGAAGCCTTCGCGGCCTCAGGCTGCGGAACAGGCGCAGGAGCGGGAGCCGGAGCAACCGTCTGCGTGACTACCGGAGCGGGCTTCATGGGCTGCGGCTCGATGGCCGCGACCTTCTGAGGCTGGACGGGACGCGCGGGCGACACCAGCGGCTCGTTCGTGGCCGAGGCGACCTGCTGCACGGGCGCGGGGCGCGGCTGGATGGGAGCCGGCGCCGGCACCGCGGCCTGCTGCATGCCGGGGCGGGTGCGGCGCGCCGGCTCGGCCGGAACGGGCTGCTCGGAGACGGCAACCTTCGTCTGATCGACGAAGCGCATCTTCGGCTGAGCGGCGGGCGGGGTCATGGGCGCGGGGCGCGGCTGGATGGGAGCAGGCGCGGCGGCCATGCGCGAAGGCTGGGGCAGCGGCTGAGCCTGCACCGGGGGAAGCGCCTGCGCCTGGACGGACGAGGTGGGCATCGGAGCGGCCGCGTAGGAGGGAGCGCCGCCATAGGACGGCGTGTCCTGAGACGCTGTCGGCGTGCCGGGCGCGACACGTTCGCTGTTGGAGAACGGGTTGGAGAACGGATTCTCCGAGAACCGCATGGTGTCGCCACTACAGGCCGCCGCAGCACTGCCGATCAAGCTCACCAGAGCGACCCGCGATACAGCACTCCATTGCCCATCACACACACGCAAACGCATGACTCAATTACCCCAACCGCACGCAACTTGATGGGGGCATTAAAAGGCTGTTCAGGTTAAGCAACGGTTGACGCCACGAAAAATGTCGTAACCGTGTCGCGAAATTTTTTCGGTTCGATCAGAGTGTTGCCGCAATGCCTGCGACCAGCCTGGAAATCCGCAAGGGCCCGCCCAGGTTCCGGCTGAACTCCCCATCCTGAAGGCGGTCGATCTGAACGAGGCGCGGCGTGCCCTCTTCTGCCAGCGCGCCCACGAGACGCCCGCCGGGGCCGAGCAGTGAGGTCAGCGTCGCCGGGATGTCGGGCCATGCGCCGTTGAGCAGGATGCGATCGAACCGATCGCGCACGCGCGCGGCAAGGCCGTCCCCCACCTCCACGCGCACCCTGCCCGCCTCGACGATGTTCAGATGCTGTCGCGCGCTCTCGGCGAGGGTGTTGAAGCGCTCGACCGTGGTCACGTCCGCCCCGCGATGCGCCATGAGCGCGCTCACATAGCCGGTGCCGGTGCCGATTTCGAGAATGCGCTGTCCCGACGCGAGCCCCAGCGCCAGGAGCATGGTCGCCACGGTGCCCGGCGCGGTCATCGTCTGACCGCACGGCAGCGGCAGGGCTACGTCGGTGCGGGACAAATCGCGGAAGCGGCGCGGAGCGAACACGTCGCGCGGCACGAGCTCCATGGCCCTGAGCAGCGCCGTGTCGCGAATGCCTTTCGCCCGCAGGGACAGGATGAAGGATGCAACGCCGATGGCCTCCTGCTCGCTGCGGCTTTCCGCTTCGGAGAAGAAGGGCTCCTGGCTCATCGCGGCCCCTCTCAGCCGAAGGCCTGCGCGTAGCGGGTCAGCGTCGGCTCGTCGGTCATGTCGATGCGCAGGGGCGTGACCGCAATGCGCCTGTTGGCGAGCGCCCAGAGATCCGTTCCGTTACCGGGTGTGAACGGGCCGCGCTCGAAGGCGATCCAGTAATAGGGGTTGCCCCGCCCGTCGAGCCGCGCATCGAGCCGCAGAAGCTCCTGCGTGCGCTGCCCCTGGTGGACCACCGCCGTGCCCTGGACATCGTCGGGCTCGCAATCCGGGAAGTTCACGTTGACGAGAATGCCGCTCTCGATGCCCGTCTCGAGGATCTTGCGGATGACCTTGGGGCCGTGATGCTCGGCACAGTGCCATTTCAGGGCGTTGCGGTTCCCCGCGCTGTAGGCCTGGGACAACGCGATGGAGGGAATGCCCAGGAGCGTGCCCTCGATCGCCCCGGCGACCGTTCCCGAATAGGTCACGTCCTCGGCCGCGTTCTGCCCGCGGTTGACGCCGGACAGGATGAGGTCCGGCTTGTGCTCGCGCATCAGTTCGCGCACGCCCATGATCACGCAATCCGTGGGCGTTCCCTTCACGGCGAAGTGCCGGTCGGAAATCTCGCGCAGGCGCAGCGGATCGTTGAGCGAAAGCGAGTGCGCGACGCCGCTCTGGTCCGTCTCGGGCGCCACGACCCACACATCGTCGGACAATGCGCGTGCGATGGCCTCCAGGGCCTTCAGGCCCGGAGCATGGATGCCGTCATCGTTGGTGCAGAGAATGCGCATGTCAGGCCTGCCGCTCGATGCGGGTCACACCGCCCATATAGGGCTGCAGGACGGCCGGGACCGTCACGCTGCCGTCCCCGTTCTGATAGTTTTCCAGAACGGCCACGAGCGTGCGGCCGACCGCAAGGCCCGAACCATTGAGCGTGTGCACGAAGCGCGGCGATTTCTCGGAGGGCGAGCGGTAGCGGGCGTTCATGCGGCGCGCCTGGAAATCGGAGCAGACCGAGCAGCTCGAAATCTCGCGATACATCCCCTGCCCCGGCAGCCAGACCTCGATGTCGTAGGTCTTGGTCGAGGAGAAGCCCATGTCGCCCGTGCAGAGCGTCATGGTACGGAACGGCAGCTCCAGCTTCTTCAGGACGTTCTCGGCGCAGGTGAGCATGCGCTCGTGCTCGTCCGCGGAGGTCTCCGGCGTCGTGATCGAGACGAGCTCGCATTTCACGAACTGGTGCTGGCGGATCATGCCGCGCGTGTCGCGGCCGGCGGACCCTGCCTCCGCGCGGAAGCTCGGCGTGAGCGCAGTGAAGCGCAGCGGCAGTTCCTCCTCGGAGAGGATCTGCTCGCGCACCAGATTGGTGAGGGTGACTTCCGCCGTCGGGATCATGCCGTAGCGGGTGTCCTTGATGATCTTGCGGACCGCCTCGCGCGGCTGGCCTTCAAAGGCGGCGCTGAGAGCCTGCTCGAGAGAATTTCCCGGGAACGCCCAGAACTGATCGTCCTCGAATTTCGGCAGCTGCGCGGTGCCGAACATGGTGTCGTCCCGCACCAGCAGCGGCGGGTTCACTTCCATGTAGCCGTGCTCGTTGGTGTGCAGGTCGATCATGAACTGGCCGAGCGCACGCTCCAGTCGTGCGAGCTGGCCTTTCAGAACGACGAAGCGGGAGCCCGAGAGCTTCGCGGCGGTCTCGAAATCCATGAGGCCGAGGGCCTCGCCGATCTCGAAATGCTGCTTGGCGTCGTTGATCGCCGGCGGCGCGCCGAAGCGATGGCGCTCGACATTGCCGTGCTCGTCCGCTCCGACGGGCACATCCTCCTTCGGGATGTTCGGGATCGCGGCCAGAGCCTCGAACAAGGCCCTGTCGGCGGTGCGCTCGGCCTCCTCCAGCCCCGGCACCGATTCCTTGATGCGGGCGACCTCGGCCATCAGCTCCTGCGCGCGGGTCTCGTCCTTCTTGGCCTTGGCCTGGCCGATCTCCTTCGACAGGGCATTGCGCCGTTCGGTGGCGGCCTGCAGGGCCGACACGGCGCTTTTGCGGGCATCGTCGAGAGCGATCAGGCGCTCGGACAGGGGCTCCATGCCCCGGTTCCGGAGGCCTTTGTCGAAAGCCGCGGGGTTCTCGCGGATGGAACGGATGTCGTGCATGGGACTGACTCGAGCCTGCTGGATGGACCGGCCCTGCCCCTGGCACGACCGCCCCTGTTGTTCACGCCAAGGATGAGCGGCCGACCGGAAGCTCTTCGAGCCTTATCCTTCCGCCGCGCGCGCGGCCTCGGCCTCCGCACGCCTCTTCTCGACCATGCGGACGGAGAAGATGGACGCCTCGTAAAGAAGCAAAGTCGGGACGGCAAGGGAGAACTGGCTGATCACGTCCGGAGGGGTCAGCACGGCCGCGAGCACGAAGACGATCACGATGGCGTAGCGCCGTCTGCTCTTCAGGAATTGCGAATCGATGATTCCGGCCCGGGCCAGAAGGGTCAGGACCACAGGCAGCTGGAAGCAGATGCCGAAGGCGAAGATCAGGGTCATGATCAGCGACAGGTACTCGCTGACCTTGGGCAGGAACTCGATGGCCGGCTCGTTGGCTGTCGCCAGCTGCTGCATGCCCACCGAGAAGCGCATGAGCGTGGGCATGGCGATGAAATAGACGCAGGCCGCGCCGATGGCGAAGAGAACCGGCGTCGCGACAAGATAAGGCAGGAAGGCGCGCCGCTCGTTCTTGTAGAGCCCCGGCGCCACGAACTTGTAGATCTGCGCCGCGATGACCGGGAAGGCCAGGAAGCCCGCTCCGAAGGCCGCCACCTGGATTTGGGTGAACAGGTATTCCAGGCCGTGGGTATAGACGAGATGCGCCCGTTCAGGCGAACCGACCGCGAAAACGTACGGCCAGACCAGGACGTTGTAGATGTACTTCGCGCCGGCAAAGCAGATGAAGAACATGATCACGAAGGCCACGAGCGCCTTGATCAGGCGCGAGCGCAGCTCGGTCAGATGTTCGATCAGAGGCGCGCGCGATGCCTCGACCTCATCCTCGTCGGCGGGGGTGGTGGTCATCAGACTTTTGCGTCCGGTTTCTCTGGGGCCGCTTCCGCAGCGGCCGCCTTCTGTGCCTCGATCTCTGCCTCACGGCGCAGGGATTCGGCAATGGCTTCGGCTGGGTCGTCCACTGGCGGGGGCGGGAGATCGATCAGCGGTTCGGACGGCGCGGGCGCGCGCCCCTCCACGATGGCCTGAGCGGCGGCGTCCCCCACCGGCGGAGGGACATCCGCCACTGGCGCAGGCTCGATTGCGGGCACGGGCTCGATTGCGAGTGCAGGCGCCGTCTCAGGCTTCTCGATGGCCGTCTTCAGCTCGTCGCGGATCGTCTGGATGGGATTAAAGCTCGTGCTGTTGAGACTTGAGACGGAGTCGTTCATGCCCTGGAGCTGCTTCTTGACATCGTCGAGCTCGGCCTCGCGCATGGCCTCGTTGAACTGCCCCTGAAACTCCGCCGCCATGCGGCGCAGCTTCCCCGTGACCTGTCCGACCGTCCGCAGGGCGCGCGGCAGATCTTTCGGGCCGATCACGATCAACGCGACGGCGCCGATCACCATGACCTCACCCCAGCTCATGTCCAACATGGCGCGGCCTCGACCCTGCTTTTACTCACCGCAGCCACGGCTGTGGCTGCCACTCGAAACTCAACCGATCTTGTGATCCGTCGTCGCCGCATTCGTCGGCGTACCGGCCTGATGATCGAGCGTGCGCACCGGCTCGGAGGGCTGCACGGGCTTCGGAGTCTCGTCCTCGGCCATGCCCTTCTTGAAGGCCTTGATGCCCTTGGCGACATCGCCCATCATGTCGGAGATCTTGCCGCGTCCGAAGAGCAGGACAACGATCAAACCCACAACGATCCAATGCCAAATACTAGCGCCACCCATGGCAATCCTCCTGCGCCGTGAAAGGCGCGGCTTCGGAATATCAACTTGCGGCCAACCTATGCGTCGGACGCGGCGAAAACAAGGACATCCTTTGGTCCAACATCGATGCCCACATCCTGACCTTCCTTCACGCCCGCGAGATCGTGAACGCGGGCCTGGAGCGGACGATCGACTCCTTGCACATCGATATGCACCAAATCGACCTCGCCGAGAAAGCGGCGTGATACCACACGCCCCGGCAGGCAGAAGCCTTGCGGTTTCAGCCGCACTCCCTGCGGGCGCACGCAGACGATGGCCGGACCGTCCGGCAAATGCGCAGCCGGGAACACGCCGACCGGGCACGTGACCTGCCGATTGCGCACCTGACCTTCGATCTCGTTGAAGTCGCAGAAAAACCGTGCGGCGAAGAGATTGACGGGATTGCGATAGATCTCCTCCGCCGTCCCCTGCTGCACGATGCCGCCCGACCGCATCAGCACGATCCTGTCGGCGATCCGCATGGCTTCCTCCGGGTCGTGCGTGACGACGATGGTCGTCGCGCCTGTTTCCCTCAGAATTGCGACGGTTTCATCACGGATCGCGTCGCGCATGCGCCTGTCGAGATTGGAGAACGGCTCGTCCATGAGCAGCACGCCGGGCCGGGGCGCGATGGAGCGCGCCAGCGCCACGCGCTGCTGCTCGCCGCCGGACAAGGTATGCGGAAACTCGCTCGCATAATGGTCGAGCCCGACGCGCGACAGGGCCCGCCGGGCCGCGATGTCGGCCTCCGAGGCCGAGAGATCTTTCAGCCCGAACATCACGTTCTGCAGAATCGTCATGTGCGGAAACAGCGCATAGTCCTGGAACATGAGGCCGATGCCGCGCCGCTCCGGCTCCACGAAGCCTCTCGGCCCGCTGACCTCCCGGCCGTCCATCAGCACCCGCCCGGAGGTCGGCGCCTCCACGCCCGCCGCGATGCGCAGGAGCGTTGTCTTGCCGCAGCCCGAATGCCCGAGGAGGCAGACCAGTTCACCCGGCTCGACAGTCAGCGATACTCCATTGAGCGCCTGGGTCGAGCTATAGGTCTGGACGATATCCTCGAACGCCAGCTGAGCCGGGATCGACGCTCCGGCCGTGCCGCGCTGCCCCCATCGGGGCAGCCTGAACCGGTCGCGCGCTGAGATTGGGGGCCTGTCGCTCATTCCCTTCCCGTCTCGTCCATCACCGTCTGATGCATCTCGAGTGGCTCCTGGAACAGCTCGTCCTGATCCAGGGGATCCTCGTCCGCGCGCAGCGCCTCCGCATCCGAGGGGACCGGCACGGACATGTCGGAGGGAACGCGGCCCTCGATGAAGCCCGCGCCCTTCAGCTCCTCGAGGCCCGGGAGGTCCTCGATCGCGTCCAGGCCGAAATGGTCGAGGAAGGCAGGGGTCGTCCCGTAGGTGACGGGTCGCCCCGGCACCTTGCGGCGGCCGCGAAGGCGGATCCATCCGGTTTCCAGCAGCAGGTCCAAAGTCCCCTTGGAGGTGGCGACGCCGCGGATTTCCTCGATCTCCGCGCGGGTGACCGGCTGGTGGTAGGCGATGATCGACAGGGTCTCCATGGCGGCGCGGGAGAGCTTGCGCTGCTCGACTACGTCGCGGGCCAGTACGAAGGCGAGATCGCTCGCCGTGCGGAAGGCCCATTTGCCCGCCACCCGGACGAGGTTGACGCCCCGGAGCGCATACAGCCCCTGGAGGTCCTTCAGGATCTGATCGATATCGGCGCCTTCGGGCAGGCGACCTGCCAGCTCGGCCGCGCTGAGCGGCGCGGCCGAGGCGAACAGAAGAGCCTCGGCGATCCGCATCGCCTCGCCGTGATCGGGCACGTGGCGCTCGACCGACGTCTCTTCGGATGATCCGGCATCCTGCATGCCGGCCGTTTCGTCCATCATGGTTGGGCTCCTGTCTCGGCCGGGTCGGCGACGGATTTGACCCAGACCGGAGCGAAGGCTTCGTCCTGCCTGATCGTGAGCTTGCCCTCGCGGACCATCTCGAGGGTCGCGGACAATGCCGAGGCCAGAACGGTGGGCCGCATGGACGGCTCGACCATGTACTCCACCAGATAGGTATCGAGCGTCACCCAGTCATCGAGGTGGCCGACGAGGCGCTCCAGAGCGTCACGGGCGTCAATCAGTGACCAGACATTGCGCTTGTGGAGGGAAACCCGGCTGTTGAACTGCACCTGCCGTTGCTGCGCATAGGCCTTGAGCAACTCGTAGAGGCCGGCTTCGTAGCGGGCGTCCCTATGAACGATCACGGGTTCGGGCGCGCCGCGGCCGAAGACGTCGCGGCCCAGGAGGGACCGTTCGCCGAGCCTCTTGGCGACCTCGCGGATCGCCTCCAGGCGGCGCAGCCGCAGGGCCAGGGCGGTCGCCAGATCCTCCGCGCTCGGCTCCTCGCCCTTGGGAGGCTCCGGCAGCAGAAGGCGGGACTTCAGGTACGCAAGCCAGGCCGCCATGACGAGGTAATCGGCCGCCAGCTCCAGGCGCATGCGGCGCGCCTCTTCGATGAAGGCGATGTACTGCTCGGCCAGGGCCAGGATCGAGATGCGATGCAGATCGACCTTCTGGCGGCGGGCAAGCTCCAGCAGAAGATCGAGCGGGCCCTCGAACCCGTCCACGTCGACGAAAAGCGCGGGCTCGCTGTCCGCGCGCTCGGCGGTGGGCTCGACGTCCTCGAACGGTAAGGGCTTGGCCATGGGGCGTACTCTACTGAAGCGGGTTCGAGCTTGCGGCGCTTACATCGTCACCGCAAGGGCGGCATCGAGTCTTGCCCGTGCATCCACAGGATCGAGCGGCTCCGGCTCGTGACGGATCCGGGCCAGAGCGGTCTCGGCCCGGCGCAGGGGCTCCCCCTCGAGAACCGGGGATGCCTCGGCCACGGCCGACATCTCCTCCATCTGACCGTTGCAATGCAGGGCCATGTCGCATCCTGCCGCAAAGGCGGCCTCCGTCTTCTCCCGGAAGGAGCCGGAGAGGGCCTTCATGGAGAGGTCGTCGGTCATCAGGAGGCCGTCATAGCCGATATGGCCGCGGATGATGTCCCGGATGACCGCGGCGGAAGTCGTGGCGGGATGCTCCGGATCCAGCGCCGTGTAGACCACATGGGCGGTCATCGCGAGCGGCATGTCGGTCAGCATGCGGAACGGCGCGAAATCGTGACGCTCAAGCTCCTCGCGGGTCGCCTCGACGACGGGCAGCGCCAGATGGCTGTCGG
The DNA here is from genome assembly GCF_041276405.1 of Microvirga sp. TS319. Classification (NCBI taxonomy): domain Bacteria; kingdom Pseudomonadati; phylum Pseudomonadota; class Alphaproteobacteria; order Hyphomicrobiales; family Methylobacteriaceae; genus Microvirga; species Microvirga sp. TS319. The sequence continues at coordinate 1,574,889 of NZ_JBGGGT010000002.1, read as the reverse complement.
CCCCGGCCCGGCCGTGGCCGGGAATGTGCTTGATCACCGGCAGGACGCCGCCGGCCAGGAGCCCTTCGGCGGCCGCGCGGCCCAGGATGGCCACCTTCTCCGGCGTCTTGCCGTAGGCCCGGTCTCCGATGACGTCGTGCGCGCCGGGCGACGGCACGTCGAGGACGGGCAGGCAGTCCACGGTCACGCCGACGGAGCGCAGATCATGGGCGATCAGCCGCGCGCCGAGTCGGGCCAGCTCCCGCTGGACGAGGGGGTCGTTGGCATGGAGGGCGCCATAGGCGGCGCCGGACGGATATTTCGGCCAATGAGGCGGCCCCAGGCGCTGGACCCGCCCGCCCTCCTGGTCGATGAGAATGGGAGCCTCCTCGCGCCCGACCGCCTCCCGCAGCGAGGCGCAGAGCGCCCTCACCTGCTCGGGGCTGTCGACGTTGCGGCGAAACAGGATGAACCCCCAGGGCGCCGCCTCCTTGAAGAAGGCGATCTCGTCGGGGGTCAGCTCATGGCCGGCGCAGCCAGCGATAAAGGCGCGGGTTTTCATGCCCGCGCCTTAAGTCCCTTGATGGAAGGGGTCAAGAAGTCTTCTCGTCGAGACGGGCCGTCAGTTCTTGGCCACGAAGCACTGACCGCCCTGTCCCTGCAACTTGGAGCAGAGGGAGGAGGCCTCTTCCCGCGACATGGGTCCGACCCGGACGCGAAAGATCGTGTTGCCGTTCACCTCGGCCTTGCGGATCATAGAAGGCAATCCCTCGAGGTCCGAGTACTTTCTCTGATAGGAGGCGAAGGCCGTCTCGGCTGCGCTTTCCGAATTGGCCAGCCCGAGCTGGACCGCATAGCCTCCGGCCGCCGTGGTCGTCGTATCGGTCGCCGCGGGAGCGGCCACGGGAATGGGTTGAGCGGAGGCCACCCTCTGCGGCGCGGGGGCAGCGGCAGGCACCGGATTGACAGGGGTCGCTGCCGCCGGCGTGGGCTTCGGCGCCGACGAGGGCGTGGCGGGCGCCGCTACGGGCGTCGCCGAGGGCGAAACCGGTTTCGGCTGAGCGGTAGCCGGCATCGTCATCGCAGGCGCGGCAGCGGAAGCCGGACGGGCACCCGGCGCCTCGGGAGCGCCGACCATGGATCCATCGGGGCGGATCGTGACGGTACGGACCTTGCGCGGCTCTCCGAGATTCAGACTGTTCGGCGTGCCTCGGCTCTGGGATGCGGCGCTCGCGGCCGTCGCACCCGTGGCGTCCGCCATGGCGGAGCCGTTCGAATGCATGGCCTGCTTGACGTCGACGGGCTGCTCCTCGCGGTTCACCACCTTGGTGTCGGTGGTCTGGGTACGCTCGTAGATCTGCTTGTTCTGGTTCGGAATTTCGACCCCGCCCGGGTTCTGAGGCTGGACCTTGACCGGGGCCTTGGTCGCCTGGACCAGGATCGGCTCTCCGCCCACGGGGCCGGAGGAACCCATGAAGAGATAGGCACCAGCGCCGACCACGGCGATCGCGCCGAGGACTGCGCCCACGGCCACCAATCCCTTGCGGGAGCGGGGCTTGCGAACTGCCGGATAGTCGAGGCGGTCAGGTTGCGCGTAATCATCCTGGCCGTAGCCGTCCGCCTGGCCATATCCATCCACCTGACCGTAGCCGTCGGCCTGGTCGTAATATTCGTCCGCATAGGCTCCCTGATCATGGGAATCCTGCGGCTGAACCGGAGCGGCCTGCTGATAGCCATAGGCCGACGCCCGGCCGCGAGGTGCCTCCGTCCGCGCATAACCGGCCCGGTCGAAGGCCGAGACTTCAAACGCTTCAGCCTGTGCCTGCGGCCGAGCCTGGCGGGCGGCGGGCGTCACATTGTCGCGGGCAGCGAACAGTTCGTCGATCGGCGACGGCTGCTGACGCGGCCGCGCCGCGCCGTCATTGGCCAAAATGGCCTGAAAAGGGTCTTCCTGGCCCACGATCCTGGCCAATTCCGCCAACGGGTCGTTGCGCGTTGCGGCGGCGGGCTGGGACGGATGGGAGCCCGCCTGGGCCAGGTGCCGCTCGATCTCGTTCAGATCGACGGCAAAACGGGGCTTCACTGATTCGCTCATGCGCCGGTTCTCCAGTTACGCGACAGGAGCCCTCATCGCTCCGCCGGCACGACGTGACAGCATCCGGCACACGCCTTTCCCAAGCGGTTGATCCGCATGGGAAAATATTAGCGCATCTCGTCGGGTGCCGTGACGCCCAAGATTGCGAGGCCGGATGCGAGCACCCCCCTGAGGGCATGCACGAGAGCAAGCCTCGCTTTCGTTGAATCTTTATCAGTTAGATTAACAAAGCGTAATTGCGGCAAGTCTTTGCCCTTGTTCCATAAGCTATGGAAGGCGCTGGCGAGGTCGTAGAGGTAGAATGCGACCCGATGCGGCTCGTGAGCTTCGGCCGCCGCCTCCACCACGCGCGGGAACTGGGCGATCCGGTGGATGAGATCCATCTCCGCCTCGTCGCCGAGAATCGCGAGATCGGCCTTCTCCAGCTGGGCCGCCGAGAAGTCCTCCCCGGGGAAAGCCTCCGCCGCCTGACGGAACACCGAGGCGCAGCGGGCATGGGCGTACTGCACGTAGAAGACCGGGTTGTCCTTGGACTGCTCGACCACCTTGGCGAGGTCGAAATCCAAGGTCGCGTCGTTCTTGCGGAAGATCATCATGAAGCGGGTCGCATCGCGGCCCACCTCATCCACCACCTCACGCAGGGTCACGAAGTCGCCGGAGCGTTTCGACATCTTCACGGGCTCGCCGCCGCGAAGGAGTTTGACGAGCTGGCAGAGCTTGACGTCGAGGTCGCCCTGGTTGCCCGTGACGGCCTTCACGGCCGCCTGCATGCGCTTCACATAGCCGCCGTGATCCGCGCCCCAGACGTCGATCATGGAAGCGAAGCCGCGGTCGTACTTGGACCGGTGATAGGCGATGTCGGAGGCGAAATAGGTGTAGGAGCCGTCGGACTTCAGCAGCGGACGATCGACCTCGTCGCCGAAAGCCGTCGCCCGGAACAGGAGCTGCTCGCGATCCTCCCAATCCTCGTCCTTCTGGCCCTTGGGAGGCGGCAGACGTCCCATATAGACGAGATCGCGCCCGCGCAGCTCCGTGATGAGTTCCTTCACGCGGTCTCCGTCGGGGCCGAGCTGCAGGGAGCGTTCGGAGAAGAATACGTCGTGATGGATGTTGAGCACCGCGAGATCGTCGCGGATCATGTCCATCATGGCGTTGATGGTCGCCTCGCGCACGAGCGGGAGCCACTCGGCCTCGGGCTTGCCGAGCAGGCCCTCGCCGTACTCCTTCGCGAGACGCTCGCCGACGGGCTTGAGATAATCCCCCGGATAGAGCCCCTCCGGGATCGCGCCGATATCCTGGCCGAGGGCCTCCCTGTAGCGGAGAAAGGCCGAGCGGGCGAGCACGTCGACCTGCGCGCCCGCATCGTTGATGTAGTACTCGCGGGTCACCTTGTAGCCGGCGAAGTCGAGAAGTCCGGCGAGCGCATCGCCGAACACCGCGCCGCGGCAATGCCCCACATGCATGGGGCCGGTCGGGTTGGCGGAGACGTATTCCACGTTGACGGCGGTGCCGCCCCCCTGCCCGCTCCGGCCGAACCCGGCCGTATCCACCACGGCGGCGCGCAGCACCTCGTGCATGACCTGCGGCGCAAGGCGGATATTGATGAAGCCGGGACCCGCGATCTCCACCTGCGTGACGCGCGGATCGTCCTTGAGATCGGCCGCGATCAGCTCGGCCAGCGCGCGCGGGTTCATGCGCGCCTCCTTGGCGAGCACCATGGCGGCGTTGGTGGCGAGATCGCCGTGGGACGGATCGCGCGGCGGTTCGACCACGACGCGGCTCACATCCAGGCCCGATGGAATTTGGCCCTGCCCGGCCAGACGGCCGAGGGCATCGGCGACCCGCTTCTCAAACAACCCGAAAATGTTCATGGCACTTCATCTCAATGGACGGCCGGTCAGACCCAGCCGCGAAACCGCTCCGGAAGCGGCTCGGCTTTCAAAAGGCTTCGCCGCGCCTAACGCAAGTCCGGCGTCACGTCAAACAAACGCCGGTGTTCGAGGATTGCATACCGATCCGTCATGCCGGCGATGTAATCGGCGACGCGGCGGGCGAGGCGGGGCTCGTCCCCCCGCGGCAGATCCGCCTGCCATTCCTCCGGCATCAGCTCAGGCTCGGCCTTGAAGCGCCGGAACAGGTCCCGCAGGACCTGGTCCGCCTGGGTGCGGACCCGCATCACCTCCGGGTGCCGGTACATATGGGCATAGAGAAAGCGCTTGATGGCGGCGTCCGCCTCGCTCGTCTCCCTGGAGAAGCAGACCATCGTGTCGCCGGCCCTGCGGATCTCCTCGGCGCTTTCGGGCGACAGCGCCGAAAGCCGCCGGTCCCCCTCCGCGACCACGTCCTCCACGAAGCGGGTGATGACCCGCCGAGTCAGTTCGTGGATGCGCCGGGACAGGTCGAGATTCGGCCAGCGCACGTCGATCTCGGCCAGGATCTCATCGAGGAGCGGCACCTCGCGCAGATCGTCGATCCTGAACAGGCCCGCCCTCAGGCCGTCGTCGATATCGTGGGCGTCATAGGCGATGTCGTCGGCGATCGCGGCGGCCTGGGCCTCGCCGCTGGCGAAAGTGGCAAGCTCCAGATCCTGCACCGCGTTGTATTCCATGATCGCGAGCGGCACGCCCCGGGCCGCATAGCGCAGAGTCGGTCGGCCCTCGGCATCGAGCAGCGGGCCGTTGTGCTTCACGAGCCCTTCCAGGGTCTCCCAGGTCAGGTTGAGCCCGTCGTAATCCGGATAGCGGCGTTCCAGGCGTGTGACGACCCGGAGCGCCTGGGCATTGTGGTCGAAGCCCCCGAAACCGGCCATGCATTCCTCGAGCGTGTCCTCGCCCGTATGGCCGAACGGCGTGTGGCCGAGATCGTGTGACAGCGCCAGGGCTTCGGCCAGGTCCTCGTCGAGACCGAGCGACCGGGCCAGGGCGCGCGCGATCTGGCTCACCTCGATGGTATGGGTCAGGCGCGTGCGGAAATGGTCGCCCTCGTGGTAGACGAACACCTGCGTCTTATGCTTAAGCCGCCGGAAGGCCGAAGAATGGATGATCCGGTCCCGGTCCCGCTGGAATTCGCTGCGGGTCGGCGAAACTGCCGTTGGGTAAAGTCTCCCACGGCTCGCCCATGGGTCGCAGGCATAGGGAGCTCGCCATCTCTCGCCAAAGGGCCGCACGGATCATCCTCGGGTTGAAGCCTTGTCAGGGCGCACTTACCTTGTCTTAAGAGCTTGTCCAAGACCCTAGCGCATCGTGCGGAAAAGTGGATCCGGTATTCCGCTCAAACGATGCGCTGTTCTATAGTAGGAGCATCGGATTCAATCCCAAAAGTGGAGTCCACTTTTGGGTCCGATGCTCTGGTCATTTGCCGTTTTGGCAGCAAATGACCAAGGGATATAGTGTACGATCGCATTTTCGGGCGGCGAACCGGTATCCACTTCGCCTGAAAATGCTCTTATGTCCTTATGAGGACCGGAAGTACGATGACTGGAATTTCCCTGACCGAGCGCGCCGCCCGCCGCATCAATGAGATCATGACAGCCGAGCCGGAAGGCTCGATGCTGAGAATCAGCGTCAATGGAGGCGGCTGTTCGGGGTTCCAATACGCCTTCGACGTGGACCGAACCCGTCAGGACGACGACCTCCTCATCGAGAAGGACGGGGCCAGGGTCGTGGTGGACGAAGTGTCCATCCAATACATGGACGGCGCCGTCATCGACTTCGTGGACGACCTGATCGGCCAGTCCTTCAAGATCGAGAACCCCCATGCCACGGCCTCCTGCGGCTGCGGCACCTCATTCTCCTTGTGAAACTTTGCTCCTTGTGAAACTTTGTCGCCCGAATTAGCCTTTTGCGAAGACATTCCGGCCTGAAGGAACGAACCTTCAGGCTTTCGGCTTTTTGCGGGATCCCGACAATGAAGATTCTTCACCGCTCAGGCGTGTGCGCACTCGCCCTCGTGGCCGGAACGGCGGCCATGAGGTTCGAGCCGACGGTCCTTCGCGACCTCGTCGCAGGCGGCGGCTCGCACGAGGTCTCCATCGGAGCCGTGAGAACCTCCCTCTGGAGCGCGGCCTTCGCCCAGACCCTCGACAGCTTCACCCTGGAGAACGTCCGCTTCAGCTGGGGCGGCGCGGATTATGAAGCCAAGCAGGTGACGTTCACGGGCGTCTCGGTGCCCCGCGGCGACATCGAAAGCCTCTTCTCCTCCGGATCCGGCCCGCTCGCCGACAAGCTCGCCCGGATCGACGCCAAGCAGGTGACCATTCCCGAGCTGAGGATCACGCAGAAGATCGGCCAGGACACGCAGACCTCTCTTCATCGGAACGTCGCGCTGAAGGATATCGCGCAGGGCCGGATCGCCTCCGCGACGGTCGAGGCCAGCGCGGTCGAGGGTACGGGCAGCCAGGGCAAGAGCCTGATCAGCTACGGGCGGATCTCCGTGAGCGACGTCGATGTGCCCGCCTTCGTCAGACTCTACGACACGAAGGATGCCTCCGCCCCCCTGACGAAAATTTACGGCGCCTTCTCCATCGAGAAGATCGACATGAGGGATGCCGGTGGCGACTACGGCATCCAGGTTGCCCGCCTCAGTGGCCGGGACATCATGGCCCGTCCGACGCGGGATTCCTGGAACGGCACGATCACGGCCATCGACGAGCTGGCTCAGAAGGGCGAGACTACGCCCGAAGAGCAGACCCGTCTCATGCATATCGCCGCCGACCTTCTCGGCGCCTTCGACGCAGGGCTCGTAGAGGCCACCGGAATCACATTCAAGGGTGACGGGAAGGACAACAAGGGAACGGGCTCCATCGCGCGCCTGGCCTATTCCGGCGCGAATGGTGCGCAACGCTCGGAAATGCGCATGGAGGGCATCGACGTCGGCGACGCGGACGGCCATCTCAAGGTCGGCGCGATCAGCCTCTCGGGCTTCTCCCTTGCGCCGACCATCGAAGGGCTCAAGTCCCTCGACAGCCGATCCCTGACCGACCTCGACAGCGCGGCCCTGCGCAGCCTCGTTCCCACTCTCGGAACATTGCGCATGACGGGCCTCGACATCGATGCTTCGAGCAAGGACGAGGACAAGCCCGACGAGCGGATCCGCGTCGTTCTGGGCCTCATGGAGCTCACGGCGGACAAGCCCGTCAACGGCATCCCGACGAATATCCGCTTCGAGCAGCGCGACTTCTCCACGGCCCTTCCGGGGGATAGCGACGACGAACTCGTCCAGCAGCTTCAGTCGCTCGGCTACAAGTCCGTCGACGGCTCCCTGGTGATCGCTGCCAGCTGGAACGAGGCCTCGAAGGAGATCGCCATCACGGAGCTCTCCATGGACGGCAAGGACATGGGAAGCCTGCGCATGACCGGCCTTATCGGCAATGTCAGCCCGGATCTCTTCAGCGCCGACGAAGCGACCGCCTCGGCCGCGCTGATCGGCGCCAAAGCGAAGGCCGCCCGCATCGCAATCGAGAACAAGGGGCTGGTCGAGCGCTATCTGGCCAATGCCGCGAAGGAGGAAGGCGCCTCGCCGGAGGCCCTGCGGAAGCTCTACGCAGGCGCAACGCCGCTCGTGCTCTCGAGCATGATCGGCAATTCGGAGCAGGCCCAGGCACTGGGCAAGGCCATCGCGCGCTTCATCGAAAAGCCCGGCAGGCTGACCATCGAAGCCGAGCCGAAGAACCCCTCGGGCTTCGGCCTGATGGACGTGATGCTCACGTCCGATCCGAAGGCACTCGTGAACAAGCTCAAGATCACCGCGAAGGCCGAGTGAGCCTGATGCGCTCGTCGCCATGCCCGGCCTTGAGCCGGGCACTCACGTCTTGATGGCTCACTGGCTCCGAAGGCGGCGATGGACGGCCCCGGATCGAGTCCGGGGACGTCCATGACGACAGAACGTCTTGACGGTGACGGCGCGAACTAGAGCAAATTGCATTCTGACGGGATCAGAATGCTTGCTCTTTCTCTTTGGCGAAGCATCGTTTTTCGCGAAGAACCGGTTCCCACTTCTTCGCACGATGCTCTAGATCAGCGCCGGCTGATCCTGCTCGGCGGCCTGCGCCTCGACGACCGCGATGGCTGTGAGGTTGACGATGCCGCGGGCAGTGACGGACGGCGTGAGGATGTGCGCAGGCTTTGCCGGGCCGATGAGAATGGGTCCCACCGGCAGCGAATCCGCCAGGATCTTCGTGAACTGGAAGGCGATATTGGCCGCGTCCAGGTTCGGCATGATCAGCACGTTCGCCTCGCCCGTCAGGCGCGATCCGGGGTTCACCCGGTCGCGGATCATCTGGGAGAGAGCCGCGTCCGCCTGCATCTCGCCGTCGACCTCCAGGTCGGGAGCGCGCTCGTTGATGCAGGCCAGGGCGTCGCGCATCTTCACGGCCGAGCGCGTATCCGCGGCGCCGAAATCCGCGTGCGAGAGCAGCGCGATCTTCGGCTCCAGGCCGAAGCGGCGCACATGGCTCGCGCAGGCGATCGTCATATCGGCGATCTCCTCCGCGCTCGGATCGAACTGCACGTGCGTGTCCGCCAGGAAATACGCTCCCTTGGGCGTGATCACCAGCGACAGAGCCGCCATCTCGTGGACGCCCGGAGCAAGGCCGATGATGTCCTTGATGTGCTTCACGCGGGACTGGAAACGTCCCTCGAGGCCGCAGATCAGCGCATCCGCATCGCCGCGCCGCACGGCGAGCGCGCCGATGACGGTGGAATTGGTGCGCACCAGCGTCTTCGCGGCATCCGGCGTGATGCCTTTGCGGCCCGCCGCCTCCACGTAGGACGCCACGTAGTCGCGATAGCGCGGATCGTCTTCCGGATTCACCAGCTCGAACTCACGCCCGATGCTCATGGACAGGCCGAAGCGTTTGATGCGCGTCTCCACCACGCTGGGGCGGCCGATCAGGATCGGCTTTGCCAGCCCTTCCTCGGCGATCACCTGCACGGCGCGCAGCACGCGCTCGTCCTCGCCCTCGGCATAGATCACGCGCTTCGGGTTCGACTTCGCCTTCGAGAACAGCGGCTTCATGATGAAGCCGGAGCGGAACACGAAGCGGCCGAGCGATTCCGTGTAGGCCTCCAGGTCCCCCAGCGGGCGCGTGGCGACGCCCGTATCCATGGCAGCCTTGGCGACCGCCGGGGCGATGCGCAGGATCAGGCGCGGATCGAAGGGGCTCGGGATCAGGGACTTGCGCCCGAAGGGGTGCGCCTCGCCGCCATAGGCCCGCGCGACCACTTCCGACGGCGCCTCCCGGGCGAGACCCGCGATCGCCTGAACCGCGGCGGCCTTCATCTCCTCGTTGATGGTGGTTGCGCCCACGTCGAGCGCGCCGCGGAAGATGTAGGGGAAGCACAGGACGTTGTTGACCTGATTCGGATAATCGGAGCGTCCGGTGCAGATCATGGCGTCGGGGCGAACCGCCTCGGCCTCCTCCGGCATGATCTCGGGGTAAGGATTGGCGAGCGCCAGGATCAGCGGGCGCGGCGCCATCTCGGCCACCATCTCGGGCTTGAGAACCCCGCCCGCCGAAAGGCCCAGGAACACATCCGCGTTCGGGATCACGTCGGCGAGCGTGCGCAGGTCGGTCTTCTGCGCGTAGACCGACTTCCAGCGGTCCATGAGCTCGTTGCGCCCATCATGGACCACGCCCTCGATGTCGGTGACCCAGATATTCTCGCGCTTGGCGCCCAGCGACACGAGCAGGTTGAGGCAGGCGAGCGCGGCGGCACCCGCGCCGGAGGTGACGATCTTCACCTCGCCGATGTCCTTGCCCGCGAGCTCCAGGGCATTGGTGACGGCGGCGCCGACGATGATGGCGGTGCCGTGCTGGTCGTCATGGAAGACCGGGATGCCCATGCGGCTCTTGAGCTGCTCCTCCACCTCGAAGCATTCGGGAGCCTTGATGTCTTCGAGATTGATGCCGCCGAAGGTGGGCTCGAGCGCCGCGATCACTTCGACGAGCTTGTCCACGCGCTTCTCGTCAACCTCGATGTCGAACACGTCGATGCCGGAGAATTTCTTGAACAGGACCGCCTTGCCCTCCATGACGGGCTTCGAGGCGAGCGGACCGATGTCCCCCAGGCCCAGCACGGCGGTGCCATTGGAGATCACGGCCACGAGGTTCTGGCGAGAGGTCAGGTTGGCGGCCTCGGCCGGATCGGCCGCGATGGCCTGGCAGGGCGCGGCCACGCCCGGAGAATAGGCCAAAGCCAGGTCACGCTGATTGCCGAGGGGCTTGGTCGGCTGGATCTCGAGCTTACCGGGGCGCGGGTGCTGGTGGTAGAACATCGCCCCCGATTTCAAATCCTGCGAGATGTTCTCCGGCATCGCCAACGCTCCTTACACAAGCCGTTTAACCTGAAAGGCCCTTGTGCGCGCCCTTGCTCTTTGCGTCAACGCTCTTCTCTCGGCGCTGGCGCATCGTGCGAAAAAGTGGACCCGGCTTTTCGCCAGAACGATGCGCTGCTCTATAGGGGAGCATGGAATTGATCCCAAAGGTGGAATCCCCTTTCGGGTCCGATGATCGAGGGGGAATCCCGGTGCGGACATGACGGGTCTGCCTGGAACGCAAGTGGCCCGGATCAAGTCCGGGGACGGCCATGACGCGGGAAGGAAGCCTCCTGCCCCCTTATCGTCATCTCCGGCCTTAGCGCATCATGCCTCAAAGACGCGAATGGCCGCAGCGAGTGCGGCCATGACGCGGTGATCGGGTCTCGCGCTGTCCGGCCGAGGCCCTTATTTCTCCGGCAGATTCGTCCGGATGTGCAGTTCGCGAAGCTGCTTGGGCGTCGCCTCGGAGGGTGCGCCGAGCAGGAGGTCCTCCGCCTTCTGGTTCATCGGGAAGAGCGTGATCTCGCGCAGGTTGTGCGCCCCGCAGAGCAGCATCACGATGCGGTCCACGCCCGCCGCCATGCCGCCGTGGGGCGGTGCGCCGTACTGGAAGGCGCGGTACATGCCGCCGAAGCGGTCCATCACTTCCTTCTCGCCGTAGCCGGCGATCTCGAAGGCCTTCACCATCCGGTCGGGACGGTGGTTGCGGATGCTCCCCGAGGCCATCTCGTAGCCGTTGCAGACCATGTCGTACTGGAAGGCCGTGATCTTGAGGATCTTGTCCTTGTCCGACGGGTCGAGCGCCATGAACTCGTCATGACCCATATCGGCCATGGAGAACGGGTTGTGGGAGAAGTCGATCTTCTTCTCGTCCTCGTTCCACTCGTATTGCGGGAAATCGACGATCCAGCAGAAGGCGAACTGGTCCTTGTTGCCCAGGCCCAGCTCGTCGCCGATGCGCACGCGCGCCTTACCGGCGAGCGAAGCCGCCTTGTCCTCGGTACCGGCCGAGAAGAACACGGCATCGCCCGGCTGGATGCCGGCCTTCTCGCGGATCGCCGCCTGGGCGGCTTCCGGGATGAACTTGGCGATCGGGCCTTTGCCGAGGATCTGGCCGCCCTCCTCCTCGAACACGATGTAACCGAGGCCGGGCGCGCCTTCCGAGCGGGCCCAATCGTTGAGCTTGTCGAAGAAGGAGCGGGGCTGCGAAGCGGCACCGGTGGCCGGGATGGCGCGCACGACGCCGCCGGACTTGATGACGTTCTTGAACGCGTTGAAGGTCACGTCCTCACGCTCGAACACCTCCGACACGTCGGCGATCACGAGAGGATTGCGCAGATCCGGCTTGTCGGTGCCGTATTTCAGCATCGCCTCGAAATAGGGAATCCGCGGAAAAACGTCCGTCACGGGCTTGCCGTCGGCGAATTCCTTGAAGGTATCGCGGATCACCGGCTCCATGGTCTGGAAGACGTCTTCCTGAGTGATGAAGCTCATCTCCACGTCGAGCTGGTAGAACTCGCCCGGCAGACGGTCGGCGCGCGGGTCCTCGTCGCGGAAGCAGGGCGCGATCTGGAAGTACCGGTCGAAGCCGGAGATCATGATCAGCTGCTTGAACTGCTGCGGAGCCTGCGGCAGCGCATAGAACTGGCCGGGATGGATGCGCGAGGGCACCAGGAAGTCGCGCGCGCCCTCGGGCGAGGAGGCCGTCAGGATCGGCGTCGTGAACTCGAAGAAGCCGCCGGTCTTCATGCGGGTGCGCAGGCTGTCGATGATCGCGCCGCGCTTCATGATGTTGTTGTGCAGCTTCTCGCGGCGAAGATCGAGATACCGGTACTTGAGACGGGTCTCCTCCGGGTATTCCTGGTCGCCGAAGACCGGCATCGGCAGCTCGTCCGACGGGCCCAGCACCTCCATGTCGGTGATGTAGACCTCGATCATGCCGGTGGGCAGCTCCGGGTTCTCGGTGCCGGCCGGGCGCTTGCGGACCTTGCCGTCGACGCGGATCACCCATTCCGAACGGGCGGTTTCGGCCATCTTGAAGGCCGGAGAATCCGGATCGATCACGCACTGCGTCATGCCGTAATGGTCGCGCAGATCGATGAACAGCACGCCGCCATGGTCGCGGATGCGGTGGCACCAGCCGGAAAGGCGAGCCAGCTGGCCGACATCGGATTCGCGGAGCGCGCCGCAGGTATGGGAACGGTAACGGTGCATGGAGGCGGACATGGGAAAAAGCCTGCTGGTTCGGTGTCCCGCGCAACATCCATGGGAGGCCCGGGAAGTCAAGGCGGAAGGCGGAAATGAGGGCAGATGGCTCGATTTCGGCCCTCCTGCCCGCCATGAGTACTCCCCCGTCATGGCTGGGCTTGTCCAGACCATCCACGTCTTCACGAAGCGTTGCGCCTGGAAGGCATGCCCCTGGACAAGCCCGGGGACGACGTGGAGGGCCCCCTTGGCGCCCCCCCGGGGCACGGTCCGGGCATCCGATTTTTCCCTCAAACCCTTATTTTCCAAGACTTTTGCCTTGAAGAACAAAGCGTGAATTACCATATCGATCTCATGGCGATGACTCATGCGACAACCCTGCTCAAGCACGGGCCGAACGCTCCGATCGAGGAGCGGATCGAGGGGAACTGGCACGTCTATCCCTTCGACGGCGCCCTCGAGATCGATTATGTGGACCAGGCCGGCAACGCGACCCGGCGCTGGGTGATCGCACGCGAGCTGAAAGTGGGCCCCGGCAAGATGCTGCTCGGCGGCATCGACATGTCCGACGACGGCTACCGTGGTTTCCGGGTGGATCGGATCGAACGTCTTGAGGACGCAGAGACGGGGTTCGTGGTCGACCGGAATATCCTGGACTGGCTCATGAAGCGGGCGGAAAAGCAGTCAAAAGAGCGGAGGAAAGCCCTTCGACGCGCCTAAGGAGGGGTCGCCTGTACAATCAGGTTCCGCTAAAAGACTTTGCCATGAATTTGATCACGACCACCGCGGCGCTCTCCGACGCCTGCTCCCGCCTGAGCCAGCATCCGTTCGTCACCGTCGACACGGAGTTCCTGCGCGAGACCACCTATTATCCGAGGCTGTGCCTGATCCAGATGGCCGGGCCCGATCCGACGGATGCCTATCTCATCGACCCGCTGGCCGAGGGGATCAGTCTCGAACCGTTCATGGCGCTGATGTCCGACCGGGCCGTCATGAAGGTCTTCCATTCCGCCCGGCAGGATCTGGAGATCGTCTGGAACTTGGGCGGCATCGTCCCCGAGCCGCTGTTCGACACCCAGGTCGCCGCCATGGTCTGCGGCTACGGCGACTCGGTCTCCTACGAGCAGCTCGTGAACGATCTCGCCAAAGCCAAGATCGACAAGTCCTCCCGCTTCACGGACTGGTCGCGCCGTCCCCTCACCGACGCGCAGCTCACCTACGCCCTCTCGGACGTCACCCATCTGGTGAAGGTCTATGAGGCGCTGATGGCCCAGCTTCAGAAGAACGGCCGCCTCGACTGGCTCGCCGAGGAAATGTCCATCCTCACCTCCCCCGAGACCTACCAGGCCGATCCCGACAACGCTTGGCGCCGCCTCGCCGGCCGCCTGCGCAAGCCGAAGGAGGTGGCCGTGCTCATGGAGGTGGCCGCCTGGCGCGAGCGCGAGGCGCAGGGGCGCGACGTGCCTCGCGGGCGCATCCTCAAGGACGATGCGATGATCGACATCGCGACCTCCGTCCCCCGCAGCGTCGAGGCCCTGGGACGGCTGCGTTCCATCCCCAACGGCTTCGAGCGCTCCCGGACCGGCGCCGACATCCTGGAAGCGGTCGAGCGCGGCGTCGCCCGCGACCCTGCGACGGTGCCGATGCCCGAGCGCAGCCGCGGGCGCGGCAATACGGGAGCCGTCGTCGATCTGCTGAAGGTCCTACTCAAGGCCGTGGCCGAGCAGGAGGGCGTCGCCCCCAAGATCATCGCCACCGTCGAGGAGCTCGAGGCCATCGCCGAGAACGATACGGCGGACGTGCCCTCTCTGCACGGCTGGCGCCGCGCCCTGTTCGGCGAACAGGCGCTCGCCCTCAAGAACGGAAGGCTCGGCCTCGTGCTCGAGCGTGGGCGGGTGAAGTTGCGGGCCCTTCAGAGCGCGTAAGGCAGCCTCCGTCGGACTGCCTCCTTCTCCGTCGTCTCACGGCTCCCGCTTCCATCCCAGCCCGTGCGGGAATGACACGGGGGCGGGATCCATCACCATGACAGTCGAAGAGAAGCCGCCTCGGGCCGTAGCCTTCGGCTGCCCCCCGGACGGCGGGAGCGTGGAAAACGCGAATGGCCGGGACGAGCCCGGCCATGACGAAGGATAAGTCGCATTTCTCCGGATAGGGCAACCTACCGTCCGAAGATGCCCTTGAAGAACTGAGCCATCTTGTTGTGCTTCTTCTTGCGGTCCACGTCCGCCTGGCTCTTCACCCAGGCGATCTGAACCACCCGGCGCTCGCCCACGAACGGGAGATGGCCGTGCCAGGAATTGTCCGAGCGCAGAAACGCGAACATGGTGCCCATCATCGGCGGAACTTCGAGCTTGAAGGGCTCGAAGTTCTGGCCGTCGTAGAGCACCCGCAGGCGTCCGCCCTCGTCCTGCTGCCATGCATCGTTCATGTAGACGAGCATGGTCATGACCTTGGACGGCCCGTCCGTGTGGATCGAGCCGTACTTGGGCTGCGACTTCTTCATGATCGTCGTCAGGCGCGGATACGGGTGCAGGTCAACGCCGAATTTCTTCGACAGGGCCTCGGTCAGCTCTGGGCCTTCGAGCTCGTCGATCAGCGCCTTGAAGCGGCCGTGGAGATTGACCTCGTCGACAGTGAGGTAGCCGGGCTTGCTGATCTCGGGAAAATCGCGCCGGAGATCGTCGATTGCGTCCTGTTTCAAGAACTCGGACGCCAGAAGATGATCGTAAGGGTCGCGCGAATGTTGTGCATTCTGCACGGCCGACAGATTGATGAGGCTCATTGCCGTTCCCGCCAAATTCTGCTCCGCTCTTGTGATGAGCGGCGGAATTTCTTTATCCCAAGTTAAAGGGTTGTGCAAAGGAGCCGAAAAATGCAAGCCCCGGCAGCCACGCAAGAGCTTTTTCGGCGAAGTGGATCCGGCTCGCCGTCAATCATGTAGCACACCAAAGACGAGAGGCGTTTCCCCGAAAAGGGGAAAGAACTCTAGCCTAGAATCTCGATCACGGGCTCCATCCCGAGAAGCTTGCCGAGCGCCTTCATGCGGCCCGCCAGCCTCTCGTTGGCCAGATCCTGCATGGGAGCAGGCAATTGCAGAACCACCTGCCTGCCCCTCGCCTGCAAGGGCGCCTGCGGCAGAATGCCCTCCATCGAGACCGAGACCGGATAGGCGATGCGCATGAGCGCCGCGAGCAGGCGCGCACGCTCCAGATAGCGGGAACCCGCCAGGCTCCGGATGCGCGAGCTCACCTTGTCGGGAGACAGGCCCTCGTGCCGGAAGAAGATCGACAGCGCGAGATAGGCCCGGCCCGGATGATCGAGCCCCGCAAAGGCCCCGTAGGCAATGAGATTGAGGCTCTGCTCGCCCCGGTAATCGGGATGCGCGCGCCAGCCGATATCGGCCAGGAGACAGGCCGCCCTCCGCAGGCGGGTATCCGCCTCGGTTTCGGGAAGGCCGAAACTCGTGATGAAGGCCTCCGTCCAGTCGCACAGTTCCTCGCCGTGGCGCGGGGAGCGGGACCGCAGCAGGTTCAGGTCGCTGGCGGCGGCGAGCAGCGGGTCGCGCTTCTGCGCCTCAGGGTCGAGCCTGTCGAAGAGGACGCCCTCGCGGACGCCGAACGCCGAGATCGCCACCTCCTTCGGGCCGCCGAGGCGGATGATCTCTTCCAGCACGATGGCGCCATAGGCCAAGAGCGGTCGGCGGGCCTCGGAAATGCTCTCGATATCTTTGAGGCTCTTCGCGTCCGCCTCCTCCACGAGGCGCAGAAAGTCGAGGCCGTCGCTGGGATCGATAATATAGCCGTGCATCACATGGAGCGGATAGTCCGTGGCGGCCTGGTAAAGGCGCGCCAGCGCGCGCCAGGTGCCGCCGACCGCATAGAAGGTGCGGCCATGCAGATGCTCCAGGTATTCCGGCGCGCGCTCCAGGGCCGCGCGCACGATCTTCTGCGCCTTCTTGAGGGAGCCTCCGCTCACGTCCTGCAGGGCAAGGCCGCCCAACGGCATCGTGACGCCCTTGCCGACGACCGAGCCCTTCACGTCCACGAGTTCGAGGCTGCCGCCGCCCATGTCGCCGGCAAGCCCGTCCGGCTCGTAAAAGCCCGCCACGACGCCCAGCGCCGAGACCCGCGCCTCCTCGGCCCCCGAGAGCAGGCTGATGGGATGTCCGCACGCCTTCTCGGCCGCCTCCAGGAAGGCGGGGCCGTTGGTGGCGTCACGCGCGGCGGCGGTCGCCAGCACGAAGACCTCGGAGACCTGCATCGTGTCGCACAGCACCCGGAAGCGCGCGAGCGCGCGAAGCGCTCGGTCCACCGCATCCTCGTCGAGGCGGCCCGTCGTCGCCACATGGCGGCCGAGACCGCAGAGGACCTTCTCGTTGTAGATCGGCGTGACGGCGCGGGCCAGGCCTTCATAGGCGACGAGGCGCACGGAGTTCGAGCCGATATCGATGATGGCGACGGGCTGGCCGATCTTGAGCCGGCCCTGGGCTTCTCGGGCGATGGTCTGCATGTCAGCGCTGCCCCCGTTTCGCGAGTGCCCTGGGGCTTGAGGTCTTGAGGGACTTGCCTCGGCCGGAAAGGCTCGGATTCGTCATGAAGTACTTGTGGGCGTTGAACGGCTCCTCGCCCTTGCCCGGCACGATCCGCTGGCTGGTGCCGTCGGGAAGCACGGCCCAGCTCTGCTCGTTGTCGAGGAGGTTGGCGAGCATGATCTGATCCAGCACCTGCTGATGGACCGTGGGATTGCCGATCGGCAGCAGCGCCTCGACGCGGCGGTCGAGATTGCGGGTCATCAGATCGGCGGAGGAAATGTACACATGCGCCTTCGGGTTCGGCAGGCCGTACCCGTTGCCGAAGGCGTAGATGCGGGTGTGCTCCAGGAAGCGGCCGATGATGGATTTCACACGAATGTTCTCCGACAATCCCTTGATGCCCGGCCTCAGGCAGCAGATGCCGCGCACGATGAGATCCACCTGCACCCCCGCCGCGCTCGCATCGTAGAGCGCGTCGATGATGTCGGGGTCGACGAGCGCGTTGCACTTGCCCCAGATCGCCCCGGGCCGCCCGGCTTTGACATGGGCGATCTCCTCGCCGATGTGCTGCAGCAGGCGCTTTCTCAGGGTCAGGGGCGATACGGCCATGCGCTCCAGCTCCGCCGGCTCCGCATAGCCCGTGACGAAGTTGAAGATGCGAGACACGTCCCGGCCGATCGCGGGATCGGCGGTGAAGAAGGACAGATCCGTGTAGATGCGGGCGGTGATCGGGTGGTAGTTGCCCGTGCCCACATGGCAATAGGTGATGAGCTGGCTGCCTTCGCGCCGGACCACCATGGACAGCTTGGCGTGCGTCTTCAGCTCGATGAAGCCGTAGACCACCTGAGCGCCCGCGCGCTCCAGGTTGCGCGCCCAGCGGATGTTCGCCTCCTCGTCGAAGCGGGCCTTCAGCTCGACGAGGGCGGTAACTGACTTGCCCGCTTCCGCCGCTTCCGCGAGAGCCGCGACGATCGGCGAATCCGAGGACGTGCGGTAGAGCGTCTGCTTGATCGCCACGACGTTGGGGTCGCGCGCGGCCTGGCGCAGGAACTGCACCACCGCGTCGAAGGACTCGTACGGGTGATGGACGATGATGTCCTTCTCGCGGATCGCCGCGAAGCAGTCGCCGCTGTGTTCGCGGATGCGTTCGGGAAAGCGCGGATTGTAGGGCTTGAACTTGAGGTCCGGACGGTCCAGGGCGACGAGCTGCGAGAGATCGCGCAGGCCCATCATGCCCTCGACCACGAACACCTCGTCGTTGGAAACCTCCATCTCCTCGGCGACGAAGAGGCGCAAATCCTCCGGCATCGCGGCCTCGACCTCGAGGCGGATCACGCTGCCGCGGCGGCGCTGTTTGAGGGCCGTCTCGAAGAGGCGCACCAGATCCTCGGCCTCTTCCTCCACTTCGATATCGGAATCGCGGATGACCCGGAACGCGCCCTGTCCCTGGACCACGTAGCCGGGGAACAACCGGCTGGTATAGAGCACGATCATCTGTTCCAGCGCGATGAAGCGGGCCGAGCCGGTCTCGGAAAAGTCCGGCAGACGGACGAACCGCTCCGCCCGCGACGGCAAGCGGATCAGCGCGTTCAGGACCTTCCCGTCGCTCTGGCGCACCAGCTTGAGCGCGATGGACGAGCCGAGATTCGGGATGAACGGGAACGGATGCGCCGGATCGATGGCCAGCGGCGTGAGCACGGGAAAGATGTGGTTGAGGAAGTAGTCCTCGAGCCAGGACGCCTCGGGCTTCGTCAGGCCCGCGCCCTCGACGAGGACGATTCCCTCCCCCTGCAGGGCGTCGCGCAGCTCGCCCCAGCGCCGCTGCTGATCGGACGCGAGATGCGACACCTCGACCGCGATCTTGGCGAGCTGCTCCTGGGGGGTGAGCCCGTCCTGCGAGATCGTCGATACGCCCGAACGCACCTGCCCGCGCAGGCCCGCGACGCGAACCATGAAGAACTCGTCGAGATTCTCGGCCGAGATGGAGAGGAAGCGCAGCTGCTCCAGCAGCGGATGGCTGCGGTTGGAGGCCTCCTCCAGCACCCGGCGGTTGAATTGCAGCCAGGA
Source organism: Microvirga sp. TS319 (assembly GCF_041276405.1). Taxonomy (NCBI): domain Bacteria; kingdom Pseudomonadati; phylum Pseudomonadota; class Alphaproteobacteria; order Hyphomicrobiales; family Methylobacteriaceae; genus Microvirga; species Microvirga sp. TS319. Next base: position 1,555,696 of record NZ_JBGGGT010000002.1, on the reverse strand, counting down.
CAGCTCCCGATTGATGAACCGCTGCGGAAACCGGCGCAGCACCGCTCCGTCCAGCTCGATATCCGGGGGAGCCTTCGGCAAAGGCGCCTCGCTGACCGTCTCCACGTCCCTCAGGGCCATCGCGTCCCGCACCTCGATCTCCGCCGATTCCTTCTTCGGCGTCCGTTTTGCTCTGGGCTTCGTGACGATTTCACGACGTTTCGGGGACAATGAGGCAGGATCAGACGTCACTCGTTTTCTTCCGTTTCTTGTGCGGATCCGAGGATTTCGGCGGCAATCGCGCGCGAGACGCGCCGTCCCCGGCTGAGCGCCTCCTTGTCCAGAAGCGCCACCAGTTCCGAAGCCTTGGCGAGAGATCGCTCGATCCGAAGCGAAATATAATCGACAACGGAGGTATCGACCACGAGTTGCCTGTCCACGAAGAGCTTCACCAGAACGGCCTTGAGCAGGGCGTCGTCCGGCGCGTCGAGAGATACGGCCGGGGCAAGGCGCAGCCTCGACAGGAGGTCGGGCGTCCTCAGGCCCCAGCGGTCCGGAGGCGTCTCGCTGGTGATCAGGAGGGCTGCCTTGCGCTCCCGCGCCAGGTTGAGAAGGTGGAACAGGGCCGCCTCATCCCGCTCGCCCCGGTCCATGTCCTCGATCGCGAGCGCCCCGTTGGAGATGACGTGCGGAACCTTGTCGTGGGTGATCTCCCGGGCATCGATCGTCCAGGCATGGGCGTTCTCGGCCCAGATGGAGGCGAGATGGCTCTTCCCGCTGCCCGGCGGTCCGACCAGCAGGAGAATCGTGTCGGGCCAGTCCGGCCATCCCTCGACAAGGCCGTAGGCCTGCTCGTTCGACGGGCTGACGAGGAAATCCTCCGCTCCGAAGCGCGGATCCAGAGGCAGGTCGAAGGCCAGCTGCTTGGGGGCATCACGCATCGAGATCGGCCCTGTCGTCGAGCTTCGGGTGGATGACCACGGGCCCGGTTCCGCGATAAAGGGGGCTCGCCAGGTATTGCCGGAGGGCGAAGCGCGCGATGACCCCGATGGCGGCCGCGAGAGGCACGGCCAGCAGCAGCCCGACGAAGCCGAAGAGCGCGCCGAAGGAGACGAGAGCGAACATCAACCAGACTGGATGCAGCCCGACCGAATCCCCGACCAGCTTGGGCGACAGGATGTTGCCCTCCACAAACTGGCCGAACACGAAGATGCCGAGCGTCGCCAGGATCATGGTCCAGTCGGGCCAGAACTGCACGATGGCCACGCCGACCGACAGGATGAGGCCCGTGAGCGAGCCTACATAGGGAATGAAGCTGAGGAGCCCCGCCGTCATGCCGATCAGCGCCCCGAAATTGAGGCCGACGAGGGCGAGGCCGACAGCATAGAAGGTCCCGAGGATCAGGCAGACCAGCGCCTGCCCGCGCACGAATCCGGCGATGGCGCGGTCGATGTCGCGGGCGATGGCGCGGATCGTGTCCCGGTGGCGCAGAGGCATCCAGGAATCCACGGTCCTCACCATGCGGTCCCAGTCGACCAGCATGTAGAAGGCCACGACCGGGGTCACGACCAGAAGGGAGAAGATGCCGATCAGCGCCTGCCCGCCGGACCAGAGCCCCTGCAGGAAGGCCGTCAGCCATGCGATGCCCTGGCTGATGAGGTTGCCGACGGATGTCGGCGCGGCGGGCAGCGCCTCCTCGATGCCAAGCTTACGGATGACCGGCCCGAGCTGCTCGGCCCCCAGCTCCTGAAGGCGCGCCACATAGCCCGGCAGCCTCTCCACGAAGGCCCCCACCTGCTGCGCCGCGAAAGGCACGAGGATCATCAGGGAGATGATGAAGACCAGGACGAACAGGATGAGGATCAACAGGCTGGCGCCGAGGCGCCCGACGCCCATCTTCTGCAGCCGGTCGGCCAGCGGATCGAGCAGATAGGCCAGCGCGAATCCGGCGACGAATGGCAGGAGGATGCCGCGCAGCACGAACAGCAGCAACACCGCGGCGACAAGCGCCGCAATCCAGAATCCGATCTGCCTTTGGACCGTCATCGGCACTCCATACCCGAACCTTCAGGGGCTTAAGCAGCCATGTGCCGCAGCCAGCCCCCGAGATAGGCACCAGCGGAAGCCACGGTCAAGGTGGCGACGATCAGCATCACGATCTCTTCAAGCCCGCCCAGCTCCACGTCATAGGCATTGGCCGCGAGCGCGAAGGCCGCGAATCCGATCTGGGCTGCGGTGTTCAGCTTGCTCACCATGATCGGCTTGATCTCCACCGGGCGGCTCATGACCCAGGAGAGGAGAACGGCGGACACGATCATGGCGTCCCGCGAGACGACGATGATCGCCAACCAGCTCGGGATCGCGCCCACGATCGCGAGAGACACGTAGATCGAGACCAGCAGGGACTTATCGGCAAGCGGATCGATATAGGCCCCGAACTCGCTCCTCATGTCGAAGTGACGGGCAATGAAGCCGTCGACGGCATCCGATACGCCCGCCACGACGAACAGAATGAAGGCCGCCGCCCACCGCTCCTGCATGATCATGACGATCACGATGGGAACCATGACGAGCCGAGCGATGGTGATGATGTTCGGTATGGTCATCGTGCCGAGATGATGCCGGGTTGGAGGGCCAAGTTCAATGCCCGAAGAGGGCACGACGGCGAAGCCGAAGATCCTCGCGGATGGCTTCCGTCATGGCCGGACTTGTCCCGGCATTTCCCAATCGTCATGCCCGGCCTCATGCGGGGCATGACGATTGGGGGTGCCCCCCGGCAGAAGGCCGGGGACGACGACGTGGGCTCTTCCCATCTTCCGAGGGAAAACCCTTGCCTACCGCCCTCTCTCGCCTTACTCCCCACCCCAACACGGGGTGTCCCATGAGCGAGAAGCAGACGAACGGCCTGACCTATGCCCAAGCGGGCGTCGATATCGACGCGGGCAATGCCATGGTCGACCAAATCAAACCTTTGGTGCGGTCCACGCGCCGCCCCGGAGCGGACGCGGAAATCGGCGGCTTCGGAGGTCTTTTCGATCTCAAGGCCGCAGGGTTCAGGGATCCGATCCTGGTGGCCGCCAATGACGGCGTGGGCACCAAGGTCAAGATCGCCATCGACACGGGCATTCACGACACGATCGGGATCGATCTCGTGGCCATGTGCGTGAACGACATCATCGTGCAGGGCGCCGAGCCTCTCCTCTTCCTCGATTACTTCGCCACCGGAAAGCTCTCGCCGGACGTGGGCGTCCATATCGTGAAGGGCATCGCCGAGGGCTGCCTCCGGGCCGGCTGCGCGCTGATCGGTGGCGAGACGGCCGAAATGCCCGGCCTCTACGCCAAGGGCGATTACGACCTCGCGGGCTTCGCGGTGGGCGCGGCCGAGCGCGGTACCCTCCTCCCCAGGGACGTGAAGGTCGGCGACGTGCTCATCGGCCTGCCCTCATCCGGCGTCCATTCCAACGGCTTCTCGCTCGTCCGCCGCATCGTCGAGCGCTCGGGCCTCGCCTGGGACGCTCCCGCCCCGTTCGCCCAGGGCAGGACGCTGGCCCAGGCTCTTCTCGAACCGACCCGGATCTACGTGAAGGCCCTGCTTCAGGTGCTGAAAGGCGGCGACGGCATCCATGCTCTCTGCCACATCACCGGCGGGGGCTTCCCGGACAACGTCCCGCGCGTGCTTCCCGAGGGCGTCGGCGTACGGCTCGATCTCGATGCCATCACGGCCCCGCCCGTCTTCGGCTGGCTCTCCAGAACCGGCGGCGTCGCCGAAGCGGAGATGCTGCGCACCTTCAACTGCGGCATCGGCATGATCGTGGTGGCGGACGCCTCGCAGGCCGACGCGGTGATCGAGCGCCTCCGCCAGGCCGGCGAAAACCCGGTGCGCATCGGCGAGACGGTCCCGCATGGCGGCGGCGAACGGGTGCAAACCTCCGGGTCGCTGAAGCTCTGATGCCCCGCCGCGTCGCCGTTCTGATATCCGGACGCGGGTCGAACATGGTCTCGCTGATCGAGGCCGCGAGTGGCGCGGACTTTCCGGCCGAGATCGCCCTGGTGCTCTCCAACCGCCCCGATGCGGGCGGCCTGGGACGGGCGCAGGAGGCCGGCATCGCGACGGCGGTCGTCGATCACAGGACGCACCCTACTCGCGAGAGCTTCGAGCAGGCGATGGATGCGATGCTCGTCGAGCACGGGATCGAGTTCATCTGCCTGGCGGGCTTCATGCGCGTGCTCACCGAGGGCTTCGTGCAGCGCTGGTCGGGGAGGATGATCAACGTTCACCCCTCCCTCCTGCCCCTGTTCCGCGGCGTGCACACCCATCGTCGCGCCTTGGAGGAAGGCGTGCTCATCCACGGCTGCACGGTGCATTTCGTGGTGCCGGAACTCGACGCGGGCCCCATCATCGCCCAGGCGGCCGTTCCCGTGGTCCCGGGCGACACAGAGGACACCCTCGCGGCGCGCATTCTCGTGCAGGAGCATCGTCTCTATCCGCAGGCTCTGCGCATGATCTGCGACGGCAGCGCCCGCCTCGAGAATGGGCGCGTGATCTTCTCAGGTCCCTGGAACGACGAAGGCGCGCTGCGCTCGCCGGTTTAGAGCATTGAACTGATCCCAAAAGTGCAAATGCACTTTTCACGTCCGATGCTCTATCCGACGACCGGCTCGGCTCTCTTCCGAACAGTCAGGGCAGGCGTTTCGACCACGAGCTCCTCGTAGACCTTCTCGAGCGCCACCCGGTTGTCGTGGAATGCCGCTCCGCCATAGGGCGCTACCTGGTCGCCTCCCGTCAGCGTGTTGATGCCCCGCCCCAGAGGATGCGCTTTGTTGGGCCAGATCCCCTCCGCGATCAGCACCCCGCGGCGCACGCCGTCGAACAGCCTGGCGCGCAGGAAGACCTCGCCGCGATGGTTCCTGAGCTTCACCCAGTCGCCGTCCGCGATGTCCTGGCGTTCGGCATCGAGCGGGTGGATCATCACCTCCGGCCTGCCTTCCTTGGCCACCGAGCCAGGGGTTTCGGTGAAGGAGGAGTTCAGGAAGCTGCGCGCCGGGCTCGTCGCGAGGCGGAAGGGATGCTCGTCCGTCGCCGCCTCGATGACGGCCCAATGGTCCGGGAAGGCGGGCATCTGGGCATGGGGGCCCATCGGCCCGTTGTTGTAGGACGGCACCGCCGTCCAGTCAGGCTTGAAGCGGAACTTCCCGTCCGGATAGCCGAAGCCCTTCAGGTAATGGGCCTCCTCGAAGGGCGGCTGCACGTCCTTGTGAACGACGGCCTCGAGCTCCTCGATACTGCCCCAGCCGGAATGGCGCAGGGTCCAGTCGATGATCTCGCGCGGCTCCATGCCGAAGGCGCGGTGCTCGGCGCCCAGGCGCTTCGCCAGGGCCTGGACGACCTGATGGTTCGAGCGGCATTCGCCGGGTGGATCGACGAGCTTCGGTCCGACCTGGAAATGCTGGTGCCCTCCGCCGGAATAGAGATCGTCGTGCTCCATGAACATGGTCGCGGGCAGAACGATATCGGCCATCATGGCCGTCTCGGTCATGAACTGCTCGTGCACGCAGACGAACAGGTCCTCGCGGGAAAAGCCCTGCTTGACCAGCTCCTGCTCCGGCGCGACGGAGACCGGATTGGTGTTCTGGATCAGCATCGCCTTGACGGCGGGGCCGTTGTAGAGCGCCTCCGTGTCTCCGGTGAGCACGCGGCCGATCTGGGACTGGTCGAGCACACGGATCGAGGGGTCGATGGCCTCGTGCCCTTCGATCAGGGCCTTGTTCCAGCGAAAGATGCCGCTGTTGGAGTGGAACGCTCCCCCTCCCTCGTATCGCCATGCGCCGGTCACCGCCGGGATGCAGGATGCCGCATGCATGTTGACCGCGCCGTTGCGCTGACGGCCGAATCCGAAGCCGAGGCGGAAGAAGGTGCGCCTGGTCGTGCCGACGAGCTTCGCAAAGGCCTCGATCTCCTCCACCGACAGGCCCGTGATGGACGAGGCCCAGGCCGGATCGCGGGTCCTGAGATGTGCTTCGAGCTCGCGCGGGTGATCGGTGTAGCGCTCCAGATAATCCCAATCCGCATAGCCGTCGCGGAACAGCACGTGCATGACCGCGCAGGCGAGCGCGCCGTCGGTACCGGGCTTCACCAGAAGGGCCATGTCGGCCTGTTTCATGGTGGCGTTCATGTAGATGTCGACGGCGACGATCTTGGCCCCGCGCTCCTTCCGGGCGCGCATGGCGTGGGTCATCACGTTGACCTGGGTATGAACCGGATTCGTGCCCCAGATCACCACGCAGTCCGACACTGCCATCTCGCGCGGGTCGGAGCCCGCGAGCCTGCCCGTGCCGGCCACATAGCCGGTCCAGCCCATGGGCGTGCAGATGGTGGAATACTGGCCCGAATATTTCTTCACATGGCGCAGCCGGTTGATGCCGTCACGCATCACGAGGCCCATGGTGCCGGCGTAGTAATAGGGCCAGACGGATTGCGAGCCGAACGCCGCCTCGGCCTTCAGGAACGCCTCGGCGACCGTATCGAGCGCCACGTCCCAGGAAATGCGCTCGAACTGTCCCGAACCTTTCGGGCCCGTGCGCTTCAACGGGTGGAGCAGCCGTTCCGGATGGTGAATGCGCTCGGCATAGCGCGCGACCTTCGCGCAGATCACGCCCGCCGTGTAGCTGTTGGTCTTCGCCCCATGCACGCGCCCGATGCCGCGCCCGTCGATCACCTCCACGTCGAGGGAGCAGACGGAGGGGCAATCATGCGGACAGACCGACGCGCGGCGTTCGATGCGGGGAGCTTGGTTCATGGCCGGCGCATCATGACGGAGCTCGAGCCCAAAGAAAAGGCCGCCCGAAGGCGGCCTCGTCATTCTGCTCGGGGGCCCGGAAGGCCTTAACCCACGATCTCGTTGCCCGAGAAGAACTGGGCGATCTCGATCTTGGCGTTGTCGAGGCTGTCGGAGCCGTGGACCGAGTTCTCGCCGATCGACTTGGCGTAGAGCTTGCGGATGGTGCCCTCGGCAGCGCTCTCCGGGTTGGTGGCGCCCATGATCTCGCGGTAGCGGAGCACGGCGTTCTCGCCTTCCAGAACCTGCACGACGACCGGCGCGGAGATCATGAAGTCCACGAGCTCGCCAAAGAAGGGACGCTCCTTGTGGACCGCATAGAAGGTCTCGGCCTCGCGGCGGGACATGAGGATGCGCTTCTGGGCGACGATGCGCAGGCCAGCGCTCTCGATGACGGCGTTGACGGCGCCGGTCAGATTACGCTCGGTCGCGTCGGGCTTGATGATGGAGAAAGTACGCTCGATGGCCATGACAGGTCACCCTCTTGAGAAAGGAAATCGGGAAAGTCCGGCGCTTATAGCGGTGAGCCCCCTCCCTCTCAAGTCCCCCTCGTGCGCCTTTTCGCGATTGCGAAGGTGATCGCCACGTTGGAAAGCTCGGCCGCTTCCCCTAATCTCCTTCCCGATCGGTCCCCTCGAAGACCGGCCCGGAGGACAATCATGAAGTCTCTGATCCTTGCCGTGCTCGGTCTCGGCCTGCTGACGGGGGCGGCCCGCGCCCAGGCTCAGGACCCGAGCGGGACATATCTGAGCGAAAGCGGCGAAACCCGGGTGCGGATCGCCCGATGCGGGCAGGCCTATTGCGGAACCATCGTGTCCGTTCAGGGGGACGCGAAGGACGTGAACAACCCCGACGCCACTCAGAAAGGGCGCAGCCTCGTCGGCGTTCAGATGATCTCCGACATCCGGCCCTCGGGCGATGGTTTCACAGGCCAGCTCTACAACTACAAGGACGGCAGGACCTATTCCGGCAAGATGACCTTCGCGGGCAAGTCCATGCAGCTCTCCGGCTGCGTCCTGGGCGGCCTCATCTGCCGCTCGCAGCTCTGGGCCAAGCTGAATTGAAGAGCCTTCCTCGGGCGCCACGGCCGCGGCGCCCGCGCAGAATGGCTCACCGCGCCTTCTGGCCGAAGAGAATGGCCTGAACGGCGGGATCCTTCATGTCGTAGGACCCGCGGTCCTCGGCATTGACCTCGAGCGCCCGCTGGACCGCCGGGCGGTCCAGCACGGCGGCGAGCCAGCGCTTCACGTTCGGGAAATCCTCGATGTTCTGCCCCTGGCGTTCCCACATCTTGGCCCAGGGAGCGATGGCCATGTCGGCGATCGAGTAATCGCCCGCCACGTAGTCCCGGTCCGCGAGGCGCTTGTCGAGCACGCCGTAGAGACGGTTCGTCTCGTTGGTATAGCGGTCGATGGCGTAGGGCACCTTTTCCGGCGCATAGATGCGGAAGTGGTGTGTCTGTCCGAGCATGGGACCGAAGCCGCCCATCTGCCAGAACAGCCATTGGTCGATCTCGACGCGCTTGCGCTCGTCCTGCGGATAGAACCGACCGGTCTTGCGGCCGAGATATTGCAGGATCGCGCCGGACTCGAACATCGCGATCGGCTGCCCGTCGGGCCCGTCGGGATCGACGATCGCGGGCATCTTGTTGTTGGGCGAAATCGCCAGGAACTCCGGCTTGAACTGGTCGCCCTTGCCGATATTAACCGGATGGATCGTGTAGGGCAGCCCGCACTCCTCGAGCATGATGGCGATCTTCCATCCGTTCGGGGTCGGCCAGTAGTAGAGATCGATCGGTTGTTGGGCGGATGCCGCCATGGCGGGCCCCTCCTTGTGTGACGACATGTATCTGACGTTAAGTTAGGATATCGCGTCCTCTATCGCATCCTCAAGACATGCGCTTTGCGGTGGAAAGAACGCATGACTGCCCCCGGGGCCTTGCATGTTTCATTGTTTCAATATGAGATGGCTGGAGCGCTCACCGAAGCGCTTTTGGGGGAGATCATGACGAACCGATTGATGCACGCTGCCCTGGCCGCTGCCCTGGCCCTGGCTTTCACCAGCCCACTTCCGGCGGCCGCTCAGACGAAGCCGGTGAAGGAGCCGAGTGCCGCCCAACTCGCCGCTCGCGAACGCCTGACCAAGTGCAGCGCCGAGTGGAAAGCCGCCAAGGCCGGCGGCAAGATCGAGGCTGACATGAAGTGGCCGAAGTTCTGGAGTGCCTGCAATACACGCCTGAAGGGCGGCACGAAGGCTTGAATCGTCTCAGATTCGACGAGAGCATTGAACGCGGGAAGTGGATACCGGTTCTGCGTGGACCGATGCTCGAAACCATAGAGTGACAGCATCGGATGTGGGTTTCGATGTCACGTCCGATGCCGTCGTGCGGTTTCCACCGAGTGGAAACAGCTCCTTTCTTTCGCTCGGCTGCAATTTTTGACGACAAACCGGGTCCACTTCGCCGAAACATGCTCTAAGTGCGTGATGGGAGGACCATCATGCACCCTTCCTCACGGACGGGCCCTGATCGGGACTTCCACCCACACGGCGGACCGCATTCCCGTTTTCGCACAACTGGAATCGCACCGCCGGAACCGGATCGTGAGCGAACGCGGTGTCCTTGATCGGAACCCATACGGCCGTCGTCAGCTTAGGCATGTCCTGCCAGTCGGCCCATCAGATCCGGCTGCATGCCAAACTCATTTCGACCTGCCTGAGGAGCGGGGAAGCTCTCGATGCATCGCGGCTCCCCTTCGACTGGCTGATCTGCCCGCCTTCATCGGTGCTCAAGATCCTGGAATCCGGCCGCTTCTTTCCCGATCATCGAGACGCGCTGGAGCTCGATCACGCTCCATACTGGCGGGACTATCATACGTATTTCTGGCACGACTTCCTCGATGAGGATCGTCATTACGACCTGTCGCTCGACTTCCAGGGCACCAGGGACAAATACGAGCGTCTCGCCGAAAAATTCCGGGCCCTGAGCAAGATGCGGCGTCTCGTGTTCGTGATCTCGAACTCGCAGAACAATCTGGATTTCGTGGCCGATCGCACGCAAGCGCTCACGCCGGGCATGTCCGCCTCGCATATCGAAGAACTCTGCGATGCGACCGACCAATTTTTCGGCCGCCGATGCGAGTATCTCGTCGTGAGCTATGCCGACCGTCTCGATAGGAGACCGGCCCGACGCAACGTGAAAGTCTATCCCATCGGCAAGGATCCGAGCGAATGGCGAGGCGAGCCCGACACATGGGCTCGGGTTTTCACCGAGTATTTCGAGACCTGGCCCGATGCGAGTCTCTTCACGTCATCTCACGGGACCGACTAGAGCATCGGACGCAAAAGTGGGAACCGGTTTTGCGTGAAAAGATGCTCAAGAACATAGGCTTAGAGCATCGGACGTGAGTTCGATTTTACGTCCGATGCTATAGAGCCACTGACGCGGGAAGTGGATTTGCACTTTTGGGATCAATTCAATGCTCTCTCCTCGAGGCGCGCACCGTTTGCTGCGAAAAACCGGGGCCACTTTTTCGCACGATGCGCCGGAGCATCGGGCCTAAGAGGCGGCGGTCGCTTTTCACGTTCGCGGCTCCGCTCTCTGGAAGAACGCATCGCAAAACGCGACACTCGGGCCCACTTCTCGCGTGCGGGGCTGCCGGGGCCGCACGATGGGGCGGCAGCCCCGCACACGCCCCGTCAGAGCTTCTTTTTGAAGCCCTCGTGCGAGCGTGAGTAGCCCAGCCGTTCGTAGAAACGGTGCGCGTCCGTGCGGGTCTTGTTGGAGGTCAGCTCCATGGCCCTGGCGCCGCCGAGGCGGGCCTGCTGCTCGGCATAGGCGATCATCCTGCCGCCGATTCCTCCGGAGCGGCGCGACGCCTTCACCTTCACGCTCTCCACCTTTACGCGAAGCGCGCCGCGCCCGGTGAGATTGGGAATGAAGGTGAGCTGGAACGTGCCGACGACCTCGTGGCCGTCCACGGCCACGAACAGCCTGTTCTCGGGGCTGCGGGCAATGGCGGCGAAAGCCGCCTCATAGGCCGGCCTGGTCTCCTCCGACCACACATCGCCATGCGTTCCAAGGGTATCCTCTTCGTGAAGGCGGATGATCGCTTCGAGGTCGCTCGCCCTCGCTTCCCGGAATTCCAGATCGCTCATGCCGCCACCCGCGATTCCATCGGCAGCAGGGCCTTCGTCGAGGCAAAGCCGGGCAGCGCCTCGAAGCGTTTCGCCCAGGCCTGGAGATTGGCGTATCCGGCGAGGTCGAAGCCGGCTTCATCGGCGTAGGCGACGACGCCGTAGATGTCGATATCGGCGATGGTGACCCCCTCCCCCACGATCCAGTCGCGGCCCGAAAGCTGCTCGTCGAGCACCGTCAGGGCGGCATTTCCACCCGCGATCTGGGCGTCGTACACCTCCTGAGGAGCCGGGCGGATGCCGAGCTTGATGGTGCGGGCGCGATACACCGGCGAGGCGAGCCGGTCGAAGTCCCAGTACAGCCACTCCCGCGCCCGCAGGCGCTCGTCCAGGGTCGCTCCGCCGAATTTTCCGAGCGTATCCGAGAGGTATTCGAGGATCGCGGCCGACTGGCAGAGATGCCGCCCGTTGTTGCGGTCGATCAGCAGAGGCACCTGACCAAAGCGCTGCTTTGCGACATAGGCGGGTTGCTTGTGCTCGCCCTGCATCATGTTCACGTGCACGTAGTCGAACGGCTCACCCGCCAGGGCCAGCATCAGCCCCACCTTGTAGGTCGGGCCGGAGAAGGCGATCCCGTTGAGTTCAAAGCGCGCAGGCATGAGCAGATTCCTCGAATGTTCATCTCGTCTTTGCGGACTCTATGGGATTGCGGAAGGATACGGAAGCGGCCGCAGGAAACCGCAGGGGGAGTTATGCCCAGCACGGATCGTGAGCGGAGGCTGCTGCAGCGGAGCGTGGCCGTCGCGGCCACCATACCGGTGGCGACAGGCCTTAAGGTGTTCTCTTCGGGCAGGCGCTCACGGGCGGGGCGGTGAGCATCTCAGCGGAGAGCCACTTTCGCTTCCTGTCGGACCTGCTGCTCGGCATCGGCCTGTGTTTCTGGAGCACGCTGCCGCCCATCGAGGACAAGACGAGGCGCTTCCGGCTGCTCACGCTGCTCGAGCATCGAACGTGAAAAGTGGATTCCACTTTTGGGATCGATCCGATGCTCCCTTTCTGGAAAGAGCGCACCGTGGTGATCGGCGGGCTGGTCGTGGAACTCGTCGTCGCGCCGGTTCTGTGCCTGTGGCGGACGCGTAGCCCGGCGCAACCATAGCAGACCTCGCCTGGGCGAAGAATGACGCCCTCTCACCTTCTCTCGACCGAATTCCCGGCCCAATTCCTTGTTTTACAAGCCCTTCCGACGATTAGGTGCTATTCTGGAAGCACCGAAGCCGGCCTCGATCGGGGGGATGAGCGCCCTCGACACATGATACCTGGGGTCTCAAGATACCTGGGGGCCCCAAGATACCTGGGGCCTAAGATACCTGGGGCCTAAGCGAACCTCTCCACCTCGAAGGAGGTCGGACCATGAGTGAAGCGCAGAAACTCCTCGCCGTTCTCAGGCAATCCGCGGATCCTCAGATCGTGGATCGGATCGAGCGCCTGATCGACGACGCAGCGGACCACGAGCTGAACCGCATCAACGTCCTTGCCTTCGCGGCCAAGCATCACCTCGACGAGGAGCGGGCCATCGCGGCCTTCCTGCATGCGGCCCGGCTCGGCCTTTTCGAGATGTCCTGGAACGTCCTGTGTCCCGGATGCGGCGGGGTCATGGATGCGGGCACCAGCCTCAGGTCCCTGAAAAGGAAAGAGTACAGCTGCGCTCTGTGCGCCGCCGGCTACGAGCCGACGCTCGACGAAATGGTCGAGGTCACGTTCACGGTCAGCCCGCGGGTGCGCGAAATCGCCGCCCACAATCCCGACAAGCTTCCGATGACCGAATACCTGCGGCAGGTCTTCTGGAGTTCCGGCATCGACCTGCCGGACAATCTCGACGAACAGCTCGAGGACATCATGATCGATGCCGTCGAGCTGCCTCCCGGCGACCGGGTTATCCTGTCGCTTCAGCTCCCGCCCCAATTCGTCATCGTCTTCGATCCCGTCACCCATGCGGCCCAGTTCATCGACGTGAAGGGCGAACCCACGCGCGAGCGTCAGAACCTGTCCCTGGTCCTGAGCGAACTGCACACGGAAAACCGCACTCTCGAGCTGCACCCCGGCCCGCTGCGGCTCTCGCTCGAGAACCATACGAAGCGGCGCACCCTGCCCGCCGTGTGGCTGGCCAACGATGCCCTGCACCGCCTGATGGAGCGCCGCCGCCCGTTCCTGACCGCCAAGCGCCTTCTGACGAACCAGACGTTCCGCGACATGTTCCGGACCGACACGCTCGATGTGGACCAGCGCCTGAAGATCACGAGCCTGACCTTCCTGTTTACCGACCTCAAAGGCTCGACGGAGCTCTATGAGCGCGTCGGCGACCTCGTGGCCTACGACCTGGTCCGGGAGCATTTCCGTGTGCTGAACGAGATCGTCGCCTCGGAGGCCGGAGCCGTCGTGAAAACCATCGGCGATGCCGTCATGGCCACGTTCCCGACGCCGGATCACGCGGTCTCGGCCGCAATCCGGATGCGCCACGCCATGCGCGGCCTCAACGAACAGCGCGGGCGGGAAGACCTTCTCCTCAAGATCGGCATCCACGAAGGGCCATGCCTCGCCGTGGTTCTGAACGAACGCCAGGACTATTTCGGGCAGACCGTGAACATCGCATCCCGGGTCCAGAGCCTCGCGGCATCGCACTCGATCTATGCGACGGGATCGGTCGTCGAGAATCCCGAAGCCCAGGAGGTGATCGAGTTGCAGGGCCTCCACCCGACGCTTCAGAAGACCCTCCTGCGCGGGATCAACAACGAGTTTTCCATCTACGAAATTCCGTGAAGGGTCACGTCCTGCCGTCGTTCCGCCTCTGTCGTCACCGCGCAGGCGGGAAACCATCACCACGACCTAGAGCATCGGACGCAAAAGTGGGAACCGGTTTTGCGTGAAAAGATGCTCAAGACCATAGACTTACAGTGTCGGACGTGAGTTCGATTTCACGTCCGGCGCTGTAGAGGAAGAGCGTAGGGATATCCGGTCGTCTCGTTCCGCACCGTGGGCCACTATAGGTCTCTGGCTCTGCTGCGCGGCACCAGGATGACGAATGGACCCGGAGTGTTCGTAAGGCCTTCCCGCCTTACAGCGCCTTCTCGAAGTGATACTCCGAGGAATTCGAGATATCGCCGAGATCGCGCACGGCGCCCGTCTTGGTATAGCCCAGCTTCCCGTAGAGCCGGTGAGCATCGGTGAAGCGGGTGTCGGACCATAGAACCAGGCGCCGGGCCCCCTTCTCGCGGGCGTGGCGCTCCACGGCCCGCACCAGGAACGAGCCGAGGCCCTTCCCGCGCCGGTCGGGGCGCACGTAGAGGCGGTGCAGCTCAGCGATGCCGGCCTCGGGAAAGTCCATGGCGGCGCATGCGCAGACCCGCCCGCTCTCGTCCTCCGTCACCCACAGAATGCCGTCGTTGGGCCGGGGCGAAGATCCCGGCGTCCGGAGGTCCTTGAGGTCGTCGTGAGGATCGACGAAGCAGCCGGGATAATCCGCGAAGCAGAGGGCCAGAAGCCCGAAGAGGTCCTGCGCGTCGCGGTCTTCGACGGCGCGCAGGGTTTGCTCGAACGCCCCGCTCACGATCACTCGATCCCGAGCTTCGCCTTCAGGATCTCGTTGACGGCCTGCGGGTTGGCCTTGCCGCCGGTCTGCTTCATCACCTGGCCCACGAACCAGCCGAGCAGCGTGGGCTTGGCCTTGGCCTGTTCCACCTTGTCGGGATTGGCCGCGATGACGGCGTCGATGGCCGTCTCGATGGCGCCGGTATCGGTCACCTGCTTCATGCCCCGCTTCTCGACGATGTCGCGCGGGTCGCCGCCTTCGGTGAAGACGATCTCGAACAGGTCCTTGGCGATCTTGCCGGAGATCACGTTCTCGCCGATGAGCTCGATGATGGCGCCGAGCTGGCTCGCGGAGACCGGAGTCTCCGTGATGTCCTTGCCTTCCTTGTTCAGGCGGCCGAACAGCTCGTTGATGATCCAGTTGGCGGCGGCCTTGCCGTCGCGTCCCTTGGCGACCTCCTCGAAGAAGTCGGCGGAGGCGCGCTCGGCCACGAGCACGCTCGCGTCATAGGCGGACAGGCCGTAATCGCCCATGAAGCGCGCCTTCTTGGCGTCCGGCAGTTCGGGCAGATGCTGGGCGAGATCGTCCACATAGGCCTGGTCGAACTCGAGCGGCAGCAGGTCCGGATCGGGGAAATAGCGGTAGTCGTGCGCCTCTTCCTTGGAGCGCATGGAGCGGGTCTCGCCCTTGCCCGGATCGTAGAGACGGGTTTCCTGGTCGATGACGCCGCCGTCCTCGATGATCGCGATCTGGCGGCGCGCCTCGTACTCGATGGCCTGGCCGATGAAGCGAATCGAGTTGACGTTCTTGATTTCGCAGCGGGTGCCCAGCTCCTCGCCCGGACGGCGCACGGAGACGTTCACGTCCGCGCGCAGGTTGCCCTTGTCCATGTCCCCGTCGCAGGTGCCGAGATAGCGCAGGATCGTGCGCAGCTTGGTGACATAGGCGCGCGCCTCGTCGGCCGAGCGCAGATCGGGCTTCGACACGATCTCCATGAGCGCCACGCCCGAGCGGTTGAGGTCAACGAAGCTCATGGTCGGGTGCAGGTCGTGGATCGACTTGCCGGCATCCTGCTCCAGGTGCAGGCGCTCGATCCGCACCGTGATCGTCTCGCCCGTTTCCGGCACGTCCACGATCACCTCGCCCTCGCCCACGATGGGGCTCTTGTACTGGCTGATCTGGTAGCCCTGCGGCAGGTCCGGGTAGAAATAGTTCTTCCGGTCGAAGGTGCTCTTCAGGTTGATCTCGGCCTTGAGTCCGAGGCCGGTGCGGATTGCCTGGCGCACGCATTCCTCGTTGATCACGGGCAGCATGCCGGGCATGGCCGCGTCGACCAGGGACACATGGCTGTTCGGATCGCCGCCGAAAGCGGTCGAGGCGCCGGAGAACAGCTTGGCCTGGCTCGTCACCTGGGCATGGATTTCCATGCCGATCACGATCTCCCAATCGCCTGTCGCACCTTTGATGAGCTTCTTCGGGTTCACCGGAGCGTTCATGAGCCTTGCGCCTCTAATCTCTCGCGTTTGCCTGCCCGGAGTAAGAGCGACGCGGAACCGGGTCAACCCCTTTCAAGATGAACAGCCGTTCAGATTTGTCGCATTACACCCAAGATCAATTTGGCTTTTTTCACAGATATTTAAGATTAATGCCACGCTCGGATGAAACCGCTGCCAACATCAGGCGTTGAACGGGAGGTAAAACGGTCAAGGAGGTTACAAATGGCTATGGATCCCATGGATCGCGAACCGAACGTCTACAATCGAGAGACAAACGTCTACGATAATAGCGCGCGCGGCTCCAATACTCTTGCTTATGTGATTGGCGGTCTTGTTATTGCCCTCGGCCTGCTCGCATTCCTCTTCTATGATGGCAGCAACGAGCCGAGCACAACCGGCAGCACGGCGACCCAGACGCAAAGCTCGTCGCCGTCGACCGGCACGTCCCCGGCTCCTGCGGCCCCGGCCGCTCCGAGCTCCCCGGCTCCGGCAGCCCCGTCGGCTCCCGCTTCGCCGTCCGCTCCGGCTTCCCCGCAGCAGTAATCCCGCGTTTCGCGAGATGCTGCCCCAAGGGCCTGACTTCGGTCAGGCCCTTTTCCATGGGCCGCTCGCCCTCGCGGGCCATATTCGGGCTGCGCGGCGCGATCTGCCGGCATTCGGGCGGCCGGTCTCCAGCGCAACCTCTCGCCGCGACCGCCGGCACGGATCGGGTCCGCACATCCATGCGAAAAGGGGCGCATCAGCGCCCCTTTCCCCATCACCAACTCGGGTAAGGCTCAGGCGGCGATCAGGTAGCCGCCGCTACAGACGAGATCCCCGCCAAAGCCCTTCAACACAATCTGCGACGAGCCGTTGATCAGTACGTTCGTGTCGTAGGTAATCACCGGGGTCACCCCGCTCCAGGTGATCACCATTTGGCGCGCGAACGTCACCGAACTCGCCCCTACGATCTCCAGGCGGTCGCCCGATCCGAAGTCCATGATCCGATCCTGCACCACCGGAACCGCCGGATTGGACTGCGCGTCCCGATCCGTGGCCAGGTTGAACACGAAGGTGTCCCGTCCCGCCCCACCATAGAGCACGTCCAGGCCCGACCCGCCCTGCAGCGTGTCGTCGCCGTCCCAGCCGTAGAGTGTATCGGATCCTGCCTCGCCCCTAAGCACGTCGTTGCCGAACCAGCCGGTGGCAAAGTCGTTGCCATCCCCGCCGATCAGGCTGTCGTTGCCGTTATCGCCGTCGAGATAATCGTCGCCGGAATCGCCGCGCATCAGATCGTTGCCATCGCCGCCATTGAGCCCGTCATTGCCGGCTCCGCCTTCCAGGCTGTCCTGACCGTCGCCGCCCGACAACCCATCGTTGCCGGCCCCGCCGATCACACTGTCCGCGCCGGATCCGCCCGACAGCGTGTCGTCGCCGTGCCCGCCAAAGACCTGGTCGTTGCCCGCGCCGCCATCGAGGCTGTCACTTCCTGCCCCGCCGAGCAGCACGTCCTGGCCATCGTGGCCGTAGAGCGTATCGGCGCCGGTGCCGCCGTATAACGCATCGCTGTACACACCACCCACGATCACGTCGCTGCCGCTGCGGCCCGAGAGAATCGAACCGGACACCTCCACTCCCCCCTCGCGGCCCTCGTCGCGGCCCACGACCAGCCAGTGCTGCAGGGCATAGGAGTTGTCGAGACCATTGTCGATGATGTGGTTCGCCACGTCCGGATTGGCCGCCAGATAGCTCTCGGCATCGAACACCCCGCCCCAATCCGCGCCCACTGCCTTCATCGCCCCGTGCCAGCCGCCCTCGCGACCCTCGAACCGGCCGGCCTGCTTCCAGTGCTCGTAAGCCTCGGAGGGCGGGAGATGGTTGTGCGCTATCCAGGCCGCCACGTCCGGGTTCTTTCCGAGATAATCCGCTGCATCGAAGTCATCGGGATTGGCGTTGCCGACCTTGATAAAGTCGTTGCCGGCACTGCCGATCACATTCTCGATGTCGAACAGCCGGTCGCCATGGGCATCGCTATTGGTACCCACGCCGGTCGATAGATTGACGTGAATGCCCGCCCCGTTGATGCCGAGCGGGCTCGTGGAATAATCCACCGTATCGATGCCGGCCCCGCCGGAGAGAAGGTCGCCTCCGGCACCGCCGTTCAGAACGTCGTTGCCGTCGCCGCCACCCAGAATATCGGAGTCTACGCTGCCTTTTACCGAGTCGTCGCCTGCTTCACCGGATATCACACCAGCGCCAACAATCACGTCACGACCTGCTGTTCCCCGAGAAGTAGAGGTCAGGTATAACGCATCCGCATCTCTGATAACGAAGACTCCTCGCTGGATACCATCCTGTGCTTCGTCCGCGGAGGTTGTTACATAGAATTCAGCATTCGAAAGGGGGATATTTCTCCCATTGCCGAGGTCCACATAAGCCTCATCATCACCATTCAAAATGATTGGGCTTGGGAGATCCCTAAGCAACTGCTCTTCATCAATGAATCCTCCATCAGAATTAGGAGGGCGAATATCGAGTGGGATGGGTATATCGCTGATCCGGGTGTGGATCATATGGCCATTGATAATGGGAGTATGTCCATAGAGATAACCTCCAGGAGAAAGTTCCAGAATCAGAAAATCAAACTGCTCGATGAACTCAATATCAATGGGAGCCTGACTGTTGATCGGCACATACATCCCATCGGGATTGACTAGGTAAATATATCCGTTCTCATTCAGCATACCGAGCCGATCCCCATATGCAATCGGCATCAGCCACTTGCTAGTCGGATCAAACAAGTCGGCATACTTTTCTGTAACGAGCTTCAGATTTCCGTTGTAGTCGGTTACATAAATTTGGCCTTCGGAATCAATATAATAAGTTCCTCGAACGGTCGGGACAGCGGGTCTGATAATTTGGACGACAAGCTTTCCGTTTATTGTTTCGGGATCGGAGTTGGAGCCACCCCCTGGCCCTCCGCCTCCCTCATCCTCGTACTCCCAATCGGGGTCTACGCGAGGGTCGTCGCCTGTACCCCATCCGCTACCGTCAGGCGCCGATGTTCCCCCGGTCACCATCATCATCAAGCGATCGAAAGCATCACGCAAAGTTTCAGTCGAAGTCGCCATTCTTTCCTCCGGCGCAATGTCTATGAGAGCGAATATTCCTATTATTCGAGTAATATCATAACAAATCAATAGCATTGTCCTGCTTGCGCTCTGACTCCTAGCCTGAGGTTCATATTCCTGATCACCCGGTGTAGATCGCTTCCTCTGTAACGGCCGTCACGGGACCATCTGTGAGAAGGCGCATGGTCTCGAACGATGCGCCCTGATCGCCATCCTCGAACCTCGATTTGCGCTTCATGGGCGTGGATCTCGAAGCAAAAGGGGCGCTGATGCGCCCCTTTCCCGTCACCAGCTTGGGTAAGGCTCAGGCGGCGATCAGGTAGCCGCCGCTCCAGACGAGGTTGCCGGCGTAGCCCTTCAGGTCGAAGGCCAACTGGCCCCTCACCATCACCTTCGTATCGTAGCCGATCGTCGGGATCCCGCCATTCCAGATGACCACCTGCTGGCGCGCGAACGTCACCGCAGTCGAGCCCTCGATCAGCACGCGGTCCCCGGCCCCGAAGTCCAGGATCAGGTCCGGCGTCGTCCCGTCCGCCCCCGCGGTGAACACGAACGTGTCGTTGCCCGTCCCGCCATAGAGGGTGTCCTGGCCCGCACCGCCACGCAGCACGTCATCGCCTTGCCCGCCAGAGAGCATGTCCCGGCCCGCTTCGCCGTACAGCACGTCGTGGCCGTCCCCGCCCGTGAGCGCGTCGTCGTCGGCCCCGCCCGACAGCGTGTCGTTGTCGGCCCCGCCATCGAGCACATCGGCCCCGGCATCGCCGCGCAGCACATCGTGGCCCGCGCCGCCCCACAGGGCGTCACCCCCGTCGCCACCCGACACGATGTCGTTGCCCGCCTCGCCGTCGAGGAGATCGTTGCCCGATCCGCCCCTTAGGTTGTCGTCGCCGGCGCCGCCCCAGAGCGTGTCCTGGCCCGCCCCGCCATACAGCCGGTCGTTGCCGTCCTCCCCGTTCAGCTTGTCCTGGCCCGTGTCGCCGACCAGCAGGTCCTGCCCGCCGCCGCCGACCAGCGTGTCGTTGTCGGCCCCGCCATACAGGATGTCGCTGCGATACCCGCCCTTCAGCAGGTCGTTGCCGCCGCCGCCATAGAACTCCGAGCCGCTCGCCTTGACCCCGCCGGAGCGGCCTTCCTCGATCCCGGTCTCCCAAAGATGCTGGATGGCGAAGTCGGCGCCGAGATGGTTTGCCGCGATGTAGGCTGCCACGTCCGGGTTGGCCGCCAGATAGCCCGCGACATCGACGATGAGGCCCGCATCCGCTCCCGGCGCCTCGGTCTGCCCGTCCCAGCCACCCTTGCGGCCCTCGGCATCGCCGGACGCCAGCATGTGCTGATAGGCGAAGCTTTTGGGATCGAGATGGTTGGCTGCGATATAGAGGGCCACGTCCGGGTTCAGGCGGAGATACTCCAAGTAATTGAAATTCTCGATCGTCCGCCCGTCCTCGAGAATGTCGCCGAAGTTAGTGCCGACCACCTTCTCGACGTCGGCGATCCGGGCGTAATTCGCATCGCCTCGCAAGCCCTTGCCCAGGGCCAAGTTGACATGGATCCCTGACGGGTTCGTGCTCGCCGAATAATCCAGGGTGTCAAAGCCAGAACCGCCGAGGATAATGTCTCCGCCTGCGCTGCCGACAAACACGTCATTGCCGTTGCCGCCGGACAGCAAATCGGCGGCATGGCTTCCGACAAGACGATCAGCTCCCGCAGTGCCAATGGTCGCGTTGATGGCGACCAGAAGGGCCTCCCAATTCAGAAAAGCGAGCCCTGTCCGGACTCCCTGCTGACCTGCCGCCCCGCCGTCAGGCTGACCCGGGGAGCTCCCGCCATCGGACGGAGTGCCACCATCCGGGACACCCTCGTAAGGCCAAGGAACGAAGATCATTTCAACGCCGCTATCCTGGGAACCGCCGCCCGAAGGACCTCCTGCATCGCTATCCCCGGATGAATCGGGTTCAGGTTCAGCCTCCCAATCGGGAATAGGAGCGAGAAAAACCTCAAGAGAAACTTCAACAAGCCCGTTAAAGCGTCCTTCCGAGTCATGCTTCACCAAGTAAATTACTCGGTCTTCGCCAGGCTCGTTGCGGATGCAATACGTTTCGCCGTCCTTGTGGTATACGTTGAATTCACGGCCCGCGATAGTTATCGTTTCAGGATCCGGCCCTGTAAACCAAGGAGGAACGTCGTCATCCGACCCTCCATCCGGGCCATCATATCCGCTGCCATCTCCGCCTCTTCCACCGCTTCCGTCCGAGCCCGACGTCGGAGGTGTGGGCGGTGAACCCGGCGGCCTGGGTTCCACACTCAAGGGCGGCTCCTCCGGCTCATGCCCTATGACGTCAATGTCCGTGCTTCCACCGTCCGGGTTTCCACTTGGGGGGGCCGGGGGCGTACCCGAGCCTCCGGTAGTGCCGCCATCCGGATCTTCCGGCATTGGAGTGTTTGCAACCATTTTCGATGCCCCGTCTTAGCTGTTGTCCGGCGGATGGAAGCGATTGGGTTTACCCGCCGGGGAATGGCAGGCTACTGGATTGATACATAATAACAATACTAACATTCCGTGATTAAGATTATACTCTTGTATGAAGAGCCATCTCGACAGGCTCGGAGTCATGGACATATGCAGGTAAGGTTCATGGCCCGAAAATGCGCCTGGGGCACCCTTCGTGCATATGGTCCAGAGGCCGCTCAGGTCGCCCGCATCGCCGCCCCGCTGCGCTCTGGCAGAGTCATGAGCAGCACGCCCGCCAGGATGCACAGCAGGCCGATCCAGGCGGAGGAATCCAGCCTTTCGCCCAGGACGTAAGCCCCTATGGCGACACCGATGGGCGCGCGCAGATAGCCTTGGGCCGTGACGCCAAGGGAACCGAGGGTGTGGATGAGCCGGAAATAGATGAGGAAGGCCAAGGCCGTCGAGAAGATCGCGAGCCCGATCAAGGCCAGGACGGAGGTCTCGGATGGGGCAAGTGTCCAGGGGCGGTCCAGGACGAGGCCGACCGGCACCAGCATGGCGGCGCCCGAGATCAGCGATCCCGTCGCCGGCATGATCGGATCGAGGGACTTGAAGGTGCGCCCGAAGATCGCCGCGCCGGCATAGCAGATTGTCGCCAGCACCACGGCGAGCTGTCCGGCCAGCTCCTGCCCCACATGAGTCAACGCCTGCGTGCCGACAATGATGCAGGTTCCGAAGAGGCCGATCATGACGCCCGCGAATTTGCGAAAGGTCGTCGCCTCGTGCCGGGACCAGAGCCATGTGACGAGAAAGGTGAAGACCGGCGTCATGGCGTTGAGGATCACGGCGAGGCCCGCATCTACGGATTGCTCGGCCCAGGCGATGAGGGTGAACGGAAAGACGCTGTTGAGGCAGGCCTGGACCGCGAAGCTCCGCCAGGTCGCGCCGTCGCGCGGGAGCCGGAGGCCGCGCAGGCGCAGGACGACCAGGAGCACGCCCCCGGCGATGAGCGTGCGGGCCGCGATCAGCGTGACGGGCGGGATCGTCTCGACCCCGATCTTGATGAAGGTGTAGGAAGCCCCCCACAACGTCGCGAGAAGCGCCAGCAGGGCGATTTCGAGGACGAGAGGGCGGGAGGAATTGGGCACCATGGTCATGCATCCGTTCGTGTTCGTGGGATGCGGCAAGCTGGCACGCCGTTCGTCCTTCGTCGCTCCGGAACGCTTCGGCCGCGACCGAAGCGTTCCCGGCTGACCGGCGTCCCGCCCTGCCCTATGATCGGCCCATGACACCCATCGTTTCAGGCATCGTCCTTGCCGAAACCGCCGCCCTCATGGGCGACGTGGCGCGCGCCAACATTCTCTCGTCCCTCATGGACGGCCGGGCCCTGACGGCGAGCGAACTCGCTTGGCACAGCGGCGTGAGCCCGCAGACCGCGAGCGGTCACCTCGCCAAGCTCAGCGAAGCCCGCCTGATCTCGATGACGAAACAGGGCCGGCATCGTTATTCCCGGCTCGCTTCCCCCGAGGTGGCCCAGGCCATCGAGGCCCTGATGGCGGTCGCCTCCTTCGGGCCGGGGCGTCACCGGCCGACGGGACCGAAGGACGAGGCCCTGCGCCGGGCCCGCACCTGCTACGACCACTTGGCCGGCCGGCTTGGCATCGCGCTGACGGATGCCCTCACGGCGCAGGATCATCTGGTGCTGTCGGACAGCGCCGGCGCCCTGACCGAGAAGGGCCGGCGGTTCCTCTGCACCTTCGGGGTCGAGCTGGAGAGTGGACCGAAGGACAAGCGCGCCCTCTGCCGGACCTGCCTCGACTGGAGCGAGCGCCGCCCACATCTCGCGGGCCGCCTGGGCGCGGCGCTCTGCACGAGGATGTTCGAGTTAAGCTGGATCGAGCGCATCAAGGACAGCCGTGCCCTGGCGATCACGGCGCAGGGCCGCGACGGCCTGCGGGCGATATTCGGAATCGACGGGATCGCGTGAGCGGCGGCGTTCAGCGCTTCGCCACGCGCCGCGCCCCATAGGCTAGGGCCGCCCAGATGACGGCCGCCAGGAAGCGCACGGGAAAGAGCGTCAGCGCATCGCCCCGGACCGGCGCGATCCAGGGGATGCCGAGGCTGCTGATGGCCCAGGATACGAGGATCGACAGGCCGAGCGCCGCGAAGGCCGCGATCGCGACCTTGCCGAATTGATCGGCCTTCCAGCCGAGCCACACGGCCACCAGGATCAGCACCGGATCGAAGGCGGCGGGCAGCCAGTCCCAGAGATGGATGACGGGAACGGTGGGACCCACGGTCTTCAGGCCCACCAGGGCCGGGGCAGCGCGATGCGGCCGGCGGCCTCCTCGATCGCTTGACCGACGGCGAAGAGGGTTTCCTCGTCGAAGGCGCGGCCGATGAGCTGAAGGCCGAGCGGCAGGCCCTGCGAGTCGAGGCCGGCCGGAACCGCGAGGCCCGGCAGGCCCGCCATGTTCACGGTCACGGTGAAGATGTCGTTGAGGTACATCTCGACCGGATCGCCCGAGCCCTTCTCGCCGATGCCGAAGGCGGCGGACGGCGTCGCGGGGGTCAGGATCGCATGGACCCCTTTGGCGTAGACCTCTTCGAAGTCGCGCTTGATGAGCGTGCGGATCTTCTGAGCGCGCACGTAATAGGCGTCGTAATAGCCCGCCGAGAGCACATAGGTGCCGATCATGATGCGGCGCTTGACCTCGCGGCCGAAACCGGCGGCACGGGACTTCTCGTAGAGGTCGACGATGTCCTTGCCGTTCTCGCGCAGGCCGTAGCGCACGCCGTCGTAGCGGGCGAGGTTCGAGGACGCCTCGGCCGGGGCCACGATGTAATAGGCCGGCAGCGCGTATTTGGTGTGCGGCAGGGAGACCTCGACGATCTCGGCGCCGGCGGCGCGCAGCCACTCCGCGCCCTGCTGCCAGAGCGCCTCGATCTCCGGCGACATGCCATCGGCGCGATATTCCTTCGGAATGCCGATCTTCAGGCCCTTCACCCCGCGCGAGACGGCGGCCTCGAAATCGGGAACCGGAAGATCGACGCAGGTCGTGTCCTTGGCGTCGGGCCCGGCCATGGAGCGCAGCATGATCGCGGCGTCGCGCACCGTGCGGGCGATGGGGCCTGCCTGATCGAGCGACGACGCGAAGGCCACCGTGCCCCAGCGGGAGACGCGGCCATAGGTCGGCTTGATGCCGACCGTGCCCGTGAAGGCGGCGGGCTGGCGGATCGAGCCGCCGGTATCGGTCGCGGTCGCGCCGAGGCACAGATGCGCCGCGACGGCGGCCGCCGAGCCGCCCGACGAGCCGCCGGGGACGAGATGCGTGCCTTCGATCTCACCGGAGGCGCCCGCGCTCACGTTCGAGCCCTCGCGCCGCCAGGGCGACACCACGGGCCCGAAGGCGCTGGTCTCGTTGGAGGAGCCCATGGCGAACTCGTCCATGTTGAGCTTGCCGAGCATCACTGCGCCGTCGTTCCAGAGATTCCGGGTGACGGTGGATTCGTAAGGCGGGTTGAAATTGCCGAGGATCCTGGAGGCGGCGGTGGACACCACGCCTTCCGTGCAGAACAGGTCCTTGATGCCCAGCGGAATGCCTTCCAGCGGGCGGGCCTCGCCCTTGGCGATCTTCTCGTCGGAGGCCTTGGCCATGGCGAGCGCCTTCTCGGGCGTCTCGAGCACATAGGCGTTGAGCGCCCTCGCCTTCTCGATGGCGGCGATATGCGCCTGCGCGAGCTCGGAGGCCGAGAACGTCTTGGCCTTCAGACCGTCGCGGGCCTCGGAAATCGTGAGATGGGTCAGTTCGGTCACGGGACTGGATCTCTTGTCTCGACGTCACGGCCGGCTTGTCCCGGCCATTCACGCCTTATTCTGCGGGAGATCCCCGGGTCGCGCTTCGCGGGCCCGGGGCGGGTCGAAAAAGGCCGGCGCCTTATTCGACCACCTTCGGCACCAGGAAGAAGTTGTCCTCGGTCGCGGGGGCGTTCTGGACGATCTTGTCCGCATAGCCGCCGTCGGTCACGCCGTCCTGGCGCTTCTTCATGGCCATGGGCGTCACGGAGGTCATGGGCTCGACGCCGTCCACGTTCACTTCGTTGAGCTGCTCGACGAAGGCGAGAATCGCGTTGAGTTCACCCTGGAGGTGAGGCACGTCCTCATCCGTCACGGCAATGCGCGCCAGATGGGCGATGCGGCGGACCGTTTTCTCATCGACCGACATGAATGGTCATACCCCTTGGAAATAGCGTCCGCGGGCTATAGCACCCGCCCGCCTCGGGGGGCAACGGCGGATATCAAACGCCAATTGCCCACCCCGATACCGTCATGCCCGCAACAAATGCGGGCATCCCCGTCTTCTCACCCGCAAAGGCGTGAATGGCCGGGACTGATCCCCGGATCAAGTCCGGGGACGGCCATGACGAGGAAAGGCGGCATTCGACCGGTTCAGATCCTCACGGCCACGGTCTTGTGCGGCACCACGACCTGGACGCCCTTCCCCTCCAGGGCCGCTACGAAGCGGTCCGCATTGGGCACGAGCGGCGGGAAGGAGGCGTAATGGCAGGGAATGACCGCCTTCAGGTTGCTGAAATAGCGCTCGACCGCGAGCGCCGCGACCTCGGGGCCCATGGTGAAGCGGTCGCCGATCGGGACGATCGCAACGTCCGGCTGGTGGATCTCGGCGATCAGGGCCATGTCGCCGAAAATGTCCGTATCGCCCATGTGGTAGACGGTCGGCTCCCCCGGAGCCTTCACGACGATCCCGTTGGCGGAGCCCAAGGGGAAGTTCACGTCCATCTCCACGAGGCCGGACGAATGATCCGCCCGCACCAGGGTGACGGTGAAGCCGTCCTGGTCCGTGGTTCCGCCCGTGTTCATGGGATCGACGTTCTGCACCCCCTGCTTCGTCAGGTACATGCACAGCTCGAAATTGGTGACGACCTTCGCGCCCGTCGCCTTCGCGATCTCCACCGTATCGCCCACGTGATCGCCGTGGCCGTGAGTGAGGAGGATGTGACTCACCCCCTCGATGATCTTCGCCCGGTCTCCCTCGAAAGCGGGATTGCCGGTGAAGAACGGGTCGATGAGCACGGCTTTGTCGGCGAAATCGAGCCGGAAGGCGGAATGTCCATACCAAGTGATTTTCATGTGGGCACCTTCGCTGAAACGAGCATGAAGATGGGGCAAGGCCGTCGGTCGGCCACGTCGCAGAGGAACAAAACCAAGCCCCTGGGCTTATCAAGCTAAGCAATAACCACCAAGCATGCTGGAGGATAGCCATGTCACGCCTGATCGCCAGCCTCACCTTTGCGGCCGGCCTGTTCGCCACGGTGAGCGCTTCCGCCGCCGAGATTTCCATTTCCTGCAGCGCCCTCGGCAAGGAATACGAGATCTGCAAGCAGGGCGTCGATGCCTGGGCCAAGAAGACCGGCAACACGGTCAAGATCGTCTCGACGCCGAACTCCGCGACCGAGCGCCTGGCGCTGTACCAGCAATTGCTCGCCGCCGGCGCGGGCGACATCGACGTCTTCCAGATCGACGTCGTGTGGACGGGCATTCTGGCGGGGCACCTGCAGGACCTGACCGCGAAGGCCCGGGGCGAGATCGGCCAGCACCTGCCCGCCATGGCGGAAACGAGCGAGGTGAACGGCAAGGTCATGGCGATGCCTTGGTTCGCCGATGCGGGCCTGCTCTATTACCGCAAGGATCTGCTCGAGAAATACAAGCGTCCGGTGCCGCAGACCTGGGCGGATCTGACCGAGACCGCGCGCATCGTCCAGGAGGGCGAGCGCAAGGAGGGGAAGAACGATTTTTGGGGCTATGTCTGGCAGGGCCGCGCCTATGAGGGCCTGACCACCAACGCCCTCGAATGGATCGCCTCCTACAACGGCGGCACCATCGTCGACGAGAAGGGCGAGATCACGGTCGAGAACCCGAAGGCCGCCGAAGCGCTCAAGACGGCGGCGGGCTGGGTCGGCAGCATCACGCCGGAGGGCGTGCTCAACTACACGGAAGAAGAAGCCCGCGGCGTTTTCCAGGCGGGCAATGCCGTCTTCATGCGCAACTGGCCCTATGCCTGGGCGCTGGCGCAGGGCGCGGACAGCACCATCCGGGACAAGGTCGGCATCGCGCCCCTGCCGAAGGGCGGCGCAGACGGGCGCCATGCGGGCACCCTGGGCGGACAGCTCCTCGCCGTGTCGAAATACTCGAAGAACGCCGACACCGCCATCGACCTCGTCCTCTACCTGACGGGTCCGGAGGAGCAGAAGCGCCGCGCGGTTCAAGGCTCGTTCAACCCCACCATCGTGTCGCTCTATGGCGATGCCGACATCGCCAAGGCGAACCCCTTCATCGGCGAGCTGGCGGACGTCTTCTCGAACGCCGTCGCCCGCCCCGCGACGGTCACCGGCCAGAATTACAACAAGGTCTCGACGGAGTTCTTCAACGCGGTCCATCAGGTGCTCTCGAAGCGCGCCCAGCCCGAGCAGGCCCTGAACCGCCTCGACCGGGACCTGAAGCGGATCAAGCGCAACGGCTGGCAATAGCCATGCCGGGCGCTGCGCTCCACGCAACCGGGCCTGCGCGCGACGCGGCGCCGTCGGGCCGCTCCGCCCTGACCCGCTCGCGCGTCAGGGCCGCATGGCTCTTCATCGCGCCGAGCCTGATCGTGCTTGCCCTCATCGCGGGCTGGCCGCTCGCGCGGACCATCTGGTTCAGCTTCACGGACGCCAATCTCAGCAACCTTGGCGACTACCGGTTCATCGGTTTCGAGAACTATATTGCCAACTACGACGGCGAATGGCTCGGCCTGCTGACCGATCCCGACTGGTGGCGCTCGGTGTGGAACACCGTGTGGTTCACGGCCGTCTCCGTGTCGATCGAGACCGTGCTCGGCACCGTCGTGG
Organism: Microvirga sp. TS319; assembly: GCF_041276405.1. Lineage (NCBI taxonomy): Bacteria > Pseudomonadati > Pseudomonadota > Alphaproteobacteria > Hyphomicrobiales > Methylobacteriaceae > Microvirga > Microvirga sp. TS319. The sequence goes on along the minus strand of NZ_JBGGGT010000002.1, from coordinate 1,527,197 downwards.
CGCTGATCCTGAACGCCTCCTTCCCGGGACGCGGCGTCATGCGCGCGGTCGTGCTCATCCCCTGGGCGATTCCCACCGTGGTCTCCGCGCGCATGTGGAACTGGATGCTGCACGACCAGTTCGGCGTGATCAACGACCTGCTCTTGCGCCTCGGCCTGATCATGGCACCGATCGCCTGGACCGCCAACCCGGACACCGCGTTGTGGACCGTGGTGATGGTGGACGTGTGGAAGACCACGCCCTTCATGGCGCTCCTCATCCTCGCCGCGCTCCAGATGCTGCCGGGCGACATCTTCGAGGCCGCGAAGGTGGACGGGGTCCATCCGGTCAAAGTATTCTTCCGGGTCACGCTGCCGCTGATCAGGCCGGCCCTCCTCGTCGCCGTGATCTTCCGCGCGCTCGATGCGTTACGGGTCTTCGACCTGATCTACGTGCTCACCGCCAATTCGCGGGACACCATGTCGATGTCCGTGTTTGCGCGCCAGCAGCTCGTGGACTTCCAGGAGGTGGGCCTCGGCTCCGCGGCCTCCACCCTCATCTTTCTCATCATCGCCCTCCTCGTCGCCGTCACCATGGTGGCGGGACGGGTCCGGCTGGGAGGGGAGACGCGATGAGGCTTCTCGCACGCATCGGGTTCTGGCTGCTTGTGATCGCCATCGGCCTGTTCTCGATCTTCCCGTTCTACTACGCGGTGATCTCGTCCTTCCGCTCGGGGACCGAACTGTTCTCCGTGGCGTATCTTCCGGAGCGGCTGGATGTCTCCAACTACGTCGCCGTGTTCGCACGCCAGCCCTTCGGCAAGAACATCGCCAACTCCGTCATCGTGGCGGCCTCCGTGGTGGCCCTGTCGCTCGCGCTCGGCCTCACGGCGGCCTATGCCTTCGGGCGCATCCGCTTCCGGGGCCGCTCGCTCCTGCTCATGACCATCCTGGCGGTTTCCATGTTCCCGCAGGTGGCGGTTCTGTCGGGCATGTTCGAGCTGATCCGGACCTTGGGCCTCTACAACACCCTGCCCGGCCTGATTCTGGCCAATCTCATGCTCACCCTGCCCTTCACGATCTGGGTGCTCACCACCTTCATGCGCGAGCTGCCGAAGGAGATCGAGGAGGCGGCCTTCGTCGACGGCGCGACGCCCTGGATCGTGGTGCGCCGGGTCTTTCTGCCGCTCATGATGCCGGCCGCCGTCACCACGGGCCTTCTCGCCTTCATCGTGTCGTGGAACGAGTTCCTCTTCGCCCTCACCTTCACCCTGACGAACGAGCGGCGCACGGTGCCGCCCGCCATCGCGCTCATGAGCGGCTCGACCGCCTACGAACTGCCCTGGGGCACCATCATGGCAGCCTCGGTGATCGTGACGCTGCCCATCATCGCCCTGGTGCTCGCCTTTCAGCGCAAGATCGTGGCCGGGCTCACGGCGGGCGCCGTCAAGGGATAGCTTAAGGACTGTCAGATGGCTGATGTCGCTCTCAGGAATATCCGGAAATCCTTCGGCAGGGCCCGTGTGATCCACGGCGTCGATCTCGAGATCGGGGACGGCGAGTTCATCGTCTTCGTCGGTCCCTCGGGCTGCGGAAAGTCGACCCTCTTGCGCCTGATCGCGGGCCTCGAGGACATCACGTCCGGCGATCTCTACATCGGCTCGGAGCGCGTGAACGATCTGGCTCCCGCCAAGCGCGGCATCGCCATGGTGTTCCAGTCCTATGCGCTCTATCCGCATATGAACGTCTACGACAACATGGCCTTCGGGCTGGAGCTTGCGAAATCCTCGAAGCCCGAGATCGACGCGAAAGTGCGCGAGGCCGCGCGCATGCTGCAGATCGAGAACCTGCTCGACCGCAAGCCGCGCCAGCTCTCCGGCGGCCAGCGCCAGCGCGTCGCCATCGGTCGCGCCATCGTGCGCGACCCGAAAGTGTTTCTCTTCGACGAGCCGCTGTCGAACCTCGACGCGGCGCTTCGCGTGCAGACCCGCATCGAGATCGCGAAACTGCACGCGGACACCCGCGCCACGATGATCTACGTCACCCACGATCAGGTCGAGGCGATGACGCTCGCGGACAGGATCGTGGTGCTCAACGCAGGGCGCATCGAGCAGGTGGGCACGCCGCTCGAACTCTATCACCGCCCGGCCAATCTCTTCGTCGCGGGTTTCCTCGGTTCGCCGCAGATGAACTTCATTCCGGGCCGGATCTCGCGGCTCGGCCAGGATGGCGTGGAGGTGCAGCTCCCGGCCGGAAGCACGATCGCCGTCCCCGTCCCGGGCGACACGTTGCGGGCGGGCGAGCCCGTCACCCTCGGAATCCGCCCGGACCATGTGAGGATCGCGGGCCAGGGCGCCCTCGCCGGCCGCATCGCGCTGGTGGAGGAGCTGGGCGAGAATCATCTGATCTATGTGGATGCGGGCCTGGAGCGCCCCCTCACGGTTCGCGAGCCCGGCGACGCGCGCCACGCGGCAGGCCAGGAGGTCTCTCTCGCGTTCGCCCCGGAATCCTGCCACCTCTTCAGGGAATCGGGCGAGGCCCTGCCGTCCCTGGCCGCGGGCATGAGCCCTCCCCCGTCTCCGAAGCTCGGCAGTAGGGCCGCCTGAGCGCGGGACCCCGACGTCAGCATCGGACAGAGATCGAACCCACATCCGATGCGGTCAGTCTATGGTCTTGAGCATCTTTTCACGCAAAGCCGTTTCCCACTTTCGCGCCCGATGCTCTTGGCCCCATCTCGACGCCGCCCGACTTCCTCTATACTGGCTGGCTCGAACCAGCGACGCGAGGAGGCGCCCATGATCTCGAAGGACGACGAGCTGACCGCCTTCATGGACGCGTTGAGCCCCCGGGCGCGCCTCATGGGCGTCGATCTCGGCACCAAGACCATCGGCTTGGCCCTCTCGGATGTGGAGAGGCGGATCGCGACGCCGCTCGAGACTCTCAAGCGGATCAAGTTCACGCCTGACGTGCAGCAGATCAAGGCCCTGACGGAGCGCTACGAGGTCGGCGGATTCGTGTTCGGTCTGCCCCTCAACATGGACGGCTCCGAAGGCCCTCGCTCCCAGGCGACCCGCGCCTTCGTGCGCAACCTGAAGCCCCTTCTGCCTCTGCCGGTGCTGTTCTGGGACGAGCGCATGTCCACCATGGTGGTCACCCGCACGCTCCTGGATGCGGATACCTCCCGCGCGAAACGCGCCGACGCGGTGGACAAGATGGCGGCCGCCTACATCCTGCAGGGAGCCCTCGACCGCTACGAGCGAATCCTGGCAGCCGCGGAAGCGGCGGAGGACGAGGCCGCATACCGCTCCGATTCGGGCCTTGATGCACCGCCGGAGAGCGGTGCGCTGGACGACTGAGCTCCCTCGCAAGCGCCAAGCTTCGAGGCTCCGTCATTCAGATGTCAGAAAGCCGTCGAATGGGGTTGACGCCCCAGAAAAAGCAGCCTATCTGACCCTCGTCCACGACGCTGATTGAAAAACTTTCGCCCCGGATTGAAAACAGTCCAAAAAAGGCGAATGATTTCAAAGAGTTTGGTGGGGGATAGTTTAATGGTAGAACAGCGGACTCTGACTCCGTTAGTCTTGGTTCGAATCCAGGTCCCCCAGCCACTCTAAGTCGTTAGAAATCAAAACATTTTTATGGAATTGTCATAAACCCTGCGGCCCTGCCACACGGATGACACTGCCCCGCACAGGGCTTGCTCTGCAAAAGAGATCGTTGGAGCCACTCATGCTCTTGCAGGTACTCTTGCGGGTTCGACAGCCTGCGCGATCGGGCATACGCCACATCCCTAACGTCCGTCAGACTGGCCCTGAAATGTCCAACTGAAACTGATGCCCAGTTGACCTGAGCGTGTCATGACTCGGCACGATGGGCCGAATATCTGAACCTATGCGAGAGCATCGGACGCGCGAAGCGGGACCCGGTTTTGCGGGAAAGAATACTCGAAAACATGGACTGATTGCATCGGATGTGGGGTCGATTTCGCGTCCAATGCTGGAGCTGCTGTTCAGCGATGAATGCTGCACCATTGGCGGTCGCACCCATCGACGAGGAGCGCGGACCACGCTGTATCGACGAACGCTCCCAAACGGCCCGCTCCCCCAGACTGGGCATTCATGTCGACGTTCGAACGGAGGCAGCCTCTCGTTGGTTGGTCGCGCCCAAGGGTCGGTGCATTCGGCGCAAGTTCTTAAAATCGCCACGCTTCTCTTGATAGACGGTCAGCTCATCCTCGAGCTCGCGCACCGCAAGCTTCGCCGCCTCAACAGACCGCATCGATAAGCCGCATTTTTCCCATTCATCTCTGCCGCGTAGGGCATTGCGCTCAAAGCTGGGAGCCGAGCAGCACACTTGGCTGGCAACGGCCGTAGAGAAATATTCGACGGACATTATGACATCACTGCTTGCCAGATCAGCCTTATCCATGAGCGGGGCCGTTTCTTCACCTGAGCAACTCGCCGGCCAAATTCTTGCCGCTTGGCGTGACGCCGGAATTACCTGGAAGCTGCGGGCACGCTGGTTTCCGCGTGTGCCGGTCTATCTCGATGAAATTTTCAGCCTCCTCTTCGAGCCCGCAGACGATGACGACATCGATGCGATCCTGTTCTCCGATGAACGGCGCTCCGCGCCCTTGCACAACATCCGCGATTTCGTCGGTGGGCTTCAGGTCCCGATGATCGATCTCGGAGGTCGAGCCGGAGACTTTGCCGACGCGCATTTCGACCTCATGGAAGCCCGCACTTGGGCCGAAACGGCTCGGCGTATCATCAAGTTCCGCCAGGGGCGTGAAGCACTCGCACCCCAGTACCGCCATACCGTCGACCCTGACTTGCAGATTTTGGCGCATATGTATGTCTCGGGTCGCCAGTTGCGCGGCATGCGATATCCACTCACCCCAGAGGCCATTTGTTATCCTGGCTTCCCTTCTGCGAGCCACATCATACCGATCGCAGAGAGACTGGCCCTTCGGGGCCTCCTTAAGAAAACTTTCTTTGATCGGCTCCATGAATGCCGGACCTGCCGCTCACGCCGCTTGAGTGTCCGGGAAGAATGTCCGTCCTGCCGTTCCGCAGATCTACGCGAGACGTCGCTTATCCATCACTTTCACTGTGCAGCGCTGCTGCCCGAAGGCGAGTTCCGCCAGGGGACAGCACTGCTCTGCCCGAAGTGCAGGCGCCAATTGCGCAATTACGGTAAGGATTATGACCGCCCCGGCGACGCCTTTATCTGCAACACGTGCGATGCAACCTCCTCGGAACTGGAAGTCGGATTCATTTGCCTCGACTGCAATTCTCGTATGGATGGCGAGGGGGCCGAGCGGGTCGATCTTCATAGCTACTCTTTGACCGATGCGAGCACAGCGTTCCTTGAAGGTGTCACCTCTGCGCCCGCCGCGTCGATGCCCATTTCGCTCCAACGCGAGATCGCAAGAATTCATGGAATGGCGGACGCTCAGGCTGCCGTTGCCGAGGTCAGATTTGCGAGAAAGGACGAGCTCATCGCCAGTCAGGGGCGCACCATCTTCGAAAAGTCGCGCGACCTGCTTCTGGAGGACCTCCGCAACCAGCTCGCAAGCGTAGGTTCATTGCATGTTGGCGAGGACGTATCCTACGTCTTGGTGGAGCGCTTTGACCCCGAGATCGAACGGGAACTCCGTACCATCATTGCACGCAGCGAAGATCTCCTCCGGCATAAGCTCGAGGTGCGACTGACGATATCCCAACGTCTCGGACGAGCAACACCGTGAACACGCTTGAGGTCGGTTTTGCCTTCCTGCTGAGCCAGACGACCCTCAGCGTCCTGTCGGTCTTCTGGTACACCCTGATCTTCGAATTTCCTCGCTATATCATGCCGTTCGTGGTGGCCGGGTTCACGATGCGCTCGCCGGGCATGGATGCCACTCCCACGGCAGCTCCAGCCATGGATCAACCCAGCATCAGCGTAATCCTGGTCGGCCATAACGAGGAAAGTGCGCTCGAGGCCTGCGTGCGCTCTTTGCATGAACAGTCGATATCCGGCTTCGAGATCGTCATCGTGAGCGATGGATCGACCGACCGCATGAGAGACATGGCCCGCGGCCTTGTCAAACGGGGCCTCGCGCATCACGTCCTTTCAACCGATCTCAGGGGCGGCAAGTCCAGCGGCATCAATCTTGCATGCGCCATCGCAACCGGCGAGATCATCGTCAACGTGGATTGTGACTGCTCCTTCGACCGCTACGCCATCGAGCGTCTCATCGAGCCGCTGGTCGATCCGCGCGTCGGTGCCGTCTGTGGCGATATCGCTCCTCGAAACAGCTCCGCGAGCGTCGTGACTCAGTTTCAGGAGATCGAGTATCTGCAATCCATCTCCGTGGGTAAGCGTATCGCGAGCGCCCTCGACCAGGTTGTCTGCGCCTCGGGAGCGTTCGGGGCTTTCCGACGCAAGGCGCTTGATGACATCGGTGGATTTGACGTTGGCGGCGGCGAGGATCTCGACACGACCATCCGGCTACGGCTCAAGGGCTGGCGTATCGCGTATGCGCACGACGCCATTTGCTACACCGATGTTCCGAGCACCCTGTACCAATATATTCGCCAGCGACTGCGTTGGGAACGCGATGCGATCTGGATCCGCTATCGCAAGCACGCGAAGCTGATGAATCCCTTCTCTCCCGCCTTCCGGCTGAGCGAAGCTATCCATCAATGGGATTTTGGCCTGTTCAATGTCGTTGGTGCCTTCATCCTCCCGGCCTATCTTGTCTTGCTTTTCCTGCAGTATGGTTCCTTCACGCCCGCCATTCTGATAGCGATGCAAATCGGCCTTCTCGCGATCGACATCCTCGTCCTCGCGGCTTCAGCCTGGTGTACGGGCCGCCCGGTCTTCCTGCGAAATCTCCTCTTCCTGCCGGGTTACTCACTGTTCATGACCTACATCATGCGGCCGGTCAGGCTCGCCGCCTACATCGATGAATTGGCGTTTTCCGGCTCGCACCGGGACAACTACACACCCGTGAAAGTTCGCACGCAACGCCCTTGGTAGAACGGAAATTCAAGTGAAACGCCTACGCAAACCACCTCGCATCGACGTGCTCGATGCCCAGAAGCGCTCATCCTCCGGCAGGCTCGGTCGAATGACTTATCTTGCGCTTGTGGTTCTCTTCCTAGGTTCGGTCGCATACTACCTGATCGGCGGCATGTTCGTGCTGTCGATCGACGGCACGGTGCTGAAGGACCGCTACTCGGTTGGGGCTAGCTACGCCGGCAAGGTGGTGGACGTCTATGTCAAGGAAGGTGAGCAAGTCGAGGCTGGAACCCAGCTTCTGCGCCTGGAGTCCTTTGAGATAGTCCAGGAGCTTGCCAACTTCGCGTTGCGAAACAGCGATCTTTCCATCCGTGAGGGGCAGCTGCGTGGGAAACTTGCTGCCTTTGAAGCCGTGTCACCCTTGGCGGAGCGCACCGCATCCGAAACGAGGATGACCGCAAGTCAGTTCGACAGCGTTTCGGGCAGGGGCATCATATCATCCCTCTCGAAAGACGACGCGTTGCGTAACAGCCTGCAGGCAGCGGAACGGGTCGCTCAGTTGCAAAGCGAGAAGTCGGCGACCGAATACGAGCTCAACCTTCTCCAGCAATCGCGCACGATATTTCGAGAGGCGATCGATAAGCTCAATGGCATCTACGATAACGGCTATCTGCGGGCAAGCATGCCGGGCATCGTCGGCACCAAAGTGCCGATCCCGGGCCAGATCGTGAAATTCGGAGACGAGCTGATGCAGATCAACGGAGGCAGATCGTATGTCCTGGCCTATCTGCCTGACGACTATTTGTTCAACATTTCAGAAGGCATGGCGGTGAACGTGAAAGGTGGAGCACACTCGGCGAAAGGACGCATCGATGCCATCCTCACGGTTGCCGATGCGCTTCCTGCGGAGTTCCAGAACATGTTCCGCCCGCGTGATCGCTCCCGCCTGGCGCGTATTGCGCTCGATGAGAACAATCCTTTTGCAGTTTCGCAGAAAGTGACGATCTCCGGCTGTGCCTTCGGTTATTGTTGGGTGCGCTAGCGCATTGTGCGAAAAAGTGGACCCGGTTTTTCGCACAAACGATGCGCTCATCTAAGGAGTGGAGCATCGGATCGATCCCAAAAGTGGATTCCACTTTTCACGTCCGATGCTCTAGCTGGCGTTTCCAAGCAGGTGTGCCCGCGTCCTTCTTCAGGGCCTGCCTTCATTGTCTTTGGCGCTCGTCACTACGTGGAAGAGAGCATGGCCAAGAGGCTCGGTCTTCCAAGATCACCAAAGAAAAAGGGCTCCGAAGAGCCCTTTGAATTAGCGGCGGACGATCCTGCAGCGCTCAACGCGCTCGCGGACGATCCTTCCCCGGACGCGCTTGGTCACCGTCTCCCACTTGCAGATGCGGCGCGGCGGACCGAAGCGACGATCGCCGTGACGATACTGGACCTGAACGACGCCGGTGCCTGTCGTCAGAGCGGGGTTGGGCGAGAACGGAGCAGCCTGCAAGGCGGTCCCGCTCAGGCCGATAAACGCAGCCGCCACAACGGCAGCAAAGCCAACTTTACCGAAGGTCATAAGCAATCCTAGTTCTTTGTTTTAGCCCCCGGCCGGCAAAGACACCGCGACGAACTAACAAAGGGTTAATGAAACGGTGCCCCGGCCAGCCTGTGACATGCGGAGATGAGGCGAGCCGTCACCCCTCCAGCGTCATGCCCGGCCTTGAGCCGGGCATCCACGTCTTCGTGGCACACGGGGTTCCCATGACGTGGATGGCTGCAACAGGTGCGGCCATGACGGGAGAGCCAGGACAACGGGAGCGGGATCGATCCCAGACGTGCCAAGACCCCAGGCGTGCCAGGCCGCCTGTCTGTCCGATGCTTCCTTCTTAAATGGGCGCATCGTCGCGCGCGGACCCGAAGAGCCACATTCGTGAACACCGATCCACTTTTCGCTCGCGCGGCCCGCGGGGTCGTGTCACGGAAAATAAACTACCTTAGACTTTAGTCTATGCCCTCCAGACATAGGTCACCTGTCCTTACCTATCTACCGCACCGCAACAAATTTCCTATCATGCGATCATAGTTGGAGGGCATCCCCATGATCATCATCAATTTCCTTCGTCTGATGCGCGCGAGCTGGTTCGAAGCTCTCAGGCAGCGCAAGATCGCCCAGCGCCGCTATCCCTACCTGTCCTGGGAGGACTAGGGCGGCGAGCCGGCGAGTACGACGGCCCGAAGCGCTCCCGAAGGGGCGCTTTTTCTTTAAGATTGTCTATCTGTTGCGCTGCACAAGAGCCCCTCTTCCAGGGCTGCCTCTCCCTTGCCGAACCGCCTGGCTGAAACTGCCGGGTCGGGGCCCCACATGACGCAAGGTAATTTCAATGCTAGAAGGCGTCCGGAACGGCCAAGCTCTCCATGACGGTGTGGCGGCGGTCTCCCAGACATCTTTCGCATCCGCACGGGTTCGACATGCTGAAACTCGCAGCTTTCTCGTTTCTGATCCTCGCCACCGCCGGCACGGCTCTCGCCGATGCCCAGCGGTGCTATCCCCGGCTCGGCAACATCTCGTTCCAATATGAGGGGCAGTGCCCGAACTCACAGCTCAAATGGGTCATTTTCGAAAACGACCTCGGGGCTTTCGGCCGCAACTGCAACGATGAGCCCTGGAGCTACAGCCGGGCGGAGCAGGCCTATTACAACCATCGGAGCCAGACGACGGTCCCGATGACCGACTGCAGGTGGCGCCGGTAGGTCATTCCTGGATGCAGAATTCTCCGCCGAAGCTCATCTTGAACCCCGCCGGGCAGTCTGCCTTGACCCTCACCCAGTCCCGCCGCGAGGCCGGGACGCAGTAGGCTCCGTCCGCCGTACTGGCGTAGCCCGCCGGGCAGACACCCCTGTTACGAAGCGAATCCGGTATATTCTTCACGCACAAGGCTCCGCTCGCATGCGTGGAAGGCGGGCAGTCGCCGCGGACCCCCCAGGATTGCGCCACCGCCGGCCCGAGTGAGCAGCCGATCACTCCTGCAAGAATCAAGAAAAAGCGCATCTGTCGCCCCGACGCCGTGTCCCGATGGGAAAGGTCTGCTTAACACAGCTTGGCCGTATGCACATTCCTCAACGTAATATCAAGAAGGCGAAAGCCTCTCTCAGCCGAAGACCAGCATCACGGTAATTAAGGCCCCCAGCGCCAGAACGCCGACCGCGAAGCCTGCGACCGTCAGGACATTGGCGCGTTGTTCCCGGTCCATGGACGCTCCTCGCATTCATCCGCCTGCCATCACAATGCGCTCAATTCCGGAAAATGTCCCGATCCGAGACGATAGAGCGAAACGACAAGAATAAAGCCAAGCTTCCAGCGCTGATCTTATTGAACTTAATCCTGACAAAGCTGTTTCCATCCAGAATCAAGGATGCTATAAGTATATTTCCCTAGTTCAGTCGCGTCCTTTGCCGAGTTACAGACATCCGCGCTGACCGAGGCGGTTCTCACGCCAGCAAGCCAGTGACATCATCATAAGAATACTGCCGTGCATGGGGGGCTTGCACGGCAGAGGCCGCGTTCCTGGATCCGCGATCCGGACGCGGCCTTTCCTTTGGTGCCGGAGGCCGCCTTTCCGCCGCCGCAGCACAGGGCTCAGCGTCCCATCGGCCTCCCTGCCGCCCGACCGTTCACTTTCACTCGGGCCAACCGGCCCTTGGGCCACCCGAAAAATTCCTGTGCCATGCGAAAATCGCCATGGGACAAGGGATCGTCATCGTTTTGCCGTAGGCCTCATCCTTCATCCAGGATCGCACGCATGTCGATCGGGCCGCCGAACGGCCTCGTCTCTCGCAACCGTGCAATTCGCGTCTTGAAGGCAGTTCGCGTCTTGAAGGATGGTGAAGGCGCTGATGACGAATGCATTTCATGTCGGCCAGCTTGTCCGGGTCACCCGCCCCTCGTCGGGCTACGCGGACCGTCGGATCTACTGTATCCTCTGTATGGTCGCCGAAGAGCGAGGCATTCCTCTCTACCGGATCAAGAATACGGTCGGGGCGGAACGGCTGGTCTCGGCGGAAGAGATCGAGCCCGCAGCTCTTACGGCCTTGCCGTAGTGCCGAGGCGACCTCGCGCCTGCCTCGAAAGCGCGCGCAGGCATATTAGCCCATGGTATGGGTGGGTCTCCCTTGCCGATACCGAAGCGTGGCGACACAATGCCTCTCATAGCGCTCGTCAAGAGCAACCGGCGACAGACCGGACAATAAAAGCGCGGCGCTCGACAAGCCGCGCGACAGAGGAAACGAGGCCAACCCGCACACCGCTCGGTGTGCGGCGTCCAGGGAGGAGACGTCGGTGACGGCGGCTGCGGACTCGCGCGAAGATACTTTCCCCAAGCTGCTGGCGCGGAATGCGCGCATCCGTCCTCAACGGACCGCGTTCCGTCACAAGGATCTCGGCATCTGGCAATCCTGGACCTGGGCCGAAGTTCACGGCATCGTGCGCGCCTACGCTTCCGGCCTTCAGGCGCTCGGCCTCCGGCGGGGCGGCAAGATCGCCGTCATCGGCTATAACCGCCCTCACCTCTACTGGACCATCGCGGCCGCCCAGTGGCTCGGCGCGATTCCGATCCCGGTCTACGCGGATTCCGTCGCCGACGAGATGGCCTATGTGCTCGCTCATGCGGAGGTGACCCACGCGGCGGTCCAGGACCAGGAGCAGGTCGACAAGCTTCTCGCGGTCTCGGACCAGCTGCCGTGCCTGGAGCGTGTGCTCTACGACGAGGAAAAAGGCCTTCGCGACTACGATCACGGCCGCCTGCATTCGATCGCATCCGTGATCGAGGAAGGCCGGACGCGGCTCAACGATGCGGGTGAAGCGGCGAAGCTCGAGCACGCGCTGCAGGAGGGCAAGGGCTCGGACCTCGCCATCATTCTCTACACCTCCGGCACCACCGGCCGTCCGAAGGGCGTGATGCTCACCTCCGACGCGGTGATCGCGGCGGCCCGGATCGGCTGCGAGTTCGACCATCTCGACGAGACCGACGAGATCCTGGCCTATCTGCCGATCGCATGGGTGGGCGACCACATCTTCTCCTATGCGCAGGCTTTCCTGGCGGGACTGTGCGTGAATTGTCCCGAAAGCCCCGAGACGGTGGCCGAGGACCGGCGCGAGGTCGGCGCCACTTACGTCTTCGCGCCGCCGCGCGTGTTCGAGAGCATCCTCACGCTCACCATGGTGCGCATCGAGGATGCAAGCGCGCTCAAGCGGCGCATGTTCCACTTCTTCATAAGGCACGCCAACAAGGTAGGCGAGCGCATTCTCAACAAGGAACCGGGCGTGAGCGCGTGGGACCGCCTGCTCTGGCGGATCGGGGACGCGCTCGTCTATGCCCCCCTGCGCAACCGCTTCGGCATGACGCGCGTGAAGGTGGGCTACACGGCGGGCGAGGCCATCGGCCCGGAAATCTTCCGCTTCTACCGCTCCATCGGCGTGAACCTGAAGCAGCTTTACGGACAGACGGAAGCGTCCGTCTATATTACCATGCAGCCTGACGGCGAGATCCGCGCCGACACGGTCGGCCGCCCGGCCCCGCAGGTAGAAATCCGCATCGCCGACAGCGGCGAGGTGCTCTACCGCTCTCCCGGCGTGTTCCTGGGCTATTACAAGGACGACGAGAAGACCGCCGAGACCAAGACGCCGGACGGCTTCGTTCATTCGGGCGATGCCGGCTTCTTCGACGCCAGCGGACATCTCAAGATCATCGACCGCGCCAAGGACGTCGGAAAGATGCGCGACGGCTCGCTCTTTCCGCCGAAATACGTCGAGAACAAGCTCAAATTCTATCCCAACATCAAGGAAGCGGTCTGCTTCGGCGACGGCAGGGACTATGTATCCGCCTTCGTCAACATCGACCTCGTGGCGGTGAGCAACTGGGCCGAGCGCAACGGCGTCACCTACGCATCCTACCAGGAACTGGCGGGCCACCCCCGGATCTACGAGATGATCGAGAAGCACGTGGACGAGGTGAACCGCTCGCTGGCGTCGGAGCCGCACATGGGCGGCGCGCAGATCCAGCGCTTCCTCATCCTGCACAAGGAGCTCGATGCCGACGACGGTGAGCTGACCCGCACGCAGAAAGTGCGCCGCGGCTTCATCGCCGAGCGCTATGCGCCGCTGATCCAGGCGCTCTACGACGGCTCCCCCGAGGCCGACATCTCCACAGAGGTCACGTTCGAGGACGGGCGCAAGGGTGCGATCTCCGCCCGCGTGAAGATCAGGGACATGGAGCGATATCCCGTGCGGCAGACAGCGACAATGCCGGAGGCCGCGGAATGAGGGCGCCACACCATCCGGTCTTGAGCGAAGGGGATGTGCTCCTCGCCGTCGAGAACGTGTCACTCGGCTTCGGCGGCGTGAAGGCCCTGACGGACGTCTCCTTCGATATCCGCAAGAGCGAGATCCGCGCGATCATCGGCCCGAACGGGGCCGGCAAGACATCGATGCTCAACTGCATCAACGGTTTCTATTATCCCACGCAAGGCCGCATCACCTTCAAGGGCGTGAAACGTCCGAAGATGCGCCCACACGAGGCCGCGCGCGGCGGCATCGCCCGCACCTTCCAGAACGTCGCGCTCTTCAAGAGCATGTCGACCCTCGACAACATCATGGCGGGACGCTCCATCAAGATGCGGTCGAGTTTCTTCTGGCAGCTCTTCCGTCACGGCCCGGCCATGACCGAGGAGATCGAGCACCGCCGCTTCGTGGAGGAGATCATCGATTTCCTCGAAATCCAGCACATCCGCCGAACGCCCGTGGGCCGCCTTCCGTACGGCCTGCAGAAGCGCGTGGAGCTCGGCCGCGCGCTCGCGATGGAGCCGGACCTTTTGCTGCTCGACGAGCCCATGGCCGGCATGAACCTCGAGGAGAAGGAGGACATGTCGCGTTTCATCCTGGAGGTGAACCAGCAATACGGCACGACCATCGCCCTGATCGAGCACGACATGGGAGTGGTGATGGACCTGTCCGACCGCGTCGTGGTGCTGGAATACGGCCGCAAGATCGCGGACGGAACGCCCGGCGAGGTGAAGCGCGACCAGCGCGTGATCGACGCCTATCTCGGCGTGGCGCATTGAGGGGAAGCGGATGGACATCCTCTACAAGGTTTTCGTCGAGCCCTTCGTCTTCATGGGAGAAGCGCCGGACCTCCTGCTTCAGACCCTCTGGGAAGGCCTCGTCTCGGGCGTGCTCTACGCCCTCATCGCGCTCGGCTTCGTGCTGATCTTCAAGGCCTCGGGCGTGTTCAACTTCGCGCAGGGAATCATGGTGGTGTTCGCCGCCCTGATCCTCGTGGGCCTTTACGAGAAGGGCATCCCGGCCCTCCTGGCGCTGGTCCTCGCGGCCTTGGCGATGCTCGTCCTCGCCATGGCGGTCGAGCGCGTGGTGCTGCGCCCCCTCGTAAACCAGCCCGACATCATCCTCTTCATGGCGACTTTCGGCCTCACCTATTTTCTCATCGGCTTCGGCGAGCTCATCTTCGGCGGCAATCCGCGGGAGATGATCACCGACGCACTCTTCCTGCCGCAGGGCACGACGGAAATCGGGATGCTGGGCGGCTCCATCCGGCTTCAGCATCTCGACATCGCCGCCGCCGTAATCGCCTCGCTCATGATCGGCCTGCTCGCGGTGTTCTTCTCCAAGACCCGCATCGGCCGGGCGCTGCGCGCGGTGGCGGACAGCCACAAGGCCGCGCTGTCCGTCGGCATCTCGCTCAATCAGATCTGGGTGATCGTGTGGTTCGCGGCCGGGCTCGTCGCCCTCGTGGCCGGCATCATGTGGGGCGCGCGCTCGGGCGTGTCCTTTTCGCTGCAGATCATCGCCCTGAAGGCCCTGCCGGTGCTCATCCTGGGCGGCTTCACGTCCATTCCGGGAGCGATCATCGGCGGCCTCATCATCGGCGTCGGCGAGAAGCTCGGCGAGTTCTACTGGGGGCCGCTGGTCGGCGGCGGCATCGAGACCTGGCTCGCCTATGTCATCGCCCTCCTCTTCCTGCTCTATAGGCCGCAAGGGCTGTTCGGCGAGAAGATCATCGAACGCATTTAGGGAGACGCCGACGTGTTCTACCGCGAGGCAGGCCAGTTCAAGACGACCTATGTCAGCGATTCCGCGATCTTCCCCCTGCGCCAGGACAGGATCGGCCTCGGCTTCATCATCGCGGCGGCCTATGCCCTCGCCTTCCTGGGGAGCGACTTCCTGCTCCAGGCGGTGATGATCCCGTTCCTGGTGTTTTCGCTCGCCGCCATCGGCCTCAACATCCTCACGGGCTATACGGGCCTGCTCTCGCTGGGAACCGGCGCCTTCATGGGCGTGGGGGCCTATGCCTGCTACAAGCTGATGACGGCGTTTCCTGGCGTGAACGTGATCGTCTGGATCTTCGTTTCGGGCTTCTTCTCCGCCGCCGTCGGCGCGCTCTTCGGCCTGCCTTCCTTGCGCATCAAGGGCTTTTACCTCGCGGTCGCGACCCTTGCGGCGCAGTTCTTCCTGCAATGGTGCTTCATCCGCATCCCGTGGCTGGTGAACTACAACGTCTCGGGCGCGCTCGACGCGCCCCTGCGCACCCTCTTCGGCACTCCCATCATGGGGCCGAACGCCACGTCGCAGACGCGCTACCTCCTGGTCCTGACCATCGTGATCCTGCTCACCTGGATCGCCTCAAACCTGGTCCATGGCCGCATCGGGCGCATGTGGATCGCAATCCGCGACATGGACCTAGCGGCGGAACTCATGGGCATCCGGCCGCTCCAGACCAAGCTCCTCGCCTTCGCGGTCTCGTCCTATTACTGCGGCGTCGCGGGCGCGCTCCTCGTCTTCCTCTGGTATGGCGGCGCGGAATACGACGTCTTCAACATCAATCAGTCCTTCTTCATCCTGTTCATGGTGATCATCGGGGGGCTGGGCAGCCTCATCGGCTCGTTCTTCGGCGCCGCGCTCATCTTCATCATGCCGATCGTGCTCGGCATGGCGCTACCAGCCCTCATGTCGCCCTTCGGCCTCTCGGTGGGTTCCGACACCATCGAGCACCTGCGCTTCATGATCACGGGCGCGCTCATCATCTTTTTCCTGATCGTCGAACCGCACGGCCTCGCGCGGCTCTGGCAGATCGGCAAGCAGAAGCTCCTCGTCTGGCCGTTCCCCTACTGACGGCCCGCTCGAAAAGGAGACGGGATCATCAATCCGGCTCAGCCGGAGCAACAACGGGAGGAAACGAGAATGTCGTTTCGCACATTGAGCCTGGGACTCGCCGCCGCGACGGTGCTCGCCGGTACGGCACTGCCTGCCTTCGCGCAGGATTCGATCTACGTCCCCCTCTTCACCTACCGCACGGGCGCGTTCGCGGGCTCCGGCACCTTCATCGCGGACGGCATGCACGATTACCTCGAGATGCTGAACCAGCGCGACGGCGGCATCGGCGGCGTGAAGCTCGTCCTGGAGGAATGCGAGACCGGCTACGACACCAAGAAGGGTGTCGAGTGCTACGAGGCGGTGAAGGGCAAGAACCCGGTCATCGTCAACCCCTGGTCCACGGGCATCACCCTGCCGCTGATCCCGCGCGCCTCCGTCGACAAGATCCCGATCCTGTCCATGGCCTATGGCCTCTCGGCCTCGGCGCGCGGCGACATCTTCCCCTGGGTCTTCAACCCGCCGAGCACCTATTGGGACGGTCTCTCGATAATCATCAAGTACATCGGCGAGAAGGAAGGCGGGCTCGAGAAGCTGAAGGGCAAGAAGATCGGCTTCATTCATCTCGACGCCGCCTTCGGCAAGGAGCCGATCCCGCTCCTGCAGGAACTCGCCAAGGATATCGGCTTCGAGGTCGCCCTCTATCCGGTGGCCGCGCAGGACATGCAGAACCAATCCTCGCAATGGCTCAGCGCCCGCCGCGACCGTCCCGACTATGTGATCATGTGGGGTTGGGGCTCGATGAACGGCGCGGCCGTGAAGGAAGCGGTCCGGTCGGGCTATCCGATGGACAAGTTCTACTCGGTCTGGTGGCCGAGCGAGGACGACGCGAAGAGCGGCGGCGCCGGCGCGAAAGGCTTCAAGGAGCTGAACTGGCATGCGGTAGGAGCGAATTTCCCCGCCCTGCAGGACATCCAGAAGCACGTGATCGACAAGGGTCTGTCCAAGGCTTCGAAGGACAAGGTCGGCGAAGTTCTCTACAACCGCGGCGTCTACAATTCCCTGCTGATCGCCGAAGGCATCGCCATGGCCCAGAAGCTCACGGGCAAGAAGGCCGTGACCGGCGAGGACGTGCGCCGCGGCATGGAGAACATCAAGCTCGATCCCGCCCGGCTGAAGGAACTCGGCCTCGAAGGATTCACCGAGCCGCTCGCTCTGTCCTGCACGGATCACAACGGCCATCGCCCCGCCTTCATGCAGGAATGGGACGGCGCGAAATGGGTGAAAATCTCCGATCCCATCGAGCCGATGACCGATCGCGTGAAGGCCCAGCTCGATGGCGCCGCGAAGGACTATGCCGAGAAGAACGCCGGCTGGCCCAAGCGCACCGAAGCCTGCGACAAGGCGAGCTAGAGCATCGGCCCCAAAAGTGGATTTGCACTTTTGGGATTGAAACTGATGCTCCCTCTATGGAGCAGCGCATCGTTTGAGCGGCCCCGAAGGGCCGCGTCCGCACGAGGCGCGAGTTCAAGCTCCTCATCTCTTCCCTCCCCGCAACGGGGAGGGAATATCCCGAGGATCGCACGAGGCCAGCATGACCAACGCCGCTCGCGACCAAGTCGACCGGATTCCCAGTCTCCCAGAGACCGTTCTGGTGGTGAACAATATCGAGGTCGTCTACGACCACGTGATCCTGGTGCTCAAAGGCGTGTCCCTCACCGTGCCAAAGGGCGGCATCGTCGCCCTCCTGGGAGCGAACGGCGCGGGAAAGACGACGACCCTGAAGGCGATCTCCAACCTGCTTCACGCGGAGCGCGGCGAGGTCACGAAGGGCAGCATCGAATTCAAGGGCGAGCGTGTCGACCGGCTCTCGCCCAACGAGCTGGTGCGGCGCGGCTGCATCCAGGTCCTCGAAGGCCGCCACTGCTTCGGCCATCTCACCATCGAGGAAAATCTCCTGACCGGGGCTTTCACGCGCAAGGACGGCAACGCCGCCATCCGGCGCGACCTGGAGGCCATCTACGAGTACTTCCCGCGCCTGAAGCAGAGGCGTAGCTCCATGGCGGGCTACACGTCCGGCGGTGAACAGCAGATGTGCGCCATCGGCCGGGCGATGATGTCGAAACCCTCCATGATCCTGCTCGACGAGCCCTCCATGGGGCTCGCGCCGCAGATCGTGGAGGAGATCTTCGAGATCGTGCGAATCCTGAACACGTCGGAGGGCGTATCCTTCCTGCTCGCGGAGCAGAACACCAACATGGCGCTGAAATACGCGACCTACGGCTACATCCTGGAAACGGGCCGCGTGGTCATGGACGGCCCCGCGCGGGTCCTGCGCGAGAACGAGGACGTGAAGGAGTTCTATCTGGGCGTCGCCGAGGGAGATCGAAAATCTTTCCGCAACGTCAAAAGCTACAAGCGCCGCAAGCGGTGGCTCACCTAGAGCATCGGACGCAAAAGTGGGAACCGGTTTTGCGTGAAAAGATGCTCAAGCAAGGAGAGCATCGGACGCGGGAAGTGGGAAACGGTTTTGCGTGAAAAGATGCTCAAGACCATGGACTGACAGCGTCGGACGTGAGTTCGATTTCACACCCGATGCTGTAGCCGGGAGGCGCGACAGGCAAGAGCTTGACGTAACTTCATAACATTCTTAGCACAGAGATGACGGAGTCGGAGGCGACTCGCGTGAAACCTGGAAAACGAGGGGGCAACAGTGAATTTCGAAGTCCTGAAGAAGAATGTAGAGCAGGCCGTCAGAACCGGCCTCGGCAAGTTCGCGGATTTTTCCGGCCGCTCGTCCCGCCCGGAATACTGGTATTTCATGCTGCCGGTCATCGTGCTCATGATCCTGGCGAGTATGCTGGACTCCCTCCTGCTCGACGGCATGTCCGTCCTCGGCCTGATCGTGGCCCTGGCGGCCCTCGTCCCCACCCTGTCGGCGGGGGCGCGGCGCCTTCACGATACGGACCGCTCGGGCTGGTGGCTTCTCATCGGGCTCGTTCCCTTCATCGGCGCTCTCGGCCTCATCTATCTCTGCTGCCAGCCGGGAAGCCCTGGGTCGAACCGGTTCGGCCCCGCGCCCTCGTCCGCGACCTTCGGAGCCCTGGCGCAAGCCTGACCTGCTCCTAGAGCATCGGACGCGGAAGTGGATCTGCACTTTTGGGATTGAATCCGATGCTCCCTTCTTAGACGAGCGCATCGTTTGAGCGGACCCGGCGGGCCGCGCTCATACGGCTTATCCACCCTTGCCTGCGTGCCGCCGGTCAAGCATCCTGCGACCGGCGGCATCGAGTGAATCATCCACTTTTCCATCGGATGTTCCGGGCAGTCGCGGCGAAGCGGAGGAAAGCCTTGGCAGATCATTACGACGATCTTGAAACCCGCGATCCGGTCTTACGCGAAGCCGCTCTCTTCGACCACCTTCCCGATATCCTGAAAAGCGCCCTCAAAGCCCCAGCCTATGCAGAACGGCTCAAGGGCATCGATGTCGAGAGCATCAGAGACCGCAAGGCTCTGGCCGGAATCCCGGTCCTGCGGAAAGCCGAACTCGCGGCGCTGCAGAATGCGTCCCTCCCCTTTGGCGGCTTCGTTGCACAGGCGCCGGGCTCTTTCAGCCGCCTCTTCACGTCGCCCGGCCCCATTTTCGAGCCTGAGGCCGCCCTGTCCGATCCTTGGCGCGCGGCGCGGGGCCTCTTCGCGGCGGGCTTCCGCGCGGGCGACATCGTTCTCAACACCTTCAGCTATCACCTGACGCCTGGCGGCTTCATCATGGATTCCGGCGCGCGGGCGCTAGGCTGCGCGGTCATCCCCGCAGGGCCCGGCAACACCGAGCAGCAACTGGACCTGATCGAAGCCTACCGTCCGGGCGCCTATTGCGGCACTCCGGATTTCCTGAAGATCCTGCTCGATGCGGCGGCCGAATCCGGCCGGGACACTTCGTCCATCAAGCGCGCCCTCATGTCCGGCGCGGCCTTTCCGAAGTCGCTGCAGGAGGCGTTCTTCGAGAAGGGCATCGATGCCTACCAGGCCTATGCCACGGCCGATCTCGGCTTCATCGCCTATGAAACCTCCGCGCGCGAAGGGCTCGTGGTCAACGAGGATCTCATCGTGGAGATCGTGCGCCCCGGCACCGGCGATCCGGTCCCGGAGGGTGAAGTCGGCGAGATCGTCGTCACCAGTCTCGACCCGCGCCGTCCCTTCATCCGCCTGGCGCTCGGCGATCTGACCGCCGTGCTGCCGGGACGCAGCCCGTGCGGGCGGACCAACGCACGCATCAAAGGGTGGATGGGGCGGGCCGATCAGGCCGCCAAGGTCAAGGGCATGTTCGTACGCCCGGAGCAGGTGGCCGAGATCGGACGACGGCACCCCGAACTCGGACGCCTTCGCCTTTTGATCGAGCGGCAACGTGAGACCGACGTGATGACCCTGGCGGCCGAATGCGAAGCGGCTTCGCGCACCCTGGCGGAGGCCGTGGAGAGCACGCTGCGATCCGTTACGAAGCTCAAGGGCATCGTCACGCTGGTCGCGCCGGGGACCCTCCCGGCTGACGGCAAGGTTATCGCGGACGAGCGCGGTTAGAGCATCGGACCCGAAGGCGGGAACCAGCTTTGGGTGGAAAGATGCTCGGAACCAAAGTGTTAGAGCATCGGACGCAAAAGTGGGCACCGATTTTGCGTGAAAAGATGCTCAAGAACATAGGCTTAGAGCATCGGACGTGAATGTGGCGGCCCGCCCGGCGTTGCGGCGTTGTATTGAGTGTGAGCCAGTCCTGGCGAAAAAGAAAAAGCACCCGAGGGTGCTCTAAGGTGTCCGGCCGTAGGGGCAAAAAGGACCGGAGGATCCATCAACGCGCGGCCCGAGGGTTTGTTCCAAATTTTTCTCAAAATTTTTATTCCCAGGCCTGCGCCTCATTCAGGTCACGTTTTCGGGGTCTAGGGCTTAGCTTCCCGTGGGGGCAAACACGGGCCTAGGCCGCGGCCAGGATCCGAAAACCGGACCGGTCGCGGCCGATCTCCCCGTTGTCCGAATGGACAATGGGGATAGGCGGAACCTGGGGGGCCGCCCCTCCACACCACCGTAACGACCTACGACGCCGTCCGCTGACGTCTCCGCCACGATCACAGGTCCTCCAACCCGCTCGATCCGGAAAACCGGACAGGGCGGGGATCTGCCGAGATAAGTTCGAGCGCCTTCCCCGCGCACCGGCCGGATTGACTGTCTCGGTCCTTGATGACCATGGACTTCGCCGTCACAAGCGCATCGTGCGAAAAAGTGGGCCCGGTTTTTCGCCAGAACGATGCGCTCTTTCCAAGAAGGGAGCATCGGATCGATCCCAAAAGTGGATTCCACTTTTGGGTCCGATGCTCCGGCGCATCGTGCGAAAAAGTGGGCCCAGTTTTTCGCCAGAACAATGCGCTCTTTCCAAGAACGGAGCATCGGACGTTAAAAATGGGTCCGTTTTTCACGTCCGATGCTCTGGAGAGAGCACTGACACCTCCGAGCCGTCGAGCGGGCTCGGCACACAAACGAAAAGGCCGCCCATCGGGCGGCCTTTCCAGTTTGAGATCGGCTTCGCAGAAATTACCGCGAATAGAACTCGATCACGAGGTTCGGTTCCATCTGCACCGGGTACGGCACCTCGGAAAGAGTCGGGATGCGGGTGAAACGGGCCGTCATCTTGGAGTGATCGACCTCGATGTAGTCCGGCACGTCGCGCTCGGCGAGCTGGCTCGCCACGACCACGACTTCGAGCTGCTTGGACTTGTCCTTCACCTCGATCACGTCGCCAGCCTTCACGAGATAGCTCGGAATGTTCACGCGGCGGCCGTTGACCTTCACGTGACCGTGGTTGACGAACTGACGAGCCGCGAAGGGGGTCGCGACGAACTTCGCGCGGTACACGATCGCGTCGAGACGGCGCTCGAGCAGACCGACCAGGTTCTCACCGGAGTCGCCCTTCTGACGAATGGCTTCCGCGTAGTAGCGGCGGAACTGCTTCTCGGTGATGTTGGCGTAGTAGCCCTTCAGCTTCTGCTTGGCGCGGAGCTGAGTGCCGAAGTCGGACATCTTGCCTTTGCGGCGCTGGCCGTGCTGGCCGGGGCCGTATTCGCGGCGATTCACGGGGCTCTTCGGGCGGCCCCAGATGTTCTGACCCATGCGGCGGTCAAGCTTGTGCTTGGCCTGAATGCGCTTCGACATCGCTGTTCCTCTTGTTGTCGAATTTGCGAGGAACGCGCCCTCCTCTTCCCTTTCGGGACGACAGGCCGGCCGGAACCGGGCCACGGGAGCGTAAAAAGTTACGCGGCCCCGTTAAGGACCGCGTGAACGGGAGGGATGTACGAGAAAACAGGCAGGAAGTCAATCAAGGGTTCCCGGGCCGCCCTATCCCTGCAGGAGCGGCATATCCTCGATGGTCACGAGAGGCAAACCCTTGTCCCGCAAGGCTTCCCGGAACGCCGGGGTGATGCCGGCCCCGCTGGTGAAGACCGCCAGGGCCTCGTCCTCGTCGGCCTCGTGCCCGGGAACGGGCGGGCCGATGAGCTGGGTGACGCGGCGCGCGATGGCCGGCGCGGGGTCGATCCATGTCACCGGCCATGGCGCGAGCGCCTGGAAGCGGCGCAACAGCAACGGGTAATGGGTGCAGCCCAGGGCCACCACGTCGGTCCGCCCGTCCTCTCCCTCCACGAAACAGGGCCGCAGTTCGGCCAACAGCTCTTCGTCGGGAACCGGGGCTCCGGAGAGCTCCGCCTCGGCGAAGGCGGCCAGACGACGCGAGCCGACGAGGTTGACCTTGCAGCAACCCGCATAAGTCTCGACCAGATCGCGGGTGTAGTCGCGCGCCACGGTGCCGGGCGTCGCGAGCACGGTCACATGGCCCGTCCGAGTCGCGAGAGCCGCAGGCTTGATGGCCGGCACGGTGCCCACGAAGGGAACGGAGAACCGCTCGCGCAGGGGCGGCAGCACGACCGTCGAGGCCGTGTTGCAGGCCACCACCACGAGCCGGGGATCGTAGAGGCCGATCAGCCGCTCCATGACCGAGAGCACCCGGGCGGTCAGCGCCGCCTCGCTCAGTCGCCCATAGGGAAAGCCCGCATCGTCGCCCGCATAGACGAAGCGGGCATCGGGGCGAACTTTCAGGACCTCGGAGAACACCGTCAGGCCGCCGAGGCCGGAATCGAAGACGAGGATCGTGGGAACGGGGGCAGGCATGACAGCCGGGTTATAGGACGCACCGGCCAGAAGATCGATACGCATCGGCCCAGCCCTTACGAGCGAAACTGCTTGACGAGATCATTCACCGCGCCCTGCTGACTTTCGGTCGGGCCGAGATTGAGCCGGCGCCGGGGTCCTCGTTCGGGCTTTTCCTCCTGCACCTCTCCCTTGGGCATCTGGGCCGACAGGCGGCGCACGGGCCAGCCGTCGCTCCAATTGCCCATGTCGACGAATTTCGGATCGCGCGCGAGGGCGGCGGCGTCCTTGCCGGCGAAGGCCGCATCGGCGGCGATCTCGAAGGTCTTCCAGAGGGCGAGATAATCCAGCGTATCGGTCGGGTTGTTGCCGAGCTGCTGGGTCAGGATGGTCTGGGGGCCCGAGAGCGCCATGTCGGCGCTCCACTTCCAGGTGTTCTTCTGCTTCGGGTCGCGCGGCAGATCGGGCTGAAGCTTGATGGCGGCGGCGTCGTATGCGGCCTTCGGAGAGCCCGGAAAGGCCAGCGTCGCCGTCAGGGCCGGATAGCCGTGATCGTCCGAGCTTGCCCGCATGAACAGCTTGCGCGCCGTCGGCACGGCACTCGCCGCCTCGAAGATGCGGCGGGAGGCGCGGTCGCTCGGCAGGTGCTCCCGGTCGCCGCTCATGGTGATGAGAAGGGTCGAAGGGTCGATCGCGGACAGATCACGGAGCATGATGCCACGCTCCTTCTCGTT
The DNA here is from genome assembly GCF_041276405.1 of Microvirga sp. TS319. Taxonomy (NCBI): domain Bacteria; kingdom Pseudomonadati; phylum Pseudomonadota; class Alphaproteobacteria; order Hyphomicrobiales; family Methylobacteriaceae; genus Microvirga; species Microvirga sp. TS319. The sequence goes on along the minus strand of NZ_JBGGGT010000002.1, from coordinate 1,503,141 downwards.
CGACGCGATGCCGCCGGGCACGAGGCCGAAGACGAGCTTGGGAGCCGGTACATCCGATTGCGAGACTCCTGTGGCCACGTTGAGCGCGATGGGCACCCCGGCGGAATGGCCGATGAAGGCCACCCGGGCGGAATCGGGCCGCGCCTGCGGATTGTCCGTCAATGACGCCAAGGCCTCGGCGATCAGTTCCTCTGCCCGCACGGACGCATCGGCAGGACGGGAGCGGTTCACCTCCTGGAAGCGCGGAAAGATGACCAGATAGCCCTTGCGCGCCAGATGATCGATGAAGCCGCCGTAGAGGGCCGGGTTCACAGCGCCCCAGGAATGAAAGAAGACGACCACCGGACGAGGCGCCGACGGCGTGTCGTTGCCGTAGAAGACGTAACTGCCCGACGCGACGGTGCCGGTTCCGGTCTTGACGACGTCGGCGATCGCGTAATCCGACCCGCCCGGCCCCTGCTCCGGCTGTTTCGGAGGCGTGGCCGCGGAAGCGGTCGCAGCGGAAAGGCACGACGCGAGAAGGACGAAAGTGGTCAGCGAGCGGCGCATGGCGGTCCCGGATCGGAATAAGCGGTGCGGATGGCACCAGGCAACACTAGAGCATAAGTTCTTTAAGGCTTCCTCAACCGGCGGCCTTCCGCAAGAGCCCGAACCGCGCCCCGCAGGGTGCGCACATCCTGCTCGGTCATCGCCAGACGATGAAAGATGTCCCGCATGTTGCGGGTCATCGTCGGCCGCTTGTCCTCGGGGTAGAAATTGACCTCGGCGAGCTCGGACTCGAGATAATCGAAGAACGAGGTCACCATCTCGCGGGGAGCCGGCGGCGAGAGGATTTCGCCGGAGAACGGCAGCGCGCCGCCGGTCGCCAGCTTGTACCATTCGTAGGAGACGAGCAGCACCGCCTGGGCCAGATTCAGGGACGAGAACCGCCGGTCGACAGGAAAGGTGATGATGGCATCCGCCAGCGACACCTCGTCGTTCTCGAGGCCTGTCCGCTCGCGCCCGAACAGGATGCCGATGCCCTGCCCCTCCGCGCCGCGCCGGTGCGTCTCGGCCATGGCCTCGTCGGGCCCGTAGACCCGTTTCATCTGGCCCCGCTCCCGGGCGGTCGTGGCGAAGACGAAGTTCAGGTCGGCGATGGCCTCGCGGACGGTGTCGTAGAGCTTCGCGCCGTCCAGCACATGCACCGCGCCCGACGCCGCGGAATGCGCGCCCTTTCGGGGCCAGCCGTCCCGGGGCGCCACGATGCGCAGCTCCGAGAGGCTGAAATTGGCCATGGCGCGCGCCACCATGCCGATATTCTCGGCAAGCTGCGGCTCCACGAGGATGACGGTAGGGCGGATCATGGTGCGCCTTCGAGGAAAAATGGGCCCTAGAGACTGGGGCGACTTCCCTCCATAACGCCAAACGCGGCCGCGCGACTAGAGCATCGGGCGCGGGAAGTGGATTTGCACTTTTGGGATCGATCCGATGCTTCCTTCTTGGAAAGAGCGCATCGTTCTGGCGAAAAACCGGGGCCCGTTTTTTGCACGATGAGCGTGGCTCGTGGCAGCCCTATGACATTCGCGTTGTCGGCAGAACGCCTCCGGGCAGGCGAGCCGTCCCCGGACGACGTTCGCAACTCCTGCAGGCTAACTTTCTCAAGGCCGGAACCAAAACCCATGCCGGTCCATTCTCCAAGCCGTTATTTCCTTTAACCGTATGGATGCATGGAGAGGTTCCCTGTCACGCCTGCGCTCGATCCTTCTTCTTGCCAGCTGTGGCGTCCTCGTTCCGGCCTTCACCGTGGCCGCCCCCTCGACGGCGCCGGTTGTCCAGCCCTCTCCCTCCCTTTTTCACGGCAACTGGTGCGGGCTCGGGGACATGAACCGCAGGAAGCCGATCGATGCCCTCGATGCGGCCTGCCGCGCGCATGATCTGTGCTACGAGCGGCGCGGCCGGGGCGCCTGCTCCTGCGACCGGGCCTTCCTGAAGGCAACCGCCTTCCTGTCCCAGCGCCAGAGGATCGACGACGCCACAAAGGCGAAGGCGGCCCTGGCGAACACCCTTTTTGCCATCACGCCCTGCATCGAGACCGGGAAAACTCCCCGCCGCGCCAGAAAGCGCTGAATTCCCGGCCTCCCCCCACCTTCCCCGTCGGCCATAACCGCGCTATAGGCCCCGGTAACCGCCTGCCGCCGGCAGGCCTGTTCCAGCTCCTCAAGAAGCGCAAGGTGAGATCATGGCGAAGATCAAGGTTGCCAATCCGGTCGTCGAGCTCGACGGCGACGAGATGACCCGCATCATTTGGCAGTTCATCAAAGACAAGCTGATCCACCCCTATCTCGACATCGACCTGAAGTACTACGACCTGGGCATCGAGCACCGCGACGCCACCAACGACAAGGTCACGGTCGAGGCCGCCGAGGCGATCAAAAAGTACGGCGTGGGCGTCAAATGCGCCACGATCACGCCCGACGAGGGCCGAGTCGAGGAGTTCAACCTCAAGGAGATGTGGAAGTCGCCCAACGGCACGATCCGCAACATCCTCGGCGGCGTGATCTTCCGCGAGCCGATCATCTGCAAGAACGTGCCGCGCCTGGTGCCGGGCTGGACCCAGCCGATCGTCGTCGGCCGCCATGCCTTCGGCGACCAGTACCGCGCGACCGACTTCAAGGTGCCCGGCAAGGGCCGCCTGACGATCAAGTTCGAGGGCGAGGACGGCACCGTCATCGAGAAGGAAGTGTTCAAGTTCCCGGATGCCGGCGTGGCGATGGCCATGTACAACCTCGACGAGTCGATCCGCGACTTCGCCCGGGCTTCGATGAACTACGGCCTGATGCGCAAGTACCCGGTCTATCTGTCGACCAAGAACACCATCCTCAAGGCCTATGACGGGCGCTTCAAGGACATCTTCCAAGAGGTCTACGAGGCCGAGTTCAAGGCCAAGTTCGCGGCGGCCGGGATCACCTACGAGCACCGCCTGATCGACGACATGGTGGCCTCGGCCCTGAAGTGGTCGGGCGGCTATGTCTGGGCGTGCAAGAACTACGACGGCGACGTGCAGTCGGATACGGTGGCGCAGGGCTTCGGCTCACTCGGCCTGATGACCTCGGTGCTGATGACGCCGGACGGCCAGACCGTCGAGGCGGAAGCTGCCCACGGCACGGTGACGCGCCACTACCGCGAGCACCAGAAGGGCAAGGAGACCTCGACCAACTCGATCGCGTCGATCTTCGCCTGGACCCGCGGCCTCAGCCATCGCGCCAAGCTCGACGACAATCCGGAGCTGGCCAAGTTCGCCGCCACCCTCGAGAAGGTCTGCGTCGACACGGTCGAAGCCGGCTACATGACCAAGGACCTGGCGCTGCTCGTCGGTGCCGAGCAGAAGTGGCTCTCCACCACCGGCTTCCTCGACAAGATCGACGAGAACCTCAGAATCGCCATGGCGGCCTAAGGTCATCGTCGCGACATCATCGAAAAGCCCGGCGCGAGCCGGGCTTTTTTGTTTCCTGGTTGGGCCCTGTGCAAACGGGAGGCATCATGCCGTTCCCGACCGGCCCCTTCCTCAGACATGCACGTTGCCGAAGGCGAGTTCGCCCTCCCCCAGGGGCTGGCGCAGAGAGGCATACAGGATCCAGCCGTAAAGGATGGCGACGGCCACGAGGACGGCCCATCCGGGCACCGGCCCCACGGCCGCATTCCGCATCCATTCCCCGACGGATGTGACGATGTGAGTCTCGACCGCATTCTCGTGCATCCTGATGAAGGTCGTCTTCACCAGCCAGGCCAGCAGGAGGATCAGGAACATCCAGCAGTAATTGCGCCGGAGCCGGCGCGAGATGGCCTGGTTCAGGCTGATCAGGAACACGGGCCTTCGGAGATCCTCGCCGAGCCTGTGGATCCATTCGTCCGTCGTGCCGTCTTCAGGCGCAAAGATCTGCGCGTAATAGTTCCTCTCCATGAGACGCACGCGATTGCGATAGACGTCGAAGAACCGATACCGGCGGGCCTCGATCACCAGCAGCAGCAGGATCAGGACCATGGCGAAGAGCAGGACGCCGTGATGGGCCGTGGGCGTGGAAAGAGAGACCGACAGCATGGCTGCCACGACCGTGATGGCCCAGTTGCTCGTCCGATCGATCCGGTCCCGCCAGCCGGCCATCCGGGCGATCTCGGCGCGATGATAATGGGCCATGACGTTGATGAATTCGGTCCCGGTGCTCGGAAAGACGGGCGGAGCGATGGCCGGTTTCAAGACCGATACGGTTCGTTGATCGCTCGTTGTCTGCATGGCGCCTCTCCATGCTCTGCTGCACAGGACGTTCAAGGCCCACTCCGCCGATGAATGCCCGCCCCGCCTATTATAACACGCTCTCGAAGGCCCGCTCATTAATCGCAGTTTCCGCTTCAGCGTTAGGCTCACCTCTTCCTCGTGGGGAGGAAGCAAGCGCGGCACTTCCTTGTTTGATAATCTTTATTTGCCAATCGGCGCGGCGAGAGAAGCCGGGGATCTTCGCCTGCGTCTGTCAGGAGGTCTTTCACCGAGCCCGGCTCTACACTCATTGCGGTACGGCGCACATAGAGGCCCTCGTCTTTCTCGCCGCATGTCGTGATCATGGTCCTGGCTCGCACCGGCTGAGCGGTTCTCCACCACAGCCGGCCTGAAATCCCGGAATCCGCATGGCCTGGGAGTGATGCGGATTTTCGTCCACAGCATTATGCACGCCGATCAGTAGATATGCATTCCTATGGACATGTTGTAACATTAGAATGATTTTCCTAAACAAGGGAAATCCACAGAATGATCCTGTCGTCTCAAGGCAAGCCTTACCCGCACCAACCTCTTTCGGTCGACCTAACCTATCGGTGGGCGATTCCGGTTTGGGCAGCCAAGCAAGCCGCCGTTATCGAGTCTGACGGCTCTGCCATTGATGGCGAACTCGCCGGTCAGCCGAGCGTGACAGACTACCCGTACCCTCCCTATACCAGTTGGCTCATCCTCGGCTCGGATCTCGCTGAATCTCTGGTCGGCAGGTCCGCCGGCATCTACGAGCGCGACACAATGTACGGCCGGGGCGGCAACGATACGATGGATGGCGGAGACGGCAACGACCTCATGTGGGGTGATGACGATAATGACATCCTGTATGGCGGGCCCGGCGGCGACTACGTCGACGGCGGGAACGGCGACGACCAGCTCGATGGCGGCGCCGACGGCGATTTCCTGACCGGCTGGACGGGCCACGACACGCTGGCCGGAGGTTTGAACAACGACCAGCTCTACGGCTGCGCAGGCAATGACATTCTGATCGGCGGCCAGGGCGCCGACACGCTCTATGGCGGGCTCGATGCCACCGACGGCGCGGAAGGGATGGACACGGTATCCTATGCAACCTCTGCCAGTGGCGTGTTCGTCAATCTGGCCGAAGGGCGCGGCCTCAATGGGGATGCTGAAGGCGATCGGATCTACGGGGTTGAAAACCTCGTCGGCTCTGTCTTCGGCGACTATCTTGTCGGCCAGGACGTGGCCAATCGCTGGGGCACCTTCTTCGACGCATCCTACTATCTCAACAAAAATCCCGATCTCCTGGCGGCCTTCGGCGCCGGCAATGTGGCGGCTGCCACCGCGCATTGGTGGGACCTCGGTCACACGGAGGCACGGCGCTACGCCATCTTCGTCACCGGCTCGCAGATCGACGCGGGCGACGGCGACGATATCGTCTATGGCGGCGGTCAGGACGACTATCTCCTGGCCGGTGCCGGAGCGGACAACGTCTCGGGCCAGTTCGGCAACGACTGGATCTATGGCGAAACCGGAAACGACCGCTTGGAGGGTGGGGTTGGCGACGACCGCCTCTACGGCGGGGACGATGAGGATACGCTGATCGGCGGATCGGGCGCCGATTATCTGCACGGAGGAATCGGCTTCGACAGCGTCAGCTACGCCCAAGCGCAGGCAGGCGTGATCGTCAATCTCGCGACCGGCGGCACCGCCGGCGAAGCCGCCGGCGATACCTATGTCGACATCGAGCAGGTCGAGGGCACGGCATATGCCGACACTCTGGTCGGCAATGGAATGGGCAATGAGCTCGTTGGCGGGGCGGGAGGCGACGGTCTCTACGGTGACCGTGGCAATGACTCTCTCGAGGGCGGACTTGGATCCGATATTCTCGATGGCGGCGAGGAATTCGACCTAGCCATCTATATCAATGCCAACTCCGGAGTGAACGCGAGCCTTTTCCGCGGGAGCGGCGAATCACGAATTGGCGGAGACAGCGACACTTATCGCAGCATCGAAGGAATCGTTGGCTCGAATTTCTTCGACATTCTCGAAGGCGATAGGAATCCCAACTATCTCGCGGGCTTGAGCGGAACCGATTACCTGGAAGGCCGGGAGGGCAACGACACCCTCGATGGCGGTCTCCACGACGACACTCTCGAAGGCGGCACAGGCGCCGATTTCCTCGATGGCGGTGTGGGGGAAGACACCGCGATTTACGACCATGCCTTTGAGGGTATCGTCGCAAGCCTCGAGACCGGCGGCTCGGGTGGCGAGGCGGCAGGCGATGTCTTCATCAATATCGAGAACCTCGAGGGCACGTTTCGTTTCGGCGATCGGCTCTCGGGCAACAGTGGCGGCAACAAGATCTATGGCTGGGGTGGCGAAGATGTCCTGAGCGGCCTGGGCGGCAACGACCAGCTTTTCGGTGGAACGGACAACGATCGCCTCGAAGGCGGACTAGGCGCCGACCGGCTCGATGGCGGCGACGGCATCGATACGGCGATCTATGCCCAGTCCAATGCGGCCGTGTACGTCAATCTGGCGACCGGTTCCGGCATGGGCGATGCAGCGGGCGATATCCTTGTCAGCATCGAGAACATCGAGGGCACGGCCTTTGGCGATACCCTGATCGGCAGCGATGGCGCGAACACGCTCCTGGGCGGCGCCGGCAACGACACCCTCGACGGCGGCATGGGCGGCGACCGGCTCGATGGCGGGAGAGGCATCGATACAGTAAGCTTTGTCCATGCCACGGAGGGCGTGACCGTGAGCCTCGACTACGGTGGTACACGGGGCGAGGCGGCAGGCGACCGTTATCTTGGTATCGAATATATCGAAGGTTCGAACTTCGGCGATGATCTGATGGCGGACGAAGGCAACAATGCCCTCTACGGCCTTGATGGCAGCGACTTTCTCTACGGCTTCGACGGGGAGGACACCCTCGATGGCGGCGATGGCAACGACTATCTCTACGGTGACAGTCGTGGCGGCGATTCCTTGGGCGATACGCTGTACGGCGGCCAGGGCGATGACTATCTCATCGGCGGGAATGGCAAGGATTACCTGGATGGCGGAGACGGCAATGACTGGTTGTCGGGCGCCGGTCTTCCGCCGATCGATCCGGGGCCGCCCGGGAAGAATCCCGATCCCGAAGAACGTCCCGGCACGGACTACGATGCCGACGTCCTGATCGGTGGGGCAGGTCGCGATATGGTCAGCTATATGGCCTCGACGAAGTTCGTATGGACAAGCCTCGCAACGGGCGGCACGCAAAATTCAGCCGAGGGCGACGTCTATGGAGACATTGAGGACCTGCAGGGCACGAACTTCGATGACCGGCTGGGTGGCGACGCCGGTGATAATGCTCTCTACGGCATGGATGGCGCCGACATCCTGACCGGCGGCGCCGGTCGGGATGCGTTCGTGTTCATGGGCGTGCTCGATGGATATAACATCGACCAGATCACCGACTACACGGTCGGCGAGGATAAGATCCATCTGTTCTGGGGTATGTTTGAAGGACTCGGCATGGGACCGCTCGCCGCGAATGCTTTCGTCGTGGGCAGCGCGGCCACCCAGAACGAGCATCGCATCATCTACAATGCCGCAACCGGGGCGTTGTCCTTCGATGCCGATGGCTCGGGTGCAGGAGCCGCGATTCAGTTCGCCACGCTGACGGCAAACCTGCCCTTGTCCGCCAATGATTTCCTGGTGATTGATTGGTGATCTGAGGAACGCCATCCAAGCCTTGTTGTGACGGGTCCCATGCAGATGGGCCCCGTTTTCCATGCTCGTTTGAGACATGGCGGCTTGACATCCGCGCATGAGGCCCGAGCTTCAGCAATCTTGACGAGATACTGCAGGAGACCAGCATGGAGCCAAGTGAATCCGCCATCCTCGCCGGCGGCTGCCAATGCGGCGCAGTGCGCTATGCGCTGAGGGCCGAGCCGACGCATGCGAGCATCTGCCATTGCCGCATGTGCCAGAAGGCGTTCGGCAATTACTTTGCGCCTTTTACCGGCGTAGCCCGCAAGGATCTGGTCTGGACGAAGGGGCGGCCCGGCATCTTCAGGAGTTCGGAGGCCGTCGAGCGCGGGTTCTGCCGGGATTGCGGAACGCCGCTGACCTATTCCTACCTGGAGAACGACCGCATCAGCGTCTCCATCGGCAGCCTCGACGAGCCGGGCCGGGTCACGCCGGAGTTCCAGTACGGCATCGAGAGCAGGATCGCGGCTTTCGAGCATCTCCACAGCCTGCCCGGCCAGCGGACGGAGGATTACGCCTCACCTGAGGAATTGGAGAAGATGGCCTCCCGGCAACATCCCGATCACGACTGACGCCGCTCACTCGTCCGTCTCTCCGCCTCGGGAGCGGGCGACCGCATGAACATGTTCGGCCAGGGCCGGGTTGCCCTCGAGAAGGTCGTGCAGGTCGCCCGCATCGAGCACGAGCAGGCGGCAGGGCGTCAGGGCCCTGACGGTTGCGGCGCGCCGCCGCCTCTTGAGAACGGCCATCTCGCCGAAGAAGTCTCCGGGGCCGAGCCGGACATTCTCGCCGGGCAGGACCACCTCCACGTCGCCTGCCGCGATGAGATACATGGAATGGGCCTCGTCGCCCTTGCGGACGATGACCTCCCCGGGTGCGCAGCTGCGGGAACTCAGACATTGCATCACGCTCGCGATCTCCTGAGCGTCCAGATCCCCAAAGAGCGGCACCCGCGCCACCATGCTCCATGTGACGACGAAATCCCGCCGGTGGATCTCCCGTGAAAAGGCGCTCGCGATGATGCCGACCGGCAGAGCCAGCATGACGAGCCCCGCCACGGCCGTCAGGGCGGCGATCACCCGCCCGAGCGCCGTCACGGGGACGGCGTCGCCATAGCCCACGGTGGTGAGCGTCACGATGGCCCAGTACATGGATTCGGGGATGGTGCCGAACTTGTCGGGCTGCACGTCCCGTTCGACGAGATTGATCGCGGAAGCCGCGAGAAGCATGGCCCCCATGAGGATCACGCCGCAGGCGATCAGCGCCCGCCGCTCGGCATAGACGGCCTCCGCGAGGCTTGCCAGGCCCGGCGAATAGCGCGCGAGCTTGAAGAAGCGGAAGAGCCGGAGCAGCAGGAAAGCGCGCAGGCCTCCCACGTCCCAATAGGCGAGATAGAAGGGCACGACCGCCACGAAGTCGATGACGGATTGCGGGTGCAGAGCCCATCTCATCCGCGCCCGCCACGGCGTCATGTGGTGGAAGGGCAGATATTCCGGCGCGCACCAGAGCCGGGCCGCGTACTCCACCGTGAAGATGACGCCGCTGACGAGCTCGATGATCAGGAAAGGCGTGTCGTAGGCATCCTGCAGCGACGGCACGCTCTCGAGGACGACCGCCGTGACATTTACGGCGATCAGCAGGATCAGGAATAAATGGACAGCGTGAACGACGGGGTCGTTCACGCTGCTGCGTTCAAGGATTTCGTAGATCCTGCGCCGCGTCGGGTGTGGATGAACCCTCGGCACGGCGCCCGGTTCCTCAGGCCGCGGCGGACAATGCCGCTTCGATGGCCGAGAGCGCCGCTTCCGCCTGCGCCCCGTCGGGGCCGCCGGCCTGGGCCATGTCGCGGCGCCCGCCGCCGCCCTTTCCGCCGAGCTTCTCCGAGCCGATCCTCACCAGCGAGACCGCATCGTACTTCCCGGTCAGGTCCTCGGTCACGGCAACGACGATGCCGGCCTTGCCGTCCTCGGCGACGCCCACGATGGCGACGACGCCCGAGCCGAGACGCTTCTTGCCCTCGTCGGCGAGGCTCTTGAGGTCCTTCATCTCCACGCCCGTCACCGCGCGCGCCATGAGCTTGGTGCCGTTAACGTCCTTGATCGGCTCGCTGCCGCCCGCGCCGCCCATGGCGAGCTTGCGGCGCGCCTCGGCCAGATCGCGCTCGAGCTTGCGGCGCTCTTCGAGAAGAGCCGTCAGGCGCGAGGACACCTCGTCCACCGGGGTCTTCAGGAGGCCCGCAACCTCGCGCAGCCTGCGGCTTTCACCTTCGAGGTGGTGGCGCGCGGCATTGCCCGTCATCGCTTCGAGACGGCGCACGCCCGCGGCGACAGCACTCTCGGACACGATGGTGATCATGCCGATATCGCCCGTACGGTTCACATGCGTGCCGCCGCAAAGCTCGACCGAGAAGGTCTTGTTGCCCTCGGCCTTGCCCATGGACACGACCCGGACCTCGTCGCCGTACTTCTCGCCGAAGAGCGCGCGGGCGCCGGACTCGATGGCTTCGTCCACGGCCATGAGCTTGGTCACGACCGGCTCGTTCTGGAGCAGGACCTTGTTGGCGATCTCCTCGACGGACTTCAGCTCCGCATCCTCGATGGGCTTGGGATGGCTGAAGTCGAAGCGCAGGCGGTCGGGCCCGACCATGGAGCCCTTCTGGGCCACGTGGTCGCCCAGAACCTCGCGCAGGGCCTCGTGCAGGAGGTGGGTCGCCGAGTGGTTGGCGCGCACGGCGGAGCGGCGATCGTGATCCACCATCAGCTCGAGCGACTGGCCGGGCTTCAGGGAACCGTGCTCGACCGTGACATGGTGCACGAAGAGATCGCCGAGTTTCTTCTCGGTATTAGTCACGAAGACGCGCGCGCCCTCGCCCTGCATCACGCCGGTATCCCCGACCTGGCCGCCGGACTCGCCGTAGAACGGGGTCTGGTTGAGAACCACGAGGCCGGTCTCGCCCGCCTTCAGCTCGGCAACCTCCTTGCCGTCCTTGAGCAGAGCCAGGACGACGCCCTCCGCATTCTCGGTGTCGTAGCCGAGGAACTCGGTCGCGCCCGTGCGCTCCTTCACGGAGAACCATACGGTCTCGGTCGCCGCCTCGCCCGAACCGGACCAGGCCGCCCGGGCTTTCTCGCGCTGACGCTCCATGGCGGCGTTGAAGGCCTCCGTGTCGACGCCGATGCCGCGGGGCTTCAGCGCATCCTGCGTCAGGTCGAGCGGGAAGCCATAAGTGTCGTAGAGCGTAAAGGCCGTGTCGCCGGAGAGGTTCTGGCCCTTGATGAGGCTGCGGCTTTCCTCGTCGAGGATCGAGAGGCCGCGTTCCAGGGTCTTGCGGAACCGGGTTTCCTCCAGCTTCAGGGTCTCGGTGATGAGCGCCTCGGCGCGGATCAGCTCAGGATAGGCCTGCCCCATCTCGCGCACGAGAACGGGCACGAGGCGGTACATGAGCGGCTCCTTCGCGCCGAGCAGCTGCGCATGGCGCATGGCGCGGCGCATGATGCGGCGGAGCACGTAGCCGCGTCCCTCGTTCGAGGGCAGAACCCCGTCGGCCACGAGGAAGCAGGAGGTGCGCAGGTGATCCGCGATCACGCGGTGCGAAGCCTTGCGGTCGCCTTCCGGCGCAACGCCCGTGGCGTGGGCCACGGCCTCGATGAGGGTGCGGAACAGGTCCGTGTCGTAGTTCGAATAGACGCCCTGCAGGATCGCGGAGATGCGCTCCAGCCCCATGCCGGTGTCGATGGAGGGCCTGGGCAGGCCGATGCGGTTGCCGGGCTCGATCTGCTCGTATTGCATGAACACGAGATTCCAGAACTCGAGGAAGCGGTCGCCGTCCTCCTCAGGGCTGCCGGGAGGACCGCCCCAGAGCTTGTCGCCCTGGTCGATGAAGATTTCCGAGCACGGGCCGCACGGGCCGGTATCGCCCATCTGCCAGAAATTATCCGAGGTCGGGATGCGGATGATCTTCGAATCCGAGAATCCGGCGATCTTCTTCCAGAGGTTCGCCGCCTCGTCGTCGTCATGATAGACGGTGACGAGGAGCTTGTCCTTCGGCAGGTCGAACTCCTTCGTGATCAGATTCCAGGCGAGCTCGATGGCGCGCTCCTTGAAGTAGTCGCCGAACGAGAAATTGCCGAGCATCTCGAAGAAGGTGTGGTGGCGCGCCGTGTAGCCCACATTGTCGAGATCGTTGTGCTTGCCGCCCGCGCGCACGCATTTCTGCGCCGTCGCCGCCGTGCTGTAGGGGCGCTTCTCGGCCCCCGTGAAGACGTTCTTGAACTGCACCATGCCGGCATTCGTGAACATCAGGGTCGGGTCGTTGCGCGGCACGAGGGGGCTCGAGGCCACGACCTCATGGCCGTTCTTGGCGAAGTAATCGAGGAAGGCCGACCGGATTTCGTTGACGCCGCTCATGGGTTCTCAAACTCGGATGCAGGGGCTTTTCGGGCCCGGAAAGACATGATTTCGATGGCGGTTTTAGCCGCCCGCAGACGCCCTGTCGAGGCGGCGTGTCGTCTATCCTGGAGTCCCTCTGCCCAATCCCGGGATGGTAGCAGCCAAGTTTGACGAGCTGCCAGGATAAAAGGATGATATCGTGGCCACGGGCACATGGGGGTATCTGGTGCATCGGGCACCCGGAGGACCGAGCCATGGCCGTCTTCACCCTCACCATCGACACTTCAAGAGGTTTCAATACCGATCTGTTCTTCTCCGGGAGCCTCCCTGTTTCCTGGGATGGGAGCGGGCTCGGCGGGACGACGACGGGCAGAAGCTATTTCCGGATCGTGAACGACAGTGGTGTCTCGTCGGATCCCCGGTATGAAATCGCCACCACCGGAACCGGGCTGGACTTCAATGGGATTTTCGGCGTGAGCGGCATGATCGCATCTGCCGAACTGTACCGTGTGGGAAGTGACGCCAACAGACAAGAACAGCTTGCGCACTTGACGATTGCCCTGGGCAGTCAAACGGGCCCGCAGGGCGGCGTCGCGATCCCGGGGCTCCTCGCGCTGACACCCGATACTCTGCTTCGGGGAGCCGTTCGTGACACGAACGGGACGCAACTCAACATCATCGGAGCGGCCGGAAACGACCGGATGACGGCCAGTGGGTACAAGGATCAGCTCTTCGGCCTGGGCGGCAACGACACCCTCGACGCCAAAGCCGGGAACGACCTGCTCAACGGCGGGGCCGGCAATGACAGGCTCTTTGGCGGGAGCGGAAACGACCTGCTGTACGGCGGGCTTGGCCTCGACCAGATGACGGGTGGGCCAGGCAACGACACCTTCGTGTTCGACACGAAGCCGGCGAGTGCCAACCGCGACACGATCCTCGACTTCAGCCACAAGGACGACCGCATCGCCCTCGAAAATGAATTCTTCAAGGGATTGACCGAAGGCCCTCTCACGGCCGCCGCCTTCCGGATCGGGACGGCTGCTATGGATGCGAGCGACCGCATCATCTACGACAAGGTCACTGGCGCGCTCTACTACGACCGGGACGGCACGGGCCCAGCCCCAAAAGTGCATTTCGCCACCCTCGCGGGCAGCCCTGACGACGTCAATCGTAGCGACTTCCTGATCATCTGAACCGCCTGGAGGAGGCTGTTAGAGCATCGGACGTGAAGAGTGGACTCCACTTTTGGGATCGAATTCGATGCTCCCTCCTTAGATGAGCGCATCGTTTGTGAGGACCCGAAGGGCCACGTTCGTAAGATCCGGGTCCACTTTTCGCTGCGCGGCCGCTGGGTCCGCACGATGCGCTAGGCAACACGCTGCGCTGGCAGCCTTTCGGCTTCCACGCAGGCCCTTTCGCCGCCCCTAGAGCATCAGACCCAAAAGTGGAATCCACTTTTGGGATTCCATGCGATGCTCCCTCCTAGAGGAGCGCATCGCTTGCTGCGAAAAACCAGGTCCACTTTTTCGCACGATGCGCTCGCCTCGAGGAAAGCAACCGAAAAGACCGCCGCGATCTCTCGCGACGGCCTGTTCTTTGCCCTTGAAGGAGAGCAAAACCTCTTTAGAGCAAGCATTCTGACGGGATCGGAATGCTTGCTCCATCTCTTTGATGAAGCATCGTTTTTCGCGAAGAACCGGTTCCCGCTTCTTCGCACGATGCTCTAGTCGGCCGATCCCTCGTCCAGGTCTTCGGTGGTCGGGGTCGCCTGTTCCAGGATGCGGTCGGCGAGGAGGCCGGCATTCTGGCGGATGAGGCCCTCGATCTTATCGGCGACCTCGGGGTTGTCGCGCAGGAACTGCTTGGCGTTCTCACGGCCCTGGCCGAGGCGCTGGCTGTCGTAGGAGAACCAGGCGCCGGACTTGTCGACGATGCCGGCCTTGACGCCGAGATCGACGAGTTCGCCTACCTTGGACACGCCCTCGCCGAACATGATGTCGAACTCGACCTGCTTGAAGGGCGGTGCGACCTTGTTCTTGACGACCTTCACGCGCACCGAGTTGCCGATCGGATCGTCGCGATCCTTCAGGGTCGAGATGCGGCGGATGTCGAGGCGCACGGAGGCGTAGAACTTCAGGGCATTGCCGCCCGTGGTCGTCTCCGGGCTGCCGTACATGACGCCGATCTTCATGCGGATCTGGTTGATGAAGATCACCATCGTGTTCGAGCGCGAGATCGAACCGGTGAGCTTGCGCAGGGCCTGGCTCATGAGGCGGGCCTGGAGGCCCGGCTGGACCTCGCCCATTTCGCCGTCGAGCTCGGCCTTCGGGGTGAGCGCCGCCACCGAGTCGATGACGAGCACGTCCACCGCGCCGGAGCGCACCAGCGTGTCGGCGATTTCGAGGGCCTGCTCGCCGGTGTCGGGCTGGGAGATCAGGAGATCGTCCAGGCTGACGCCGAGCTTGCGGGCATAAACGGGATCGAGCGCGTGCTCCGCGTCCACGAAGGCGCAGACGCCGCCCTTCTTCTGGGCTTCCGCGATGGTGTGCAGCGCCAGCGTGGTCTTGCCGGAGGATTCCGGCCCGTAGATCTCGATGATGCGGCCGCGGGGCAGTCCGCCCACGCCGAGCGCGATGTCGAGGCCGAGCGACCCCGTCGAGATGGTTTCGATTTCGACCGGCTGCTGCCCCTTGCCGAGCCGCATGATCGAGCCCTTGCCGAAGGCACGCTCGATCTGTGAGAGCGCCGCGTCGAGAGCTTTCGACTTGTCTTTATCCATTGATGAGCTTTCCACCAGTCTCAGAGAAGACTGCGACATGATCAGACACCTTCTTATGGCAGGAGGAGGAGTGAATCTCAACGCGGTGTTGAGGGAATATATGTACTCACTTTGTTCTCTCGTACAAGTTCTTTTTTTGTTCTCTCCGCAAGTTTATGGTCCCGACGTCCAGGATACCGACGACCCGCCCGACGCGATGCCATAACCCCTTTCTATTCAATGACTTCCCGACCCGCCGAAGCCGCATGAATTGCCCGTTCGGAAAGGTCATTCGCAGCACCGTCTGGGCCCCTTTCACCCACAGGACGAGAGCCGGGAGCCAGGCCGTGGCAAGGCACTCTTCCGTGTCCACCCGTCGGTCCGCCGGACGCTCCACCGAAGGTTGATGCGATGGAAGCCGTGTTCCCGCAGTCGGCATTGCCAAAGGATGGCTGAATGGTCTAGTTCGATACGAAATAACATTTCATTTTGAGGTTCTCCATGCCTAACTCCGTCGTCAAGGTCGGTTCGCAAACTCTCGTCAACACCACGACCTCCGGCGAGCAGATGGGGCCGAGCCTCACCGCCCTCGCGAATGGGGGCTGGGTCGTCTCCTGGTGGGGATCCGGAACCCAGGCGGACAACGTCGACGGTGCTGGCGTCTTCCAGCAGGCCTATGACGCGGGCGGAAGCAGGGTCGGTGGCGAAACCCTGGTCAATACGACCCTTGCAAACGAGCAATTCTTCCCGAGCATCGCCATGCTTCCGGACGGCGGTTGGATCGTGGCTTGGGTATCACGCGAGACCGATACCTCGCAGTCCATTCATCAGCAGCGATATCATGCCGACGGAACACGCCACGGAGACGAAACCCGCGTCAACACGTCGGGAACTGGCGACGTAAATTCTCCTGCGGTGACCACCCTTGCAGGGGGTCGCTGGGTCGTCACCTGGCAGGGCGTAGGCACCCAGCCGGGAAACGAGGACACACAGGGTGTCTTCCAGCAGGTCTATGATGTGAACGGGCAGAGGGTCGGCGGCGAGACTCGGGTCAACACCACGATCGACGGACGCCAAACCGGCTCATTCGTGATCCCGTTGGCGAATGGCGGGTGGGTGGTCGCTTGGCAGGGAAATGGCACTCAGCCCGAAAATACCGCACCCGAGGGTGTCTTTCAGCAGGTCTACGATGCGAATGGACAAAAGCTCGGCGGCGAGACCCTGGTGGCCGTTCCTTTGAACGATGAGTTTCTGGTTCTCTCCGGCATGGCCGCGCTTGAAAGCGGCGGTTGGGTGGTGACGTGGCAGTCCGATGACGATTCAACGCATGCCGCTGCCTACCAGCAAGTTTATGGCACAAATGGGCAAAAGCTCGGAGATGCAGTCCTGATCGACACGTTCGAATCCGAGACCACCCTGGGAATTTTCCCGGTTGTCGCGGCGCTCCACGGCGGAGGCTGGGTGGTCGTCTGGAAGGACGTCGATTCCGAAGGGAATGACGTGCTCCTGCAGCAGGTCTATCATGCGGACGGCACGGCGAACGGAGAGCGGATGAAGGTCAATACGACCGGAGTTCGGCCACTATCACCCCAAGTGACCGTGCTCGCCGATGGAAGCTGGATCGTCGCCTGGGGCGAAAGCGACAGCGACCGAACGGGCGTCTTCTCGCAGCATTTCGCATTCAACGAGGCGCCCACCGACATCATCATCGCGGCGGGCGGCGCGGTCACCGAGGACGCGCAGGTCGGGATCGCCGTGGCCTCCCTTGCGACCACGGACGGCAATGCCGACGACACCCATACCTACGAGATCGTCGCGAACGCGGCCGGCGATGCCCTCCCGGCCGGTCATCCCCTGTTCGAGATCGGCTCGGGGGCGGATGCGGACAAGATCCTTCTGCGCGCCGGGCTCGACGATGCCCAGGTCGGAGTGCAGGAGGTCTGGGTCAAGACCACCGACGGGGCTGGCGCCTCCTTCGTCAAGAAGCTCGCGCTCACCGTCACGAACGTCAACGAAGCGCCGCTCAGCATCGATTTCGGGACGCCGGGCGCGACGGGCGCCACCGTCGGCCAGACAGCGGCTGCCGATTTCGAGATCGGCACCTTGCGCACGCTCGATCCGGATGGCGATACGGCCTTCACCTACAGGCTCGTCACCGGGCAGAACAGCGATACCGAACTCCCCGCGAACGGACCGTTCAAGATCGGCACGGGCGGCAAGCTCGTGGTCGGCAATCCCGCCGCGCTGGCGGGCCTGTCGGGTCAGGTCACGGTCTGGGTCAAGGCCACCGATGCCGGCGGCCTGAGCAAATGGCAGGAGTTCACGCTCACCGTCGTCGAGGACTCATCTCCGACGATTGCCGTCGCTCCCGGCACGGCGACGACGCACGCCCTCGACAAGGGCCTAGTCGTCGACGCCTTTCGGGGCGTGACCGTCGCGGATGGCGACGACACCGAGCTGACCCTGATCATCGCGTTCGATCAGGACGACGGGACGCTCGCGCTCGGGTCCGCCCCGCTCGCCTTCGAGGATCTCGCCGGAACCCGGACCTACACCTTCACGGGATCGGCGGAGGAGCTGAACGCCACGCTGCGCGCGCTGCGTTTCGATCCCACGGATCAGGCCGCCGGCGCTTCCGATTTCACGACGAATTTCGTCATCGGCATCAAGGATCCCTCTCACCCCGCGGTGACGAACTCCAGCGTCAATGTGGTCACTCACGTGGTCGGCAATAGCGGCCCCGCCGTGAGCGTGCCCGCGGCGGAAGCCGACACGATCACGCTCGATTCCGGTGAGCTCGCGCGGGCGTTCAGGGGCCTGATCGTGACCGATGCCGAAAACGACGTCCTGACGCTTCAGCTCTCCTTCCGCCTGGAGGATGGCGATATCGTGCTTCCTGCCGGGATCCTGGCCACGGATCGCACCGTCGATGCCGGCATCGTAACCTATACCTTCACCGGCAAGGCTGCCGCGTTGGAAGTCATGATGGACACCCTCCATTTCGACGCGACCGACTCGCCCGGCGCCGCCGCGGGATCGGTCCGGACGACCGATTTCACCATCCGTGTGCAGGATGCCTCGAGCTCCTCCGGCCCGGTGACGCTCCAGGTCCATGCGATTGCGGCCAAGGCGACGTTGAGCGCCTCTACCGTCAACGAATATGCGGCACCCTACGATTCCACGGCCGGGACAGGCACTCTCGTGGGCTTCCTGACCGATCAGGACTCGCAAGGCCATGCCTTCACCTATGAGCTGGCCAACAACGCGGGCGGGCGCTTCGGGCTGATCCAGAAGGACGGCAAGACCTATGTGGCGGTCACCAATCCCTATCTGCTCGATCACGAGCAGGCCGCGACCCACACGCTCACGGTCAAGGCGACGGTCGCGGGCCACACCTTCCTTCAGAATCTCGTGATCGACGTGGCCGACATCGCCGCCGAGCGGCTCGTGGGCTCGGCGAGCAACGACCGTTTCAAGGGCGGGGCCGGCCGAGACCTGTTCAAGGGCCAAGGCGGAAACGATACGCTCGTCGGCGGCTCCGGAAACGACACACTCTACGGTGGGGCAGGCAAGGACATATTCGTCTTCGACACCAGGCTCGGGACGTCGACGACGGACCGGAGGGTGAACTTCGATGCAATCAAGGACTTCAACCCGGCCGACGATACGTTCTGGCTCGACAACGCGATCTTCAAAAAGCTCGGCGCGAAGGGAAGCGAGGCGAGGCCCCAGCAGCTGAACAAGGCCTTCTTCGTGACCGGCACGGCAGCGAAGGGCAAGGACGACTACCTGATCTACAACGACAAGACCGGCGTACTGTCCTACGATGCTGACGGTTCAGGATCCAAGGCGGCGATCGAGATTGCCCAGCTCGCCCGGGGCCTCAAGCTGTCTTACAAGGATTTCTACGTAATCTGAGACCCGGCACGCCGGGCTCAGCCGAAAACCCTGGCACGCGAGCCAAGGTTTTCGGGCCCTCCATCGTGTTTACCGCCCGATTGCCTGCTTCACGGTCTCGACCAGCTGGCGCAGGCTGAAGGGCTTGGGCAGGAAGTTGAAATCCTCGCCCTCGGGGAGGTTCTTGCGGAAGGCTTCCTCCGCATAACCGGACACGAAAATCACCTTGAGATCGGGATAGAGCTTGCGCAGTTCGCCCAGCAGGGTGGGCCCGTCCATTTCGGGCATGACCACGTCGGAGACCACGAGATCGACCGGGGCGCCTCGCTCCTGGATGATCTCCAGGGCCTCGACGCCCGAGGCCGCCTCCAGCACCGTGTAGCCGCGCGCCGAGAGCGCCCGGGCATTCACGGCGCGGACCGGGTCCTCGTCCTCCACGAGAAGGATGGTGCCCTGCCCCGTCATGTCGGCGGCGGGCTTCTTGGGGGCGTCGGCCTTGACCTCCTCGGGCGCCTCCTGCGCCTGCGCCACGTGGCGCGGCAGGTAGATGCGGAAGGTCGTGCCCTGCCCGGGCTTCGAATCCACGTCGATATAGCCGCCCGACTGCTTGACGATCCCGAACACGGTGGACAGGCCGAGACCCGTTCCCTTCCCGACTTCCTTGGTGGTGAAGAAGGGCTCGAAGATCTTGTCGACCACCTCGGGCGTCATGCCGATGCCGGTATCGGACACCTCGATCAGCACGTAATCGGCGGGCGGCATGCCGCTCACGTCGAGGCGCGCGGCGTCCTGCGCCGAG
Source organism: Microvirga sp. TS319 (assembly GCF_041276405.1). Classification (NCBI taxonomy): domain Bacteria; kingdom Pseudomonadati; phylum Pseudomonadota; class Alphaproteobacteria; order Hyphomicrobiales; family Methylobacteriaceae; genus Microvirga; species Microvirga sp. TS319. The sequence continues at coordinate 1,483,269 of NZ_JBGGGT010000002.1, read as the reverse complement.
ACATTGGCGGTGCGGATGGCGAGCTTGCCGCCGTCCGGCATGGCGTCGCGGGCATTGACCGCCAGGTTCACCACCACCTGCTCGAACTGGTTCACGTCCGCCTTCACGAACCACAGGTCGCGGCCGTGGCTGAGATCCAACTCGACGCGCTCGCCCAGGAGGCGCTTGAGGAGCATGGAAAGATCGTAGAGCCGGTCGCTGAGGTTGAGCACCTCGGGGCGCAGGGTCTGCCGACGGGAGAAGGCGAGCAGCTGGCGCACCAGGCTCGCGGCCCGGTTCGCGTTCTGCTTGATCTGCATGATGTCCTGGAAGGACGGATCGGTGGGCCGGTGATTGGCGAGCAGCAGGTCGCTGTAGCCGATGATGGCCTGGAGCACGTTGTTGAAGTCGTGCGCCACGCCGCCCGCGAGCTGGCCGACGGCGTTCATCTTCTGCGATTGGGCGAGCTGCTCCTCCACTTTCCGGAAATCCGTGGTGTCGAGGGCATAAAGGATCGCCGCCTCTCCGTCCGGGCCAGAATCCCCCGCGGGCGTGACCCAGACCCGCACGGAGCTGCCGTTCTCGCCCGCCGTCTGGAGTTCGAGGGGGGCGATGTCGCCCCGGTTCTCCGCCACCGCCCTGAGAGCGGCATCGAGGGGGCCGCTGTCGCGGAAGCTCTCGAAGAGGGAGGGCCCCTCGCCCGCATTGTCGCCGATCCGCGGCAGGATGCCGAAGAGCTTCGAGAAGGGCGCGTTGGCGTGAACGATGCGGCCGGCGCGGTTCACGGTCGCGATCGCGATCGGCGTGTTGTTGAAGAAGCGGACGAACCGCACCTCGGCCGCGCGCTGGCCCTCGTCCACCTCCACGCCGGGCGAACGGTTGATGACGAGGGTGCGGGATGCGCCCATCCGTCCGTCCATCCCGAAGGCGATGCGGTGATAGAGGCGCACGGGCAGGAACTGGCCGTTGCGGCGGCGCAGATCGAGATCGAAGGTCTCCGTCCGCACGGTTCCCGGATCCCCGGCGAGCGACGCCATCATCGCCGCCACGTTGCGCGGCACGATATCGCCGAGGCTCAGGCCGCCGGAGCCGACCTGGGCGAGGTCGTAGTCGAGCCAGCTCGCCAGCGTGGCGTTGAGGTAGAGGATCGCGCCCTTGGGATCCATCGACAGGAAGCCCGCGGGCGCATGGTCGAGATAATCGATCGCGTGCTGGAGTTCCTGGAAAACGTTTTCCTGCCGTTCCCGCTCGTGGGTGATGTCGGCGACGGTCCATAAGGTGGCGTTCCGGCTGCCGGAGCGCGGCACGGGCCGCACGCTGACCCGATACCAGCCGAATTCCCGCGTTCCGTCGAGGGACGGCGACAGGCGGATCTCCTCGATCCCGGTCCGGCGCTCGCGCCCCGCCTGGGCAAGGCGGTAGATGGCCTCCGAGACCTCCGGAGCCCCCATGAACAGGCGCTCGACCGGCCGCACCTCCGCCTCGTCGGAGCCCGAAAAGGCGAGATAGGCCGAATTTGCATACACGATCCGCCCGTCGTCATCGATCACGGCCAGGCCCTCGCCGGCCGTGTCGGCCATGACCTTGGTGATGTCGTTGCGCACGGTCTGGCCCGCAAGCCTGACGACGCCGATGGCAAGAGCGAAGAGGAAGAACACGCCGGCCATGGCGAAGAAGGCCAGGAGGCCCAGGATCAGCGGCTGCGCCTGCTCGCTGCCGAGGAAGCGCAGGCCCAGGACGGCACCGGCCAGAACGGCAGCCAGCAGCAGGACCCATCCGAAATGGCCGGGACGGTCAGAACGGTCGATGGTCGCGCCCTTCGGCATGTCGCCTCGCTGTGCCATATATCTTCACTATCCCTCAGGAGGGCGGATGCGCCCAGGAACGCCGGCGTGAGCGGCAGCGGGTGAGAGAGCCTGGCCCGGCGCCCGATCCTCGAAGCGTCCTACACGGAATTTATTGATTGTCCTCTAAGGCGGCATCAAGAGGCCGCGCAAGAGGCACAAGGGGGTCGATTCTCCGAGGAATAATTCTTAGAATGCCCCGCGCAGGCCACATTTGGGTGTTTGAGGGCTCCTTCGACCTTCCCCTGCGGATTGCGGGGATTCTCCTGAACCCTATATGCCGCAAAGCAGATTTGCACTGTTAACCATCGGTTAACCTTGCAACTGGCTTTGACGGCCAATGTGGTACAACCAACACAGAACTGGCCCGTCAAAGGCCCCCCACAAGGCTTGAGAGTTCATCGTGTCATCATTTTTTGGTATCGAAGCGTCGCGGGCAGTCCTTTTCGTGATCGCGTTTGCGATCATCCTGGCCCTGGTCGCCTTGTTCGGCCTGGTGCTGCGCAAGCTGACCGGCGCCCGCCTCATGATGCCGGGCAGCGACCGGTCCCGCAGCCGCCAGCCGCGCCTCGGCATCGTCGACGTTTACGACCTCGACCGTCAGCGCCAGCTCGTTCTGCTGCGGCGTGACAACGTCGAGCACCTCCTCCTGATCGGCGGCCCCAACGATGCGGTCATCGAGACCAACATCGTGCGCGTGGCGGGTGCGCGCATTCCGGCCGCCGCCAACGAGCCCGGCCCGGAGCGTTTGGAGCCCGCCTTCGATCAGGCTCCGCGCCCCACACAGGTGGAAGCCAATGGGCGTCCCTCCATCGAAACCCAGCTCGCGGCTCAGCTCGACGCCTTCGTGCGTCGGCCCTCCGAGGAATCCGACGTCGACCAGGAGCTTTCGGCCGTGGCCTCGGTCAGCGCACCTGTCCCGGCGCGCCCAGAACCCGTTCTGAAGCCGGATACCGTCTCGGTGTCCGCGTCATCCACCATTCCTGGCCTGCGCGCCGAAGCGCGCTCCGCGCCCGCCCCGAGCGCGCCGGCCGCCGCCGTTCCTCCGGTGGAGCGCCCTGAGCCTCGTCCGACCTTCACGCCACCGCCCTTCCAGTCGCGGGCAACGCCGACGACCGCAGCGTCAGCGGCACCGACTCCGCCCGCGCCTCCCCCACCGGCAGAGCCTGTCCGCCCGGCTCCTGCCGCTCCTGCCGCTCCTGCCGCTCCTGCCGTCAAGGCAGGGCCCGATGCCGCGGTCCTGTCCAACATGGCCAAGCAGCTCGAGGAAGCCCTGAAGCGCCCCGCCGCGACGGTCGCGCCTCCCCCCGCGCCCGCCTACGAGACGCGTGAAGAGCAGATCGAGGAGGACGACCTGCTCGAATCTGCCTCTGCCGAGGAGGTTCGCGTGGATTTCGGCCGCGAGGACCGCGAGGAACCCGTCGTGGAGCGCGCTCCCGAGCCTGAGCCCGAGCAGCCCCGTCCGGCCGCCGAAGCCGTGCGCCCCGCCCCGTCCCCGCTGCCTCCGAAGCAGCCGGAGCCAGCCGCAGCCTCCAAGGCGCCGAAGGAACCCGATCCCTTCTCCGTGGAGGAGATCGAGGCCGAGTTCGCCCGCCTCCTCGGGCGTCCGCTCGATGCGGGCAAGCGGAACTAGCGCATCGTGCGAAAAAGTGGGCCCGGTTTTTCGCGAGAACGATGCGCTCTTTCCAAAAAGGGAGCATCGGACGTGAAAAGACGCGCAAGACCATAGACTGATAGCATTGGACGTGCGTTCGATGTCGCGTCCGATGCTGTCAGGCTCTCGCCGTCACCCATCGCATCCAATGAAAAAGGGCTCCGTTGCCGGAGCCCTTTTTCTTTTTGGAAATGACGGAAGAGGGTCAGTCGTCCCGGTAGACCCGCTCATTGCGCTCGTGCCGCTCCTGAGCCTCCAGCGAGAGGGTCGCGATGGGGCGAGCCTCGAGGCGCTTGAGGGAAATCGGATCGCCGGTTTCCTCGCAATATCCGTAGGAGCCGTCCTCGATCCGGGCGAGCGCCGCATCGATCTTGGCGATCAGCTTGCGCTGACGGTCACGAGCACGAAGCTCGATGGCCCGATCCGTTTCGGAAGAGGCGCGGTCCGCCAGGTCAGGATGGTTCTCATTCTCGCTCTGCAAGGTGGCGAGGGTTTCCTGAGCCTCTTTGAGGATGTCGCTCTTCCAGCGGATCAGCTTGCGCCGGAAATACTCCCTCTGCCGTTCATTCATGAAGGGCTCGTCTTCTGTCGGTCGATATCCCTCATCAATAACGATGTCTGTCATGTTCGGCCGTTGTTCCCCGATGAACTGTGGCGCCCCTATATAGGGAAGCGAGTTGCACCACAACGCTCTTGAGCGTCATCGATTCGTCTAAATACCGGCTCGGCAGTTCCGGAAGTCATTGAATTGCAAGGCAAAGCTGACGCCCGTACGATTTGCCGCACCGCGGCATCCCTACTCCCTAAGAGGTAGCGGCCTCCGCGCGACTGACCAGCTCTCCCGCCACATCCCCGATCTTCGGGGGCTCCTCCCGGACGAAGGGCAGCGGCCGGCAGACGGACAGCGCGGCCAGTCCGAATCGAGCGGTCATGAGCCCATTCAGGACGCCCTCGCCCAGCTTCGCCGAAATCCGGGCCGCCAGACCCAGCCCCAGGACCTGCTGCAGCAGGCTGTCGCCGACGGCCATTCCGCCCGTGACTGCGAGATGATTCAGTGCCGCCTTAGCCAGCCTCAGAAAGCCGAACAGCCCGGGCCTGCCGCCATAGATCCGCGCCAGCGTGCGCAGCAACCGCACGGCCGCGAAAATCACGAAGGCCACGTCCACGATGGCCCGGGGGCTCACGGCCGTGACGAGGGAAACCTGCTTGGCTGCAGCGGCGATCGCGCGTTTCGCCTGCGCGTCGAGCGGAGCGAGCAGCTCGCGCTCGGCGATGGCCAGCCGGTCATCCGCATCGATGATCTCGTCGGTCAGCTCCTTGAGGCGCGCGCTTGCGCGGGCGGAGCCGCTCCTCGCCCCGTACAGGCTCACGAGATCGGCCACGATGCCCTTGGCAGCCTTGTGGTCCTTCACCGCGAGGGCATCGACGGCGGCCTCGCGCAGCCGCTCGATCTTCTGCTCCCGCCAGATCCCGAGAACCTCGCGTCCGATGATGGCGAGAAAAGCCAGGGCCGCCAGGACCGCCAGAGCCAATGCGACCCAGCCGAGCCAGGGAGCAACCGCATAGAGCTCGACGATCAGGTTCTCGAGGGCGAGGCCGAGCCCCAGAACGACGAGCCCCGATGCGGCCGAAAGAAGAATGCCCATCCAGGGCGCGCGTCGCCGCTCGCCCATGGGGACGACGACGCCGTCCGCCGCTTCGATGGCGTCGACGGGATCTTCCGTGACCTGGATCGAGCCACCGGTCACGTTGGGATCGTCGAGGCGGAAGGCGCGAGGTTGGCGGCTCATGCGAAACGGTCCCCCAGCAGGAATTCAAGGGCGCGGTCGAGACGGATATGGGGCATCTTGGCCATGCGGCCCGCTGCGTCGACCGGAAGCCTGGGCGGCCGGAAGCGCGGGAACCGCAAGGAACCGGGCTCGATCACGCCCTGAAAAATGGCCTCCGCATTGTCCGGCAGCTCGCCCGGAAAGATCGCAGCCTCGGTCTCACCGTCGAAAATCTCGTCCCCGACCCGCTCGCCCGCCTCGGGCACGCCGGCCACCGCCCGAAGGGTTTCCCGGCCCTCGCGAATGGTGGTTTCACGCGTGGCCCGCAGGGACGCCAGTGCGACCGTGCCGACCCGCGCTCCCGCTGCCTCCGTGCGACGGGTGGCCCGGTTCACGAGGAGGCGCAGAACCGCGTCGAGGCGGTCGTGATCGGTGTGGTGGATGTGATCGGCCTTGGTCGCCGCGAACAGCACCCGGTCGGCGCGCGGCGAGAACACGCGGGAGAGCAGCGTGTTGCGGCCGATCCGGAACGCCATCAGCACCTGATCGAGCGCCTCCTCCAGTTCGGCCAGGGCCGCGGGCCCCGCATCGATGGCGGCCAGCACGTCCACCAGGACGATCTGCCGGTCGATGCGCTGGAAATGATCGCGAAAGAAGGGCCTCACGACGTGGGTCTTGTAGGCCTCGAACCGGCGCTCCATGAGGGCCGCGAAGCTGCCCGGCGCGATAGCCCGCCCCGCGGGCAGGTCGAGGGGCGCGAAGGTCAGCGCGGGCGAGCCCGCCAGATCGCCCGGCATGAGGAAGCGCCCCGGAGGAGTCGTCGCCACCGACTCGGCGCCCGACCGGAGAGCCAGGAGGTAATCCTTGAAGACCTCGCTGGCTTTTGCCGCCAGCACCTCGTCGGCGGGGCCGGAGGGGTCGAGGGTCTTCAGAATGTCGTGCCAGCGGCCCGCGACCGCCGCCCGATCGGGCCGGCGGCTGGCCTGGACGGTCTGACGGGACCAGTCGGCATAATTCGCGTCGAGAAGGGCCAGATCCAGCAGCCATTCGCCGGGATAATCCACGATATCGAGGGCAAGGGATGCCGGGCCCGGACGCCAGCCGGCCTTGCGTTCATATTCAACATCCACCCGCAACTCGCTGATCCGGCTCGTGGATTGCGGCCACAGACGTTCCTCCGTGAGGGAAGCCATATGCTCCTCGAACGGGAACCGCGGCACCGCGTCGTCGGGCTGATGGGCGAGGTGCGCGCGCCGGATCCGGCCTTCGGCCGAGGCCCGGAAGGCGGGAAGACTGGTGCCGCGGGTCAGATGATGCACGAGCGCCGTGGTGAACACGGTCTTTCCGGAACGGGCGAGACCCGTGACGCCGAGACGGAGCGAAGGCTGGATCAGTTGACCGGACGCTTCCCAGAGAGATTGTGCGGCAGCGCCCATGCGGGAGGGAATGTCGGTAAGAAGCGGCACGCGGAACCTGAACTTTGCTGTCGTTCAGGCTCACATGGGGTGCGGCAAACCGAATATAAAGCGCAGATTCCGCTTTTCTTCCTCACCGATGAAGGCTTGCCGGACGGGATGCCGGCACGCGTTTGCCGGAGTTGCCCCCTCAGATCACCTGGAAGTCCGCAGCCGTCATCTTGAGGCCGGCGCCGAGTTTTGCGAACACGATTGCAGCCCCCTTGCCCGAGCCATCCGCATCATAGGACAGATAGCCCGTCTTCTTGTCGTAGATGATCCGGTCGTAGGAATCCGCCGCCTTGCCTCCGACGGTGAAATACTTCGACGCCAACATCCTCGGGCTCGAGGGAGTACCTGAACCGATCTTCGTGAATACGGCATTGTCGAGCCAGATCGTGTCGTCTGCGACCGAGAAATCCTTGATCGTGTCCCAGTTGCTCGACCTGTTCGGCCGGGTGGCGAAAACGAATACGTCCTTGTTGCGGCCGCCGTAGAGCGTGTCGTTGCCGAGGCCGCCCGCCAGGGTGTCGTTCCCGTTGAGCCCGCTGAGGGTATTGCTCTTCGCATTGCCGGTCAGCGTGTTGGAAAGATTGTTGCCGGTGCCCCGCAGCGCATTGCCCGTCAGGGTCAGGTGATCGGCTTCGGCCGATAGGGTATACGTGGTATCCGCCACGATCGTCACGATATCGGCGGCGGAAAGCCGGATGGCATTGAGCGCGGCGTATTGGGCTGCGGTCAGGGTCAGCCTGTTGTCCTGGGCATCGAAGACATCGATGCCCTTGGTCGCCAAGGCGGAGATCTGATCGACCGTCAAGGCGCCAAGGACCTGCCCCATGTCCCGGAGGCTCACGATGTCGACGCCCTTGGTCCGCATGTCCGCCATCCGCCCTTCGTCGAGCCCAGCCACCTCCGCATGGTTCACCGACAGGGTGACGGTATCCTCCATGGTCAGCTTCATGCCGCCGATCCCGCTCAAGGCATCGAACTGAGCGATCGTGAGGCCCAGGGCATTGTCGCTCGCATCAAGGATGGTTATCCCCCGATCCGCGAGGGCGATGAACATCCGGGCATCGAACGACCCGAAGACCTGCCCGACGGCATTCAAGGAAATGTCATCGATGTTGTTTGCAGCGGATGCGGCGAGCTCGCTGTCCCTCGAGATCGCCAGGTCGGTCAGGCTGAGAGCAAGCGTAATGTGGCTCTCCGCCATCAGCGTGATGTTGTTCAGAGGGTCGCTGATAGACTTGTATTGATCGAGAGATATGGAGAGATTGTTGTCGGTCGCGCGGATTGTATCGACGAATTTGTTGCCGAGACCTGTCAGGTGAGCGGCTGTCAAGCGAGACATCTCTTGCGTACTGAGCGCGATCGTAACGGCATCATCGCCCCAGAAGCTCAAATCCGACTGCACGAAAGCAATGACCTGGTCCGCCGTGAACCGAGCATTGATATCCGCTGTCGAATCGAGAATGTCGACACCTTTATCGGACAGGGCCGCAATCTCTTGAGCCGAAAATCCGAATGTTCCCAAGTCGTCGCTGATCCTGACGAGATCGAGTTCGTGAAAGGTCAGGTTGGTCCGCGTTATCCATTTGGCGATGTCTTTCGAAATCTGGAGCGATCCTCCTTCCCCATTGATGATATCGACGCCCCTGGTGTTCAGGGCATTGACCTGCGGTTCGGTCAGCTGCTGGATGGCAGCCTCGCTATCCACCAGTTCGATCACGTCGTCGGCGCTAAGGGCCACGGCGCCCAGAGCCTCCACCTTCGCGATCGAGAGCGAGACCCGCCGGGTATCGTCACTGGAATTGGCATTGAGCGAGACGACGCCGTTGCCGGCGAGGGCCGCGATCTGCGGAACGGTCAGAGCACTGATGGCCTCGGGGCTGTCGACGATCGCTATGGTCCCGGCCGGGAAAGGCGCTCCAGCCAAATATTCGGCAACGGACTTCGTTGTAAGGGCCATGGCCTGCGAGTCTCCGGTCAAGTCTGAGGGGGCGGAGAAGCGACCATGCCGGAACCAACGAGCCCTGGCCGGCCTGCTGCCCCAACGCAACGTTACAACTAAACATGGATCATTGAGATTTGCAACGTATCAAGAGATCGCGCGCGAACTTCCGGCGATCTTGCCCCGACCGATCGGCGATGGTTTCACCAACTCGGTTTTGGAACACGCGGAAAGGATCGATGTCCCTTTCTCCCAGGGCGTTCCCAGGCGTAGTCCACTAGTTATCGAGCCGATCCGGAGCGGAAGAGCCGGTCTCGGCCCTCGTCTCGATCTTCCGGACTGCCCGCTCGATGGCGGCCTTGACCAGATCCGGGCTGGCCTGGAGCGCCCCCAGCTCGACGGCCGACATGGCCAGCATCACCGGAGCGAGATTCGGCAAAGGTTTTCCGTCCACCGCGAACAGCTTGAGATCGTCCTTGGGCCCTATTCCCAGTCCCTCGACCATGCGGCCCGCGTAGTTGCGCAGGCGCTGCTCATCGGGAGCACAGGTGGAGGCCGCCTGCGGGCTGGGAGTAGCAGGGGCTTTCGCCGCCGCTTCCCGCTTGGGCCTGGGTTTTTCGACAACGAGGGGCCTCGGATCGGGGGCCTTGGGCTTCTCGCCCATGCCGACAGCGATGCTTGGCACGCGGTATTCCGGTGTCTTCGGCTTGACGGGAATGACGATCGAAACCCGGCCCGGCTTGCCACCGGGGCCGCCCTTCGCCGTATATCGCACCACGTTCCCCTTGCGGCGCGAAGCGAGATACTGGGCGCGGACTGTTCCGCCGATCCCCCGCACGGCGAGCACCGCGATCCCGCCGATCCCGGTCGCGACGCCGCATTCGGGCGGAGCCCAGCGGCGGACGATGTCGAGCGCGGATTTGCGCCCGTAATCGAGATAATAGCGTTTCAGGAGCAGCGCCGCAGCATCCGCGCCGTGATGAGCGGACGCGAAGCCCACATGGCCCTCGCCGTCGGTGGCGATTTCCCCACTCCAGCGGGCGCTCTTGATGCACCAGTAATTGTTCAGCTTCACGCAACGGGTCACGAACGGGCGCTCCGCCTTGAGGAGAGCCGCCAGGGTAATGACGAGCTTCGGCTCGAGGGCGTCGACCGCCTCGGAGCGCCAGTTCGTCACCTCGCGGCTCTTGGGTTCGTAGCGAACCTGGAGCGTCTGCGCCGGACCCGAAAAATCCGCGATGCCGGGAAGCAGGGCACGGCCGGCAAGCCCGAGCGCAAGAAGCGTCTGAAGCAGCATGGTGAGATGTCGATCCCGCGAACGCCTGAAGATTTCTGAAGACGGTTTCAGGAGAAACGATGGCTGATCGGATAGGTTCATGCCGCAAAGCCACGGCATCGGCGACCTTGACCTGCGGTTCCGCCCACTCCACGAATAGGCGATCCGTCCTATGAGTCCCCTCATGACAGCCGATATCCCGATCCGGACCCTGGAGCCGTCAGACGCCCGCGCCTACCGGGACCTCAGGCTGGAAGCCCTCGCGGCCAGCCCGGAAGCCTTCGGCTCCAGCTACGAGGAGGAAGCTCCGCTTCCCCTCGAGACCGTGCGGGCGCGCATTCCCGCCCCGGGCCCCAACGCCATTTTCGGAGCTTTTGCGGAGGGCCGCCTCGTGGGCATGGCGGGCTTTGCGGTCTACGAACGCGCCAAGGCGTCTCACAAGGGCGTGATGTGGGGGGTCTATGTCCAGGAGGACCGGCGCGGCCATGGATTGGGACGGCGGCTCGTCCAGCAGGTGATCGATCACGCCTCGCGGCACGTGATCATGCTCGAAGCGGCGGTTGGCCTCATGAACGACAGTGCCCGGCGCACCTATCACGCCCTCGGCTTCAGACCCTATGGAATCGAACGCAAGGCTTTGCGCGTCGGCGGCGTCTTCTACGACGAGGAACTGCTGTTCATCGATTTCCAGGAACGGGAAGCCTGAACGCCTGGAGCATCGGACGCAAAACCGGTTCTCACTTCCCGCGTTCGATGCTCTCCTTGCTTGAGCATCTCTTCACGCAAAACCGGTTCCCACTTCCCGCGTTCGATGCTCTAATCGTCCTCGCCGGCTCCGACGGATTTGGGGGTCGCGAAACGTTCCAGCTTTCCGGACTTGCGCTTCACGTGGGCCCAGCTTTCGTGCGGAAAATCGACGACGGCGAGACCGGCGGTCGGATATTTGCGCCCGAGCCGCAGAATCCCGTCCATGTCACCCTCGCCGATCAGGAAACTCGCCAGATCCTCGAAGCCGGGATTATGGCCAATCATCAGAACCGTCTGCGCTTCCGGTTCGATCTCCTGCAGAACCGTGAGAAGCCGCGCAAGGGGAGCCTCATAGATGCGCCCGTCGAGGCGGCTCGGCACCTCGCCGAGAATCGGCTGCACGAGCTCCCAGGTTTCCTGGGTCCGGCGCGCCGGGGACAGGATGACGAGGTCCGGCGCCAGGCATTCGCGCTTCATGTAGTTCCCAATGGCGGCCGAAGCCTCCTGCCCCCGCGGGGCCAGCGGCCGGTCCACGTCGAGGATGCCCGACGGCCAGGCAGCCTTGGCATGGCGGAGAAGAAGGAGGCGCAGCATCACCGCCCTTCCCGCCTGGCGATGAAGGCCAGCTTCTCGAACAGGCTCACATCCTGCTCGTTCTTGAGGAGCGCCCCGTGAAGCGGCGGGATCAGCTTGCGGGTGTCCCGCTCGCGCAGGTTTTCAGGACCGACATCCTCGGACAGGAGGAGCTTGAGCCAGTCGAGCAGCTCGGAGGTCGAGGGCTTCTTGCGCAGGCCCGGGACGTCCCGGACCTCGAAGAAGATTTTCAGCGCCTCCTCCACGAGCCGGTGCTTGATGCCGGGATAATGCACCTCGACGATGCGCGCCATGGTGTCGGCATCCGGGAACTTGATGTAGTGGAAGAAGCAGCGGCGCAGGAAGGCGTCCGGGAGTTCCTTCTCGTTGTTCGACGTGATGATCACGATGGGGCGCCGGGCGGCCCTCACCGTCTCGCCGGTCTCGTAGACGAAGAACTCCATGCGGTCGAGTTCGAGCAGGAGATCGTTCGGAAACTCGATATCCGCCTTGTCGATCTCGTCGATCAGCAGAACCGGCCGGGTTTCCGACTGGAAGGCCTCCCACAACTTGCCGCGCTTGATGTAGTGGCGGATATCCGACACGCGCGGGTCGCCGAGCTGGCTGTCGCGCAGGCGCGAGACCGCATCGTATTCGTAGAGGCCCTGCTGGGCCTTCGTGGTGGACTTGATGTGCCAGGTGAGGAGCGGCGCATTCAGGGACCGGGCGATTTCCTCCGCGAGGACGGACTTGCCCGTGCCGGGCTCGCCCTTCACGAGGAGCGGACGCTCCAGGGTGATCGCCGCATTGACGGCCACCGTCAGGTCCTCGGTCGCCACATAGCTTTCGGTTCCGGTAAAACGCGCCATCCTCACCATTCCTTGTCCACGCGCGGAGCCTAGCGCATCGTGCGGAAAAGTGGACCCGGTTTTCCGCAAGAACGATGCGCTCATCCAAGAATGGAGCATCGGATCGAGCCCAAAAGTGCAAATCCACTTTTCCCGTCCGATGCTCTAAGTCGTGTCCATGGCTTTCGGCAACCGCTCTCATCATGTAAGCCCATAACAAACATGGGAGGATAAGTGACTATGACTGATAACCGCTATCACAAGGACCGGATCGGCAACCACAAGCTGAAGCCGGAAACCCTCATGCTGGGCTACGGCTACGACCCGACCCTGTCGGAAGGCGCGGTGAAGCCGCCCGTCTTCCTGACCTCGACCTTCGTGTTCAACAGCGCCGAGCACGGCAAGGAGTTCTTCGACTACGTCTCGGGCCGCAAGGAGCCGCCCAAGGGTGAAGCCGCCGGCCTCGTCTATTCGCGCTTCAATCACCCGAACGCGGAGATCGTCGAGGACCGGCTCGCCATCTTCGAGGAGGCGGAATCGGGCCTGCTCTTCTCGTCGGGCATGTCGGCCATCGCCACCACGATCCTGGCCTTTGCCCGTCCCGGCGACGTGGTTCTGCACTCCCAGCCGCTCTATGGCGGCACGGAGACCCTGATCGCCAAGACGCTGGCGAATTTCGGCATCCAGGCCGTCGGCTTCGGCGACGGGGTCGACGAGGCGGGCATCCGCGCCGCTGCCAAGGAGGCGCAAGGCAAGGGCCGGGTCTCGATCGTCATGATCGAGACCCCCTCGAACCCGCTCAACACCCTGGTGGACGTGGCCCTCATCCGGACCATCGCGGACGAGATCGGCGGGGCTCAAGGTCAGCGCCCGATCGTCGTATGCGACAACACGCTGCTCGGACCCCTCTTCCAGAAGCCGCTCCAGCACGGCGCAGACATCTCGGTCTATTCGCTCACGAAATATGTCGGCGGCCATTCCGACCTGATCGCCGGCGCGGCCCTGGGCTCCAAGGAGCACATGAAGGCCGTGCGCCTGCTCCGCTCGGCCATCGGCACCCAGCTCGATCCGCATTCCTGCTGGATGATCGGCCGCTCGCTCGAAACCCTGGCGCTGCGCATGTCGGCGGCCAACCGCAACGGGGAGATCGTGGCCAGGTTCCTGCACGAGCACCCGGGCGTGGTGAAGGTCCACCACCTGGCCTATCTGCCTGAGGGTTCCCGCGCGAAAGAGGTCTACGAGGCGCAGAGCGACGCTCCCGGCTCCACCTTCTCGTTCGACGTGAAGGGCGGCGAGGCGGAGGCCTTCAAGGTGCTCAACGCGCTCCAGGTGTTCAAGCTGGCGGTCAGCCTGGGCGGCACGGAATCCCTGATTTCGCATCCGGCCTCCACCACCCATTCCGGCGTGCCCAAGGAGACCCGGGACAGGCTCGGCGTGAGCGACGCCACGATCCGCGTCTCCATCGGCATCGAGCATCCCGACGATCTGGTGGCGGATCTCGCCCAGGCTCTGGCGACGATCGGGTAATGCCGAAGCGCAACGGCAGCCCCGCGGTTCCGGGGCTGCCGACTGCGATTGTTCGACGAGCGGCGTTCACGACGAGATGGTAATGCCCTCTCCGGCCATCGCCCGCTGAACGGAGGGGCGCGCCAGGGTTCGCTCGGCGATGCGCGTCCAGGAGGGATAGGCGGCTTTCATATCGAGGCCGATCCGCATGCCCCACCGATAGAACACGAAGAGGAACGCATCCGCGACGGTAAAGCCGGCTCCGGCGACGGCCCAACCGCGTCCGTCGTTCATGAGCGCTTCGATATAGGCGTATTGCTCCGTCACGTTCTCACGTCCCTTGGTCGAGACGGCGGGAAAGAGCGTTGTCTCCGCCACGAAACGGTGCGGACGCCAAATCTGGGCGAAGGACATCGCGTGCATGGAGCTGGATAGCCAATTCAGCCACTCGAAGCTGCGCGCCTGGAGGTTCGGATCCGGGGGCAGGAGTTCCAGCTCCGGCCTGAGTTGAGCCAGATAGAGCAGAATGGCAGGAGCCTCCGTGAGAATTCCCGCCGAAGCTCCGTTTTGTCCGAACGGCCCTTCAAGAGCCGGGACACGGGCCTTGGGATTGATGGCGAGATAATCGGCCTTCAGGTGCGCTCCCTCCGCGAGCGGCACCCGGGCCAGCTCATAGGGTTGGCCGATTTCCTCCAGGACGATGTGAGGCGCGAGGGAGCAGGCTCCGGGAGAATAGTAGAGTTTCAGCATGGGTCCGCCTTATCGTCAGAGAGTTCGATCAGGTTCAGACAGCACGGCCGGGCCCCCGCAAGCGAACGAAAATTCTTGACTCTATATGTGAGCCAAATTCACATATCTTATGGCTCCGCGTCTTCCTCCTCTCCAGTCCCTGCTCGCCTTCGAGGCGGCAGCCCGCCATCAAAGCTATAGCCGAGCAGCGGAAGACCTGAATTTGACCCATGGTGCCATCAGCCATGCGGTCAGAGGGCTTGAGGCGCGGCTCGGAACATCCCTGTTTCGACGGGAGGGCCGGCGCATGCTGCTCACACCCGATGGGCAAGCCCTGGCGACGAAGGTGCGCTACGGCCTGCGCCTGCTCGAGAGCGCGTTTGAAACCGAGCGCCCCAAGCAAGGAAAGCGCCACATCACCGTCAGCGTCCTGCCCGCCTTCGCGGGCCGCTGGCTCGTGCCCCGGCTTCACCAATTCACGACCACGCATCCGGACATCGTCCTGGACCTTTACCCCTCGATCGAGCTGGCCCGCCTCGATGAGCAGGACGGCATCGACGTCGCCATTCGGTATGGCCCCGGCGGCTGGCCTCACCTGAGGCAGGACAAGCTCATGGACGAGTTTGTCTTTCCTGTCTGCAGCCCGGCCTACCGGACGGCAGAGCTGCTCAAACAGCCGTCCGATCTGCGCGAATGTACGCTGCTTCGCTATTCACGCGAGCCATGGTCGCCATGGTTCGCAGCGGCAGGGCTCGATTGGCCGGAGCCGAAGGAGGGCCCGATCTACAGGGATGCGGCGCTGCTGCTCGACGCGGCCGGTGCCGGCCAGGGCGTCGCACTCGCCCGGCAGGCTCTTGCGAGCGAGGAGATCCGCTCCGGTCGCCTGTGCCGCCCCTTCCGGTTGGAGGTTCCCGGCGAGTACGCCTACTGGTTCGTCTCCCGCACGAAAGACGCCGCCGAGCCCCAGATCGAGGCGTTCCGGGAATGGATGCTCGTCGAGACGTCCCTCTTCTCTCAAGAGAAGAATTTGCCCCTACTCTCCCCCGCCCCATAGAAGCACAACCCGTCCGAACAGAAGAAAGACGGAGCCTGGGTCATCCCGGCCAGCGCAGACGCATGCCGGACCGGGTCAGCCATGTCGCCGCTGCACATGTCGTCGCGCGAGGGCAATTTGCGCTTGCGCTGCTCTTTCGCCTGGAACCACAATGCGCCTCAACGGAAGGACCTCATGAGTACCACGATCGACCTGCATGCCTATCAGGAGCCCATTCTTTTTCTGGCCACGGCAGGCGTCGTCGTCCCGGTCTTCCACCGGCTGAAGATCAGCCCGGTTCTGGGCTTTCTCGCCGCGGGCGCACTGCTGGGCCCTTATGGGCTCGGGCGGCTCATTCCCGACCTCCCCTGGATCGACTGGGTGACCTTCTCGAATGCGGAAGGCACGTCGCGGATCGCCGAATTCGGCGTGGTGTTCCTGCTCTTCACCATCGGCATCGAGCTCTCCTGGCAGCGCCTCCGCGTCCTGCGCCGCCAGGTCTTCGGCTTCGGCTCGCTGCAGGTCGCGCTCTGCGCCCTGGCCCTGGGGCTCTTCGCCTACAAGGTCGTCGACTCCCTCGCCGCGTCGGCCCTCATCGGCATAGCCCTGGCGCTGTCCTCGACGGCCATCGTGCTGCCGGTTCTGGCCGAACAGAAACGCCTCAACTCGGCCGCGGGACGTGCGAGCTTTTCCGCGCTCCTGTTCCAGGACCTCGCCGTGGCGCCGATCCTGTTCACCATCGCGGCCCTCGATACGCATCAGCCCGAAATCACCATGACGTCCTTTGCGACCGCCCTCGTCCAGGCGGCCCTGGCGCTCGCGATCATCGTGGGGCTCGGACGGCTGGTGTTGCGGCCCTTCTTCCAGCTGGTCTCCGCCACCAAGAGCCCCGAACTGTTCATGGCGGCCTGTCTGCTCGTCGTGTTCGTCACGAGCCTCGTGGCCGCCGTCAGCGGCCTTTCCATGGCGCTCGGCGCCTTCATCGCGGGCATTCTCCTGTCGGAAACCGAATATCGCCGCGCCATCGACACCACGATCCAGCCCTTCAAGGGGCTCCTGCTCGGCGTGTTCTTCGTCTCGGTGGGCATGAACCTCGATCTCATCCGGTTCCTGGCGGCCCCGATCACGATCCTGGCCGTTGCGACCTTCCTCGTCGCCACCAAGAGCGTCATCATCTTCTGGCTCGGACGGCCCTTCGGCCTGAACGCCCCCGAGGCGGCGGAAACGAGCCTGCTCCTGGGCCCGGGCGGCGAGTTCGCCCTGGTCATTCTCGGGGCCGCGATGGCCGCGGGGCTCATCCCCATGGAAGTCGGGCACAACCTGCTTCTCGTCACCACGCTGACCATGGTGGCAATTCCGTTCCTGGCCCGGCTCGCCCGCCGCGTGAGCCGCGGACTGGAGCGGAAGCGCCCCCTGAGCCCCGAAGCCGCAGAACCGCCGCCGCCCGAGGAAGCCGGACGCGTCATCGTGGCCGGATACGGCCGGGTCGGGCGGCTCGTGGGCGACATGCTCCAGCGCCACGGCGTGCCGTACCTCGCCATCGACATGGACCCCGCGCGCGTCGCCGAGGAGCGCAAGGCCGGGAAACCGGTCTACTTCGGGGATGGGGCGCATTCGGGCTTCCTGCGCGCCTGCGGCATCGAGCAGGCCCGCGCCCTCGTCATCACCCTCGACACCCCGAGCGCCATCGAGGCGGTGGTGACGGCCGTCCGGCAGGAGCGTCCCGACATCACCATCGTGTCGCGCGCGCGAGACGCCAAGCACGCGACCCGGCTCTATGGGCTCGGCGTCGACGACGCGGTTCCGGAAACCATCGAGGCCTCGCTGCAGCTGAGCGAAGCGGTGCTGTCGGATATCGGCGTGCCCATGGGCCTCGTGATCGCCTCCATCCATGAGCGGCGCGACGAGTTCCGGGCGATCCTGAAACAGAACAACAGGAAGCCGGAGCGTATCGAGTTCCGGGCGCGCCGCACCGTGGGCAAATGAGGTTCAAGGGGTGCCTCCTCATGGGGACTCCTCATGGAGCCTCCTGCCTCGGCTCTTGACCTTGCCGCAACTTGCCCGACACTGGCCCGATGTTTCTCACCTTCTTCACAGAGCTGCGCGCGGCCAAGGTGCCGGTCTCGCTCAGGGAATACCTCTCCCTCCTGGAGGCGCTCGACCGGGACCTCGCCGACAAGAGCGTGGAGGAGTTCTATTATCTCTCCCGCGCCTGTCTGGTGAAGGACGAGCGCCATCTCGACCGCTTCGACCGGGTCTTCACCCATGTGTTCCAGGGCCTCGAGCGGATGGGCCAGGCCCTGGACCGGACGGAGCTTCCCGAGGAATGGCTCCGCAAGCTCGCCGAGCGCTATCTCACCCAGGACGAGAAGAAGCAGCTTGAGGCCATGGGCTGGGACAAGCTCTGGGAGACCCTCAAGAAGCGCCTGGAGGAGCAGAAAGGCCGCCACCAGGGCGGCAACAAGTGGATCGGCACGGCCGGCACCTCCCCTTACGGCGCCTACGGCTACAACCCGGAAGGCATCCGCATCGGCCAGGACAAGAACCGCAACTTCCGCGCCGTGAAGGTGTGGGACAAGCGTGAGTTCAAGGATTTCGACGACACGATCGAGCTGGGCGTGCGCAACATGCGCGTCGCGCTGCGGCGCCTGCGCCGTTTCGCCCGCACAGGGTCGGCCGAAGAGCTCGATCTCGACGGGACGATCCACGAGACCGCGCACAAGGGCTATCTCGACGTGCGCCTACGACCCGAGCGCCGCAACGCCGTGAAGGTCCTGCTCTTCCTCGACGTGGGCGGCTCGATGGACTGGCACGTCCAGGCCGCGGAGGAGCTGTTCTCGGCGGCGCGCCTGGAATTCAAGCACTTCGAGCACTTCTATTTCCACAACTGCGTCTACGAGCACCTGTGGAAGGAGAACCGTCGCCGCTTCGACGAGAAGATCCCAACGCTCGACGTGATCCGCACCTATCCGTCCGATTACCGCGTCGTCTTCGTGGGCGACGCGTCCATGAGTCCCTATGAAATCACCCATCCGGGCGGCTCCGTGGAGCATTGGAACGAGGAGGCAGGCCAGGTCTGGATCCGGCGGATCCTGGAGCACTTCCCGAAAGCGGTCTGGCTGAACCCCGTACCGGAGAACCACTGGACCTACACCCAGTCAGTCTCGCTCATGCGGCAACTCTTTGCCGGGCGCATGCATCCGCTCACCCTCGAAGGCATAGACCACGCCATGCGCGAACTGGTACGGTAACGGCATGAGCCAGACCTATACCCACAACCCCCGCCCGATCGGCGGGCCGATAAGCTTTGCCATCAAGGGCGACCGGCTGATCGTGGATTCCGGCCGCAAGGTGAATGAGGTTCGCCTCGGCGCGGTGGAGACCGTGCGCATGACCTACGAGCCCGGCCGCATCGGCCAGAGGTCCTTCCGCACGAAGGTCACGATGAAGGATGGCAAGGCCTTCACCTTCGGTTCCCTCCACTGGCGCAGCCTCATCGAGGCGCAGGAGATGACGACGGAGTACCGGGCCTTCGCCCAAAGCCTGTGCGCGGCCATCGCGAGGGCCAATCCCCAGGCCCGCCTCGTCGCCGGCAAGCCCTGGTGGCTCTGGTTCTCGACCGCTGCGGTCGCCATCCTGTCGCTTCTGGCGACGGCCTACCTGATCTGGCAGGCCCTCCGGATGGGGGCCACGGGCATCGCCCTGATGGGCGCGCTGCTGGCCATGGTGGGCATCTGGCAGATCGAGCCGATGGTCCGCCTCAACAAGCCCCGCCCCTTCAGCTCCGGCGCACTGCCGGACGATCTGATGCCGAAGGCGGTCTGAACGGCCTCTGCCGTCATGGCCGTTCCCGGTCCGGTTCCGGGGCAGTCCCTGCCATCCTCGTCAGACGCACTCCTGTCATCCCGAGGCGCCACAGGCGAACTCGGGATGACAGAGGAGCCCGTCAGGTCCTCACCACCAGGACCGAGCACTTGGCGTGGCGCACGATGGTGGAGGCGTTGGAGCCCAAAAGATAAGTCGCCATGGTCGGACGGTGCGAGCCGATGACGATGAGGTCCGCGCCGGTCTTCTCGGCCTCGTCGAGCACCTCGCCGTAAACGGAGCCGAGCCGCACCACGGCCGAGACGCGCTCGGCGGGGAGCTTCACCTGGGCTGCGAGCTTGGCGAGCTTCTGCTCGGCCTCGTCCTGCTGCTCCTGGTCGAAGGCCGGAGGCATGAACTCCATATAGGTGATGGGGACGATGGCGCGCACATAGATGAGACGGATGCTGCCCTCGCCGTTCTCGACGAGCGCGACCGCCTTGTCGAGAGCGGCCTTGGCCGCTCCGACCTCACCGAGATCGATGGGAACCAGGATCGTCTTGAACATGGCGTAACCTCCGGATCAGCCCTGACGGATGGGCGTGTGAACGACGAGACCGTCCATGTCCGGCCTGACCCTGATCTGGCAGGACAGGCGCGAATTGGGACGCACGTCGAAGGCGAAGTCCAGCATGTCCTCTTCCATGGGCTGAGGCTGGCCGGTGACGGGTTCCCACTCCTCGTCGACATAGACGTGGCAGGTCGCGCAGGAGCAGGCGCCGCCGCATTCGGCCTCGATACCGGGAATGCCGTTGCGGATGGCGGTTTCCATGACGGTCGAGCCCTCCTCGGCCTCGACGGTCCGGGCTGTGCCCTCGGCATCGATGAAAGTAATGTTGATCATTGCGGACCTTTCTGTGACGGCGCATATTTAAGATACGGCGCGCCGGATGACGAGAGATGAGCGTGGGCTTGCCGTCTTTTCGCCGTATTTTCCCCGGTAGTGCAGGTTACTGAGCCGTTAACGACGTTCGCAAGTGGCAGGGGATACCGGGTTTCCTTGAGCATGACCGGCCGCTAAACTCGCTTGGTAAACAGTAGATTACCGTGCGGAAGAACTGTCAGCAGTTTTCCGTGCCGGCTGACGTCACGTAATCGCCTCTTGACGGTCAAGGGCATGCGGCGGCTTCAACCACCATCAGTTGCGTCACGAGGGCGGATCATGGCGACCGAGCAGAAGAAGATAAAAGACCCGGCGGAGGCGGCCCTTTCGGCTGTCGAGCAGGCGCTCAATCTCGAGGAGACGTTCGAGATCTCCTCGCCGGACCAGCCGAACAGCCAGTCTTCTTCCGACGAGCCCAGGCTTCCGGATATCGACGCGCATGACTTCACGAAGGGCCCCTTCTCCCTCAATCCCGACGTTCCGGGCGAGGACGAGGACAGCCGCTCGCAGGAGCGCGACATGAGGCTGGAGGATGCGCCCCGCTCCGGCTTCCTCGCGCCCGACCGCGCCGCCGTCGCCAACGACGACCGCCAGAACGTCGGGGTGATGCTGCAGGCCCTTCAGGTTCGCCCCTCCTCCCGTGCTTACGTCTTCGCGGTCATCGCATCTCTCCTCTGGGTCAGCGCCGTCGGCTATTTCCTCTACGCGCAGGGGATCGCCGCGCCCGAGCATCTGCTCGCCGCCTTCTCCACCGCACAGCTGACGCTCGGCGCCGTCGCCGTCGTTGCTCCGATCTTCCTGTTCTTCATCGCCGCGATGCTCACCATCCGCTCGCAGGAGATGAAGATGGTGGCGCGCGCCGTCGGCGAAGTGGCCGTGCGCCTCGCCCAGCCCGAAAACTTCTCGACCGACGCGGTCCTCTCCGTCTCTCAGGCCGTGCGCCGCGAGGTGGCGGCCGTGGGTGACGGCGTGGAACGCGCGCTTGCCCGCGCCGGCGAGCTCGAGACCCTGGTGCGCAGCGAGATTTCGACCCTGGAGCGCGCCTATTCCGACAACGAGATCCGCATCCGCTCCCTCATCGAGGAGCTCGTGGCACAGCGCGAGGCCATCGTGTCCAACGCGGAGCGTGTGCGCGGTGCCATCACGGGCGCGCATCAGAACCTGATCCAGGACCTGGACACCGCCAGCGAGCGCGTCGTCACCGCCCTCGGCGGCGCGGGCGACAAGGTCACCGGCTCCCTCGAACAGCAGGGTGACCAGATTACCCAGGCGCTCGGGCGCGCCGGCGAGCGCGTGGTCGAGGAAATGGCGAGCCGCGGCGTCGAGCTCGTGGACCGCCTCTCGGGCGCCAGCGAGGAGATCAAGACGGGCATCGCCGAGGTCGGCACCACCATCACGAGCGCCCTCGAAGGCAAGGCCCAGGACATCACCGGCGCCTTCGAGCGCACCGGCGACGTCCTCACCCGCCACCTGCAGGAAGGCGCAAGCCAGGTCACCCGCACCCTGGCCGAGACCGGCCGCGGCGTCATCGACGCCCTTGCCCAGCAGGGCAACGACGTGCGCGAGGCCTTCGAACAGACGGCCAGGAACCTGGAAGAGAGCTTCGTGCAGCGCGGCAGCGAGATCACCGAGAAGCTGGCCGCGACCGGCGGCGTGATCGGCGACGACATTTCCGCCCGCACGACCGAGATGCGCGATCAGATCGCCGCAGCCGGCCTTTCCGTGAGCGAGGAGCTCACGGCGCGCAGCTCGGCCCTGCGGGAGCAGCTCGCCAGCACCGGCTCGGACGTGACCGGCGACATCATCGCCCGCGGCAACGAGTTCCGCGAACATCTGGCCGCGACGGCGTCCGAGATCGGAAGCCAGATCACCTTGCGCGGCAACGAGGTGCGCGAGCACCTCGAAAGCGCCGTGCGCCTGGCCGACGACTCAATCGGCAGCCGCGTCGAGGATCTCGCCACTCGTCTCGAGACCGCGAGCCAGCGCGTCAGCGAGTCCGTGACGGTCCAGGGCCAGTCTCTGGAGTCGAACCTCGCCGAGGTCGGCGAGCGCATCTCCTCCCTCCTGGGCTCCAGGGTCGAGGAATTCCAGACCTCGCTCGACACCCGCGGCCAGGAATTCTCCGAGACTCTTTCGCGGCATGCGGACGAAGCGCAGACACGCCTCGCCGGCACCGGCAAGGACATCGTCCTCGCCATCGCCACACAGGGCGCCCGCGTCAACGACGTCCTCAACCGCACGGCGGAGAACCTCACGAGCACCGTCGAGACCCGCACCCGCGAAGTGGAGGAAACGCTCGGCTCCCGCCTCGAAGCCTTCGAGAGCGTCATGGGCCGCGGCGGCGAACTCGCCGACCGCATCTCCCGCGACGTCGGCTCCCTCACGGAGACGATCAGCGGCCGCTTCGAGGAGATGGACCAGCTCATCACCGTGCAGGGCCGCACGGTGGCGGAAACCTTCGCCGAGCGGGCCCGTGAGGCCACGACCGCCATCGAGACCCAGCTCTCCGCTCTCGAGGAGCATGCCTCCCGCCGCACGACGGAAATCACCTCCAACTTCGACACCATCGTCGAGCGCGTGGACGGTGTTCTCAGCGCCCGCTCCACGGCCCTGAACGAGGCGCTCGTGGTGCGCACCGGCGAACTGGCCCGCGTGATGGCGGAAGGCGGCCGCGACGTGGCGAACGCCCTCCAGACCCGCGTCGACGAGATCAGTCAGGCGATCACGGCGAAGACCAGCACCATCGCCGATACCCTCTCCTCCAGGGCAGAGCAGATCGGCGAGACCCTGGACGTCCGGGCCTCCAGCATCAACGAGATCCTCGGCACCCGCGTCGGCGAGATCGCGCAGGCGCTCGAAAACCGCATCTCCACGATCAACCAGATCCTCGGGGACCGCTCGGACGAGATCGCCGAGGCCCTCGGCGCCCGCGCCTTCGAGATCAACCAGACCCTCGGCAGCCGCGCGGACGAGATCGCTTCGACGCTGGACGAGCGCGTGTCGAAGTTCGAGGAGCGCGTGGTCAACCGCCTCGGCGGCGTCGCGGAAGCCATCGACGAGCGCGGCCAGGCCGTCGTCTCCTCCCTCAACAGCCGCATCGGCGAGATCCGGTCGATCTTCGACACGCAGGGCAACTCGCTCGTCGAGACCCTGGGCAGCCGCGGCGAAGTGATCGGCCGCGAGGTCGAAGCCGTCACCGAGAACACGCTGCGCGCCCTCGAGGAACGCAGCAAGACCATGCTGTCGTCGCTCCAGGAGCGCACGATGGAGCTCACCTCCTCCTATGCGCAGTCGACGGAGGCCATGCGCACGGCTATCGACGACGGCGCGGAGCGCACGGTCGAGACCCTTGTCGGCACCAACGAGCGCCTGCGCGGCGAACTCGCGGACGTGCTCGGGCGCCTTCAGGAGGCAAGCCGCACCCTGCAGGAGGTGGCAGCCTCCGCCAGCGGCAACCTCGGCGCCGTCGAGGATGGCCTGGGCGGCCGCGTACAGCAGATCGAGACCCTCCTTTCGGAAGTCGCCTCGCAGGCGAACCGCGCATCCGAGCAGGTGGCCGATCAGGTGGAGGCCCTGCGCAGCGTCTCCTCCGGTGCGATCCAGCAGGCTATGGACCTCGCCCAATCTCTGGATGAGCGCGGCCGCACGCTCACCGAGACCACCTACGAGCAGATCAACACCCTCACCCAGGCGGCTTCCGCCCTGGAGCGCGTCGAAAGCCGCATGAACGAGGCCGTGGCCAGCCGCCAGGGCGCTCTCGACGAGTTGCTCGGCCGCATCCAGGAGCGTTCGCAGGACCTCGAATCCGTCACTCGCGCGTTCACGACTCTCGTGGAAGGCTCGCTCGAGAACGCCGAGAGCAAGGCGCGCCAGATCGGTTCCGTCCTGTCGGAGGCCGCCACCACCACCACCCAGGCGATCGGAGAGCAGTTCGAGCGCATCCGCCTCACCACGGGCGTGGAAAGCGAGCGCACCGCCGCGAGCCTGCGGACGACCTACGAGAAGGCCGCCGCCGAGATGGCGGAGGCGCTCGGCGGCGCCACCGCGAAGTTCCGCGAAACCATGGGCGAGCTGCGCGGCATGACCGGCCAGATCCAGCGCGAGCTGGAAGCCACCCGCGCCGAGCTGCGCCGCGGCGTGGTCGAGCTGCCGCAGGAAACTCAGGAAACCACGGCCAACATGCGCCGTGTGGTCGCCGACCAGATCAAGGCGCTCAACGAGCTCTCGGCTCTCGTCTCGCGGTCGAACCGCGTGGTCGATGCGGCTCCCGCCGCTCAGCCCCGTCGCGCCGCCGTGAACGAGACCCCGGTCGCCGCGACGATGGCCGCGGTCGCCGCTGCGGTCGAGCAGCGCATCGCCCCTCCGGTCCCGGCCCCTGCGCCGAATGTCGCACGCCAGCCCGAGCCGCGTCCGGCTGCGGCACCGGCACCGGCTCCGGCTCCCGCGCCGGTCCGTCAGGCCTCCGTGGAGCGTCCTGCCCCCCGTCGGGAAGAGGCAGCAGCCGCTCGCGACGCCGGCCGCGGCGGCTGGCTCTCGGACCTTCTGACCCGCGCCTCGCGCGATGAGGAAGAGCCCGCGCGCGGCTCGGCGCGCGCCCGCGCCAACGGTCTCGAGTCCCTCGATTCGATCTCGGTCGATATCGCCCGCATGATCGACCACGATGCGGCCGTCGATCTGTGGGATCGCTATCGCCGCGGCGAAACCAACGTGTTCAGCCGCCGCCTCTACACGGCGCAGGGTCAGCAGACCTTCGACGAGATCCGCCAGAAATATCGCCTCGACACGGAATTCCGCCAGACGGTCGACCGTTACGTCGACGAGTTCGAGCGCCTCCTCACCGAAGTCTCCCGCGACGACCGCGACTCGACGCTGACCAAGACCTATCTCACATCGGAAACCGGCAAGGTCTACACCATGCTGGCCCACGCGAGCGGGCGGTTCGAATAAACCCGACCGATGCTGAGACGAGACGAAAAGCGCGGCCCTAGAGGCCGCGCTTTTATTTTGACGTGCTGTTCCGTCGTCCCCGCGTAGCGGATCCATGAACGCTACCGGACCAGGAAAGAGGACGGCGGGATCCCCGCCCCTTTCTGCGGCACCGGAGGCCATGGATCGCCGGCTCAGAGCATCTTTTCACGCAAATGCGGGAACCGGTTTTGCGTGAAAAGATGCTCAAGATCAAAATGTTGAAGCGTTGGACATGAATTCGATGTCACGTCCGATTCTGCAGTCTTCGACTGCCTCGGGACGTCGGGCGTGCGTCAGACGAGGACGGCCATAGCGAAAGGCGCTCCGACAGCGACGAAAAAAGGCCCCGATCCGGATCGGGGCCCTGAACGTATTCTCGATGAAGAGCGCCAGCGCTTAAGTCGGCGCCTGTTCCTTCGCTGGAGCTTCGCTGCGCAAATCGCCCGGCTCTTCGCGCCGGGGCAGCGGGCTGCCGCTGACCCAGCGGACGATGTCGAGCATCACCTTCGACAGCGCCTCATCGAGCGCCCGAGTGGCGTTGGGGGCGTCCACCGCCGCGACGGGGGCGCGGGCGCGGAAGATGCGGCCGTTCATGATCCGCCCGTTCTGATCGCTCACGATCTTCACGGATATCTCCACCACGGCCTCGTCGGACGGTGTGGCGATCTCGAAGCTACGGAGCTCCGAGATGAGCTGAACATCGGCGACCGCGCCGCTGCTGGGACGGGATACGCCGCGCAGCTGGGACGCGTTCTCGAACGTATTGATCAGGCGCGTCTGGATGAGGCGCGGCAGGTTGTCGGCCCATTGCGCGCCTCCCAGGAAGGAGACCGTGCCGCTCGCGTCCTTCACCAGGATCTGCTGGCTCGCCAGAGTCTGCAGGGCAGCCGGTTCGTTCACGAGCACCTGGACGCCGGCGGCTCCCCTGATCCGGGATGTCGGAGCGGAGAGATCGTACGACGTCGGCGCCGGGCTCGACGAGCAGGCGCCGACCAGCGCCGCCAGAAGCACCACGGGCATCAGGCGCCGGAGCGGCTGGAATTCGGTCGGGGAGAATGACACGGAAGGTCCACGCATAGGGCTTACTTAGCGGCGTCCATTGTATTCAGGGAGGTTCGAACGGCCACCGAAAAGAAACTGCTGTGGATTACGCTCGATGCTGCGGACCGCACGGCTGATATCCTCCAGCGTCTTGCGGCCCTCGACCGCGAGCGCCTCGTACTCGCGGAGCCCTGAATCGGTGAAGCGGCCGAAGCCTTTCACAACCCCTTCGATGCCGCTGGTGCGCGCGTTCAGGTCATCGGCCAGCTCACGCACGGAGACGGCCGCCGCCTTGATCTCGTCGAAGGCTCCCCTGCCCGTCTCGCCTGAGGCCGAGCCCAGGAACTTCTCGGCGCCCGCCAGGACCGCATCAATGCGGTCGGCGGACTTGTTCAGCTTCTCGGTAATCGAACGCGCCTCCTGGATGGCCTTGTCGATATCGGGGCTGCGGCGGTTCAGCGTATCGGTGAAGTTCTGGACGTTATCGACGGTGCGGCTCACCTTGTTCGGATCGATGGCCTTCACGAGGCCCGAGATCTCGGTCACGGCGGCATCGAGCTTCGGAGCGGTGTCGTTGAGGCTGTGCACGAGAGCCGAGGCATCCCGCAGGGCGGCGCTGACGGCCTCGCGGTTCTCGCCGAGGGCCTCGGTGAAGTTCTCCACGTTCTCGACGATGCGCGTCACGCGCTGCGGCTCGACCGCGCGGACGACCTGATCGACATTGGTGGCGAGCGTGTCGAGCTTCTCGGCCAGGGGACCGATCTTCTCGGCCGCCTGGCCGACCTGGGCCAGGAAGCGATCGATGCCCTCCGCATTCTCGCCCAGCGCCTGGGAGAAGCGCTCGACGTTCTGGACGGTGCGGTTGATCGAGCCTTCGTTGTCGGCGATGACGCGGCCTACGCGCTCCAGCACGTCGTCGGCCCGGCGGGCGATGTTGCGCGCGGTCTCGATCAGATCCTGGAAGTCGGAACGGTCCGCGAAGATGGTCGGCATCGGCTGGCCGGGACCGGCCACCAGCGGAGGAGCGCCGGGCTCGCCACCCGAGAGGCCGATATTCGCCACGCCGGTCAGGCCCTGGTATTCGAGGCGGGCGCGGGTGTCGGCGCGGACCGGAGTGTTCCTGTCCACCTGGGCAATGGCAACGACCCGGCGCGGATCCTCGGGTAGGAGGCTGATCTGGGTCACCTCGCCCACGCGCAGGCCGTTGAAGGACACGCTGGAGCCCTGGGACAGGCCCGACACGGAGCCTGAGAACACGATTCGGACGGCCTGACGCTCCTGCCCCCGGCTGCCGCCGGAGAACCAATAGACGAAGCCGAACGCTGCCGCGATCACCGCCAGGGTGAAGATGCCGATCAGAGCATAATTCGCACGCGTTTCCATCATTGCCCCTTACGCGCCGCCGGCTGCTGCCGCGCGTGCCCGTTTTCCGTGAAAATAGGAGCGGAGCCATGGGTGATCCGATGCCAGCATCGCCTCGATGGGGCCCTCCGCCAGTATTTTTCCCTCACCCAGCGCCGCGATCCGGTCGCAGACCGTGTAAAGGCTGTCGAGATCGTGCGTTACCATGAATACGGTTAACCCTAAAGTCCGCTGTAACGTCGCGATCAGTTCGTCGAAGTCGCCTGCGCCGATGGGGTCCAGACCGGATGTGGGCTCGTCGAGGAAGACGATATCAGGGTCGAGCGCGAGCGCCCGGGCGAGCGCCGCGCGCTTGATCATGCCGCCGGACAGTTCCGAAGGCAGCTTGTCCGCTGCATCCGGGCTGAGGCCCACCATCTCGATCTTCAGCATGGCGAGTTCGTCGAGGAGGCGCTCGGAGAGGTCGAGATGCTCGCGCATCGGGACCTGGACGTTCTGCTTCACGGTGAGTGCCGAGAACAGCGCGCCCTGCTGGAACAGCACGCCCCAGTGCCGCTCCATGACGCGGCGTTCGGCCGGGGACAGCTCGTCGAGATTCCGGCCCAGAACCTCGATGGTGCCCGCGCGCTTGGGAATGAGCCCCAGGATGGCGCGGGTCAGCACCGACTTGCCCTGGCCCGAGGCGCCGACGAAGCCGAGGATCTCCCCGCGATAAACGTCGAGATCGAGGTCCTTGAGAACGGTCCTCTCGCCGAAGCCCACCTCGACGCCGCGCACGCGGATGATCACTTCACGTTTCACAGGGTGCGCGGAATTGTGCCGTTCGAGCATCGTTTCAGTACCGGATGGCGGCGAAGAACATGGCGAAGAGGCCGTCGAGCACGATGACCATGAAGATCGCCTTCACGACCGAGGAGGTCACGTGCCGGCCGAGGGATTCCGCGGAGCCCGCCACCGCCAGGCCCTCGAGAGTGGCGATGATGCCGATGATCATGGCCATGAACGGGGCCTTGATGAGGCCGACCATGAAGGTATTGAAGGCGACTGCCGCCTTCAGGCGGGTCAGGAACACGTCCGGGCTGATGTCGCCATAGACCCAGGCCGTGATGCCGCCGCCGAGAAGCGCCGCGATGGATGACAGGAAGGCCAGCAGAGGCAGGCCGATGATCAGGGCGAGGATGCGGGGCAGGATCAGCACCTCGATGGGATCGAGCCCCATGACCCGCAAGGCATCGATCTCCTCGCGCATCTTCATGGAACCGATCTCGGCCGTGAAGGCGGAACCGGAGCGGCCCGCCACCATGATCGAGGTCAGCAGGACGCCCAATTCGCGCAGCACCAGGATGCCGATGAGATCCACCACGAAGGGCGTGGCGCCGAACTTGACCAGCTGAAAGATGCCCTGCTGGGCGACGATTGCTCCCACCAGGAATGAAATCAGCACGATGATGGGCACGCCGCGATAGGCGATCTGCTCCAACTGGTTCACGACTGCCGCGCCCCGGAACCGCCGGGGGTGCGTGACGACCCGGATCAAGGCCCCGACGAGCTCGCCCAGGAACGCGACGCCGCGCACCAGATCGTCTCCGGCCTCGGCGACGGTACGGCCCACATCGGCGAGGAAATCGACGAGGCGCGAGCGCCGGGGCCTGGGCCGCTCCTGGAAGCCCCTGTAGGCAACCTCGTTGAGGAGAATCTCCTGTTCCTGGGTGGCGTTCACGAAATCCGACGCCAGCCCCTTCCCGCCGAGCTCGTGACGGGTGCGGTCGAGAACCCAGGCTCCCAGGGTGTCGAGCCGTTGGACCCCGGCAAGGTCGATGATGAGATGATGCCGGTCGGCCTGGGCCGCGATCTCGCCCGCGAGCGATTCGACCGCCCGCGCGTGCTCGGCGGTCCAGGGGCCGGCCAGCAGGGCCGTGACCTTGTTTCCGGTGCGCTCGATATTCAGCTGCGGCTCTTGAGCCAGGGTGCTCTGCGCCACTGTGATCCTTCCGGCATTGATTCCGCTTGGTGATAGCGTGTAGCTGCGGCAGAAGTCGAGATGAACTTCCAAAGAGAAGCCGAGAGAATGCGTCAGCTTACCGTTTCCGTCGACCGGTTCCCCATCGCGGGCAAATTCACCATCTCGCGCGGCTCGCGCACGGAGGCCGTGGTGGTGACCGCCACCATTGCCGAGGACGGCGCCGTTGGGCATGGGGAATGCGTGCCCTACCCGCGCTACGGCGAAACGGTCGAAGGCGTGGCCACCGCCATCGAGGAGCTGCGCCCGCAGATCGAGGCCGGGCTGACCCGCGAGGCGCTTCAGTCGGCTATGCCCCCCGGCGCCGCCCGCAATGCGGTGGATTGCGCGCTCTGGGACCTGGACGCGAAGCGCTCCGGCATCCGCGCCCATGTCGCCGCGGGCCTGGCCCGGTGGCAGCCCGTGACCACCGCCTATACGATCAGCCTCGGGTCGCCTGAAGAGATGGCGGAAGCGACCGCCAAGGCCGCGGAGCGTCCGATCCTGAAGGTGAAGTTCGGCGGCCCGGACGGCGACATCGCGCGGATTCGCGCCGTGCGTCGGGCCGCCCCCGATGCGACGCTCATCGCCGATGCGAACGAAGGCTGGACCGAGGCGAATATCCAGGCGCATCTCGCCGCCTGCGCGGAGGAAGGCTACGCCCTGGTGGAACAACCCCTCCCGGCCAAGGCCGACGGGTTCCTGGCCAGGATCGAGCGGCCTGTCCCCATCATGGCCGACGAGAGCGTCCACGACCGACAGGGCCTGCAGCGTCTCGTCGGGCTCTACGACGTGGTGAACATCAAGCTCGACAAGACCGGCGGCCTCACGGAGGCGCTGGCTCTGGCCGATGCGGCCGAGGGCCTCGGCTTCTCCCTCATGATCGGCTGCATGGTCGGAACGTCCCTCGCCATGGCCCCGGCCCTGGTGATCGCGCCCCGCTGCCGCTTCGTGGACCTGGACGGCCCCCTGCTCCTCGCCAGGGACCGGGAACCCGGCCTGAGATACGAGGGCAGCCTCGTCTACCCGCCGGAGCCCGCCCTCTGGGGCTGAGCCTTCAGCATGCGGATCACGATCAGCATGAGAACGAAGCCGGCGGCTCCCAAGGGAGCCATCGCGGCGAAGACCAGGGACCCGGCCTGCTCGTAGATCATGCCGCTGCCGATGGTGGAGATCGCCGTCGTCAGGGCGGCGAGAGACCCGTAGATGCCCTGGGCCCGTCCCCGCGCCCGCATCGGCGCAAGGGCGGTCAGGGCCGCCATGGTGCCGATATGAGTGGCGGCATAGGTCAGGCTGTGCATGACCTGCAGGAGGAGGCTTACGGCAAGCCCCGGCTGGAGGGACATCACCGAGAAGCGGAGGATTGTGGCGGCCGACCCGAGAAGGATCAGCCAGACGCCGGAACTGCGCCCCACCGCACGGCCGAGGAAGACGAACACGAGGATCTCCGCGATCACGCCCACGGCCCAGAAATAGCCGATGACGGAATCCGAAAAGCCGAGCGAGCGCCAATAGATGCTGGCAAAGGCGTTGAGGGCGCCGTGGCTGCCCTGCGTGACCGCGCCTGCGACCAGGAGGAGGCAGAGGACGCCCGGCAGCGCAAGATCCGCTTTCGTTCCCTTGCCCGGATTTCGGGAGGGGTGGTCGGGAACCTCGTCCGGAACGGCCGCCATGGTGGCCGTGATGCCGAGGACCGGGATGAACGTGAGCGCCAGGATCACCATCGTGGGTCCGAAGGCGCCCACGAGATAACCGGCCAGGATATTGGTGATGAAATACGCAGCCGAGCCGATGCCCCGGATGCGCCCGTAATGAAGGCCGGGATGGCGCTGGACCGCGTTCGTGGACACGAGATCGTTGCCGGGAAGGATCGCCGCCTGGGCAAAGGCGACGAGCGCCACGAGCGCGATGATCGTCAGGCTGTTGTCGGCCAGCAGCAGCAGAGGGAAACATGCCATCTGACCCATATGGCTGGCGATCAGCAGGCGCCGCGCCCCGAAGGACCGGTCGGCGAGGCTGAGCAGGGGCGCCGTCGCGATGATGCGCACCACGATCGGAATGGCGACCACGAGGCCGATGAGCGTGGGCGACAATGCCTTGCTCTGAAGCCAGAGGGGAAAGAACGGCAGATAGACGCCGTGGCTCACGAAACTTGCCGCCTGCAAGGCACCCAGGCGGATTTCGAAGGCTCTGGTCGGAAAGGTCAAGGAGGAGGCTTTCGGGAATCAGCGGGAGCGGCGAGGCGGGAATCAGCGGGAGCGACGAGGAATGTTCTTTTGGGACATGTCGTTACGGCATCCAAGCGCCGATGCAAGAGCCGATGCGAACGGATTTGTTGACGAGCGCCCCGATTTTTCAGGTGGCCGCGTGAGCAGCCTCGATATGGGAGAAGAACTGTCGCGCGCTTTCTCTCCAGGTAAAGGTCTCGCCATAGGCCCGACACCGGCTTTTCGGGATCTCCAGGGCCGCGAGAGCGGCCTTGCGGAGATCCTCGTCGAGGATCCCGCACCCCGACGATCCGACGACATCCAATGGACCCGGCACCGGAAAAGCCGCGATGGGAACACCGGAGGCCAGCGCCTCGAGCAGAACGATCCCGAACGTATCCGTGAGGCTCGGAAATACGAAGACGTCCGCAGAGGCATAGATCCGGGCCAGCTCCTCGCCCGCGAGGGCGCCGAGGAAGCGAACCCGTTCGTATTGCCGCTCCAGCTCCTGACGGGCGGGCCCATCGCCGACCACGACCTTGCTGCCCGGCAGGTCGAGGGACAGGAACGCCGCCAGATTCTTCTCGACCGCGACGCGGCCCACATAGAGGAAGACCGGGCCGGGAGCATCGAGGATCCGTTCGTGACGCGGGCGAAACAGCGCGGTGTCGACCCCTCTCGTCCAGCGCACGATGTTGCCGAAACCGCGGGCGGTCAGCTCGCGCTCGATCGACGGCGTGCTGACCATCACGGCTTTCGCGTCCCGATGGAACCGGCGCAGGACGCCGTAGGACCATGCCTCCGGCACCGGCATGCGAGCAGCGAGATACTCGGGAAAGCGCGTGTGATAGCTTGTCGTGAAACAACGGCGCTGCCGCCGGCAGGCGTGGCGGGCGGACCAGCCGAGCGGCCCCTCCGTCGCGATATGCACGTGATCGGGAGCGGTTTCGGCAATGATGCGCCCGGCCTGTCCCGGAGTGGTCAGGGACAGGCGGATTTCAGGATAGGTCGGCATCGGGACCGAGCGGAAGCGGTCCGGCGTCAGGAACGAAACCTCCATGCCGAAGGACGGCCCCTGCTCCGCCATGTGTTCGAGCGAGCGCACGACGCCGTTGATCTGCGGCCTCCACGCATCGGTGACGACGAGCACACGCATCAGGCGGCCCTTCCATCGAGGGCCCGGGGCTTCTCGACCGTCACGGCAAGCTCAGGGGCCGGCAGGCTGCGCCTTTGCGTGTCGCTCCATCGGATCAGTTCGAGCGTCCCGTCCCAGTGCTCGACCACGACGGTGCACGATTCGACCCAATCGCCCGTATTCACGTAGGCGATGCCGAACTTCTCGTGCATGGCGGGGTGATGAATATGGCCGCAGATGACGCCGTCGACCTCCTGTCTCCGTGCTTCCGCCGCCAGAAGCTCCTCGAACCGACTGATGAAGTTCACCGCATTCTTCACCTTGAGCTTCGCCCAGGCCGACAGGGACCAATAGGTGAGCCCGAGCTTGCGCCGCGCGATGTTGAGGTAGGTGTTGACGAACAGGGCCGCCGTATAGGCCCCATCTCCGAGGAGCGCGAGCCAGCGGGCATGCCGGACGACCAGATCGAACTGGTCTCCATGAATCACGAGATAGCGCTTTCCGTTCGCCGTCTCGTGGATCGCGTGGTCGGCCAGCTCGATCCCGCCGAGGTTGATGCCCACATAATCGCGGAGGAACTCATCGTGGTTTCCGGGCACGTAGACGAGGGCCGAGCCCTTGCGCGCCTTGCGAAGCAGCTTCTGCACCACGTCGTTATGGCTCTGCGGCCAGTACCAGCCCGACTTCAGCCGCCAACCGTCGACGATGTCGCCGACGAGATAGATCGTCTCGGCGTCATAGGATCTGAGGAAATCCAGCAGCGCCTCCGCCTGGCACCCTTTCGTGCCCAGATGGAGATCCGACAGGAACAGCGTGCGAACGCGGATCGTATCCAGGTCCCTCGGCATGCGACGCCCTTTCTCGGCATGATCTCCGATAAGCCAAACGGGATTCGCATCTCGCTCCTGTGACGGTCCGGTTGCGGATTTGTGACGACGTGCCGGCCTGCCATGCACGAGACGCTAGGCGCCCCCTCCGGATAAGGGCTTCCCGTTACGGTTCAGCCGTGGTTCTTGTGCATCTCGTTCGCTCAATGGCTCGTCGACGTGAAACCTCTCCTGGGGATCTCCCTCAAAGTCCTGTCCGCCCTCATCTTCACGATGATGTCGGCCACTCTCAAGACTCTGACAGACCGTTATCCGACCGGTGAGGTGGTGTTTTTCCGCTCTGCCTTCGCGATCCTGCCGCTCCTGGCCTGGCTGGCCTGGCGCGGGGACCTGATCGGCGGCCTGCGGACGCAGAACGTGCTGGGCCATTTCAAGCGCGGCTTTCTCGGCACGGTCAGCATGGCCCTGAGCTTCGCCGCCCTGTCCTATCTTCCCCTCCACGAAGCCATCGCCATCGGCTATGCCTCGCCGCTGATTCTCGTGATTCTGGCCGCCCTTCTCCTCAAGGAGAGGGTCCGCGCCTATCGCTGGACGGCCGTGGCCTTAGGCTTCGTCGGCGTGATGATCATGCTCTTGCCCTATCTGACGCCGCAAACATTCTCAGGCGGAATGATGGCCGGTCCGGCTCTCGGCGCCGCATGCGCCCTTGTGGCCGCGGTCCTCTCCGCGGGCGCCATGATCCAGGTGCGGCGGCTGACCGGGACCGAGAAGACGGGCGCCATCGTGTTCTATTTCTTCATCCTGGCCGCCGGCCTCTCCTTCTGCACCATCGTCCTCGGATGGAACATGCCCGACGCATCCGACCTCGGATTTTTCATCCTGGCGGGCATTTTGGGCGGCATCGGGCAGATCCTCCTCACCGAAAGCTACCGCTACGCGGATGCCTCCGTGATCGCGCCGTTCGAATATACGTCGATGATCTGGGCGCTTCTGCTCGGCTGGTTTATGTTCGCGGACCTGCCCACCCCGACCATCATCGTCGGCGCTTCCATCGTGTCCGCCACGGGCCTCTTCATCGTCTGGCGCGAGCGCCAGCTCGGCCTCGAGCGAACCCAGGAGCTCAAGGTGGCGTCGCAGCGGCCCGGAGCCTGACCGGCGAAAAACCGGGTCCACTTTTTCGCACGATGCTCCGTCCTTGGAAAAAGCGCATCGCTCTTGCGAAAAACCGGGTCCACTTTTTCGCACGATGCGCTATGGTCTTGACCCGCCCTGTCTCTTCCCTCACAACCGTTTAAAGGAACGGGCGTTCGGTTTTTCAGAACAGAGGCAGGGTATGGGCGTCGAAGGCAAAGAGCGGCAGCGAGACCTGGAAACGGGCGCACAGGTCCTGTCCGGCAACATGGGCAAGACGATCCAGCGCCTGCGCAAGGCCTACAATCTTTCCCTTTCGGAACTCGCCGAACAATCCGGCGTGGCCAAATCCATCATCAGCCAGATCGAGCGGAACGAGACCAATCCGACGCTCGCCACCATCTGGCGCCTGAGCCAGGCCCTCGACGTGTCCATCGAACGCGTTCTGGCCTCGGCCGATGAGGAGCCGTTCATCGAGAAATCCTCCAAGGCCGATACCCCCATCCTCGTCTCCGACGACGGCAAGATGAGGCTCGCCATCATCGGCTGGATCAAGACCATCGAGTGGCTCCAGTGGTACGACGTGCAGTCCGAACCCGGCGGCGTGCTCGATTCCGACAGCCATCAGCGCGGCTCCGTGGAGTGCCTGTCCGTGCTCGAAGGCGAGTTCGAGGTCGAGGTCGGGGGCGTGACCCAGCAGGCCAAGGCAGGCGAATCCCTGCGCTACCGCTGCGACCGCCCCCATTCCGTGCGCTGCGTCGGCACCGCGCCGGGCCGCGCCACCATGGTCTGCATCCTCAAGGCTGCCGTGATGGATTGAGGCTCTCGCCTCGCCTCACGATTTCGGCGCGGCGTAGCCCTGCTTGGGCGGCAACGAGAGAAGATATTCCGCGATCGCACGGCGGTCGGACTCCGGCAGTTGCGCGGTATTGTGCACGACGGATCCCATCGGTCCGCCGACCGTGTCGAAATTCGGCGTCTCGCCCGTCGTGAGCAGCGTGACGAGTTCATCTTCGGTCCAGCCGCCGATCCCGCTCGGGCTCGGAGTGATGTTGGGGACGGAGCCTCTGCCCCCCTCCGGATCGGGCCCGCCGGCGAAGCGCCTCTCCTCGATGATAGCCCCTGCGAAATTGCGCTCGCTGTGGCATTCCGCGCAATGGCCCGGCCCATTCACCAGATAGGCTCCCCGGTTCCAGCTTTCCGATTTCGAGGGATTGGGCGTGAACGGCTTCCCGTCGAGGAAAGCGAGCTTCCAGAGGCCGACACCGCGGCGGATGCTGTAGGGAAAGGGCAGATCGTGGGGCGGCGCCTTCCCGTCCACGGCGGGAAGGGTCTGCAGGAAGGCGAAAAGGTCAGCGAGGTCCTCCAGGCGCATGCGCTGGTAGGACGTGTAGGGAAAAGCAGGGTAATAGTTGTGACCTTCCGGCGAGGTGCCCTCGTGCATGGCGCGGATGAAATCCGCCGTGCTCCAGGATCCGATCCCATCCTGCTTGTGCGGTGAGATATTCGGAACGTGAAAGGTCCCGAACGGGGACTTCAGGGCAAAACCGCCGCCGAGCCGGAGCTTGTCGTCCTGGTTGGGGGTCGCGTGGCAGGAGGTGCAGCCTCCCGCGAAGAACATGACGCGGCCATTGTCCGGATTGGGCTTGTGATCAGTCGGAGCGGGTGACGCCTGTGCGCGCAGCATGCGGTAGGCCGATGGCGACGTCAGCGCCAGGAAACCCAATGCGCCGCAAAGCACGAGAATGCCCAAACCCAGAATTGCTTTACGCATCGCTCTTCCCGTCATGAAGCGGGCAGCCTCTCGACAAGGCTGCCCGTGCGATCATCCAGGCCGTATCAGCTCTTCTTGCGGAAATCGTTGTGGCAGGCGCCGCAATTCTGGAGAACCTTCGGCATCTCGGACTTGAAGGAGGCCTCGTCCTTGATCGTGGCAAGAGCCGTCTGCGCGTCCTGGTGGAGCTTGGAACGGATGGAATCGAACTTGGCCTTGTTCTCCCAGACGGACGGGAGGGCCTCGGTCTTGTCGACGTTCTTCGAGTTCTCGGGGAAAAGCGGGGCGACCTTTTCGGCGCTGGTCGCAATGATCTTGAGGCTGTCCTGCACCTTGGCGAGGTCGAACGGCTCCTGACCGCGCAGCATGCCGCCGATCGGCCGCGTCTGCGCGCCCATCTGCTTCATCAAATCCTGACGTTCCTTGACCACGTCGCTCTGGGCAATGGCCGCAGTCACACCCAGCGCCAGAAGGCTGGCGACGAAAACGGTACGCTTCATAGAGGTTCTTCCCTTTGATTCTTCGAGAGCCGCCAATCTCGAAAGCGGCCCAGCGAAACAGAGTAGTGCATTAAATCCTGCGACAGAGTAGTCTCGTCCCATACAAATCTCTGTGAAGGACGCTTACTCGACCGGCTCTCCTGCGGCCGCCCAATCCTTGAAGCCGCCCTTGTAATGCTCGTGAATGTCGAGTCCGGCAGCCTGCGCGTATTCGAGCGCACGGGCCGACCGGACCCCGGCCGCACAGGAAAAGACGATCCGCTTATCCTTTGGAAGAGAGGCGGGATCGAAGGACGAGAGCGGGTGCAGGATCGCTCCGGGGATATGCCCCGCCGCGTATTCATGGGCTTCGCGCACATCGACGAGCAGGATCGACCCGTCCTGAAGCCCCTTCCTGATGTCGTCGCGATCGAGATCGACGATCCGTGGCATGGATACGCTCATAAAAACACTCCCTCGTCCAAGACCTTCTTCATATCGGTTTTGGAGGAAGGATGACAATCGCTCGGGTGGAACGAGGGCTCGAAAGAGGATGCCTCGATGCCCTTTTCGGCGAGCGCATCGTGCAGATGCGGAGCCTCCCATCTGCACGATGGAACAGCTCACGCGAGAGGCGGAATCCGCAGAACCCAGCCGGGCTGGATCATGTCCGGATCCTTGACCGGCGGAGAATTCGCCTTGACGATCTCCGTATACTTTGCGCCTTTGCCTTTGCCGTAATGCTTTTCTGCAATCTCCCAGAGCGTGTCGCCCTTCTGGACCGTATACATGGTCGCGGGCGCGGAGGGCTGCTGGATCTGAAGATCGCTCGTGTCCACCTCGGCGACCCCATAGGTATTGCCAAGGGATAGAATGATTTTCTCCGCTTCTTCCTGGCTCATCGCGTGACCGGAGAGCTTGACCTTATCGCCATCGACCTGGATCCCGAGCTTGCTCGCGTCGAAGCCGTGCCCCTGGACTTCCTTTTCCAACGTCTCGGGCGTTGCCGCAGCGGCGCTGCCGCCGAAGAGCTTGGCGCCAGCTTCCTTGATGAATTTGAAAAGACCCATATCCTCCTCCTCTCGAACCGGCTCCCTGTGTCCGGCCAAGGTGAGACGAAGACGCGCGATCGAGGGGGAGAGTTCCCGTTTCAGGCCAGGTTCGAGAACACGTCCGCCAGGGACGGCAACCGCTCCTTGAGGCGCAGGAGGGCGATCAGCTCGATCTGGACGATGGCGGTCTCGAACTCCTGCTCCGGGTCGTGTTGCAGCCGTTCCTCGAAGGCCGCCAGGATCTCGTCCTTCGTCCGCCCCTTCACCGCCATGATGAACGGGAAGCCGAACTTCTCCTTGTAGGCGTCGTTCAACGCGATGAAGCGCTCGCGCTCCGCCGGCATCAGGCTGTCGAGCCCGGCGGAAGATTGCTCGTGGCGCGAATCCGCCGTCAGATCGGCGAGTTTCAGACGTCCCGCCAGATCGGGATGCGCCCGGATGAGAGCCCCCTTCTGGTCGCGCGTCGCTTCCGACAGGACATGCACCAGGGCGGCATGGAGGCCCTCCGCCGTGTCCTGCGCCGCCGTGAAGCCTGATTCGTAGGCGCGCTCCGCGATCCAGGATGAATGCTCGAACACGTCGCCGAACAGTTCGACGAAGACGGCCCTGCTCATCGTGCTCGGCCGCAGATCCGCCGGACGGTGATAGCGGGTCCACAGCCGGGCGATGTCGATCCGCCGGGCGACCCACACATCCTCATGCGAGGCCACATAATCGAGGAAACGGGCCAGCGCCGCCGCCCGCCCCGGACGACCCGCGAGCCGACAATGCAGCCCGACCGAGAGCATTTTCGGCGCGCTCTCGCCCTCCGCATAGAGCGTGTCGAACGAATCCTTGAGATAGGCGAAGAACTGGTCGCCCGCATTGAAGCCCTGGGGCGTGGCAAAGCGCATGTCGTTGGCGTCGAGCGTATAGGGCACGACGAGCTGGACGCGATCGTCGTGCGGCTCCCAGTAGGGCAGCTCGTCGGCATAGGAATCGGCGCTGTAGAGGAACCCGCCCTCTTCCGCGACGAGACGGTTGGTGTGCTCCGAGGTGCGTCCCGTGTACCAGCCCCGCGGGCGCTCTCCGGTCACCTGGGTATGGATGCGGATCGCCTCCCTCATATGCGCCCGCTCCTCTTCCGCCGAGAAGTCGCGGTAGTCGATCCATTTCAGGCCGTGGCTGGCGATTTCCCAATCCGCCTCCTTCATGGCCGCCACCGCGTCCGGATTGCGCATGAGCGCGGTCGCGACGCCGTAGACGGTGACGGGCATCTTGCGCGCGGTGAACATCCGCCACAGGCGCCAGAAGCCGGCGCGGGAGCCGTATTCGTAGATCGACTCCATGCTCATGTGGCGCTGGCCGAGCCAGGGCTGCGCGCCCACGATCTCGGACAGGAAGGCCTCCGAGGCGCGGTCGCCGTGCAGGATGTTGTTCTCGCCGCCCTCCTCGTAGTTGATCACGAACTGAACGCAGATCCGCGCATTGTCCGGCCAGCGCGGATGGGGCGGGGTGCGGCCGTAACCGACGAGGTCGCGGGGATAGATGGTGTCAGGCATGGGGGTCAGCTTCCGCGATAGGTGGAATAGCTCCAGGGCGAGACGAGGAGCGGCACGTGGTAATGGCCATCGGCTTCCGCGATGGTGAAGCGGATGGGAACGTAGTTCAGGAACGGCGGCTCGGCGGCGGGGGTCCCACGCGTCCTGAAGTATTCGCCGACGGCAAAGACCAGTTCGTAAGTGCCGGGACGAAACGCCTCGCCGCTCATCAGCGGAGCGTCCGTGCGCCCATCCGCGTTGGTGACGGTGCGCAGGATGGAGCGACGGCTCTCGCCCTGGACCGTAAAGAGCTCGATGGCGACCCCCCGGGCGGGCGTGCCGGAGGCAGTATCCAGAACATGCGTGGACAGACGGCCCATGGAACCTCCGAAGGCTTGAGGGAAAGGCGGGAATCTTTTCGGGGTCCGGCCCCCGAGGTCAAGCATTCGACGCTCAACTCATCCGAAAGTCCAGGTTTTGCCGGGAGGGCTTCCTGTTGAAAAAGCGTCCGGGAAGGCCTTCCGCAATGAGGGGCATCGCCGTGGAGCATCGGCCCCAAAAGTGGATTTGCACTTTTGGGATTGAATCCGATGCTCACTCCTTAGATGAGCGCATCGTTCTTAGGAAAAACCGGGTCCACTTTTTCGCACGATGCGCTAGGCTAAGGTTTCCTTCATGATCGAAGTGGCTGCATGATCGACCCGCAAATCTCCGAATGGATCAGCCAGATCCTGCGTTGGACCCATGTGATCACGGCGATCGCCTGGATCGGGTCCTCCTTCTATTTCATTCATCTCGATCTGAGCCTGAAGAAGCGGGAGGGGCTGCCGGAAGGCGTCGGAGGCGAGGCCTGGCAGGTCCATGGCGGCGGCTTCTACAACATGCGCAAATACCTCGTCGCGCCCCCGGAGCTGCCGAAGGAGCTCACCTGGTTCAAATGGGAGAGCTATTCCACCTGGATCAGCGGCTTCTTCCTCATCGTCTGGGTCTACTATCTCCACGCCGACCTCTATACGATCGATCCGTCCGTGCGGGCCCTCGCCCCGTGGCAGGCTGCCACCCTCGGAATAGGCGGCATCGTGGTGAGCTGGTTCGTCTATGAAGGCCTCTGCCGCTCGCCCCTCGGCAAGAACGGGCTCGTGCTCGGCGCCGTTCTCTTCGCCTATATTCTTCTCGCCGCGTTCGCGTTCACGCAGGTCTTCAACGGGCGCGCCGCCTTCCTTCATACGGGCGCGATGATCGCCACCTGGATGTCGGCGAGCGTGTTCTTCGTCATTATTCCGAACCAGAAGAAGGTGGTGGCGACCCTGCTGGCGGGCGGCTCGCCCGATCCGAAGCTCGGCAAGGAAGCCAAGCTGCGCTCGACGCACAACAACTATTTGACCCTGCCCGTCATCTTCCTGATGCTCTCGAACCACTACCCGCTGGCGTGGTCGTCCCGCTACGCGGTCGGCATCATCGGCCTCGTCCTGATCGCCGGCGCGATCATCAGGCATTTCTTCAATTCGCAGCACGCCGGCAAGGGCTCGCCTTGGTGGACCTGGGGGGTCGCCGCCGCCGCCTTGGCGCTCGCGATCTGGCTGTCGATCATCGGAAAGCCCGGCAACGACGATAGGGCGGACGCCGCAACCGCCGTGGAACCTGCCGCCGCCTTCGAGGAAGCGACCCTCGCCATCCAGTCCCGCTGCTCCATGTGCCATGCGGCCGAGCCGGTCTGGGACGGCATCGCCATCGCGCCCAAGGGCGTGCGGCTCGACACGCCCGAGGAGATCGCCCGCCATGCGGAGATCATCCGGATCCAGGCCGTGCTGACCCACGCCATGCCGCCCAACAACATCACCGAGATGACTCCGGACGAGCGCAAGGCCGTTGCGACCTGGCTGGCGAACCGCGAGGCCGTCGCGCGCTGAAACCGCGAATCCCAGTCCCGAAAACAACCCACCGATAAACACCCCAATGGAGGACCTCATGTCCGATCTCAGCCTGAAGACTGCCCAGACCATCGCCGAAGCGACCCTGAAGACCGCCCGGGACAAGTCGTTCAAGCCGCTCTCGGTCGTCGTTTACGATGCGCGCGGCGCCCTGAAAGCGCTCCTTTCCGAGGACGGCACGAGCCTCAAGCGCGCCGAGATCGCCATGGGCAAGGCCTATGGCGCGCTGT
Source organism: Microvirga sp. TS319 (assembly GCF_041276405.1). Lineage (NCBI taxonomy): Bacteria > Pseudomonadati > Pseudomonadota > Alphaproteobacteria > Hyphomicrobiales > Methylobacteriaceae > Microvirga > Microvirga sp. TS319. The sequence goes on along the minus strand of NZ_JBGGGT010000002.1, from coordinate 1,441,503 downwards.
CCCTCGGCGTCGGCTCGCGGGCTCTCCACAAGATGGCGACCGATCGCCCCTATTTCGTGGCCGCCGCCACACACGCAGTGGGCGGGCAGCTCGTACCGGTTCCGGGCGGCGTGCTGATCAAGGATTCCCAGGGCCAGATCCTCGGAGCCGTCGGCGTGTCCGGCGACACCTCCGACAATGACGAGATCGCCGCAGCGGGCGGGATCGAAGCCGCGGGCCTCGTGTTCGACGCAGGGGCTTGAAAGCTCCCGGCACGCCGGGCTCTTCGACAACCTATGGTTCCGTAACGGGATGCGAGCGGGACTGGACACGAACCGCCGATTGTTCAACTAATAGGACAAGGTTACCGCCGTATCGGCTCTGACCGAGACATTCTAAAGCCTTAAGATATAAACAGAAAGGGAACGCGTCCGATGTCATCATGGATCAAACGTACGGCACTGGCAGCCGTCGCTACGGCGGCTCTCATGGGCGCCATGAGCGCCGCCTCTGCCGAGGTGGTCTACAACCGCGGGAACCTGGGCGAGCCGGAAACGCTCGACACCCACAAGACCTCGACGGTCCAGGAAGCCCACATCCTGCGCGACATGCTCGAAGGCCTCGTGACCTACAACGCCAAGGGCGAGGCCGTTCCGGGTCAGGCCGCGAAGTGGGAGGTTTCGGATGACGGCCTGACCTATCGCTTCACGCTCCGCGACGGCATCAAGTGGTCGAACGGCGATCCGGTGACAGCCGAGGACTTCGTCTATTCCTATCGCCGCATCATGGATCCGGCCACGGGCGCGAAGTACTCGAACATCCTTTACCCGATCAAGAATGCCGAGAAGATCAACAAAGGCCAGGCCAAGCCCGAGGAACTGGGTGTGAAGGCCGTCGATCCTAAGACAGTCGAGATTACCCTCGAGGCGGCGACCCCCTACTTCATCGAGCTGCTCACCCACCAGACCAGCCTGCCCGTCCACAAGGCCTCCGTCGAGAAGTTCGGCAAGGATTTCGTGAAGCCCGGCAATATGGTGACGAACGGCGCCTATAAGCTCGCCGAGTTCGCGCCGAACTCCCACATCAAGCTCGTGAAGAACGAGAATTACTGGGACGCCAAGAACGTCCAGATCGATACGGTCAACTTCATCCCGCATCCGGATCTGGCCGCTGCCGTGCGCCGCTACGAGGCAGGCGAGCTCGACTCCATGGATGAGCTTCCGGCCGATCAGATCAAGTCGCTGAAGGAACGCTTCAAGGATCAGGTCAAGCTCGGTCCCTATCTCGGCACCTGGTTCCTGGTCGTGAACTCCTCCAAGGCGCCGTTCAGCGACGTGCGCGTGCGCCAGGCTCTCTCGATGCTGGTCGACCGCGAGTTCATCGCCGAGCAGATCTGGGGTCAGACCATGCAGCCCGGCTATTCGTTCATCCCGCCAGGCGTCGGCAATTACGGCGAGCCGGCCTATGTGGACTACAAGGACATGTCGCCGATCGACCGCGAGGACAAGGCCAAGGAGCTCCTCAAGGAGGCCGGCTTCGGTCCCGGCAAGCCGCTGAAGGTCGAGGTCCGCTACAACACGACGGACAACAACCGCAACTCGGTGATCGCCGTCGCCGAGCAGTGGAAGGCCGCCGATATCGAGACGTCCTTCATCAACACCGACGGCAAGACCCACTTCGCTCATCTGCGCGATGGGGGCGATTTCGACGTCGCCCGCTACGGCTGGATCGCCGACTACTCGGATCCGAACAACTTCCTGTTCCTGCTCAAGAGCGACAACACGGGCTTCAACTACGGCAAGTACAAGAACCCGCAATTCGACAAGCTGCTCGACGACGCGGCCAAGGAACTGGACCTGAAGAAGCGCGCGGACCTCATGAAGCAGGCCGAGGCGATCCTCATGAAGGACATGCCCTGGATCCCGATCATGTACTACGGCAAGACAAACCTGATCTCGCCGAAGATCCAAGGGTTCGTCCAGAACACGCGCGGCGTCTATCCGTCACGCTTCCTCTCGAAGACGCAATAAAATTATTGTCCGGAACAGGGCGGCCCGATTATGAGGCCGCCCTGTTCTTTGATCCGTTATCGCGTTTCACGGGAGGAGCCTTGCCGTGCTCTCCTTCATCATCCGCCGGTTCCTTTCGGCCATACCGACGCTGTTCATCATCGTCACGATCTCGTTCTTCCTGATCCGGCTCGCTCCCGGCGGTCCGTTCGATCTCGAGCGCCCGCTCGAAGCGAAGGTCATGGAGAACCTCAACCGGATCTACCAGCTCGACAAGCCGCTGATCGAGCAGTACTGGCTCTATCTCAGTGCCTTGATGCACGGCGATTTCGGCCCCTCCTTCATACTGCGCGACTTCTCGGTCGCCGAGCTCTTCGCGCGCGGGCTGCCGGTTTCCATGACCCTCGGAGCCCTCGCCCTGATGCTTGCCATCCTCGTCGGCGGGACGCTCGGAACGATTGCGGCCCTGCGCCAGAACAGCACCATCGATTACATCGTCACCGGCATGGGCGCGCTCGGCCTGACCATCCCGAACTTCGTGGTCGCCCCGATCCTGCAGCTCGTCTTCGGCCTCGCTCTCGCGATGTTGCCGGTTGCCGGTTGGGGCAACGGAGACCCGCGCCATCTCATCATGCCGGTCATCGTTCTGGCGCTGCCCCAGATCGCCGTCGTGGCGCGCATGACCCGCGCCGCCATGATCGAGAACCTGCGCTCGAACCATATTAGAACGCTGCGATCCCTGGGCCTGCCGACGCGAACCGTCGTCGCCCACGCCCTTCGGGGCGCGGCACTTCCGGTCGTGTCCTATCTCGGCCCTGCGGCCGCCGCCCTGCTCACCGGTTCGGTGGTCGTCGAGACGATCTTCGGCCTTCCCGGGATCGGCCGCTACTTCGTCGAAGGCGCCCTCAACCGCGACTACACGCTCGTCATGGGCACCGTGGTGGTGGTCGCCGTCTTCGTCCTGCTCTTCAACCTCGTGGTCGATATCCTCTACGCGCTGATCGATCCGCGCATCCGTTACGATTGAGGTCCTCATGGCCGAAGGCGCTATTCTTCCTGTCGAAACCATGACCGGGCCGGTCGTCGCGGGCCGCTCCCTCTGGGCCGAGGCGCGGGGACGTCTCGTCCGAAACCGGGCCGCCCTCACCAGCATCATCGTCCTGGGTCTGATCGCCCTTACGTGCATTTTCGGTCCGTTCTTCACGGGGCATCCCTTCGACCGGGTCTACCCGGATTACGTGAAGGTGCCCGCGAGCATGGAGGCCTATCCCAAGGCGGACCAGATCGAGCCCCAGATCGAGCGCATCGGCTCTCGGGTCCGGGCCAAGGCGGAGAACATCGGCATCGACGACGGCGTCGTGCATCTCACCCTGGTGAGCACGAGCGCGCGCCCCATCGACGAGCGGCTGCTCGCCTATTTCGAGCGCTCCGATTTCTTCGGGGCCGCGAGGGTCGTCGATCGTCAGGATGAAGGCCGCAGGCTCGTCGTGGACGTGCCGGTGAAGCAGCTGTACTTCTTCTTCGGCACCGACACGAACGGGCGCGATCTGCTGACCCGGACCATGAAGGCGGGCCAGATCTCGCTGGCCATCGGCCTGCTTGCCACCTTCGTGGCCATCCTCATCGGCGTGGTCTACGGCGCGACCTCCGGCTATCTCGGCGGGCGCGTGGACCTCGTGATGATGCGCGTCGTCGACATTCTCTACTCGCTGCCGTTCATCTTTTTCGTGATCATGCTGGTCGTGTTCTTCGGCCGCAATTTCATCCTGATGTTCATCGCGGTCGGCGCGGTGGAGTGGCTCGACATGGCCCGGATCGTGCGCGGCCAGACACTCTCGATCAAGCGCCAGGAATACGTGCAGGCTGCGGAAGCGCTCGGCGTGGAGTCGAAAGGCATCATCCGGCGCCACGTCATCCCGAACACTCTGGGCCCGGTCGTGGTTTACATGACGCTGCTCGTGCCGAGGGTGATCCTGCTGGAGAGCTTCCTCTCCTTCCTGGGACTCGGCGTGCAGGAACCCAACACCAGCCTCGGCGTGCTGATTTCCGAAGGCGCCAAGAACATTCAGGGCGCCACCTGGATGCTGATCTATCCCTCCATTACGCTCGTCGCGACCCTCTTCTGTCTCAACTTCATCGGTGACGGCCTGCGCGACGCGCTCGACCCGAAGGATCGGTGACATGGCCGAACCCGTTCTTTCCGTCCGCGACCTTAACGTCCGCTTCCGCACGGGGGACGGCATCCTTCATGCCGTCAAGGGAATCGACCTCGATATTCCGCCGGGCGCGACCGTCGCCATCGTGGGCGAGTCGGGCTCGGGCAAGAGCCAGACCATGATGTCCGTCATGGGCCTTCTCGCATCGAACGGCTGGGCCGAAGGCTCGGTGAAGTATCGCGGCCAGGAACTGATCGGCCTCCCACCCGAGAAGCTCAACGCCTTTCGCGGCTCGAAGCTCACCATGATCTTCCAGGAGCCCATGACCTCGCTCGATCCGCTCTACCGGATCGGCGATCAGCTCGCGCTGCCTTTGATAGCCCATGGGAGGATGAGCAAGGCGGAGGCGCGCAAGCGCGCCATCGAACTTCTTGAACTGGTGCGCATTCCCGATCCCGCCCGCCGCATCGATGCGTATCCGCACGAGATGTCCGGCGGCCAGCGGCAGCGCGTGATGATCGCCATGGCGCTCGCCAACAACCCGGACGTGCTGATCGCGGACGAACCGACCACGGCCCTCGACGTGACCGTTCAGGCGCAGATCCTCGAATTGCTGCGCGACCTGCAGAAGCGCCTGGGAATGTCCATCGTGTTCATCACCCACGACCTCGGCATCGTGCGCCGCTTCGCGGACCGCACCTATGTCATGAAACGCGGCGAGGTGGTGGAGAGCGGGAACACGGCGGAGATTTTCGCCGCGCCCCAGCATCCCTATACGCAGATGCTGATCGACGCCGAGCCGCGCGGCCGCAAAGAGCCGGCGCCGTCCGGCGCGCCGGTGATCCTGGACGCCAGGAACATCAAGGTGGCGTTCGCTCTCGAGAAGAACCTCTTCGGCAAGGCGACCCATATCCTGCGCGCCGTCGATGACGTCAGTCTCACCGTACGGGCCGGCGAAACGGTGGGCGTCGTGGGGGAATCGGGCTCGGGCAAATCCACCCTCGGGCGCGCGATCCTGAGGCTCCTCCCCGCCTCCGGAATGGTGCGGTTCGAGGACCGCAACCTCATGCCGATCGACCGCTCGGGCATGCGCCCGCTGCGCCGCCATCTCCAGCTCGTGTTCCAGGACCCCTTCGGCTCCCTGTCCCCGCGCATGACGGCGGGCGAGATCGTCACCGAGGGCCTGCTCGTTCATGAACCGAGCATCTCCCGCAAGGAGCGCGACCGCCGGGCGGCGCAGGCCTTCGAGGAGGTGCAGCTCGATCCGGCCTGGCGAAACCGCTTCCCGCATGAATTCTCGGGCGGCCAGCGCCAAAGGATCGCCATCGCCCGCGCGATGATCCTGCATCCGAAGCTCGTGGTGCTCGACGAGCCCACCTCGGCCCTCGACCGGTCCGTGCAGAAGGAGATCGTGGACCTGCTGCGCGGCCTTCAGAAGGCGCATGGCCTGGCTTACGTGTTCATCAGCCACGACCTCGCGGTCGTCAGGGCGCTGTCGGACGAGATCATGGTCATGAAGACCGGCAAGGTGGTGGAGCGCGGCAGCGCCGAGGCGATCTTCGAACACCCGTACGAGGCCTATACCCGGGACCTGATCGCCGCCGCCTTCCTGGGCGAACGCGAGACCTCCGGGGCCGGAGACCGCCCGCTGGCCTCCTGATGCTGGAACCGAAATCCAGGGGGCGGACTTGACTCCGCGCCATGGCAAAGCTCGCATCCTATCGCGCCAAGCGCGACTTCACCAAAACCTCCGAGCCGGAGGGCACGACGGCACGGCGCAAAGGCTTCTCCTTCGTAATTCAGAAGCATGACGCCTCGCGCCTGCACTACGATTTCCGCCTGGAGCTCGACGGCGTGCTCAAGAGCTGGGCCGTCGCCAAGGGACCGAGCCTCGTCAAGGGCGAGAAGCGCCTTGCGGTCCACGTGGAGGACCATCCCCTCGCCTATGCGGATTTCGAGGGCACGATCCCCGAAGGACAATATGGCGGCGGGGCGGTCCTGGTCTGGGACCGGGGCACCTGGGAGCCCGAGGGTGACCCTCACGAGGGTTATGACAAGGGCCGCCTCACCTTCCGCCTCGACGGCGAGAAGCTGCACGGCACGTGGCATCTGGTCCGCATGGCGAAGCGCCCTCGCGAACGCCAGGAATCCTGGCTGCTGATCAAGGCCGAGGATGCCTATGCCCGCGCGGATCGCGATCCGGACATTCTCGAGGAAGAGCCTCTGTCCGTGAAATCGGGCCGCTCCCTCGACGAGATTGCGCCCGGCCGGGTGGCTGGAGGCGCCAAGGTCAAGAAAGCGGCATCGAAGAAGTCGGCGGCGTCCTCGGCGGATAAGCCCGCATCCCGTACGAAGCGTCCTTCCCCTGCCAAGACCTCCAAATCGGACAGCGTCGAGGTCGCGGGCATTCCCCTCACCCATCCCGAACGGGTCCTGTGGGAAGATCAGCGGCTGACCAAGCAGGAATTGGCCGAGTTCTACGCGGGCATCGCCGAATGGCTCCTGCCGCATCTCGTCAACCGCCCCCTGACCCTGATCCGTTGCCCTGGCGGCGCTCAGAAGAAATGCTTCGTCCAGCGACATTCCTGGGCGGGCATGAATCCGGCCATTCGCAGGACGGAAGCGCCCGATTCCTCCGGCACGCTGGAGGTGCTGACCGTCCGCGACATTCAAGGGGTCGTTGCGCTCGTCCAATCCGGCGTCCTGGAGATGCACGTCTGGAATGCGACGCTCGAGGATCTGGAGCGTCCCGACCGGCTGATCTTCGATCTCGACCCCGGCGAGGGGATCGCGTGGCGCCAGGTGATCGAGGGGGCGCTCGCCATCCGTGAACGGTTGCAGGCGCTCGGCCTCGAAAGCCTCGTCAAGACGACAGGCGGCAAGGGTCTTCACGTGGTCGTCCCGTTGACGCCGAAGGCGTCCTGGAAGGAGGCGCTGGCCTTCACCCGCGACATGGCGGAAGCCATCACGAGGGACGAGCCGAAGCGTTACACCACCACATCGATCAAGACCGAGCGCGAGGGCAGGATCTTCATCGATTACCTGCGCAACAACCGTGAGGCATCCGCCGTGGCCCCCTACTCCACCCGCTCGCGCCCCGGTGCGCCCGTGGCGACACCGGTCGCCTGGGAAGAGCTGACGCCGGACCTCAAGCCGAACGGCTTTACGGTCGAGAACCTGAACCAGCGTCTCGCGGCCCTGCGGAACGATCCCTGGGCCCGGATCGCGACGATCGATCAGGTTCTGCCCGAGGCACGGCGTTCGAAGCGCGCCTCTCAGAAGAAAGGCGCCTGAATTCCTTCGACCTTGAGAGCCTCCTGAACGGCAGGACGCGACAGCACCCGCTCGGCCAACGCGTTCAGATTGGGAAGCGCCCGCGGCGGTCGCGGCATGGCCCGTCCCCAGCGGATCAGCATGAACAGGAAGAGATCGGCCGCGGAGAAGCGATCTCCGAGGAGCCATTGCCGGTTTCCGAGCTGTTCGGAGATCACGTCGAACATCCCGTAGAGACGCTGCTCGGCGGCCTTCTTCGCGGCCGGTATGGCGGCCTCGTCGGTCACATGTTCATGCGGATAGAACCAGGCGCGATATTCGGCCTGCGGGGTGTTCGTCAGGTGAACCACCCATTTGTAGAACTCCGCCCGCTCACGGCTTCCCACCTGCGGAGCGAGACCGGCCTCGGGGAACCGGTCGATGAGATGCAGGGCGATCGCTACAGTCTCGAACAACACGAGGTCGCCGTCGATCAGCACGGGAATGCGGCCGTTCGGATTGAGCTTCAGGTACTCCGGGCTCTTCTGGGCATTGTTGTCCCGGTCGACGAGACGCATCTCGAAAGGCGCGCCGATCTCACGCAGCATCATGTGCGGCAGCAGGCTGGCATTGCCGGGATAGTAATGGAGGACCAACATCGCGGGGCGCCTTTCGTGAGCGTGGAGCTCTCTTGCTAGCGCATCGTGCGAAAAAGTGGGAACCGGTTTTTTGCAGGAACGATGCGCTCATTCCAAGAAGGAAGCATCGGATCAATCCCAAAAGGGCAAATCCACTTCCCGCGTTCGAGGCTCCAGGGTGCGAATGGCCCCCCGTAAAGAAGGTCCCGGCCCCGTCCGGACCTTCCTTTCGCGGGTGGGTGCCCTATCGTCCTGAGGGATTTCAGGAGTGTCGGGTATGACGGGTCATGAGCGTGCCATCATCGATAAACTGCGGGTCGAACCGGGAGAGCGCGCCAGGTTGAAGGATCGCGACCCGCGCGATTCCAGTCTGTTCGACGACGAGCGAGAGACGAAGACCGCCACGGACGCCATGGCTCGGGACATCAACGTCCTGCAGGACAGGCTTTATGCGGAGGGCTCGCGCGCCCTCCTCGTCGTGCTTCAGGGCACCGACACCTCCGGCAAGGACGGCACGATCCGCACCGTGTTCAATGCAACCGGCCCCTTGGGGGTCTCCGTCACCGCCTTCGGGGTTCCGACGGCGCAGGAGCTCGCGCACGACTATCTGTGGCGCGTCCACGCGGCCTGTCCGAGGCGCGGCACCATCGGCATTTTCAATCGCTCCCATTACGAGGACGTCCTGATCGCGAAGGTGAGGAAGCTCGCCCCGCACGAAGCCGTCGAGCAACGCTACGACCAGATCAACGCCTTCGAAAGAATGCTGACGGAGAGCGGCACGACCATTCTCAAGTTCATGCTGCACATTTCGAAGGACAAGCAGAAGGACCGGCTCCAGGAGCGTCTCGACAACCCGGAAAAGCACTGGAAATTCAACCCGGGCGATCTCGAGGACCGGGCCTTCTGGGACGAATACCAGGAGGCCTACGAGACCATGCTGAACCGCTGCTCCACGCAGCATGCTCCGTGGTATGTCATCCCGGCCGACCGGAAATGGGTCCGCAACGCGGCCGTCGCCTCCATCGTCAAGGCGACCCTCGAAGAGATGGACCCGCAATATCCCAAGGTATCCTGGAACCCCGACGACTTCACCATCGCCTAGAGCATCGGACGCGGGACGTGGATTTACCCTTTTGGGGTTGAACCCGATGCTCCCTTCTAGAACAGCGCATCGTTCTTGCGAACAGCCGGAGCCACTTTTTCGCACGATGCGCTGGCCCGGATGCCACCTTCGTCGAAGGCCCTTGCCGAGCGGGGCTTGGCGCGCGACAATAATCTCATGAAAAGCATTCTCGTTCCGATCGAAGATCATGGCCTCGTCGAGAGCCAACTCGAGTTGGCCCTCCTTCTCAGCCGAACCTTTGACAGCTATATCGAGGGTCTGGCGATCACCCCCGATTACCCGGTCGTTCTGCCGGTCGACATCGCCATTGGCGTTCCCTCGCCGCTGACCCCGGAAAACCGCATCGACATCGCGCGCACCTGCCGCGAGCGGTTCGAAGGCTTCATGGCCACCAAGCAGATCGCGCGCGCGTCCGCGGGCCTGGCGGGCCTGAGTTTCGGATGGCGTCAGGACGGGTTGATGGAGGATGCGTTCCTGGGCGCCTATGGCCGGGTGTTCGACACGACCGTGGTCGGCAGGCCCGACGGCTCCGAGGGCCAGACGCGCCTTTCGACGGTCGAGGCTGCGCTGTTCGAGACCGGCCGTCCGGTCATGATCGCCCCGCCGGGCGTACCCCGGACCTTCGGCGACGTCGTCGTCATTGCCTGGAACCGCAGCACCGAGACGGCGCGCGCCGTGCTCGGGGCCATGCCGCTTCTGAAAAAGGCGCGGCGCGTCGTCATCCTCGAGTTGGAGGATTGGGGCGTACCCGGCCCTTCCGGATCCGAACTCGCCCGCTCCCTGAGGATGCACGATATCGCCGCCGAGGCCATCGCCGTTCCCGACCCGGCGGACAAGCCGGGCGAGGCCATTCTGTCCGAGTGCGCCACCCTCGGCTGCGACCTTCTGGTCAAGGGCGCCTACACCCAGAGCCGCCTGAGGCAGATGTTCTTCGGAGGGGCGACCAGCCATATTCTGAGCAATACCACCATCCCCGTTCTCATGGCTCACTAGCGCCTCGGGCGAAAAACCGGACCCGGTTTTTCGCAGCAAACGATGCGCTGGGCTATGCTGGGCTATAGTGGGAGCATCGCGCGGACCCAGCGGGCCGCGCTAGCCGAAAAGTGGACCTGCCCTTTTGGGCTCCATCCAATGCACTCTTCCTTCATGAGCGCATCGTGCGACAATCCGGTCCACGTTCTCGCACGATGTGCCAAGCAGTGAGGGCCCACCATGTTGCGTGACATGGCCGTTGAACTCGATGAGCGCTTTCGACGTCTGATCAATCCTACGGCCCGGCTGGAAAAGCTCGCGGAGGGGTGCCGCTGGGCCGAGGGCCCGGCCTATTTCCCGGCGGGGCGCTACCTGGTCTGGAGCGATATTCCCAACGACCGGATGATGCGCTTCGACGAGACATCGAACACCGTCAGCGTCTTTCGTGCCCCGTCCGGATATTCGAACGGCAACACGGTCGACCGCGAAGGTCGCCTCGTGACCTGCGAACACGGCAACCGGCGCGTTACCCGTACGGAGCATGACGGCTCCATCACGGTCATCGCCAGCCATTACGAAGGCAAACGCCTCAACAGTCCCAACGACGTGGTCGTGAAGACGGACGGCTCGATCTGGTTCACGGATCCGGCCTATGGAATCGATTCCGATTACGAGGGCCATAAGGCGGAAAGCGAGATCGGCGCCTGCTATGTCTACAGAGTCGACCCGCAGGACGGCTCCATCGGCATCGTCGCCGACGATTTCGTCCGCCCCAACGGGCTCGCCTTTTCCCCCGACGAGAAGAAGCTCTATATCGTCGATACGGGCGCGACGCATGTGATGGACGGCCCCCGCCATATCCGGGTCTTCGATGTGGGCGAGCACGGTCGGCTTACGGGCGGAAGCGTTTTCGCCACCTGCACCAGTGGATTGTTCGACGGCTTCCGGCTCGACGACGAGGGACGGATCTGGACCAGTGCGGGAGACGGAGTGCATTGCTACGAGAGCGATGGCACGCTCATCGGCAAGATCCTGGTTCCGGAGACGGTCGCCAACGTGGTTTTCGGGGGCGCGAAGCGCAACCGGCTGTTCATCTGCGCGACGACGTCGCTTTACGCCATCATGCTCCCCGTGAACGGGGCGAAGACGTTCTAAACACTTAGAGCATCTCTTCACGCAGAACCGGTTCCCACTTCCCGCGTTCGATGCTCTAATCATCCACCCCGGAGCGTCCCTCCACCGTCATGAGGGTGGCCATCAGAACGGCGACGAGCTTTTCATGACCCTCGCGCTCGGCAAAGACATCGGTCTGCGCAAGGGTCAGCGTGCGGCCCGCCTTGACGACCTTGCCCCGTGCCACGATGCGCTCTCCCAGAGCCGGCGCGAGAAGATTGATCTTGAACTCGGCCGTCAGGACACCCGCTCCGGGCGGCATCAGGGTCAGAGCCGCATAACCGGCCGCCGAATCCGCGATGCTCGCAACGGCCCCCGCATGCGTGAAGCCATGCTGCTGCGACACCGCGGGCGAGGTCGGCAGAACAAGGTCGACCGCCCCGGACGAGACGCGGGCGATGGAGGCCCCCAGTGTCCGCATGAGCCCCTGTTTCGCGAAGCTCGCCCGCACCCGTGCCTCGTAATCGGGAACGTGCGGTGTCGGGTCATCCATGAACGCATCTCCTTGCTCACACTCATTAAGACAGTTTTCATGCCCCTTGTGAATTGCACGCGCTTCCCGCATGTGTGGGGGCCATGAGTCACGCTTCGCCCCCCTCCCCGAGAGTGCGTTCGGGTGCCATGATCGGCATCGGCCTGATGCTGCTCGGCACCTTCCTGTTCTCCATGAACGACGTCATGGGCAAGTGGCTCGTCGCCACCTATTCCGTCGGGCAGATCCTGCTCCTGCGCGGCCTCGCGGCCCTGGCCGTTCTGCTTCCGATCATGCGGCAGCAGAACGTCCCGATCAGGGTTCCGCCGCAGCCGGGCCTCCATGCCTTCCGGATCCTGCTCTCGACCCTCGAAGTCTCCTGCTTCTATTGGGCCGTCACCTACCTGCCGCTCGCCGACGTCATGACCTATTACCTCGCCGGCCCGATCTATGTCGCGGCCTTCGCGGCATTCCTGCTGGGCGAGAGGATCGACAAGCCGCGCATCGCCGCCATCGCCGTGGGCTTCGTCGGCGTGCTGATCGCGCTTCGCCCGTCACCGGCCACGGTCTCCTGGCCGGCCCTCATCGCCCTGGCCGGCAGCATGTTCTACTCGCTCCTGATGATCACGACCCGCAAGCTGCGGGACACGGATGACGGAACGCTGGTTCTGGGCCAGATGCTCGGCAACGTCATCTTCGGCATCGCCGTGGCACCATTCGCATGGGTGGCGCCGGGCTGGCTGGACCTTGCCGGCCTGTTCCTGCTCGGCATCGTCTCGATGGCCGGTCATGCCTGCGTCAACCGCTCGCTGAAGATCGCCCCGGCTTCCGTCGTCGCGCCCTATCAGTACACCCTCATCGTCTGGGCCATCGTGCTGGGCTATCTGGCCTTCGGGGACATCGTCGGGTTCTGGACCCTCGTGGGCGCCGGCGTCATCTGCACGGCGGGGGTGGCGCTGCTGTTCCTCGAACGCGAAGCCGCCCGGCGCGGGCGCGAAGCCAGGGACATCAAGAACCCGGTCCTGCCGGAGGCTTAACCCAAAGACTGATCGCCACTCTAAGGTCTTCCCCACAAACGAACTTGACAGGTCCGGCGACGCGACCGTCAATGCCGTAATAAAAACACAGAGGGAAACCGATGCGTCTCAAGTTCACCATTTCTGCCGTTACGGCAGGGATTCTCTTTACGTCCGCCGCCCTTGCGCAAGACATTAAGATTGCTTTGATTGCGGGCAAGACCGGGCCGCTCGAAGCTTATGCCAAGCAGACGGAAGCCGGTTTCATGATGGGCCTCGAGTACCTCACCAAGGGTTCGATGGCGGTGAACGGCCGCAAGATCTCCGTGATCGTCAAGGACGACCAGCTCAAGGCGGATATCGCGAAGACCCTGCTGGAACAGGCCTATAACGACGACAATGTCGATATCGCCGTCGGCACCACCTCGTCCGCTGCGGCGCTCGCGATGCTGCCGGTCGCGGAGGAAAACGGCAAGATCCTGATCGTCGAGCCCGCCGTAGCCGATGCGATCACGGGCGAAAAGTGGAACCGCTTCATCTTCCGCACGGCCCGCAACTCGACGCAGGATGCCTATGGCAACGCGGCCGCCGTCCCGGCGACCGGTGACGTTTCCATCGCAACCCTCGCCCAGGACTATGCCTTCGGCCGCGACGGCGTCGCCGCCCTCAAGAGCGCGCTCTCGGAAATCCGCCCGAACGCGAAGGTCGTCTTCGAGGAATACGCCCCGCAGAACGCCACGGACTTCACGGCCTCGGCCCAGCGCATTTTCGACGCCCTGAAGGACAAGCCGGGCAAGAAGATCATCCACATCATCTGGGCCGGCCAGCATCCCCTGCCGAAGATCGCGGACCTGAAGCCGGAGCGCTTCGGCATCGAGATCGCACCGGGCGGCAACATTCTGCCCGCCATGCAGATCTACAAGAACTATCCCGGCATGGAAGGGGCGATCTATTATTACTGGGACTTCCCGAAGAACGCTCTGAACGACTGGCTCGTGGCCGAGCATCAGAAGCGCTACAACGCCCCCCCGGACTTCTTCACCGCGGGCGGTTTCGCGGCTGCGTCCGCCGTCGTCACGGCCATTCAGAAAGCCGGGGGCACCGACACCGAGAAGCTGATCGCGGCCATGGAAGGCATGAGCTTCGATACCCCGAAAGGCGCCATGACCTTCCGCAAGGAGGATCATCAGGCCCTGCAGGAGATGTATCACTTCAAGGTCAGGGCCAACGGCAAGGATTCGAACGACCTGCTCGACCTCGTCGCGACGATCCCGGCCGACAAGATGCCGATTCCGGTCCGCAACAAGCGCTAGCGCATCGTGTGAAAAAGTGGTCCCGGTTTTTCGCCAGAACGATGCGCTCTTTCCAGGAAGGGAGCATCGGAGAGAATCCCAAAAGTGCAAATCCACTTTTCACGTCCGATGCTCAAGCCAGACGTGACGTCCCCGGCAGCCGCAATGCCCGCGCTCGAAACGCGCGGGCTCACCGTCCGCTTCGGCGGCCATGTGGCCGTCGATGACGTCTCGTGCCGGTTCGGTCCCGGAACTCTCACGGCTATCGTCGGCCCGAACGGAGCGGGCAAGACCACCTATTTCAACCTGATATCCGGCCAGCTGCGCGCCACATCGGGACAGGTTCTGGTGGCGGGGGAGGACATCACGGCCCTCCCCCCGTCCGCCCGCGCCAAGCGCGGATTGGGCCGCGCCTTTCAGCTCACCAATCTCTTCCCCGATCTGTCGGCGCTGGAAAACGTGCGGCTCGCGGTCCAAAGCCGCGCGGAGGCGGGATGGTCGCTGTTGACAGTGTGGAACGCTCGCCGCGACCTCATTCGAAAAGCGGAGGAGATTCTCGAGCGGGTCCGCCTGAGCGACAAGCGCCACATCGCCCCGAAGGCGCTCTCTCATGGCGATCAGCGCAAGCTCGAAGTGGCGCTTCTGATCGCGATGGAGCCCAAAGTCTTCATGTTCGACGAGCCGACGGCGGGAATGAGCGTCGACGAGGTGCCGACCGTGCTCGAGCTCATTCAGGACATCAAGCAACGCGGCGAGGCGACGGTCCTTCTCGTGGAGCACAAGATGGACGTGGTCCGCTCGCTCGCGGACCGGATCATCGTGCTGCACAACGGCGCCCTCGTGGCCGACGGAGATCCCGCGAAGGTCATCGCCTCCCCGGTGGTCCAACAGGCTTATCTCGGAGTGGAGACGGCCAATGCCTGAGCCCCTGCTGCAGCTCTCCGGGGTTCATACGCATATCGGCCCCTATCACATCCTGCATGGGGTGGACTTCGCCGTTCCAGCCGGTCAGCTGACCATGCTGCTCGGCCGCAACGGTGCGGGCAAGACGACCACCCTGCGGACCATCATGGGCCTGTGGCGGGCCTCGTCCGGAACAATCCGCTTCGACGGCAGGGACATTACGACAAACAGCACGCCCGACATCGCGCGCGCGGGCATCGGCTATGTTCCTGAATCGATGGGCATCTTCACGGATCTTACCGTGCGGGAGAACATCGTTCTCGCCGCCCGCAGCGGCCCGGTGGACCCTGCGCGTCTCGACTGGATGCTCGGCCTCTTTCCGGCCCTGAAACGCTTCTGGAACCTGCCTGCAGGCAATCTGTCGGGCGGGCAGAAGCAGATGCTCGCCATCGCCCGGGCCATCGCGGAACCGCGCCGCCTTCTGCTTATCGACGAGCCGACCAAGGGACTTGCCCCCGTGATGGTGCGCAGCATGATCGAAGCCTTCGGGGCCTTGAAGGCCGCGGGCGAAACGATCCTGCTCGTGGAGCAGAATTTCCATGCGGCATCGGTGCTGGGCGACAGCGTGGTCGTCATGGACGACGGGCGTGCCGTGCATTCCGGCGCCATGAGCGATCTGGCGACGGACAAGAACCTGCAGCAGCGCCTGCTCGGCCTTTCCATGGATGCTCACCAATGACCGATATGGCTGCCGACGCCTCTGCGTCCCATGAACCGCTTCCCCGCTCGCGGACGGATTGGCTGCCGATCCTTCTCGTCCCGGTCCTCGCGCTCGCTGCCCTTCCCTTGGTCGGTAGCTTTCCCGCCTGGGTGACGCTCACGGTGGCCGGCCTTGCCATGGGCATGATGATCTTCCTCATGGCATCGGGGCTCACCCTGGTGTTCGGCCTCATGGACATCATCAATTTCGGCCACGGGGTCTTCATCTCGCTCGGGGCCTACGCGAGCCTCATCGTCCTCGGCCCCCTCGCAGGCTGGGCCCAGGCCGACTCTCTTTGGCTGAATCTCGCCCTTCTTCTGCTCTGCATCCTGGTCGCGATGGGCCTCACGGGCGTCGTCGGCATGGCCTTCGAACGGGTCATCGTCCGCCCGGTCTATGGCAATCATCTCAAGCAGATCCTCGTCACCATGGGTGGTCTGATCGTGGCCGAGCAGGCGATCCACGCCATCTGGGGGGCGTCTCCGATTCCCATTCCCCTGCCTCAAACCCTTCGCGGCGCCTTCGTGATCGGCGAGGTGGTGATGGAGCGGTACCGCATCGTGGCCGTCGGCATCGGCCTTGCGGTGTTCGTCGGCATGCAGCTTCTGCTCAACCGCACCCGCCTCGGTCTTCTCATCCGGGCCGGCGTCGAGAACCCGGAGATGGTCGAGGCGCTCGGCTACCGCATCCGCCGCTTGTTCGTCAGCGTCTTCGTGGCGGGCTCGGCCCTTGCCGGGCTCGGCGGCGTGATGTGGGCCTTCTACCGGCAGACGCTCACCGCCGGGATGGGAATGGACGTAATGGTGCTCGTGTTCATCGTCATCATCATCGGCGGCCTCGGCTCGGTGGGCGGCTGCTTCGTTGGTTCCATCCTGGTGGCGCTGGTTGCGAATTACGTCGGCTTCCTCGAACCGAAGCTGGCCCTCATCTCCAATATCCTCGTCATGGCTCTCGTGCTGATCTGGCGTCCGCAGGGCCTCTTTCCGGTTGCGCGCCGATGAATTCGTCTCCTGCCCACCCCCTCCACCTCGACGGAGCCCGCAAGCAAGGCGGGTTTTTCAGCGCGATCCTGTCTTCGGATCCGCCGCGCTCGAAGGCACTGACCTTCATCCTGCTCGCGATCCTGTTTGCTCTTGCGGCGACGCCGTTCCTGTTCTCCGGAAGCCAGCCCCTGAGCACCGCCGCGAAGATCTGCGTCTTCATCGTCCTGGTGGCGAGCTATGACCTGCTGCTCGGCTATACCGGGATCGTCTCCTTCGCCCACACCATGTTCTTCGGCATCGGAGGCTACGGCATGGCCATCGCGCTGGAACGGCTCGGGCCGACCTGGACCTCGGTCTTCATCGGCCTTGCCGCGGCGCTCCTCGTCTCGGCTCTTCTTGCCGTCGCCATCGGCCTGCTCTCCTTGCGCGTGCGTGCGATCTTCTTTTCCATGATCACGCTGGCGGTAGCCTCCGCCATGGCGGTCCTCGCCTCGCAGCTCTCGGCCATCACGGGCGGGGAGGACGGCCTTTCGTTTCAGCTTCCCTATGAGCTGCGCCCGGCCTTCCGGCTTCTGCCGGAGCCGGTGCTGGGCATTCCGGTCAATGGGCGCGTGCTCGCCTATTACATGCTGTTCGTCGTTGCGCTTCTCATGTTCCTCCTGCTCCTGCGCATCGTGAACTCGCCGTTCGGTCGCGTGCTGCAGGCGATCCGCGAGAATGAGTTCCGCGCCGAGGCTCTGGGATACCGCGTCGTGGCCTACCGCACGATGGCCTCGGTCGCCTCGGCCCTTGCGGCGACGGTCGCGGGCGCTCTTATGGCCCTATGGCTGCGATACAACGGACCGGATACGACACTTTCCTTCTCGATCATGATCGACATCCTGCTGATGGTCGTGATCGGCGGCATGGGAACGATGTATGGGTCCGTGATCGGTGCGGCCCTCTTCATCCTGGCCCAGAGCTACCTGCAGGTCCTCATGGAAGCCGGCAACAAGGCGCTTGCGGGCATACCGGTGCTGCCGAACTTGATCCATCCCGACCGGTGGCTGCTCTGGCTCGGCGCGCTGTTCGTGATCAGCGTCTACGCTTTTCCGGGCGGAATCGTGGGACGCCTGCGCCAGGCTGAGCAATAAAGTCGTAACCGGGAAACCTCGGGGGTTTGATGCGTTTTCTTCGAGAGCGCGGAGGAAGCGTCAATGAGCCGTGCCTTTGTTCGTGAAACTGAAGGTGGGGAAGCCTTCGAGGACCTCCCGGACCGGGCCTTGAGCCCCCATCATCTCGTCACTCCGTCGGGACTAGCCCAGATGGATGTGGAGATCGCTGCCCTTGAGCAGCGTCTCGAGCAGGCAAAGGCTGCGGACGACAAGGCCGAGTTGGCGCGTCTTTCGCGCGACCTGCGGTACTGGTCGGCCCGCCGCGTGTCGGCCGAGGTGGTTCCGCATCCCCGCGACACGGCCCATGTGCGCTTCGGCGCTCGGGTCACCTTTGAGCGCGAGGATGGCCGCCGTCAGACCTATCGCATCGTCGGAGAGGATGAAGCCGACCCCGCCAAGGGGACGATTTCCTATGTCTCCCCCCTTGCTCAGGCGCTGATGGGTAAGGAAGTCGGCGACGTCATCCCCGTGGGCTCGACCAAAGCGGAGATCGTTGAAATCACGGAGTGAGAGGACCGCCTGACCTCAGCCCTCGCTCTCCGCCTTCATGGCCGCGTAGTGGGCCCGCTTCGCCTCGTACATCCGCAGGTCGGCGCGCTTGACGACGGCTTCCATCCGCTCGCCCTGCTTACTGGTGGCGAGCCCCATGGAGAAATGAAGCGGAAGGCCGGTATAGAACTGATTGTTGACCTCGAGCAGGTTCTCGATGCTCTCCAGGACAAGCTTGGCATCGCGCTCTTCCGTTCCCGGCAGCAGCAGCGCGAATTCGTCGCCGCCGATGCGGGCCGCGCATGCGGGCCTGTCCACGGCTTTGCCCAGGACTTCGCCTGCGCGACGCAGCAATGCGTCGCCGGCGGCATGTCCGAGCTGATCGTTCGCCGCCTTCAGACCGTTGAGGTCGATGATGATCACCGTGACCGGGAACGGCCCCTTGCGCTCGAGCCGGTTAAGCTCATCGACATAGAACGACCGGTTGTAGAGCTTGGTCAGGACGTCGTGCTTCCCGAGATATTCCAGATAAGCCTCGGCGCGCTTGCGGGCGGTAATGTCCGTGAGGGCAACCTGGACCAGGGACCAATCATCTTCGTATCCGGGCAGAACGGAGAACTGCAGGTGAAGATGAAGCTCGTCCCCCGAGAGGGAATAGTTCACCACCTCCCGCTGCTGGAAAACCCTTCCGTGCCAGAGATCGATGAGCTGCTCCCGGAAACTCTCCTGCATCTCCTCGCGGAGAACGTCCCCGAGATTGCTGAGCAGTGTCTTCTTGTCCGGGGCCGCGAACAACTCGAGCGTATGCCGGTTCACGTCGATGACCCGGATCTCGCTCAGGCAGCGGGTGATGAACTCCGGGTGCACATCGGTGAAAGTCCGGAAATCCTTGATCCCTTGACGCTGGACGTCCTCGAGCAACTGCTTGACGGCGCTGAAGTCTTCGACCCACAGGGACACTGGCGAATGCTCGAAGAGACCGCGCGCATAGGCCTCGCTGATGGCGAGTTCGCGGCGGGCCGTTTCCCTTTCGGTGACATCCTCGATCGCCACGAGGACCCGATCCCACTGCTCTTCATGCCCCGGCAGGACGGATCCTTTGAGCTGGATGTCCAGCCGTTTCCCGGACAGGGTGTAGTTGACGGTATTGCTCTCGAACTGGAGCTCCCCGTTCCAGAGCTGCACCAGCTCATCGATATGGGTCTTGAGCATATCGGCCCGGAAGATCCGGTCGAGACTGGCGACCAGTTCGCTCAGGCTGCCCGCCTCGAAGAGGCTGAGCGTCTTGTGATTGACCTTGATGACGCGGATCCGGCTCGAGCAGGCGCTGACACGCTCCACATCCTCTTCCAGGTACTCCCGCAACGAGGTCACCCCGGCGGCTCGCCACTCCTCGAGGAGCTGCTTGACGCCGCTATAATCCTCCAGCCAGAGGGACACCGGCGCCAGATCGAACATACGGGCATCGTCCTGCTGGCTGTCTGCATGAGACGCCGCCACGGTACGGGCGTTGGAATGGGGCATGGAGGGCCTACAGGTATTCTTTCTCCCGGCAATTCACCCTGAAGCGGCGATGTAATACAAGATCAAAACATCAAAAACCGGCTCTTTCCATGCTGCGAAAGTCGCGAGCGTGGCTCTTGCCCACGATGAATCTCACCCCCGGGACCTGCCCACACGGGCTAGAGCATCGGCCCCAAAAGTGGCTTTGCACTTTGGGGCCGATGCTCCGTTCCTGGAAAGAGCGAATCGTTTTGGCGAAAAACCAAGTCCACTTTTTCGCACGATGCTCCCTTCTGAGATGAGCGCATCGTTCTGGCGAAAAACCGGGTCCACTTTTTCGCACGATGCGCTAGGGCCCGGAAAGCCTCTCCGGATAGGACAGGAGGGGCTTTCAACCGCGATCTGCAGACCGCCTCGGGTCCACTCAGATTTCGCCGCGCACCTGATCCACGACGGACTGGCTCATGTAAGGGTGTCCGGCTTCATTCAGAGCGCGGTCCAGTGCCTCGATGGCATTCAGGATTTTTGAAAGCTCCTCCGCCATCTCGATAGAGGGTAGCGGCGCCTCGGCGATCTGCCGGGTCATCTCTCGGCGCCGCTTTACAAGGCTCTCGCGTGCCGCATTCAGTTCCTTGATCTCCTCGGAAGTCATCGGCTCCTCGTTCTCGTCCATCGCTTCAGACATAAGTCCGTTCGGGCCGATAGGTTCGCACATCATCCTCAAGGAAGCGTCGAACCGCGGGCCTCAGAGCCTCGGACGCGGGAAGTGGAATTGCTCTTTTGGGATTGGGTCCGATGCCCCCTTCCTGGAAAGAGCGCATCGTTCTTGCGGAAAACCGGGCCCTTCTTCGCACGATGGGCTAGACAAGGCTGCCCAGCAAAGCCTGAATACACGCGAGGCGCTCTTCGGGCTCCTCGATCGAGCGTGCCAGGACAAGCCGCCCTCCATTCCAGCGAAGCTCGTCCTCGAAAGGGCCGGCTGGATGCTCGATCGGGAAGCGCTCTGCCGCTCCTGGCCGAAACGTCAGGGCGATCGCCAGCGGCCCTGCATCGATGCGTGCGATGCCCAGGCGGATGCAAAGTTGCTTCACCTCGGTCAGGTTCATGAGGTTGCGAAGAGGCTGCGGCAAAGCTCCGAACCTGTCTTCGATCTCGGCATGAAGATCGTCCACGCTCTCCGACGGATCGAGCCGTGCGATCTGCGCGTAGAGATTGATCCGCGTTTCCGGATCGGCGACATATGTCTCCGGAATATTGCCCGCGATGCCGAGGTTGAGCTCCGGCGACCACATGTCTTCGAAAGTCTCGCCGCGAAGCGCGCGCTGCAGCATGGACCGATAAAGATCAGGCCCGATCAGCTTGACGTGCCCGGCCTGCTTCTCTCCGAGAAGAGAACCCGCACCCCGCTGGTCGAGATCCTGCGCGCTGATGTCGAACCCTGCTCCGAGGCGATCCAGCGATTCCAGCGTCCGCAACCGTTTCTCCGTCGCTGTTGGCAGCTTCCGCTCTGGTTCCGTCAGCAGATAGACAGAGGCACGAAGGCGTCCGCGCCCGACGCGTCCCCGCAACTGATGAAGTTGCGCGAGGCCGAAACGATCCGCTCTCCAGACCAGCATGGTATTGGCGCGAGGCACATCGAGGCCGCTTTCGATAATGTTGGTCGCGAGCAGCACATCCCCTTCCCCATCGGCGAAACGAACCATCGCCTCGTCCGTCTCGGCCGGCGGCATCTGGCCGTGCGCCACGATCAGATCCAGCTCGGGCACGAGCCTCTGCAGTTGTTTCCTCATCGGATCGATGTCCTCGATCCGCGAGCAGACCACAAAGCTCTGCCCCGCACGGCGCCTCTCGCGCATGAGCGCCTCTCGCACGGTCGCCGGATCGAAGGCCGTCACAATGGTGCGGATCGGCTGCCGCCGGACGGGGGGCGTTGCGATGATGCTGATATCCTGCAAGCCCACAAGCGACGCTTGCAGAGTACGAGGAATCGGTGTTGCAGTGAGCGTCAGAACGTGTCCGCCCTTCGCCAGGTCCCGGAGCTTCGCCTTGTGGTTGAGGCCGAAACGCTGCTCTTCGTCGATGACCACGAGACCGAGATCATGGAACTTGACCCCCTTGCCGGCGAGCGCATGTGTTCCGACGACGATCCTGATGGAGCCGTCGGCAAGGCCCTTCCTGACGCTCCGCGCCTGTGCAGGGGCTACGAGCCGCGAAAGATGGGCAATCTCGATCCCGAGCCCTGCAAACCGTCGTTCAAACGTGCGCAAGTGCTGCCGTGCGAGAACCGTCGTCGGCGCGACGATGGCGACCTGCCTGCCGGCGAGGGCAACGGCAACTGCCGCCCGTAATGCAACTTCCGTCTTCCCGAAACCGACGTCGCCGCAAACCAGACGGTCCATCGGGTGTCCTGACGCAAGGTCGCGAAGGACCTCTTCGATGGCGCGGGACTGGTCCGGTGTCTCGGAAAAGGCGAAGCGGGCGACGAAGCGCTCATAGGCCCGAGTGTGTGGAATGACAGGATCGCAGACGGCCGCCTTTCGCTCCGCAACGAGATCGGTCATCTGCCGGGCCGTATCCTGGAGGTCTTCCTCGATCTTGCGACGGCGAGCAGCCCAGGTATCGGCACCGAGCTTATCAAGCCTGACGGCGTCGGAGGCAGCGCCATAACGCCAGATCCGGTCCATCTCCGCGGCGGGCACCGCCAATATCGCATTGTCCGCGTATGCGAGACGCACCGCGTCCTCACTCTGCTCGCCCTCAAGCGATACGGTTTCGAGCCCCTCCATCCTGCCAAGGCCGTGTTCGGTATGAACGACGATGTCTCCGATGCGAAAATTCATGTCCATCAAGGGCACGGAAGCCGGTGTCGCTGAGGCGCCATTGCCGCTTGCGCGGCTTCCGAACACGTCGTGAGCCGTAACGACCGCAATATGGGAAGCCGGGTCCACGAAGCCGTTCTGGATGTCGGCCTTGATTGCAAACCATCCCTGAGGCGGTCCGGAGATAATCTCGCTCCACCGCGCGACCGCAGCCGGCTGTGCCTGGAAGCTTCTCACCCTGCGGCCCAAACGGTTCAGATCCCGCTCGGTCGACGCAACAAGCACGATTTTGCGCTTGCTCTCGATCTGTGCACGAAGGAATCCGGACAGCGCCTCCATCGGATTCCGTGCACCCGCAAAGAAGGGCACCTCGGACCTGTCATCCTCGGTTGCCTTGTGAATGACCGTCACTTGCCGTTTCCTGAACAGCTCCTGCCATTCGTCATCGGGAATGAAGAGGCGTTCGGGCTTTACCGCGTGATCGGTCCCGATGCTCAGGCTGGTGCGGCTTTCGAAAGCGTCCGCAATCTGCTCCATGACGTCCTGACGACGCTCCTCCGCTCGGTCTTCCTGGACGATCGCAGCAGCGGGCCAATAATCGAAAATCGTCTCGAGCCTGCCATAGTAATCAGGCAGGCGATGTTCCATTCCGGAATACCTTTCCGGAAGAGAAGCATCATTGCCTGTCTCCGCCTGCACCACTTCCGACGCGGGTTCCAGGACGATGCCGTCGACCTCCTCCTCCGTCCGCTGAGAAACGGGATCGTAGCGGCGAATGGCACGGATCGTCCTGCCGTCATGCTCGATTCGGAACGGCTGAGTGGAACCGGCTGGGAAAATATCGACCACCTGACCATGAAGGGCTGCTTCTCCAGGTTCATCGACCCGGTCATCGATCACATGTCCGGTACGGTGCAGAAAGAGTTCCAGCTCCTCCTGCGAGAACCTGTCCCCCACCTTTAACGTCATGGTGGCGCCAGCCCATACGTTCTGCGGCGGTACGCGCTGAACGATCGCGGCTGGACTTGTGATCAGGACGCGTCTTCCGCTCTTGGACAATGCCATCTGCCGAAGCACCGACATTCTCTGCCCCATCACGTGATGAGAGGGCGATGCGCTGTCATAGGGAAGGCAATCCCATGGAGGCAGGTGGAAGACGCGCAAGTCCGGTGCCAATCCCCTGACCGCCTGGACCAGCTGCTCGGCCCTGCGCTGCCCCTGCGCCAGATAGAACAGACCGTCGGCCCCGGCCTGATCCGCCAACGTGATCACGCGCACCGCGTGGAGGCCGACGGATGGCGCAAGCGCCAAGAGGCTATGCCCCTTCTCCTGGGAAACGACGGACTTGGGATGCATAGGGCACTCACGGGTGGACGATTCGCTGAATGGAGCGTCAACGCCCGGTAGTCCTGCCAGTTTCACATCGCGCATCGTGCGAAAAAGTGGCTCCGGCTTTTCGCAGGAACGATGCCCTCTTTCAAGGAAGGGAGCATCGGATGGAACCCCAAAAGTGGGACCCACTTTTGACGTCCAATGCTCTAGAGACTCCGTCGTCTCAGGAGCGCGCCGATCCGCGGAGCGGCCCCTTCAATCCGGCGGATCTCGAGCAGCGCGTCCTGAAAAGTATCGATCGACGCGAAAGCTTGAGCCCGGGATGCCGCAATGGTCGCAGGATCGCGCATGGAAAACCGATCCGCGTCACGCACCAGCTTCGTGCACCGCTCCTGGACGATCCGGCGAGCCTCTCGCAGGCGCGGCGTTGAGGCGGAGGTCTGCGCTACTTCATCACAGGCTTTGAGCACATCTCGGATAAGATCCTCGCCGGAATACAGCCCTGAATAGCAGCGGATCAGACTACGGGCTCCGCTCAAGGAAGCGCGGATTTCCTGCCGCAAGATGGCATCGTCGTTCATTGCGCGTTTCCGAAAGAGCTCACAACCGAAGCCGACCGCCCCGGGGGCAACCTCCATAGACTCCCGAAGCTAAAAGACTCATAGCGCATCGTGCGAAAAAGTGGCCCCGGTTTTTCGCCAGAACGATGCGCTCATCTCAGAAGGGAGCATCGGATCGATCCCAAAAGTGTAAATCCACTTTTCACGTCCGATGCTCTATCCCCGTCCTCCCGAGCCCGGAGTGGCTTTGACGCGGATCAGTTCGGAACCTGAACGGTCCTGCGCAGCCGTGACCGAGTGAGGGGGGCCCGACTTCGGCAGAAGCGGTCCCACAATGATCCCTGCCACGAATGCGAAGACGAGCACGACCAATGCAATACGCCCACAGAGGGCAACCAATTCCTTGGGTACCATTCATCTCTCCTAGGACTGCTTCGCTCCAGGAATCATAGAAGCAGCCTGTGCGTCGGCCAAGCTCCCGACCTGCGCCAAAGGCCCAGAAAAGCTGAAACGATCCATAGTTTCCGCACCAAGTTGCGGAAAATGATCAGGATTTAACGAAGTCTTACCTGAAAAATATTTTTCCACAGCATGGTCGATGAGCGATATATTCATATACTTCATTACAACTCACCGCTGACATGTCAGCTTTGTTTCCTAGGTGCGCCCGTTATATTGACTTGCGAAGCGAAGTTGACGTCTTGAACGGCTCGACCCGCCGCGAGTTGAACAGGACACGTTGAACTGGACACATTGAACAGGACACATGGAACCTGACCCGATGCCTTCGCCCGCGTACCGCCCGTCGATCAGTCACCAGAGTCTCGGGCCAGATTTTTACGATACCGTCGCACCCGCACGCTTCCCGACGCATCGTCTGAGATACCGGAACCAGCGATGGGCCGAGCGGACCGGTCTCGGGAGCTTGACTGACGAGGCCTGGCTGCGGCATTTCGGCTTGTTCAACCCTCTTCCCGGCAGCTTTCAGGAACCTCTCGCACTCCGCTATCACGGCCACCAGTTCCGAACCTACAACCCCTACCTCGGTGATGGACGTGGTTTTCTCTTCGCGCAACTCCACGATACCCAGAATGGAAAACTGCTCGATCTCGGGACGAAGGGCAGCGGACAGACACCCTGGTCGCGCCATGCTGACGGACGCCTGACCCTCAAAGGCGGTGTCAGGGAGATCCTAGCGACGGAAATGCTGGAGGCGCTCGGGGTCGACACGTCCAAATCCTTTAGCCTGATCGAGACCGGCGAAGAACTGGAACGAGGAGACGAGCCTTCACCGACTCGATCTTCCGTCCTGGTGCGTCTCAGCCATTCGCATATCCGCATCGGCACGTTTCAGCGCCTGCTCTACCTCGGCGAGACCGGCAATATCAGCAAGCTCCTCGACTACACGATCACGACCTACATGCCTGAAATCTGGCGCGACAACGTAACCGATCGCGCGGCCGCCTTCGTCGAGGAAGTCTCCCGGCGGGTGGCGTGCATGGGCGCGCAATGGATGGCGGCCGGCTTCGTGCATGGCGTGCTCAATACCGACAATATCAACGTCACGGGCGAGAGTTTCGATTACGGCCCCTGGCGCTTCCTGCCGACCTACGACCCTGCCTTCACGGCCGCGTATTTCGATGAGACGGGGCTTTATGCTTTTGGACGCCAGCCCGACGCTCTTCTTTGGAACCTGTTCAGGCTCGCAGAGTGCCTGCTTCCCATCGCGGATCAGAGCAGCCTTGAAGCATCGCTGCGAGCCTTCGAGCCTGCTCTGCACGAAGAATTTGCAAGCGCAATCCTCCGCCGCTTGGGTCTTCAGCCACGCACCCCCGAACTGAACGGTTCCCTTGCGGGACACTTATGGGCATTCCTGCACCGTACCAAGGCCCCCTTCGAGCAGACCTTCTTTGACTGGTTCGGAGGCATCGCAAGCGCCGAACGCGCAGAACGGAGCCCCTCCTCGTCGCTTTACGCCGATGCTGCGTTTCAGCCATTCCGCACGGCTGTCGAGGAGTTCCAACCTCGCCCGGAGATCAGGCCGAGCCACGCCTATTTTGCAAGAGAGACGCCCTGCACGATGCTCATCGACGAGGTCGAGGCCCTTTGGGAGCCTATTGCACAACGGGATGATTGGTCGGCCTTCAGCTCCAAACTCGCGGATATCAGGCAAATGGCCGAGGCATACGGCCAGAGCGACGCATAGTCTTTCCCGGACCAGTGCCCTCGAATCGAGCAGAGCTGGAATTCAACGCACGCTATATGCCGCTCAACAGCTTCCGCCTGCGATCCGGATAAGGGCGCGCGCCGGCGACAGCTGCAGCGGCACGGTTGTTGACGCCGAAATATCGGAAGATCGCCGCCATATGGATCTTTACCGTTCCCTCACCCAATCCGAGAGCCAGCGCGATTTCCTTGTTCGTCTTTCCCTGGACCAGCAGGTCAAGCACATTCTGCTGCCGTGGCGTCAGTGGACTGATCGGTGTGTCTTTCTCGGAACTCCGCGCTGGGGCCTCCTCCTCGGCGGCTTTTTGCTCCGGATCGTCGTTCGGGAATTCGTCACGCAATGACGAGACGTCAGCCAAACTGGCCGGAACGTAAATGCCCCCATCCAGAATGATCTTAAGGGCGTTCGCCATATCGGCGGCACCCATCGTCTTCACCAGATAGCCGTGCACGCCGGCCTCAAGTGCCAGAAGAATATTGTGCCGATTGTCGGACGCGGAGACGACGGCGACCCGTGTCTGCGGGAAACACTCACGAACCGTACGCAGGTTGGAGGGCGTTCTAACCCCCGGTGCGGAAAGATCGAACAAAGCCAGAGCAATGTTCGCGCATTCCCCGAGCCGGTCCAAAGCCGCATCCAGAGAATCGACCTCGATGAACCGCGAATAGTTGAACTGGCTTTCGAGAACGGCCCCCATGGCCATGCGATAGCATGCGTCCTCATCGACGATTAAGCCTATGCGCGGAGGCGTGCCCATTGTCTTTCCTCTTCCGACAGAGGCTCGCATAAGAAATGATAGGAGGAAATACAACTCCCAATGGACAAACCGACAACGTGCCGCAGTTTTATCGACTTTAATTTTATACCATATCACTCTCGGGTTCTGTGCGCCTATCGCCCTGCTTCAGAATACGGAAGGGAGGCTCATCGCCAAGGCGAGCAGGCGCCTGCCTCACTCGCCTCATCCGACCGGAGATCATCGGGGCTTATGCGTAAGCCGCCGTTCGGCACGCTCGCTCGTAGACTTCCTTATACTTGGACGCAGAGCGATCCCATCCATGCGGTCTGTTCATCGCGGCTCGCCGCATCGCCGTCAGTCGCGGACGGGACCGAAATGTCTCAAGTCCCCGCTTGATCGCATCCATGAAGCGGAAGAGGCATGGTTCGCCGAAGAGGAAGCCGTTGACTCCATCCTCAATGGTATCGGCGAGACCGCCCGTCTTATGGGCAATCGGCAGCGATCCAAAGCGCTGTGCGTACATCTGGCTCAAGCCGCACGGTTCGAAGCGAGAGGGCATCAGAAGAAAGTCGCTGCCCGCATACATGCGGCGCGCATCCCTCTCATCATATCCGATCTTCACGCCGACCGATCCCGGATGCCGCTGCGCAAGAGCGCGAAGCTCGGTTTCAAATCGAGGCTCTCCCTGCCCGATGACGGCAATCTGTCCACCCTGGGACACGATCGTTTCGGCGGCAGAAATGGCGAGATCGACTCCCTTTTGATGGACAAGCCGCGACACGACCGCAAAGAGCGGCCCCTGAGAAAGGGCAAGACCGAAGCTCTTGCGCACGTTGTTGGCGTTGGCGCGCTTTCCTCTGCAATTTTCAGCGGAGAAGCGGCTGACCAGATTGGGATCCTTGCTCGGATCCCAGCTTTGATCGATTCCGTTGATGATGCCGTCAAGGCGTCCTTGCCGCGCACGGGTTCTTAGGAGGCCATCGAGCCCGCAGCCATGTTCGGGCTGCGTAATCTCCTTTGCATAAGTCGAGCTCACGGTCGTGATGTGCGATGCATAGAAAATTCCCGCCTTCAGAAAAGACATCTTGCCGTGGAATTCGACGCCGTTGATGTGAAAAGCGGCGTCGGGGATACCGAGGCTCGACAAACGATCGCGCGCGAAAATTCCCTGGTAAGCCAGGTTATGGATCGTCAGAATGGTCGGGATATGCTGTCCGCGCCACGTGAGATAGGCGGCGGCAAGGCCTGACGGCCAATCGTTGAGGTGCAGCAGATCCGCACACCACAGAGGGTCTCCCTTGCCGCAAGCAATATCGGCAGCGGCTAAACCAAGGCGTGCGAAGCGAATGTCATTGTCGCTCCAATCCATGCCGAACGAATCGACATAAGGCGAACCGTCCCTGTCATACAGCTCGGGGCACAGGAGGACGTAAACCGTCAGCCCGTCCTTCGTCATGCCCCTGCCAAGCCCGCAGGCCGGAATCCCGAATGAAGAGGGAAGCTGCGCGATCTCCTCGATTGCGCCGATCTGAGAGAGGACCTGCCGATAGCCCGGGATCAGGATACGAACATCATAGTGCGACCTCAGCGCCCTGGGCAGAGCTGCCGATACTTCCCCGAGCCCTCCTGCCTTGATGTAATCGGCAATCTCGGATGTTACGAAAAGAATTGACTGCCTGCGGGTTAATGAAACTGAAGGCCGATGATCATGATGCAGACCGACACGCGCCGTCGTCGCGAAAGCTGCATCAGCTTCCGAGTGTAGTGTTTCCAACATATCGTCACGAAGGCGCGTTCCCCAGTGACCTCCCGCGCCAAAAGCAGGTCGGCCTTCTAACGCGGCGCCCGACGGAAAGTTCCGTAAAAATTCCTGGCTATTTTTAACTACTCCGAACCGCCCGAAGCATACTCGGCCTAGAGCATCGGACGCGGGAAGTGGTTTTGCACTTTTGAGGACTCAATCCGATGCTCCCTTTTTGGGACGAGCGCATCGTTCTGGCGAAATCCGGGGCCACTTTCTCGCACGATGCTCCCTTCTTAGATGAGCGCATCGTTCCGGCGAAAAACCGGAACCACTTTTTCGCACGATGCTCCCTTCTTAGATGAGCGCATCGTTCTGGCGAAAAACCGGAGCCACTTTTTCGCACGATGCGCTTGAGCGCTCTCCCGTCGAGGGCCGGAGCGGCGGCAGCAGATCACAAGCTCGGCAGTAAATTTTGCAGTACCTGGGAACATTGCACAGCGAAGCTCGTTCGCAAGTGCCCAAACCTTCGGAGATCCCATGCGGCGAGTTCATCAGATGCCTTTCGGGGCCGAGAACGTGGACGGCGGCATACGCTTTGCATTCTGGGCTCCCACGGCCCATGAGGTAATGCTGGTGCTGGACGGTGAAGACCACCTCATCGGGCCATCGGGCGATGGCTGGTACCGCCTTACGTCGAACAGGGCCCGGAGCGGCAGCCGCTACGGTTATAAAATCGACGGCAATCTCATCGTGCCGGACCCTGCATCCCGCTTCCAGCCGGACGACGTCCACGGCCTGAGTCTCGTCGTGGACCCACGTTCCTATCGTTGGTCGGATTCATCCTGGAAAGGGCGCCCATGGGAGGAAACCGTCCTCTATGAGGTGCATGTGGGCACGGCGAGCCCGGAAGGAACCTTTGCCGGCTTGATGAACAAGCTCGAGTTTCTGCGACACCTCGGCGTTACGGCGGTAGAGCTGATGCCGATTGCGGAATTTCCCGGACGCCGAAACTGGGGATACGATGGCGTGCTACCCTATGCTCCGGACTCCGCCTATGGCAGCCCCGATGATCTGAAGCGGCTGGTCGATCATGCGCATGGACTCGGCCTGATGATGTTCCTCGATGTGGTCTACAACCATTTCGGCCCGTCCGGTAACTATCTCCATGCCTATGCGGAATCCTTTTTCACCGACAGGCATCCGACTCCATGGGGAGCCGGCATCAACGTGGATGGCGATGGAAGTCGCGTCGTGCGTGAATTCTTCATTCACAATGCCCTCTATTGGCTGGAGGAATATCACTTTGACGGTCTGCGGTTCGATGCCGTTCACGCCATCGTCGATGAGAGCACGCCGCATTTTCTCGAAGAGCTTGCAACACGTATCCGTCAAACCTTTCCCGAGCGTGAGATCCATCTCGTCCTCGAAAACGAAGCCAATCAGGCAAGCTGGCTTTCTCGCGGATCCGATCGGCGGCCTCGCCTCTACTCGGCGCAATGGGCCGACGACACCCATAATTCCTGGCATGCTCTGCTGACCGGCGAGACCGAAGGGTACTACGAGGATTACGCGGACCAACCCTTGAAGCGCCTCGGCCGCGCGCTTGCCGAAGGCTTCGCCTATCAAGGCGAACCATCGACGCACCGGCCCGGCGTGGTACGTGGAGAGCCGTCCGCGCACCTGCCGCCGACCGCGTTCGTATCCTTCCTCCAGAACCACGATCAGATTGGCAACAGGGCGTTCGGGGAGCGCCTCGCGCATCTCATTGCGCCCGACCGGATCAAGCTGGCCCAGGCCATTTTCCTGCTTTCGCCTCATATCCCTCTCCTCTTCATGGGGGAGGAGTGGTCCGCCTCATCGCCGTTCCAGTTCTTCGTCGACTTCGAGGCCGAGCCTGAACTTGCCAAGGCCGTGCGCGATGGCCGCCGAGGAGAGTTCAAGCACTTCAAGGCTTTCGCCGATCCCGATACCGCACAGCGCATCCCTGACCCGACAAATGAGGCGACATTCGCGCGATCCAAGATCGACTGGGCAGAGAAGGATCGCCCCCCGCACCGCGAAGCCCTGCTGGAAACGGAGCACCTGCTCAAACTCCGAAGGGACGAGATCCTGCCGATGATCAAGAGTGAATTCCGAGGTTCGCGTCATCTCGTCTCGCAGGACAACGTCCTCGAACTTGCCTGGACGTTCGAAACCGGGATCCTGCGGGTTTGGGCGAACTTCGGAGAGCGTCCCGTTGACGTCGACATCGGACACGATGCTCGCATCCTATGGTCGAACGCGGATACCGCGACAATCTCCGGGATCATTCAACTCGCACCATGGAGGGGCATCATCGTGAAAGAGGCATCCGCATGAGCAATCGCGATGCCGTCCTCAGGCGCATGGCCGAACTGATCGGCCTTTCGCCGGACTATACGGATGCATTCGGGCGACGTATCGAGACCAGCCCGGAAACCCGAAACGCCATTCTGGAAGCCCTTGGGCTTCATGTTGCGACGGAAAAGGAGGCGCAGGACAGTCTTGCGAGGTTGGAACGTCTGAAAGGCGCGCCTCTTCCGGCCATCATTCCGGTTTCTTCCGATTGCCCGCTCCGGATCGAATTGCGCGCCAAGACCGATCAGGTCCGGTGGACACTCATCGAGGAAGGCGGGACGATCCATCAGGGGAAGATCGCTCAAGGAGATTCAACGCTCAAGCTTCCGGGTCTGCC
Source organism: Microvirga sp. TS319 (assembly GCF_041276405.1). NCBI lineage: Bacteria > Pseudomonadati > Pseudomonadota > Alphaproteobacteria > Hyphomicrobiales > Methylobacteriaceae > Microvirga > Microvirga sp. TS319. The sequence continues at coordinate 1,409,495 of NZ_JBGGGT010000002.1, read as the reverse complement.
CATGGGCTACCACCGCCTTCAGCTCGGCGAGTTCGAAGCGACCCTGATCGCATCGCCCGACCGTTGCTGGCAGCCTGAGGCCATCAAGGATGACAAGCGCCTTTGGGGAGCCGTGGCGCAGATCTACTCCCTGCGTTCCGATCATGACTTTGGCGTGGGCGGATACTCCGACGTGGCCCTTCTGGCGGAGAACCTTGGTCCCTGGGGCGCATCCTTTCTGGGCCTCAGCCCTGTCCACGCTCTTTTCTCCACGGATCGCACGAAGATCTCTCCCTATTCGCCATCCTCGCGATTGTTCCTGGAGGCCCTCTATATCGATCCGACTGCCGTCGAAGGCTTTGTCGAGAGTGAGGCCCGGCGGATTTTCGACAGCCCTTCCGTCCAGGAGCAGTTGTCGCGCCTGCGTGAGGCCCTGCTCATCGATTATGGCGATGCATGGTCCATCAAGCGTTCCGTCCTCGATGCCTTGTGGCTGCATTTCAGACAGAGTGGCGACCAGGCAGCCTTCGAAGTCTTCCGCCGGGACGGCGGACAGGCGCTCGAGGCACATGCCACGTTCGAGGCGATCTCGGAACGTCTGCGCGAGCAGGGATGTGCATGGGTCGGCGATTGGCCGGAGACCTATCGGGATGTGCGCGCTGCGGAGGTCGAACGGTTTCGCTCGGAACACAAGGAGAGCATCGCCTTTCACGTCTGGCTGCAATGGCTTGCGGATCGCCAGTTGGCCGATGCCGCGAAGCGAGCCCGAGCAGCCGGCCTGGCCATTGGCCTCTACCGCGATCTCGCCGTCGGAGCCGATGGAGGCGGATCGGAAATCTGGGCAGCCCCTGAGCGCTTTGCCTCCGGACTTTCCATCGGCGCACCTCCGGATCCGCTGGGTCCTCAGGGTCAGAACTGGGGCCTGCCGCCCTTCAACCCGCTGACCCTCGAAGAGCAAGGCCTGGCGGCCTTCCGCGATCTGGTCGCCGCGAACATGCGGCATGCCGGTGCGATCCGGATCGACCATGCCTTTCAGCTGCAGCGCCTTTTCCTCATTCCCGCAGGTGCGTCGGCGTCGCAAGGAGCCTATGTCGACTATCCGTTCGAGGCGATGCTCGCAGTTCTGCGGGTTGAAAGCCATCGTGCCAAGTGCCTTGTCATAGCAGAGGATCTCGGGACCGCGCCGGAGGGCTTCTCGGATGCGATCATGGCATCCGGCGTGTTCAGCTACCGTGTTCTGCCATTCGAGCGCGAGGGATCCGCTTTCAAAAGGCCAAGCGAGTATCCTCGCTCCGCACTCTCCGTGCTCACGACCCACGACCTTCCGACATTCAGAGGATGGTGGCAGGGTCTCGATATCGATCTCCGGCAGACGCTCGGCATCTTCGACCCGCAGACTGCAGCCAAGGAGCACAAGATGCGGGATGCCGACAAGCGGAACTTCGCGAAAGCTCTCGCCGAGGAGGACCTGCTTTCCACGCCCGACGCACCGACCCAGCCGCCCCTGGAGAAGGCGGTGCGTTATCTCGCCCGAACGGCTTGCGCTCTCACGGCCCTGCAGATCGAAGACGCATCCGGTGAGTTGAACCAACCCAACATGCCAGGCAGGGAGGCAGGCCATCCGAACTGGCGCAGGCGCCTTTCCAACACCATCCGGTCCATCACGGCCCCCGGCGGTCAGCTGGCGAAGCTGTCCGTTGCCCTGGCGGAAGAAGGACGAAGTGCACAAGGCCCCGGAAGCGGCCTCGCCTCACCTGCGCCCCGGGCCACCTACCGTCTGCAATTTCATAAGGACTTCACCTTCGACGACGCGGTCGAGATCGTGCCGTACCTGGCGAAACTCGGCATCAGCCACGTCTATTCGTCTCCCATCCAGACGGCGAGTTCCGGCTCGACCCACGGCTACGATATCGTAGACCATTCCACGATCAATCCGGAGCTCGGCGGCGAGGAAGGATTGCGTCGGTTGTCGAACGCCTTGACCGCTCACGGCCTGAAGCTTCTGCTCGATATCGTCCCCAACCATATGGGTGTCGGCGGCGATGCGAACGAGTCGTGGCTCTCCGTGCTGGAATGGGGACGTCTGTCGCCGTTCGCGAGCACGTTCGACATCGACTGGGAGCGCCCGGCAGCGAAAGGCAAGCTCATCGTTCCTGTTCTCGGCAGCCTTTATGGCGAGGCCTTGGAGAACGGGCACATTCAACTGAAATTCGATGCGGAGAAGGGAAGTTTCAGTGTCTGGCACTGGGAGCATCGTCTCCCGATCTGTCCGATCACCTATCCCATGATCCTCGACCTAGCCTTGGCGGCATTCGGCAACGGCGCGGAGGCTCGCGAGCTCCTCACCCTGACGGAACAGATGCGTGCCATGGGAGAGGCGCCCTCGTCGGAACGGGCTTCTCGCCTGATGGAGGAAGCCGAGCGGCTGAAGGGACGCGTGGCGGCGATTTCAGCCAGCCAGCCGGCAATCCGGAAAGCCATCGATCATGCCGTGACGACCATCAATGGCACGAAGGATGTTCCTGAGAGCTTCAATTCGCTTCATCGCCTGCTCGAAGCCCAGGCCTATCGCTTGGCTTATTGGCAGGTTGCGTCGAGCGACATCAATTACCGGCGCTTCTTCGACATCAACAGTCTTGCGGGCGTGCGTGTCGAAACTCCCGACGTCTTCGAGCGCACCCATGATCTCGTCATCCGTCTCGTGAACGAGGATCGTGTTCACGGCCTGAGGATCGATCATATCGACGGCCTTGCGGATCCGGAGGGCTATGCCCATACCCTGCAGGGCAAGGTCGGCCCGGGCTTCTATGTGGTCGTCGAGAAGATTCTCGAACCCGGCGAAAAGCTCCGCCCCTGGCCCGTCGCCGGAACGTCCGGATACGATGTGCTCAATCTGATCGACGGCGTCCTCGTCGATCACCGGTCGGGCGAGGCTTTCGAACGCATCTACCGGGAGGCCTCGGGCCTCTCGGAGGACTACGACGAGATGCTGAAACAGGCGAAACTCGCCATCACGCGGACGAATTTCGCAAGCGAGCTCGAAGCCCTGGTTTCGGACATCAAGGGGATTGCCGATTCCAGCCGCCGCACGCGTGATTACACGGTTCATGCGCTGCGCCAAGCCCTGGTCGAGATCATCGCCGCGTTTCCGGTCTATCGGAGCTATCTCAAGGAGGGCGAACCGGCACCTGCCGATGTTCGGCTGATCGAGAACACCGTCGCGGCAGCCCAACGATCCAGCGTGCTGCCCGATCGGAGCGTGCATCATGTCATAGGGGCCTTCCTCCTTGGCGAAGCGAAAGCGGCAAATCCTGAAGACATGTACCGCTTCCGCCGACGCTTCCAGCAATTGACCGGCCCTGTCATGGCCAAGAGCCTGGAGGACACGCTGTTCTACCGCTACGGCCGGCTGATCGCCCTGAACGAGGTCGGCGGCGATCCCGGACATTTCGGCATCACCCCGAGGGCATTCCACGAGGCGAATGCCGACAGAGCGCTGAATTGGCCGCACTCCATGGTCGGAACCGCCACCCACGACACGAAGCGGGGCGAGGATGCCCGGGCACGATTGATCGCGCTCTCCGAGATGCCGGAAGAATGGGAGCGCACCCTCAGATTGTGGCGCGATCTCATCGCCGCCTATCTCTCGGACGTGAACGGAGCGCCGGCGCCGGACGCCAACGATCAGGTCATTCTGCTTCAGGCTCTCCTCGGCGCATGGCCGCTCGAGCTTCTGGACCAGGACGATAATGCTCACCTCAGCTCATTTCAGGAGCGGATGCAGGGCTATGTCACGAAAGCGCTTCGCGAAGCCAAGCGCCAGACCAATTGGGTCGCCCCGAACGAACCCTACGAGGAGGCCGCGCATACCCTTCTGCGGGTGGTGCTCGACCCAAAGAACGCCATTCTCGCCCGCCTTCGCCCCCTTGCACAGCGCCTCTCCATGCTCGGCATGCTCAACGGACTGTCCCGGACCATTCTGAAGATGACGCTGCCGGGCGTACCCGACATTTACCAGGGTACGGAGTTCTGGGATTTTTCCCTTGTCGACCCCGATAACCGGCGCCCTGTGGATTACGCCAGTCGAGCGAAAGCTCTCGATGATGCGGCTCCTCCGAATGCTCTCCTGACACGATGGCGGGACGGCCACATCAAACAGCATGTTCTCAGGCGCCTTCTGCAGGAGCGCCGCGAGGCCCCTGCCCTCTATGGCAATGGCGATTACTCTCTCCTACCGGTCGAAGGCGAACGAGCGTCTCATCTGATCGCCTTCCAGAGGCGGCATGGGACGGACAGGGTTGCCGTGATTGTCCCGCGTCTCTGGGATCGGTTGACCGGCACGGACAGCCTTCGTTTCGACGGCGTGCTCTGGGAAGGCACCAGCGCAGCTCTGCCGGAGGGACATTGGCGTAACATCCTAACAGACGAGATCGTCGAGACCGGGAATAAGGGGCAGGCTTTGAGCAGGACACTCTCGCCCTTTCCTTTCGCCGTTCTCAAGCCGATCTGACGGACCGGGCAGCAGGGCAGGTTCATCTCTTTGACCTTGATCTGGTCGCCCGATGCGCCTGCTCCATAATGGTGTCTCTCACGAAGCAAGAAGGCCATCGGGCAGGCATGCCCATGGCTGCGTAGGATAGCCGAGGGAATGCCGAAATGGCTCATCGCAGGGGTGGATCGCACAGCATCATGGAGCGCCCGGACGAACCGCGAACCATCGCCGACATCATCACCTCGGGCGACCCCTTTTCCGTGCTTGGACCTCACGAGGTTTCTCCCGGCACGTGGGAAATCCGCGTCATCGCTCCCGATGCCGACGATGTGGTTCTTGTCGGCCCTGACGGCGAAACCCTTCTCGCCTCCATGGAGAGAAGGCACCCGGAGGGGCTTTACGTCGGCACCTTGAAAGCATCCGAACGGCCGGACTACCGCCTGCGGATCGAGCGGCAGGATCACGCGGAGGTGCGGCACGATCCATACAGCTTCGGGACCTTCCTGTCGCACGAAGATCTTGCTGCGCTTCGCCACCCCGGCAGCGACGCGGTCTATAAGAAGCTCGGCGCGCATCATCTGGACCTCGGCGGCATCCAGGGTTTTCTCTTCGCCGTCTGGGCGCCGAACGCACGCCGCGTGAGCATCGTCGGCGACTTCAATGCCTGGGACGGGCGCCGTCATCCCATGCGGCGGCGTCACGAGGGAGGCGTGTGGGAGCTCTTCATCCCGGATGTCGCTGCAGGTCAGCGCTACAAGTTCGAGATCGTGGGTCTGCACGGCAATCTCCTGGCGCTCAAGGCGGACCCGGTCGCCTTTACGGCCGAGAACCCTCCCGCGACCGCCTCGGTTCTGAAGGGCGACTTGGCGTTCCCATGGCGGGACGGCGACTGGATGAAGTCCCGCGCGGCGCAAAACCACCGCAAGTCTCCCATGGCGATCTATGAATGCCACCTCGCCTCCTGGGCACGCGTGCCGGAGGAGGACAATCGCTATCTCACCTACCGCGAGCTTGCAGTCCGACTCATTCCCTACGTGAAGGATCTGGGGTTCACGCATATCGAGCTTCTGCCGATCACCGAATACCCGTTCGACGGCTCATGGGGCTATCAGCCGATATCCCTCTATGCCCCGACCAGCCGCTTCGGGACGCCGGAAGATTTCGCGGCATTCGTCGAAGCCGCTCACGAAGCCGGGATCGGCATCATCCTGGACTGGGTCCCGGCGCATTTTCCGAACGACCCGCATGGCCTGAGCTACTTCGACGGCACCCATCTCTACGAGCATGCTGATCCCCGCCTCGGCTTTCATCAGGATTGGGGGACCTACATCTACAATTACGAGCGACAGGAGGTTGCTGCGTTTCTGGTGGCGAATGCTCGCTTCTGGCTCGAGCAGTACCATCTCGACGGTCTGCGCGTCGATGCGGTCGCCTCGATGCTCTATCTCGACTATTCCCGCAAACCCGACGAGTGGATTCCCAACCGCTACGGCGGCAACGAGAATCTGGGCGCCATCGATTTCCTGCGCCGCATGAACGAAGTCGCCTATGCCTCCTCGCCGGGCGTCATCACGATCGCAGAGGAATCGACCGCATGGCCCGGCGTGTCGCAGCCGACCTATGCCGGTGGCCTGGGCTTCGGGTTCAAATGGAACATGGGATGGATGCACGACACCTTGCGTTATATCAGCAAGGATCCGGTCTTCCGCCGCTATCACCATCACGACCTCACCTTCGGTCTTCTCTACGCATTCTCGGAGAACTTCATCCTGCCGCTCAGCCATGACGAGGTCGTCCATGGCAAGGGCTCCCTCATTCGCAAGATGCCAGGTGATCAATGGCAGCGTTTCGCCAATCTGCGTGCCTATTTCGGGTTCATGTGGGGGCATCCTGGCAAGAAGCTCCTGTTCATGGGCGGGGAATTCGCACAGGAGCGGGAATGGGATCACGACAGCAGCCTCGACTGGCACTTGTTGAATGATCCCGCTCACAAAGGCGTTCAAACCCTTATTCGCGATCTCAATCACGCCTATCGTACGATACCAGCCCTGCATGAGCGCGACTGCGAATGGAAGGGCTTCGAATGGATTGTGTCGGACGACAGGGACAACAGCGTGATTGCTTGGCTGCGCCGCGGCGATAGGGAGGATTCGATTGCCGTGGTCGTCTCGAACTTCACGCCCGCTCCCCGGGAGGGATATCGCATCGGCGTTCCGGTACCAGGCTTTTATCGGGAGGCCGTGAATACGGACGCCGCCGTCTATGGCGGCGGCAATATCGGCAATCTCGGTGGGGTATCGGCGGAGGATACGCCCAGCCATGGACGCCCCTGTTCCCTTTGCCTGACCATTCCACCGCTCGCCACTCTGATTTTCGTTTGGGAGCCCTCCCGGACTTGAGCACTTATTGTTGAGCTTCGACGGGACTTCCAGCGTCTTTGCGCGTTGAAGGCCTAAACCGATCTGCTTCGCTTCCCAGAGCCTTCCGATGAACGACAAAGTCGAAGTCCACCAACCTGCCTCAACCGAAATCGTCGCCCCAGCCGTGCGGCGCACATCCCGTCTTCGAGAGGGCCTGCCTTATCCTCTGGGTGCCACTTGGGACGGGCTCGGTGTCAACTTCGCGCTCTTCTCCGCCAACGCAACCAAAGTCGAGCTCTGCCTTTTCGACACGAGCGGCAGGCGGGAGATCGAAAGGATCGAGCTTCCCGAGTACACGGACGAGGTCTGGCACGGCTATCTTCCGGACGCACGCCCTGGCACCACTTACGGTTACCGCGTCTACGGTCCGTATGAACCTGACGCCGGGCACCGCTTCAACCACAATAAGCTGTTGCTCGACCCTTATGCCAAACAGTTGTTCGGCGACCTTAAATGGGATCCGGCGCTGTTCGGGTACACGGTCGGCTCCCCTGATGCCGACCTTTCCTTCGACGAACGCGACAGCGCTCCCTTCATGCCCAAGTGCCGGGTCATCGAATCCGCCTATAGCTGGGGCAATGAGCGCCGGCCTCAAACCCCATGGGAACGCACGATCATCTATGAGGCCCATCTGCGCGGCTTCACCATGAAGCATCCGGCGATTCCGAAAGACATCCGAGGCACGTTCGCTGGGCTGATGCACCACGAAGTCATCAACTACATCAGAAGTCTCGGTGTCACCGCAATCGAGCTCCTGCCCGTTCACGCCTTCGTGGATGACAGTTACCTGATCGAGAAAGGGCTGCACAATTACTGGGGCTATAACACCATCGGCTTTTTTGCCCCGCAGCCCCGCTATTTGGCAACTCCGTTCGTGAACGAAGTGAAGGAGATGGTCAGCCATTTCCACGATGCCGGAATAGAGGTGATCCTCGATGTCGTGTACAACCACACGGCCGAGGGAAACGAGCTGGGCCCGACCCTTTCATTCAAGGGCATCGACAACGCTTCCTATTATCGGCTTGCTCCTGACAAACGATACTACATCAACGACACTGGCACGGGGAACACCGTCAATCTCAGCCACTCCCGCGTCCTGCAGATGGTGACGGACAGCCTCCGGTACTGGGCTCAGGAGGTCCGGATCGATGGCTTCCGCTTCGATCTCGCCACCATCCTGGCCCGCGAACCGCATGGCTTCGAAGAGGATGGTCGCTTTCTCGACGCCGTGCGGCAGGACCCGGTTCTCAGTCGGGTCAAGCTGATTGCCGAGCCTTGGGATTGCGGCCCCGGCGGCTACCAGGTTGGTCGCTTCTCCCCCGGTTGGGCCGAGTGGAACGACCGCTATCGGGATACGGTTCGCGCCTTCTGGAAAGGCGAGGACGGACAGCTGCCGGAACTCGCCTCCCGCCTCACCGCCTCGGCCGATCTCTTCAACAAGCGTGGCCGGAAACCCTGGGCGTCCGTGAACTTCGTCACGGCGCATGACGGTTTTACGCTTCATGACCTCGTCTCGTATAACGACAAGCACAATGAGGCGAACGGCGAGGACAACATGGACGGGCATGATCACAACCTGTCCTGGAACCATGGCGCCGAGGGCGAGTCGCAGGATCCCGAGATACGCTCTTTGCGAAACCGCCAGAAACGCAACATCCTCGCGACGCTGTTCTTCTCCCAGGGGACGCCCATGCTGTTGGCGGGTGACGAGTTCGGCCGAACGCAGCAGGGCAACAACAACGCTTACGCGCAGGACAACGATATCTCCTGGATCGATTGGGAGGGCGTCGACGAGGACGGGGCCGAGCTTTTCGAGTTCACGCGCAAGCTGATCCAGCTCCGGCAAAATCTACCCCTCTTGCGGCGCGGACGCTTTCTGTCCGGCGTCTACAATGAGGAGCTCGACGTCAAGGACATCAGCTGGCTCACGCCTGCGGGTGATGAGATGACGCCCGAGCATTGGCAGGACCCGCATGCCCGCTGCATGAGCATTCTGCTGGACGGTCGCGCCCAGCCGACAGGTATCCGCAGGCGCGGCACGGACGTGACATTGCTGCTGATCGTCAATGCCCATCATGACGTCGTGAAATGCAAGCTGCCGCCTGTCACGGGTGGCACGGGCTGGATCTGCCTTGTCGACACGAACAAGCCGGAGCTGTCATTTCCGGCACCGTTCAGGTTCGGCAAGGAATATACCGTGACGGGACGCTCGCTCCTTCTTTTCCAGCTCCGGCCAGAAGAGCAGCCTAAACCGGAGAAAAAGCGAAGCGCCTAGAGCATCAGACGCAAGACCGGGAAGCGGTTTTGCGTGAAAAGATGCTCAAAACCACGATGTTAAAGCACCAGACGTGGGTTCGATGTCACGTCCGATGCCGTCGCCGTTCATCGTCATGGCCGCACTCGTTGCAGCCGTCCACGTCTTGGGAGCCCCTGCGCCACAAAGCCGTGGATGCCCGGCTCAGGGCCGGGCATGACGAGCGTGATGCTCACCCTATCGAACAGCGTATCGCTGGCTGCGAAAAACCGGGGTCACTTTCTCGCCCGATGCGCTACCCGATAGCGGATCAGATCGTTGGAAGGCATGAACGGTAGACCTCCGCATAGTGTCGGGCAGGTCTGCTCCACCCGACATCTGCCGCCATGCCGTTCAGCTGCATGGTCCGCCAGGATTTCCGATCCGGCCAGAGCGCCTTGGCGCGATTGATCGAATCCAGGAGTCCGGTCAGATTGACGGGCGAGAACTGAAAGCCCGTCGCAACTCCGGACGCGATCGCCATCTCGTTCGCGTCGATCACCGTATCGGCGAGGCCGCCGACGCGAGAGACGATCGGCACGCTGCCATAGTGCATCGCGCAGAGCTGCGTCAGGCCGCAGGGTTCGAAGCGCGACGGAACGAGAAGAGCATCGCTCCCCCCCTGAATGAGATGCGCAAGCTCCTCGTCATAGCCGAAAAAGCACCCGACCTGTCCCGGATAGACGATGGCGGCAGCCCGAAAGCTCTCCTCGAGCGTCGTGTCTCCTGCTCCGAGAAGCGCGAGCTGCGCTCCGTCCGCGAGCAGCGTCGGCAAGGCCGCGAGAACAAGGTCGAACCCCTTTTGCTCGAACAATCGACTCACGACACCGAAGAGCAGCGCATCGGGATCAGGATCCAGCCCAAGTCGCTCCTGAAGCGCCTGCTTGTTCGCGCTGCGTCGTTCCAATGAATCTACGGTGAAGGTTGCGGCCAAGGATAGGTCCGATGAAGGATTCCAGACGCTGTCGTCAATCCCGTTCAGGATTCCGAAGACGTCCTTCGAACGGGATCGCAGGAGGCCGTCCAGGCCCATCCCGCTTTCCGGCGTCTGTATCTCCTTCGCATAGGTCGGCGATACGGTCGTGATCCGGTCAGCCAGCCGCAGACCTGCCTTGAGGAAGCCGATCTGACCGAAATACTCGACTCCATCCACCGTGAAGGCATAGGGCGGCAGGCCGAGCTCATAGAGAAGGTCCGCGGGAAAGATGCCTTGAAAGGCAATGTTGTGAATCGTGATGACGGTACCCGGCCGGGGTCCGTCGCCGTAATGCAGAAATGCCGGCGCAAGACCTGCCTGCCAGTCATGGGCATGAACGATATCGGGGACGAACCCCGGTACTGCCCCCTGCCCGATATCCGCGGCAACGCGTCCGAGCGCGGCGAAGCGCCGTGCATTGTCGGGCCAATCCCGCCCCTCCGGAGTCAGGTAGGGAGAGCCGGGACGCGCATAGAGATGCGGGGCGTCGAGAACGAAAAGCTCTAATTGACGGGCCGTTGCAGAAATGAGCCGTGCCGGTCCTCTCGAGAGATCCGGATATTCTCGAACCACCTCGACATGCTCCAGTGCCCTCATGACCGCGGGATATCCCGGGAGGAGCGAAACGACACGCACCCCTTCCTTCTTCAGGGCAAAGGGAAGAGCGCCGGCCACATCGGCCAGACCTCCGGTCTTGATGATCGGAAACAGCTCCGACGTGACGGACAGGACATTCAGGGGCTTCATCCAGAGAGCCTGTCGATCATCGGCTTCGTGATGAGACAGATCCCACGGTCCGTCCGGCGGAACCGGCGCGCATCCTCCTGCGGGTCTTCACCCACGACCAAACCCTCCGGAATACGCACGCCGCGGTCGATAATGACGTTCTTGAGCCGCGCCCTCCGGCCGACATCCACATAAGGCAGGATCACCGCACCCTCGACATGAGCATAGGAATGGAGGTGAGCTGCGGTGAATACGAGCGATTGGCGCAAGGACGCGCCGGACACGATGCATCCGCTCGACACGAGAGAATTGATGGCGTGTCCGCGCCGCCCGTTCTCATCATGGACGAACTTGGCGGGAGGCCAGGTTTCGGAGAATGTCGAGATCGGCCAATTGCGGTCATAGAGATCGAGAGCCGGGACAATGGCGGTCAAGTCGATATTGGCTTCCCAATAGGCATCGACCGTTCCGACATCGCGCCAGTAGGCGGGCGCATCGCTCCCTCCGGCCTCGGCACCCGACCGGACGCAGGAATCGGTGAAACGGTGCGCAACTGCTTTGCCGTGCTGTACGAGGTAGGGAATGATGTCCTTCCCGAAATCGCGGCTCGAGCCGGGCGTCGAGGCATCGCGCTTGAGCTGGTCGAAGAGAAAGCGCGTGTTGAAGACATAGATCCCCATGCTGGCGAGAGCCATATCGGGCCGGCCCGGGATTCCAGGTGGGTCTGCCGGCTTCTCCAGAAACGACACGATGCGGTCCGTCTCGTCGACGCCCATCACACCGAATCCCGTTGCTTCCATGCGAGGAATTTCGAGGCAGCCCACCGTCACGTCCGCGCCGGAATCCACATGCTGGCGGAGCATGATCTCGTAGTCCATCTTGTAGACGTGGTCACCGGCCAGAATGATGATGTATTCCGGATCGATGCTCGCGATGATGTCGAGATTCTGATACACGGCATCCGCCGTGCCCTCGTACCACATGGTTTCGGAAACGCGCTGGCTCGCCGGGAGGATGTCGAAGCTCTCATTGCGCTCGGAACGAAAGAAGTTCCAGCCTCTCTGCAGATGGCGGATGAGGCTGTGCGCCTTGTATTGCGTTGCGACGCCGATGCGGCGGATGCCCGAGTTCAGCGCATTGGAGAGGGCGAAATCGATGATCCGCGTATTGCCGCCGAAATAGACGGCGGGCTTTGCGCGAATGTCGGTCAGTTCCATGAGTCTGGAACCGCGTCCCCCCGCAAGGATGTAAGCCATCGCGTGGCGGGCAAGAGGTGCATAAGAAACGCTTGGGCTAGGCACGATAAAGTCCTCACATCAACTGCGGACGCCCGCTCTGCTCTGTAGACTCTAGAAACCGGCCGGCAATTCTCTTCGCCTGTTCCGAAAACCTGCGACGGGCGCCTGCCCCTCGGGCCTTCCCTCCGAACCGAGGGAAGACCTGAACGCTTCCCAACTATGGGGTCGTTTTTCTGGGGCGCTTCCGCTTCGGCGCAACGACCGTCTCGCCGGCCACCCCGTTGATGTCCGAGGCGGTATCGGCCGTTGCGGCAGCCGTGCTTCTCCGCTTGCGGGCTTTGGGGGCGGCCGGAGCGCTTAAGACCTCGTCCAGAGTTTGACTGGTCATTCCAAGCGGCGCTGGGCTGGTCTCGACGGCAGCCTCCTCATCGCCGACGATTGCGGGACCGTCGATTCCTTGTCCTCTGTCCTCCTGGCGCCGAAGGATCTCCTCTTCGGCCTGGTACCAGTAGTCATCGGCCCGGTTCGGCAGACTCCCATGCTGCATCCAGAGTTCGTATGCCCGTTCCCGGATCTTCTGTTCTAGCTGACTGTCCATAACCACCTTTTGCCTTCATCCCGATGCGCCTCGACACGCGGTGAATGATCTTCACCCGCGAGGCAGCAATCACCATCTGCAAGCTGCATAAGTTATTAGGCGCTCTTGGCGAATGGCAACGGCTCGATATGGGCAAGCTTGAGGTTTTAAGCGCGATCAGAAGATTATTTTTATGCGTACGACGATCGGACTCGAACCAAGCTAGGCAAAATATCTCATGGGCTGGAACTATGGCTTGGCGATCGAGTTGGCGATGCAGTCCTCATGACGATGAGCAACGTGAACTTTCTCGATGAAACCAGCGGACTGACCGGATGGAACCGGAGAGCGACGAAGACGCGCGCAGCTTCACGCCCGATCCTGCGGCCGGGCAGGAACTGCTGGCGCATCGTGCATGCGGATAGGGCCGCCGCTCTCGTCGACGGGGAGGAATATTTTGCCCGCCTGGAGACAGCTCTCCGCAAGGCGCAACGTTCCATTATGATCATCGGTTGGGATTTCGACGGCAGCATTCGCCTTCGACCCCAAGTCGATCCTGCAGAGTCACCACCGCTGGGGGACCTGCTGCGATCGCTTGTGGAAGAGAATCCGAACCTCGAGATCCGTATTCTGGTCTGGAGCGTGGCCGTCGTGCACGCTCCCGGGGCATCGGGCCCGCTGATCTTTGGCGCCGAATGGCAGGATCACCCTCGCCTTCACCTGCGTCTCGACAGGCACCACCCCTTATACGCCGCCCATCATCAGAAGATTGTCTGTATCGACGACAGTCTGGCTTTCGTCGGAGGGATGGATCTGACCGTGCGGCGTTGGGACACGAAGGAACATGCCTGCGACACGCCCTTTCGCTTGCGGGACGACGGCACGATCTACGACCCTGTTCATGACGTCCAGATGGCCGTTAACGGCCCTGCCGCGCACTCGATCGCCCAACTCGCCTGTGCCCGCTGGACAATCGCGACCGGCGAGGACGTCCAACCCCTCTCCCGACCAGACATGGATCCCTGGCCTTCCGATCTTGCTCCCGACTTTTCCCGTGCGCCGGTTGCCATCGCGCGCACCTACCCGGCCTGGGGACAGGAATCTGCCGTTCAGGAAGCCGCGGCCCTCAACCTCGATGCGCTTTCCGCTGCCAGAAAATCCATCTACATCGAAGCGCAGTATATGACAGCGCCCTGCATCGGCGATGTTCTTGAACGCCATCTTGCCGCTCCGGACGGACCTGAGATCGTGGTGATCCAGACCCATGAGTCCCATGGCTGGGCGGAGAAAAAGGTCATGGGGACGAACCGGGACCGTCTCATCCGCCGCCTGCGTCAAGCCGATCGGTACGATCGACTCCGCGCCTACTATCCCGTCGTGCCGGCCGGAGACGGATTCTGCCAAGTTCTGGTCCACTCCAAACTGATCATCGTGGATGATCGCTTTCTCCGCATCGGCTCATCCAATCTGAACAACCGCTCACTCGGCCTCGACACGGAATGCGATCTCGCCATCGAAGCCACCAATGGCGAGATGCGCGGCGCCATCGACGGTCTGCGCAACCGTCTTCTCGCGGAGCACCTGGATACGGACGTCGATACCTTGGTGAAGATGATCTCGGAGGAGAGAGGGTCGCTGATTGCCGCCATCGAGCGCTTGAACGTCCGCGACAGACGTCTGCATCCGTTCGACGCAATGTTCGACGAGGGACCGGTCGAACCTGCCATGGGCACGAATCTTCTCGACCCTGTCGAGCCCTTCGAACCATTCTGGTTCATGAAGCGATCGAAGGACTGATCATGCGCCGGCCGGGACATCCTCAAGCGCGGCGCGGGCTCGCTTCTTCCTGCGAAAGACAAGTTCCGTCACCAGCAAGACGACGAGGCCCAGAAAGAGCGGGATCAGAAAGTAGACGAATCTGAAGACCAGGAGCGGTCCGATGAGGTTCTGCCCCGGCAGAAGATACATGACCACGCTTTCTATCACGCCAAGTCCTCCCGGCACATGGCTGATGATGGTGGCGGTATTCGCGATCACATAGGCGGAGGCCACGCCCATGTAGGAGACATCCGTCACTGCGGCGAGAGCCTGGTAGAGACAGGCGGCGACACAGGCGAAGTTGACGGATCCGAGGATGACCTGCCCAAGGGCCAAGCGCAGGCGTGGCAACTCGAACGACCAGCGCCACACGCTGAGGGGTTTGCGAACGAATGCCGAAAGCACGAGGTAGAGCACGGGCAAAGCCAGACAGATGACGCCAAGAGTGATGACGAGGGGCATGGAGAGATTTGTCATCTCGACCGCAAGCCGAGGGCGCAACAGCAATGCCATGCCGCCCAACGCCATGAGGCCGATCCCGACTGTCGTGCCGCAAAAGACGACGACCTTCGCCACTTGCTCCGCACTCAGGCCCCAGCGGCGATAGAACCGGTATCGCACCGCTCCGCTGCTGAGGAAGGCGAAACCGATATTGTGACCGAGCGACAAGCTGGTAAACGAGGCCCAGGCCGCCTTATGATAAGGTAGGGGCCGCCCGACATAGCGCAGCGCGAGGTAATCGAAACCGCTGAGGCAGATGTAGCTCGCCGCGGCGAAGCCCCCTGCGACAACCAAGCGACCCACAGGAATGGCGGCGACGGCTTTCGTCAAGTCATCGATGCTGTAGCCGCTCAGGGTGCGGTAGAGCAGGAAGGCGGCGAGGCCAACCGCAACGACCGCGACGAGGGGCTTCCAGAATTTGTGCATCCATCATCCCGTTTCATGAAGAGACGGTGCCGAAGCCCGTCACTTTGGCCTGTCACGTCTGCCCGCCGGACCGATTGAGGACAAGCGATCCTGAGGCGTGCCGGTTCCCATTCTGCCTACTCCCGGACATGCTCCATATCGACCTTGCCTCCCTTTACGGGCATGACCTGGAACTCGACCATGAGTGGCAGGTGGTCGGAAGCGATCCGAGCCATGGGCGATCGTACGGACTCGACACGAACCACGTGGATCGAGCGTGTGACGAAGGCATGGTCGATCCGCAGGATCGGCAGACGAGACGGGAAGGTCGGCTTTGCGCGCCGGTGTGGCGCGGATACCTGCGCGTCGCGAAAATGGGAGGCCAATCGCCGATATGCCCGGGATCGGGGCGATGCATTGAAATCTCCCAGCAGAATGACAGGCTCGCGGCAGGACGGATGTCCCAGCCATTGCGGCCCGAGAAGGCAATCGACCTGCGCCAAACGCTCATGACGGTGCAAACCAAGGTGCGTCGTGATCACTTGCACGTCCGTTCCGCCGAGATTGATCGAGGTCCAGAGGGCTCCTCTTGGTTCCCGCGCCCGGCGGCCGGATCCGGCTGGAAGCGGACCCGCCTTGATCACATGCGAGGGCCGGTGCGTCAAAATTGCATTGCCGTATTCCTCTTCCAGCACCCGAAGGCTGGCATGGAAGTGCATCTGCATCCCGAGGGCCTGTGCGATCGCATGCGCCTGATCGACGCCGCCCGTGCGAGCGCGCCTGACATCGAGTTCCTGCAGAGCCACCACGTCCGGCTCGTATGCGGCGATCACATCGGCGATCCGCCCCGGAGAAAGTCGCCCGTCCGTTCCAAGACAGCGGCGGACATTGTAGGTCAGGATCCGCGGCACCGCGCCCCCTCTATAAGTTTATTTACCTAAAAAGGCGAGACTGCAGAACGACAGCCTCTACAGCATCTGCACGTGAATGACGCAAAATTTCCTGCCCCGGTTCCATGCATTGCTGCCGCTTATGAGACGTCGGGAGATACGGGCTGGAGCATCGGACGTGAAAAGTGGCTTCCACTTTTGGGATCGATCCGATGCTCCCTTCTTGGAATGAGCGCATCGTTCTCGCGAAAACCGGGGCCACTTTTTCACACGATGCGCTAGGCTCGAGCAGGTCGCGGATCGTCGGAGCGTTTTGAAACAAAAGAACGGGAGCCGTGCGTACATCCGGCACCGGCTCCCGCCTTTCTGGCCGGTCGCCCGAGCAACCGGATTCATTCAAGATACTCCCATTCCCAGAGGGGGCCGTGACGCATAGGAGGTATGAAATTGCCCCCTCCGAGGAACCTGCCCTCTTGCAAAGGAGGCCCCGGCTGGGGCACTGACCATCCCAACGGATGTTCAGTTCGCAGCCGAAGCGCCAAAGGGATTTTTGGGGCGTTCCGCGAGAGCTATGGGCAGAGCGTGGCAGGTGAATGGAGCCGACATGAGCGAGCAATTCTCACTTCAGAAAGACAAGATTCGCGTGCTTCTGCTCGAGGGGGTCAACGACAGCGCCGTCGAGCTGATCAGGGCTGCCGGCTATACCAATCTGACCCATCTCAAGACAGCGCTTGACGAGACGCAGCTGATCGAAGCGCTCCAGGGCGTGCATATTCTTGGAATTCGCTCCAGGACCCAGCTGACCCCGAACGTGTTCGCCGCCGCAAATCGGCTCATCGCCGTCGGCTGCTTCAGTGTCGGCACGAACCAGGTCGATCTGGACGCAGCCCGCCACGCGGGGATTCCCGTCTTCAATGCCCCCTTCTCCAACACCCGCAGCGTCGCCGAGCTCGTGATCGGCGAAATCGTCATGCTGTTTCGGCGCGTCTTCCCGAAATCCGCGGCAGCCCATGTCGGCGGTTGGGAGAAGTCGGCGGTCGACAGTCACGAGGTCCGCGGCAAAACGCTCGGCATCGTCGGCTACGGCAATATCGGCTCGCAACTGTCCTATCTCGCCGAGTCGATGGGAATGCGGGTAATCTTCTACGATCACACCGACAAGCTCCGGCACGGCAACACCGAACCGGCAGACAACCTGTACGACCTGCTGAGCCAGAGCGATGTGGTGAGCCTGCATGTCCCCGAGACACCCGCCACGCATGGCATGATCGGTGCCGCCGAATTGGCCGCGATGAAGAACGGGGCCTATCTCATCAACAACAGCCGCGGGACCGTCGTCGATCTCGGTGCCCTCGCGGAAGCGCTGAAGAGCGGGCATTTGCGCGGCGCAGCCGTTGACGTTTTCCCCGCCGAGCCCGCTTCGAACAAGGAGCGCTTTGCAACACCGCTTCAGGGCCTCGACAATGTCATCCTTACGCCTCACATCGGCGGCTCGACAGAGGAGGCGCAGGAGCGCATTGGCACGGAAGTGGCCCGGAAGCTGGTCGATTATTCGGATGTCGGCTCGACCATAGGCGCGGTGAATTTCCCGCAAGCCCAATTGTCGTCGCGTGCCACGGGAACGCGCTATATTCATGTGCATCGTAACGTGCCCGGCATACTCGGACGCCTCAACCAGGCATTTTCCCAGCGTGGCCTCAATATTACGGCCCAGCATCTGCAGACCGACGGCGAGATTGGTTATGTCGTCATCGAGGTTGAGGGCCAGCCCGAGCACAGCCGTGAGATGCTGAAGGAGATCCGGGCCCTCGAAGGCACGATCCGGGCCCGCCTGCTCTATGCGCTGGGCTGAGCGGGCAAGCGCAGGGTGGTGACATCGCACTTTCCTAAAGTGCGCAGCCGTGCTTGGATTACACAATGATCGCACGCGTTCAGGAACGCCTTCGCAGTCTCCTGCAGCAGACGGCATCACGCATCGCGGATGCTGCCCGTCTCCCGGCTGTGAGAGTCGAGGATTCGGACGATTCACCCGACGCCTTGCACACGCCGTCCTATCCGAGAGAAGGTCATGATGTGACCGGAGACGCATTCACGCCCGCCCCTCCTGAAGAGCAGGACATCCCGACCGATATGACCGCTTCCGTCGATACTTTAGCCGAACAGATGCTGACCCTTGTGGATATCGTTTCATCGCAGGAGAAGGACATCAAGGCTCTGAAGGAGCAGAGCAAAAGACTGGAGGAGCACAATCAGGCCATCATGGTCGCCTTCTCGGCTTTCTTCCACGTTCTGGCCGTGGGGCGAGTCGCGAAGGCAAACGAAATCGCCACCCTTCTCCAGAACATCAGCAAGATCGCCGAGCAGGAAGGGCGCCCGAAAGAGGCTGTCACCTTCCTCCAGAACTTGGCCAAAATGGTTCCGGGACATCCGGAAGCTGAATCCGACGCATAAACATTACTTACCGCCGGACTGAACACCCTCCCTTAAGGGTCCATTAACCTTAAGAATTCATGATCGGAAGGCCATCGTCTGTCGGCGCAGCCACGATCAAAGCCGCTGACGCCGCCTTCAGGGAGGGGAACGATTCATGCCGGCGGAGAAGAGTTTCATAGCGGTCGAGAACCTGATTGCGGACCATGTTGCCATCTCCTTCAAACAGGACGAGACCTTCTCCAAGGCCGATGGCACGGCAGCGCAGATCCGCAGGCGCATCACCGATCGCTTCCAAGCGCCGCGTGCTGGTTCGGAGCAGGACAATTCCCCTCCTGCCGTTCAGGCGCTCTACAATCGTCTCTTCAGCGCGTTCTCCATCGTCCAGCCGGCTGGCAGCTCCGACGACCGCCTGCCGCAATTGACCCTGCTCCACAAAACACTTCGGGCGTTGAGCCAGGAAACGAGATCCTCGACGCGAAAGGACATGAGGCCCGCTCATATCGATTTGCTCCTCGAGCGCCAGCAACTCGTCCTGAAGAACGAGTACACCCTCGGCTTCGGGCGGATCGAAATATGGCTCGTCTCGCTCGCAGCCCTGTTCCTCGTCATGTTGAGTGCAATCGATTTTCTCTGGTCTCTGCCTGCTCTCGGGCTGAGCGTCGGCCGCTCCTGGCATCTGGATCGGCAGTGCAAGAAACGCTGTGCCAGGATCGCCGAGATCGACGCAATCGTCGAGCCTGCCGGACAGCGATCTTACAGCTGAGTCGGCAGAAGAGCGTCCCGCAAAGCCTGCCAGCTTTCCTTGTTGGGAGCACTGATCAGACCGCCGCCGCGATGGGTAGGCCGGTAGGGCGACCCATCGAAGTGGGCCGTGTAGCCGCCGGCTTCACGGTGGATCAGCCAGCCTGCGGCATGATCCCATGGCATTATGCTCGACGAGAAGGAGAAATGCAGATGGCCGCCGGCGAGCAGGCGATAGGTGTGCGCGGCGCATCTCAAGTCGGCCGCCATCGCAACGCGCGGCAGATTGCCGGTCACGATCGGGCGCAATGCCTCGGGCAGATATCGCCAAGACACGTTGCCTGCCATCTGCGGCAAAGGAACAGGCGGAGCAACACTGAGAGTCCGCGTCGCGCCGTCTGAGCGTTGCAGCCAAGCCCCCTCGCCCCGAACGGCGACGGCCCAATCATCCGAAATCGGATCGAGAATGACACCGCAGACGACCTCGCCCTTCATCACGGCCGAGGCCATAACACCGAACAGCGGCAGGCCGGATGCGAAATTCAGGGTGCCGTCGACAGGGTCGAGAATGAAGGCAAGATCGGCCTCCCCCAAACCGTCGAGAAGGGCCGGGTCCCGGCTGACGCCCTCCTCACCGATCACGACGGCCTTCGGAAAGGCCCGCAGAAGCTGGTTTTCGATGGCGCGCTCTGCCACCTCGTCGGCATCCGTCACAAGGTCGAGCTGAGAGGTCTTGGTGCGAATTCCACCGGCGGACAGATTCTTGAACCTCGGCAGGATCTCGCTTTGCGCGGCGTTCCTGAGAATCTCCGCAACGGTAAGGGCATCGGCTCTGGAAAATATCATCGGACTCAACACATGCCTGTTCGGTCATTCCAGATAAAGGCAAGTATCATATCATCTCAAGCGGGCGCTTGCGCCTTGGTGGCGGAAACTCCGCATCGATGGCCTCCAGCTCGTCGCGGCTGAGCCGGATATCGAGGGCGCGCCGGTTGTCCCTCACATGCGCGGGGCTCGAGGCTTTGGGAATGGCAACGATGTCGGGTTTCCGAAGAAGCCAGGCCAAGGCGATCTGATAGCTGCTTGCATCGTACCTGCGTCCGATCTCCTGAAGAAGACCTGCTTTCGGCAGACGTCCCTGTTCGATGGGACTGTAGGCCATCAGCGGCATCCGGTGCTTCTCCATCCACGGAATCAGATCATATTCCGGCCCGCGCCGCGTGACGTTGTAGAGGACCTGATTGGTTGCGCAGTTCGTGCCGCCTTCGGCATCGAACAGCTCTTCCATATCGTCGGTGTCGAAATTGCTGACGCCCCAATGGCGAATCTTGCCGGCGCGGCGCAATTCCTCGAATCCGGAAACCGTCTCCTCCAGGGGCACCCCTCCGCGCCAGTGCAGAAGATAAAGATCGAGCCGGTCCGTCTTGAGCCGCCTCAAGCTCCGCTCGCATGCCTCGATCACGCCTGTACGGCTCGCATGATGCGGATAGACCTTGCTCACGAGGAATAGCCGATCGCGCTCCGGGCCCAAGGCTTCCGCAATGAGCGTCTCCGAAGCGCCCTCGCCATACATCTCCGCGGTATCGATCAGGCTCATGCCCAGTTCGACGCCAAGACGCAGTGCCTCGATCTCCTGAGCGCGATGGCCGGCCATCTCCGCCATTTGCCATGTTCCCTGCCCGAGAGCAGGAATCGTTTCGCCCGACGGCAGCGCAACCTCCCGGTTCATAACGGACCTGCGTGGCAAGGGATGTACATGGCTTGTCCTTTCAGAGAAGCGAGAAATTCGGGGTTTCCGACAACAACATCGGACGTGAAATCGAACGCACTACCGGTCCCACTTCCCACGCTCGATGCTCTAACACCTTGCTTCGAGCATCTTTTCGCGCAAAACCGGTTCCCACTTTTGCGTCCGATGCTCTATTGGAGGCGCGGCGTCTTCATGAAGCGGCTTCGATCGGCGGATCTGATCGTCACGTCGAAGGTATCGCCCTCGCGTTCCAATGTCAGCGGCACGTCCACGCCGGCAGAGCCGAGGGACCAGATCGCCCGGTAGAACTCCGGAAGGGACGATATATCGCTTCCCGCGACAGCCCTCACATGATCGCCGGCCTTCAACCCTGCGCGCTGTGCCGGGGCATCGCCCGCAAGGCCGATGATCGAAACCTGATCCTCCTCCGTCTCCGAAGCATAGAAGCCCAGCCAGGGCCTTGGGGGAGCGCCGACCCGGCCGAGGGTCAAAAGGTCGTCCAGAATCGGCTTCAGGAGATCGATGGGCACGCTCATGTTCAAGGGAACGATGGCGCCGCCCTGGGCCTGGTGCTGGAGTTGAAGCGACCCGATGCCTACCAGATCCCCCCGTGGTCCGATCAGCGCCGTGCCTCCCCAATTAGGATGGGCCGGCACGGTAAAGATCGCATTGTCGATGAGATATTCCCAATAGCCGGCGAATTCCTGACAGGCGACGACCTGAGCCGCCAAGGAATGCGTGCGGCCGCCGCTTCCTCCCATGACGACCCGATCTCCAGGCGATATGCGCCGAGAATCCCCGAGAGGCAAAGCCGGCAGCCCGAGTGGTTCGAGCGCCTGTACCAGCCCGAAGCCGCTGTCATAATCATACGCGATCACATGGGCCTCGACCGTGCGCCCCGTATTCGTGGTCAGCCAGACCTCTTCCGCTTCGGCGATCAGGTATCCGATCGTGACGATGAGACCGTCCGCCCGGATGACTACGCCTTGGCCGGCCCGATCGGTCCCGAGGGTTTCAGCCGTGAAAGCATCGCCCGGGACCCGGGCCCGGAGCGCAACGATAGACTTCAGAGCCTCCTGCAGATCGTAGGCGAGCGCATCAGGATCAGGTTGGAATTCGGGCGGGATCTGCCACTCCTCAGGTGATTGCATCGACAAACTCCTTGCACCCGCCTCCGGAGCCCCCGGAGAAGGAGATCTCGAAGGACCATCCCTTGAATACGGGACATCCCTAGAATGAAGATGGCGGATCATCCCCGACGTTCAACCCGCAAGCCCCCGATTGACGCCGCGGGAGCGCACATCGGCTTGACCTAAATCAAGGCTTCCGGCGCCGGGACGGAGCAAAGAGCCGGGATGACTCCAGAACTCATCGCCCGCTACGACCAGCGCGTTCCGCGTTATACGAGCTATCCCACCGCTCCCCACTTCAAGCCCGAAGTGGACAAGGCGATCTATGCGCACTGGCTCTCGGAACTGGCGCCAAACACGGCTCTTTCCCTTTATCTGCACGTCCCGTTCTGCGCGGAACTGTGCCTCTATTGCGGGTGCCACACCACGGTTGCCCGCAGCTATAGCCCGGTTGCCTCCTATGTGGACCTCCTGGCGCGCGAGATCGAGCTTGTGGCCAAGTCTCTGCCGAACCGGATGGACGTTGCACATATCCATTGGGGCGGCGGCACCCCGACAATCCTGTCGGGAGCCGATCTCCGGCGCGTCATGAGCCTCCTGGAACGCTCGTTCGGGATCCTTGCGACCGCGGAGATTGCCGTCGAGATCGATCCCCGTACCATCACCGTCGACCATGTGGAGGCGCTCGCTCAGTCCGGACTCAACCGGGCGAGCCTCGGGGTGCAGGATTTTGACCCCAAGGTCCAGAAGACCATCAACCGGATCCAGTCGTTCGAGCAAACGGCACAGGTTGCCGCCTGGCTGCGCCGGGCAGGTGTCGCCGGACTCAACCTCGACCTCATGTATGGCCTTCCCTATCAAACGACCGAGAGCGTCCTGCGCACGGTCGAGTTGTCCCTGCGGCTCGATCCGGACCGCATCGCTCTATTCGGCTATGCCCACGTTCCGTGGATGAAGCGCCATCAGGCGCTCCTTCCGGAGAAAGCGATGCCGGACGCCCTTCAGCGCGTCGAGCAGAGCACGGCGGCGGCCTCTGCCCTCCTGAAGGCAGGTTACGTCCAAATCGGCATCGACCATTTCGCGAAGCCCGAGGATCCGCTCGTCCTGCACCAGCGCGAGGGACGGCTGCACCGGAACTTCCAGGGCTACACCACGGACGAGACCACAGCCCTCATCGGCTTCGGAACCTCCGCCATCGGCTCGCTGCCGCAAGGCTATGTCCAGAACGCTCCGAGCACCGTCGCTTATCGGGAGGCCGTCACGAAAGGCCGCCTTGCCACCGTGCGAGGCCTGGCCCTGACGGAGGACGATCGCCTGCGCCGGAGAATCATCGAGCGCCTGATGTGCGATTTCTCCGTCGATCTCGCCAAGATTGCCCCCGGGGCCGGACAACACGATTTCGCAACGGAACTCCTCGCGATCGACGAACTGGCCCGCGACGGCCTCGTCAGGCGCGATGGTCTTTCCATCGACGTTCCCAAGGACAGCCGTCTGCTGGTCAGAAACGTCTGCGCGGCCTTCGACCGATATCTCGAAACAGGAACCGCACGTCATTCGCGCGCCGTCTAGAGCATCGGACGTGAAAAGCGGGAACCGGTTTTGCGTGAAAAAAATGCTCGAAAACAGAGACTCACCGCATCGGATGCGGGTTCAATGTCCCGTCCGATGCTCCAGTGCCTCGACGAGCGGAAGCAGGGCATGAGCGTCCGATTGATTTGCATCAATGCCCCTTTCCACTCCCCCACCTAGTGAGGAAAACTGATGGCGATGCCCTGGGCCTCGCCAAACTTTAGAACGGTCGAGACCTATGGCTCAAACGGCAACAAATTCCAAAGGAATGACAATCGGCGAGGCAGGATCTTCTCTTGCATTCGCCGCCTTGGCTTTTCTCAGCATCATCATCGCAGCGAAGGCTTACACGCCCGAATATGCATTCCATGCGTATCTCTTCGCGGCCGCGAGCGTTGCGGCTGTCTTCGCAATCGTCAACCGCTACTACGAGCGGCCCGCCGCTCTCCCCACGCTGACGATCAACGGAAAGCCCAACTACAATATGGGCCCGGTGAAATTTGCGACGCTCGCTTCCGTCTTCTGGGGCATCGCGGGTTTCACGATCGGGCTTCTCATTGCCCTTCAGCTGGCCTTTCCAGCTCTCAACTTCGACACGGCCTGGCTCTCCTTCGGACGTATGCGCCCCCTGCACACCTCCGCGGTGATCTTCGCCTTCGGCGGCAACGTGCTGATCGCCAGCTCGTTCTATGTGGTGCAGCGGACCTGCCGGGCCCGTCTGGCGGGTGACATCGCGCCCTGGTTCGTCGTTCTCGGCTACAACTTCTTCATCGTCATCGCCGGAACCGGCTATCTGGTCGGCATCACGCAGAGCAAGGAATATGCCGAGCCGGAATGGTACGCGGACCTTTTCCTGACAATCGTGTGGGTGACGTACTTCCTCGTCTTCCTCGTAACCGTCATGCGCCGCAAAGAGCCCCATATCTATGTGGCGAACTGGTTCTATCTCGCTTTCATCCTGACGATTGCGGTCCTGCACCTGGGCAACAACGCGGCGATCCCCGTCTCGATCTTCTCGCCGAAAAGCTACATCGTATGGTCCGGCGTCCAGGACGCTCTCGTCCAGTGGTGGTACGGCCATAACGCCGTCGGGTTCTTCCTCACGGCCGGCTTCCTCGCCATCATGTACTACTTCATCCCGAAGCGGGCCGAGCGGCCGGTCTATTCCTACCGCCTTTCGATCATCCACTTCTGGTCCCTGATCTTCATCTATATCTGGGCTGGCCCGCATCACCTCCACTACACGGCCCTGCCCGACTGGGCGCAGACGCTGGGCATGGTCTTCTCGATCATGTTGTGGATGCCCTCCTGGGGCGGCATGATCAACGGCCTCATGACCCTCTCGGGCGCCTGGGACAAGCTCCGCACGGATCCTGTGCTGCGCCTCATGGTGGTGTCCGTCGCCTTCTACGGCATGGCCACCTTCGAAGGTCCCCTGATGTCCGTGAAGGCCGTGAACTCCCTGTCGCATTATACCGACTGGACCATCGGGCACGTTCATGCCGGCGCTCTCGGTTGGGTCGCCTACATCTCCTTCGGCGCGGTCTACTGCCTCGTTCCGTGGCTGTGGAACAAGAAGGGGCTCTATTCGATCAAGGCCGTCTCCTGGCACTTCTGGATCTCGACCCTCGGCATCGTCCTGTACATCTCGTCCATGTGGGTCGCCGGCATCCTGCAGGGCCTCATGTGGCGCGCCTATACCAACCTCGGCTTCCTTGAATACTCCTTCATCGAAACCGTGGAAGCGATGCACCCCTTCTATGTCATCCGTGCACTCGGCGGCGCTCTCTTCGTTGCCGGAAGCCTGATCATGGCTTGGAACGTCTGGAAGACGATCACCACAGCCGAAGCTGTCGAGGAAGAAGCTCTTCCCGCTCAGCCCGCCCTCGTTGCAGCGGAGTAAAGGAACCGATCATGTCATTCTGGTCCCGTCATAAGATCTTCGAGACCAACTCGATCATCCTTGTCATCGGCGTGCTGTTCGTCATCTCGATCGGCGGCCTCGTGGAAATCGTGCCTCTCTTCTATCTCAAGAGCACCATCGAGAAAGTGGATGGCGTGCGTCCCTACACGCCTCTCGAGCTGGCCGGCCGCAACATCTATGTGCGTGAAGGCTGCTACAACTGCCACAGTCAGATGATCCGTCCGATGCGCGACGAGGTGGAACGCTACGGCCACTACTCCCTCGCCGCCGAGAGCATGTACGATCGTCCGTTCCAGTGGGGGTCCAAGCGCACGGGCCCGGACCTCGCCCGCGTCGGCAACAAGTACTCCGACGACTGGCACCGCGACCACCTCAAGGATCCCCGCGCTGTCGTTCCTGGTTCGATCATGCCGGGCTATCCCTGGCTCGAGAAGAACGAACTCGACGTGTCCTCCATCGCCGAGGACATGAAAGTCCAGGCCATGCTCGGCGTGCCCTATACCGAGGAGATGGTGAAGAAGGCGGAAAGCGACGTTCGCATCCAGGCCAATGCGGACGACCCGAACGCCGAGGATCTTGCCAAGCGTTACCCGAACGCTCAGTCGCGCAGTTTCGACGGTAACCCGCAGACGGTGACCGAGGCGGACGCCCTGATCGCCTATCTGCAGATGCTCGGCACGCAGGTCGACTTCAAGCTCTACGACAACAAGGCCAACGTGCGCTGAGGACAATGCCATGCCAGCCGCATACAAATTCTTCGCTGAATTCGCCCAGACCTGGGGATTGCTCTACTTCGTAGGCGTGTTCCTGGTGGTCCTGGTCTACGCCCTCGCCCCCTCGCGGAAGGAGCGTTTCGACGCGGCCGCCCGCATGCCTCTCCAGGAGGACTGATCCCATGGCCCATGATATTCAAGAAAAGGTCGACGCCGTCTCGGGCGTGACCACGACCGGGCACAGCTGGGACAATATCGAGGAGCTCAATAATCCTCTGCCGCGCTGGTGGCTGTGGACCTTCTATTTCACCATCGTCTGGGCGATCGCTTATTGCATCGCCTATCCGGCCTGGCCGCTCGTGTCCTCCTATACCAAGGGCGTTCTCGGATGGCAGTCCAGAGACGCCGTGGAGGTCGAACTCGCGGCTCTCAAGGATCTGCGCTCGGGCATGACGGCGAAGCTCGCGGCAAGCTCTCTCGATGAGATCAAGCAGGATCCCGAGATGTTCGCCTTCGCCCGCGCTCAGGGCAAGGCAGCCTTCGGCGACAATTGTGCGCCCTGCCATGGGGCCGGCGGCGGCGGCGCCAAGGGCTACCCGAATCTGAACGACGACGACTGGCTGTGGGGCGGCTCGCTGGAGCAGATCCAGCAGACCATCCGGTTCGGCGTTCGCTCCACCAGCGACGAGGGCCATTCCGGCAGCATGCCTGCATTCGGCCGCGATGGAATGCTCAAGCGCGAGGAGATCTCGCAGGTGGCGGATTACGTTCGCTCCCTGTCGGGCCTGCCGACCGACAAGGGCGCCGATCTCGCCGCCGGCGAGAAGATCTTCGCCGACAACTGCGCTGCCTGCCATGGCACCACCGGGCAAGGCATGCAGGAGATGGGCGCGCCGAACCTCACGGATAAGATCTGGCTGTTCGGATCCGACAAGGCGGTCATCGTCGAAGGCATCAACAATGGCCGCGGCGGCGTGATGCCGACATGGCAGGGGCGCCTCGACGACACGACCATCAAGGCCCTGACGCTCTACGTCCACTCGCTGGGCGGGGGACAGAATCCGTAAGCTGCGGCAAAGCACCCTATCCGTATTCATACTGGCGGCCGGAGAACCATTTCCGGCCGCCTGCTTGACCCAAATCAAGGCGGAACCCCGACGTCTCCCCTATCCAGTCCTCTCTTGACGAGAACCTGTGACGGATTCGATGGCTGACGCTCCAGTTTCCCCCTCCCTTACGAATTCAGGCCCCGAAGACGCCCCGCTCTACGCCCCGCGCAAGCAGATTTACCCGCAGGCCGTGAAAGGCCGCTTCCGCACGATCAAATGGGTCGTGCTGGCCGTCACGCTGGGCATCTATTACCTGCTCCCCTTCCTCCGTTGGGACCGGGGGCCCCATGCTCCCGACCAGGCCATCCTGGTCGATCTGGCTCAGGGCCGCTTCTACTTCTTCTTCATCGAGATCTGGCCGCAGGAGGTCTACTACTTTACGGGCCTGCTGGTGCTGGCGGCCCTCGTTCTCTTCCTGATGAACGCCGTCGCCGGCCGCGTCTGGTGCGGCTATCTTTGCCCGCAGACGGTCTGGACGGATCTCTTCTATGCCGTCGAGCGGTGGATCGAGGGCGATCGCCGCGACCGGATGCGCAAGGACAGGGAAAAGCTCACCCTCAAGACGGCGGCGCAGAAGAGCCTGAAGCATTTCATCTGGCTGATGATCGCCTGGTGGACAGGTGGCGCGTGGGTGCTCTACTTCGCCGACGCTCCGACCCTGGTCCGTGAGCTGGCGACGTTCCAGGCCCCGATGATCGCCTATGTCTGGATCGGCATTCTCACCTTCACCACCTACACACTCGCCGGATTCATGCGTGAGCAGGTCTGCACTTATATGTGCCCCTGGCCGCGCATTCAGGCTGCGCTGACGGACGAATACGCCCTCAACGTCACCTATCGCTACGACCGCGGAGAGCCGCGCGGGTCAATGAAGAAGAACGAGGCCATGAGGCTTCAGGGGCAGCCGGCCGGCGATTGCATCGATTGCTATCAATGCGTCAATGTCTGCCCGACAGGGGTCGATATCCGCAAAGGTTTGCAGCTCGATTGCATTCAGTGCGGCCTGTGCATCGACGCCTGCAATACGGTGATGGAGAAGATCAATCGCCCTCTCAACCTGATCGCCTACGATACCGAGATGAACGTGAAGGCCCGCATCGAGGGGCGGTCGGAAACCCGCCATATCGTCCGGCCGCGCACGATCTTCTATGCGGCCATCATTGCCCTCGTCGGCGCGACGATGATCGGCTCCCTCGCCATGCGCCGAACCGTCTACCTGAGCGTCATGCATGATCGCAATCCGCTCTACGTCCACCTCTCCGACGGTTCGATCCGAAACGGATTCACCGTTCGCGTCGCCAACAAGAACCTCGACGAGCGCAGCTACGCTCTCACGGTCGAGGGCCTGTCCGGTGCCAAGCTTGACATCGTCGGCGGAGAAATCGACCAGCAGGGCCAGGTCGTCGTCAAGGTCGGACCCGATCAGACCCTGGAAGCCCGTGTCCTGGTGAGCTCGCAGGGGTCGGATGTTCCTCCCTCGACCGATATCCACTTCACGCTCACGGATCTCGCCACGGGCGATACGGCTCGGATGAGCGATTACTTCAAGGCGCCTTAAAAGGATCAAGCCATGGCCACGACGGCACAACGCCCCCCTCGTATTCTCACCGGACGCGCGGTTCTCATCTATCTGGTCTCCTTCTTCGGCGTGATCTTCGCCGTGAATTTCGTGATGGTCCGCGTTGCCGTGTCGAGTTTCAGCGGCGTGGAGACGGAGAGCTCGTACAAGGCGGGCCTCACCTTCGAGAACGATGTGGCGGCGGCCCACGCGCAGGATGCTCTTCACTGGACCGTGGAGGCGAAGCTCGAACACGCCCCGGCCCGCGGCATCGTCATCACGGCCCGTGACGCCAAGGATCAGCCTCTCGCGGGCCTCGCCGCGCAGGTTCTCCTTGCCCACCCGACAGACAAGCGCAACGACGTTTCCCTCGACTTTGCGGAGATTTCCACCGGGCGATACGGCAGTCTCGGCCCGCTTCCCGAGGGCCGCTGGGATCTCGTCATCAACCTGAAGCGCGGAGACCACGTCGTCTTCCGCTCGAAGAGCCGCATTTCGCTCTAGAGCCGTTTCCACTGTCATGGAATCAGCTCTTCTCCTTGGTTTGCCGCGTTTTCGACGGCGAACCGGATCCACTTCGCCGAGAAATGCTCTAGCAGAAAGATCGCGATCATGGCCGATACGCTGGATCTCTCCGTTTTCGTCAAGCCACAGGATGACGGGACATCGCATCTCGATCTGGCGATCGAGGGCATCGATTGCGCCGCCTGCATCGACGAGATCGAGGGTGGATTGTGCCGTTTGGACGGCGTCGTGGATGCGCGCCTCAACTATACGACGCACCGCCTGTCCGTGCAGTGGCAGGAGGGCGCCATTGTCCCATCCGCCATTGTCGACGAGTTGTATCGCCTTGGGTATCGCGCCCACCCTTACCAGGCGCGTCTGGTCGAGGAAGAGGAAGCGCGCCGCTCGCAATGGCTGTTGAGGTGCCTGGCGGTTGCGGGCTTCGCCTCCATGAACATCATGCTCCTTGCCGTCTCCGTCTGGTCGGGCAACGTGACCGACATCACGCCGGAAACCCGCGACTTTTTCCATTGGCTTGCCGCCTTCATCGCTCTTCCGACCGTTGCCTATGCGGGGCAACCGTTCTTCCGCAGCGCCTTGGGCGCGCTGAGGGCCAGGCGCACCAACATGGACGTGCCGATCACCATCGGCATTCTGCTGGCTCTCACCGTGTCGGTGGTGGAAACGATCAATCACGCGGAGAATACCTATTTCGACTCCGTCGTGATGCTCCTCTTCTTTCTCCTCTGCGGCCGCTATCTCGACCAGGCCATGCGCCGCCGCACGCGCGCCGTCGCGGGCAACCTCGCGGCGCTCAAGGCCGAGGTGGCTCATCGCATCGATGAGCGTGGCGAGACCATTCTCGTTCCCACCGCGGCGCTCAACCCGGGCGATCGTGTCCTGGTGCGCCCCGGCGAACGCATCGCCGTCGATGGGATCGTCCTTTCCGGCAACTCGGAGCTCGACGAGAGCCTCGTGACCGGCGAGACCGTGCGGCGGGCCGCCACGAACGGCGACCATGTCTATGCCGGCAGCATGAACTACGACGGCACTCTGATTCTGACGGTGACGGCAGCCGGCAAAGGCACCCTTCTCGATGAGGTCGAGCGGCTTCTTGAATCCGCATCCGCCGCCAAGTCCC
Source organism: Microvirga sp. TS319 (assembly GCF_041276405.1). Taxonomy (NCBI): domain Bacteria; kingdom Pseudomonadati; phylum Pseudomonadota; class Alphaproteobacteria; order Hyphomicrobiales; family Methylobacteriaceae; genus Microvirga; species Microvirga sp. TS319. Next base: position 1,378,608 of record NZ_JBGGGT010000002.1, on the reverse strand, counting down.
GCTATGTGCAGCTGGCCGATAAGGTGGCGCGGGCCTATGTACCCGTCGTGCACCTCACCGCCGCCATCACGGCGATCGTCTGGGTCGTGATGGGTTCCTCGGTGCACGATGCCATCATCACAGCCGTCGCCGTGCTCATCATCACCTGTCCCTGTGCGCTGGCTCTCGCCGTTCCCGTCGTTCAGGTCGTGGCCTCAGGCGCCCTGTTCCGCTCCAACGTGTTCCTCAATTCCGGCGATACCCTGGAACGCCTCGCCCGCATCGACACGGTCGTGTTCGACAAGACGGGCACGCTGACTCTTCCGGAGATGCGCGTGGCCAATGCCGGCACGATCCGCCCCGATCTGCTCGAGGCAGCGGCGCGCCTCGCTTTGTCCAGCCACCATCCGCTAGCGTCGGCCCTGGCGCAGGAGGCGAATGAGCGTCGTCCCTACGATGAGGCGACGGAGGTGGCCGGACAAGGCGTAAGAGCCGTTGTGGCCGGGGTGGAGCTTCGTCTCGGAAGCCCGAGCTTCTGTGGGGCCGCCGATCTCGCGGCCGAGTGCGCGGACAAGGAGGCCGATGTCTCCATGATCGCTTTCTCACACGGTCATGACCTCGCCATTCTGCTTGTGCGTCAGGCGCTGCGCCCGGATGCCGCCGCCACGGTCAGGACCCTGCGAGGTCTCGGTATCGATTGCCGGATCCTGTCCGGCGACCGCCCCGAGGCCGTCGCGCCGATCGCTTCCTCCCTCGGGATTCGCGAGTGGCGCGGCGGTGCGAAGCCCGCCGAGAAGATCGCGGCGATCGAAGCTCTTAAGGCCGAGGGCCGCAGGGTGCTCATGGTTGGCGACGGCCTCAACGACGCCCCCGCCCTCGCGGCAGCCGACGTGTCCATCTCGCCAATCACGGCAGCCGATATCACCCAGGCCCAAGCGGATGCGGTCTTCCTCGGCGACAGGCTCTCGCCCGTTCTGGATGCCGTGACCATCGCGTGCCGCGCCCGCGCCTTGATGCGCCAGAACCTGCTCATTGCGCTGGTGTATAACCTCGTCGCGGTTCCCCTGGCCTTCCTTGGCTATGTGACCCCTCTGGTGGCCGCGCTGGCGATGTCCGGTTCCTCAAGCCTCGTGACGCTGAACGCGCTTCGCGCCCGGAGCGTCAAAGCCGGATCCGCGGCGGCAGCATCCTCGCGTGCCGCTACGGCCGAAACCGTTCCAACCCTGCAGGAAGCATGAACATGGAAGTTCTGATCTATCTCGTGCCGATGGCCCTGGTCCTGGGACTCACGGGCCTCGCGGCCTTTCTCTGGTCGCTCAACAACGGGCAGTTCGACGACGTGGACGGCGCGGCCATTCGCGTCCTGAAGGATGACGACGTGAGGCCATGAGCACATCGTCTGCCATTCCGCGGGCGGGGCGGCTCGACTGCCTTTGCGAGCCAATCGGTGCCGCCGGCGGCACGCCTGATCACGGCGGAACGGCGCTCCTCGCGGCCGCCTTCGCGTTGTCCGTGCTCTCGCAGGTATTCACTCTGACCATCCTGCCGATCGCGGGCCTCTCCCTTGCTCCTGATGGAGCCTGGGCGACCCTGCCCTATGCGGCGTTTTACGCCGGAGCGGCGCTGGCCAGCCTGCCGGCTTCTCTCCTCCTCGATTCCTTCGGCCGCCGGGCCGCCTTCTCCTTGGGAGCCGGTTTGGGCGTCGCCGGAGGATTGCTCACCGCGTGGTCCCTCCTGCAATGGCAGTTCACGGGCCTAGTTCTGGGAGCCTTGTGGCTCGGTATCGCCAGCGGCTTCAGCCTGTTCTACCGGCATGCGGCGGCGCCTCTCGGAGCCAAGGGAACGGGACCCGTTCTGCTGGTCTTCGGGGCTGCCACTGCGGCGGGGCTTCTTGCGCCGAGCTTGGCAGGCCTCGCCGAAAGCCTTGCCGTTCCGCATGCAATGGTCGGCATGGCGGTCGCCGCGGCCCTCGCGCATGTCGCGTCGCTCGGGATCACAGCGCTTCTCCCGCATCGTCGGGCCCGCCGGATCCGCACGGAGGCCTCTCCCCTTCAGGGATGGCAGCGTATTCTGTGGCCTACCCTGCTGGCAGCCCTGGCCTGGTTTGCCATGACGGCTCTCATGGGGGCGACCCCGATCGCCATGGTCGGATGCGGCCTTGGCGAGGCGGTTTCAGGCGCGATCGCGTGGCATGTGATCGCGATGTACGCTCCCTCTCTGGCGCTTGCGGGTATTCCCAAGCGGATCCGCCCCCTTTGGATCGCCCTCGGCGGCGGCATCCTTCTCTCGGCGGCGGCGGCGGTCTTTCTGCTGGCCGCGACGACCGGCGCCTTCACCCTCTCGGCGGCGCTTCTCGGAATCGGCTGGTCCCTCGTGACCATGGGGACAACGCTTTGGATCCATGAAGAGGGCGAGCCCTCCCGCTGGCTTCTTGGCCTTCATGACGGAATGCTCCTCGGCTGTGCTCTCTTGGGAGCCATGGCGGCGGGCCTTGTCCGATAGTCACCGCCGATTGCGACAATATACGCCTGCATGAACGCTCTCATGCCTGTGCTAGCCCATCGTGCGGACCCGGCCGTTCCGTTCAAGCGATGCGCTCTCACCAAGAAGGCAGCATCGGATGCGATCACAAAAGTGGATTCCACTTTTGGGCCCGATGCTTTAGGAACGCCGTAGGAATGGCGACAGTTTTCCCGGTGCCGACTTCGATCGGCGGCGGGAGAATGATCCCAGACTGGAGTTTCCTTTGACTGCCTCGGCTTTTCCTCCCATCGCACTGCCGCAACAGGATATCAGCCTCCAGCTCCTGGTCGACGCCGTGACGGATTACGCGATCTGCATGCTCGATACCGAGGGCCGCGTGATCAGTTGGAACACGGGTGCCGAGCACATCTGCGGCTGGAGCAGAGACGAGATCCTCGGCCGCCACCTCTCGATCTTTCATACACCGGAAGATCTTGCCTCCGGCAAGGCCGCTCTCACCCTTGAGATCGCTCGGGACAACGGACGCTTTGAAGAACAGGGCCTTCGCCTGCGCAAGGACGGATCGAGCTTCATCGCGCATGTCAGCCTGACTCCGTTGAAGAACGGGACAGGCGGGCTCCTCGGCTACGCCAAGGTCATCCGCGACATCACCGAACGCGTTGCGGCCGAGGAAGCTCTGAAGACCCGCGAGGCCCATCTGCGGTCGATTCTGGAGACGGTTCCGGACGCCATGATCGTCATCGACGAGCAGGCCCGCATTCAATTCTTCAGCGCCGCCGCCGAGAGGCTGTTCGGCTACCAGGCCTCTGAGGTCATCGGCGAGAACATCAAGCTCCTGATGCCGGATCCCTATCGGGAGCAACATGACGGCTACATGCACCGCTATCTCACGACGGGCGAGAGACGCATCATCGGCATCGGCCGGGTCGTCGTGGGACAGAGCAAGGACGGAGCCACCTTTCCCATCGAGCTGGCCGTCGGCGAGATGCGCTCGAGCGGCCAACGCTATTTCACCGGATTCATCCGCGATCTGACTGAGCGGCAGAAGACGGAAGCCCGCCTGCAGGAGCTGCAGTCCGAGCTCGTTCACATGTCCCGCTTCACGGCACTCGGCGAGATGGCCTCGACCCTGGCCCACGAGATCAACCAGCCTCTCACGGCCATCGCGAATTATCTGAAGGGCTGCCGTCGCATCCTGCAACGCATGGAAGGCCAGGACGCATCCATGCTGGAAGGCGCCATGAATCAGGCCGCCGAGCAGGCGCTGCGGGCCGGCCAGGTCATTCGTCACTTGCGCGAATTCGTGGCGCGCGGCGAGAGCGAACGCCATATCGAGAACCTGCCCAAGCTGATCCAGGAGGCGAGCGCCCTTGCGCTGGTCGGGGCTCGTGAAAAGGGTGTGCGCGTCTCATACCGGCTCGATACGAATGCGCCCCTTGTCCTGGCGGACCGGATTCAGATTCAGCAGGTCCTCCTGAACCTCATCCGCAATGCCATCGAGGCCATGCAGGACGCGCCCAAACGCGAGCTGGTGATCGCCAGCCAGGCCCTGCCTCAGGATGGCCTTGTCGAAGTCAGTGTCGGGGATACGGGAACGGGGATCGAGCCCGAGGTTCTGAAGCGTCTGTTCCAGCCCTTCGTGACGACGAAGAAACATGGCATGGGTGTCGGCCTGTCGATCTGCCGAACCATCATCGAATCTCATGGTGGGAAGATCTGGATCGAATCGGAAGTCGGCCAGGGCACGGTATTCCGATTTACCCTGCGGGCTGTCAGTCAGGAGGAACTAGCGAATGCCGAGTGAAGCGATTGTGCATGTGGTGGACGACGATCTGGCAGTGCGCCAGTCCCTCTCCTTCCTGCTCGCCTCGGATGGTTTGCCGGTCCGCCTCCACGAGTCGGCCTCCGCGTTTCTGGACAGCGTGAAGATCGCCTCCGACGGCTGCATCGTCACGGATGTCCGAATGCCCGGCATCGATGGCATCGAGTTCCTGCGGCGCCTCAAGGGCCACGGTTTCACCCTGCCGGTGATCGTCATGACCGGCCATGCGGACGTGCCCCTTGCGGTGGAAGCCATGAAGGAAGGAGCCATCGACTTCATCGAAAAGCCCTTCGATGACGAGCTCCTCCTCGCGGCCGTCCGTGCCGCGCTCAGGCGTCAGGAAAAGCAGGCGCACCAGGATGCGCAGACGGCCGAAGTGCGGACGCGCGTTGAGGCCTTGTCGGAGCGGGAGAGCCAGGTTCTGGAGGGTCTCGTCGCCGGCAAGGCCAACAAGGTGATCGCCTACGATCTCGGCATCAGCCCGCGGACCGTCGAGATTTACCGGGCGAACGTGATGACGAAAATGCAGGCTTCCAGCCTCTCGGAGCTTGTCCGCATGGCCCTTCTTGTCGGCGTTCGGCCTAGAGCATAGGACCCAAAAGTGGACCCACATTTGGGATCGATCCGATGCTCCCACTATGGAACAGCGCATCGTTCTTGCGAAAAACCGGATCCACTTTTTCGCACGATGCGCTAGCGCAGGCGAAAGCCCCTAAGGGACATTCCGGAGCTCGCAGACAATCCCGGATTGACCCATATCAAGCCCCCGATCTTCCGGTTGGATTAGATCTGAGCGAGATCCGAGAGCCAGGGACCCGTTAGGACGCCCCATGTCCATGATACCAGGACCGGTCATCGTCGTGGACGACGATGCCGCCGTTCGACACTCTTTGAAGTTCGCCCTCGAGCTCGAGGGGATGAACGTGCGCACCTATGAGAGCGGCGCCGAACTCCTCGCCGATCCGGAGTTGCCGACCTCGGGCTGCCTCGTCGTGGATTACTACATGCCGTCCATGAACGGGGTCGAGCTGATGGACAGGCTCCGCGGACGGCTGGTTCGCCTTCCCGCGATCCTGATCACCGCCCGCATGACGGACGATATGCGCAGGCGCGCGGCTCGCTCCGGCTTCCGGCAAGTCATTGAAAAACCTCTGGAAGACAGCACTCTGCTCGACGGCATCCGTGGAGCGCTGAATACTCACGCCTGAGCGGCTATGCTCGCCTCCGGGATATTCCTTAGGAGAGCATCTGAATTTCGCCCGGCCCGGTCGACGGCTAATCCTGAGCTCACGTCAACCAAACGCCCGACGAGAGTTCCATGCAGACCGCGCACGCTTCCCTCAGCACTCAGATTGTTCCGAACGTCGCGCTCCTGCGCACTCTGCCGGCACCTCGTACCGCTCCCGAACTCGGCACGGCACGAACGGTGTCCAAGGACGAAGAGATCTTCGCCGAGGGAGACAGGACTGCCTATTTCTACAAGGTGGTTTCGGGCGCTGTGCGCACCTTCAAGCTCCTGAGCGACGGCCGCCGCCAGATCGACGCCTTCCATCTTCCCGGCGACATCTTCGGCATGGAACTCGGCGATGAGCACCGCTTCAGCGCGGAAGCACTCGGCGAGGCCACGATCGTCGCCTACCGCCGCTGCAGCCTGGAGGCTCTGGCTTCGAGGGATCAGGCCTTCGCCCATCAGGTGACCTCATCCGTGATGCGCACGCTCGAGCGCGCCCAGGATCACATGCTCCTGCTGGGCCGCAAGCATGCTCTTGAAAAGATTGCCACCTTCCTGCTGGTTTTGTCCGAGCGTCTCGCGAAGGACGGTCACGTCGATCTGCCGATGTCACGAATCGACATCGCCGATCATCTCGGCCTGACGATCGAGACGGTCTCGCGCTCGCTCACCCAATTGGAACGTCAGGGCGTCATCGAACTGCCTGCCCATCGCCGTTCGATCGTGCTGCGCGACAAGGCCGCTCTTCGGCGCCTCAAAGCCTGAAGCACGCCTGCGGAAAAGCCTCAGGGCCTTTGCCCGAGGCTCTTCGCGTGTTCCTCCGCTCGGCCCTGCACGTCACGCCATAGGCGCAACTCGCGTTTTGCGTCCGCAAGCGCCCGGTGATCGGGGGCGCCCTCTTCTTCGTCCGCGAGACGGGCTTCGGTCAGAATCGCCTTCGCGTGAGCGCTAAGCGTATCCTCAGGTACGCCGGACTTCCGCAAAATCCGGGAAACGGCGTCCAGATGCGCGACATCCGTGTCCTGCAGCCGCAAGGCGTGCCGCGGGAGTCCGGCCGCCCGCAGCAATCGGCTGAGCCAATGGCCGTCCCACGAAGGCGCCGTCGCGAAGAGAGCATGGCCCGACAGCACATCCAGCATGTGCCTGGCGACGACGTCATGCGGCGTACCTTCTGCCATGAGCCGCTCTCGCGTGAGATGGTGGGTCGCCTCCGATTCCGCAGACCAGTCCGTCCATGACGGTGCAGGTTTGATGAGATGGCTCTCCTCCCGTCCGGAAGCGAAAATCCACCCTACCTCGATCGGATAACTCTCCTTGTCGAGCGAAGAGGCCTCGAAGTCGAGGAAGACGACATCCGGTTGCATGCTCATCGGATCCGCTCCGAGTGAAATCCTCTCATGAGCCCCGCGTCTTCAGCTCGGCGAAGTGTTGAATCGACCTTCCCCGGCAGGACGACAGCGGCACACCGACTCAAACGGACGCGGCAGCCCGCATCGGGATGATATTTTTCCCCAGAGGCTGAGGCTTGTCCAAGAGGGACTGGATTTTTTCTGCAAGATCCGTTGCGCGATAAGGTTTGTAGAGGATGTCCACATCCTCGATCGTCTCGTTGCTGTCGACATATCCGGTCGTCAGGAGAACCTGTACGGCCGGCTTCTCGCTCTTGATGATGCGCGCAAGATCGATCCCGCTCAGCCCGCCAGGCATGCGAACGTCGGACAGAACCAATCGCACACGATCGTTCTCCCGCAACAAGGCTGCCGCCTCATCACCTGTCTCGGCCTCGATCACGGTGAAACCGAGAGAGCGCAAGGTCGTGATCGCGACCTGCCGGACCGCGGGATTATCCTCCACGACGAGAACCGTCTGTCCGGCCCCAAAAGGGGTCGCGTCGTTCGCCTGCCTGTCGTTCAGGCTCACAACCTTTCCATGAGCGCGCGGCAGGAGGATGCGGATCGTGGTGCCTTCGTTGGGCGTGCTGTCGATTTCCACTTGCCCATGAGACTGCTGCACGAAACCGTAGACCATGCTGAGGCCGAGGCCGGTTCCCTTGCCGCTCTCCTTCGTCGTGAAGAACGGCTCGAAGACACGCTGCAGAACCTCCGGAGGCATACCGGTCCCCGTGTCCTGAACCGAAATCACGATGAATTCGCCGGGATGATCGACCTTGCCTTCCTCCAGCACTTGCGTGCCGACGGCAATCGAGAGGTCGCCGCCTTCGGGCATGGCATCGCGTGCATTGACCGCAAGGTTGAGCAGGGCCGCCTCGAGCTGCGCTCGGTCCACCTCGATCGGATGGGCGCCCTCCTCGAGCTGGAGGCTGACATTGATACGCTCGCCCAAGGTGCGGCGCATCAGCTCCAGGAGGCCAGGCATCAGTGCGCCGGCATCGATGATCGATACCTGCAAGGGCTGGCGCCGCGAAAAGGCAAGAAGCCGATGCGTGAGGTCGGCGCAGCGTTGCGCCCCCTCCAGGGCCATCCGCACCCTGGTTTCGGCCTTTGCATTGCCTTTGATGGATCTCTGAAGCAGGTCGAGGTTGCCGATCACGACGCTCAGCATATTGTTGAAGTCGTGGGCGATGCCGCCCGTCAGGCGTCCCACGGCCTCCAGCTTGCTGGCATGAAGCAGATTCTGTTCCATCTGCTTGCGCTCAGTGACGTCGAACCACATGCCGAAAAACTCACGCGGCCGTCCGTCGTCGTCATGCATGAGCATGGTCTGATCGAGGAAAAACCGCTCGCTTCCATCCGCACAGGTCCAGCGATATTCCAAGGTGACCGTGCCTCGATCGGTCAACTCCTGAAGCTGGACCAGAACGCGATCCCGATCATCCGGATGAAGGCGGGATAACCAGAAGTCCGGTTTCCCCAAAAAGTCCTGCGGCGAGAACCCGGTGATCCGCTCGATGCTCTCGTTGGTGAAATGCAGCTGCCGGTGGTCCTCCTGAACGGACGCCGTATAAAGGGCGATGGGGAGAGATTCCAGAACGATTGACTGATGCTCCTCGCGGCGACGCAAAGCCTGCTCGGTCTTGAGCTTCTCGCTCCGGACGCGCAGGTTCTCCATCAGCAGGCGTCTTTCCTCTTCTCCCTGACGGCGGATTTCTTCCGTTTTCCGATAGAGGTCGACGAAGATGTCGACCTTCGATTTCAGGATGAGCGGCTCGATCGGCTTGAACACATAGTCGACCGCACCGGCCGAGTAGCCGCGAAAGACATGCATGTCGTCCTTGTTGAAAGCTGTAAGGAACAAAATCGGAACCCGCGAGGACCGGGGCCGGTTGCGGATGAGGCCCGCAACATCATAACCGTCCAGCCGCGGCATCTGCACGTCGAGCAGAATCACCGCGAAATCGTGCTTGAGAACCTGCCGCAGAGCAGCCTCGCCGCAATCGGCTTTGATGATTTCGATCCCGGGCCCCCGAAGGATCTCCTCGACAGCAACGAGATTCCGGGGGTCGTCATCGACCACCAGAATCTTCGCCGGCACGGGATGAGACGCGGCGTGCCCAGAAACCTGAGGTTTCAGACCAGATTCGGGCACGCCTTGTCCATAACGTTCCATCATGTCATCGGGCCAGTCTCTGCTGCTCCATTCGGGTGTGTCTTTCCCTCAGGGACATAAGTGCTTCGACTGAGTTGAACGCGCAAGACAGCGAGAAGTTGATCGATGTCCACAGGTTTCGAGACATAGTCGGTCGCACCCGCTTCGAGGCACTTCTCTCTGTCGCCCTTCATGGCCTTCGCCGTGACGGCGATGAGCGGAATGTCGCGGTAGCGCGGCTCCTTTCGGATCTCCCGCATCGTTTCATAGCCATCCATTTCCGGCATCATGATATCGACGAGGGCGAGGTCGACATCCGGCGTTTCCTTCAGTTTTTCAATACCCTCAAGTCCGTTCTCGGCAAAGATGACGGTGAGGCCATATTGCTCGAGAGCACTCGTCAACGAGAAGATATTGCGCATGTCATCGTCGATGATCAGCACCTTCCGCCCTTCGAGCGTCGCCTCGCCCTTCGGCTCGACAATGATCTGGCTTTCCTCGGGGATGGCGTTGATGGAGCGATGCAGGAACAGGGCTGTGTCATTGAGGAGCCGTTCCGACGATCCCTCGCCTTTCAGGATCACCGTTGCGGCGATCTGCTCGAGACGACGCTCGTCGGCGCGGCTCAGATCCTGCCCCGTATAGATGACGATCGGAAGGTCCTCGCCTCCCTTCGTCCTTCGGATCCGCTCGATGAGCTCCGCCCCCGGAAGGTCCGGCAGCCCGAGGTCCACCACGGCGCAATCGAACCGGCGCGCCTGGATGGTTTCCAATGCTTCCTCTGCGGTGGCCACAGCCGTGATGTCCACCTCCTCGCCCCTCATGAGTTCGGAGATGCTCATGCGCTGGTTGTCGTCGTCCTCGACAAGGATCAGCTTCTTCACCGGCCTGTCGATGAAGTCCTTCGTGCGGTTGAGGGCCGTCATCAGGGATTCGCGATCCACCGGCTTTTCGAGGAAGCCGAAGGCTCCCGCCTTGAGGCCACGCTTCTTCTGATCATCCACGGAGATGACGTGGATCGGCACATGGCGTGTCCGCGGATCATGCTTGAGAAGATCGAGCAACGCCCAGCCATCCATGTCGGGCAGACCGATATCCAAGGTGATCGCATGCGGCTTGTAGCGGTGCGCCAGGGCAAGGGCCGTGGCGCCATCCATGGCGATGAGGCCCTTGAACCCCTGCTCGCGCGCGAGTTCGAGAAGGACGGATGCGAACATCGCGTCATCCTCGATGATCAGGACGACGCGATCACCCGATACGATCGCATGCCTGTCATCGAGCGATGCCGAGAGCGCCATGGGAGCCGATGGCTGGCGCAGAATGGCCGATGGAACCTCTTCGCCTGCTCCGGTCGCCGTTCCGATGCCATTGGTCCGCGCGCTGGAGGCCTGAGCCGGAGCGCTGTGATTGGCGGGGGGCTCGAGCGGGAGGAACAGGGTGAAGGTCGAGCCTTGCCCCGGTGCGCTCGAAACGACGATCTCGCCGCCCAGCAGACGGGCAATCTCTCGGCTGATCGACAGGCCGAGGCCCGTTCCGCCGTATTTGCGGCTCGTCGTGCCGTCCGCCTGCTGGAAGGCCTCGAAGATGATGCGCTGCTTGTCCTCGGGAATGCCGATGCCCGTATCCGTCACGGAAACCGAGATCCACCGACTCCCGGCGCGCAGAGGAGATCCTTCTGCGGACCCGATCTTGAGCCTGACTCCGCCTTTTTCGGTGAACTTGAAGGCATTGGACAGGAGATTGCGCAAAACCTGCTGCAGTCGCTTCGAATCAGTGCGGATCGTGGAAGGAAGGCTCTCATCGATATCGATGATGAAGTCGAGCTTCCGCTCCTCCGCGATCTGGCGGAAGGTGCGGTCCATGTGATTGGCGAGATCCCTGAAGCCGACTTTCGTCACTTCCAGGCTCACAGTCCCGGACTCGATCTTGGAGAGGTCGAGAATGTCATTGATGAGCGAGAGCAGATCCGAGCCCGCCGCGTGAATCGTCTTGGCGAACTCCTTCTGCTTGTCGCTGAGATTGCCTTCCGGATTCTCGGTCAGGAGCTTCGAGAGGATGAGAAGCGAGTTGAGCGGCGTTCTCAGCTCATGGCTCATGTTGGCCAGGAACTGCGACTTGTACCGCGAGGTCAGCGACAGTTGCTCGGCCTTTTCCTCCAAGGCCGTCTTGGCCATGGAAACCTCGCGGTTCTTGCCCTCGACCTCATGCTTCTGGAGTTCGAGCAGGCGCGCCTTGTCTTCGAGTTCCTCGTTGGATTGCTGAAGCGCCTCCTGCTGCTGTCGCAGGAGCTCCTCCGATTGCCGGAGCGTAGCGGCCTGCTGCTCCAGGCGGTCATTGGTGTTCTTCAACTCCTCCTGCTGGCTCTGCAGCTCGATGGTCAGGAGCTGCGACTGCTTGAGCAGGCCTTCCGTCCTCATGTTCGCCGCGATGGTGTTGAGCACGATACCGATCGACTCGGTCAGCTGATCGAGGAACGACTGGTGCGTCTCGGAAAAGCGGCTGAACGAGGCCAGCTCGATGACGGCCTTGACCTCCTGCTCGAACAGAACCGGAAGAACGATGATGTTGAGCGGCGGAGCCTCACCGAGCGCGGAGTTGATGGTGATGTAGTCGCTCGGGGCATTTCCGATGAGGATGCGCTTCTTCTCGTAAGCCACTTGGCCGACGAGGCCCTCCTTCAGGCGGAAGCGGTTGTTGAGGTGCTTGCGCTGCGTGAAGGCATAGGACGCGACGAGCTCGAGGATCGGCTCGCTGTCGTCGGTGTTGACGGAGTAGAACACCCCGTGCTGTGCATTCACCAGCGGAGCGATCTCCGAGAGGATCATGTTCGACACGGTCGTGAGATCGCGCTCGCCCTGGAGCATGCGGGTGAACTTGGCGAGGTTGGTCTTGAGCCAGTCCTGCTCCGCATTCTTGAGCGTCGTGTCGCGCAGGTTGCGGATCATCTCATTGACGTTGTCCTTGAGAGAAGCGAGCTCGCCGGACGCCTCCACCGAGATCGACCGGGTCAGATCGCCTTTCGTCACAGCCGTGGCCACGTCCGCGATGGCGCGCACCTGGGTGGTGAGGTTCGCGGCCAGCTGGTTCACGTTGTCGGTCAGATCACGCCAGAGGCCGGCCGCACCCGGCACCCTTGCCTGGCCGCCCAGCTTTCCTTCGACGCCCACCTCGCGGGCCACGTTCGTCACCTGGTCGGCGAAGGTCGCGAGCGTATCGATCATCTCGTTGATCGTGTCCGCGAGGGCCGCGATTTCGCCCTTCGCATCGACCGCGAGCTTGCGCTTGAGATCGCCTTCCGCAACCGCCGTCACGACGCTGGCGATACCGCGCACCTGACTGGTGAGGTTGTTCGCCATCATGTTCACGTTGTCGGTCAGGTCCTTCCAGGTGCCGCCGACGCCACGTACCTGCGCCTGTCCGCCGAGCTTGCCCTCGATGCCCACCTCGCGGGCCACACGCGTCACTTCCGACGCGAAGGAGTTGAGCTGATCGACCATGGTGTTGATGGTCGACTTCAGTTCGAGGATCTCGCCGCGGACATCGACCGTGATCTTCTTGGAGAGGTCTCCGTTCGCGACCGCCGTCGTGACTTCCGCGATGTTGCGCACCTGGCCGGTGAGGTTCGCGGCCATCATGTTCACGTTGTCGGTCAGGTCCTTCCAGACGCCGCCGACGCCACGTACCTGCGCCTGACCGCCGAGCTTGCCCTCGGTGCCCACCTCGCGGGCCACGCGCGTCACTTCGCCCGCGAAGGAGTTGAGCTGATCGACCATGGTGTTGATGGTGTTCTTCAGCTCGAGGATCTCGCCTTCGACCGCGACCGTGATCTTCTTGGAGAGGTCGCCCATGGCGACGGCGGTGGTGACCTCGGCGATGTTGCGCACCTGACCGGTCAGGTTCGCCGCCATGAGGTTCACGTTGTCGGTCAGGTCCTTCCAGGTGCCGGCTACGCCTTCCACACGGGCCTGCCCGCCGAGCTTGCCTTCCGAGCCCACCTCGCGGGCCACGCGAGTGACTTCGCCCGCGAAGGAGTTGAGCTGATCGACCATCGTGTTGATGGTGTTCTTGAGTTCGAGAATTTCGCCGCGGACTTCCACGGTGATCTTCTTGGACAGATCGCCGTTCGCGACCGCCGTCGTGACCTCCGCGATGTTGCGCACCTGACCGGTCAGGTTCGCCGCCATGAGGTTCACGTTTTCAGTCAGGTCCTTCCAGGTGCCGGCCACGCCGCGCACCTGCGCCTGTCCGCCCAATTTGCCTTCCGAGCCCACTTCTCGGGCCACGCGGGTCACCTCCGACGCGAAGGAGTTGAGCTGGTCCACCATGGTGTTGATGGTGTTCTTGAGTTCGAGAATCTCGCCGCGAACTTCCACGGTGATCTTCTTGGAGAGGTCTCCGTTCGCGACCGCCGTCGTGACCTCGGCGATATTACGCACCTGGCCGGTCAGATTGGCCGCCATCATGTTCACGTTCTCGGTGAGGTCGCGCCAGACGCCGCCGACGCCCTCCACCTGCGCCTGTCCGCCGAGCTTGCCCTCGGTGCCCACCTCACGGGCCACGCGCGTCACTTCCGACGCGAAGGAGTTGAGCTGATCGACCATGGTGTTGATGGTCGACTTCAGGGCCAGAATTTCACCTTTGACGTCGACCGTGATCTTCTTGGAGAGGTCGCCTCTCGCGACCGCCGTCGTGACTTCCGCGATGTTGCGCACCTGGCCGGTGAGGTTCGCGGCCATCATGTTCACGTTGTCGGTCAGGTCCTTCCAGACGCCGCCGACGCCACGTACCTGCGCCTGACCGCCGAGCTTGCCCTCGGTGCCCACCTCGCGGGCCACGCGCGTCACTTCGCCCGCGAAGGAATTGAGCTGGTCCACCATGGTGTTGATGGTGTCCTTCAGCTCGAGAATCTCGCCCCTCACCTCCACGGTGATCTTCTTGGAGAGGTCGCCCATGGCGACGGCGGTGGTGACCTCGGCGATGTTGCGCACCTGACCGGTCAGGTTCGCCGCCATGAGGTTCACGTTGTCGGTCAGGTCCTTCCAGGTGCCGGCTACGCCCTTCACCTTGGCCTGCCCGCCGAGCTTGCCTTCCGAGCCCACCTCGCGCGCCACGCGCGTCACCTCGGAGGCGAAGCTGCCGAGCTGACCCACCATCGTGTTGACCACCTTGCCGATTCGCAGGAACTCGCCGCGCAGGGGACGCCCTTCCGTTTCGAGTTCGATCGTCTGGCTGAGGTCGCCCTTGGCCACGGCGCCGATCACACGGGCCACCTCGATAGTGGGCTGCACGATGTCGCCGATCATGGCATTCACGGAATTGATGCATTCGCTCCAGCACCCCGTCGCCCCGTCCAGCTGACCACGCTCGCTGATGCGACCTTCCTTGCCGACCACCTTGGCAACGCGGTCGAGCTCCTTGGAAAGCCCTTGATTGAGATCGGCAATATCGTTGAAGGCCTCAGCAATCTCTCCGTCGATTCCGATCAGGTCGGATGGCAGGCGCGCCGAAAAGTCCCCTTTCCGGAAAGCGCGCAGGACTTTGAGCAGCAGCCTGGGATCAAGCTGCGATGTGGCAGATTCAACTTGCGGCATGAAGCCCCCTCGTAACACCGTTCCAGGCAACTGACCTGGATCCCCTTGCTCTACGGACATACCGACGGGTGTTCTCACCGCTCTGGACGGATGCCGACCATCGATAACTTAGGGACCAAAGAAAAGTTCCGAAAGGGGAAGGACTCTTTTCAACGCCGTAGGACTCGAATGATCGCTGTGCTGCCCCTCGCCGCAACTTTGAGTTTTTGCGGCCCGCCGATTTCGACCTACGCGCGCTTAAGGCCCCTGTCCCAAGGGGGATTGGATCCGAAGCGCCGTGCGAGAAAGTCCACGAAGGCGCGTACCTTGGCAGGAGGATGACGGTCGGATGGGTAGACGGCGAAAATGCCCGGCAGATCGAGAGGAGGATGGTCGAGGGTCAATGCGATCAGCCGCCCCTCGCGCAGATCATGGCTCGTGATGAAGGTCGGCTGATAGATAAGCCCCTGCCCTGCAACGGCCGCGGCCACCAGGGCATCACCATTGTTGATGCGCAGGTTGCCCTTGATCGGCACCTTCACCCTGCCATCGGCGCCGAAGGACCACCCGTCCGGTCCGACGCCTTGGGAGAGGGTGTAGCCCAGGCAATTGTGCTGCTGGAGATCCGCGACCGTGCTCGGCGTTCCTTTCTCGGCAAGATAGGCGGGAGATCCGCAAAGCACGAGGCGGCACGGCGCGATTCTGCGGGCGACCATGGTCGAGTCCCGCATCCGCCCGATCCGAATGGCCACGTCCCACCCTTCGTCGATCAGATCGACGAAACGATCGTTCAGGCCGAGATCGACCGTCACGGCGGGATGGAGGCGCGAGAACTCGGCCATGAGGGGTGCGACCTCGCGGACGCCGAAAGACAGGGGAGCGTTCACCCTCAGCATGCCCCGTACCTCGACGCGCTCGGCCGAGGCCGCGGCATCGGCCTCCTCGACCTCCGCCAGTATGCGCTCCGCGCTTTCGAGATAGCGTCGTCCGGCCTCGGTCAGAGTCAGCCGCCGGGTCGTCCGGTGCAGGAGCTTGATGCCCAGGCGCTCCTCGATGGCACCGACATGCTTCGTCGCCATGGTCTGTGAAATGCCGAGCGAGCGCGCGGCCGCGGAGAGGCTGCCGAGGGTTGCGACCCGCACGAAAATCTGCATCCCGGTAATGCGGTCGAGCATGGATCTCACTCCAGACAGGTGAGGTTTTATCCGTTCGGCCCGAATTGGCAATGCGAGGAATGAAGTGTCGGCGAACCGGAAAGCGCGCATCGCTCCTTCCAACAAGGAAGCTTCGGATTGAAAGTGCCCGGTGGAAGCCTACAAGTTTCCTCCAGTGACTATAGGCAGGAACGATTTTCACATTTATATAGAAGCGAAGACTTATTATACATAAGGATTATGTTAAATGGCCGCTCGCGGAGCCCTCGACCTGATCGGTCGGACCCCACTTATGGAGGTGACAAGCCTTGATACGGGTCCCTGCAGTCTGTTCCTGAAGCTCGAGAGCGCCAACCCGAGCGGCTCCATCAAGGACCGCCCCGCCCGCGCCATGATCGAGGCCGCCGAAAGGAACGGCAGCCTGAAGGCAGGCGGCACCATCATCGAGGCGACGGCAGGCAATACCGGCGTCGGGCTCGCCCTGGTCGGGGCCAGCAAGGGCTACCGCACGCTCCTGGTCGTTCCAGACAAGATGTCCCGCGAGAAGGTGTTGCATGCCAAGGCGCTCGGCGCGGAAGTCGTCATCACGCGCTCCGATGTCGGCAAGGGACATCCCGATTACTATCAGGACCTCGCCCTGGAGATCACCGGCAAGACCCCTGGCGCCGTCTATATCAACCAGTTCGAGAACCCGGCCAATCCGGCCGCGCACGAAGCCAGCACCGGACCTGAGATTCTCGACGGGATGAACAGCGATGTGGACGCCGTCGTGGTCGGTGTCGGCTCGGGCGGCACCCTGACCGGCATCGGGCGCTATCTCAAGAAGGCCTCACCCAAGACGGCGATGGTTCTGGCCGATCCGGCCGGCTCGATCCTCGCCCCTCTCGTCGAGACGGGCGAGATGACGGAGGCCGGGTCCTGGGCTGTCGAGGGCATCGGCGAGGACTTCGTGCCGCCGAACTGCGATCTCTCCCTGGTCCGGAAGGCCTATTCCATTAGCGACAAGGAAAGCTTCTCGGCGGCGCGCGATCTGCTCCGCAAGGAAGGAATCCTCGCCGGCTCGTCGTCCGGCACATTGCTCGCCGCCGCCTTGCGCTATTGCCGCGAGCAGAGCGAGGCCAAGCGCGTCGTGACGCTCGTCTGCGATACGGGCGCCAAGTATCTGTCGAAAGTGTTCAACGACGCCTTCATGGCGCAGGAAGGCTGGCTCGACCGCAAGGCCACCGGAACCGCGCGCGACGTTGTCATCAACCCCTTCGGCGAAGGCGCGACGATCTTCGTCTCCCCTCATGAGACGCTTCGTTCCGCCTTCGCGCGGATGCGCTCCTCCGACATCTCGCAATTGCCCGTGATCGAGGACGGACGCGTCGTCGGCCTCGTCGACGAAAGCGACATTCTCGATGCTCTGGTGGCGAACGAGAACGATCCGCAAAGCGTCTTCAACAAGCCGGTGCGCGAGATCATGGTCACGCGCCTCCAGACGGTATCCGCCCAAGCGCCTGTGAACGACCTCCTGCCGCTCTTTGCCGCAGGTCTCGTTCCGGTCATCATGGACAGCGACACCTTCGTCGGCCTCGCCACCCGCATCGACCTCATCAACTTCTTCCGGATTCAAGCCTGATGACCACTCGCAACCAACTCGCCTTTTCCACCCGCTGCATCCATGCGGGCCAATCGCCTGACCCGACGACGGGCGCGGTGATGATGCCGATCTATGCGACCTCGACCTTTGCGCAGGAAAGCCCCGGCGTTCACAAGGGCTACGAATACGCACGCTCCCAGAACCCCACCCGAATGGCCTTCGAGCGCTGCATCGCGGATCTCGAGGGCGGCTCCGCCGCCTTCGCCTTCTCGTCGGGGCTGGCCGCGAGCGCCACGGTCCTCGACATGCTGGAGAGCGGCTCGCATATCGTCGCATCGGACGATCTCTACGGCGGCACGCGCCGGCTGTTCGAGAAGGTGCGCAAGCAATCCGCGGGCCTCGACATCACCTATGTCGATCTCAGCGACACGGATGCCGTGAAAGCGGCCCTGCGCCCCAACACGCGCCTCGTCTGGGTGGAAACACCGACCAATCCGCTCCTGAAGCTCGCGGATCTCGAAGCCATCGCACAGGCGGCGCGCGGACACGGCACGCTCCTGGTCGCCGACAACACCTTCGCCAGCCCCTGGGTGCAGCGCCCGCTGGAATTCGGTTTCGATATCGTGATCCATTCCACGACCAAGTACCTCAACGGGCATTCCGATATGGTCGGCGGCGTTGTGGTGGTCGGCCAGAACCAAGAGGTTCGCGAAAAGATCGGCTTCCTGCAGAATGCCGTCGGCTCGATCTCGGGCCCGTTCGACAGCTTCCTGGCCCTTCGCGGCCTGAAGACCCTGTCGCTGCGTATGGAGCGGCATTGCACATCGGCCTTGAAGATCGCGGAATTCCTCGAGGCGCATCCCCAGGTGGACGGCGTGATTTACCCGGGCCTCACCTCCCATCCGCAGCATGAACTGGCCAAACGCCAGATGCGTGGCTTCGGCGGCATCATCACGGCACGCATCAAGGGTGGCCTCGACGGCGCGACGCGCCTCCTGGAGCGCTGCCAGCTCTTCACGCTGGCCGAGAGCCTCGGCGGCGTCGAGAGCCTGATCGAGCACCCGGCGATCATGACCCACGCATCCGTTCCGCCGCAGGTGCGCGCGGAACTCGGAATCGACGACGGACTGGTTCGCCTGTCGGTCGGCATCGAAGACGCGGACGACCTGATCCAAGATCTGCGTTCGGCCCTCGCGTAAAAAGGACTCCGTTCCGCACCCCGTCGCCCTGGGCAGTCAAAGGCTGTTCCGGGATGACGAAGCGGGCATCCTCTCACGTATCGTCCCGGGGCCGCGCGAGCGAAAAGTGGCCCTGGTTTTTCGCTCAAACGATGCGCCATCCAAGGAGTGGGGCATCGGATTCGATCCTAAAAGTGGAATCCACTTTTCCCGTCCGATGCTCTAATGCAGCTTCGAGGTCATTCGCCTGATGGTCGCATCGAGCAGGGCCATGGCCGCATCCCGGCTTGCGGCCGACAAGGCTGACATTCCGACCTCTCCGCGACCGGCACTCGCGGTTTCCAGGACCGCGTAATAGGCCAGATCGCGCTTCGGCCCGCTGGCCTCGCCTTTAAGCGCGCTGATGGCCTCGATGATGCCTCCATGCTGCCCCGCATCGACGAGCTCGCGGGCCTTCTTCAGAATTCCGAGAACTGTTGTCTGACTGTCCATAGCGTCATGCCCCATGCGCAGCCGGTTATCTCCTTGTATGGCTCGGCCGCTCTCGGAGCATGGGGGAAATGCCGTTGCCCGGCAAGCACATGGCACGCATGTGATGTGCGGCGTCTCATCCCACCCGACGCCGATGCGCGAGAGCATCGGACGTGAAAAGTGGATTCCGCTTCTGGGATCGAATTCGTTGCTCCTTCCTAGAGGAACGCATCGTTCTTGGGAACGACCCGGCTACTTCTTCGCACGATGCGCTAGTTCGCACGATGCGCTAGGCCGACGGAGGCGGCTCATCGCCAAAGACGGAACGGCCGCCATAGCGATGGGATTTGGCCCGCTCTCCCTCCACCAGCGCGTCGAAACCGGGACCGCCGGCGACGCTCTCCAGGGTGCGGGCTTGATCGTCGAGCCGCTTCAAGGCGAAAAGCTCATCCTGCTGTCCGAGCTTTGCTTTCTGAACGGCCGATTTGAGCACCCGGATGGTTTCGTCGTAGACCCGGACCGGCACCGGGAAGGGGTGCCGGTCCTTGCCGCCGTGAGCGAAGGAGAACCGGGCCGGATCGGTGAAGCGGCACGGCGCCCCATGAACCACCTCGGCCACCATCGCCAGCGCCTCCACGGTTCGCGGGCCCACGCCGGGGGTCAGAAGAAGGTCGGGAAAATCCTCGGGGCCCCGATCCGCGGCCGCCGCCAAACTGCCGTGCAGACGACGCAGCACCACGTCCTTGGACCGGACATCGTGATGCTCCGGCATGACGAGATGGGGCAGCAGCGGCTGCGGCGAGGGCTCCACCTCCCTCTCGCTCAGAGCCACGAACCGCCGCGCGACGCCGTCCGGCCCGAGCGTGCCGAGGACGTCGATCTGGGCCCGGCGCGAGGCCTCGGCCCGCCGGTCCGTCAGGTTGACGATCCGCCCCTGCCCGACCCCGTCGATCCCCTTATGCGGCTCGTCGACGAAGCTCTTGAGATCCTCCGACAGCCAGTGATACCGGCGCGCCTGCCGACGCGCGTCGTTCATGCCCTGTTGAACGACGGCCCATCGTCCGTCATCGGTGACGATGAAGCCGTGCAGATAGAGGTCGAAACCGTCCTGGATCGCGGCACTGTCGACCTTGGCGACCAGGCGGCTTGCCTGCGCGAGAGCCGAGCCGTCGAAGCCCACGCGCTCACCGATGGCGACGAGTTCTTGCGGCGTCTGTCGCGAATGGCGTCCTCGCCCGCCGCAGACATGGATGCCGAGTTCCCGCGACAGGGGAGTCAGGCCCCGCTTCAAGGCGCCGATCACGCTGGTGGTGATGCCGGACGAATGCCAATCCATCCCCATGACGGCTCCGAAGGATTGGAACCAGAAAGGATGCGCCAGTCGGCGCAGCAATTCATCGCGGCCGTAATGATGAACGATGGCCTCGCTCATCACGGCGCCGAGGCGCGTCATGCGGTCCGCAAGCCATTTGGGCACATGCCCGCCGTGCAGCGGCAGGTCCGCACTGCCTGCTTTTCTCGCCATGAGAGATAAGGCCTTTCGCGGGATCTCGCGATCCGATGTGACGTACCCGAGCTAGCTAAGCCTGGGCATTGGTGAGATCAAGCGTGCTCTCCCGTCCGAGAGCCTCGAAGTGCTCGGCCAGCCAATGGCGGGCGGACGAGCGGCCCAGATTCTTCAGCTTCTTGAAGAAATCCCAGCGCGCATTGAGACGCGATGACGCAGCATAGGCATCGAGCGCGGCGCCACCATGGATGCGGTGCATCAGAACGCGCTTGTAGTCGTCCGTCGAAAGCTTTCCCTGATCGATCAGGCGCCCGACGAAGCCGATGGCGCGCAGTTCATAGAGGAGATTCGCGTTGAAGGTGATCTCGGTCAGCCTGCCCTGAATTTCCTGTGCCGTGCGCGGCGTCGTGCGGCGCTCGATGGGATTGATCTGAACCAGCACGATGTCGTCGGATTCCGCTTCGTAGAAGATCGGGAACAGCGCGGGATTTCCCGTGTAGCCGCCATCCCAATAGGGCTCTCCATCGATCTCCACGGCCTTGAAGACCGTCGGCAGGCACGCGGAGGCCAGGACATGATCGACCGTCAGTTCGGGAGCCGAGAAGACGCGGATCTTTCCCGTCCAGACATTTGTCGCCGAGATGAAGAGCTTCGTCTCCGTGCAGCTCCTGACGCGCTCGAAATTGATCAGTTCGCCAAGCGCATCCCGCAACGGATTGATGTCCAGCGGGTTCAGATCGTAGGGGCTCGTGACATTGGCCCATGCGTCCGTCCAAAGCGGCGCGGACGCCCGCGCCCCGCCCCAATAGCTCAGGAATTGATCGAACAGAGAGCGCTGAACGGGCGAGAGACCACCGTCGAGGCTGACGCGCTTCCAGAATGTCCGCAGCTGCTCCCGTGCGCCGTCGCGCCCTCCCTCGAGCCAGCCCTCCACGAGGACGACGGCGTTCATCGCCCCTGCGCTTGCGCCCGTGATGGCCTCGATGGCCAGACGGCCATCCTCCAGCAGATAATCCAGAACGCCCCAGGTGAACGCCCCATGCGCTCCACCCCCCTGAAGCGCCAGGGAAACGGTCTTCTCGGCGTTGGGCCCGACCAGGCCGAGGAGCTTCGTGGATTGCTTTGCCGCACGCCCCGTCATTCCGGCCTCCCGCGAACCTGCCCAGCGCATCGTGTGGACCCGGCGGGCCGCGCTCGCGAAAAGTGGACCCGGTCTTCCGCACGATGCGCACTTTCCAGGAAGGCAGCATCGGATTCAATCCCAAAAGTGCAAATCCACTTTTCACGTCCGATGCTCTAAGGAGGCTTTCAGTACAAGTCAGGCGGCCGGGATGCAGAATGTCATCTCAGGCGGCGCATGTCGGCCATCATCGCGCGGGCGGCATTGTGGCCCGGGGCCCCCGTGACGCCGCCGCCCGGATGCGTGCCCGCGCCGCACATGTACAGCCCCGTTATGGGCGCGCGGTAATCCGCATGCCCCAGCATCGGGCGGGCGCTGAAGATCTGATCGAGGGTCAGCGCACCGTGGAAGATGTCGCCGCCGATGAGCCCGAACGTGCGCTCGAGATCGAGCGGGCTCATGATCTGCCGGCCGATGACGCTCTCCTTGAATCCGGGAGCATGGCGGTCGACGGTGGTGATCATCAGATCGGCCACTTCCTCGCGGTGATCGTCCCAGGAGCGCCCGTCCGAGAGGCTCGGCTGGACATGCTGGCAGAACAGGCTCGCCACGTGCATGCCCTGTGGCGCGAGGCTGTCGTCCAGGGTCGAGGGAATCAGCATCTCGACGATCGGCTCGCGGCTCCATCCGAACTGCTTCGCATCGTCATAGGCGCGGTCCATGTAGGCCAGAGACGGGGCGATGATGATGCCGGCGGTGTGATGATCCGCGACCTCCCGTCCGGGCAGAGCCGTAAAGCTCGGCAGCGAGGACAGCGCCACGTTCATCCGGAACGTGCCGGAGCCCGATTTCCAGCGGCGCATGCGGTTCAAGAAGTCGGCCGGCAGGGCGCCTTCGGGCACCAACCGGTCGAACAGCAGCCCGGGATGGACATTGCCCGCCACGGCACGGGCCCGGATGGTGCGTCCGTCCTTCAAGACGATACCGGCGGCCCTGCCCTTCTCGACGATGACCTCATGCACCGGCGCATTGGTTTCGATCTCGACGCCGCGCTCGCGCGCGGCTTTCGCCATGGCCTGGGTGATCGCCCCCATGCCTCCGATGGCGTGACCCCACGCCCCCTTCTTCCCGTTCACCTCGCCGAAGACGTGGTGAAGCAGCACATAGGCGGTATTCGGCGTGTAGGGGCTCGCGAAGTTGCCCACGATGGAATCGAAGCCGAACGCCGCCTTCACGCAATCGGTCTCGAACCAGCCGTCGAGATAGTCGCCCGCCGATTTGGCGAAGAGATCGAGCAGCGCCCGCCGGTTCGCCATGGACAGGCCGCGCAGGCGGTTTCCTGTCATCAGGGCCCGCCAGCTCTCCGTCAGCGTCGCGCGCAGGCCACCGGCGACCAGGTTCGGAGGCTGCTGGAGAACGAGGTCGCGCAGCACGTCCGCGATGGCGTCGATTTCGCCGGAATAGGCGTCGTAACGCTCCGCATCCCTGGGGCTGAAGCGAGCGATCTCGGATCGCGTCACGCCCTCCCCGGTCTTCAGGTACTGATCGTTCGGCAGCGGCAGGAAATTCGACAGGCGGCGCTCCACGACCCTGAGCCCGTGGCGGGGCAGATCGAGATCGCGGATGATCTTGGGGTTGAGCAAACTGACTGTGTAGGAGGCAACCGAATTGCGAAAGCCCGGATGAAACTCCTCGGTCACGGCCGCGCCGCCCACGACGGAGCGCTGCTCGAACATTTTCACCTTGTATCCGGCCGCGGCGAGATAGAAGGCGCAGACGAGCCCGTTGTGCCCCGCTCCGATGACGACCACATCACAATCGTTGGCCACGCACGCACTCCACTCGTCGCTGTTGTCCGATCCTCGAGCCGCGATCAGTGAAGGATCTGGCTCAGGAACATTTGAGCCCGCGGCTCCTTGGGGCTGGAGAAGAACTCGGACGGGATGCCCTGCTCCACGATCTCCCCGCGATCCATGAACACGACCCGGTCCGCAACCTGACGGGCGAAGCCCATCTCATGGGTGACGACCGCCATGGTCATGCCTTCTCCGGCTAGCTGCGTCATGGTGTCGAGCACCTCCTTGACCATCTCGGGGTCGAGAGCCGAAGTCGGCTCGTCGAACAGCATGATGTCGGGCTGCATCGACAGAGCCCGCGCGATCGCCACGCGCTGTTGCTGGCCGCCGGAAAGCTGCGAGGCGTATTTCTGGGCCTGATCCGGAATGCGGACCTTGCCGAGATAGTACAGCGCCCGCTCCTCGGCCTCCTTGTGCGAAACGCCGCGCACGAGCCGCAGGGCCAGGGTGCAGTTCTCCAGCACCGTGAGGTGCGGAAAGAGGTTGAACTGCTGGAACACCATGCCGACCCGTTTCCGCACGGCCTCGACCGCTTCGGGCTTGCGCGTGAGCTCGACGCCGTCGACGACAATCTGCCCTTCCTGGAAGCTCTCGAGCGCATTCACGGTCCGGATGAGGGTCGACTTTCCGGAGCCCGAGGGACCGCAGATCACGAGTTTCTCGCCGCGGGCAATGGTGAGATCGACATTCTTCAAGGCCTGAAAGCTGCCATACCATTTCGACAGATTTCGGATCCGAACGGCAGGAACGGTTCCGGCCGTCTCGGGGGTCGTTTCGACGAGAGAGAGCTTCCTGTTCTGGATCACGAGTAGATCTCCTCTCGTAAGTGACCGGTCTCGATTGCGCCGCTCGTCATCGGACATGGGCCTTGTTGAAGCGGCGCTCGATGCGCGCCTGGATCAGCTCCAGAACGATCGACAAAATCCAGTAGATCAGCGAGGCCGTGATCATCATCTCCACGTGGCGGAACTCGGTCTGTCCCTGCGTGCGGGCGAGATACATCAGCTCCCAGACCCCGACCACGGATACGAGCGAGCTGTCCTTGAGCATGGCGATGAACTGATTGCCGGTCGGCGGAATGATGATGCGCATGGCCTGGGGCAGGATGATGCGCGTCAGCGTATCCCGGGGCTTCAACCCGAGAGCCCGCGAGGCCTCCCACTGGCCCTTGGGAATGCTCTCGATGCCGGCGCGGAAGATCTCGGTCATATAGGCGCCGTAGCAGAGCGACAGCGCCAGGATGCCGGCGGGCACCGCATTGATGACGTATCCGAGCTGCGGCAGGCCGAGATAGATCATGTAGATCTGCATCAGCAAAGGCAGGCCGCGGAAGAGCGAGGTATAGAAATTCGCGATGCCCAGCGCGATGCCGTTGGAGGACAATTTCGCAACGGCGCCGATCATCGCCAGAACGGACGCGATGACGATCGAGATCGCCGATACATACAGGGTCGTCACCAGGCCCTGCGTCAGGAGAAAGCCGATCTTGCGGCGGATGAACTCGAAGCTGAGATCGAACGAATAGAAGAACAGCAGGACGAGAAGCGCCAGCTCGACCCAGACGACATAGACCTGATGCTTGAGGCTCAACCGCATCACCACGGCGACATTGACCGCGACGACGGCGGTCACGATGAGAGCGACGATTAGGTTCGCCGCCAGGGGCGACCCTTCCGCAAGGCCGAACAGGCCCGCAAGCGCCTGGCCCAGCGACGTCGCCCCCGCCTGCGCGTAGAGAAGAACGCCGAACAGCAGGCCGAGGCCCGGACCATAGACGGACGGCCGCGACAGCAGCCTGGGGTAATCAACGTTGTCGGCGTAATGCATCGGACCCTTCTCTCCCCAATCTCACAATGCGCGCTGCATCGGCTTGCGCGCTGCGCCGAAACATGCCCGACAGCATCGGGTGTGAAATCGAACCCACATGCGATGCTGTCAGCCTATGGTCCCGAGCATCTTTTCGCGCAAAACCGGTTCCCACTTCCCGCGTTCGATGCTCTCCTTGCTTGAGCATCTCTTCACGCAAAACCGGTTCCCACTTCCCGCGTTCGATGCTCTAGGCCGACTTCCGCTCGCGCAGGAAGTCCGACGCCTGATAGGCCCAGTAGGTCAGCTGGACCGCCGCGCGCCCGGCGATCCAGCCGTTCCAGGCAAGACCGAAAGGAGAAAACAGCTTGTAGCGGTCGCTCTCACCCGCGATCGCCTCCGCGATCACGCGCCCGCCGATGGACGTCGTGTTGAGGCCATGGCCGCCGAAAGCCGTGCAATACCAAACTCCCGGCTGCAGGCGGCCGATCTGAGGCATCATGTGCCGGGCATAGGACATGAGGCCCGACCAGACGATCTCGACCTCCAGATCCTTCAATCGCGGATAGGTGGAGACCATCGTCTCGTGAAGCAGGCGGCCGAGAAGGCGCGGCTCCGTCGTGCGGGTCGTGATCTTGCCACCCCAAAGAATGCGCTCGCCTCCGTCGACCACACGGTAATAGTCGCCGGCGCGACGGTCGTCGCCGATGGCCGCATCGGTGCGGATGGCGCTCGCGATCAGCTCGCGAGCGGGCTTCGTCAGCATCACATAGGTGGCGATCGGCAGGTAGCTGCGCTGGAGCTGCGGCACCAGGCTGCCCGTATAGCCGCCCGACGCGATCACCAGATGATCGGCTTCGACGGATCCGTGCGCCGTCTTGGCCACCTTGGTCGCGCCGTTCAATGCGGTCGCGACGACGGCGGAGCCCTCGTACACGGCTCCCCCGAGCCGCTCGATTTCCGCAGCGAGCGCCCGCGCATAGTTCAGGGGATGGAAATGGAAGGCGTTGGGATCGAACAGAGCCTGGTAGTAGCGCGGAGAGACGAGCATCTGCCGCACCTCGTCCCGGCTCTTGAACTCGACCTTGTAGCCGAATTCCTTTTCGAGCCAGTCCTGATGCGCCTTGAGGTCGTCCGTCGCCTCGTAGCGGACGGCTCCCATGATGCCGTGGGTCGGCCCCGCGCCCTCGATGGCGAGGCTGCGAACGTTCGCGAGAACCGCTTCCGCGCCCTCGATCGAGAGACGATGCAGCTCCTTCGCATGGTCTTCGCCGACCATGCGCCGGATGTTCTTGTAACGGGCGGCCCAGCCGGGGCTGACGAATCCGCCGTTGCGGCCGGAGGCTCCCCAGGCGATGCGGTTCGCCTCCAGAACGCAGACCTTGCGGCCTTTCCGGGCGAGTTCGAGAGCCGCCGTCAGGCCGGCGAGCCCCCCACCCACAACACAGACATCGACCTTGATGCCTCCTTCGAGCAGCGGTCTCTGGACGGCGTTCGGACCGAGCGCTCGACGATAGTAGGTTTCGATGTAGGACATAATGGGTCGTGTCGTGTTGCGGATGGGGATCGGATCGGACGAAGCGGTGCGTCTACTTGCTGTAGTCGTTACCGTACCACTTGGTGGTCAGCTTGCTGAGAGTGCCGTCGTCCTTCATGCTCTGAATGATGCTGCCGAGCTTGGCGGTCCATTCCGGATCGCCCTTGTCCGTCACCACCACGAGCGGCTCCTTGAAAGCGGCGTCACCGGGCAGGATCTTGACCGGATACTTGTTCTTGATCGCGTTCTGCGCGGTCTGCTCGGGTGCGATCACCGCGTGAACGCGCACGCCGTCGCCAAGCCGCAGATCGTCGAACGGCAGCATCGAATCGGCGTAGGTCTTCACCTCGCCCGGGGTCAGCGTGTACTGGATCGGCGCCACGCCGGGAGCATCGATCTCAAGACGGCGATTGATGTAATCCTCGGAGGTCGTCCCGGTCTCCACGCCGATCTTCTTGCCGTTGAGATCGTCACGCGAGGTGGCCTTGCTGTCCTTGTGCACCACGAAGACGTAAGGGCTGAAGTAATAGATGCCGGCGAAATCGATGACCTGGGACCGCGCCTTGGTCGGGGTGATGGACCCGACGGCCACATCGAAGCGCCCGTGCCAGCGGCCGCCCGTCATCACGTTCCATTCGGGCGTCTCGAAGCTCACCTTCACGCCCAGGCGCTTGGCGATCTCGTTGGCCACGTCCACGTCGAAGCCGACGAGCTTGTTGTTGTCATCGAGATAGCTCTGCGGAGGCCAGCCGCTATTGGTCGCGACCTTCATCTCTCCGGCTTTCGTGACGCGATCCATGGTCGGACCGGCCTGAGCCGCGCCTGCCGCCGAGACGAGTCCCAGCGCCAACATTGTACCGAGAAAGCGCTTACGCATCCTTCATCTTCCCTCTTCTGGTGATTGGAGTGAAAAGCGATAGGTTTTCCTATTTCTTGGAGCCGAAGCTCACGCCCGATCGGCCGGGCGTCGAAAGAATCCGCGCCGCATTGGGCGTGGAAAATCATGGAAAACGATTCATTCGGGATTCTTGGGAAGTCCCGAAAAGCTGCGCGCGGCTCGAACGACGGCGAATGACAGCCTTTGCCGCCTTCCGCCTGGAAGGCGGATTCACCGGCCGGCCGAGAGGGCCGGCATCGTCGCCATCCGGCATGTCGTCCAGCGGTCCGCGCACGCTGCCCAAAACGCGGCTCAGCACGTGGCGCGCGAAGAATTCTTCAGAAGAATGAGAAACTTAGCCATAAGGCCTCCCTTCGGGCACTTCCACCCTTATTGTTGTCTGGCAGCAGACGATTAATCCTTTTTGCTGTCAAGTCTACGGACGTAGGGGAAGCCGAACTATCAACCGGCGGGGCGCGAAGGCCAGAGATTTCGCAACCGCAACCGTTCTCCTGCCGGTGGGCCATGAATCGGCTTTTCTCCATTTCACCGGCGTGCCCGCCCGGCCCGGATGAATCCTGTCCCATGGCAGTCCAAAAGCACCGCGCGCTGATCGCACGCCTGGCGCGGGTCCCGAGGCCGGCGCGGCCGAGGGAACAATCCGGCATTCCCGCACGGCCGGAACATTTCCTCCGATGTGGCTGTTTGGGAGGACACGGCGAAGTCCCCCGCTTCGACACCGTCCCAGGAGGTTCCTATGGCTGAAGATCGCTCCCTTGCCGTCGTGACCGGAGCCTCCACGGGCATCGGCTACGAACTGGCGAGATGCTGCGCCGAGAACGGCTTCGATCTCGTCGTCGCGGCGGACGAGCCGAGGATCAACGACGCAGCCGAGGATTTCCGCAAGCTCGGCGCCAAGGTGGAACCCGTGCAGGCCGACCTGGCGACCCTGGAGGGCGTGGACAAGCTCTACCAGGCCATCGGCACTCTGAACCGCCCCGTAGAAGCGCTGCTGGCGAATGCGGGCCGCGGCTTGGGAAAGGCCTTTCTCGATCAGGACTTTAACGAGGTTCGGGACGTCATCGAGACGAACATTACCGGCACGCTGTACCTGATCCAGAAGATCGGACGCGACATGAGGTCCCGCAATTCCGGACGGATCCTGATCACCGGCTCGATCGCGGGCTTCATGCCGGGAAGCTTCCAGGCCGCCTATAACGGCAGCAAGGCTTTTCTGGACTCCTTCTCGTTCGCGCTTCGCAACGAACTCAAGGACACCAACATCACGGTGACCTGCCTGATGCCCGGCGCGACCGAGACCGAGTTCTTCGAACGGGCCGACATGATGGATACCCAAGTCGGCCAATCCAAGAAGGACGACCCTGCAGACGTGGCCAAGACCGGCTTCGAGGCCATGATGAAGGGCGAAGGCGACGTCGTGACGGGGCTGAAGAACAAGCTCATGACCGCCATCGCAGCCGTGACGCCCGCGGGAGTATTGGCCGAGCAGCATCGGAAGATGGCGGAGCCAGGCTCCGGAGAGAAGTAGGAGCGGCACCCGGTATCGCCGTCCAATGCGGCGGACGGGACCTGCAACAAATCCGACCATGTCGCGTTTGACCTTCGTTTGCGGGGCAGCCGCTTCGGCTTTCCGGCGCTCCACGGGGAGAACAGTTTTTTCTCATGAGGGGGCGACACTCCACGTAACCGCCACCTGCAGCAGGGGAGCACAGCAATGTCAGATGATGGAAAGGTCGTCCGCCTTCAGGTCGCGAACACGAGGCCGGGCGATGCGGGCCGCGGCATCGCCCGCATGAGCCGGCAGGTCCTGTCGACCCTGGGCCTGCAGGAAGGCCAGGCTATCGAAATCATCGGCAAGCGACATACGGCGGCTCTCGCGGTCGCACCCTATGCGGAGGACGAAGGCCTGAACATCGTCCGCATGGACGGGCTTCAGCGTGTCAATGCCGGCGTCAGCGGCGGCGACTTCGTCGAAATCAAACCTGCCGAGACCCGCCCGGCCACCCGGATCGTGCTCGCCCCCGCGCAAAAGGGGCTGCGCCTCCAGGGCTCGGGCGACGCCTTGAGGCGCACCTTTCATCACCGTCCCCTCGCCGCAGGGGACGTGATCTCGACCTCGGTGTATTCGCCGCGGGCGGCCGATCCGAGATTTCCGGAAGAACTGCGCGGCCTGTTGAACGTCCCTGCCTACGGGCTGCAGGAGATCCGCCTCGTCGTCGTCTCGACCCAGCCGCGAGGTATTGTTCAGGTCACTGCGGAAACGGAGTTCGAGCTGCGCCCGCAATTCGAGGAACCGAAAGAGGCGCGCCGCGCAGACGTCACCTATGACGATATCGGGGGGCTCGGGAACACGGTCGATCAGGTCCGTGAAATGGTCGAACTCCCGCTTCGCCATCCCGAACTCTTCCAGCGTCTCGGCATCGATCCACCGAAGGGCGTCCTGCTCTACGGCCCTCCCGGCACCGGCAAGACGCTTCTCGCACGCGCCGTCGCGAACGAGACCGAGGCCCAGTTCTTCCACATCGCCGGGCCGGAGATCATGGGCAGTCACTACGGCGAGTCCGAGCAGCGGCTGCGGCAGGTTTTCCAGGAAGCCCAGCAGAACGCGCCGGCGATCATCTTCATCGACGAGATCGACAGCATCGCGCCCAAGCGCGAGGAAGTGACCGGAGAGGTCGAAAGACGCATCGTGGCGCAACTGCTCACGCTCATGGACGGTCTCGAGCCTCGCCAGAACATCGTCGTGATCGGCGCGACCAACCGGCGCGAGGCGATCGACGAAGCGCTCCGCAGGCCGGGCCGCTTCGACCGGGAAATCGTGATCGGCGTTCCTGACGAGGCCGGACGCCGCGAGGTCCTCACGATCCACACCCGCGGCATGCCGCTCGCCGAGGATGTGAACCTGGATGAGCTGGCCCGGACCACCTATGGGTTCGTCGGCGCGGACCTCTCCGCGCTTGCCCGCGAGGCCGCGATGGATTCGCTACGCCGCATTCTGCCGGACGTGAATCTGAAGGAAGGCATTCCTTCGGAGGTGCTGGAGAACCTGAGCGTCATCCGGCAGGATTTCCAGAATGCGCTGAAGCGGATCCAGCCCTCCGCCCTGCGCGAGATCATGATCCAGGTGCCCAACGTCACCTGGGACGACATCGGCGGCGTCGAGGAAGCGAGAACCCGCCTGCGCGAAGGTGTCGAGCTTCCGCTCAAGAGCCCGGAATCGTTCCGCCGGCTCGGGATCCGGCCCGCCAAGGGCTTCCTGCTCTTCGGCCCGCCCGGCACGGGCAAGACCCTGCTGGCGAAGGCGGTGGCGCGTGAGGCTCAGGCGAATTTCGTGGCGACGAAATCCTCCGATCTTCTCTCGAAATGGTATGGCGAGTCGGAGCAGCAGGTCTCCCGCCTGTTCGCCCGTGCTCGCCAGGTCGCGCCGACCGTCATCTTCATCGACGAGATCGATTCGCTCGCCCCAATACGTGGCGGCGGCCTCGGAGAGCCCGCCGTCACCGAGCGCGTGGTCAACACGATCCTGGCCGAGATGGACGGGCTTGAGGAGTTGCAGGGCGTCGTCGTGATGGCGGCGACCAACAGGCCCAACCTCATCGACCCCGCCCTTCTCCGGCCGGGGCGCTTCGACGAGCTGATCTACGTGCCCGTGCCCGACGCGCAAGGCCGCCGCCACATCCTGGGCATTCACACCAAGTCCATGCCGCTGGCCCCGGATGTGGATCTCGATGCGGTAGCAGAGCAAACGAACCGCTTCACAGGTGCCGATCTCGAAGACCTCACCCGGAGAGCGGGCCTGCTCGCGCTGCGGGAATCCCTGGAGGCCCAGACGGTCACCATGGCTCATTTCGAGCAGGCCTTACGGGAAACGCGCCCGTCGGTCACGCCCGAGATGGAGCGGGAATACGAGGATCTGCTGCGCACCCTGAAGCAGGAGGGCCCGCAGCGCCAGTCCATCGGCTTCCTTCCGCTCGCGCGGGCGGCCGAATGACGGCAGGCCTGCCTCCGGAGCGGACGCCCCGGTTTCATCGGCTCGCGACAAGGTCGACGAGTGATTGTCGGTCCGGGAGGAAAGCCTGACCCGATCACCCTCTGGGACCCGCGAAAGCGGGCCCCATTTACGACGGAGCCCGGGCCCGTTACAAGGCCCTGCTCCCCGCCGCAACCCGGATCGTGCTCCATGGCCACTCGCGTTACCGATCGTTTTCTTCGCTACGTCGTCATCGACACCCAGTCCGACGCCTCTTCCGCGTCCCAGCCGTCCACGGAGAAGCAGAAGAACCTCGGCCGCCTTCTCGTGGAGGAGCTTCGCGAGATCGGCGTGTCCGATGCGCATCTCGACGAGCACGGCTATGTCTATGGGACCATCCCATCGAACACGCCCAAGAGCGACGTTCCAGTCATCTGCTTCTGCTCCCATATGGATACCGCACCGGATTTCAGCGGCACCAACGTCAAGCCGCAGGTCGTCAAAAATTATCAGGGAGGCGACATCCGGCTTCCGGGAAATCCCGACCAGATCATCCGGGTCGCCGAACATCCCGTCCTGAACGACCTGATCGGCCACGACATCGTCACCTCTGACGGCACGACGCTCCTCGGCGCCGACGACAAGGCGGGAATTGCCGAGATCATGGCGGCGGCCGAGCACCTGATCCATAACCCCGACATCCGGCACGGCACGATCCGCATCCTCTTCACCACGGACGAAGAAATCGGACGTGGTGTCGACAAGGTGGACCTCAAGAAGCTGGGAGCCGACTTCGCCTACACGATGGACGGCGAGACCGCCGGCGTCGTCGAGGACGAGACCTTCTCGGCCGATGCGGTGGAGATCGCGATCACCGGCGTCGCGATCCATCCGGGCTTCGCCTACGGCAGGATGGAAAATGCCATTAAAATCGCGGGCGCCATTCTGGCGCGTCTTCCCAAGACCATGGCCCCGGAGACAACGAAGGATCGTGACGGCTTCATCCACCCCACGGGCGTTTCCGGCGTCATGGAAAAGGCCAGCCTGAGCTTCATCATCCGCGACTTCACGGAAGACGGCCTCAAGAGCAAGGAGGCCCTTTTGGAAGAGATCACCCGGGGCGTGATGGCGGATTATCCCGGCTCCCGCTATACGTTCACGGTGAGGGAACAGTACCGCAACATGAAAGTCGTGCTCGACCGGCATCCGGAAATCGTCGAACATGCCGTCGAGGCGGTCCGGCGGGCCGGAATGACGCCGGTGCGCGGCAGCATTCGAGGCGGAACCGACGGCTCGCGGCTCTCCTTCATGGGGCTTCCCTGCGCCAATATCTTTGCGGGCGGCCATGCCTTCCATTCCCCGCTGGAATTCGTCAGCAGCCAGGACATGGAAAAGGCCGTGAAGACCATCGTCGAACTTGCCAAGCTCTGGGAAGAGCGCGCGTAGCCGACGCATTTGGCATCGGTGCCTCTATACGCATGTTCGAGGCAGTCCGGCGCGTTTCGACGAGCACGTTGACTCGCCTTTGAGCGCAATTAACATGCCTCTATGCGTCGATTTCGTCTGAATATCGGATATCCATGAACCTTCACGCGCTCAGAATCTTCAGTGCTGTTGCACAGCACCGAAGTTTTTCCCGCGCGGCCGAAGCGCTGCATATCAGCCAGCCCGCCGTATCGAAGGCGGTTCGCGAGTTCGAGAGCCAGCTGGGCATTCCCTTGTTGGAGCGTGGCCCGAAGGGGGTGCATCCGACGGAGGCAGGACGTCTCCTGCTCAAGCATGCCAGGGACCTGTTCGCGGCCGAGCAGTCGGCCCTTGAGAGCCTCAACGCGTTGCGGGGGCTTCAGCAGGGAACGCTGCGTATCGGAGCCTCGACGACGATCGCAACGTATTTCCTGCCACCTTTTCTGGGTGCTTTCCACCGGATGCACCCGGCCGTCGAGCTCCGTCTGACCAGCGCCAATACGTCGACGATTGCCGACCTGCTGCTTCAACGAGACCTGGATGTCGCGCTCGTCGAAGGTCCGGTCGATGCGACCGAGCTCGTCGCCGAGCCCTGGCGCGAGGACGAACTGGTGTTCATCGCGGCGATCGAGCATCCTCTCACCGGACGAAAGCGCTCCGCTCGACTGTCGGAGCTTGCGGAAGAAACCATCGTCATGCGTGAAAGCGGATCCGGTACGCGCGATGTGGCATGGGATGCTCTTCTTTCGACCGGATGGACACCGCAGCGGATTCTGGAAGTCAGCAGCAACGAGGCGATCGCGAGAGTCGTCACGGCGGGACTTGGCGTCGGCATCGTGTCTTCTGCTGTCGCTGCCGATCATCTGGCTCTCGGCAGATTGAGAGTTCTCTCCGTGCAGGGTCTGACCATCCGCCGGTCCCTGACCCGATTGTTTATCCCCGACCGGCAATCGAGCCCGGCAGCCGCAGCCTTCAACGCATTGCTCGACAGCGGCATCGATGATGGTTCAGGGCTCCTTTCGCGAAAATGACCCCATTGCGGCCAAACCGCCCTGCTCTCGGCCAAGGTGGTGTCCCTTCCTGCACCCGTCATGAAACACTAGCGCATCGAACGCAAAAGTGGGAACCGGTTTTGCGGGAAAAGATGCTCAAGGCCATAGACTTACAGCATCGAACGTGAGTTCGATGTCACGTCCGATGCTGTAGCGCACTCGCTCCGGGCTCGGGGCGGACGCCGAAGCTGACGCCTTTGCGTGAGGTGCGGCCGGGAGATGGATGCCCCGAGAGGTTCCAGAGGAACTCGGTCCTCAGATCTGGACTATTCAGGCTCCGTCGGCGTTAAGGTATCGAGACATGCATGATCGAATTGGGTGCAGAATGATCCCGTTTTTCTCGCCTTACGGCCACGACTTCGTTCGCATCGCGGCCTGCGTCCCGCAGACCGACGTGGCAAACCCGCGTTTCAATGTTCGCCAGACATTGGAACTCCTGCGCCAGGGGGACCGGGAGCGCATCGCCCTTATGGTTTTCCCAGAGCTCGGCATATCCGCCTATGCGATCGACGATCTGCTGCAACAAGATGCCCTCCTGAGCGCCGTTGAACAGGGAATTGCCGATCTCGTGGCCGAGAGCGCCGGGATCTTTCCCAGCTTCGTGATCGGAGCGCCGCTCCGCTGGCAAGGCCGCCTCTACAATGCTGCCGTCGTCATTCATGGCGGGCGCGTTCTTGGCGTCGTTCCGAAAGCCTATCTGCCCAATTACAGAGAGTTCTACGAGCGTCGCTACTTCGCGCCCGGAGCGACGATCCGAGGACAGGAGATCGATGTCGCAGGACACCGCGTTCCTTTCGG
This sequence comes from Microvirga sp. TS319, assembly GCF_041276405.1. Lineage (NCBI taxonomy): Bacteria > Pseudomonadati > Pseudomonadota > Alphaproteobacteria > Hyphomicrobiales > Methylobacteriaceae > Microvirga > Microvirga sp. TS319. The sequence goes on along the minus strand of NZ_JBGGGT010000002.1, from coordinate 1,343,583 downwards.
GGTCGATCTTCTGTTCCGCTCGGACGGCACCTGCGCCTTCACGTTCCATGTGGAGATTTGCGAGGATATGTGGGTGCCCCAGCCGCCCAGCACCGTCGCCGCCCTCGCCGGTGCGGAAATTCTGTTGAACCTGTCGGCGAGCAACATCACTATCGGCAAGGCCGAGGATCGGCGGCTCCTGTGCGGATCCCAGTCGATGCGGTGCATTGCAGCCTACGCCTATTCGGCGGCGGGTCCCGGCGAGTCGACCACGGATCTCGCGTGGGATGGCCATGGAGGAATCTTTGAAGACGGACTGCGCCTGGCTGAAACGGAGCGCTTCCCGTCGGGCTCCACGATGGCGATCGCGGATGTCGATGTGGGACGCCTGCGGCAGGAACGGATGCGGCGCGTCACCTTCGGCGATTGCGGACGTGTCCTGGATGCTACGCCGGACGACTTCCGGACAATATCGCTCACGGTGAACGCACCGGACGAGAACCTCGTCCTCCGTCGCCCGGTCGAACGGTTTCCCTATGTCCCATCCGATCCTTCGAAGCTCGCGGAGAACTGCTACGAGGCGTACAACATTCAGGTTCAAGGTCTCGCGAAGCGCCTGCAGGCGACGAGGACCGAGAAGGTCGTGATCGGCGTTTCCGGCGGCCTCGACTCCACCCAAGCGCTTCTCGTCTGCTGCCGTGCGATGGACAAGCTCGCACTGCCACGGACGAACATCCTCGCCTACACGCTTCCCGGCTTCGCAACGAGCGAAGGCACGAAAGGCAATGCCTGGGCGCTCATGCGGGCCCTCGGCGTCAGCCCGACCGAGATCGATATTCGACCTGCGGCCCGCCAGATGCTGAAGGACATGGGTCATCCCTTCGCCGAAGGGCAGCCGGTCTACGACGTCACATTCGAGAACGTTCAGGCCGGCCTGCGAACCGACTACCTGTTCCGCCTCGCCAATCACAACAGGGCCATCGTCGTCGGCACGGGCGATCTCTCCGAGCTGGGCCTCGGATGGTGCACCTATGGCGTCGGCGATCAGATGTCGCATTACAATGTCAACGCATCGGTCTCGAAGACCCTGATTCAGCATCTGATCCGCTTCGTTGCAGCCTCCGGCGATGTCGACGGCGGGACGGCCGAGATCCTTCATGCGATCCTGGCAACGGAAATCTCGCCGGAACTCGTCCCGCAGGATGCCGCAGGGCAGATCCAATCGACCGAGGCCATGATAGGCCCTTACGCACTCCAGGATTTCAACCTCTATTATCTCACCCGATACGGCTTCCTTCCGTCGAAGATCGCGTATCTGTCATGGCATGCCTGGAAAGACTCCCAGGATGGCACATGGCCGCCGAACATTCCGACAAGCGCGCGTCGATCCTATGATCTCGGCGAGATCAAGCGGTGGCTGCGCATCTTCCTTTCCCGGTTCTTCACCAGCCAGTTCAAGCGGACCGCCATGCCGAACGGCCCCAAGATCTCTTCCGGCGGATCCCTGTCTCCGCGGGGCGACTGGCGCGCGCCGTCGGATGCAGGCCCACAGGTCTGGCTGGACGAACTGGAGAGCAACGTTCCCGATTGCGAAGCGTCATCGGCCTGACGCCACCTCGCCGCAGCTGCGCAGAAGCGTCCGCCGGACGCGGCATGAACGCCGCGGCCTTACAGCATCGGACGCGACTTCGAATCCATATCCGATGCTGCAAGCCTATGTTCTCGATCACCGAGCGGCTCACTCGCTCCAGTGAGCCCCTTCGAGGGCATCCAGCGGTATCTTGAGGTAGCGTCTGCCGTTGCTTTCAGGCTTTGGCAGACGCCCGCCGCTGATATTCACCTGCAGGGCTTGCAGGATCAGCTTCGGCATCGGCAGTTCACGGTCCCGGGCGTCTCGCAAGGCGACGAATTCTTCTTCCGTCCTCGCCTTCACGAGATGCTTATTGTCCTGGCGCTGCAGAGCGACCGTGCTTTCCCACTGCGGAGCGCGTCCGTCGGGTCGGTAGTCATGCCCGGTGAACAGACGCGTGCCGTCCGGCAGGGCCATGATGCGCAGGATGCTCTGCCACAGCGCCTTCGCGGATCCTCCGGGAAAATCGGCCCGCGCCGTGCCGCTGTCCGGCATGAAGAGCGTATCGTGAATGAAGGCGGCGTCACCCACGAGGTAAGCGATGGAAGCCAGCGTATGGCCGGGCGTGAACATCACCTCCACATCGAGGCTGCCGACCTTGAAGCGCTCGCCATCGGCGAACAGCCTGTCCCATTGCGAGCCATCGGTCGGGAAGCTGTCCGGCCAGTTGTAGATTCTCTTCCAGAGCTTCTGGACCTCGACCACCTTCTCGCCGATGGCCGTGGGAGCTCCGGTCTTGTCCTTCAGGTAACCGGCTGCGGAGAAGTGGTCGGCATGGGGATGCGTATCGAGAATCCACTCCAGGCGATACCCTTCGCGTTCGATGTAAGCCAGGAGTTCGTCTGCTGAGACAGTCGCTGTCGTGCCGGAACTCGGGTCGAAGTCGAGCACCGGGTCGATGATGGCGCATTTCCTCGTCTCGGGATCGGCGACGACATATTGAATACTGCCGGTGCGCTTCTCATAGAAGCCTTTCACGACAGGACGGCTTCTCAGAGATGAGGAACCCGGGGCGGACACAGCGGCAGACATGGCGATTGCTCCTGAGTTGAACGAACGACCTGATATCCTGATAGCTTTCGAGCCTGAGCGCTCGGCGACCGAGCGTTAGCCATCGAGGCTCAACGATTCGCGGCGGAGCGCAATCCGGGGCCAGCCCGCCGGCATGAACCGGAAGATGGCCATGCCGGCAATCATGGCAGCGGCGAAAACGACCACATCGTGCGGGCCGAATGTCAGCGCCACCAGCGCGGGCCCGGGACATAGCCCCACCAGTCCCCAGCCGATGCCGAAGAGAGCGGCTCCGGCGATCAGGCGAGGATCGAGATCGCGGCGTGCCGGAATTTCATGACGGGCAGCGAGCACAGGGATGCCGCGACGCCGGGCGAACCAATATCCCAGCGCCGACATCATCACCGCACCTCCCATGACGAAGGCGAGGCTCGGGTCCCAGTCCCCCATAATGTCGAGGAAGCCGAGCACCTTCGCAGGGTTGACCATCTGCGAAACGATCAGCCCGAGGCCGAACAGCAGGCCGGACGCGAAAGCGGAGATCATTGTGCGCATAGCTTAGAGCCCCATCACATGCCGGGTGACGAAGACCGTCGCGACGGCGGTCGTCATGAAAACGAGCGTCGCAACGATGGAGCGTGGGGAAAGCCGCGCGATGCCGCAGACACCGTGGCCGCTCGTGCAGCCCGCCCCCAGCCGGGTGCCGAAGCCGACGATCAGCCCGGCTGCCGTCAGTACGGACATGGGCGCGGTGAATTCGACATTCGGCAAGACGCCCCCGAGCGCAGCATAGATCATGGGAGCCGCACATAAACCGGCGATAAAGGAGATCCGCCAACCGATGTCATTTCGGACGGGCCTCAACAAGCCGCCGAGAATGCCGCTGATGCCCGCGACACGCCCGTTCATCACGATGAGCAAAGCCGCGGACGCGCCGATGAGAAGGCCCCCTAAGAGCGCCGATAAGGGAGTAAACTGATCCATGACAATCTCCACCTGGAGCATCGAACGCAAAATGGGCTCCGCTTTCATGGGATCGCTCCGATGCTCAGTCGATCAAGCGGCCCACCAATCGAAGTGGCACCGAAGGTCAGTAAAATGCGCTAAATGGACCTCCTGGATTCCGCCTGTTTACAGAACAGGCCGTAGAGCGTCGCAAAGAGCTGCTCGATGCGCGGATCGGCAATTCTGTACCAGATCGTCTGCCTTTCGCGGCGAAAGGTGACAATCCCTTCGTCGCGCATCTTGGCGAGGTGCTGAGACAACGCGGACTGAGAGAGGCCGGCGGCTTCCGCCAGCGACGTCACATTGGCTTCGCCCCACTGCACCAGCTTACATAATATCATCAGCCGCCGCTCGTTGGCGAGCGCCCGCAGGATATCCGCAACCTCGGCAGCCTGCCTCTCGAAAGTCTGAAGGTCCAATTCTCTCTTCGACACAGCATATCCCACTACATTAGATAGATCTAATTTAGCACAACCTTGATAACCTTCAAGAGGCCTGCCTAAAAATCAATCATGCTAACCGGATCGAGGGATAACCAGGGACATCAGTCGATCAATGCGCATTGTCGGGCCCATGTCGGAGCCAGCGCCGTGACCGCATCTACGTTATCAAATTCCGTGTCGGAGGTCGGCAGCGCTGGTACCCAATCGGCAACCAGGGCTCTCCCTGGATGCATGAACTCGCCAGATGCGAGGCTAAGCGCCTCCTCGGCCTTGTAGCCCAGAGGAAGGTCCGACTGACCGGAAGCAGAACGATCGCTCCGCTCCAGCGATCAGCGCCTTGGATGACCGCTTCCTAGAGGAGCACGTGGAGGCCGATCGACCGAAGAACGGCTCTCGTTCGACAGTTCATCCCGCATGCGGCCAGTGAATGCCTCGACGTAGCTGTAATTGGCTTTCAGATTGCAGAGAGTAGCTTCCGAAATGCCGTGCTTGCGACGCACGTCCGCTGGCGTGCACTCATGCCGAGAGCGACCTGCGCCAACGGGGTGATGTTGCGGGAGAAGCTCGGCTTCAAGCGCGGCTTTAGCATCGGCCTGCGAGTTGGCGGTCATCATGCATGCGACGCTCAAATCCGCTGAGCCGTTCATCTAGGCAGGCAGCGCTGCCGCCTGATCCGGAGAATTTGGATGCGCCTACCCTGAGGCGTGCTGAGGCGTCCCTGCCAGGATGGGGACGGACCACTCCGCCTAAGTGGGATCAGCCCACTCAACACCGTGTGCAGGAACATCATCTGAGCCGCGTTGTCTGCGCATGCGCACCCCTTCGTCGCATCACTCGAATTATCCAGCTCGTCTCATCAGGGTACGATTGCGCTGAGTCGCATTTGATGTAACTTTTGCAGCCTATCCGATAGCAAAAGGTTCAAGCGATGTCTGCTTCAACCGCTGTTACTATCGTTGGCGCTGGTCCTTATGGATTGTCCCTTGCGGCACACTTGGGCGGGTTGGGCGTCGATTATCGGATAATCGGTAGACCTATGGAGAGCTGGATGAGCAAGATGCCCAAAGGCATGTTGCTCAAGTCAGCCGGCTTCGCATCGAACCTTCATGATCCTGAACGGGCTTTTACGCTCAGAGAGTTTTACAAAGACCACGGCTATGACTACGCGGATGTCGATCGTCCAATTCCGCTCGAGACATTCTCTTCCTATGGGGTCGCATTTCAGCAGCGCTTTGTGCCGAACGTCGAGAATGAGGAGCTGGTTGCGTTAGACAAAGTTCCAGGCGGGTTCGACCTGCACATGAGGAGCGGGACTTCGTTTAGGACGAGCAAGGTTGTGATCGCGGTAGGTTTCAGTCACTTTCAATACCTGCCAGAGTTGCTTACTCCTCTGCGCGGTCAAAGTGTCTCACACGCTGCTGAGCATCACGATCTTCAGCGGTTCCAGGGCCAGCGCGTGGCGGTTCTTGGCGGTGGCGCATCCGCCATTGACTTAGCGGTCCTCCTCCACGAAGCGCACGCAAATGTTCAGCTGATCACGCGCAAGCCGGCCATCGCTTTCAGCGGTCCTTGGGGAGGACGCTCACGTCCCTTGCTGGAGCAGATCCGCTATCCCTTGTCGGGCATCGGACCAGGATGGAAGCAGCGACTGCTCGCTGACCTCCCTTGGCTCTATCGCTATTTGCCAGAGCAGCAGCGTATACGGATAGCCCAAACCTTTCTGGGCCCAGCGGGAGGATGGGATATGAAAAGTCGGGCGGCACCTGTTCCTCTGTTGGCACGGCGTTCACTGCAGGAGGCCAGTGCCGCCAAACATGGCGTGCAACTACGCTTAGACACCGAGGATGGATCCGCCGAAACGGTAGAGGTTGATCACGTCATTTGTGCAACAGGCTATAAGGCTGATGTGCATCGACTGCCCTTCCTGAAGCCAGATATTCTTGAACATCTGCGGCTTACCGGAAAGACTCCGCAGCTGTCCGTAAATTATGAAAGTTCAGTTCCGGGGCTGTATTTCATGGGATTCGTATCAGCCACGACATTTGGCCCCGTGATGCGTTTCGTGTTTGGAGCAGGTTTTGCCTCACGAAGAATATCAAGGCATTTGGAGCGGCGAGTTTGATCCGCAAAGTGTGAATGTTCACCAGAAGACGCCTATCGACGGAGTCTTCTTACCGAAAGAGCATGAGTATGCCTGAGCAAACAATCTATGCTCAGCAACACCCAGCGGTATCTGATTGCATGCCTGCGCCAATAGTCGTCGGCGGCGGCATAAATGGCTTGAGTGCAGTGCGCAGTCTGGCTCAGGCCGGGCTCTCCCCATTGGTCGTGGTGACCTCACTATTCGACGTTGCGGCCGTATCTCGATATGCGCGCCCCGTTACGGCTGGGACCTTCGATGGAGAAACCCTCCTCAACGAGATGATCCGGCTCCGAAGCCGGCTGCCGCAGGGCGGTGCCCTGATCTTCGCCGAGGATGACCCCTTACTGGCTTTGTCGCCATTAAGAGACCGTCTGGCGCCCTATTTCGACTTTAAAATGCCATCCCACCAGCTGTTGCTCGATCTGACGGTCAAGGAGCGTTTTTTCCAGCTCGCACAACAAAATGGCTTTCCAGTGCCGAGAACCCTGCTTCTGCGCAAGTATAGCGACTTGGCCGGCATGAATGACCTTCGGCTTCCTTTGTGCGTGAAGCCAAACAGCCATACGAAAACCTATCATGACTTGTTCAAGAAAGCCTATCGGCTCGACAAACGATCCGTCGCCCGACAACTCTGCGAGCGGATCTTGGACACTGTTGGAGAAGTGATTGTTCAAGAGTGGATTGAGGGCCCAAACGACTCGATCTACTTTTCCCTATGCTACATGGACGAACCTGCCTCCGTCGCCTTTACCGGCCGCAAGGGCCGCTCATGGCCACCCCAGATCGGTATAACTGCCAGTTGCTGGCCAGCGCAGGATATCGCTCAGGAACTGGAGGATTTGACAATTCACTTCTTTCAATCCGTGGGTCTTACGAATGGTTATGCCAGCATGGAATATAAGCGTGACCAGCGTGATGGCCGCTTCCTCATGGTCGAACCAACCGCAGGCCGGACGGATGGACAAGTGGAAATCTCAGCCCTGTGTGGCATCAATCTCTGTCACATAGCCTACTGCGACGCTGCCGGATTGCCACGCCCGCCCCTGGAACTTGATCCGCACCATGTCTGGCGCGATGAATTTAGGGATTTCCTTGCTGCCAGGAAACTTCGCACCAGACTTTCCTATCCTCCGGGTTATCAGATCCACAATGCTTTTTGGCGCTGGAACGATCCTGCCCCGGCCCTTTTGCAGTCGGCCTTAAACTCAAAAATGGCTCTCGGCAGGGTGTTCGACATGGTCTTTGCAGAACATCGAGGAAATCACCCTCTAGAGCCTGAGACGTTTAATCAGTCACATACCCGGCGACCCTGAGGAGATTCCAGCACTCCCGAGGCTCGAACAGGTTGCAGATTCGGCCGAGCGCTCGCCAGAGCACATCGAAAGTATGGGCCCGGGATTTGCGCAGGTGTTCTTTGATCTGAGCGAAGGCTTGCTCAATCGCGTTCGAATTCGGACTGCAAGCCGGCGGAAATAGGAACAGGCTTCCTTTTGCTTCAACGCTGCGCGGGCTAGAGCCTTTTCCATGAACTTCGGTTCACGGAAAAGGCTCTTGTTGTTTGAGAAAGACGCCTTTTCTTCGCAAAACCGGCATCCACTTTTGCGGAAAAGGCTCTAGAGCAAATTGCATTCTGACGGGATCAGAATGCTTGCTCTTTCTCTCTGGCGAAGCATCGTTTTTCGCGAAGAACCGGTTCCCACTTCTACGCACAATGCTCTAGGCGCCCTCGTGAACGGCCAGATTGTCGTGGATCACCACGTCGCCTTCGCGCAGCGTCGGAGCAAGCTGCGTCTCGATATCCGTCTCAAACGCCAAGCAGGTGATCCAACCAACAATGATCCAGGCCGCATTCAACGCATGACAGTGCATCCCGGCGAGAAAGGTGTGGTTTCCCAAGGCGCGAAGAGAGTGCCCACACGCAGGCGCCTCATCCTGGTGTCGATGTATGTCTCCTCCAAGAGCACCAGCCGGTGCGGCTCTAGAGCCTTTTCCGCAAAAGTGGATGCCGGTTTTGCGAAGAAAAGGCGTCTTTCTCAAACAACAAATGCCTTTTCCGTGAACCGAAGTTCATGGAAAAGGCTCTAGCGCATCGTGCGAAAAAGTGGCCCCGTTTTTTCGCGGGAACGATGCGGTCTTTCCAAGACGGGAGCATCGGATCCGATCGCAAGAGAGGAAGCCACTTTTCACATCCGGTGCTCTAAACGCATGCGGGCGTGATGCCGACCGGTTCAGATGCGGCGCTACAGCATCGGACGTGAAATCGGACCCACAGTCGGCGCGTTAAGTCTACGTTTTGGAGTATCCTCTCCCGCAAAACCGGTTCCCACTTTTGCATCCGATGCTCTTATTCCAAACATCGGTGCGTAAGCACTCCGCGACGATGAGTGTCTTTCATGAGAAACCGCACCGGCACAGGACGCGCGAGAGCATGGAGGATGCCGCGATCATGCTTGGCTCTGCCACCAACCGAGCGGCCAGTCTCGGCATGGTGACGGCCTTCTGGTCGGAGATCCTAAAATCGTCTCACAAGGGACCGTCCCAGTTTCAAGCCTCCGTCCCAAAGGAGAGACGCTCCGCCATCTACCGTCGCAGGATAGTATCGGAGAGTTACTCTTTCTGTTGTTTCCGCTGTCCAGGTATCGTGCCATGGTTCGGCAGAACCGAGAAAATGATGTCCGAGGAGTCCTTCCGCCTGCCCATGCTTGAGAGCTTCATGGCACAGCAGCAATCCAGGAGAGCAATCGGCGAAGTGTTCATCGTAGCCGATCTTCAATTCCCATGACTTGTTGCCCCACAAGACATCGAGGCGAACGGCCGCTGTCACCTCACCTATTTTCATGAAGCCGAGGCGCAGGCATCCTGCGCGAGCTATCCGGTCACAATACATCCGAAAAAAGGAAGCCCGCTGGGGATCGTATTGCAGACCCGTTCCAGCCCTCCCTTTCCAGCCTGAAGACTCTACCCGAAAGAGCTCGTCGAGAAGTTCGGGAAGGTTCCCAGGGCGTGGACGCAGGATGACAAACTGAACGGGACCATGCTTCTCGGCCAACCTCCGTTTGCGCCGTAGGGTGCTGCGTCGACTGGGCGACACGCGTTTTTCGAGATCGGAATCCGGACCGTCGAATGGAACGAAGGAGTCCTGACTGCCGCTTGCTGTCACCAGCCTCAGACCAGGACCAGAAACCGATTCAAAATGTTGAACTTCCTGACACTCGGCGGGAACTCCGCGAAGGATGAAAGGATAGCGCAGCTTTTGTATGGCCATGAACAGGAGCTGCAGGTACTGCCCGTCTCGAGCGACGAGCCGCTGAGGCTCCCAAAGCTCATAGTCGAGGCATTCCAATTGGTGAGTCAGGCGGTAGCGCCGGAGCACAAGGGGAGCGATCGCCTGGAGGGCGCCCGCCTCCTGCACGGTTACGATGCAAAGCCTACCACATCGAAGCGTCCGAGCCGCCGAGATGATCCATTCAAACTGCACCATAGGCCACGGGATGGCGTGGGCTAGTGCATGCCACTGCTCTTCAAGGGCCTCAAGGTGCACGAGCGCGCTGCTCACTTGAACTGTCGCTGTCGTCCCGTCCAGGTTTAAAGAAAGGTTTTCGTCCTGCCACTGCCGACTGACGTACATGTTACGTCTCCCAGTAGCAGCCCATCGAGCAGATCCCCCATGCCTGAATCGATGGACCTGAAGGTAGATCAATAGCATTGACCGAAACCCGCAAAGATTCCATTCCCCAAAATAAGGGATGAGTTTGGCATCTTCGCGAGTATTCAACGACTGAAACAAGCTTAGACCCAGCCAGTTCGGTTTCAAGGCAAAATCTCTCTGACTTTAAAACCCTATACTTATTAGACACTTACCATGTGAAATATCTGCCCGACAGGGGCATAGAAACTCATGATTAATTTATAATCTCACATTCTGAAGATTTTGATAAGATTATCAAGCTTAAGTTTAGACGTATTCTATATGAATATTTGGTTTAAAAGAGCATTGAAACTCACTTCCAATTTATATTCTTACATCGCGAGCATTTTCGTTAAAGTAAATGCATGCAACGCAAATTGTTCAGCTTATATATCCTGCTCTGACTGACACCGTAGAGTTCTAGAGCATCGTGCGGACCCGGAGGGCCGCCCGAACGATGCTCCCATTCAAGGCGAAAGCATCGGATAGGTCCCAAAGGTGCAAACCCCTTCCCGTGTCCGATGCTGTAGAATCCGGAAATCAGAGGCCTTAGTATCTACGTCGATCCGATGCTCCTTTTAGATGAGGGCATTGTTTGAGCGGACGCGAAGGGCCACGCTCGTGGAAACCGGGGCTACTTTTCGCCTGCGCGACCCGTTGGGTCCGCACGATGCGCTAGGCGAGGTCATCTGGGAACAGGCAAGCCGACGGGGGACGCGGCAATGGCGTGCAGGGGCAGAATCCCCGACGCCCCCCCCGCGTTGCCGCCGATCCCGTTCATCAATCCGGGACCGGAATCGGGCTCTGCGGTTTGATGGTCGAGAGCACGAAGCTCGAGCGTACATCGGCGACGCCGGGCAAGGTGAGCAGACGGTTCATGGTGAATTCGCCGAAGCTCTCGATATCCTTCGCCACAGCATGGACGATGATGTCGACCTCGCCGGCCAGGGCATGGCAGGCGATGACCTCTTCGTAGCCCTTCAGACGGTCCACAAGACGCGTCCGCCAGCCGGGCTCCGACTGCTCCAGCTTGATGAACACAAAGGCTTCGACCTCGAAGCCAAGGGACTTGCGATTCACCAGGGCCCGATAACCCTCGATGATTCCGTCCTCCTCTAGCGCCTTCAGCCGCCTCAGGCAGGGGGAAGCCGCCAAGCCGACCTTCTCGGCAAGGGCGGAGTTGGGAATGCGCCCGTCCCCCTGAACGGTACGCAGGATCCTCCGGTCGGACGGGGAGAGGTGACGCTTCATGGGTTTCTCACGATTACGGCCTGTAGGTCATTTTATGACCGTCTTGCGCGCTTTCCAGGCGAGATCCGGCGAATAATGACCTGATGCGAGTGCTATCCTTACGCCACATGACAGAAGGAGGAAGCCCATGAACACGGCCACCGGCAGCGACGATCCCCGCGATTACATCCGTGATCAGGGTTTCGAGACCTATACCGAGACGGATCACGCCACTTGGCGCACCCTGGCCAAGCGTCAGCGGGAACTCCTCAAGGGCCGGATCGCCGGCCAGTTCCTGGAGGGGCTCGACCGTCTCGGCATCGGCGAGCAGGGGATCCCCGACTTCAGGATCATGAACGAGCGCCTCAAGGCGGCGACCGGCTGGGAGGTGAAGGCGGTGCCGGGGCTGATTCCGGATCTGGCGTTCTTCCGCATGCTGGCGAACCGTCAGTTCCCCGCAGGCTTCTGGATCCGAAAGCCCGAGCAGCTCGACTATATCGAGGAGCCGGACATCTTTCACGACGTGTTCGGCCATGTTCCGCTGATCATGCAGCCGATCTACGCCGAATATCTCGAATCTTATGGCCGGGCCGGTCTGGTGGCGGCCGAGCATGGCGCGCTGAAGCATCTGGCGCGGCTCTACTGGTACACCGTGGAGTTCGGCCTTGCTCAGACGCCACAGGGCATGCGGATCGTCGGAGCCGGGATCGCTTCGTCGCCCGGCGAGACGATCTTCGCGCTCGAGAGCGCGTCGCCCAACCGGGTCGCCTTCGATCTCGGCCGTGTCATGCGCACCCTATACAGGATCGACGATTATCAGGAGACCTATTTTGTCCTCGACGGCATCGAAGCTTGGCCGAACCTCGATGTCGATCGGCTGATCCCACTGTGGCAGGAATTGGCCGAGCAGCCCGAAATCGAACCCGGTCAGATCCTGCCGGAGGATCGGGTTCTGACGCGCGGCGACGGCTCCTATCACCATGCGAAACCGAAATCCGCCGCATGAGAGAAAAACCTCTCCAAATGGGCTAGACAGAGGCCATTCGGTTTGTTACACGCAGCCCACTTCAGCGGGAACGCACCGCTGAATTCGCTTCGGCGACGGGTGTATAGCTCAGTTGGTAGAGCAGCTGACTCTTAATCAGCGGGTCCAAGGTTCGAGTCCTTGTACACCCACCATTCTCTTCAGAGACATCGGTGAAATTGCGGGTCTCCCTTGTGAGACCTAGCGACCCTATAGCTATCGCAAGCATATCGGCTGCGGCTGAATTCGGAGACTCCTTTGCTCAGTGGGGAAAGGATGCATCTTCCCCTTTGTCGGCTGGAAATGTGCAACGCCATGTGGGCGGTTGCCCCAGGCGCAAGCTGCCTAGTGTGAACTGATTAACCGGCCATCGTAAGAACGCTATCTAAGCAGCTCTCGGTGCGGGCAGATGTTCCAGATTATTGTTTGCACAAGTCGTCACCGCAGCCCCATCGATTATAAAAGTCGCTCTCTCACGGCGAAAACAGGGGTGCGTCTCCCCTACAGCGTCGGACGTGACATCGAACTCACGTCCGACGCTGCAAGTCTATGGTCTTGAGCATCTTTTCACGCAAAACCGGTTCCCACTTTTGGGATCGATGCTCTAGCGAATCGTGTGGAAAAGTGGACCCGGTTTTCGCTGACGCGGCCCTTCGGGTCCGCTCGCAACGATGCGCTCATCTAAGAAGGGAGCATCGGATCCAATCCCAAAAGTGGATTCCACTTTTCACGTCCGATGCTCTAGCACCGTCAGTGCTTCTGGGCTCCGGGCGTTCGCCTAGGAAGCAAGCCTCGGCCATCATGAAAAACGCCTTCGCATGAGGGTTCATGCGAAGGCGCAAAGGAATGGCTTATGAAAGCGGGCCTATTCCGCCGCGTGCTGGGCGTGGAGGCTCACGCCCCGGCTCAACAGCTTGTTCAGCGCGCCGAGATAGGCTTGCGCGGAGGCCACGAGCGTGTCGGGATCGGCCGCGCGGGAGGTCACGCTGCGGCCGTCGGCGGAGAGACGCACCGACACTTCGGCCTGCGCATCGGTGCCCTCGGTCACCGCGTGCACCTGATAGAGCTCCAGCTCGGCCTCATGCGGCACCAGCGCCTTGATGGCGTTGAAGGTGGCATCCACCGGGCCGTTGCCCTCCTGCTCCTCGATGATGGTCTTGCCGTCGACCTGCAGACGCATGGTGGCGCGCTGCGGGCCACGCGTGCCGGCGACGATGGAGAGCGAGACCAGCTTGATGCGGTCATGAGCGGTAGCGATGTTCTGGTCGACCAACGCCTCGATATCCTCGTCGTAGACGTGCTTCTTGCGGTCGGCCAGAGCCTTGAAGCGCTCGAAGGCATCCTGGAACTGGTTGTCGGACAGCTGATAGCCCAGCTCGTCGAGCTTGTTGCGGAAGGCCGCGCGGCCCGAATGCTTGCCCATGACCAGAGAGGTCTTGGTCACGCCGACGCTTTCGGGCGTCATGATCTCGTAGGTCTGGGCGTTCTTCAGCATGCCGTCCTGGTGGATGCCGCTCTCATGCGCGAAGGCGTTCCGGCCCACGATGGCCTTGTTGTACTGCACCGGGAACGAGGTGGCGGCGGAAGCGAGCTTCGAGGCGCGCGTCAGCATCGTCGCCTCGATTCCCGTCTCGTAGGGCAGGATGTCGCCGCGGGTCTTGATCGCCATCACGATCTCTTCCAGAGCGGCGTTGCCCGCGCGCTCGCCGATGCCGTTGAGCGTGCATTCGATCTGGCGCACGCCGCCTTCCAGAGCCGCGAGCGAGTTCGCGACCGCGAGGCCCAGGTCGTTGTGGCAATGGGCCGAGAAGATGGCCTTGTCCGCATTCGGAACGCGCTCGCGCACGGCGCGGAACATGGAGCGATACTCGTCCGGCGTCGCATAGCCGACCGTATCGGGCAGGTTGATGGTTGTGGCGCCGGCCCTGATCGCGGCCTCGACGCAGCGGCACAGATACTCGATGGGCGTGCGCGTGGCGTCCATGGCCGACCACTCGATGTCCTCGACCAGATTGCGCGCCTGAGACACCGTGGTGGTGATGATTTCCAGCACCTCCTCCTCGGACTTGCGCATCTGATGCTGCAGATGGATCGGCGAGGTGGACACGAAGGTATGGATCCGCGGCTTCCTGGCCTGGCGCACAGCCTCACCGGCACGGGCGATATCGGCCGAGATCGCGCGGGCGAGACCGGCGACGGTGGCGTTCTTCACCTGCTGGGCGATGAGGGAGACGGCCTCGAAATCGCCGTTGGAGGCGATCGGGAAACCCGCCTCGATGATGTCCACGCCCATGGCGTCGAGCAGCCCCGCGACTTCGAGCTTTTCCTCCAGCGTCATGGTCGCGCCGGGGCATTGCTCGCCGTCGCGCAAGGTGGTGTCAAAGATCAGGACGCGGTCCTTGGAGGAGCCGGTGGTGGAAGCGGTCATCGTGTCAGTCCTTCTCGGAGGGAGCGCCGTTCGAGGTCCGAATGCCATGCGCTCAAGGTTGTTCTTTAATCTTCAGAACCCCTGAGAGCCCAGGCGACAGCGCCCAGCCGACCCTCAGGGGCGACTAAGGAGAAGAAGGCCAAGGAGGAGCGCGCGGCCGGCCGCCGGGGCGGCGCCGTTCAGGCTAGCGCTGTGGGAGCCGATTGCCATCGCTGCCCAAACCTCCAAAGACCGCGGCCCTGCCGCGAAGAACGGCACGTTTGTAACGGGGGAGATCCGGAATGGCAAGCGGTTGAAACAAACGAAAAGCCCAAGCGCGACGATTGTATAGGAAATGTCCTTCGCTCCCGCTCCCTGGACGGAGCGCGAAACGCCCTAGATCTAGGCGAGCTTGGCTGTTCCTGGAGCCGATCGCAACGAACCCGTACGAGGTGAGACTTCAATGACCAATGATATCCGCCGCCTGTGGCTCACCGGCCTTCTGGCCCTGCCCCTCGCCGCCTGCAACCAGACGGCCTCAGGCCCTGTCCCGGCCCCCGGCGCGAGCATGACCCCCTCCAGCTTCCGCGCGCCGGAAGGCACAGGCTGCCGGGGCGAGATCGCCCGT
This sequence comes from Microvirga sp. TS319, assembly GCF_041276405.1. Classification (NCBI taxonomy): domain Bacteria; kingdom Pseudomonadati; phylum Pseudomonadota; class Alphaproteobacteria; order Hyphomicrobiales; family Methylobacteriaceae; genus Microvirga; species Microvirga sp. TS319. Next base: position 1,328,395 of record NZ_JBGGGT010000002.1, on the reverse strand, counting down.
TACCGGGCCGTGATGAGCAACGACCTCGCCATGGGCCATGTGAACCAGTCCGTCTACAATCAGGTGGACCGGGAACTCGGGCCGGCCGAGGCCGCCTGCGCCGCCGGGCGCGATGCGGAGGCGCAGCGTCTGGTCCACGCCGCGAAGGCGCGGCACGGCTATTACTGAGCAAAGACCCACTCGAAGAAGGATTGCTGGAACAGGGGCATCGCATCGCGGTCGATGTCCCCCACGTCGCGGACGATCCGCACATCTTCCAACTCGGGCTCGCGCTCCTTGGCAATGTTGGCGCGGATCAGGGCCGCGCCTTCCTCCGCCGTCATCGGCAGGGTGACCATCCGCAGCAGCGCCACCGTCGGCCAGCGCCGGATGATGATCCACTCGTCGTCAACGCGGTAGTCGTCGTCTCGGAGGCCCGTCTCCTCCGTCAGCTCGCGGGTCAGGCTCGTTGCAAGATCGACGGTGCCGTCGGGCCTGAGATCGGACAAGTCGGGCGTCCCTCCCGCGAAATAGACCCGGCCCGCATTCGCCGTATGCCGGCTCATGACGCCGCAGATGTAAGCGCCGTCCGAACCGCGTAGGGCTCCCATGGCGAAGCCGTTGGCGACGCTCCTGTCCGGATAGCCGTTATCGATCCAGGCGACGAGGCCGGCATAGTCGGTCTCGAAATACGTGTTGCGGCACACGTCCTGCTCGAACGTCAGATCACTGAGCAGCAGGACCCGTCCGTTGAACATTTTCGGCGTCTGAGCCGTGCGGCGCTTCCAGTTTTCCTCGATGAGGCTCCGGTTCTGAGCGGCCCACGCCCATTCCATGGGCCTGCACCTCGCCTCGACGCGCGAGACCCGCCTGATCAGAACGTCCGAGGTCATGCGAGGATCTCGCCGCGGCTCACCATGATGGCGGTGCCGCCGATCTCGGCCGATACCAGCTCGCCGTTCCTGATCGTCATCTGCAGGGCTATCTGGCTCGCACGACCCATTTCGATGCCCTGCTCGATGACGATGTCGTGCTCGCCGTCGCCCAGCGGCTCGCATTGCATCAGGGCGCCTGCGAAAGCCGCCGCGGCGGAGCCGGTGGCGGGATCCTCCACGACGCCCAGACCCGGACCGAACATGCGGGCGCGGAACCGCAATCCCTCCACCTGCTGGACCCGCGTATAGACATAGGCCGAAGGATGGTCGCTGTCGGCGAAGGCCTTGTCGAAGGCATCCCCCTTGGGCCAGGCCCGGGCCAGGGCATCGAGGGACGCGACAGGCACGAGGTCATAGGCGACGCCGGCCGAGTGGCGGCTCGGCACATGGCGCTCGAAGCCGATCTCCGTCGGGTCGAGGCCGAGCGCCCAGGCGCAGGTCGTCGTATCCTTCCCCTCACCCCACGCGAAGGGCAGGCGCGGCAGGCGGAAACGCGCATCCGCGCTCACCGCATCCTTCACCTCGACCGCGCAGGGAACGATGCCGACTTTCTCCTTTAACCCGAAGGCGACGGCGCCGGGCTGGCCGTTCTGGTCCAAAAGGGCGAGCAGCACCGCCGTTCCCACGGTGGGATGACCGGCGAAAGGCAGCTCGCGGCCTGGCGTGAAGATGCGGATATCGGCGCGCTGATGCGCGTCGGCCGGAGGCAGGACGAAGACCGTCTCGGACAGGTTGAACTCCTTCGCGATGGTCTGCATTTGCGCGTCGTCGAGACCCTCGGCCTCCAGAACGACGGCCAAAGGGTTTCCGGCGAAGCGCTCCGACGTGAAGACGTCGAGGGTGACAAAGCGGCGGGCCATGCGGATCAAACCTCCTCGGGGGTGAAACGATGCGTGGGCGAGACGAATTCGTCCTGCGCGGCGATGGTGAGGATTTCACGGGATCCGGCCTCCTCCGTGCGCTTCAGCAGGCCGTAGACGGAGGCGGAAGCCTCGGCGAGGGCCGTCGCAGCGGAGCGGGAGCGGGCATAATGAACAAAGAAGAGGGCCGCGATCGCGTCCCCCGCTCCATTGATGCTGAGCGAGAGCTTGGGGGTGCGTACGCGCCAGAAGCGGCCGCCCTCGCCGGCCACGAGATCGATCGTGCCGGCGGGCGTCTCCTGCGCCTCGACGGAGGTCACGAGCACCGCCCTGGGACCGAGCTCCTGCACCTCCGAGACGGCCTGCTTCACGTCGCTCAAGGTTTCCGTCCGGCGGCCCGAGAGATAATCCAGCTCGAACTGGTTCGGCGTGATGATATCGGCCGCGGGCACCGCCTGCTCACGCATGAATTCCGGAATGCCCGGACGCACGAAGACGCCGCGGCCCACATCCCCGATCACGGGATCGCAGCAATAGAGGGCCTGGGGGTTGAGAGCCCGCACCCGCGCCACGGCGGACAGGATCGCATTGCCGATGTCGGCCGAGCCCATATAGCCCGAGAGCACGCCGTCGCAGCGGTCGAGCACGCCCCGCTCGGCAATGCCCTCCACGAGCTCTTCGATCGCGGGCCCGTCGAAGACCCGGCCCTTCCAGGAGCCGTAGCCCGTGTGGTTGGAAAACTGCACCGTATGAATGGGCCAGACTTCGACTCCGAGGCGCTGCATCGGAAAGACGGCGGATGCATTGCCCACATGACCATAGGCAACATGTGATTGGATCGAGAGAACATTCATGGCTATAGCCCCCTTCGCTCTTTCGGTTACCTCATCGCCCTTCCGGCTTCAATTGACGTGATGTGATCCTTTCCATCACAGGAATGCCGGATCGCGGCATGAGGTCCATGCGTTCAAGGAGAAGGCCATGAGGAGGCGCCGCGCGTGAGTCTTGAGACCATCACCAACACCATTCTCGAATTCATCCGGGCGAACCAGGGCTATGCCCCCCTGATCGTGGGCCTCATGACCTTCGGGGAATCGTTCGCCTTCATCTCGCTCGTCCTCCCGATGGTCACGATCCTGGTGGCCGTCGGCTTCGCGCTGGCGGCGGCGGATATCATCTTCTGGCATGTCTGGCTGGGCGCCACCATCGGGGCCTTCGTGAGCGCCTGGGTCTCATACGAGATCGGCTACAAGGTCAAGAAGCGAGCCTATGGGATCTGGCCGCTGTCCCGAAAGCCCGACCTGGTCGACAAGGGCGAGCGGTTCTTTCAACGCTTCGGGCCATGGGCCATGTTTCTGGGACGCTTCTTCGGCCCGACCCGGGCCGTTCTGCCTCTGATCGCCGGTATCTTCATGATGCCGCGCGTGCTCTTCCAGGCAGCCAACATGGCCTCGGCCTCGGCGTGGTCCTTCGCTCTGCTCGCGCCTGGGGCCGGGCTGGCGCACTACCTGACCTGGTAGGGCTTTTCGCGGGAACCCGTCTGCCGAGGGCTCATTAACCCCCACGTGCAACGGAGGTCCCCATGGGCAAAGGCAAGATGAACGGCGACAACTCCGCCGAGAGCAAGAAGCACCCAGGCCATGAGATCCGCGGCTCGGGCGGTACCATGAAGAACCGCACGGATTCCGGCAAGCAGGACAACAACAAGGCCGCGAACACGAAGAGCAATCAGCAGTAGAAGCACCAAGTTCCCGGCTTCCTCGCCGAAGTCCCCTCCGTTTCTGGAGGTTGCAGAGGCCATCCGTGATGTTATTGCAAAGCTAAGACATCGCGGATGGCCTTCGTCATGGGACAGATTCCTCCGGGCTCGTATGCTCCGGGTTCATATGCTTGGCACGATGAGGACGACGCGCTCGAAATACAGCTCCCGGCCGATCCCGGCATGGCGGGCCTGCCGGAGACCTGGCGCCATTACGAGTGGAAGGCCGCAGCCGTTCTTCTTGCGGCCCTTGGGCTCTTTGGAGCGCTGATCCCTGGCCCTTCGCCATGGGTCACGACGAGCATGGATCGCGCTGCTCGGGATGTCTGGAGCCTGCTCGCCGTACTCGCTATCTGCGCCGGGCTGCTCCGGAACCGGCGGCGCACCGGCATGAACTTTCCCCTTTGCGTTCTGATCGCGGTCGCAGCCCATTTGGCCCCTGCGCTCTAGCGCATCGTGTCGACCCAGCGGGCCGCTCTAGCGAAAAGTGGACCCGGCTTCCACGAGCGGGGCCCTTCGGGTCCTCACAAGCGATGCGCTCTTTCCGGGAAGGGAGCATCGGATCCGATCCCAAAAGTGGAAGCCGCTTTTCACGTCCGATGCTCTGAAACTCCCCGCCGGGCAAAAAAGAAGGGGCGGAATGATCCGCCCCTTTTCGTCTCCGCGCCTTGGCGGGAATCAGTTCTTGGTCTTGTCGACCAGAGCCTTCTCCTTGATCCAGGGCATCATGTCGCGCAGGCGCGAGCCCACATCCTCGATGGGATGCGCGGCGTTGCGGGCGCGGGTCGCCTTGAAGGAGGTCTGGTTGACCTTGTTCTCGAGCATCCAGTCGCGGGTGAACTTGCCGGACTGGATATCCTCCAGAACGCGCTTCATCTCGGCCTTGGTCTCGGGCGTGATGATGCGGGGCCCCGTGACGTACTCGCCGTACTCGGCGGTGTTCGAGATCGAGTAGTTCATGTTGGCGATGCCGCCCTCGTAGATGAGGTCGACGATCAGCTTCACTTCGTGCAGGCACTCGAAATAGGCCATCTCGGGGGCGTAGCCTGCCTCGACCAGGGTCTCGAAGCCGGCCTTGATCAGCTCGACGAGGCCGCCGCAGAGCACGGCCTGCTCGCCGAAGAGGTCGGTCTCGCACTCTTCCTTGAAGGTGGTCTCGATGATGCCGGCGCGGCCGCCGCCATTGGCGGAGGCGTAGGACAGCGCGATGTCATGAGCATTGCCCGTGGAGTCCTGGTGGATCGCGATCAGGGTCGGGACGCCGCCGCCGCGCTGGTACTCGGAGCGCACCGTGTGGCCAGGGCCCTTCGGAGCGACCATGAGCACGTCGAGGTCCTTGCGGGGCTCGATGAGGTTGAAATGCACGTTGAGGCCGTGCGCGAAGAGAAGCGCCGCGCCTTCCTTCATGTTGTCGTGCAGATCGTTGCGGTAGATGTCGGCCTGCAGCTCGTCCGGGGTCAGCATCATGACCACATCGGCCCACTTGGCGGCCTCGGCCACTTCCATTACGCGCAGTCCGGCGGCCTCGGCCTTGGCGGCGGAAGGAGAGCCCTTGCGCAGCGCCACGACGATGTCCTTCACGCCGGAATCGCGCAGGTTCAGGGTATGGGCATGCCCCTGGCTGCCATAGCCGACGATGGCGACCTTCTTGCCCTTGATCAGATTGATATCGGCGTCGCGATCGTAATACACGCGCATGGTGCTCTGGTCCTTGTCTTTAAGGGGCTTGTCCCCGGTCTTCATTGGCATTGCGGTCCGGTTCCCAACCTTCGCGCAACATTTATCTTGTCCAGCGCCGCTTTTAGCGAACAAAACTGCGCTGACAAGTCGAAGTTTGTCGGAAAACTGCGGAAGCCGCCCTCGCGGCCCCACCACTCCCACAAACGGTCCGAGCGCGGAGAGTGCAATCTCCTCCCATACGCTCTAGATTGGCTCAAAGCCATCTTCCTTTGAGAAGGACAAGCCGTATGCAACGCCTCGCCACTCCCGATGAAGTCCTTGCCTTCTGGCGCGAAGCCGGACCGGAGAAGTGGTTCTCGAAGGATGAAGCCTTCGACCAGGTCTGCCGGGACCGTTTCATGCCTACCTACGAGGCCGCCGCGAGGGGCGATCTCAACGAATGGGAACTCACCCCCGAGGGCGCGCTCGCCGCTATTCTTCTGCTCGATCAGTTCCCGCGAAACATGTTCCGCGGTCTGCGCGAGACCTACAAGACCGATCCCGTCGCCCTGATGGTCGCGGACCGCGCCATCGAGAGAGGGTTCGACAAAAAGGTGGAACCGGAGTTCCGCCGCTTCTTCTACCTGCCCTTCATGCACTCCGAATCCTTGCGGCACCAGGAGCGCTCGGTGGCGTTGAACGAAGCCCTCGGCGAGGACTCCATGAAGTGGGCGCGCCACCATCGCGATATCGTCGCCCGATTCGGCCGCTTCCCCCACCGCAATGCCATCCTCGGACGTGAGACGACGCCGGAGGAGGAAGCCTTCCTGCGAGAGAGCGACTTCAGGGGCTGAATCCTTATAGGATCCCCTCGGCTCCCCGCGACATCGCCGCCACGCCGGTGCGCGACACCTCCACGAGCCCCACGGCCGTCATGAGCTTGATGAAGCGCTCGACCTCGTCGGTCGTGCCGGTGAGCTCGTAGACGAAGGAGGTGAGCGTCGCATCGAGCGTGCGCGCTCCGAAGGCGGACGCCAGACGCATCGCCTCCACGCGATGATCGCCCTTGCCGACCACCTTGACGAGACACAGCTCGCGCTCCACCGCATCGCCGGTCATCGTGAGATCGACCACGCGATGCACCGGAACGAGGCGCTCGAGCTGGCTCTTGATCTGCTGGATGATGCTGTCCGTGCCCGTCGTGACGATGGTGATGCGCGAGACGTGCGCCTCGTGCTCCGTCTCGGTCACGGTCAGGCTTTCGATGTTGTAGCCGCGCCCCGAGAAGAGGCCGGCGATACGGGCGAGAACGCCCGGCTCGTTGTCGACCACGATGGCAAGGGTGTGCCGGTTGACGGGCTCGACGCGGGTCGCATCGGGATAATGGGTTTTCATCTGGAGCATGGTTCGTTGTCCGGCGTTCGTATGAGGCTTCAGGCTGCGTTTCGGAAATTCTCGATGGCTTCTTCATCGACCTCGTCGGCATCGACGATCCAGCTCTCCTTCAGCGCCGCGGCGCGCCATTCCTGGAAAGCGGGCAGCGAGAGGATCGCGTCGACATAGGCTCGGGTCTGCGCATCGAGGGCGAAGGAGTAGGTGGCGAGGCGCGTCGCGAGCGGCGCATACATGGCGTCGGCCGCCGAGAAGGCCCCGAACAGGAACGGACCGCCCGCGCCGAAGCGCTCCCGTGCCTGCCGCACGACGTCGCTGAAGCGCGCGACATCACGTGCCACGGCGTCGCCGCGATCCCTCGCGGCGTATTTCCTGCCGAGGTTCATCGGACAGGCGCCGCGCAAAGCCTGAAAGCCCGCGTGCATTTCCGCCGCGACGGAGCGCGCCATGGCGCGCGCCCTGCGATCCTCGGGCCATGCGGGAGAACCGAAAGCCTCCCCCACATATTCCATGATCGCGATGCTCTCCCACACCGTCACGTCGCCGTCGATGAGGATCGGCACCTTTCCGGCAGGGGAATGTTTCAGCACCTTTTCCTTCGTATCCGCCAGGTCGAGCGGGATCAGGATCTCGTCGAAGGCGACACCGAGCTGCTTCATCAGCAGCCAGGGCCGCAACGACCAGGACGAGTAGCACTTGTTGGCGATGACAAGAGTGGGCATGGATTCAACCTTTTCCGATCACACCGGCAATCACACCAGCATCTTGCCCTTCTCGTCGATCACGGAACCGAGATCGGCTCCGGTCTCGCCGAGATAATCGTTGAGCAGCATCTCGTTATGGGCCTTGCCCGACGGAATCATCGGGAAGCAGTTCTCGGTCTTGTCGACGACGCAGTCGAAGATCACCGGACGATTGACGCTGATCATTTCCATGATCTTCGCGTCGAGATCCGCCGGATTGTCGCAGCGGATGCCGACCGCGCCATAGGCTTCCGCGAGCTTCACGAAATCGGGCAGCGATTCCGAGTAGCTCTGCGAGTAGCGCCCGCCGTGCAGCAGCTCCTGCCACTGGCGCACCATTCCCATATATTCGTTGTTGAGGATGAACACCTTGACCGGCAGGTTGTACTGCAGCGCCGTGGACATTTCCTGCAGCATCATCTGGATCGAGGCCTCGCCCGCGATGTCGATGACCAGAGCGTCGGGATGCGCGAGCTGCGCTCCGACGGCAGCGGGAAGACCGTAGCCCATGGTGCCGTGCCCGCCGGAGGTCATCCAGTGGTTCGGATCCTCGAACTTGAAGTACTGGGCCGCCCACATCTGGTGCTGGCCCACCTCTGTCGTGACATAGGGCGAGCGATCCTTCGTGAGCTCGTAGAGGCGCTGAATGGCATGTTGCGGCTTGATGGTCTCGTTCGAGTTCCGGTACGCGAGGCAGTTGCGGGAGCGCCATCCCTCGATCTTGTTCCACCACTCCTGAAGCTCGACCGTGTCGGCCTGCTTCCCGCCCTGGCGCCACAGGCGCACCATGTCTTCGAGAACGTGCGCGCAATCGCCGACGATCGGAATGTCCACCTTCACGGTCTTGTTGATGGAGGAGGGGTCGATATCCACGTGGACACGCTTGGAGAACGGCGAGAAGGCATCGAGGCGCCCGGTGATGCGGTCGTCGAAACGGGCTCCGATATTGATCATCACGTCGCATTCATGCATCGCGAGATTGGCCTCGTAGGTGCCGTGCATGCCCAGCATGCCGAGCCACCGCTCGCCGGAGGCCGGGTAAGCGCCGAGGCCCATCAGGGTCGAGGTAATGGGAAAGCCCGTGAGCTCCACGAGCTCGCGCAACAGCGCCGCCGCGTGCGGACCGGAATTGATGACGCCGCCGCCCGTATAGAACACGGGCCGCTTGGCATTGGCCATCAGCTCGACGGCGGCGCGGATGTGGTCCATGTCGCCCTTCACTGTCGGGCGATAGGTCTTGTGCTGGTTGCTCAGGGGACGCACGTAGCTGCCCGCCTTGAACTGGATGTCCTTCGGCAGGTCCACGACCACCGGACCGGGGCGTCCGTTCTGCGCCACGTAGAAGGCCTCGTGCAGGATGCGCGGCAGGTCCTCGATGGATTTCACGAGGTAGTTGTGCTTCGTGCAGTGGCGGGTGATGCCGACCGTGTCGCATTCCTGGAAGGCATCGGAGCCGATCAGATGGGTCGGCACCTGACCGGTGATGCAGACGAGCGGGATCGAGTCCATCATGGCGTCGGCGAGACCCGTGATGGCATTGGTCGCTCCCGGTCCCGAGGTCACCAGAACCACGCCCGGCTTGCCCGAGGCGCGAGCATAACCTTCCGCGGCATGGACCGCCCCCTGCTCGTGACGGACCAGAACATGGCGCACGCTGTCCTGATGGAAGAGCGCGTCGTAGATGGGAAGAACCGCGCCGCCCGGATAACCGAAGACATGCTCGACGCCCTGGTCCTGCAGGGCTCGGATCACCATTTCGGCTCCGGTCATCGTCTCGCTCATGGTATTGTGCTCCGTCGGGTTCTCTTGATTGATTGTGTGCGTTGTTCTGGTGTTTCGGGCAATAAAAAAGGCCCCTGAGGGGGCCTGTGCGCCATCGCCGGACCTGCGGGGATCAATCCCGCTCCGTCGATGGCGCTCGTACTACGAGAATAAGCTTGCGCATTTGGGCAGCTCTCGGTTCAAAAGTTGCGCAGGACGCTAGCCGATCCCATTCTTTCGGTCAAGCGGTGTACATTAGCCTCGCCAGGCTTAGCTTTTCCGCTCCCCGTCCTATTTTAGTCGTATGACGATGACCGACACGATCTCTTCCACCGGCATTCCCATGCAAAACCAGCGGCTGACCGCCCGCGCCCTGCTTTTAGGGGATCGCCTCGATGTGGCCGGACTGGAGCGCAGCGACGTGCTCTCCGCCACGCCCCTCGCCTTCCGGGCCGGCCAGGACGGCTTCGTGGCCTTGTTCCGCTACGGCGTGGCCGTGCTCGTGGGCCTGACCCCGCTCGAGGAGGATGAGGTCATCCGTGGCCTGCGGCAGCGCATCCAGGGCGAGTTCTCGCGCCACGAGGAGGAGACCGCAATCATCGAGATCTCCCCCGACCGGGACGACCAGATCCCGCCCGGCGGGCCGATCTACCTCAAGAAGCTCTCCACGGAGCGCCTCATCGTCATTGCCGACGCTCTCTCCAAGAGCGCCACCCTGGCCCGTGACGAACGGGAAGCCACCGCCGCGTTCGAGTTGGTGGAGCCTTCGGTCCAGCACGTCGCGGCCAATGGCCGCCGGCCGAGCGATCGCCGCAAGATCCTGAAGCAGGTCGGCCAAGCCCTTCTTGTCCGCCAGCGCATGTCCGGTCGCGTGGCCGTGGAGGACAAGCCCGACGTGCTGTGGGACCGGCCGGACCTCGAGCGTCTCTATGCGCGGCTGGAGGACGAATACGAGCTGAAGGAGCGTGCCGCCGCGCTCCACCGCAAGCTCGAGGTGTTGGGGGATACCGCGCAGGCGCTGACCGACATCATCGACACGGAGCGTTCGCTCCGCCTCGAACTCATCATCGTCCTCCTGATCCTCTTCGAGATCTTCATCACGTTCTATCAGATGTATGCAGGCGCCCCTGCGCATTGAACGCGGCCATGACGGCTTCGAAACCCTCGTCCGGCGCCGCCCATCGCCAGTCCGGCAGCTGATGTCGGAACCAGGTGAACTGGCGCTTGGCGTACCGGCGCGTGTCGCCCTGCCCCCGGGCAACGGCCTCGTCGAGCGGGATCTCACCCCGCAGATGGGCCAGGAGGCCCGGAACGCCATGGGCCCGCATGGCGGGAAGCATGGGATCGAGGTTTCGCGCGCCCAGAGCCCTGACCTCTTCGAGAGCGCCCTGCTCCATCATGGCGAGAAATCGCCGGTCGATGCGCAGGCGCAATTCCTCGCGCTCCGGCGCCAGGAAGACCTTGACGACCGGCACGCCGTCCAGGGGACCCGGCTGACGCGCCCCATGGAAGGAGACGAGAGGCCGGCCCGTGGCCGCGAAGATTTCCAAGGCACGCTGCACCCGCAGCCGGTCGGAGGGGCGCAGGGTCCGGGCCGTTTCCGGATCGCGCCCGACGAGGAGGCGATGCAGCTCCGGGGTTTCCAGCCCCTCGCTCTCCCGCCGCACCTCGTCCCGGATGGCTTCCGGAACGGGAGGGATGTCGGACAGCCCCTCGGTCAAGGCCTTGAAGTAGAGCCCGGTCCCGCCCACGAAGATCGGCAGCTTGTGGCCCCGGATCTCCCGGAGAACGCCGACGGCATCGGCCACATAGCGCCCGACGGAGAAGTTCACGGCGGCATCCACGTGGCCGTAGAGGCGGTGCGGCGCCTCGGCCTCGTCCTCCGGCGTCGGACGGGCCGTGATCACCCGCAGGTCGCGATAGACCTGCATGGAATCGGCGTTGATCACCACGCCACCGAGGGCCTGCGCCAGTTTGATGCCCAAAGCGGACTTGCCTGATGCGGTCGGTCCTGCAATGAGAACCGCTCCGATCTCCCCGTCACTCACCGGTCCGGTCTCCCCATGGCGTCTTCTCAAGTCCCTCTCGTCGCAACCCTGGTCGCCAATCCCGCCAAGCCCGTCGTCACCGACGACCTCGTGGCGGAAGCGGCAGGCGCGCTGGGACATGAGGCCGAACGCACCGTCCTGGCAAGGGGAATCGCCGCGGACCTGATCCTCCCCTCCTCGGCCGAGCCCGGAACCGTCGAAGCCTCCCTGCGCAAGGCCCTTGAAGGTCAGCCCGTCGACATCGTCGTGCAGCCCCTCGGCACCCGCCGCAAGCGGCTGTTTCTGGCAGACATGGACTCGACCATGATCGGGCAGGAATGCATCGATGAACTGGCCGATTACGTGGGGCTCAAGGCGGAGGTATCGGAGATTACCGAGCGCGCCATGCGCGGCGAGATCGCCTTCGAGCCTGCCCTGCGCGAGCGGGTTGCCTTGCTGAAGAACCTGCCGGTCGGCGTGGTGGACGAGATCATCGAGAAGCGCATCACCCTGACCCCCGGCGGCCCGTCGCTCGTTCGGACCATCCGGGCGAATGGCGGCTATGCCTGCCTGGTCTCCGGGGGCTTCACCCTGTTCACCGGGCCCATCGGCTCGAAGATCGGCTTCAACGAGGACCGTTCCAATCACCTGATCCTTGACGGCGAAAAGCTCGCCGGCCTCGTCGAGGAGCCGATCCTCGGCCGCGAGGCGAAACTCGCGACCCTCGTCGAAGTGCGTTCCCGCCTCAACCTCGCGCATCACGAGACGATGGCGGTCGGCGACGGCGCCAACGACCTCGCCATGCTGGGAGAAGCGGGCCTCGGCGTCGCCTACCGCGCGAAGCCCGCGGTGGCTGCCGCCGCCCATGCCCGGATCGATCATGCGGATCTGACGGCTCTGCTCTATGTGCAGGGCTATCGCGCCGAGGAGATCGTTGCACCATCCGTCTGACGCCGCAACGGACCGGTCCATCCCGGAACGACAGCGGGCGCCTCAAACGCCTTGGGGCTGGGCCTGAGCCTGGGCCTGCATGCGCCCGACGATCGCCGCGACCACGGCGGGATCCGCCACGGTGGTGGTGTCGCCGTGGTTCTCGAAGTCGCCCGCCGCGATGCGCGTGAGAATCCGCCGCAGGATCTTGCCCGAACGGTTCTTCGGCAGTTGCGCGGCCCACTCGATCCGATCCGGCGTGGCGATGGGGCCGATACGGGTGCGCACGGCCTGGATCAGCTCGCGCTGCAGCTCCGCGCTCTCGGTGACGCCCTCCTTCAGGGTCACGAAGGCAAAGATGCCCTGCCCCTTGATCTCGTGCGGGACGCCCACGACGGCGGCCTCCGCCACCGAGGGATGCGAGGCCAGAGCCGCCTCGACCTCCACCGTCCCGAGCCGATGGCCTGACACGTTGATGACGTCGTCCAGACGCCCCGTGATCCAGTAGTCGCCATCCGCATCGCGTCGCGCGCCGTCGCCCGTGAAGTAGTATCCGGGATAGGCGCTGAAGTAGGTCTTCATAAAACGCTCCCGGTCCCCGAGGATCGTGCGGGCCTGACCCGGCCAGGAATCGGCAAAGCACAGGCTGCCGGCTCCCTCGCCGTCGACGATCGCGCCGTCGCTGCCGATGAGCGCGGGACGCACGCCGAAGAACGGCTTGGTCGCCGAGCCGGGCTTCAGGGCCGTCGCGCCCGGCAGCGGGCACAGGAGCACCGCGCCCGTCTCCGTCTGCCAGTAGGTGTCGACGATGGGGCAGCGGCCGCCTCCGATCACGTCGCGATACCACAGCCATGCCTCGGGATTGATGGGCTCTCCCACGGAGCCCATGATCTTGAGCGACGACAGGTCGTGCTTGCGCACGGGTCCCTCGCCTTCGCGCATCAGCGAGCGGATGGCCGTCGGCGCGGTGTAGAAGATGTTGACCTTGTACTGCTCGACGATCTGCCACCACCGCGACGCGTCAGGCCATGTGGGCACGCCCTCGAACAGCACGATGGTAGCGCCGTTGGCGAGCGGGCCGTAGACCAGATAGGTGTGCGCCGTCACCCAGCCCACGTCCGCCGTGCAGAAATGGATGTCGCCAGGATGGTAGTCGAACATGGCCCGGAAGCTCGCGGCCGCGTGGACGAGATAGCCGCCCGTCGTGTGGAGCATGCCCTTCGGCTTGCCTGTGGACCCGGACGTGTAGAGCACGAAGAGAGGATCCTCCGCGCCGATCGCGACGGGGGGGCAGACCTCCGGCACTTCGGCCAAAGCCTCGTCGTACCAGCGGTCGCGCCCGGCCTCCATCGGGACCTCGCGTCCGGTGCGGCGAACCACCAGAACATGCTCGACGAAGGGGAGCTTCTCCAGGGCCGCGTCCGCATTCTTCTTCAGGGGCACGTATTTGCCGCCGCGCATGCCCTCGTCGGCGGTGATCAGGACCCGTGACCGGCAATCCTCGATGCGCCCCGCGAGCGCCTCCGACGAGAAGCCGCTGAACACCACGGAATGAACCGCGCCGATGCGCGCGCAGGCGAGCATCGCGGCAATCGATTGATGAACGACGGGCAGATAGATGCTGACGAAATCGCCTTTCTTCACGCCGAGCTTGGTCAGCGCATTGGCAAGCCGGGACACCTCGCGATGGAGCTCGCCCCAGGTGATCCGCTTCGTCTCGCCGGGCGTATCGCCCTCCCACAGGATCGCCGCATCGTTCGGGCGAGCCTCGGCATGACGGTCCAGGCAGTTATAGGACGCGTTCAGGCGCCCGTCGGCGAACCATTCGATGGTGACGTCCTCAGGCGTGTAACGGGTGGACTTGACCTGCGTGAACGGCTTCATCCAGTCGAGGATCTGCGCCTGCTCGCGCCAAAAACCCTCCGGGTCGTCGATGGATTGCCGGTAGAGCCGCTCATAGCTTTCCGCATCGACATGGGCGGAGGCCTGAAGGCTGGCCGGGACGGGAAAAACGTTCTGGGTCATCGGAATTCGTCGCTGAATCCACGAGCCGTGGCGGCGGCCCGCGGTGAGGGAAGATGAGCCCAGATGCCTCCAAGAAGGACGCTATGTCAACCAAAACGTTCTTTATTCAGAACGCGGCATTCAAAGAAAAGGCGGCCGAAGCCGCCTTTTCTCGATTCCACGATGATTACTCGATCGATAGGGCCACGAAGCGCACTTCGCCCTGCGCGTTCGAGACCAGGAGAAGAGCGGATTTCCGTCCCTGTCCCTTGAGATCGTCGATCTTCTTGGTCACGTCCGCCGGGCTCGTCACGGGCTCCTGATTGACCTCCACGATCACCTCGCCGGCCTGGATCCGCTTGTCGGACGCCGAAGAGTTGGGGTCGACCTTGGTGATCACGACGCCCTTCAGGTCGTCCTTCAGGCTGTAGCGACGGCGCAAGTCGTCGGTCATGCCGGACATGCTCAGGCCGAGCGCCTGACGGGTGACGGTCGGGGGCTCGCCGGAAGGCTGCTGCAGGTTCGCCTGCTTCTCCCCGTCCTCCAGGCGGCCCAGGGTCACCTTCTTGGTCATCTCCTGGCCCTTGCGGACGATCGCCACGTCGACCTCCTTGCCCACGGGCGTGGAAGCCACGATCCGCGGCAGGTCGCGGGAATCCTTCACATCCTTGCCGTCGAACTTGACGATCACGTCGCCGACATCGAGCCCGGCGGGCTTGGCGGGGCCTTTCTCGTCCACGCCCGCGATCAGAGCCCCGCGGGCGCTCCCGAGGCTGAGGGCTTCCGCCGTGGCATCGTCGACGTTCTGGATGCGCACGCCGAGCCATCCCCGGCGGGTTTCGCCGAACTGGCGCAGCTGCTCGATCACCGGCGCGGCCGTCGAGGCGGGAACCGCGAAACCGATGCCGACCGAGCCGCCGGTGGGCGAGAGGATGGCCGTATTGATGCCGATGACCTCGCCGTTCATATTGAACAGCGGCCCGCCGGAATTGCCTTTGTTGATGGCCGCGTCGGTCTGGATGTAGTTGTCATAGGGGCCGGACTCGATGTTTCGGCCGCGCGCCGACACGATGCCTGCCGTCACGGAGCCGCCGAGGCCGAACGGATTGCCGATGGCCATGACCCAGTCGCCGGGGCGAAGGGATTCCGAATCCCCGAACTTCACGGCCTTGAGCGGCTTGTCGGGCTTCACGCGCAGCACCGCGAGATCGACCTTCGAATCCTTGCCTACGATCTCCGCCTTGAGACGCGTGCCGTCGGAAAAGATGACGCTGATGTCGTTGGCGTCGCCGATGACGTGGTTGTTGGTGACCACGATGCCCGACGGATCGATCACGAAGCCGGAGCCCAGGGAATTGGAGCTGCGCGGACGCGGAGGCGTATTCTCGCCGTTGCCCTGACCGCGCCGGTTGAAGAACTCCTCGAAGAGATCCTCGAACGGGGTTCCGGGCGGCAGTTGCGGCAGGGTGCGGTTGCGGGCTTCGACGGTGGTCGAGGCCGAGATATTGACCACGGCCCCTGTGACCTCGTCGGCCAGATCCGCGAAGGATTCCGGAGCCGAGCGGGCATAAGACGGAATCGGCATCGCCACGGCGACGAACGTCATGACGGCGAAGAAGGATGCGGCCAGACGGCGCAGGGGACGCCCGGACGGCGCCTTGGCGTATTGTCCGGACAAATGGGGCCGGTTTTCGCCAGCCCGGCCCGCAGGATCCGCACCGACGATGCACCCGTGATCGGGCGAGAGCATCGGATTTGCCCCGAAAGTGGAATCCACTTCCGGGTCCCGCGCTTTTGCGGAGAGCGCCAGCGCTTTCGTGGCTTGAGACATCGAGAACCCTCTCTTGGAGAATGGCATAATAGATTGTCGTTCCAGCCCGTCATTCAAGCTGCGAATGCGGCAGAAGCTTGGCCCTAGCGCATCGTGCGGAAAAGTGGATCCGGTTTTTCGCAGGAACGATGCGCTCCTCTCGGTGGAAGCATCGTGCGGAAAAGTGGCCCCCGTCCGATGCAGTCAGTCTATGGTCTCGAGCATCTTCTCACGCAAACCCGGTTCCCGCCTTTGCGTTCGATACTCTAGGCCGAGCCGAACCATCGCACCAGCCAGATGATGGCGAGACCGATGAAGGCCGAAACGATGCCGACGAGCCGCATCCGCTCGCTCGGGCTATGGGCGGCTTCATACATGGCGCGACGCA
This sequence comes from Microvirga sp. TS319, assembly GCF_041276405.1. NCBI lineage: Bacteria > Pseudomonadati > Pseudomonadota > Alphaproteobacteria > Hyphomicrobiales > Methylobacteriaceae > Microvirga > Microvirga sp. TS319. The sequence goes on along the minus strand of NZ_JBGGGT010000002.1, from coordinate 1,312,148 downwards.
TGCCGTCCGGGAAGGCCGCAAACAAAATGCCCTCGACCGCGAGAGCGAGGCCGAGGGCTGCAATCAAGTCCAACATCAGCTCTCACTGTGCGGGAGCCGGCTGGGGAGCCGGGGTTGAGGAAGCGCCACCATTGTGCCCGGAGGGCCCGTTGAAGTAGCGGAAGAACTCCGAGTCGGGGCTCAGAACCAGGCGTGTCCCGGTTCCCTTCATGCTCGCCTCATAGGCCTGCATGGAGCGATAGAAGCTGAAGAACTCGGGATCCTGGCCGAAGGCTTCGGCCAGGATCCGGTTGCGGTTGGCATCGCCCTCACCGCGCAGCTCCTCGGCCTTCTGGTTCGCTTCGGCGCGAATGACCGTCGCGTCGCGCTCGGCTCGGGCCCGGATGGTCTGCGCCTGCTGGTTGCCGTTCGCCCGAAGGTCCGCCGCCTCGCGCTCACGCTCGGTGCGCATGCGCTGATAAACCGCCTGGCTGTTGGCGTTGGGCAGGTCGACGCGGGTGAGCCGCACGTCGATCATCTCGATGCCGAGGCTGGCGGCCTGCCGGTTCACGTCGGCTTGAATGCGCTCCATCAGCTGCGGACGCTCGGTCCGCACGATGGCGTCGCGCGAGGCGCTGGCCAGAATGTTGCGCATGGCCGAGTTGGTGAAGCTCTGCAGGCGCTGATTGGCGAGGGAGATGGTGCCGACAGCCTGGTAGAAGCGCAGCGGGTCGATGATGCGATAGCGGGTGAAGGCGTCGACCTCGAGGTTCTGCCGGTCGGCCGAGAGAAGGGTCTGCACCGGCAGATCGAGATCGAGAACCCGCTTCTCGAAATAGGTCACGTTGTCGACCAGCGGCATCTTGAACTTCAGGCCCGGCTCCGAGATCGCGGATTGCACCGCGCCGAAGCGCAGCACGAGCGCATATTGCGTCTGCTGAACGATAAAGGTCGCGCTGTAGAGGACGATCGCCACTACGGCCAGAAGGATCAGAAGACCTGTGCGAAGGACGGAGTTATTCATCGCGTAGCCCCCTGATTGTTGTTCTGATTGTTGCCCTGAGCGCCTGCGGCGTTGCTCTGGGATTGCGGCATCTGATTGAGCGGCAGGAAAGGCACGACCCCCTGTCCCTTCTGATCGACGATGATCTTGTCCGCACCGCCGAAGACGCGCTCCATGGTCTCGAGGAAGATGCGCTCGCGGCTCACGTCGGGAGCCTTGCGGTATTCCTCGTAAACCTGACGGAAACGCGCGGCCTGACCGGTGGCATCCGCCACGGACTGCTCACGGTACGCTTCGGCCTGCTGGACCGTGCGGGCCGCGTCGCCGCGCGCCTCGGGAACGATTCGGCTGGCATAGGCGGACGCTTCGTTCTGCACGCGCACGGCGTCCTGCTGGGCGGCGTTCACGTCGTAGAAGGCCTGCTGGACGTCGGCCGGCGGACGGGCCGCCTGAAGCTGCACCACGTTGATGAGCACGCCCGCACCATAGGCATCGAGCGCCTTCTGCATGATCTGGCGGACTTCCTGGGCGATGTTCGCCTGCTCAGTGGTGAGAATGGCCTGGATGTTGCGGCGGCCGATCACCTCGCGCATGGCGCTTTCGGCCACGGACTTGATGGTGCCGTCGGGGTTCTGCAGGTTGAAGACATAGTCCTGAGGACGCGCGGGATTGATCTGCCAGACCGCATCGAAATCGATATCGACGATGTTCTCGTCGCCGGTCAGCATCAGGCTTTCCTCGATCACGTCGCGGGCGCGTCCCTGGCCCGTGGCCGTGGAGCGATAGCCGACCTCGACCCGCTGCTGCGCCGTCACGTTGGGCTTGATCACCCGGCCGATCGGATAGGGATAATTGTACCGCAGGCCCTCGCCGCTGGTGCTGCTGTATTTTCCGAAGACCATGTTGATGCCGACCTCGTTGGGCCGCACCGTATAGAACCCGGTCAGAAGCCAGATGGCGATGACGGCCAGAACGAGAAGGATAAGACCCTTGCCGCCCATGGAGCCGCCGGGGATGAAGTCCCTGAGACGGTCCTGGCTGCGGCGCAGAATATCCTCCAGGTCGGGGGGATTACCATTGCCCTGCGACCCGCCGGAACCCCATGGGCTCTTGCCGCCGCCTGATCCGCCACGCTGCCCCCAGGGGCCACCGCCGCCGCTTTGGTTACTCCAAGGCATAGGATGCCATTCCTCACTCTGACAAAGCCGGCCTGGAAAGCCGAAGGGAAACTATTAGACGGTTTTTGGGTTTAGCCTCTTCCGCCTGTCAAGCCTGCGAATTGGGGTTTCAAAAGGCGTTCGTCAACCTGAATGCCGGTCAGCGACGCCTCTGGAAGTCAATAAAGGTAAACGGGTGCTCGTCATCCGGGCTTTTGGGGTGGGAAATCCGGGCGACTTCACGAAAGCGTGTTCGGTCGACCGGAGGAAAGAAGGCGTCTCCCTCCGGAGCCGTCGCGACCTCCGTCAGGTAAATCGTCTCCACATGCGGCAGGGCGATCCTGTAGATCTCGGCTCCGCCGACCACCGCAACGGCATCGGCTCCCATTCTTCCGGCGATCCCCTCCCCCTTCGCCACGGCCTCGTCCCAGCTGTGGGCGACGTGGACTCCGGATGCGGAAAAGCCGTCGTCGCGCGTCAGGACGATGGTCTCCCGGCCCGGAAGAGGCTTGCCGATGGACTGGTAGGTCTTGCGGCCCATGATCATGGGCTTGCCCATCGTGAGCTCGCGAAAGCGCTTGAGATCGGTTCTGAGGCGCCAGAGAAGCTGGTTGTCGCGCCCGATCGCGCCGTTCTCGGCAACGGCGACAACGAGGATGAGCGGAATCGTCATTCTGCCGCCGCCAGTCTCGTCAGAGCATCGCCGGTGACGCGCTGCACGGTCCATTCATTCATCGGAACGGCCCCGATGGCCCGGTAGACCTTCAACGCGGGCTCGTTCCAGTCGAGCACCCACCATTCGAGCCGCGCCAAGCCCTCCGTCACGCAGCGGCGCGCGAGGTGCTTGAGCAGGGCCTTGCCGATCCCCCTGGACCGGAACTCGGGCCGCACGAAGAGATCCTCCAGGTAAATGCCGTGGCGGCCCCGAAAGGTGGAAAAATTGTAGAACCACAGGGCGAAGCCCGCGGGGTGGCCCTCCCACTCGGCGATATCCGCGAAGGCGCGCGGATTGGGCCCAAAGAGCGCCTTCGCGATATCGGCCTCGGTGGCGTCGACCTCATGCGCGAGACGCTCGTATTCGGCGAGGTCGCGAATGAAGGAGAAGACGAGCGCCGTGTCGCGCTCTTCGGCTTTGCGGATCGTGAGTGCCATGGGTCCGTACTGAAGCTAAAAACGATCGTGAATTCAATCCGCCTCGGCCTCGACGCGGCGCGGCGAACCCCATTCCGTCAGAATGGCGTTCATGTCGTCGAGCACGAAGAAGCGGGCGCTTTCCACGTCGTAACCCTCATCGAGAAGATTGTCATAATCCGTCAGGCGGTGGCGGATATAGGCCGTGATCGAAAGCCAGGCCGCGGTTTCGGGCGATGCCATGTGGAGGCCCCGGCTGCCGAGGGCGTGATCGGTCACGGACTCGAATTCGTGCTTCGGAATCCTCGGAGCCAGGACCCGGACGGCGCTTTGGATGGCCTCCCGCCTGTTCATGGAAATCAGACCGCAACGGGGGCCTTGATGGCGGGATGCGGATCGTAGCCTTCGATGGCGATGTCGTCGAAGGTGAAATCGAACAGGGACCGCACGGTGGGATTGAGCCGCAGCTTCGGCAGGGCGCGCGGCTCGCGCGAGAGCTGCAGGCGCGCCTGCTCCAGATGGTTCAGGTAGAGATGCGCATCGCCGAAGGAATGCACGAAATCGCCCGGCTGGAGGCCAGCAGCCTGCGCCATCATGTGGGTCAGGAGCGCATAGGACGCGATGTTGAACGGCACGCCGAGGAAAACATCCGCCGAGCGCTGATAGAGCTGACAGGAGAGCCGCCCCTCGGCAACATAGAACTGGAACAGGCAGTGGCAGGGCGCGAGCGCCATCCTGTCGAGATCCGCCGGGTTCCAGGCCGAGACGATCAGGCGGCGCGAATCGGGGTTGCGGCGAATTTCGTCGAGCACCCACCGAATCTGATCGACCGTGCCGCCGTCGGGCTTCGCCCAGGAACGCCATTGCTTGCCGTAGACGGGGCCGAGATCGCCGTTCTCGTCCGCCCATTCGTCCCAGATCGTGACCCCGTTCTCCCGCAGGTAGCCGATGTTGGTGTCGCCCTTCAGGAACCAGAGCAGTTCGTGGATGATCGAGCGCAGGTGCAGCTTCTTCGTCGTGACGAGCGGGAAGCCTTGACTTAGATCGAAGCGCATCTGGTGCCCGAAGACGGAAATCGTACCGGTTCCGGTCCTGTCGTCCTTGCGGACGCCCTCGTCCATGATACGGCGCAGAAGATCGTGATAGGCTTGCATGGGTCGCTCCTGCCGCCATCATAGGGTAGGAACCGCCCGCCTCCGAGTCATGAGTGCTCGTTTTATGTGAATCACTCAAATCGCGAGGGCGACCGGGGCCGGCTCGGCGCTGCATGCCTGCAACACTCGTCGACCTGTCATTTCAAACCCATCCCCGCTCTTTCAAATTCGATCCGTCCTCCCTATATTGGAGATGCCGGTCGCGAGACCGGCTATGGCGATAAACGGCTATCGGAATAAACCCATCGGACCCGGGGGCGGTACCCGGCGCCTCCACCCAAATCCAGGCGAAGCTTGCCAAATCCAGGCAAAGCTTGGGTTTCGGCGGGGGCGAAATAGGATCGACGAGGGCGTAAAGGGTAGACTTTTGCTCGGCATGGTTCCACCGATATCGGGCCGATTCTATAGTTGCCAACGACAACTATGCTCCGGTTGCAGTGGCTGCGTAAGCGGTCCCTAAAGCCGACTCAAAGCCCTGGCGGGTAGCACCGTCAGGCGGGGTCCGGAGGCACCTGGCAACAGAAGCCTCCACTCTTATTTCTCAGTAGGGACCGCGTATGGCCGGCAAAGACCTGATCCGCTACGATCTTCTGGTGCAGGACGCGCTGAAGGGCGTCGTGCGCAAAGTGCTGATCGATGCCGGCAAGGATGGCCTTCCTGGCGAGCACCACTTCTATATCTCCTTCCAGACGGATTTTCCGGGCGTCCGGCTCTCGAACCGACTGCGCGAAAAATATCCCCAGGAGATGACCATCGTTCTCCAGCACCAGTTCTGGGATCTGAACGTCACCGAACACACCTTCGAGGTGGGTCTCTCCTTCTCGGGCATTCCCGAGAGGCTGCTCATCCCCTTCGATGCGCTCACCGGCTTCTTCGATCCGTCCGTCCAGTTCGGCCTCAAATTCGACGGTCAGGACGACGAGGAGGACGAGATCGCCGAAGCACCACCGGCGCCGCAGCCCATACGCGGATCCGAGCCTGTGGAGCTGAAGCAGCCCCGCAAGCCCGCGCCCGCCGCGGACAAGAAGCCCGCTCCCGAGACGGCCCCTGCCAAGGCCGAGCAGCCCTCGGGCGAACCGGGCTCCGCGGCGAAGCCCGAAGCCGCCGACGCCGGAGCCTCCGGCACCGCCGAAGTCGTGAGCCTCGACTCCTTCCGCAAGAAGAACTGACTCCTCCGCCGCCCTGTCATCCCCGCGCAGGCGCAGATCCATAAGCGCTAGCGCATCGTGCGAAAAAGTGGACCCGGGTTTTCGCAAGAACGATGCGCTCTTTTCAGGAAGGGAGCATCGGATTCAATCCCAACAGTGGATTCCACTTTTCACGTCCGATGCTCTAGCGCTCCCGGAAAGAGCAAGGCGGTCGCCGCTCAGATTGAGCGATGCGTCAGCCGCATGGGCAGGCCCCCATGCGGTCTGAGCGTGATGCGATGCAGCGGCGTGACCTCGTGCCCTTCCCTTAAATCGAGGCGCACCGCCCTCACGACGGTGGCGAGAACGATCACGGCTTCCTGCAGGGCGAAGGTCGCTCCGATGCAGACCCGTGGGCCCGCCCCGAAGGGCAGATAGGCGAAACGGTCGATTCCGGCCTTCTCCTCGGGCAGGAAACGCTCGGGCCGGAAGGCGTCGGGCTCGTCCCAGAGGGTGCGGTGGCGGTGCAGCACGTAAGGGGCGATCGTCACGATGGTCTCGGCGGGGATCGTGAGATCCCCGATCCGGTCGTCCTCGATGGCCGCGCGACTGAGGAACGGCGCCGGCGGATAGAGGCGCATCGCTTCGTCGAGCACGGCGCGCGTATAGACGAGACTGTCCAGGTGCCGAGGCTCGAGCGGCCCCTTGCCCAGGACCGTATCCACCTCCTCTTCGATCCGGCGGCGGACGCGCTCGTCCTGCGAAATCAGATAGATCGACCAGGACAGGGCGTTGGCGGTGGTCTCATGGCCCGCGCCGATGAAGGTCACGATGTTGGCGCCCACCTCCAGGTCGCTGAGCCCCTTTCCGGTTTCCGGGTCGGCGGCCTCGAGAAGCAGGGTCAGGAGGTCGCGCGGGGCTGGCTCGCCCCGTCGTAGCAGGGCCTTCCGGCTCTGGATCAGTTCGTTCACGAGTTCCTCGAAGAAGCGGATGGCGGGCCGGGCCCGCCAGCGCCCGATGCGCGGCACCCAGTCCGGCAGGCCGAAGATGTCCACGGGATCGATGCGGCCCAGCCCCTCGAAGTAACGGGAAATGGCGCGGCCGAGAGCATCCGGGTCCCGCGCCACGCCTTTCGAGAAGATCGTCCGCTCCAGCACGTCGAGGGTCACGCGCGTCATTTCGAGGGAGATATCGACCTCCCGTCCCTCCGGCCGCCGCCGCCAGCGGCGCACGAGGCGCTCGGCCGATACGACCATGGCCGGGAAGAACCCCGCTACGATACGCGGCGGGAACAGGGGAGCGATGGTGCGGCGCTGGAGCTTCCATTCCTCACCCTCGGCCGTCAGCAGGCCCCGGCCCAGGCCCGGTGCCAGAACCCGCAGCTGCAGATCGTCCTTCCGGTAATTGGCGGCATTGTCGACGAGGACATGGCGGATGACCTCCGGATCGTTCACCACGGTGATCCGCCCCAGCGCTCCGCTGCCCGAGATGATCCGCTCCTCGAAATGGCGCGCGGTCCATGTCGTCAGCGGATTCCGACGCAGGGCCAAGAGGAACGAGAACAGCCCCGGCGCCTCCTGGAGCGGTTCGGGCGCCGGTGGGCGGAAAAGAGGGGCGTCGAGCGCGTCGGTCATCGGAATATGCAAGCCCTGTATGTGCGTTCACTGTTGCGAGAGCGTCAGTTTGAGATAAGAACACCCAACTCCATCGAAAGAGGTCAGGATGTCGCCCGCAACCCGCATCGAAACAGATACCTTCGGCCCCATCGAAGTTCCCGCCGACAAGCTCTGGGGCGCTCAGACGCAGCGCTCCCTCCAGAACTTCCGGATCGGCACGGACCGGATGCCCGTCCCGCTCGTCCACGCGCTGGCCATCGTCAAGCAGGCCGCGGCCCTCGTGAACAAGGACCTCGGCAAGCTGGAGCCCCGCATCGCCGACGCCATCGCGTCGGCCGCCGCGGACGTGGTGGAGGGCAAGTACGACGACGAATTCCCGCTCGTGGTCTACCAGACGGGTTCGGGCACCCAGTCCAACATGAACATGAACGAGGTGCTCTCGAACCTCGCCATCGAGCGCCTCGGCGGCGAACGCGGCAGCAAGAAGCCGGTTCACCCCAACGATCATGTGAATATGGGCCAGTCGTCGAACGACTCGTTCCCGACCGCCATGCATATCGCCGTGGCGCGCGAGATCCACGACCGCCTCGTCCCCGCTCTCAAGCATCTTCTCCAGGCCCTCGAGGCCAAGTCGGAAGCCTTCAAGGACCTCGTGAAGATCGGCCGCACGCATCTCCAGGACGCGACGCCGGTCACGCTCGGCCAGGAATTCTCCGGCTATGCGGCGCAGGTGCGCCTCGGCATTGCCCGCATCGAGCAGACGCTGCCCGGCATCTATGCCCTGGCCCAGGGCGGCACCGCCGTCGGCACGGGCCTTAACGCCCATCCCGAATTCGCGGAACGCTTCGCCGCCAAGGTGGTGGAGCTGACCGCCCTGCCCTTCACCTCGGCTGCCAACAAGTTCGAGGCTCTCGCCGCCCACGACGCCCTGATCTACACCCACGGCGCCCTGGCGAGCCTCTCCGCCGCCCTGTTCAAGATCGCCAACGACATCCGTCTCATGGGCTCCGGCCCGCGCTCGGGTATCGGCGAGATTTCGCTGCCCGAGAACGAGCCCGGCTCGTCGATCATGCCCGGCAAGGTCAACCCGACCCAGGCCGAGGCCATGACGATGCTGTGCTGCCAGGTGGCCGGTAACCAGACCACCGTCACCTTCGCGGGCAGCCAGGGCCATTTCGAGCTCAACGTGTTCAAGCCGGTGATGGTGAATGTCGTGCTGCAGTCGATCCGCCTGCTCGCCGACGGCGCGGTCAGCTTCACCGACAACTGCGTCGTCGGAATCGAGCCCAATGAGGACCGCCTCAAGGAGCTGATGGGGCGTTCCCTCATGCTCGTGACGGCGCTGGCTCCGACCATCGGGTACGACAAGGCCGCCGCCATCGCCAAGTCCGCGCACAAGAACGGCACGACCTTGAAGGAAGAAGCGCTCAAGGCCGGGGTTTCGTCGGAGGATTTCGAGGCCGTCGTCCGTCCCGAGACGATGCTTCAGCCGGGCGAATAAGATACAATCGCGCCATGGCTGAGATCATCAATCTGCGCCAGGCGCGCAAGCAGAAGGCGCGGGCCGAGAAAGAGGCCCGCGCCGAACAGAACCGGATTGCCTTCGGTCGCACCAAGGCCGAGAGGGAATTGACCAGGGCCGAGCGCGAGTTGGCCGAGCGCCGGATCGATTCCCACAAGCGCGATGAGACCGAGACGCCCTGAATGGCCGCGGGCATCGTCAAGCGCTCCGTCTCGATCGCGGGTCACAGGACCAGCATCTCTCTCGAAGAACCGTTCTGGCAGATCCTGCGGGAGATCGCCGAGCGCGAGAAACTCTCCGTCCAGGCCCTGATCGGGCGCATCGACGCCGAGCGGGGGGAGCAGAATCTCTCATCGGCCATTCGCGTGTTCGTGCTGATGGATCTGCGCGAGCGCTGACCCCAGCCATCGCGCAGGAAAGAGGCTTTATCGCTCGGGGTTGCCGTAGACGGGCGGCGGAGCGCGCAGCTCGATGGGAGGATTCAGCGGCGGCAGCGACCCCCGAGCCGGCGCAGGCGTCTCGTCGTCCGGCTGCTGGCGCTGTTCGGACTGAAGCCGCTCCGCATCCCGACGCGCTTTCTCGGCTTCCGCCTGAGCCTGGGCCTGACGAGCCGCCTCCTCGGCCGCGGCCTTCGCCCGCTGACGCTCCGCCTCCTTCTGCGCCTGGATCTGGCGCTCGCGCTCGGCGGCGGCCCGCTCGAAGGCCTCGATCTTTTCGAGCTCCCGCTTGAGGACAATGGCGGCAAGCCCATTGCGGAACGGACCCGCATCCACCTCCCGCACCGGATTGGCGAGCGAGCCGCGCCAGTTCAGGCCGATGGAGGGCGGCGCGCCGGTCCAGGTGGCGGGCGATGCTTTCGCGACGAGCGAGCCGCGCGCATCGAGCGCAAGTGTATTGAGATCGAACGTCACCGCGCCCTGCCAGGTGGACGGCCCGCCATCGACCACGAAGGGCGACAGCCGGAATGAGCCGCCGACGAGCGCCGCCGAAGTGGTGACCGCTTGTGTCGCGAGCGCGGAACGGCTCAGCTCGCCATCGATGATGCCCTCGGCCTTTCCTTCGGCGAGTGGCTCGTTCTCGGCCAAGGCACGCTTGAGCGCACGATCGAACACGGCGGGATCAGCCGATGGGACACGGAGTTTCGTGATCCTCCAGTCGCCGGCCCCGCCGAGCGCCGCGACCAGCTGCGACATGCTCGCGCCCGCCGTGCCGAACTTCAGATTGCCTGACAGGATCGCCTCGATGGGCGTCGTTCCGCCCAGGGCCCACAGCGGCACGCTGTCGAGGGCGCCCTCGCCCACGACGGTCGCCGTCGCTCCCTGACGGGTGATGGTCGTCGTGCCGGTCAGGCGCCCCGTCCCGACATTGGAATCGAGATTGCGGATCGAGATGCCGTCGGGCTGCGCCGCGACGGTAAAGCTCGCGCGGGTCGCTTGAATGCCGCGCCCGAGATCGAGGGCGCCGACCCGGAAGAGCACCTGTCCACCACTGACGAGCCGTCCGCTCTGGCCGAACGTGGCGTTGGACCAGATGGCGGTGGCATTCGGGTCGCCCGGCACGTTCAGCGCAAGCGCCGCCGTCAGCCACGGGAGGGACAGCTTGTCGAGCGAAACCTCGCCGTCGATGTCCGAACGGGAACGAACGTTGAGGCTGGCCTGCACGGCATTGCCCGCGACCTGGCCCGAGACATCGAGGTGGCTCGCGTCGCGGACCCGGCCCAGCGTGACCCGCGCCTTGACCGGCACGGGCGGCTTCACGCCTGCGCCGTCGCCCAGGAGCAACAGGAAAGGCGTCACGTCCGCCGTGGCGAACTCCGCCTCGCCGCTGTCCACGACATCGTCGGCCTCGCTCAGGGCGAAAGGCCGCGAGGTCGTGATCTGCGCTCCTGCGACGTCGCCCGCCACGGTGACGTTGAACCGGCCGGACCCGACCCGGGCGCCGCGCAGCTCGATCCTGGACGGACGATCCAGCCCCGGCAGGCTGGCGCGATTCACCCAGCGGCCGGTATTCTCGGTCGTCAGAGCCAGGTTCAAGCTCTCGGTGCGCCCGTCGACCGCGTCCACGCTGCCCTCGATGGAGCCTCCTGCGGCCGTGCCCTTCATGGTCGTGCGCAGGCGCAGCTCCGTGGAGCCTGGGGGCGGAGCCACCCGCTCGGCTCCCACCTGCACGTTGAGCGCGCCCTCGCGTACGAAATGCGGCACAAGCTTCGACACGCCGCCGATCCATACGCTGCCGATCAGATCGATCAGGGGAGCCGCGCGTTGCGCCGTGACCTTGCCGCTGATGCTGCCGGAACCATCGGGCGCGATGCGCCCGCTCACGCGGGCATTGGCCCCGGCGAGATTCACGATGTCGAGATTCTCGACGAGCAGCGCCTTGCCGTCGGAGAGAATGCGCGCCGCGATGCGGCCGGTTGCGGAACTCTTGCCCGCGCTGACGCCGCGGGCATCGAGAATGAACCCGACGTCCAGATTCTGGGTCGCCTCGAACACGCTGGAGACCTGCGGCAGCTGATCGAGGTTGAGGTTCTGAATGGCGACCTGAGCTTCGAGCCGGCCGCGTTCGTCGGGCTCGGGAAGCGTATAGCGCAGGTTGCCGGTGGTGACCGCGTCGCCGATCTTCAGCCGCATCCGGCTCAGAGACAGGACCGGGTTGCTGAAGACGACGTCGGAGGAAACCTCGACGGGTCGCCCGTCGAGCATGTCGAGGAACGGCGAGCGGATCTTGATGCGATCGAGATAGCGCGCCAGGCGGTCCGAAGCGTTCGAGGCCAGGGCCACCTTGCCCTCGATTCCGCCTGGGGCCGTCAAGCCGAGCTGACCCTCCATTGCGACACGGGTTTCGCCCGGAGCATTGAACTCGACGAGGTCGAGGCGCGCCCGTCCGCGCTCCAGCGACAGGCGGAGATTGGCGTTGGTCAGGTCCTCCTGTCCCAAGCCGATGCTGTCGATCTTGAGATCGAGATCGATCGGCAGGGCGATGGGCGGCAACGACCATTGCTTGAGCCGAGTGGCGAAATCCTGGCCGTTGGAGGAGAGGATGAAGCTGTCGGCATCGAGCCGCCGCCCCTCGAGCTTGAGCGCGATGCGGGGCTCGGTGATGCCGACGCTGCCCGTTCCCGTCATGCGCAGGCTCGCGCCGCCTTCGCCGGCTTCCACCGCGACGGTCTCCAGCGCCACGGTGCCATCCGCAGTCTTGAAATCCGTTTCGACGGCAATGGGGATGGGGATCCCGGCGGCCGCGATCTGAGCCGGGGGACCGAACAGGACCTTGGCCTTGCCGGCAACGTTCGGGATGCTGTTCCCGGCCGAGATGTCGTCCAGGGCGACCCGGGCATCGATGTCGAAGCGCGGGTAGATATCGCCTCCACCCCCGAGCTTGACCTGAACGCTCCTGTCTTCGGCGAGTTCGCCCGTCACCAGCCGGAAGGGCACCCCGGCCGTCGTGCCCTCGACCCGCCAGGGGCCGATGAGCTTCTGGCCCTCGATATGGACGTTCTCCGCGAAGGCCTGGTTCGTATGCCCCGTGACCGCGGCCTGGGTGGTGACCAGGAGCTGGCCGATATTGAGGCTCTCGATGGCCCATTCGCGGCTGCGGCCGCTGCCCGACACCAGATCGGCGGGCAGACGCCAGTCGCCCTTCCCCGAGACAGGGACGCGGATATCGGCCCGACCGACGCGGGTTTCCGTGAACCGCACCTCGCCCTTGAGGAGCGGCGTCAGGGCGATTTCGGCCATGACGTCGTCGGCGGTCAGGATCGGAGAATCCGCCGTCTTTCCGCCGAGCCGCAAACGGTCGAGAACAATTCTCGGAGCCGGCAGCAGGCGAATGGAAATGGCCCCCTCGGTCCGCGTCTGTGTGCCCGACGCGCGCGAGATCATCCCGTCGACGGTGTCACGGTAGTCCTTCCAGTCGATGAAAGGAGGGGCAGCGACGGCAACCGCGAGGATCAGGATCACGATGGCTGCGATGATCGTCAGGATATCGCGCAAGAGGGTTATGGTCTCCGTTTCACTCTAGCTCTCTAGCCCATCGATCGGGCGATCGGGAGCGCACCAGGCGCTCCTTCCACCTCAAAGTGCAACGATCTTACCCGGATTCATGATGTTGTGCGGGTCCAGGGCCCGTTTCAAGACGCGCATGAGGTCGAGTGCGGCTTCTCCATGCTCAATTTCCAGATACTTCATCTTTTTCTGGCCCACGCCATGCTCGCCGGTGCAGGTCCCCTCCATGGCGACGGCCCGCTTCACCAGGCGATCCACGAAGGCTTCGCAGGCCGCGACCTCCGCAGGATCATCCATGTTCACCAGCGGCTGAACGTGGAAATTGCCGTCGCCCACGTGGCCGACGATGGGAGCGATCATGCCGCTTTCCAGGATGTCGCGCTTGGTGGCGTCCACGCATTCGGCCAGACGGGAGATCGGCACGCACACGTCCGTGGCCACCGATTGCGCCCCGGGGCGCAGGCCCCGCGCCGCCCAATAGGCGTCGTGCCGGGCCTGCCAGAGGCGCGAGCGCTCCTCGGGCTTCGTGGCCCATTCGAAGGGCTGATCCGTGAATTCGGCCGCGATCTCGCCGAACCGCTCGGCCTGCTCCCGGACACCGGCGTCGGTGCCGTGGAACTCCAGCAGCAGCAGGGGGCTCTCCGGCAGGGAGAGTTTCGCGTGCAGGTTGACGGCCCTGACCTGCACCTCGTCGAGAAGCTCGATGCGGGCGACCGGGATCCCCGACTGGATCGTCATGATCACCGCGTCACAGGCGGCTTTCACCGACGGGAAGGGACAGATGCCGGCCGAGATGGCTTCCGGAATGCCGTTGAGCTTGAGGGTGATCTCGGTGACGATGCCGAGCGTGCCCTCGGAGCCGATCATGAGACGGGTGAGGTCGTAGCCTGCCGAGCTTTTGCGGGCGCGGCTCGCCGTCTTCACAATCTCGCCGTTCGGCAGCACGACCGTGAGGGCCAGAACCGCATCCTTCATCGTGCCGTAGCGGACAGCATTGGTCCCGGACGCGCGGGTGGCGACCATGCCGCCGATGGAGGCATCGGCGCCCGGATCGATGGGAAAGAACAGGCCCTTGTCGCGCAGGAACTCGTTCAGTGCCTTGCGGGTCACGCCGGCCTCGACCACGCAGTCCAGATCCTCCTCATGGACTGCGATGATGCGCTTCATGAGGCTCAGGTCGATGCAGACGCCGCCATCCGGCGCATTGATGTGGCCTTCGAGCGAGGTGCCGGTTCCGAAGGGAATGACCGGGACTCCTGTCGCCGCGCAGAGCTTCACGATGTCGGACACGTCCTGGGTGGTCTGGGCATAGACCACGATGTCCGGCGGCTGGTTCTTCACCCAGGTCAGCGTATGCCCGTGCTGCTCCCGCACGGCGGCGGAGGTGACGACCCGGTCGCCGAAACGGCTGGAAAGATCGGCCGCAAGGGAGGCGACGGCGGCCTCCGAAGGTCTGGGACGGCTGGGCGAAAGGGACGCGTTCATGGTGGTTCTGTCGGTTCCGATTGCAATGCTCGTTATCCATACCTAACAAAACCTTCCCTAACGCAATACTCTAGAAGGCAAATGGGCCAAAAAGCCCATGCACAGCCTGAAGATACGTGCTAACATTCCCATTCTTGCCGAGGGCGATGCTCGTGACTCACGTGGAAACAATGAGCTGACCATGGAGAAGAAGACACCCGTATTCTTCTTTGCACCCTTCGTTTCGTCCGCGATGCGGGTCGAGCCGGCCTGGGTCGACTATAACGGTCATCTGAACATGGCCTATTACCACGTGCTGTTCGACCGGGCCGTCGATGAAGCCTTCGGGATGGTAGGCCTGGGCCGGGACTATGTGGAGGAACGCAACGCGTCCTTCTTCGCCGCGGAGACGCACACGCTCTACAGGCGCGAACTCAAGGCCAGCGATCGGGTTCGCGTTACCCTCCAGCTCATCGACCATGACGAGAAGCGGATCCACTACTACCTGGAAATCCGCCATGCGGAAGAAGGCTGGGTGGCGGCCACGACGGAGGGATTGTCTCTCCACGTGGACATGAATACCCGCAAGGTCTCACCCTTTCCGGACGATATCGCGGGCAATCTCGCCGTGATGAAGGCGGCTCATGCGCGGCTTGCCAGGCCGCAGACCCTCGGACGGATCATCGGCATTCCGGCACGGCTCGATCGGCACGAGGCCATGCTCGCGTCCCGAACGCGACATTAGAGCATCGAATGCAAGAGTGGGCATCGGATGTGGGTTCGATGTCCCGTCCGATGCTGCAGGCGCCTCCACCGGCCGCCCCGTTTGCCGGCCCGGCGTTCCGTTTGATCAAGCCAGCTTCAGCCGTCCCGGCTCCGACCGCCGGCGAAACCACTGGGTCATGGGCCGCTCATACCATCGGAAGACTAGGAGAGAGGCCAAAACCGCGCCCGCGAGGACCAGCGCAACATAGCCCCATGTGCCGATCACGGGGCCGAGGCCCGTCCGGAGGACGATCTCCCGGCTGGCCCGGATGACGAAAGGATGGACGAGATAGAGCGCATAGGATGCATCGCCTAAGGCATTCCCTATGCGTCCGAGCCATGTCTCCGGCCTGACCCGCTCCGCGCCGAGGGCCGCGGCGGCGACGAAGAAAGCAGCCGGAACGCCATAGGCGACCGGTCGGGGCAAGGACGCGTTCGCTCCGGCCAGGAGCAAGGCCAGCCCCCCGATCGCGAAAGCGGCGCGGACGCCGCGCGGAAGAACAAGCCCTTGGTCCTTGAGATGCGCGAGCGCCACGCCGAAGGCGAATTCCAGGATGATCGGGCTGGTCCAGAAATCCAGGGGCTGCGGGAGCGAGACCACGCCGCCGACGACCGTTGCGGCGAGCAGGACGCCGATCAGCATCCCGATCGATGTCCGCTTCGGCCATGCGAGGGTCAGGGCGAACAGGACATAGAAATACATCTCGTAGTTGAGCGTCCAGCCCAGGGTATAAAGCGGCTGCACCGCTCCGTCAGGGCGCTCCAGGGGGATGAACAGATAGGAAGCCAGGATGAAGCCAGGCTCGAGAACTTCGCTGTTGAGGATCCCAGGCAGCGCAAGGGCGACGGCAAGGTAAAGGCTCGTGACGGTCCAGTAGAGGGGAACCACGCGCCCCAGGCGACGCACGAGGAAAACCCTGCCTGCACCGGGAGAGCCGAACAGCTTCTGCGACGAATAGACGATGATGAAGCCGGAAATGACGAAGAAGACATCGACCCCGGCGGCCCAGGGGATCCGATCGAGCGGCTGAAACTGCCCGCCGAGCCTTGCCGCGATCGCACCCGCATCGAATTGGGCATGGTGGATTGCGATCGCCAGAGCCGCGCAGGCCCTGAGGACCTGGATGTAAAGCAGCATCGACATTCCGCGAGCCCGCCCCCAGCACCTGAATGTCGTGCTTGACCATAAAAGCTTGGCCGGACTAAGGCGGCGAGCAAGCAATGTTGCGCGCCGACCGGGCGGGAAGGCCCGGCACGCAACGGGACGCCATTTCAGAAAACGCCCCTCACCCGCAATCACTTCTCGCTAGAGCACCGGACGTGAAACCGAATCTATGACCGATGCTGTAAGCCTCTGTTTTGGAGCATCTTTCCACGCAAAACCGATTCTCACTCTTGCATTCGATGCTCTATTAGCAACGGATCGCGCCGGGAGGGCACGCGCCGGGCGGCCTGGAAAACAGCCGGTCCCGGTCGAGGTTCTGCCTGAGAAGGTTGTGCTCGACCTGATTCTGCTGCTGCAGGCTTTTCAGGCGCTGGTCTTCCTGAATGTTGCGGTTGATATCCTCGACCTGCCGCTCGTTGACGCTCTTGCGCGGCAACCGCGCCGTCTGCGCCTCTGCGGCCATAGGCATGATGATTCCGAGACAGAGGACAGCCGTGACGAAGAAACGCATGGGAACATTCCTTTAAAAGCGATCGATCCTTATATGGCGATGGGAGCCTCGTCCGGCAACGGCGGCGGGCTCTCGCCCGCCCACGCGCCAAGAGGCATTTCCGGGCTCGACGCCGTTCGCCTTTTGATCCATGGTCGCGCCGATGAATCAGCCTGATAACAGCCCCGATCCTCACGATGGCCCGGCCCCGGACGACTTGGCACACCAGCCCTCCTCCGGCTCCCTGAGCGCCCGTGCCCGCGCGGCAGTCGCGCCTCAACTGGCCTATCTGAACGGCCTGAACCCCGAGCAGCGCGCCGCCGTGGAGGCCACCGAAGGCCCCGTCCTCGTGCTGGCCGGCGCCGGCACGGGAAAGACGCGGGTGCTCACGACCCGCATCGCCCATCTGATCGCCACCGGCAAAGCCTGGCCGTCGCAGATCCTCGCGGTCACCTTCACCAACAAGGCGGCCCGGGAGATGCGGGAGCGCATCGGCCGCGCCATCGGTGACGTGGCCGAGGGCATGCAATGGCTCGGCACCTTCCACTCCATCGGCACCCGGATCCTGCGCCGTCACGCGGAACTCGTCGGCCTGCGGTCGGACTTCACCATTCTCGGCACCGACGATCAGCTGCGCCTGATGAAGCAGGTGATCGAGGCGGAAGGGATCGACGAGAAACGCTGGCCCGCGCGCCAGCTCGCCGGCCTCATCGACAGCTGGAAGAACCGCGGTCTCGGCCCCGATCAGGTCGCGGCCGGCGAAGCAGGCGCTTTCGCCAACGGCAAGGGCGGACGCCTCTACCGCGCCTATCAGGAGCGCCTGAAGGTTCTCAATGCCGTCGATTTCGGCGACCTTCTGCTGGAATGCCTGCGCCTCTGGCGCGAACATCCGGATGTCCTGGAACAGTACCAGGAGCGTTTCCGCTACATGCTGGTGGACGAGTACCAGGACACCAACGTCGCGCAGTATCTCTGGCTGCGCCTGCTCGCCCAGAAGCGCAAGAACCTTTGCTGTGTCGGCGACGACGACCAGTCGATCTACGGCTGGCGCGGCGCCGAGGTCGACAACATCCTTCGCTTCGATCACGACTTTCCGGGCGCCACGGTCATCCGCCTCGAGCGCAACTACCGTTCCACCGGCCACATCCTCTCGGCGGCTTCCGTCCTGATCGCCAAGAATCAGGGACGGCTCGGCAAGACCCTGCGCACGGAGGACGAGCTTGGCGAGAAGGTGACGATCACCGGCGCATGGGACTCGGAGGACGAGGCGCGTCTCATCGGCGAGGAAATCGAGGCTCTGCATGCCAAGAAGCATCCGCTCTCGGAAATCGCGATCCTCGTGCGCATCTCGGCGCAGATGCGCGAGATCGAAGATCGTCTCGTGCAGCTCGGTGTCCCCTATCGCGTCATCGGCGGCCCGCGATTCTATGAGCGCGCGGAAATCCGCGATGCGCTGGCTTACCTGCGCGTCGTGAACCAGCCCGCCGACGACCTGGCCTTCGAGCGCATCGTCAACGTGCCGAAGCGCGGCCTGGGCGATGCCACGATCCAGGTGCTCCATAACCATGCGCGCGCCGCGCGCGTGCCCCTGACGGAGGCGGCCCGCTTCATCGTCGAGACCGACGAACTGAAGCCGAAGCCGCGCGCGACCCTGCGCGACCTTCTCATCTCGTTCTCGCGCTGGTCGAAACTGTCCGAGACCATGTCCCAGGCGGACGTGGCCCAGACGGTGCTGGAGGAATCCGGCTACACCGACATGTGGCAGAAGGAGAAATCCGCCGATGCCGCAGGTCGCCTCGAAAACCTCAAGGAGCTCGTGCGCTCCATGGAGGAGTTCCCGGATCTCCAGAGCTTCCTGGAGCACGTCTCCCTCGTGATGGAGGCGAACGAGAGCGATACCACCGAGCGCGTGAGCCTGATGACGCTCCACGCGGCCAAGGGCCTCGAATTCGATACCGTGTTCCTGCCCGGATGGGAGGAGGGCCTCTTCCCCAGTCAGCGCGCCCTCGACGAGAGCGGCCGCGCGGGCCTGGAGGAGGAGCGGCGCCTGGCCCATGTGGGCCTCACCCGCGCGAAGCGTCATGCGAAGATCTACTTCGCGTCCAACCGGCGCATTCACGGTCTATGGAACTCCACGGTTCCGAGCCGCTTCATCGACGACCTGCCGGAGGCGGATGTGGAGATCGTGGAGGCTCCCGCGAACTTCTCCTATGGCGGCGGATATGGCGGATCACGCTTCGATCGGGTGCAGCCGTTCGGAGGCTCTTCCTATCAGACACCCGGCTGGCAGCGGGCCCAGGCCCACCGTGCGAGCACGGCGGACGGCGGCTACTCCGCCCGCCGCTCAGGCGAACGCCGCGGCCCGATGATGATCGAGGGCGAGCTCGTCGCAAAATCCACCGGGGCCTCGGGCTTTTCCGTCGGCGGACGTGTTCTGCACTCGAAATTCGGCCCCGGTACCATCGAGGCTGTGGACGGCAACAAGCTCACCGTCGAGTTCGACAAGGCCGGGCGCAAAATGGTGCTCGACAGCTTCGTCGAGGCCATGGGCTAGCGTCCGGAACGAGTTCCGTTCGTCATGGCCGTGCACGTTGCGGCCGTCCATGCTTGAGAACGACGGTGGCGCCAGGACGTGGATGCCCGGCACGAGGCCGGGCATGACGGCGCTAGCGCATCGTGCGGAAAAGTGGACCCGGTATTCGCTGACGCGGCCCTTCGGGTCCGCAATGAACGATGCGCTGTCCTCTAATGGGAGCATCGGATGCAATCCCAAAAGTGGATTCCACTTTTCGCGTCCGATGCTCTAGCCGATGAGCACGATCATTCCGCGGCTGTTGGCGCAGTCGGTGCGGCAGGAGTGCCGTAAACGCGCGGATCGATCTGGCTGAGCTGACCTTCGTCCTCGGTATAGGCCGGGGGGCGATCCACATAAGTGAACTGCCCCTTGCCGTCCGGTGCAGGACCTCTCGCCCAGCGGCCGTCCTGGCTTTCCATACCTTCGGAGTGATTGAGGAGCTGATAGGCCACTTCGCTCTTCTCGAGGCTCTGCGGGAAGTTCGAAGGCACCGGCGTCATCTCGAGCCCGTCCTCTTCCAGCTCCTTGATGGCGGCGAGCCATTGGTTCTGATGCATGGTATCGCGGGCGATGAGGAACGAGAGCATGTCCCTGACGCCCGAATCGTTCGTCATGTTGTAGAGACGGCTCACCTGCAGTCGACCCTGGCTTTCCGCCGTGACGTTGAACCGGAAATCGGCGAGCAGATTGCCGCTCGCGATCGTGTAAGCCGAAGTCCACGGATTGCCGATGCTGTCCGACGGGCGCGCGCCGAGACCCGAAACGATCATGTGCTGCGGGTTCATGCCGGCCACGATGGCATCCTCCACGCGCGCGCCGCCCATCACGGCACCGACGACGGAGTTCTTCGCCATGTCCTCCTGCTGCTCGACCGGCGAGGTTTCGAGCAGACGCGCAATCATGGTGGCGAGCATCTCCACGTGACCGATCTCCTCGGTCCCGATATCCATGATCATGTCCTTGTACTTCTGCGGACCGCGGCAATTCCAGCCCTGGAAGAGATAGGTCATCATGACGCTGATCTCGCCCCACTGGCCGCCCAGGGGCTCCTGAAGCATCTTGGCGAAGAGAGGATCTGGCTTCTCGGGCTTGGCGTGATAGGCCAATTGCCGCTGGCGAAAGAACATCGGCTTGCTCCTGTCTGGTTTGAATGTGACGACTCCGTCCCGGGTGCGGGTCTGTCATCCAACAAGAGCGATATGCGGTTGTTCCCGATCTTTGGCGTGGGACCCCTTACTTTAGACTAGTTCCGATCTGCATTTAACCTCTAGCTTCAAGCGGGTAACTATGGAACCATCCCGCCCGGAAATGGTCGAGAGAGGTTCTCATGTTCCCCTTGTCCCACATGCTGAGATCCTTCGTGCGCACGGGAACGCTGAAGGTCATCGACGCGGATGGCAACGTGCATGTCTTCGGCGGAACGAAGCCGGGCCTTAACGTCACCATGCGGCTCACGGACCGCTCGCTCTATCACAAGCTCTTCCTCAATCCGGAGCTGCATGCAGGCGAGGCCTATATGGACGGCCGCATGAGCTTCGAGGAAGGCTCCACATTGCGGGACTTCCTGAATCTCTTCTCCCAGAACCGCTCGACCCTGGCCAATTATCCGCTTCAGAACGCGCTCAAGCGCATCTCCCGCGCCGTGAAACGGTTTCAGCAAGCCAACCCCGTCGGCAAGGCGCAGCAGAACGTCGCGCACCACTACGACCTCGGGAACGACTTCTACAAGCTCTTCCTCGATAAGGGCATGCAGTATTCCTGCGCCTATTTCATCAACGATGACGACACTCTCGAAGAGGCGCAGCAGAACAAGCTGCGCCTGATCGCTTCGAAACTGCAGTTGAAGCCCGGTCTCAGGATCCTCGATATCGGCAGCGGTTGGGGTGATCTGGCGCTCTATCTCGCGGCGATGGAGGATGTGGACGTTACCGGCGTAACGCTCTCGAAGGAGCAGTACGAACTCTCCAACGAGAAGGCACGGCGCGCAGGCCTGTCGCACCGCGTGCGCTTCGAGCTTCTCGACTACCGCAACATCGACAAGCGTTTCGACCGGATCGTGTCGGTCGGGATGTTCGAGCATGTGGGCGTGCATCATTACGGCGAGTTCTTCGCCAAGATCAACGCGCTGCTCGACGATGATGGTCTGATGGTTCTGCACTCTATCGGCAAGATGAGCCCGCCGGGAACCGCGAGCCCCTGGCTGCGGAAATACATCTTCCCCGGCGCGTATTCTCCGGCCCTGTCGGAGGTCTTTCCTGTCGTGGAGCAAAACAGCCTGTGGGTGACCGACCTCGAGTTCCTGCGCCTGCATTACGCGAAAACCCTCAATCACTGGCACAGGCGTTTTGAAGCCAACCGCGAGACGATCGCCGCCATGTATGACGAGCGCTTCTGCCGGATGTTCGAATTCTATCTCATCAGCGCCGAGACGATGTTCACCACGGGCAGCCAGCTCGTCTTCCACATGCAGCTCGCCCGGAAACGCGATGCCGCCCCCATTGTGCGCGATTACGTCACCGACACGCAGCGCGCGTACATGGCGAAGGAAAACGAGCGCCTCAAGGTTCTCGACGCCGCCAGAGAGCTGACGCCGGTCTGATCATCCCTGACAGCCTGGGCCGTCTTCGGCAAAGAGCGTCCATCAGGTCAGCGTCTCGTAATCCTTGTTCTTCAGACCGTCGTGAGAATGGCGCGTGGGCAGCGTGTTCTTCGGCTGCGTCTTGAAATGGGAGGATGCCTTTACTCCCACGGGACCCTTGGAAATCGTGATGCCGCCGTCGACCGTGTAGAGCGCGCCGGTGACGAAACTCGCCTCGTCCGAGGCGAGGAAGCAGAACACGTTCGCCACTTCCTCCGGGGTCCCGCGCCGCCCCATGGGGGTCGCCTGCGTGATCATGGTGGCCAATTCCGAATCCATCGGGCCTGTCGACTCGTGCGTCCAGGCCGTATCGATCGGCCCGGGGCAGACGCAGTTCGCACGGACGCCATACGGCACCTGCTCCGCCGCGACACCGCGAATGAAGGAATGGATGAAGGCCTTCGTGCCCCCATAGGGCGTGTTCTTCGGATGTCCCAGCATGCCGGCTTCGGAGCCCGTGGCGAGGATGTTGCCATGGGTTTCCTGCAGGTGAGGCAAGGCGAACTTCGTCATCAGGAAGACCGAGCGCACGTTGGCCCGGAAGGTCTCGTCGAACTTGTCGATGGGATAATCCTGTGTCTCCGCGACCGCCAGGAACACGCCCGCATTGTTGACGAGCACGTCGATGCGTCCATAGGCGCTCACGCAGGCCTCTACGGCAGCTTGAGCGTGATGCTCCTCGGCGATATCGCCAAGATAGACTTCCGCGAAGCCCCCCGCCCCGTTGATGAGCCGTGCCACGTCCTCCACCGGATCGTCGGGCAGGCCGACGAGGAGAAGGCGCGCGCCTTCGCGGGCGAATTTGAGCGCGATGGCTTCACCGATCCCGGTGCCGGCACCGGTGATGATGGCGACCTTGTCAAAAAGACGTCCGGACATGGGGGCTCTCCTGGGGGCTCTCCTGCGGGCGCACCCGCCATTGCAAACAGATGAGGAATTGGGCGTTTGCAAAACGGGCGCGACTCCGGGCGGTTCCGGCTCGTGTGCGCCTCATGGTCGCTTGAGGCGTGACACGGGGGGTGCTAGAGCAGCCCCATGCTTGAAGGTCTCCACCCCAATCGCCCTACCCATGTCTTCCGGATCACCACGGACGGGCGCTCCGCGCGCGCCATGACGGATCTGATCGGAGAGATTTTCGATCCGGCCGAAACGGCCGTCGCCTCCTTCGAGTCGACGGAGGACGGTCCCTGGCTGCTCGAGGCCTATTTCGCCCATGAGCCCAACGAGGCCGCCATTCGCGACCTCGTCCGTCCCATCGTCGGAGCCGAGGCGGACAAGGGCGTGTTCCTGCCCCTGGAGCAGAAGGATTGGGTGAAGAACTCCCTCGAAGGCCTGAAGCCCGTACGGGCCGGCCGCATCCTGGTTCACGGCTCACACGACCGGGAGCAGCGCCGCAGCAGCGACATCGCCATCGAGATCGAGGCGGGTCTTGCCTTCGGCACCGGCCATCACGGCACGACGCTGGGATGTCTGAGGGCTTTCGCGGACGAGTTGAAGATCCGCACGCCCCGCCACGTGCTGGATGTGGGAACCGGGACAGGCATCCTGGCCTTTGCGGCCGCCAAGGTTCTCAAGCGCCCCGTGATCGCGGGCGATATCGATCCGGAAGCGGTGCGGGTCGCGAAGGAGAACGCGCGGCTCAACGGCATCGGGCCGTGGATGAGGCTCTATGTGGGCCCCGGCACGCGCAACGTGGAAGCCGACCGGCCGGGCCATTTCGATCTGGTCTTTGCCAATATCCTGGCAAAGCCCCTGCGCGTGCTGGCGCCCTCTCTGACCCGCGTGGCGAGTAGCGACGGAGCGCTGATCCTGTCAGGACTTCTCGGCCATGACGTTCCGGGCGTGCTGTCGGCTTACGCCCATCAGGGCTGGTATCTTCAGCGTCGGTACGATCTCGAAGGCTGGGCAGCCCTCGTGCTGAAGCGGGGCAGCGCACGTCCGCAACCCCGCCATTGATCTGGAAGGCTTACTCGGCGAGGGCGCCAGGATAGCGTCGCGCCAGTTCACGGCGGAGACTGATGGTGTCGGCGACGATCTCGCGGATGACTTTCATGGCGGTGACGATCAACATGGCTTGTTCCTTCTCTCTTCAGTCGAATTCTTGTCTCAGATCTTGAACGGCAGATCATTGCTCTGCATCAAGAAGTCGGCGATATGTTCCTGCCTGCGGGCCAGGTCAGCCATCAGAGCTTCGTGACGGCGCAACCGGCGCGCTGCATCCCGGGCGCGGCTTTCGGCAAGAGCGCTCATGACGTTCCTGACGACCAGTGAAAACGTGGACGGGATCTGAACCTGACCGGCATAGACGGGCAGGAAAGCGGCTGTGTTCATGGGCTCATCTCCAACGGATTGGTGTTGAGACCCTTCAGATCAGCGTTCCTCTGTTCTTGTTACGCTATATGTAAGCCCCACTCGACTTTAGTAGTAGATGGACCGTTTGCAGGCGAGCCATGCGCATTTTGCACTGCACAATCGACAGGAGCCGCCCGGCGGGCAGATCCCGCTCAACAGATAGGCACAATGTCTACTGCATATGCAGCCTCATGCGCAGCGTCGCGGTTGCAGGGCATCCCGCTCCGGCATAGCGTGCTGCCTCCCTCATTCGATTTTCCGGTGCTGTTCGGATGGCTCAGTTTCAATTCTTCGACGACACGACCTCCCCCTCCCAGGGGCCCGCTCATATTGCCAAGCTGCGTGCCGAACTGACCCGCCGCGGCTTCGACGGCTTCATCGTGCCCCGGGCCGACGAGCACCAGGGAGAATACGTGCCCAAGAGCGCCGAGCGCCTGGCCTGGCTCACCGGCTTTACCGGGTCAGCGGGAACGGCCGTCATCCTGCTGGACAAGGCGGCCCTCGTGGTCGACGGGCGCTACACGGTCCAGGCCGCCGAGCAGGTCGATACTTCCGTGATCACCCCCGTTCAGCTCGCCGACAGGTCGGCCGAGGATTGGATCGCCGCGAACCTGCCGGAGGGCGGCATGCTCGCTTACGATCCCTGGCTTCACACGAGCGACAGCCTCAAGCGCCTGGAGCAGGCGGTGGCACGCGCCGGCGGTTCGCTCTCACCCGTCGACATGAACCTTGTCGACGTGATCTGGATCGACCGCCCTGCCCCGCCGCAGGCGCCGGTCCGTCCCCATCCGCTCGACTATGTCGGCGAGACGGCCGAGTCGAAGCTGGAGCGGGTTCGCAAGAAGATGGCGGAGGCCAAGCTCGATGCGCTCGTGATCTCCGACCCGCACAACCTCGCCTGGGCCTTCAACCTGCGGGGCGGCGATGTCGGTCACACGCCTCTGCCCCTCGGCTATGCGGTCCTGCCGAGGCAAGGCCGCGCGAGCCTGTTCTTCGATCCGGCCAAGATCACCAACGAAGCCGGGGCCGCGGTGGGCGAGCTCGCCGAATTTGCCCCTATCGCGTCCTTCCAGAGCGCCCTGGATGCCCTCGGTCAGACCGGCGGCAAGGTGCGCATCGATTCGGCGACGGGCGCCGTCGCCCTGATCCGGCGGATCGAAGCCGCCGGGGGCACGGTGGACGTGGGCGCAGACCCCATCGCCCTCATGAAGGCCGTGAAGAACAAGGCCGAGATCGCGGGCTCTCATGCGGCTCACCTGCGCGACGGCGTCGCGGTCGCCCGCTTCCTGGCCTGGCTCGACCGAGAGGCGCCGAAGGGGCAGCTCACTGAAATCGACGCGGTCGAAGCCCTGGAAGGCTTCCGCGTCGAGACCGGGGCTTTGAAGAACATCTCGTTCCCGAGCATTTCCGGCGCCGGCCCCAATGCGGCCCTGCCCCATTACCGGGTCACAACGTCGAGCAACCGCAGGATCGAGAACAACCAGATCTTTCTGATCGATTCCGGCGCACAGTATGAGGACGGCACGACGGACATCACGCGCACGATCATCGTGGGCGAACCCAGCCCCGAGATGAAGGATCGATTCACCCGCGTGCTGCTGGGGCACATCGCCATCGCCCGCGCCGTGTTTCCGAAAGGCACGACGGGCGCGCAGATCGACGCCTTCGCGCGCAAGCCCCTGTGGGATGCGGGCCTCGACTTCGATCACGGCACCGGCCACGGGATCGGGAGCTTTCTGTCCGTGCACGAGGGTCCGCAGCGCATCGCCAAGACCGGCACGACCCCCCTGGAGATCGGCATGATGCTGTCCAACGAGCCGGGCTTCTACAAGCCGGGCGCCTACGGCATCCGCATCGAAAACCTGATCCTCGTGGAGCCGCGCACGATCCCTGGCGGCGACCGCGACATGATGGGCTTCGAGACGCTGACCTTCACGCCCATCGATCTGCGGCTTGTCGAGCCCGCCCTGATGAATGCGGACGAGATCGCCTGGCTCGACGCCTATCACGCCACCGTGCGCGAAAAGATCGGCCCGCTTCTCGATGATCAGACACGAAGCTGGCTCGAGGACGCAACCCGCGCCGTCGGCTAGAGCATCGGACGCGGGAAGTGGAATCCACTTTTGGGATCGAATCCGATGCTCCCTTCTTAGAATGAGCGCATCGTTCTCGCGAAAAACCGGATCCACTTTTTCGCACGATGCGCTAGATCAGGTTGCGCAGGATAACCACGGATGCGACGCCGACGACGATTGTCGCCAGCAGCGGCAGCCGGAAGGCCGCGACAGCGGTGATGGCGGCGGCGATCGCTTCCGCCCACCCGGTCGTCAGCGCGGTCGGCGCGATGACGGAGACCAGCACCGCGGGCGGGATCGCATCGAAGGCCGCCTTGGCTCGCCCCGTGAGCACGAGGCGGTCCGCCACGAAGAGGCCCGCGATCCGCGTAAAATAGGTGACCACCGCCATGGCCACGATGGTGAGAAGGGTCGTCGTGTCGAGGCTCATGGTTCTCCCTCCCGAGGTGCCGAGAGATAGGCCGCGGCGATGCCTGCCAGCGCGCCCGATGCCACGTGCCATGGCGCTCCGACGAGATGATGCACGAGAGCCGCAACGGCCGCGCTGACGCCGACCGTGACCAGGGTCACGCGGCTGCGGCCGAAACCGGCGATGAGGCCGATGAAGAGGGCCGTAAAGGCGAAGTCCGCACCGATGCGCGCGGGATCGCCCATGAAGGAGCCGAGCACGGCGCCGAGCGTCGTCGACGCGGTCCAGTTCGCCCAGAGAACAAGAGCCATCGCCGCCCAATAGGCGCCGGTGACGGGCCGCTCGAGAGCCCGGCGCTCCGACAGGGCCCATGCCTCATCGGTCAGGAAGAAGAAAGCGAAGAACCGCTGGAGCCCGGTGAGATGAATCTTCGGTCCGAGCGAGGCTCCCATCAGCACGTGGCGCGCATTGATCAGCAAGGTCGCGAAGGTCAGCGCGGCAATCGGCGCGGGATGCGCCCACGCCTCGATGACGGCGAATTGCGCGCCACCCGCATAGACGAAAGCGGACATGAGCGCGACCTCAAGCGCCGACAGCCCCTTGGCCGCGGCGACGGCGCCGAAGAGAAGCCCGATGGGAACGGCGGCGATCGCCACAGGAGCAATGTCACGCAAGCCTGCGCGGATCTCGCGCCTGTACGTAGAGAAAATTGGGGTGGGTTGATCCATGGCCATCCTCGTTTCCTCTCATATGAGACAGAGACGAGGAAGCGTCTTGGATAAAATTGCGGTTCACGCCTGACGGCAGTTCCCTAGATGCCAATCCCCTTGATGGCGGGCTCCTTCATGGCGGACCCCTTCATGGCGGACCCCTTGGCGGTATGCCCCCGGTGTCACGCCCATGCGGGCCTTGAAGACACGGTTGAGATGGCTCTGATCGAAGAACCCACAGGCCAGGGCCACGTCGCCCGGAGAATCGCCCTTCGCCAGCAGGCGGCTTGCCGCCCGGAAACGCCGGTCCATGAGATAGGCATGGGGCGTCAGACCGGTTTCTCTGGTGAAAGCCCGGATGAAATGGCTCCGTGACAATCCGGCAAGCTGGGCGAGATTTTCCAACTCGACCTCCCGGTCGAAATGAGCCTCCAGGTAATCCTTCGCCGGCCTGATGTTCTTTGCAGCGTCGCGTGCGAGCGGAAGCCCGTCGAGGTCGGCCCAGCGGGCAATCAGCTTGGTCAGGAAGGCGATGAGACGCGTATCCTGCTCCAGTTCGGTCGTGCGCACCCCCTCCTGCCCCAGGCAGGCGAGAAGCCGGGCGAGCGTCAAAGCCAGTTCGGCATCATGGATCACGGAATGGATGAACCAGGGAGCATGCGGCAGGGGCCGCCCTGCAACGTCCTCCGCGATCTCCTTCATCAGCTCCGGCGGCGGATAGAAGGTCCGATAGACGAAGCCCTCCCCGTAAGGCTCACCGTCATGGACCTCGTCCGGGCATACGACCGCGATGCTGCCCGCAGGGGCATAGCGCTGCTCGCCCCGGTGAAAGAAGGTCTCGCACCCGGCCAGGATCGCCGCGATGGCATAGGTTTCATGGGTGTGGCGGGCATAGGAATGACGCCGGAAGGTGGCACGCAGACACCCCAGGCCGCGCAGACGCGAGACCCGCCAGAAATGCGTCACATCGCCCCTCCCTCTCTGGTCGGGATCGATCGAAAGCTCGGGAGTGATCACCGTCATGCCCGGATCATGCCATATCGGCCGGCTCAAGTCTTGGACCGGAATCTCATCCTCGCCCCACGAGAGCGAACCAGCCGTCCTCGTCCATGACCTGTAGGCCGAGCTCGGCCGCCTTGGCCAGCTTCGACCCGGCTCCGGGGCCGGCAACCACGATGTCGGTCTTCTTGGAAACCGAACCCGCGACTTTGGCGCCGAGGCGCTCGGCCATGGCTTTCGCCTCCTCGCGGGTCATCTGCTCGAGGGAACCGGTGAAAACCACCGTCTTGCCCGCAACGGGCGAATTGACGCTCGCCGGTGCCTCCATGGGCTCGGCATTCACCTGGGCCAGCAAGGCATCAAGCATCTCTTCGTTGTGTTCCTCCCTGAAGAACTCGACGATGGCCTCGGCAACCACGGGGCCGATCCCGCCGATGGCCGTGAGTTCCGCATGGGCTTCAGATGCCGGGTCCGCCGCCGCCTTGGCCGTTTCCCGCAAAGCCTCGAAGGTGCCGAAATGCCGGGCGAGCAGACGCGCGGAGGTTTCGCCCACATGCGGAATGCCGAGGGCGAAGATCAAGCGGTTGAGGGCAATCGCGCGCCTGGCCTCGATGGCCGCGAAGAGATTGCGCACGCTCGTCTCGCCCCAGCCTTCCCGGTTCTCCAGGCGCTTGAGGCCGCGCGCATTGCGCTCCGCCAGCGTGAAGATGTCCTGCGGGCGTCGCACCAGGCCTTCCTCGTAGAACTCGTCGATGCGCTGCTCGCCCATGCCCTCGATGTCGAAGGCATTGCGCGACACGAAATGCTTCAGGCGCTCGCGCGCCTGCGCCGGGCAGATGAGGCCGCCGGTGCAGCGGCGCACCGCATCCTCCTTGCCCGTGCGCGGATTGACCTCGCGCACCGCGTGACTGCCGCAGGCCGGGCAATGGGTCGGAAACTCATAAGGCTTCGCGTCGGCGGGGCGCTTCTCGAGCACCACGTCGAGCACCTTCGGGATGACGTCGCCCGCGCGGTTGATGACGACCGTATCGCCGATGCGGATAT
This sequence comes from Microvirga sp. TS319, assembly GCF_041276405.1. Classification (NCBI taxonomy): domain Bacteria; kingdom Pseudomonadati; phylum Pseudomonadota; class Alphaproteobacteria; order Hyphomicrobiales; family Methylobacteriaceae; genus Microvirga; species Microvirga sp. TS319. The sequence goes on along the minus strand of NZ_JBGGGT010000002.1, from coordinate 1,282,769 downwards.
CGACACCGTTGCGGATCTTCTCGCCGTTGCCGCCGATGCCTTTGATATAGTCCTCGTTGTGCAGCGTGGCATTCGACACCACGACGCCGCCCACCGTCACCGGGCGCAGGCGAGCGATCGGATTGAGCGAGCCCGTCCGGCCGACATTGATCTCGATGCCCTCCAGGACGGTCACGGCTTTCTGCGCCGGGAACTTATGAGCGAGCGCCCAGCGCGGGGAGCGGGACACGAAGCCGAGGCGCTGCTGGAGGCCCAAGTCGTCGACCTTGTAGACGACGCCGTCGATGTCGTAGCCGAGATTGGCACGATCGGTCTCGATGGCATGGTAATGTTCGAGCATCTCGGCGACGCTGGAGCAGCGGCGCGTGAGCGGGTTCACCTGGAAACCGAAGCCTCTCAATGCTTCCATCATGCCGTATTGCGTATCGGCCGGCATCGCGCTCACCTCGCCCCAGGCATAGGCGAAGAAGCACAGGGGACGCGAAGCCGTGATCTTCGGGTCGAGCTGGCGCAGGCTTCCGGCCGCCGCATTGCGGGGATTGGCGAAGAGCGGCTTGCCGGCCGCCTCCTGCCGCTCGTTGATCGCTGCGAAATCCTTGTGCGAGAGATAGACCTCGCCGCGCACCTCGAACACGTCGGGAACGTTCCGGCCCTTCAGCACATGCGGAATTTCGCCGACCGTCCGGGCATTGTTCGTCACGTCCTCGCCCACCGCGCCGTCGCCGCGGGTCGCCGCCGTGACGAGCTTTCCCTTCTCGTAGCGGATGCTCAGGGAAAGGCCGTCGATCTTGGGCTCCGCCGTGAACACCAGCGGAGCATCGGCCTTCCATTGCAGGAAGCGGCGGATGCGCTCGACGAACTCCTCCACCTCCTCGTCGGCGAAGCCATTGGCCAGCGAGAGCATCGGGATTCGATGCCGGATCTTGGCGAATTTCTCGGAGGCCCTGGAGCCGACCTTCTGGGTCAGACTCTCGGATGTCTTGAGCTCGGGGAAAAGCCCCTCCAGAGCCTCGTAGCGCTTGCGCAGGGCATCGTATTCCGCGTCCGAGACGGTGGGTGCGTCGTCCTCGTAATAACGTCGGTCGTGTTCCGCGATTTCGCGGCCCAGGTCCTCGTGCTCGGCGCGAGCTTCCGGGAGTGTCAATTCGTCGACGGGCTTCAGGGAGGGGGCGTGTTTTGCGGACATGATCGAATCGAGGTTGATGTGAGGTGAACCATAGCGCCTTGGCTCCGACTCTCCAGTAGGCCGGAGGAACCGGAGGCCCAGAGCATCGGACGCAAAAATGGGAACCGGTTTTGCGTGAGAAGATGCTCAAAACATAGACTTACAGCATCGGACGTGAGTTCGATTTCACGTCCGATGCTGTAACTAGACCTTGGGTGTCCCTTCCTGCCGCGAGGCGATCCAGAAGGCGATCTGGCTGATCACCCCTGCCCCGGCCAGAACGCCTGCCGCGGCGAGTGCCGGATCGCGCCCCAATCCGGACAGGGAGGTACAGATCGCTCCGACCGCCATCTGCGTGAACCCGTAGAGGCCCGATGCCGAGCCGATCAGCTTCGGATTGACGCTCACGGCCTTGGTCAGAGCGGCAGGGCTCGACAGACCCGCGCCGATCGTGAACAGAACCATCAGCCCGATCGCGGAAAACGCATCGACCGCTCCCATCAGAACAAGGCTCAGGAGGATCAGCGCCGCACAGGTGCTCAGTGCGTTGGCCCCGATCATCAGGGGCTCCATCTTCACCCGGCCGATGAGGCGGCTTGCAAGGGCGCTTCCAATGGAGGCCCCCACGGCCAGCAATCCGAGCGCGATCCCGACATCATGCGCAGGACGGCCCAACTCCTCGAAGATGAAGGGTGCCGCCGCGATGAAGGCATAGCTCGATGTCGTCGCGCAGCTCCCGCCGACCGCATAGCCGAGGAACGCCCGTGAACCCAGAAGCCCTTTGTAGTCGCGCCCCAGAGAGGCCACGCTGACCATGCCCGAGCGTTGCCCGGTTTCCGGCAGCAGCCGCCAGACGCACAGGATGTTCGTCGCCCCGAGCACGACGAGCAGCAGGAAGATCGAACGCCAGCCGAAGCTGGAGGCCAGGAGTCCGCCCAAGAGCGGCGCGAGAGCCGGCCCGATGACCACGATCAGGTTCATCACCGCAAGCTGACGGGCGGCTGCCTCGGGGCCTGAGATGTCCCGCACCATGGCGCGCCCCAGAACCAGGCCGGCGCAGCCGCCGAGCGCCTGGAAAAGCCGCGCGGCGATCAGGGCATAGACTCCGGGAGCCAGCCCTGCGGCGATCCCGGACGCGGTATAGAGGACAAGCCCCACCATGAGGATCGGCCTGCGCCCGAAGCAATCGGAGAGAGGGCCGTAGACCAGTTGACCGAAGGCAAGGCCGAGAATGTAGAGGCTGATGGTCATCTGCATGGCGGCGAAGCTGGCGCCCAGATCCTGAGCGGCGATCGGAAGCGCCGGCACGAACATGTGCATCGCCAGGGTGCCCGTGAAGGTGATCAGCACGAGCAGCCAGAGAGCGGGCTTGCGCTTCGTGCCGTCTGCAGAGAAGGGATTGTGCCTCACAAGGATGAAGCCTTGCCAAGAAGTGAGGAATGAAGGCCCGGGCCACTCACGGAACCGCGCCTGTGGGGCCAAGCCTTGAGCGAGCCTCCTGTTTGCGCCTCAATTCCTTATCAACTGGTTAGCCGGCTTGCTCCGCAGGGCGATAGCCCCGCTGAGCCAACACGATCCTCAATGCGCGCCCGCTTCCAAGAGGCGGGCGGCGGCGGCGCGGGCCTCCTCGGTGATCGTCGCACCGGCGAGCATGCGGGCGATCTCCTCGCGTCGCGGAGCGGCATCCAGCGGAATGACGCGGGTCGCCACGCGATCCTCGGCACCGACGATCCCCTCCTTGGCGATGAGGAAATGGCTCGAAGCCCGTGCGGCCACCTGGGGCGCGTGGGTCACGGCCATGACCTGGACGCCATTGGCCAGGCGCGCGAGGCGCTGGCCGATGGCGTCCGCCACGGCACCGCCGACGCCGGTGTCGATTTCGTCGAAGACGAGGGTCGGAGCCGAGCCCTTGTCCGCCAGCACCACCTTGAGCGCCAGCATGAAACGGGATAGCTCGCCGCCGGACGCCACCTTCATGAGCGGCCCCGGACGGGTGCCCGGATTGGTCTGGGCCCAGAACTCCACGCGCTCGAAGCCGGCAGGATCGCGGCTGTCCTCGTCGGTCTGGATGTCCGTGATGAAGCGGGCCCGCTCCAGCTTGAGGGGCGGCAGCTCGGCCTGCACGGCCGCATCGAGCGCCTGCGCGGCTTTCCGGCGCCCCTCGGACAGCTTCCTGGCGGCTGCGAGATAGGCCCGGTCGGCGTCCTTCAGGGCCTTCTCCAAGGTGGCGAGCCGCTCCTCTCCGGCATCGATGGCCGCGACGTCACCCTCGAAACGCTGGCGCAGAGCCGCGAGATCGTCGGCGGGTACGTCGTATTTACGGGCGGCGGCCCGAAGCGCGAAGAGACGTTCCTCGGTCTGCTCCAGCTCGCGGGGATCGTACTCGGTGGCGCGGATTGCCTCCTCGAGAGCCGCACGGGCCTCGTCGATGGCGACCAGCGCCGCATCGAGCGCCTTGACGGACGGGTCCACGAGAGCCGGCGCCTGCGCGCTGCGTCGCTCCAGCTTGCGCACGGCAGCCGAGAGCTCCGGGATCGGAGACGAGTGGCCCGCAACAGCCTCGAAGGCCTCGCTGAGATCCTGAGCGACCTTCTCGGATTGCATCATGACGACCCGGCGCTCGGCCAGTGCCTCCTCCTCCCCCGCCAGTGGATTGAGCGTGGTCAGCTCCTCCACGGCGTGGCGAAGAAAGTCGGCTTCCTTGCGGGCCTTTTCGATGCGGCTGCGATGCTCCTGCAGGGCATTACGGGCTTCCCTCACGCGCCGGGCTGCTTCGCCCACGGCCTGCAACTCGTCCGAAAGCCCCCCGAATGCATCGAGAATCGCCCTATGGCTGACGGGATCCACGAGAGCGCGGTCGTCATGCTGACCGTGGATCTCGACGAGGGTTGCCCCGATGGCCCTGAGCACCTGGACGCTGACCGGCTGATCGTTGACGAATGCACGGGTGCGCCCGTCGGCAACCTGGATACGGCGCAGGATCAGGTCCCCGTCCACGTCGATCTCCGCCTCGCGCGCGACGCGTCGGGCAGGATGATCCATCGGGCAATCGAAGACGGCAGTGACCTGCCCTTGAGATTCGCCATGGCGGACGAGGCTTCCATCGCCTCGGCCGCCGAGGGCCAGAGCAAAGGCGTCGAGCAGGATCGATTTGCCCGCGCCCGTTTCACCCGTGAGGACGGAGAGCCCCTCGTGGAAATGGAGCTCGAGCCTGTCGATCAGGACGATGTCGCGTATCGCCAGCTGGATCAGCATGGAAAGTGAGGCTTACCCCGCCCGCTGACTGACCTGGGGCACGCCGCGGAAGGCCTTGCTGATCCAGGACTGCGAATCCTCGCGCGGCTCAACGCCGCCCTTGGTCAGCAGGGCATAGGCGTCCTTGTACCAGGGACTGTCAGGGAAGTTGTGGCCGAGAACGGCGGCGGCGGTCTGCGCCTCGCTGACGACACCCATGGCCATGTAGGCCTCGGCGAGACGCTCGAGCGCCTCTTCCGTGTGGCGAGTCGTCTGGTAGCGCGAAACCACGATGCGGAACCGGTTGATGGCTCCGGAATAGTTGCGCTTCTGAAGGTAGAAGCGACCGACCTCCATCTCCTTGCCGGCGAGCTGGTCGCTGGCAACCTGGATCTTCTTCTTCGCGTCGGACGAGTATTCGGACTGCGGATAACGCTGGACCAGGTCCTGCAGCGACGCGATGGCGCGCTCGGATGCAGCCTGATCACGGGTGACGTCCGGAATCTGATCGTAATAGGACGAGGCCATCAAATATTGGGCATAAGCGGCATCGGGGGTGTTCGGATGCTGCTGCAGGTAGCGCTTGGAGGCGGTGATCGCCTCCTCGTACAGGCCACCCTCGTAATTGGCATAGGCCTCCATGATCAGCCCTTTGCGCGCCCATTCGGAATATGGGTACTGACGGTCGAGGCTGTTGAACTTCTTGGCGGCGCCTTCGTAATCCTGCTTCTGGATCCGTGCGAGACCGTCATTGTAGATCTCTTCGGCCGGAACGTCCGCGACGACCTCCGGCTTGTAGGCTTCGCTCTTGTCGAAGGGGTTGATTGACGACAGCGTATCGCAACCGGCGAGCGTCAGTCCGCAGGCACCCACCAACAGCGCGCGCCCAGCAGCGGCCCTCAAACTCAAGTAAACCTTCGCGAAAGACATGCCTCGCGGTCCTCCAAAATCCGTGCCCGGTGATTTTTAACGATGCACTGAGGTTCTTTAACCTATGCAGGGGCCAACAGCCAACCCCATCCGAGAGGCTTTACCCACATGGATGGGGCAAAGCCGTCCGAAATCATGCGGCCAAAAGGCGCTCGATGCGACTTCCGGGGAAGGCCTCAATGGATTTCGGGAGCGAACGCGGCCAACGCCGCGCTGCCGACCTCCGCATAGCCGGGCTCGCGGCGCGGAACGGCATCCACGATCGCGTAGTTCGAACGGCTCGAAAAGAGAGCCTCCAGCACGGAGAAGTTCAGGCGATGACCGCCGCAATAGGAGCGGTAGGTCCCGAGCAGCGGAAAACCGGCGAGAGAAAGATCACCGACCGCGTCGAGAAGCTTGTGGCGGACGAACTCGTCGCTGTAGCGCAGCCCCTCCGGGTTCATGATCCCGTCGTCGCCGATGGCGACCGTGTTCTCGAGCGAAGCGCCAAGGGCGAAACCAGCACCCCAGAGCTTCTCCACGTCGCGCATGAAGCCGAAGGTACGGGCGCGGGAAATTTCGCGACGGAACACGGACGGAGAAAGATCGACCGCCTTGCGCTGGCGTCCGATCACCGGGGTCGGAAAGTCGATCTCCACGTCGAGGCGGAAGGCGCGCTCGTTCGGGAAGAGTTCCGCAAAAGCCTTACCCTGGGTCACGCGGACCGGCTTGAGAACCTTGAGATACCGGCGGCTCGCGCCCTGGGCCACGATCCCGACCTGATCGATGGCATCGATGAAAGGCGCCGAGCTGCCGTCGAGAATCGGCACTTCCGGCCCGTTGATCTCGACGAGCACGTTATCGATGCCGAGGCCGGTCAGGGCCGCCATCAGGTGCTCGATGGTCGCCACCGCCCCGCTCTCGCGATCTCCGATCACGGTGCAAAGCTCGGTCGCGGTCACCGCGAGATGGCGGGCATCGATGAGACGGTCCAGGCCGCCCGGAAGGCCGGTGCGCAGGAAGGCAATGCCATGGTTCACCTCCGCCGGATGGAGGATCATCTTCACCTCATCCCCGGAATGGACGCCGATGCCTACGAGCGTAACGGCGGCGCGGAGTGTGGTTTGATGGCTTTGCTTCATTATCTTTGAACCTCGAACATGACCGCCGCTTGTGAGATCCACTGCGCGATGCGTTCGCTGTAACTGTTTGACGGGCGGGATCGAACTGGGCCCCGCCCTTTCGACAAGGGCAACATAAGCTCCCGCTCAGGCTAGGCCAAATCACGCTTTTTTACGATCTGTTACAAACTCGACAATTCTTAACCAACTGTTAAATAAGGGATTTCTGCGAGAAGGGCTCCGGTTGCACTGCAACCGGAGCCCTTCCTGTCACGTTTCGATCGGGCTTCTTGGAGCATCGGGCCCAAAAGTGGACTTGCACTTTTGGGATCTATCCGATTCTCCCCCTAGAGGAGCGCATCGCTTGAGCGGACCCGAAGGTCCGCACGATGCGCTAGTTCGCCTGGCGACGAAGGAAGGCGGGAATCTCCAGCTGGTCGTCCTCCATGCCCCTCTGAGCCGGAGCGGGACGCTGCGCCTGGGGAGCCGGGCGGCGGGCGTATTCCGCGTGGACCGGGGACATCTGCTGACGCGGAGCCTCCTGGCGCGGCGCCTGCTCGGCAGGCGCGTGCTGAGCCTCATCGCGGCGGCCGAAACCCATCGTGGCCAGACGCTGGATCAGGGACGGCTTGTGCTCCTGAACCGGATCGACCTCGCCGCGGCTGGCGCGAATCTGGTTCTGGGCCGGAAGCGGCAGCTCGTCGATCCGAGGCATCCGCGCCGGGCGCACGGCGCGCTCGGCCTGCGGCGGGATGAAGGTCTCATCCGCGGCCGGCTCGTCATAGACGGGCTGCTGGGGAGCCTGTGTCTCATACACCATCGCGGGCTTGGGCTGAGCCGGCGTCAGGATCACGTCGTCGCGGACCATCGACTGCGGAGCGGATTCGATCGGACGGAGAGCGGCAGCGGCCGGGGCCTGCGCCATGACCGGGTGCGCCTCGGCCATGGTCTGAGCCGCCTTCACCGATTCGGCCTGGACGTTGGCCCGAACGCCCGGCATGGCCGGGGTCTGCGTGGCGCGGGCCCGGGCCTCGGCGCGCAGGCGCTCGGCCACCTCGGAGATCCGCTGCTCGGTGGCGGTCAGGTCACCGGCATTTTCCAGCAGGGCATGGTCGATACCCGTGGCCACCACGGACACGCGGATGATGCCCTCCAGGCTCTCGTCGAAGGTGGCGCCGAGAATGATGTTGGCATCCTGGTCCACTTCCTCGCGAATGCGGGTGGCGGCCTCGTCGAGCTCGTACAGGGTGAGATCGTTGCCGCCCGTGATCGAAATCAGCAGGCCGCGGGCGCCCTTCATCGACACGTCGTCGAGGAGCGGATTGGCGATGGCTGCCTCGGCGGCGCGAATCGCGCGCTTCTCGCCTGAAGCCTCGCCGGTGCCCATCATGGCCTTGCCCATGCCGCGCATGACCGAGCGGACGTCGGCGAAGTCGAGGTTGATGAGGCCTTCCTTCACCATCAGATCGGTGATGCAGGCCACGCCCGAATAGAGCACCTGGTCGGCCATCGCGAAGGCGTCCGCGAAGGTGGTCTTCTCGGTGGCGACGCGGAAGAGGTTCTGGTTCGGAATGACGATGAGGGTATCGACGGCCTGCTGCAGCTCGGCGATTCCCGCCTCGGCCAGACGCATGCGGCGCACGCCCTCGAACTGGAACGGCTTCGTGACGACGCCGACGGTCAGTATACCGAGTTCACGGGCGGCGCGCGCTACGACCGGAGCTGCGCCCGTGCCGGTGCCGCCGCCCATGCCGGCGGTGATGAACACCATGTGGGAGCCGGCGAGCTGATCGCGGATCTCGTCGATCACCTCTTCGGCGGCAGCGCGCCCGACTTCCGGCTGCGAGCCAGCGCCGAGGCCCTCCGTGACCTGGATGCCCATCTGGATCACGCGCTGAGCCTTGGAGGAGGCCAGCGCCTGGGCATCGGTGTTCGAGACGACGAACTCGACGCCCTCCAGACCGGACTCGATCATGTTGTTCACGGCGTTGCCGCCGGCGCCGCCGACACCGAAGACAGTGATGTGCGGCTTGAGTTCCCGGATGTCCGGAGCTTGCTGATTGATTGCCATGACCTGTGCCTCTTTGGCCCTTTAGACTGACAGCGTTTGGCCGACGCTTACCCTTGTTGACTTGAACTCTCGCGATGACCCGCCGCGTCACCGCGCTACGCTTTAAAAACTATCGCGAATCCACCGGCTCACCCGCGAGAAGTAGCCGTCGGTTCCCGTACTCTGAAACAAGCCGCTCGAACGCGGCTCGAAGTACTCGATATGCGCCACCTGGGGGTAAACCAGGAGACCGACCACCGCCGAAAAGGCAGGGCCCTTCGCCGCCTCGGGCAGACCCTTGATGCCGAGCGGGCGCCCGACACGAACCTGGCCCTGCAGAATGCGGCGTGCCGTTTCCGGCAGCCCGACGAGCTGGCTTGCGCCTCCCGTCAGCACGACGCGCCGTCCGGCCTGGGCTGCGAAGCCCGCGCTCTTCAGGCGGTCGCGCACGAGTTCGAGGATTTCCTCGACCCGTGGCTTGATGATGCGAACGAGGTGCGACTTCGGCAGATGATTCGGAACGTCCCGTTCGTCCTCATCGACCTGCGGCACCGCGATCATGTCCCGGTCATCCGCGCTCGAAGTGATCGCGGATCCGTAGAGGGTCTTGAGGCGCTCGGCGGCGGAGACGCGGGTCGTGAGACCGCGCGCGATATCCATGGTCACGTGATGACCGCCGACCGCGATGGCATCCGTGTGCACGAGATGCCCGTTGGAAAAAATGCCGACGCTCGTGGTGCCCGCACCCATGTCGACGACGGCGCAGCCCATATCGGCTTCGTCGTCCACAAGGGCCGAGAGACCCGAGGCGTAAGGGGAGGAGATCACCGCCTCGACCCCGAGATGGCACCGCTCGACCGCCAGCATCAGGTTGCGCGCGGCAGCGGCTTCCGTGGTCACAACGTGAAGATCGACGCCGAGCTGTTCGCCGATCATGCCGGCGGGATCGACGATATGGTTCTGCGCATCGAGCGAGAAGCCCGTCGGCAGCGCATGGAGAATCGCCCGGCCGCGACGCAGATCGTAAGACGATGCCGCATCGAGCACGCGATGAACGTCGCCATCGTTGACGGCGCCGCGCACCGGAACATGCGCCTCGAAATGCTCCGAGGCGAGGCGGCCGCCGGTGAGATTCACGATCACCGACTGAATTTCCACCTTCGCCATCCGCTCCGCCGCGTGGACGGCCTGGCGAATGGATGTTTCGGCCGCTTCCAAATCAACGACGACGCCGCCCTTCAAGCCGGCGGAGCGCTGATGGCCGATGCCGAGGATGCGCGCCACATGGGTGCGGCTGCGCAGCGACTCGACCTCGTCGGCCGGCTTCAGCTCCGCCACGACGCAGACCACCTTGCTCGTTCCGATGTCGAGGACCGAGAGGATGGCGCTCTTGCGCGCGGACAAAGGCTTGAGGCGCGGCGTCAGCCCGTGACCCGAGAGACTCATGTATCGACCCCCTTGCCGCGCATTGGTTTCTTCTTCAGCGACTCGGCGCGGGCCAGAGCCGCCTCCTCCGTGAGACGGACGACGACGCGATCTGCCATGCGCAGATCGATCGCAAGCACGTCCTTTTCCAAAATCTTCTGCTCGTTCTCGAGCTTCACGAGACGGGCCAGCGCATTGGCAGCCCCCTTCTCGGGCAGGCGCACGTCCATGCCGTTGTCCATCTTCAGCGTCCAGCGCCGCCCTGCGACGAGCGTCCCGGCGCGAATCCGTTCCTTCAGCGGGCCGGCCGCATCGAGCAGCGCGAAATATTCCTTGCTGCGCGCATTGGCGCCCTCGCCCACGACGAAAGGCAGGTTAACGAAGCGCTCGTCCTGCATCAGGTCGATGACCGTGCCGTCGGCCGCAATGACGAAGAGTTCGCCGTTGTTCTGCCAGATGGCATAGGGCTGGCGCTCGGTGAGCGAGATCACGAGCTCGTTCGGATAAAGCTTGCGGACCGTGGCGCTCTCGATCATCGGAACGCGCTCGAGGCGCTCGCGCAGCTCGTTCACGTCGAGAAAGACCAGCGCCAGCTTGGAGTTCAAGCCCCCAGCCGCCAGAACCTCGGTCTCGCGCATCTGGGAAATCCCGGAAATCGTAATGCTCTCGAGGCCGAGACCGAGCGCGCGCGCCAGTGCATGATGCGGCTGGCCGTGCTCGCGGATGAAGGTGTCGAGGTGACCGCCCTGCCAGAGACCGAGGGTCACGACCCCCGAAAGAAAGCCGAGCGTCAGCCAGGTCCCCAGGAAGCGGGGAATCCGTTTCTCGAGCGGAGCGCCCGCGCGTCGACGCCGGACGCTCTGCGAAGAGCCGAAGATTTTCTTGATTCGAGAAGGCTGCCTGCTGGAGGCAGCGCGCGTCGCAACAACGCCGGCCGGATAGGCCGTCATCGATTGCAGGTAGCGTCCTCCACCATCCATTGCACAAGCTCGCCAAAAGTGTAGCCCGCATGGGCTGCGATTTCTGGCACCAAGCTCGTCTCGGTCATGCCGGGTTGCGTGTTGACCTCCAGGACCACGAGTTCCCCGGTTCCACCGGGGGTGTCGTCGTACCGCAAGTCGGCGCGGCTGATTCCCCTGCAGCCGAGCGCTTGATGCGCCGTTAACGCCAACTCTTGGACCTTTTGGTAAATATTCGGTTTAATTTCTGCCGGCAGCACGTGAATGGACCCGCCCTTCACATACTTTGCGTCATAGTCGTAGAAGACGCCGGTCGCGGGGCGGATATCGATCACCCCGAGCGGCCAGTCGCCCATGACCGCGCAGGTGAGCTCACGACCCGCAACATACGATTCCACAAGGACTTTTTCGCCGAAAGCCCAGTCTTCCCTGTGCAGTTCCTGAGGCGGATGGGAGCGGTCCTCCCGGACGATGATGACCCCCACGGAGGAGCCCTCGCTCACCGGCTTGATCACATAGGGAGCCGGCAGCACGTGGTTTTTGGCCGCTTCCAATCTGTTAACAACTATTCCTTTGGGCACCGGCACGCCGGCGGCCGCCATGATGACCTTGGCCTTGTCCTTCTGCATCGCAAGCGCCGAGGCGAGGACGCCCGAATGGGTATAGGGAATTCTCAGAATTTCCAGGAGGCCCTGGATGGTGCCGTCCTCCCCGACGCGGCCGTGGAGCGCATTGAACACCACATCCGGGGCCGTGGCCTGAAGGACGGTCGCGATGTCCGGCTGCACGTCGATGGGGGTGACCCTGTAGCCTTGCCCCTCCAGGGCCTTGCAGCAGGCTCGACCGGTGGCGAGGCTCACCTCGCGTTCCGCGGACCAGCCGCCATAGAGAACGGCAACGTGCTTGGCCATGACATGCTCCTTCGCCTGCAGCCGCTTCAGTGAACCAGCCGAGCGTTAACAAAGTGATTCGGTTTTACGCCCGGCCGAGGCCGACTCGCTTGATCTCCCATTCGAGCTCCACGCCCGACATGTCGCGGACCCGGCGGCGGACCTCCTCTCCGAGGTTCTCGATGTCGGCCGCCGATGCCGAGCCATGGTTGATCAGGAAGTTGCAATGCATCTCGGAGACCTGCGCGTCACCGATGCGCAGGCCGCGGCATCCGGCGGCGTCGACCAGCTCCCAGGCCTTCCGGCCGGGAGGGTTCTTGAAGGTCGAACCGCCCGTGCGCGTATTGACGGGCTGCGTGGAAGAACGTGCCTCGGTGATCGCATTCATCTCGGCCAGGATGTCGTCCGGGTTCCCGGGGCGGCCCTTGAACACAGCTTCGGTGAAGATTACATCGTCCGGCACTTTCGAGTGACGATAGGTGAAGCCCATCTGCTCGTTAAGAAAAGCGATCGCTTCGCCCGTCCGCGTCAGAGCACTCGCATAATGGAGACAATCCCTGACTTCTCCACCGTAAGCGCCGCCGTTCATACGCAGCGCCCCGCCGATCGTGCCGGGAATGCCGCGCAGGAACGAGAGGCCTGCAATCCCCGCTTCGGCCGCTGCGCGAGCAACTTTGACATCCGGAGCGGCAGCACCGGCGCGAATACGGCAATCGGCCTCTACCGTCACCTCAGCGAACCCCTTCCCGAGGCGGATGACAACTCCTTCCCATCCTCCATCACGGATGAGCATATTGGAGCCGAGGCCCACGACGAGCACCGGCACCTGACTGTCGAGGCGCTGCAGGAAGTAAGCGAGGTCATCCTCATCTGCAGGCGTGAACAGGACCTGGGCCGGACCGCCGGTACGGAACCAGGAAAGTGGCGCGGTCGGCGCATTGGCCTCCAACCTGCCGCGCAGCTCCGGCATCGCCGCCTTCAGGTCGGGAGTGATGTCGGCAAACATCAAGCGGCCTTCTCGCCGAGCGCTTCGAGTTCGCCCGGGAGCGCATAGGCCCATTGGGTGATGTTGCCGGCGCCGAGGCAGAGGACGTAATCCCCCGGTTTCGCAATGCCTTTGATGAGACCGGCGAGATCCTCCGTCTTTTCGAGCGCCATCGCGTTGCGATGGCCGCGTGCCTTCAGGCCGGAGACGAGCCCATCGCGGTCGGCTCCCGGAATCGGCTGCTCGCCCGCCGCATAGACCGGCGCGACGATGACGGAATCCGCATCGTTGAAGCAGGTGCAGAACTGATCGAACAGCGACGACAGGCGCGAATAGCGGTGCGGCTGCACCACGGCGATCACCTGGCCTTCTGTCGATGCCCGAGCGGCTTTCAGCACCGCCGCGATCTCGATGGGATGGTGGCCGTAATCATCGAACACGGTAACGCCGTTCCATTCACCGGTGCGGGTGAAGCGGCGCTTCACGCCGCCGAACCCTGCAAGTGCCTTGCGGATCGCCTCCGGCGAGACGCCGAGTTCATGCGCGACGGCAATGGCCGCAGTGGCGTTGAGCGCGTTGTGGGCGCCGGGCATCGGCAGAACCAGGTCTTCGAGCTCGAGGCGGAATCCGGGGCGGCGATCGCGGATCATCACACGGAAGTGGTTCTGGCCGCCACGCGAATCCACGTCCATCAGGCGCACGTCCGCCTGCGGGTTCTCGCCATAGGTGATGATGCGGCGATCCTCGATGCGGCCGACCAGATCCTGCACGGTCGGATGGTCGATGCACATCACGGCGAAACCGTAGAAGGGGATCGAATCGATGAAGGAGCGAAAGGCGTCCTTGATCGCGTCATAGGTGCCGAAATGATCGAGATGCTCGGCGTCGATATTGGTCACGATGGCGACATCGGCCGGGAGCTTCAGGAAGGTGCCGTCCGATTCGTCCGCCTCGACCACCATCCACTGGCCGTCGCCCATGCGGGCATTGGTGCCGTAGGCGTTGATGATGCCGCCGTTGATGACCGTCGGATCGAGGCCGCCCGCATCGAGAAGCGTCGCGACGAGCGAAGTCGTGGTGGTCTTGCCATGGGTTCCGGCCACCGCGACGCAGGACTTGAAGCGCATGAGCTCGGCGAGCATTTCCGCGCGGCGAACGACCGGCAGGCGCTTTTCGCGGGCGACGACGAGTTCCGGGTTGTCGCGCTTGATCGCGGTGGAAACCACGACGATCTCGGCATCGTCCACGTTCTCGGCCTTGTGGCCGATGAAAGTCTTGATTCCCTTGTCGGCCAAGCGTTTCACGTTGTAGTTGTCGGCCGCGTCGGAACCCTGAACCGTGTAGCCCAGATTGTGCATGACCTCGGCGATGCCCGACATGCCGATGCCGCCGATACCGATGAAATGAATGGGGCCTAGCTTCGGCGGCAGTTTCATGAAGACGTTCCGTTCTTGTTGAGATGAATCAGGTTGAGGACAGCATGGGCCAGACGCTCGGCCGCGTCCGTGATGCTGGCGCTATGTGCGGCGGCGGCGGCTTTGGTCAAGCGTTCAGGCTCTTGAAAGATGGAGCGTATCTCGCTCGCCAGGCGTTCAGGGGTGAATTCCGTTTGTGGGCAAACGATGGCGCCGCCGATATCTCCGAGGGTTCTGGCGTTGGCGGCCTGGTCCTGATCGAGAGAGCCCGGCAGGGGCACGAGGAGCGAAGGACGGCCGATCGCCGCCAGTTCCGCGACCGTCGAGGCGCCGGAACGGGCAATGACAAGATGCGCTTCGCCGAGGCGCCTCGGCAGATCCGTGAAGAAGGGCTCGGCCTCGAATTCCACATCGAGGTTCCGGTAATGGGCTCGCACCCGCTCCAGGTCCTCTCCCCTCGCCTGCTGGGTGATGACGAGGCGGTTCCGCGTCTCCTGGGGCAGGAGTTCGATTGCAGGCGGCACGACATCGCTCATCACCCGCGCGCCCTGGCTGCCGCCGACGACGAGAAGGCGCATCTTTCCGTTGGGCTCAAGGGCGGCATAGGGCTGCCTGGCCGCCTCGATCACGGCTGGACGGACCGGGTTCCCGGTGTGGATGATCCGACCGGGCTTTGTCGCCGGCACGCCCTTGGTGTTGGAAAAGCCTGTCGCGATCAGCGAGGAGCGGCGCGCGAGCAGACGGTTGGCGCGGCCCATCACGCCATTGGCCTCGTGGATGACCGTAGGCACCTTGAGGAGCGATGCGGCAACGACTGGCGGCACGGTGGGATAGCCGCCGAAGCCCACGACCGCATCCGGCCTCAGGCGGCGGATCACCGCCATGGCCTTCAGCGTCCCCTGGGCGAGCAGCAGCGCCGCCTTCGCCATCTTCGGCACGGAACGGCCGGAAGGGGTCGCGGCAGGAATCTCGACGATCTCGTCCGCCGGGAAGGAGCCCGCATAGGCGTTCGCGCGCTTGTCCGTCGCGAGCGCCACCCCGCAGCCGGAGGCCTTGAGCACATTGGCGAGCGCCTCGGCCGGAAAGAGATGGCCGCCGGTGCCGCCGGCGGTCAGAAGGATAAGAGGCCTATCGGTCACCGCTGCCAATCCTGATTGAAGTGCTCCATCATTTCCGCCCGTGGTCGGCGGCGGGTGAGCGCGACGAGGAAGCCCATGCCGAGCGCCAGGGACATGAGCGAGGAGCCCCCATAGGAGATGAACGGCAGCGTCATGCCCTTGGCGGGCATGAGGTGCACATTCACCATCATGTTGATGGCCGCCTGGAGACCGAACATCAGGATGAGGCCCGTGGCGGCAAGGCGGCAGAAGGTGTCCTCGTTGCGGCGGGCGAGCATCAGGCCGCGCAGCACGATGAAACCGAACAGCAGCAGCAGGCCGAGGCACACGATGATGCCGAACTCTTCCGCCGTCACGGCGAAAATGAAGTCGGTATGCGCGTCGGGCAGAATGCGCTTCACGGTTCCCTCGCCGGGCCCGCGGCCGAGCCAGCCGCCGCGCGAGAAGGATTCCATGGCCATGTCGACCTGGAAGGTATCGCCGGAATCCTTGTCGAGGAACCGTTCGATGCGGGCGCGCACGTGCGGCAGGAATTCGTAAGCCGCCACGATGCCGACAAGTCCCGCGCCGCCAAGGCCCATCACCCAGAACCAATGCAGACCGGCGACGAAGAAGAGGCCGCACCACACGATGGTGATCAGCATGGTCTGCCCGAAATCGGGCTGGAGGATGAGCGGGATGATCGTCGCCGGAAGGATCATCAGCGCGAGCAGCGCGCCCGGCATGTCCTTGCGCCGCGCCCCCTCGGAGAACGCCCACGCGGCGAGAACGACGAAGGCGGGCTTCACGAATTCGGACGGCTGAACGCCGAGCGGACCGATCATGATCCACCGATGTGCGCCCTTGATCTCGGGCCCGAACTGGAAGGCCAGCATGATCATCGCCATGCCGCCCACATAGACCAGCAAGGCCAGACGCCGGATGTGGCGCAGCGACAGGAACGACACCGGCAGCAGGATCAGAAGCGCCGGGACCAGGAACATCACCTGGCGGCTCACGAAGTGGAAAGTCGAAAGCCCCAGGCGCTCCGCGACGGGCGGTCCACCTGCCATGAGAAAGACGAGACCCGCCACCATGAGGATGGCGAGCGCCGCCAGCAGCAGCCGGTCGACGGTCCACCACCAATCGCTGAAGGCCGAGCGTTCCGCCCGCGATACCATCTTCAAGCCCCCTTGACTTCAATGTCCGGCAATGCCCGGACCAACTCGCGGAAATGATCGCCGCGCACTTCGTAGTTCGGAAACTGATCGTAGGACGCGCAGGCCGGAGACAGGAGAACGACCATGGTGCCATCCGCCGCGGCGGCATCCGCGGCCGCCTGAGCCACCGCATTGTCGAGCGTCTCGCTTCGGGTATAGGCAACGTCACGACCAAGCGTTCCGGCGAATTCGTCCGCCGCCGCGCCGATCAGATAGGCCTTGCGGATCTTTGGAAAGTAGGGCCGGAGCGGCTCGATGCCGCCTTCCTTCGCCTTGCCGCCGAGGATCCAGAGAATGTCGTCGAAGGACTTGAGCGCCTTCTCGGTGGAATCGGCGTTGGTGGCCTTCGAGTCGTTGACGAAGAGCGTTTCACGGATCCGGCCGACCTCTTCCATCCGGTGAGGAAGGCCGGGAAACGTATGGAGGCCGGAGCGGATCTGCTCCGGTGGCACGTTCAAGGCCAAGGCGACGGCGACGGCCGCAGCCGCGTTCTGCGCATTGTGCGCACCCCGCAGCGAACCGATGCCCGACAGATCGGCCAGTGGAGCGGTCTCGCTCCCTGTTACCCCGACGAGCGTTTCGCCATCGGCGAAGACGCCTTTCCCCTCGATCGGCTCGACCGACACGAAGGCGACGTTCACACCCTTCTCCTGGCAGCGCCGGGCCATGGCGCGGCTCATCGGATCGTCGACGCCGATGACGGCAAGGCCAGCCTTCGCCACCAGCCGTTCCTTGATCGCCGCATAGTCCTCCATCGTCCCGTGCCGGTCGATGTGATCCGGGGACAGGTTGAGATGCACGCCGATCATCGGTGCCAGCGACGGCGCGAGGTCGATCTGGAACGAGGAGCACTCGATCACATGGACGCGGCTGTCTGACGGCGGCTCGAGCGAGAGGATCGCTGTTCCGATATTGCCGCCCATCTGCACGTCGCGGCTCGCCTCGCGCAGGATATGAGCGACGAGCGCCGTCGTCGTGGACTTGCCGTTGGTTCCGGTGATCGCCACGAAGGGGGCATTCGGTGCGATCTTCGCGCGCTCGCGACAGAAAAGCTCGATGTCGCCGATAATCTCGACACCGGCAGCCTTCGCGAGATCGGCCGACCAATGCGGCGCGGGATGAGTGAGCGGCACGCCCGGCGAAAGGACGAGCGACGAGACCGGCGCCCAGTCGATCTGGCGCAGGTCGGCCGTCTCGATGCCTTTGGAAGCGGCCTCCGCCACCTTCGCCGGATTGTCGTCCCACGCGATGATGCGGGCTCCGCCTTCCTTCAAGGCAAGCGCCGTTGCGAGCCCCGATCCTCCAAGCCCGAAGAGTGCGACTGTCCTGCCGGAAAATGTCGTGACGGGTGTCATTCGCCTACCGAAGCTTGAGGGTCGCGAGGCCGACGAGGGCGAGCACGACGGCAATGATCCAAAAGCGGATCACGACCTGCGGCTCGGTCCAGCCCAGCTGCTCGAAGTGATGGTGGATCGGCGCCATCTTGAAGACGCGCTTGCCCGTGAGCTTGAACGACGCGACCTGGATGATGACGGACATGATCTCCAGAACGAAGAGCCCGCCCACGATGGCGAGGACGATCTCGTGCTTGGTCGCGACCGCGATGGTGCCGAGAAGGCCGCCGAGAGCAAGCGATCCCGTGTCGCCCATGAAGATCTGCGCGGGCGGCGCGTTGAACCAGAGAAAACCGATGCCCGCGCCGATCAAGGCGCCGCAGATGACGGCGAGTTCGCCGGTGCCGGGCACGAAGTGGATCTGCAGGTAATTGGCGAAGACCGCGTTGCCGGCGAGATATGCGATAAATCCGAAGGTGCCCGCCGCGATCATCACCGGCACGATGGCCAGACCGTCGAGGCCGTCGGTGATGTTCACCGCATTGCCTGCGCCGACGATCACGAAGCCCGCGAAGACGACGTAGAACCAGCCGAGATTGAAGATCAGGTCCTTCGAGAAGGGCAAAGCGAGCTTGTTCGCGAGGCCGGGGGCCTCCACGTACGAGATGGCGATGCAGGCGACGGCCGCGATGATCGCCTCGATGGCGAGGCGGGATTTGCCCGAAAAGCCCTTGTGCGACTGCTTCGTGACCTTCAGGTAATCGTCGTAGAAGCCGATCGCCCCGAAGCCCACCGTGACGAAGAGCACGATCCAGACATACGGGTTGGCGAGATTGGCCCACAGAAGCGTCGAGACCAGCACGCCCGCCATGATCATCAATCCGCCCATGGTCGGCGTGCCGCGCTTCGTCAGCAGATGCGATTGCGGCCCGTCCTCGCGGATCGGCTGTCCCTTCCCCTGGCGCACACGTAAGAGCGAGATGATCGACGGACCGAACAGGAACACGAAGAGCATTGCGGTCGCGGTTGCGCCACCGGTGCGGAACGTGATGTAGCGGAAGATATTGAAGGGGCTGATATAGGGGCTGAGCTCAGCCAACCAGGTCAACATGGGGTCTTCATCCTTTCAGCGCGGAGGCAGCCGGGCCTGCGCCGTAACGTTCTTTCAGCGCCTTGACGATCGGGGCCATCTTCATGCTGAGCGATCCCTTGACCATCACGGCATCGCCGGGACGAACCGCCGCGCAGACCGCGTCGATGAGCCCGGCGGAGGTCTCCGTATGCATCGCGACCTTCGCCTTCGGCAGGCGGTCCACGAGGTTCTTCATCAGCGGTCCGGCCGCGAAGACGAGATCGATCCCGTTGGCTTCGATGACATCAGCAAGGTCTTCGTGAAGGCGCGGGCCCGTCTCGCCCAGTTCCTTCATATCTCCCAGAACGGCGATGCGCCGGGCATGGCGGCCCAGCTCCACCGCTCCGAGATTGGCGAGCGCGGCGCGCATGGAGGCGGGGTTGGCGTTGTAGCTCTCGTCGATGAGAAGCACGTCCTCCTCGCCCAAGGCGAGCATCGTCCGCTCGCCACGGCCGACCGGCGGCTTCAGTCCGGCGAAGGATAGCGCGACCTGCGCGAGATCCGCGCCAAGGGCATGACAGGCGGCGAGGACGCTCAGGGAATTGAGGGCGATGTGGCGTCCCGCCGTTCCGATCCGGTAGGTGACGAGCTGTCCGAAGACGCGCGCCTCGACGATCGATTGATCGGGCTTCACGATGATCCGCTCGGCGCGGATATCGGCACTCTCATGTTCGCCGAAGGAGACGACGCGACCCGCCGCAGAGGCAAGCGCATGCGCCTTCACGCGCTCGAAGTAGGGGCTGTCCCGGCTGACGACGGCCGTTCCGCCTGGCTCCAAACCTGAAAAGATCTCGCCCTTGGCATCGGCGATGCCCCAGAGCGACGGGAAGAACTCGATATGGACCGGCTCGATGGTGGTGATCACGGCGACGTGGGGACGAACCATCGCGGTGAGCGGCAGGATTTCGTAGGCATGATTCATGCCGATCTCGAACACGCCGAACGCGGTTTCGCGCGGCATGCGCGACAGGGTGAGCGGCACGCCCCAATGGTTGTTATAGGAGGCGACCGATGCGTGTGTTGCGCCCTGGCGCGACAATGCGAGGCGCATGGCCTCCTTCGTCCCGGTCTTTCCGACGGAACCGGTGATCGCGACGATGCGGGCCTCCGTGCGCCTGCGGGCCGCGCACCCCATCTGACGCATGGCCTCCAGCACGTCGGGCACGACGATGAGCTTGTCGGACGGGAGGCCGGGAGCCTTCTCGTCGGATACGACAGCAGCGGAGGCGCCCTTCTCCAGCGCGGCGGGCACGAAATCGTGGCCGTCATGCACATCGCCCTTGATGGCGAAATAGAGATCGCCCGGCTCCAGCGTGCGCGTGTCGATGGAGGCGCCCGACGCCTGCCGGAAGCCGCTGCCGATGCGAGCGCCGGTGGCGGCCGCAATCTCATCCAAGGTCCACAAGGGCGAATTCATCAATGCCTCTCCGCGATTGCCGCCCGGACCTCGTCGTGATCCGAGAACGGCAGGGTCCGGTCGCCGATGATTTGGCCCGTTTCATGACCTTTGCCCGCAACGACCAGAATATCGCCGTTCCGGAGCTCCTTCACGGCCGTGCGGATGGCCAGAGCCCTGTCGCCGATTTCGCGGGCGCCGGGAGCCCCTTTGAGCACCTCGGCGCGGATCGCAGCCGGGTCTTCCGAGCGAGGATTATCGTCCGTCACGATGACAATATCCGCCTTGTCGGCGGCGATGCGCCCCATGAGCGGACGTTTGCCCCGATCACGATCTCCGCCGCAGCCGACGATGCAGACGAGCCGCCCTTTGGCAAACGGGCGCAGCGCATCGAGCACATGGGCCAGCGCATCGGGCTTGTGCGCGTAATCGACGATGCAGATGGCGCCGTCCACTTCGCCCACCTGCTCCAGGCGGCCGGAAACGCCCTTCAGGGTCTTGAAGCCCTCGAACACCTCGGCTGCCCGGTCCTCGCCCTCGACGGACAGCACGAGACCAGCCGCCACGAGCGCGTTCTCGATCTGGAACG
Source organism: Microvirga sp. TS319 (assembly GCF_041276405.1). NCBI lineage: Bacteria > Pseudomonadati > Pseudomonadota > Alphaproteobacteria > Hyphomicrobiales > Methylobacteriaceae > Microvirga > Microvirga sp. TS319. Next base: position 1,261,848 of record NZ_JBGGGT010000002.1, on the reverse strand, counting down.
CCCCGAGAAGCGGCAGGCCCGTTTCAAACGTCTTGCCGAACGCCTCGACGGTCAGCGCCTGCTTGAAGCCTTCCGGCCGCGCATCGACAAGCCGGAGCGTCTCGCCGCTGCTTCCGGTGGTGACCATCGTCAGGCCGCGGCTGCCGACACCCTGCCGGAAGACTTCCGCATAGGGGCCGTCCGCATTGATGACGGCCGGCGCATCGGCGGGCAGGAGCGTGTCGAACAGGCGCAGCTTCGCGGCCGCATAGGCCTCGGTGGTATTGTGGTAATCGAGATGATCGCGACCGAGATTGGTGAACCCGGCTGCGCTCAGGCGCACGCCATCGAGGCGGCGCTGATCGATCCCGTGCGACGATGCCTCCATGGCGAGACGCGTGACACCGTCTCTCGCCAGCGTGTCGAGCGTCTGATGCAGCGAGATTGGATCGGGCGTCGTGAGCGAGCCATAGGCGGCGCCGTCCGAGGTGATCACGCCGAGAGTGCCGAGGCTCGCGGATTTATATCCCAGAACAGCGAAGAGCTGGCGCGTGAAATCCGCCACGGAGCTTTTGCCGCTCGTACCCGTAACGGCGACGACTGTCTCAGGCTGCTGCGGATAAAAGCGCGATGCAGCCAGAGCAAGTGCCTTTCGCACATCGTCGACCTGGACATAGGCGACATGGCCCGGCAGATCGGCCGGGCGCTCCGCCTCCCCGACGATGGCGATCGCGCCGGAAGCCGCCGCCTGCGGCACGAAGCTCATGCCGTCCACTTTCGTGCCCGGCACCGCGAAGAAGACGCTGCCTGCCCCTACCTTGCGGCTGTCGGAGGCAAGTCCGGCCACAGACAAAGATGCTTCCGGGAGCCCTTTGGTTTCCGGAAGCAGATCGCTCAGTTGAAATGTGTTCGTCATGGTCACCGGACGCCCCAGGCATTGAGACGCGACATGAGTGGGAAAGGTTGAGCAGGCGGCTCGAAGCGGGGTGGAATGCCGAGGAGCGGCGCAACGCGCTCGATGACATTGCCCGTCACGGGTCCGGCGTTCCAGCCCGCCGTCGAGAAACCGTAGGTACCCTCGATCGCCTGCGGTTCGTCCATGATGGTCAGGAACACGTATTTGGGCTTGTCGGCGGGAACCACGGCCGTGAATGTGGTGAAGTTCTTGTTCTTGGAGTAGCGGCCGTTGATGACTTTTTCCGCCGTTCCGGTCTTGCCGCCGACATAGAAGCCCGCAATGGCCGCCGATCCCGCGGAGCCTGCCGGATTCGATGCGTTGAGGCGCATCACATAGCGCATGGCTTCGCTGGTCTCGGGCCTGATGACCTGCAGGGCGTCCTGTCGGGCGGCCGCCTCGTCACGCTTCAGGAATGACGGCTTGATGAGCACGCCGCCATTCACGAGGGCGCCGACCGCCATGAGCGCCTGAAGGGGCGCGACGGCAAGGCCGTGACCGAACGCGATGGTCATGGTGTTGAGTTCGCCCCAGCGAGGCGGGATGATCGGCAGGGCGCTCTCCGGCAGTTCCGTCTCGAGGCGCGTGAGCTGGCCCATCTTGCGCAGGAAGGCCTTGTGGCCATCGACGCCGATGCCGAGCGCCATGCGGGCCGTTCCGATGTTCGACGAGTGGATGAACACCTCCGGCACCGTGAGCACGCGGTGCGTGGCGTGATAGTCGCCGATGGTGAATTTGCCGTAGCGAAGTCCCGAGCGGGCATCCAGCGTCGAGTTGATGTTGTACTTGCCGGAATCGAGCGCCATGGCGACGGTGAGCGCCTTGAAGGTCGATCCCATCTCGAACACGCCGACATTGATGCGGTTGATGCGATCCTTGTCGAGCGCGTCGACGGGGTTGTTGGGATCGTAATCGGGCAGCGACACGAGGGCGAGGACCTCGCCGGTGTTCACGTCCATGACGACGCCGGCAGTGGCTTTCGCCTTGAACTTCGTCATGCCCTTCATCAGCTCGTCGCGCAATGCATGCTGCACGCGAAGATCGATGGAGAGCTGCACGGGTTTCAGGTCGGCGGCGGAGATGTTGAAACCCGCGCCGTTGAGGTCCTGCAGGCCCATGCTGTCGATATATTTCTCGATGCCTGCAATGCCCACATTGTCCACGTTGGCGAAGCCCAGCACATGGGCCGCCGCCTCGGCATTGGGATAGACGCGCTTGTTCTCCGGCAGGAAGCCGATACCCGGAATGCCGAGACGGTGCACCTCCGCCTGCTGACGCGGCGTGATTTCGCGCTTCACCCACACGAAACCCTTCTTCGTGCTGAGCTTGTCCCGCAATTCCGAAGCGTTGAGGTCCGGCAGCACCGCGGTGATCAGCTCCACCGCCTCGTCCTTGTCGATGATGTTGCGCGGCTCCGCGAAGACGGACACCATCCTCACGTCGGTGGCAAGGATTTCGCCGTTGCGGTCAACGATGTCCGGACGAGCCGCGGAAATCTCGGAGGAAGCCGCGCGGCGGAACTCGCTCGCGGTCTCGCTCGTGACGGCGAGCTGCACGAGCCGGCCGGCAATGACGCTGAAGAGCACGGCGAAGCAGATTGCCGCCAAGCTCACACGGGACGTACTCTTGTCGAGGCGCAACCGGAACAGCTCGCGCGCATAGAAGAGGATACCCCTCTTGGGCAGAGGGCTCCTGGCCTTCAGTTCGGGTTGAGTCTCATGCAACACGGGAGTTACCGTCTCGGGGTTTGAGTCGATGGGATTCGAGCTTCGGTGCTGGTATCCTTGGGCGTTGCGGTCGGCCCGAGCAGACCAAGCGCTTCGAGCTTGCGGCCGATCTCGTCCCCACGCTCCGGACGGTTCGGCAGATCGGATAGGCGCGCCAGCTGCTGGATCTTCAGGGGCTGCAGATCGAGATGCTGATCGGCCGCCGCCTGCAGGCGGTCCGGACGATCGAGATATTGCCATTCCGCCTGCAGAACCGCGATGGCGTCACGCTCGCGCTGCACCTTGGATTTCAGCTTGGCCACCTGCTCGGCGTAATAGAGCGTTTCGTACTTGATGGAGTAGGCGTAGCCCGCCGATGCGATGAGGGCGGAGATCGCGACGATGTGGAGCAGCTTGGTCATCGCCGCCCTCCCTTTTTCTCCGCTGTCTGCGGAAGCTCGGCCAGCATGGTGATGGCGCTCAATGGTTCCTGCGGCGGCACCTCCGTGCGGGCGCCGGCCCGGAGTTTCGCCGAACGCGCGCGCGGATTGCGCGCCATTTCCTGCTCGCTCGGGCCGACCGGCCCCCTTGTGACCGCGTGGAAGGTCGGCTCGGCCGCAGCGACAGTCGGCAGATGACGCGAGCCGCTCGGCAATCGCCCGGTACGGGCTGCGAAGAACTGCTTCACGATCCGGTCTTCGAGGGAATGGAAGGTCACGACCACGAGGCGTCCGCCGGGCTTCAGAATCCGCTCGGCCGCATGCAGCGCGCGCACCAGCTCGCCGAGCTCGTCGTTCACGGCGATGCGGAGGCCCTGGAAGACGCGCGTGGCCGGATGAATGCCGCTCGGCTCCTGACGGATGAGCGAGGCGACGAGATCCGCCAGTTGACGCGTCGTCTGGAACGGCTCCCTGCGGCGCGCCTCGATGATGGCGCGTGCCACGGCCCTGGCACGGCGCTCCTCGCCGTAGTGATAGAAGATATCGGCGAGTTCCGCCTCGGAGGATTCATTGACGATGTCGGCTGCGCTCGGCCCCTCCTGCTCCATGCGCATGTCGAGCGGGCCGTCGTTGCGGAACGAGAAGCCGCGCTCGGCCTGATCGAGCTGCATGGACGAGACGCCGATATCGAGAACGACGCCTTCGGCGCCATCGAAGCCCTGGTCGCGTGCGATCTCGTCGAGATCGCCGAAGCGTCCCGGCACAAGAATCAGGCGCTTCTTGAATTTGCCGACCAACGATGCGCCGCTCGCGATCGCATCCGGATCGCGGTCGATGGCAATCACCTTGTTCTGTGGATGGGCATCGAGAATGGCGCGGGTATATCCGCCTGCGCCGAACGTCCCATCGATAAAGAGGCCGCCGCGCTTCGCATCGAGCGCCTCGCACACCTCCGCCAGGAGCACAGGAACGTGACGGGTCGGTCCGCCAGCGGCTCCGGCTCCTGGGCCGTCGCCGCGTCCCATCATTGCTCCCGCACTCCTGGTGAGGTGTTCTGTACCATACGTGGCTCCCCAACCCGGGCCCCGAGCGATTTCTTCAGATCTCTGACCTTCGTGCGCGCCTCCTCCAAGTGCGCACGGAAACGCTCCGGCTCCCAAATCTGGAACTTGTGACCGAGGCCGACGAACGTCACCGTATCGCCAATCCCGGCATGCACTTTCACTGACTCCGTCAGGATGACACGCCCCTCCGGATCGACTTTGAGGATTTCGCTGGTCCCGAACAATGCGGTCGACAGCTGATCCCGTTCGTCCGAATAGGGCGACAGCGTCGACAAGAACGCATCGATCTCGTTCAGAAGCGTATTGCCACCTGCGTCCAAGGCCTGCGCATCGAGCGCAGGATGAACGTAGAGACCCTCGAATCCATCCCTGGCCAGAACGGCCCGGAAGGACGCGGGGATCGAGACGCGACCCTTCGAATCCAACTTGTTGGTGAAATTGGACACGAAGCGGTTCATTGGCCGCAGCTCGCAAGCTCCCGATTGTCAGCCCCCCGGCAGACCTCGATGGCCTGCCACCCGCAGCCGGCATTAACGCCTCTTTTCGAAGCAGGACGTTGGCGCTCTCGGTGCGCCTAACCTCCCCTTCGGAAGAAACCGTCGACGGGATGATTTGGGATAACATGGGACAATATGGGCGTCAACGGAACGGGACTGGGACGCAAGCCTCGCGACATGCAGCTTCCATCAGACGCGTTTAGGGTTAATGAATCGTAAGCAGACCAACGCTTTGGTCCGCTTTGTCGCAGTTTTGGGCCTGTGGAAAAGAGGGGTCAGCCGGCCTGTAAGCCGGGTTCTGTATGGCCCAGGGTCGAGACCCTGAACGTGGCGGCCATTCCTCTGGGACGGCCATTGCTGACCGCCTCAAGCAACCAACCCGGACGACCAGCCTGGAAGCGGGCCTGGCGCGAGCGCCTGTCGTCCCTATTCGGTTTTGCTCCTGGTGGGGTTTACCGTGCCGTCCGCATTACTGCGTCCGCGGTGCGCTCTTACCGCACCCTTTCACCCTTACCCTGTATCAACAGGGCGGTTTGCTTTCTGTGGCACTATCCCTGGGGTCGCCCCCGCCGGACGTTATCCGGCACCTTGCTTCCATGGAGCCCGGACTTTCCTCCCCGAGCAAGCTCGAAGCGGCCGCCCGGCCGGCTGACGATGGGGATGTGGTGCAAAAGACAGCCTCCCGTCAAGGCCGGATGATCAATCGGCTGCCGCGGTAATCACCTTGACCTTGGCACAATAGGCGCGCGAAGGACCGACCATGGTCGTCGCCCGATGACCGAATTGGTAGCGCAAAATCGTCCCGCAGGTATCGCCACCCGCGAGCTTATAGGCTTGGGCGAGATATTTCAGGCCGTAACGCAGATTCGTCTCGGCATCGAGCAGGCCGGCGATCTGGCCCTGGTAACCCATCGACTGGGCCGTGCGGACGTTGATCTGGGTCAGGCCGACATTGGCGCCGTTGCGGGCGCCGGGATTGTAGCGGCTCTCGAGACGCACCACCGCGTCAGCAAGATCAAACGGCAAACCGTTTTCCGAGGCATAGCGGACGATCAGAGGTCTGAGCGCATTGGCCCTGGCGGCATCGATGCGTACGGGGCGGGAGCGCCCCGTCACGCCGGGCGGGACCGAGACCGTCTCCTCGACCGAGGCCTCGTTCGGGCTCTCTCCGGGGATCGCGACAGCTTCGGCAGCCTTCTTCCCCTTAGGCCGACGAGCGGATTTTTCGGGTTTCCCGGCCGCGGCGACGCCGGAATCCGCGTCCCCTTCAGGAGCGGAAGCAGCCATGACTTCTTCGGCCTGAGCGCGCGCGAGGGCGGCAGCCTCATCAGGAGGGATAATATTGCCGTCGGCGTGAGCTTGAATCGAAGGTGCAGCCCAGACCAGAAGCACCGCAGTCATTGATTTTATACAATGCCGCAAAGTCATCTCGAAGCTCCAAATGGCATAGGCTGTACAAGAGAGCTGCCTGGAGGCCAAATAGGGCAAAGTTGTGACTTGGGTAGTCGCAGACCCACTGCAGGTCTGCTCACGTTAAACGATAGCGGCTCAACGAATCGGCGCGTAAAACCCGCCGAAATAGCCTGTTCCCCTTAACAAAAGATTTTTCTACAGCTCATTTGGGGGACAAGGAACTTCTTCCCCCAGTCAAGAGTTGGCGTCTGCGTAAGGTCAAGCTAATGAGAACTGGGCAGCCTACAGCCCGCTAGACACAGGGAAGCCTCCATGAAGAAGATCATTACCGCGATTGCCGCCGGTGCTCTCACCCTCTCGATGGCAGCCTGCAACACGCCTGGCGAGCGCGCCGTGGGCGGTGCCGCTGTTGGCGGTCTTGCCGGTGCTGCGATTGGTGGCGCTGCCACGGGCCGCGCCGGTGGCGCTCTGGCCGGCGCAGCCATCGGTGCTGCCGGTGGCGCGGTCGTCGGCGCCGCAACGGCTCCGCGCGGCCCCGCCTGCCCCTACGGCACGTACCAGGACATGTACGGCAACATCTACTGCCGCTAAGACGATCCGAGAGATCGGATTTGAGGGGCCGGGATCTTCTCGGCCCCTTTTCTTTTGCCTGAAGTTGAGCGTACCACTGTCTCTGAGATGATTCAGTCGATTTGGGGTAAATTGAGCGGAGCCGGCATCGGCCTGGCGCTCGGCGGGCCGATTGGTGCCCTCCTGGGCGGCGTGGCCGGGCACGTGCTCATCGATCGCGAAGGCGCCCCCTTCGGAAAGCCGCCGCGCGATGTCTTGTTCACCATGGGCCTGGTCGCGCTCGCGGCCAAGATGGCCAAGGCCGACGGCGTGGTGGTGGACGTGGAGGTGAAAGCCTTCGAGCAGATCGTCGAAGTGCCGGAAGGGGAGCATGCCCGGGTCCGGCGCCTGTTCGAGCTTGCCATGCAGACCTCCGAAGGGTTCGAATCCTATGCCCGGCAGATCGGCGCGGAATTCAAGGAAGAGCCGGCCCTGCTGGAGGACGTGCTCGACGGCCTCTTTCATATCGCCAAGGCTGACGAGGCGGTGCATGAGGCGGAGTACGTCTATCTCAAGAACGTCGCGACGATCTTTGCGTTCTCCGAGAGCGAATTCGAACGCATCGCTGCCCGCCACGTCAAGCGGTCGGACGATCCCTATCTCATCCTCAAGGCCGATCGGGCCATGAGCGACGAAGACCTGAAGCGGCACTACCGCAGGATGGCCGCTGAGAACCATCCCGACCGAGAGATCGCAAGGGGCCTGCCGCCAGAGGCGGTCAAGATCGCAACGGAACGGCTGGCAGCCATCAACACTGCTTGGGAGCGCATCGCCGCCGAGCGGAACCTCAGGTAAACGTATGAGCGCGTCCCTATCTCCCGAAAGCCCGGTTGCCACAAAGGTGTTTCCTTCACCCAATCATGGGGAACGGAAAGACGGGCAGCGACCCAACATGCTGGTCCTGCATTACACCGGCATGCCCGACGAGGGCGAGGCTCTGCAGTGGCTCTGCAATCCGGTCTCGCAGGTGTCCGCGCATTACTTCGTGTTCGGAGACGGACGCATTCTTCAGCTGGTGCCGGAAGCACGGCGGGCGTGGCATGCTGGCATTTCATCCTGGGATGGCGAGACCGATATCAACTCAAGCTCCATCGGCATCGAAATCGCCAATCCCGGCCATCCGGGCGGCCTGCCACCCTATCCCGACGTGCAGATCGAGAGCGTGATCGCACTGGCGAAAGACATCGTGACGCGCTGGCGCATCCCGGCAACCCGCGTGCTCGGCCATTCGGACGTGGCGCCCGGCCGCAAGGTCGACCCCGGTGAACTGTTTCCATGGCAGCGCTTGCACGAGGCCGGTATCGGCCATTGGGTGCCGCCGGCCTCGTTGAGCGACGGGCGCTTCTTCTCGCGCGGTGACCAGGGCATGCCGATCGAAGCACTTCAGGCCATGCTCGCCATGTATGGCTACGGCCTCAGGATCAACGGCGTGTTCGATGACGACACGGAAAAGGTCGTCGCCGCGTTCCAGCGCCATTTCCGCCCCGAGCGCGTGGACGGCGTGGCGGATGCCTCCACGATCACCACGCTCCGCGACCTGATCGCCAGACGACCGTCCGGAGCGGTATAGAGCATCGAGCACGGGAAGCGGGCACCGGCTTTGCGTGAAAAGATGCTCGAGCACATGGACTGACTGCATCGGATGTGGGTTCGATTTCACATCCGATGCTCTGATTCCCGCCGATGCAGAAACGACGGACGAGGTTCAGGTGCGTGCCTTGCCGCGCCCTACTCGGCCGCCATGGGCCGATAACCGGCCGGATCGTAATTGAGGATCGGGCCGAGCCAGCGTTCGACCTCCTGTACGCTCATGCCCTTACGCTCCGCGTAATCCTCCACCTGATCGCGCTCCACCTTCGCCACACCGAAATAGTAGGCGTCCGGATGTGCGAGATAGAGACCGGAAACGGACGAGCCCGGCCACATGGCATAGGATTCCGTCAAGGTCACACCTATGCGACGCTCGGCCTCTAGCAGGCTGAAGAGCGTCGCTTTTTCCGTATGGTCGGGCTGCGCCGGATAGCCGGGAGCCGGACGGATGCCGCGATATTCCTCGCGGATCAGATCCTCGTTGGCGAGATTCTCGTCGGGGGCATAGGCCCAGAACTCCTTGCGCACACGCTGATGCATGCGTTCGGCGAAGGCTTCCGCAAGGCGGTCCGCCAGAGCCTTCACGAGAATCGAGCGGTAATCGTCGTTCGCACGCTCGAACTTTTCGGCAATGCGCACTTCCTCGATGCCCGAGGTGACGACGAAGGCGCCGATCCAATCCGGCTGTCCGCTGTCGGCGGGTGCGAGGAAATCCGAGATGCACAGATTGGGCTTGCCGTCGCGTCGCGAAAGCTGCTGCCGCAGACCGTGGAAGGTGGCGAGCGCCTCGCTCCGGCTTTCGCCCGTGTAGAGGCGGATATCGTCGCCGATCGCATTGGCGGGCCAGAAGCCGATGACGGCCTTGGGGTTGAACCAGCGTTCATCGACGAGCTGCCTGAGCATGGCCTGAGCGTCGTCCCAGAGCTGGCGCGCCGCCGGTCCTTGAGCCTCATCATCGAGAATGGCCGGAAAACGCCCCTTGAGCTCCCAGGTCTGGAAGAAGGGAGTCCAGTCGATATAAGGAACGAGCTCGCCCACATCGTAGCTGCGGAACACCCGCGCGCCGGTGAAGGTCGGCTTCGGCGCCCGATAGGCGTCCCAGTCGATTTTCAGCTTGTTGGCGCGGGCCTTCTCGATAGGCGTGCGCTGCTTGTCGGCCTCGGAGCGCGCATGCGCTTCAGCTACCCTGCGGTACTCGCTCCGCAGCGTCTCCACATAGGATTCCTTGGCATCGGGCGAGAGCAGCGACGAGACGACACCGACCGCCCGGCTCGCATCGGTGACATAGACCGCTTGGCCATTGCGGTAGTTCGGGTGGATCTTCACGGCCGTATGCACGCGGCTCGTGGTCGCGCCGCCGATGAGGAGCGGGATGTCGAAGCCTTCGCGCTCCATCTCGCTTGCCACGTTCACCATTTCGTCGAGAGACGGCGTGATAAGACCCGAGAGGCCGATCACGTCGACATTTTCCCTGCGCGCGGTCTCCAGGATCTTCTGGGCCGGAACCATCACTCCGAGGTCTATCACCTCGTAGTTGTTGCAGGCGAGAACCACGCCGACGATGTTCTTGCCGATATCGTGCACATCGCCCTTCACGGTTGCCATCAGCACCCTGCCGGCGGCGGAGCGCTCGACGAGACCCGAGGCCTCCTTCTCCGCTTCCATGAACGGCATGAGATACGCGACGGCCTGCTTCATCACGCGGGCGGACTTCACCACCTGTGGCAGAAACATCTTGCCGGCCCCGAAGAGATCGCCGACGACGTTCATGCCTGCCATGAGCGGTCCCTCGATCACATGCAGCGGGCGCTCCGCACCGCTGCGCGCTTCTTCCGTATCCGCCTCGATGAACTCGGTGATGCCGTTGACGAGCGCATGCTCGATACGCTTCTCGACCGGCCAGGAACGCCATTCGAGATCCGACGCCTTCGAGGCGCCCGCACCGTCGCCTTTGAAGCGGGGGGCCGCTTCGAGCAGGCGCTCCGTCGCATCGGGACGCCGGTTGAGCACGACATCCTCGCAGAGTTCGCGCAGTTCGGGGTCGATCTCGTCGTAGACGGCGAGCTGGCCCGCATTCACGATGCCCATGTCCATGCCGACCTTGATGGCATGGAAGAGAAACACCGAATGCATGGCCTCGCGCACGGGCTCGTTGCCGCGGAACGAGAACGAAAGATTCGAGACGCCGCCTGAAATATGGGCATGCGGCAGGGTCTCGCGGATGATACGCGCGGCCTCGATGAAGGCGACGCCATAGCCATTGTGCTCCTCGATGCCCGTTGCGACCGCGAAGACATTGGGGTCGAAAATGATGTCTTCCGGCGGGAAGTCCGCCTGCTCCGTCAGAATCTTGTAAGCGCGCGTACAAATCGCGACCTTGCGCTCCAGCGTATCGGCCTGCCCCTGCTCGTCGAAGGCCATGACGACGACAGCGGCGCCGTAGGAGCGGCAGATCTTCGCATGTTCGAGAAAGGCTTCCTCGCCCTCCTTCATCGAAATCGAATTGACGATGGCCTTGCCCTGGATGCACTTGAGACCCGCCTCGATGACATGGAACTTGGAGGAATCCACCATCACGGGAACGCGGGCGATATCGGGCTCCGCCGCGACGAGATTGAGGAATTCCACCATCGCCTTCTCGGAATCGAGCAGGCCTTCGTCCATATTGACGTCGATGATCTGCGCGCCGTTCGCCACCTGGTCGCGCGCCACGTCGAGTGCAGCGGCGTAATCCCCGTTGGTGACGAGCTTACGGAACTTGGCGGAGCCCGTGACGTTCGTGCGCTCGCCCACGTTCACGAATGGAATGTCGGACGTCAACGTGAAGGGTTCGAGGCCCGACAGCCGCATGAGCGGCCGCTTCGTCGGAACTTGGCGCGGCGCTTTGCCGGCCACCGCCTCGGCGATGGCCCGGATATGCGCGGGAGTGGTGCCGCAGCAGCCTCCGACCACGTTCACGAGGCCCGCATCGGCGAACTCGGACAGCATGCGGGCCGTGGCCTCCGGGCTCTCGTCATAGAGCCCGAATTCATTCGGCAGACCCGCATTCGGATAGGCACAGACGAGGGTATCGGCGGCCCTGCCGATCTCCTGAATGTGAGCGCGCATCTCGCGCGCGCCGAGGGCGCAGTTGAGGCCGATGGAGAAAGGCTGCGCGTGACGCATGGAATGCCAGAAGGCGGTGGGTGTCTGCCCGGACAGGGTACGCCCGGACAGGTCCGTGATCGTGCCCGATATCATGATCGGGAGCTTCACACCCTTTTCCGCAAATACCTGATGGGTGGCGACGATGGCTGCCTTCGCATTGAGGGTATCGAAGATCGTCTCGATGAGGATGATCTCCGCGCCGCCGTCGACGAGGCCCCTCACCTGCTCGGCATAAGCGTCTCGGACCTGATCGAAGGTCACGGCGCGATAGCCGGGATTGTTCACATCCGGCGAGATGGACAATGTCCGATTCGTCGGGCCGACGGCCCCGGCCACGAAACGGCGCCGACCATCCTCCCGTTGGACGATCAGCGCGGCCTCGCGCGCAAGGCGCGCGCCTTCATAGTTCAGTTCGTAGACGATCTCCTCCATGCCGTAATCGGCCTGGGCGATGGAGGTGCCGGAGAAGGTGTTGGTTTCGACGATGTCCGCGCCGGCGCGGAAATAGTCCAGATGCACGTTTTTAACCGCATCCGGCTGAGTCAGGATCAGGAGATCGTTGTTCCCCTTCACGTCCTGTTTCCAATCCTTGAAGCGCCCGCCCCGGAAGTCCTCTTCCGAAAAGCGGGGTCGCTGAAGCTCGGTGCCCATGGCGCCGTCGAGCACGAGAATTCGCTTGATGGCTGCTTCACGGAGCGCCTTGAAAATGTCGGCGCCGTCGGCAGGACGAGGTTCGAACACGGTCATGATCGTCACTTTCAATCGATCGGGATTACACCCGACCCTCCATGCCTCGCATGGCAAATCAGAACACCCGGATCGAGCCGGGTGTTAAACTCCTACAGCGTCGGGTCTGAAATCGAACTCATATCCGATGCTGTAAGCCTATGGTCTCGAGCATCTTTTCACGCAAAACCGGTTCCCACTTTTGCGTTCGATGCCCTCCTTGCTTGTGCATCTTTTCACGCAAAACCGGTTCCCACTTTTGCGTTCGATGCTCTCTTTGCTTGTGCATCTTTTCACGCAAAACCGGTCCCCACTTTTGCGTTCGATGCCCTAGGCCGCAACCTTCACGCCGTGATCGCGCAATCCGAGAAGATGGCAGATGGCATAGACCAGATCGGCGCGGTTCATGGTGTAGAAGTGAAACTCGTTCACGCCACGGTCGACGAGGTCGATCACCTGCTCGGCAGCCACGGCCGCGGCCACGAGCTTGCGCGTCTCCACATCGCTGTCGAGGCCCTCGAACCGGGCCGCCAGCCAGGCAGGAACGCTCGCTCCGGTCTTCGCTGCGAAATTCGCCGTTTGCTTGAAGTTCTGCACGGGAACGATGCCGGGCACGATGGGAATGTCGATGCCGCGTGCACGCACACGGTCGAGGTATCGGAAATAGTGGTCGTTATCGAAGAAGAACTGCGTGATCGCGCGATCCGCACCGCAATCGACCTTCGCCTTCAGGACATCGATATCGGTATCGAGCGAGGCGGCCTCGGGATGCTTCTCCGGATAGGCGGAAACGGACACCTCGAAATCGCCGATGGCCTTGATTCCGGCCACGAGATCGCAGGTTTCCAGATAGCCGCCGGGATGCGCCTCATAGGCGGATCCGATGCCGGCGACCGGGTCGCCGCGAAGGGCCACGATGTGGCGCACCCCTGCATCCCAATAGGAACGGACAACCGTATCGACCTCGTCCTTCGTCGCAGCCACGCAGGTGAGGTGCGCGGCAGGCTTGAGATGCGTTTCCTGCACGATCCGCGAAACCGTGGCATGTGTGCGCTCGCGGGTCGAGCCACCCGCGCCGTAGGTCACGGAGACGAATTGCGGATGAAGGGGAGCAAGCCGCTGAATCGAGGCCCAAAGCGTCGCCTCCATTTCCGGCGTCTTCGGCGGGAAGAACTCGAACGACACCTTGATCGGACAAGAGGCCTGCCTGCTGGGGCGAAGTGTCAGGGGCGACATCAGGCAACCTCTTTGTTGGGCTGAGACAAGGGCCAATCCGTCGCGACGCGACGGTCCTGTCCGAGCCAAAGGGAAACGGTCAATTGATCATCGCCCTTCCTGGGCGGCGCAATTTCCTTCGTCAGCGTGCAGTCGAGGCCCGCCTCGTCGAGCCAGCCTGCAACCTGCGAAGGCGCGAAGCCGAGGCGACGATGAGCCTGCGCTTCGCGGAGAAATTCCAGTGTGTGGGGAGCGAAATCCACCACGAGAATGCGCCCACCCGGAGCGACGAGGCGGGCTGCTTCGCGGATCGCACGCGCGGGATCGTCGAGGTAATGGAGCACCTGATGAATGACGACGAGATCGAATGTATCGCGCGGGAACGGCGGCGCATAGATATCGCCCTGCCGCAGTTCGATCCCCCGCAGACCGACCTTCTCGAGGTTGGCGCGAGCGACCGAGAGCATGGCATGGCTTGCGTCGAGCCCCACCGTCCGGTTCGCGCGGGGGGCCAGCAACTGCAGCATTCGGCCCGTACCGGTCCCCAGGTCGACCAGATTGCGGATCGGCTTGGAGCCGATGGCATCGATCACGGCAGCTTCGACGACAGCCTCTGGCGCATGAAGCGAACGCAGGCGGTCCCAATCGGGGGCGAGACGGGAAAAATAGGCCTGAGCGGCCTGAGACCGTTGGGCGCGCACGGTCTCGAGGCGCGTGCGGTCCTCCCGCAACTGCGGATCGGACCGGTCGAGACTCTCCAGTGTCGGACGTATGATCCGCAGGGCCGTGCCTCGGTCCGTCAGCCGGAAGAAGGCCCATGCCCCCTCCCGATGCCGCACCACGAGGCCGGCCTCCACCAGCAGTTTCAGGTGTCGGGAGATGCGCGGCTGGGATTGTCCGAGGATATCCGTCAGGTCGGAGACCGAGAGTTCCCCTTCGGTCAACAAAGCAAGGATGCGCAGACGCGTCTCCTCGGCGGCTGCCCGCAGGACATCCAGGGTCAAATCCAGCGATGGCGCTTCCTTTTCGGCCATGAGCCAAAACTCGCTCTTACATATAAAGATATATTTATATCTTTTCCGAGAAAAGGGCAAGCAGGACGTGCCATCGAATGGTCTGTCCCGGCCCATCGGCGGTGAGACGCGCAGGAACACGCCTTGAAAACCAGCGGGAGCCATCAGCTCCCGACTTGCCAAGCGGCAATGCCCAGCATCACCATGGTCTGGGGCAGAATGCGATGAAGGTGAAGAGCGGCCTCAGCGACGATGCACAAACCATCATGACCGGACTCAGCAGGAACCTGAAGGGACGGCGCGGATGCACGCAGGTTGCCCCTAAAGCCTCGCTCGCCCCGGACCCGATGTGGAACTGCCGAACCGTTGCCGCACGATCTGTCAGCGGAACGGAGGTTCGTCGAAACTGCGCAGCTTTCGCGAATGCACGGAGGCACGCTGACCGCGCAGGATGTCGACGGCTGCCAGGCCGATCATGAGGTGTTCGCTTACTGCCCGTTCATAGAATGCGTTGGCCGCACCGGGCAGCTTGATCTCGCCGTGCAGGGGCTTGTCGGATACGCAGAGCAGCGTGCCGTAAGGCACCCGCAGGCGATATCCCTGCGCCGCGATCGTGCCGCTTTCCATATCTACCGCGATGGCCCGCGACAGATTGATCTGCCGCCGCTCCTGGCCCCATCGAAGCTCCCAGTTCCGGTCGTCGTAGGTCACGACGGTGCCGGTGCGCAGCCGGCGCTTCAGGGCATCGCCGCGCTCGCCCGTGACCTGCACCGCAGCGTCCTGCAAGGCGACCTGAATTTCCGCGAGAGCCGGCACCGGAATTTCCGGCGGCACGGCGCCATCGAGGATCCGGTCCCGTCGGAGGTAACCATGCGCGAGCACGTAGTCGCCGATGGATTGCGACTGACGCAGGCCGCCGCAATGGCCCACCATGAGCCAGCAATGGGGACGGAGCACCGCCAGATGGTCCGTGATGTTCTTGGCGTTCGACGGGCCGACGCCGATATTGACGAGCGTGACGCCCTGCCCGTCCTTGCGCATGAGGTGATACGCGGGCATTTGGAAGCGATGCCATGGCGAGGAACCGATCAGCTCCTCGACGGCCGCCTCGTCGAGACCGCGCTCGACCGTGATGCCGCCCGGTAGAACGAGCTTGCTATAGGGACCCTCCTCCTTCGCCAGCTCCTTCACGGCCCAGCGGACGAACTGGTCCACATAGCGGTGATAGTTGGTGAGCAGGATCCACGGCTGCACGGAGCGCCAATCGCTTCCCGTGTAATGGACGAGGCGACGCAGGGAGTAATCGACCCGCGCCGCGTCGAAGAGCGAGAGAGGCCGCGGCTCGTTTTCGTGAAAGATCCAGGTGCCGTCGGCGATCTCGTCGCCCACCTTCGCGAGAAGCGGCGTCGGGAAATGCTGCGCGAGTTCGGATGCGGAATGCGCGCCGCGCCCGAGTTCGTCCCCGCGCTCGAAGATATAGGGATAAGGAATTTCCTGGTCGCTGACACCAACCGCGAGCGTCGCGCCATAATCGCGGACGAGAAAGTTCAGCTGCTCCAGCAGGTAGTTACGGAAGAACGCCGGCTGCGTGATGGTCGTCGCGTAGACGCCGGGCCCCTGGAACTTGGCATAGGCCCGCTGCTTGACCGGTGGCACGGAATTGGCCCGATAGTCGAGCCTCAGCTCCGGGTAGCGGAAGCGGGAGCGTTCGAGCGGAGTGGGAGGCGTACCGGTCGCGAAGAAATGCTCCAGGGCGTGGCGCTGGGCGTCGACGGCGCTGTCATGAAGCCGGATCAGGCGCTCAACGGCCTCTTCCGGAGTAGCGGCGGTGTGGAAGGCTGTCGGATCGGCTGGCACGTGAGCGTCTCTTCTCTGATGTCCCGTGCCTCAAGGGTCATACACGCTTTCGGCCCGAGGCCCAAGCATTTAGGCCCATCGGAAGAAAAGCCCAGCCTTGACCAGCGGACAGAAAGCCAAAAGGGCGCGCTCTATCGAAGCGCGCCCGTTCGGGACTTTATCGCGTGAACTTCTTGTACTTGATCCGGTGCGGGATCGTGGAATCGGTGCCGAGGCGACGCTTCTTGTCCTCCTCGTAATCCGCGAAATTGCCCTCGAACCATTCCACATGGCTGTCGCCCTCGAACGCCAGGATGTGGGTGGCGATGCGGTCGAGGAACCAGCGGTCGTGGCTGATGATCACGGCGCAGCCCGCGTAATCTTCCAGCGCCTCTTCGAGCGCCCGCAGGGTGTCCACGTCGAGGTCGTTGGTGGGCTCGTCGAGGAGCAGCACGTTGGAGCCCGACTTCAGGATCTTGGCGAGGTGCACGCGGTTGCGCTCGCCGCCCGAGAGCACGCCCACCTTCTTCTGCTGGTCCGAGCCCTTGAAGTTGAAGGCTCCGCAATAGGCGCGGGCATTGATCTCGCGTTTGCCGAGATAGAGCACCTCGTTGCCGCCCGAGATTTCCTCGTAGAGCGTCTTGTTCGCGTCGAGGGAGTCTCGGCTCTGGTCCACATAGCCGAGCTTCACGCTCTCTCCGATGGTGATGCTTCCCTCGTCCGGCTGCTCCTGGCCCGTGATCATGCGGAACAGGGTGGTCTTGCCGGCGCCGTTCGGGCCGATGATGCCGACGATGCCGCCGGGCGGCAGTTTGAAGGACAGGTCGTCGATGAGGAGCTTGTCGCCGAAGGCCTTCTTGAGACCATTGAACTCGATGACGTTGTTGCCCAGGCGCTCGGCGATCGGGATGATGATCTGGGCCGTCGTCGGACCCTTCTCGTTGGCCTTGGCCACGAGTTCCTCGTAGCGCTGGATACGGGCCTTGGACTTGGCCTGGCGGGCCTTGGGCGAAGCCGACACCCATTCGCGCTCGCGCTCGATGGTGCGCTGGTGGGCCGCTTCCTCACGCCCTTCCTGCTGAAGGCGCTTCTGCTTCTGCTCGAGCCAGGAGGAGTAATTGCCCTCGTAAGGAATGCCGCGGCCGCGATCGAGCTCGAGGATCCAGCCCGTCACGTTGTCCAGGAAGTAGCGGTCGTGGGTCACGATGAGGATCGCGCCCGGATAATTGCGCAGATGCCCTTCGAGCCAGGCCGTGGTCTCGGCGTCCAGATGGTTGGTCGGCTCGTCGAGGAGCAGCAGTTCCGGCTGCTCCAGGAGCAGGCGGCACAGGGCCACGCGGCGGCGCTCGCCGCCGGAGAGCCTGTCCACCGACCAGTCGTCCGGCGGGCAGCGCAGGGCGTCCATGGCCTGGTCGACCTGGGAATCGAGATCCCACAGGCCCTTGGCCTCGATCTCGTCCTGGAGACGGGTCATCTCGTCCGCCGTCTCCTCCGAATAGTTCATGGCGATCTCGTTGTAGCGGTCGAGCAGCGCCTTCTTGGCGGCCACGCCCTCCATCACGTTCTCGCGGACGTTCTTGGTCGGATCGAGCTGCGGCTCCTGCGGCAGGTAGCCGACGCGGGCGCCCTCCGCCACCCAGGCTTCGCCGGCCCAGTCGGTATCGATGCCGGCCATGATGCGCAGCAGGGTCGATTTACCGGCGCCGTTGACGCCGAGCACACCGATCTTGGCATCCGGGTAGAAGGACAGGTGAACGTTGTCCAAGACCTTCTTGCCGCCCGAATAGGTCTTGGAGAGGCCACGCATGTGGTAGATGAACTGACGGGACACGGGAAAAGCCCTGTTTGAGAGACGGTTGAAAGGGATTGGCCGTCAGTTAGCAGGGGCAGCCTGCCGGGGCAAGGCGGGGGAGTGTCGCCACTTCCTGCCCTTTCTGTCCGTGGCATGAGCCTGAGAGCCCCCTCCACCCTCATGCTCGGCCTTGAGCCGGCCATGACCTGAGAGGCTCCCATGAGCAGATGCATCGCTCCAGCCTTACAGCCCGAACGGGTAGGTCTCCGGCATTCCTTCCCCATGGGCATGGGTCAGCGGCGTCACGGCCCTGGTTTCCTCGAACCAGACCAAGGCATCGAACTGCTCGGCAAGAATGGCCTCGAAATAGTGACTGTAGAGTTCCGTCTCGGGCCGATAGATGACCCCGATGGCGCGTTCCAAGCGCGGGCGGGACAGGGCCTGCTTCAGGTCGTCCTGAAGATTCTCCCGCCAATCGGTCAGGAATCGGTTGAGCCCGGCCTCGCGGAAGATCCGCTCGTGACTGTCGGGGCGGGCCGGCAGGACGTTCTTGACCCGCATCGGCTCATCCCAGTCGTCGGCGGCCGCCACGGTGCCCCGGTCGGTCCCGAAGCCGACGAGAACGGCCTCCCCTCGATAGGCCTTGCGGCACAATTCCCCGATATTGAACTCGCCCTGCCAGCCCATCGCGGTGGCCGAGGCGTTGCCGATATGGGAATTGTGCGCCCAGATCACCGCCTTTGCGTTCTCGCGTCGCGCCAGCAGGCTCTGGAGTGTGTCGAACATGTGCCGGTCGCGCAGGTTCCAGGATTCCGTCGCGCCTTCATACATGATCCGGTAATAGTGCTCCGCCGCGTGGACGATCTTGGCGTTCTGCACGGCGTCGAAGAACGGCTCGCCGCCGCCCGACTCGAGATAGTCCATCCTCTTGTCCAGGATCTCCTGCAACTGGCGCAGCAGCGTCTCGTCGCATGGCTTCTTCTGCCCTGTGATCACCGCGCGACCGTAGCGGGCGGGATCCGACTGCCAGGGGCTCAGGCAGCCGTAGCGGCTCCTCGCCTCCTTGGCGGCTGCGGGATCGACCCTGTCGAGATAGTCGAGCACGGAGCGAATGGACGCGTTCAGGCTGTAGACGTCGAGCCCGCGAAACTCCGCACGACGGTCCTCGGGACGGTCCTTGTTGTAGGCGCGCATCCAGTTGACGAAGTCGTAGACCTCTTCGTTGCGCCACATCCATGTCGGGAAGCGCTCGAAGGCGACATCGTCGCCATCCGGGACGCGGTGGTGGCGCACATAGGCGTCGATGCGCGCTGCGTCGGGCCAGTCGGCCTCAACGGCCACGATGGTGAAGCCGTGATGCTCGATCAGCCGGCGCGTGATGGCCGCCCGCGCCCGGTAGAATTCGGACGTGCCGTGGGTCGCCTCGCCGAGCAGCACGACCTTGGCGTCTCCGAACCGATCGAACAGCGCACCGAACGCGTCCGTCTCGTCGATCGGGGGAAGCGGCTCGCCATGATCACGCACGACGCTGACGGCCTCCCTGATCGAGGCGTCGTTTTCGTTCTGCTTCCAGGAAAGTCGGGCCATTGTCGCACCTCGAAGCGTGGAGAGATTTCTCCACTAACGGCGGCTCATGACTCCTGTTCCGGAAGGGCCCGTGCCTCCATCATGGTGGTGAATGCTTCCTCGGCCGCGATCACGGTCGCCATCTGGACCGTATGAGCGAAGCGGTAAGCCTCGCCGTAAATCGTCTCGTCGGGAAATTCCGTGACGAGCGTCAGCGGCGTCGGATGGCGGTCCTGCGCCATCATCAGGCAAGGCACATCGTTGATCGTTTCATGGGACGGCGCGTCAGAGAGCATCGTGCAAAGCTCAAGCTGCCTGCGGGTGAAGTCAGCCAGACCGGGCACCGCCGAGAGGCCGCGTGTCACGGCCTCGATGAAGGTGCGCGCTTCGTCGGCCCATGACGGATGATAGCGCAGGATGAGAAAGAAGCCCTTCGGAAGAGCCCATCGTTCAAAACCGCGTGGCAGGTAGCCCGTGAAGGGACGCGTCCATTCATGAGCCGGGTAACCGTGCAGATTGACGTGCAGCCGCGCGCCCGACAGCTCCAGCGCCCTTCGCCTCGCGCCGATCTCGTAGACCGGGGCCTCGGGCCCATATTCCAGGTCGTTGCCGAGCGCGGTATAGCGCGCCGCGTGGTGCATGTGACGCGGATGGCCTTCGCAGAGCCTCCCGTGCAGGGCGTAGCCGTCCGGATTCTCGACCGGGATGAAGGCGACATTGGCGTCGGGGTTGGCGAGCAGGCGGCGCACGGCCCTGAAGGCCCCGACCGGGCCGGAGGTCTCGTTGGCATGCTGCCCGGCCGTCACGAGAACGGCGGCGCGTGTGCCGCGCCGGTAGATGCCGCGAACGGTCCGGCCCTCGCGCGATGCCGATTCGAACGCCTCGCCCGGCAGGGCTGCGAGCTCCCGTTCGATCTGGAGAAGCCCCGGCGCGGCGTCCGCCCGTTCGAGATCCTGCAGGGACCTTGCATGGTCCTGCGGCGGGCCGAAGGGCTCCAGAGCCACCCGAAGAAGAACAGCACCCTCGCCCTCACGAATATCCGGCACGATCTGTCCCGGCCTCAGAGCGCGGTCGTCGAGCGGTCTGCCCGCGCGATGATGAAACCACTCGAGAGCGGAGAAATAGAGATCCTCGTGCAATCCCTCCCGCGTGCTCATCACCTCGTCGCCGTAGCCGAGCGGCCGCTCGATGCCGGGCAACATCACATCGATGGCGATCCTTTCCGCATACGGCTCCCGCTGCGGCCAATCGTGCGCCATGAGGGCGCCGATGGCCGCAGCGAAGACCTGCTCGATGTCCGTCTCGAACGGCTCGTCCCGGTCCGGTGCGTCGTTGGGAAGAGACGTCGCCTTGATCCATCCCGTACAGGCGAGATCCTCCTGCCCGAGATGGTTCGCGCGCAAGCGGTTCGGTGCGAAGACTGCGTGATCGACCACGCGCCCGTCCCGGTATTCGCAGAGCACGTCGTAGGTCAGATCCGCATCGCCCATCTCGAAGACGACCTCGACGCCCTCCAGAAGCGCAGGCAGCGGGTAGGCTTCCGACAGGAAGCGGTTCGGGTCCGCGCGTTCATGGACGGGGTAGCGGATCGCCACGCGCGCCAGATCGGCAGTGTCGATCTCTTCGAGAAAGGCATGCACGAGCGGCTTATAGGCGCTGCGGATGCGCGCCCTCACGCCCGCCCCCGCGAGCTTGGCCTCTGCGCCGCGGCGTGCCTCCTCGTCCTCGAAAACCCACAGCTCGATGGCCGCTCCCCGACAAGCGTCGTCACCCCATTCGCGGACGAGACGGTCGAGGCTGCGCTCAAATCGCTGTTCGAGAAGAACCGTCATGCGACCATCCACTCAGGCCGCGCCTCGAAGCGCCTCGGCCTCGACGGCGACCCAATGGCCGGGCGCCACCTCGCGCATCCGGTGAATGACCGGCTTATGACCGGCCGGACGCATGGGACTCGGGATCTCTCCTTCGATCCTCGCCCTCGTGCGGTCGAGGGCCGGGTCGGCAATCGGAACCGCGGACAGGAGCTTGCGGGTATAGGAATGCTGCGGGTTCTCGAAAATCGCCT
Source organism: Microvirga sp. TS319 (assembly GCF_041276405.1). Classification (NCBI taxonomy): domain Bacteria; kingdom Pseudomonadati; phylum Pseudomonadota; class Alphaproteobacteria; order Hyphomicrobiales; family Methylobacteriaceae; genus Microvirga; species Microvirga sp. TS319. Next base: position 1,240,235 of record NZ_JBGGGT010000002.1, on the reverse strand, counting down.
GGCGGCTGCCGAGCTCGACGATCTGACCGAGATACATGACCGCCACGCGGTGGCTGATCTTCTCCACGACCGCCATGTCGTGCGTGATGAAAAGATAGGACAAGCCCCTCTTCTCCTGCAGCTCCATCAGAAGATTGACGATCTGCGCCTGGATCGAGACATCCAGCGCCGAGACGGATTCATCCGCGATGATCAGCTTCGGATCGCTCGCCAGCGCCCGCGCGATGCACACCCGCTGCCGCTGACCGCCGGAGAACTCGTGCGGATAGCGCTTCGCGTGCTGCGGCTGCAGGCCGACCTGTTCGAGCAATTCATGGACGCGCCGCTCGATCGTCCTGCGGTCCTTGATCAGACCGTGCACCAGGATCGGCTCGGCGATGCTGTATCCCACCGTGCGGCGGGGATCGAGCGAGGCGAAGGGATCCTGAAAGACGTATTGGATCTCCTGCCGCAGCCGGCGGCGCTCCGCCTGACTCATCGAGGCCATGTCCCGCCCGTCGAAGCGCACGGCGCCGCTCGTCGGCGCGACGAGCTGCTGAAGCGTGCGGCCGATGGTGGATTTTCCCGAACCCGATTCGCCCACCAGCGCCAGGGTTTCTCCGGGGTAGACCTCGAAGCTCACGCCCTCCACGGCATGCACGCGGTGCGTTACGCGGCCGAAGAGGGATTTGCCGACGTCGAAGCGCGTGGTGAGCTTCTCCACCTGAAGCAGCGGCTTCGTGTAGTCGGCGGTTCTCTGCTCCGGCGCTTCGTCGACTTGCTTCGATGCCGCCCCGTCCGGCGCCATGACGGGCATGCGCTTCGGATAGGGCTGCCCCGTCAAACTGCCGAGCCGGGGCACTGCGGAAAGCAGCGCGCGGGTATAGGGATGCCGCGGCGTGGCGAAGATGTCCCGCACCGGGGCCTGCTCCACCTTCTCGCCCCTCCACATGACCACCACGTCGTCGGCCATTTCGGCGACCACGCCCATGTCGTGCGTGATGAAGATCACAGCCGTTCCCATTTCGGCCTGCAGATCGCGAACGATATCGAGGATCTGGGCCTGAATGGTCACGTCGAGAGCCGTCGTGGGCTCATCTGCAATGAGCAGCTTCGGGTTGCAGGCGAGCGCCATGGCGATCATGGCCCGCTGGCGCATGCCGCCCGAGAGCTGGTGGGGATAGGATTGCAGCATCCTCCGCGCATCCGGCAGCCGCACTTTCTTCAGCAGCTCCTCCGCTCTCGAATATGCGTCGCGACGAGGCAGGCCTTCATGCAGCACGAGCGCCTCGGCGATCTGATCGCCGATCGTGAAGACCGGGTTGAGCGACGTCATCGGCTCCTGAAAGATCATGGCGATGTCGTTGCCGCGGATCGTCCGGAGCTGTTCATCCGACGCCTTGACGAGATCGACCGCATGGCCGCCGTCGCGGCGAAGCAGGGCCTGCCCACCGACGATACGCCCGCCGGAATAGTCGGTCAGGCGCATGATCGCGAGCGATGTCACGGACTTGCCCGAACCGGACTCACCGACGACCGCCAGAGTCCTGCCCGGCCAAACGTCGAAGCTCACATCGTTGACGGCGCGAAAGGCCCCCGATCCCTTGCCGAACTCGACGGACAGGTTGCGGACGGAGAGAAGCGGCTCCGCCGAGGATGATGGAGAGGTGGCGCGATCCGACATCGACGGGCTCGAGGAATGCGCCGGCCCGTTGCGGCCGGCGTCAAGGCCGTTCATCGGGAAACCCATTCACCGCCGCGCATCAGCGGTTCGGGCGTGCCGTCCTGGGTGATGCCGTCCACATCCACCTTGTCGGAGCCGATCATCCAGTCGATGTGGATGAGGCTCTTGTTGGCGCCGCGCGAGGAGAGCTCGTCCTCGCTCATGCCGCCGCCGTCGCGGATGCACTTGCTGTAGGCCTGGCCCAGCGCGATATGGCTCGAGGCGTTCTCGTCGAAGAGCGTGTTGAAGAACAGGAGACCGCTCTGAGAGATCGGCGACGAGAAGGGCACCAGCGCCACCTCGCCGAGGCGGCGCGCGCCTTCATCGGTGTCGAGGACCTTGTTCAGCACGGCCTCACCGGTTCGGGCCTTGCTCTCGACGATGCGCCCGCCTTCGAACGTCACCTCGATGTCCTGGATCAGAGTGCCGTTGTAGGAGAGCGGCTTTGTGCTTGTGACGTATCCGTCCACGCGGTCCTTGTGCGGTGTGGTGAAGACTTCCTCCGTCGGGATATTGGCGTTGCAGACCACGCCGTTCTTCGCCCTGGCCGAGCCGCCGTTCCATTCGTGCCCCTCCGCGAGCCCGACGCGCAGATCCGTGCCGGGGCCACGAAAATGAAGCGCGGCGTAATTCTTCTCGTTGAGCATGCGCGTGCGTGCCTGAAGGCTCCCATTGTGCTTGTCCCAGGCGGCGATGGGATCCGGCGTGTCGACGCGCGAGGCGGAGAAGATCGCGTTCCAGAGCTTTGCGACCGCGACCTCCTCCGGGTCGTCCGGGAAGACGGCCTTGGCCCAGGCGGGCGTCGCGGCGGAAACGATGGTCCAGTTGATGTCGAAGCCCGCGATCAGGCCGAGGGCCGGCATGTAGGCCTTGGAGCGGGCGCGATTGGCGCGGGCGACCTTCTCCGGGTCCTCCTTGGCGAGCAGGGACGGGTCTTCGCCGACGACGGCCAGCCGGGCAGCGCCGTTCCTGAAGGCCGCGGCCATGCCTTCGTAGAGCCACGCGGCGGCCGTATCGAAGCCGTCGGCGTGACCGTGGCGATAGCGCATCAGGGTCGCCTCCTCGTCCGAGAAGAACGTGGTCACCAGGGATGCGCCTGCCTTATAGGCATGCTCCGTAATGCGACGCACCAGGGGAACCGCGTCGAGCGGAGCGGTCACGACCACCTCCTGGCCTTCCTTGAGCCCGAGCCCCACCCGCACGGCGACCTCGGCGAGGCGGTCGAGGAGCTGGGCGTGGGCTGCAGCATCGAGGGGCCTCGGGAATTGTTCGTTCATCGTGTCATCTCTTGAGGAATTGAGGTTGGGAGCACGCTACACGGCTCGGGGACAGGAGCAAACTCCAGGATCCGGGACTCACATATTCCCCGGCTGCACGGAGCCAAGGGCCTCGCGGTCGAAAGCGACGCTCTTGATGATCGCCTGCACGGGCAGGCCCGCCATAAGGCCAAGCTGCTCGACGGATTTTCGCGTGACGCTGGCGACGATGCTGTCGCCGCCGCAATCGAGAATAACGTCCACCGAGGAGCCGGTCGCCTCGTCGATCCCCGCGATGGTCCCTGGAAGCACATTGAGAGCACTCAAGCCCTCCGGCGCATTGAGAGACAGGATGATATCCCTGGCGCGCAGGCGCACTCTCACGGGCGCCCCGACAGGCCGGTCGAGGAGCGAGACGGTGAGGGTCCCGGCCGCGACCTGGAGGATCGTCAGGCCATAGGCCTCCTCGTGCCGGAGCACGCGGGCCTCCACCAATGCGCCGGCCTCCACAGGCCCCGTATGCGGAAAGAGCCTCGTGTGCCGCAGGATATCGGGGGCGGAGCCGGAGGCGGCGACCCGCCCGCCGTTCAGGATCACGATGGTGGTTGCAAGCCTTGCGATTTCGGGCACAGAATGGCTGACGAGAACCATGGGGACATGGCCTTCGTCCCGCAGCCGCTCGATATAAGGGTAGATTTCGGCTTTCCTTTCCTCGTCCAGCGAGACAAGCGGCTCGTCCATCAGCAGCAGGTGGGGATCGGTCAGAAGCGCCCGTCCGATCGCGACACGCTGTCTTTCACCGCCCGAGAGCGTCGAAGGCCAGCGCCCCAGCAAGTGCCCGATGCCCAGAAGCTCCACGATGCCGTCGAATTTGGCGTCTCGCTCTCTCCTTGGCGTGAACCAGCGCCCGAACAGCAGATTCTGCCGCACGTTCAGATGCGGGAAGAGGCGCGCTTCCTGGAAAACGTATCCGATCCTGCGCCTGTGTTTCGGCACGAAGATGCCTTGCGCCGTGTCGACGAGAACGCGTCCTTTCACCGCGATGCGCCCTACTTCCGGACGGATGAGACCGCCGATGACGTTCACGAGCGTCGTCTTGCCCGAGCCGGACGGGCCGAACAGAGCCGTCAGACGGCCCTCCGACCGGAAGCTGGCGTCAAGCGTGAATGCACCCTGCCGGTGGCGGAGTTCGACGTCGAGGAGCATCAGGCGAGGAACCTCCGCCGGACCCGTCGCGCCATCCATTCCGACATCCAGAGCGCGGCGACGGAGATCGCGATGGACACGAGGGTCAGGCGCAGGGCGCCGCCCTCTCCGCCCGGCACCTGCGTGAACGTGTAGATGGCGGAGGGAATTGTCTGGGTCTCGCCGGGAATATTGGACACGAACGTGATGGTGGCGCCGAATTCTCCCATCGCTTTTGCAAACGACAGAACCATTCCGGCAATAATTCCGGGCAGGATCAGTGGCAGCGTCACCACGAGAAAGACCCAAAGAGGATGAGCGCCCAACGTCCCCGCGGCATCCTCGATCTTACGGTCCACCGTCTCGAGGGACAGGCGGATGGCGCGCACGAGCAAGGGGAAACCCATGACCGCACAGGCGAGCGCCGCACCTGTCCACCGGAACGACAGAACGATGCCGAAATATTCGGCGAGAAAGGACCCGATCGGCCCGCGCCTCCCGAAGCCGAGGAGAAGCCCATAACCCACTACGACCGGAGGAAGGACCAACGGCAGATGGACCAGCACATCGAGCGCCTGCCGCCCCCAGAACTGCCCACGCTCCAGGACATAGGCCATCGCAATCGCAGGCAGGAGACTCGCGCCGACCGCGACGAGCGCAACCTTGAGGCTGAGATGGACAGCCGTCCATTCCTCTGGAGAGAGCCAATCCGTCACGCGCCGGAACCCGCTATGCCCGCGGTATAAAACCCCCGTTCCTCGACAAGGGGCATTGCCTGCGAGGATCGCGGGAACGCAACATGCGCCAGCCCGAAGATCGGCGCCTCGACTGCGCCCATTCTCGAACGTGCTGCCCGCATCCCCTGCTCCTCAAGCTCCATCGGCCCGGCGCATCCTAACGAACTGGGTTCCCGCTTCAAGCCGTGCGGCGTCGGGGCTCGGCCCTCTTCCCCAGCGAGCGGGCGAGACGGTAACCGAGAAGCCCCGCCACGATGGCGGCATAGACGAGAGGCTCCATCGGCCAGGATTTGACCACGAGGACGAAATGGAGGGCGGCGCCGATGGCCGCGATATAGACGAGCCGGTGCAGCCGTGCCCAGGCCTGCCCACCCATGCGCCGGATCGCGGCATTGTTGGAGGTGAGAGCCAACGGCACGAGAATGACGAAGGTCGCCATGCCGATGGTGATAAAGGGCCGTTTCACGATATCGGCCCCGATGGCCGCCAGATCGAGCCCCTGGTCGAGCACCATGTAGGTGGTGAGATGGAGGAGCGCATAATAGAAGGCGAGCAGCCCAAGGGCGCGGCGATAGCGGAGCAGATTGATGGAAAGCAGTTGCCGCAAGGGCGTGATCGCAAGCGTCGCCACGAGAAAGCGCAGCGCCCAGAGGCCGAGCGCCTGTTCCAGAGCGCGCATCGGATCGGCCCCGAGCTGGTCGGTAACGCCGGCATAGAACAGCCACACGGCCGGAATGAAGCCAAGGATATAGACGAGGATCTTCGGCATTTTGGGCAGAGCGATGCCCTTCTTCGCGCCCTGAACGGAAGCTCTGCCGGCCATCAATAGAACTTCCGCAGATCCATGCCCGAATAGAGGCTCGCCACCTGGTCGGCATAACCGTTGAACATGAGCGTGGGGCGCCGTTTCACGAACAGGCCGCCCTCCCCGATGCGCCGCTCAGTCGCCTGGCTCCAGCGGGGATGGTCCACATTCGGGTTCACATTGGCATAGAAGCCGTACTCGTTCGAAGCCTGCATGTTCCAGGCGGTTTCCGGCTGCTTCTCGACGAAGCTGATGCGGGTGATCGACTTGATCCCCTTGAAACCGTATTTCCACGGCACGACGAGGCGGATCGGCGCGCCGTTCTGGTTCGGCAGGGTCTCGCCGTAAAGGCCGACCGCGAGGATCGTGAGCGGATGCATGGCCTCGTCCAGGCGCAGGCCCTCCCTGTAGGGCCAGTCGAGCACGGGGAAGATGGAGCGCAGCCCGGACATCTCGGCGGGGCGGTTGACCGTCTCGAAGGCCACATACTTGGCGCTGCCGAGCGGCTCCGCCCGCTTGACCAGATCCGCCAAGGGGAAGCCGACCCACGGAATCACCATGGACCAGCCCTCGACGCAACGCATCCGATAGATCCGCTCCTCGAGCGCGGAGGCCTTGATCAGGTCCTCGATACCGACCTCCTGGGGCTTGCCCACCAGCCCATCGATCTTCACCGTCCAGGGAGACGTCTTGAGCGTCCCCGCGTACCTCACCGGATCGTCCTTGCCGACCCCGAACTCGTAATAATTGTTGTAGCTCGTGACGTCCGCGCGGCTCGTGAGCTTCTCATCGGTGGAGAAAGGACTCTTCTGGGCCGAGAGGGGCGCGGCTCCCGCCCGCTCCGGCAGCGCCGCCGCCAAGGCGAGCCCGGCGGCGCCGGCCATCCATTGCCGGCGATTGAGATAGATCTCCCGGGGCGTGATCTCAGAGGGAAGGATATCGGAGGGGCGGCGGATCGACACGGCGGAACCTCGGTTATGACCCATGCAATAGAGGTACACCCGAGAACGCGATTGGTGGCTTCACGTTTCCGTGTGGGACCTCACACCATTGCGATGCGCCTGCCCTGCTCGTCGAAGAGATGGGCTTGATGGGCCACAGGCCTCAAAGCCACGGCCTCCCCGGGCCGCAAGGTACAGCGGTCCCGCAGCATCACGGTGAGATTGCCGCCCTCCGCCTTCACGATCAGCGTGGTATCCGCCCCCGTCGGCTCGATCACGGCCACGGTCGCCGGAATTGAGCCGGGGATCCCGGACGGCTCCACGTGGAGGTGTTCGGGCCGGATGCCGTAGGTGAGCCTCGACCCCAGCGCGGCTGCGGGCGGCGCCTCCAGCGGCAGAATGGCTCCGCTCGGAAGAGCCAATCCGCCCTGTTCCAGACGCCCCTCGATGAAATTCATGGCCGGCGACCCGATGAAGCCCGCGACGAAGCGGTTGGCCGGACGATCGTAGAGGTCGAGGGGCGCGCCGATCTGTTCGACGATGCCGTCGTGCATCACCACGATCTTGTCGGCCATGGTCATGGCTTCGATCTGATCGTGCGTCACGTAGATCGTCGTGGTCTTGAGGCGTTGATGCAGCTCCTTGATCTCGGCGCGCATCTGCACGCGCAGCTTGGCGTCGAGGTTGGAGAGCGGCTCGTCGAAGAGGAACACCTGCGGGTCGCGCACGATGGCGCGGCCCATGGCGACGCGCTGGCGCTGACCGCCGGAGAGCTGGCGCGGGTAGCGGTCGAGAAGCGTCGTCAGACCGAGAGAGGCTGCCGCATCCGCGACACGCCTCTTCTGCTCGGCCTGCGGCACGCCCTTCAATCTCAGCGAAAACGCCATGTTCTCCGCCACTGTCATGTGCGGATAAAGGGCGTAGGACTGGAACACCATGGCAATGTCGCGATCCTTCGGCGGAACGTCGTTGACGACGCGAGAACCGATGCGGATGTCCCCGCCCGTGATGTCCTCGAGGCCCGCGATCATCCGCAGCAGCGTCGACTTTCCGCAGCCCGAGGGACCGACCAGAATGACGAACTCGCCGTCCTGAACGTCGACATCGACACCCTTGATGATCGAGACGGTACCGAAAGACTTTCGGACGTCGCGGATCGAGACATGGGCCATTTTGCACTCCTTAGAGTCTCCTAGGCCTGCGTGGCCCGGACGAATTTCTTCGTGATCTCGCGCGGATTGGTGATCGCTGTGCCCACCACCACCGCGTGGGCGCCGCGGCGAAGGGCCTCCGCCGCGAGTTCGGGCGTATCGAAGCGGCCCTCGGCGACGACCGGCACCGGAAGCGCCGCGACGAGAGCCTCGAGCAGTTCCCAGTCGGGCCCTTCCCCTTTGCGGGCGGCCGTCTCCTCCGTATAGCCGGCGAGGGTCGAGGCCACGTAAGTGGCGCCATGGGCATACGCAGCCCGGCCCTCCTCGAGCGTCGAGACATCCGCGAACACCTCTTTGCCGAGATCGTGGCGTATGCGGGCGATCAGGCGATCCACCGGCTCTCCGTTGCGGGGGCGCGCCGTCGCATCGAGACCGATCACGTCGGCGCCCGCCTTCGCGATCCGCGCCGCGTCGTCGAAGCCCGGCGTGATGTAGACCGGGAAACGGTCGTCCCAGACCTTCGCGATTCCGATGATCGGGAGTTTCGTGGCGGCGCGGATGGCCGCAATGTCGTCCACGCCGTTGGCACGAATGCCGCCGGCACCGCCCGCTTCCGCAGCGAGCGCCATGGCGGACATGTGGAGAGGCCCGTGCAGCGGATTGTCCGCGCGGGCCTGGCAGGAGACGACGAGGGTGCCTTTCGGGATCAACATGACCATGTCCTACTTCACCGCGCCCGCGGTCAAGCCTTGGATGAACTGACGCGACAGCGCGATGTAGAGAAGCGTGATGGGGGCCGCCGCGATGGTGAGGCCCGCGAACAGCATGCCCCAATCGGTGGTGTATTCCCCCATGAAGGTGGTGAGCCCCTGCGGAAGTGTCTTGTAGGCGTCCGTCTGGATGAAGACGAGGGGAAAGAAGAAGTCGTTCCAGATCGGCACCGCGTTCTGAATGGCCGCGATGGCCATGGGCGGGCGCGCCAGCGGCAGCATGACGGACCACATGATGCGCGGCTCCGACGCGCCGTCGATGCGGGCTGCGTCCTCCAGCTCCGCCGGGAGCGACCGCAGGAACCCCGCCATGATGAACACGGCCGAAGGCAGGCCGATCGCCGTATAGGTGACGATGAGGCTCCAACGGCTGTCGAGCAGGTTCAGGTCCCTCAGCAGGATGAAGAGCGGGATGACGGCGAGCTTCAAGGGGAGCATCAGGCCCGCCAGGAAGAACAGCAGGATGAAGGTGTTGGTGCGCGACTCGTAGCGGGCCACCGCATAGCCCGCCATCGTGCCGAGCACGAGGATCAGCAGGATCGAGACTCCGGTCACGATGATCGAGTTGAGGAAATAGGTCGGCATCGCCGTTTCGCCGAGGACCTTGGCGAAGTTCTGCACCTGCGTGAAATCGGGCAGGGCGAAGGGATGCTCGAAGATCTCGCCCGTGGACTTGAAGGCGGAGAGCACCATCACCACGACCGGATAGAGCATGATGAACGAGTTCGCGATGAGGATCACCTGCGCCAGAAGCGCGAAGGAGATCGGCTCCCGCGATGCTGAGGACTTGGCCAGAGCGGTCAAAACTGAATCTCCCGACGGCGCAACCATAAGGTCAGCATGGACGCGAAGACGACGATGAAGAGGAAGATCAGGGTGGCGAGAGCCGAGCCCATCCCGAAGTTCTGGATGCTCGCGCTCTGGTTGCCGAAGGCCGTGCGGTAGAACACAAGGCCGAGCACGTCGGTCGTGCCGAAGGGCGACCCGTCGAGGCCGACCATCACGTAAGGGATCTCGAACCAGTTGAACGCGCCGATGAAAAGCAGCGTGAAGAGGATGGTGGTGCTGGGGGCGACCAGAGGCCACACGATGGTCCTGAGGAGCTGCCACTCGCTGGTGCCGTCGAGCCGAGCCGCCTCGATGATATCGGGCGGAATACGCTGCATGCCGGCGAGATAGACGAGCGTCGGAAAGCCGACGAAGTGCCATGCATTGGCCAGGATGAGCGCGCCGAGCGCCGTGGACGAATCGCCGAGCCAGGGCTTGGCCCATGAATCGAGCCCCAGGGAATAGAGCGCCTGGTTGACGATGCCGAAGTTCGGATTGAGGAAGAGCTTCCAGAGGAAGCCCACGATGATCGTGGAGAGCACCACGGGCACGAACACCGCAATCCGGTGGAAGCGGAACCCGAAGGGCTCCTTGTAGAGCAGCCATGCGAGGAAGAACCCGCCGCCGTTCTGGATGATCATGAGCGCGACGAGGGCATAAACGTTGTGCAGGAAGGCGTTCCAGACGGTGGGCCCCATGGTGGCCCCGAATAACACCTCCCTGAAGTTCGCCAGCCCTACAAACTCGCCGCGCGCCAGCCCGCGCCATTCATAGAACGCGTAGGCGAAGGCGGACAGGATCGGATAGACCACGAACAGCGACATGAACACGACGGGCGGCACGATGAGAAACGCCACCCAGCTGCGGTGCTTCCATGTGCGGGCCTGTTTGGGCGAGACGGGCATGAACAGACTCTGAAGATCGTTGGGAGCATCCCGCCGTCATGGCCGTCCCCGGACTTGATCCGGGGATCAGTCCCGGCCATCCATGACTTGGGAGCCCAGCGCAGGCTGAAGACGTGGATCCCCGGACCCATGGGGTCCGGGGATGACAAGAATTGGAAGCTTACTTCTGGAACGGCTTGTAATAGGTCGCGATGCCCTTGTTGATCTCGGCTGCCGCCTGCTCGGGCGTCTGCTGTCCGGCGAGCATCTTCTGGACGTTCGACTGCAGCAGCACCGATCCGCTCGGCTCCTGGTAGCGGAAGCGCACGAGCATCAGGTAGGACATGGAATTCTCTGCAAGCCCCGCCACCTCCTGCGTGATCGGGTCTTCGATCTTAATTCCCTTGATCGGCGACAGGTTCTTCAGCGTATTGGTGAAGGCCGTGCCGTATTCGGGCGTGGCGAGATAGCGGATGAATTTCAGGGCCGCCTCCTTCTTCTCGCTCTTCGCGTTCACGGCGTAGCCGCCATCATAATAAGTCGCGATGAGAGCCTGATCGCCCGCCTTCAGGACGGGCGCCGGGAACACGCCGAGATCGAGGGTCGGATTCTGGTTCTTGAAGTTCGCGACCTCATAGGAGCCGCCCGCGAACATGGCCGCGCGGCCCGCCACGAAGAGCTGCTGCGACGACGGGTAATCCACTCCGGTGAAGTTCGGCGAGAAGTACTGGCTGACGTCCTTCAGCTTGGCGAGGGCGTCGACGAAGCGCGGATCGGTGAAGTTCGCCTTGCCCGAGACGATGTCCTCCTCGAACGGCTTGCCGAGCATCGACGACAGGAGGCCTCCGACGATGGTTTCGTTCTGCCAGGCCGTGGCGGTGCCGTTGGCGAACGGCGTGACGTTCTTGGCCTTCAGTGCCTGGCACAGGGCCATCAGCTCGTCCCATGTCTTCGGCGGGTTCACGCCGGCATTCTGGAAGAGCTTCTTATTGTAGACGACGAGCTGGGCCTGCATGGCGAAGGGCACTGCATAGACCTTGCCGTCGGAGCGCAGCGTCTCGGCCGCGAGAGCCGCCTCGGGGAAGTTGGCGAGCTCCGGCACGGTCTGCTTGTCGAGGGCGACCAGATATCCGGGCGTCGCGATGGTTTCCAGGTTGCCGTAGGCGCGAACCTGGATCACGTCCGGGCCCCGTCCGGCGGCCAGCGCCGTGGAGAGAATGGTCTGATAGTTCTCGGGCGCATAGGTCTCGAACTTGACCGAGATGTTCGGCTCCTTCGCCTGGAACTTCTTGATGGCGTCCTGATAGAACGCCTTGTCTTCCTGGCGCCAGCTCCAGAAGGTCAGCTCGGTCTGCTGGGCCATAGCGGCGCCGGATGACAAAAAGAGGCTGCCGGCGGCAGCGCCCATCAGAATGCGTCGGGTCAGTTTCATTGCAGGTTCCCTCATCGTTGAAGTCCTTAGTCCTCCCACCGGAAGGCATCCCCTTGGGTCCGCCTTCCGGAATCCTCTCTCCAGCATCGGACGTGAAATCGACCCCACATCCGATGCAGTCAGTCTATGTTTTCGAGCATCTTTTCACGCGAAACCGGTTCCCACTTTTGCGTTCGATGCTCTAGCCCCTCGTCTCGGCCGCGATCACGAGCACCGTCGCATCGTCGTGCGTTTTGACACGCGGATACGCCCCCGACAGGAGGTCGTCGCGTTCCAGCGCTCGCAACTCCTCGATCAGATCGTCTCCCCTGCCTTCTGCGAGCGCGGCATGGAGGGAGCGATCCGTATAGGCTTTGAAAACATCGACGAGGCGCATGAACCCGTCCGTCGCGAGGACGATCGCCTGGCCTGTCCTCACCTGCGCCTCGAACCGCAACTCGTGCCCGGCCCAGGGACGGGACGGGTTGACCACCCAGTAGCCGTCCGGCCGGTTGAGCCTGGTGCGATTATCCTGAATCTGACGCCGCACCGCCTCCGACATCCGGCCCGGTGCGTGCCCCCCGGCTTCGAGTGCCGCAAGGGTCTTTCTCTCGAAGGGCTTTGCCCGCTCGTCGGTCCAGCGGACAACGTCCTGCTCCACAGGAACCAGAGCCACCACGTCGCCGAGAAAGAGGCCTTCGACCCGCAAGGATCCGGGGCCGGACCCGCGAGCCCGAACGAGGCCAAGGCAGGCCGAAGGCGTATGGTGGATGTGGTGGCCCGAACGATGCGCGGTGGCAGTCTCGAAGGTCAGGCGGATCTCGGCCTCCACCTGACGGAGGAGATCATCCCAAGGTCCCCCCTCGCCCGCCAACCTCTCGAGGGCTTCATGAATCCTTTGCGCGAGCCACGCGGCGTCGCTGTCTCCATCCGTCAGCTGCTCGGACGAAAGCCCCGTGGCGCCATCGATGATCCAGGCGCAATGGCCGAGCAGGCCCAGCCCGTCCTCATTGATACGGGTGCCAGGCACGGATTGCCGGTACAGGGACCGGAAGCGGGGTTCGGGGCCAGTCAGGGTCACTCCTAACTGGTCTCATATTGGTCGGCTAGTGTCCATACTGGTCTTAAAGACTGTTCACACCTGAGAAGACCTACAGAGGCAATCCGGTATAATTCTCGGCCAAGGACTTCGAGGCCGCCTCGGAACCGACGAGGTAATCGAACTCCGTCCTCTGCATCCGCCGCCCGAAGGTATCGGTCTTCGGAAAAGTATGGAGAATCGAGGTCATCCACCAGGAAAACCGCTCCGCTTTCCAGACCCGGGCGAGAACGCGGGCCGAATACCCGTCGATGCCGGCGGACGAGCGCTCATGATAGAACTCCGTCAGCGCCTCGGCGAGGGCTCCCACGTCGCTGGCGGCGAGATTCAGGCCCTTGGCTCCCGTCGGCGGCACGATATGGGCCGCGTCACCCGCCAGAAACAAGCTGCCGAATCTCAGAGGCTCGGCGACGAAGCTCCTCAGCGGCGCGATGGACTTCTCGATGGAGGGACCCGTCACCAGCCGGTCCGCCGTCTCCTCGTCCACGCGTCGGCGCAACTCGTCCCAGAAGCGTTCGTCCGACCATTCCTCCACCCTCTCGCCCGAGGGAACCTGGACATAGTAGCGGCTGCGGGTGGGCGAACGCATCGAGCAGAGGGCGAAGCCTCGTTCGTGATGGGCGTAGATCAGTTCGTCCGCTACCGGTGGGCGGTCGACCAGGATTCCGAGCCAGCCGAAGGGATAGATGCGCTCGAAAGTCGTCAGAGCACCGGCAGGCACGCTGGCACGGCACACACCGTGATAACCGTCACATCCCGCGATGAAATCGCAGGCGATCTCCTGCTCGACGCCGTCCTTGGCGAACCGCACCTTGGGCTTGTCCGTGCCGAAATCATGAATCGAGACGTGATCGGCCTCATAGATGGAGATGTCCCCGGAAGCGTCACGCGCCTGCATGAGATCGCGGGTGACTTCCGTCTGCCCATAGACCGTCACCGTGCGGCCGATGAGCTTACGGAAGTCGAAGCGGTGCTTGTCGCCGTCGAAGCAGAATTCCACGCCGTCATGCACCAGCCCCTCCGCGTGCATGCGCTCGCTGACGCCAGCCTTTTCGAGAAGCTCGACGGTTCCCTGCTCGAGCACGCCCGCCCGGATTCGACCCAGCACGTAATCGCGACTGCGACGCTCGATGATGACGGTCTCGATCCCCTGCTTGTGCAGGAGCTGTCCGAGCAGCAGCCCCGCAGGACCTGCGCCGACGATCGCAACCTTGGTGCGCATACTCGTTTCCTCCTGCGCCACATCCCCTTGCAGCGCCTATTATCGTTCGCTCTTATCGGCCGCCTTGCACGCGTCCCTCCCGCGGAACGATCCGTCGCCCGTTCGATGCTCTCTTCTTGGAAAGAGCGCATCATTCTGGCGAAAAACCGGGGCCACTTTTTCGCACGATGCGCTAGTTTTCGACCGCCGAGGACGGCAAGAGACGCATGCCCGTCACGAGCGCCTGCGCCTTGCTCAACCCCGCCGCCGTCGACTCCATCATCTGAGGCAATACGAGCCATTCCAGGGTCCATGCCGCTCCCGAGCGCTCATTCTCGTGCACGAGGGCCTGATGCAGCGTGCCGAGCAGACCCGCATTGAAGCGGGCGAGCGTGACCAGCACCTCCGCCTGAACAGGATTGGACTTGTGCGGCATGGCGGAGGACCCGCCGCCCGCTGCGAGGCGCACTTCACCCACCTCGTTCTGCGCCATCAGAGCCACATCCTGCCCGATCTTGCCGAGCGTGCCGGACAGAAGCGAGAGAAAGGCGGCGAACTCGCCGATGCGATCGCGCTGAGAATGCCAGGACGGCCCGTAGCCGAGCCCCAGGACCTCCGCCGTTGCGTCGGCCACCGCATCTCCGCGGCCTTTCAATTCGTGGCGCGTTCCGATGGGCCCGCCCAGCTGCACTACCAGAAGGCGCGGTGCAAGACCCTTCAGGTTCTCTGCATGGCGCTCCAGGGGCTGCAGCCAGGTGTCGATCTTGTCGGCCCCGGTAAAGGGCAACGCCTGCTGCATGCGCGTATGAGCGATCAGCCTCACTGCGCCATCCCGGGCGCGCAGATCGCGCAGGGCCGAGATCAGGGCGGCCATGCGCTCTTCGAGGATCCCGATGATGCCTTTCAGACGAAGCACGAGAGCCGTGTCGATGACGTCCTGGCTCGTCGCGCCAAGATGAACGGCCTTGTCGTGCGGCTTTCCGACCGCTGCCCGCAGCTGCTTGACGAGGGCGGGAACGATCACCCCATCCTGCGCAAGACCTCGGGCCAGCCCGTCCCAGTCGGGACGAAAGCTGCGACAAGCCTCGGCGATTCTCTGCGCGGCCTCCTGCTCGATCAGCCCGACCTTAGCCTGCGCTGCGGCCAGTGCGGTCTCAACCTCCAGCAGGGCGGAAAGCTCGGCCTCGTCGGAAAAGAAGGCTCCGACCGCCTCGTCGCCGACGAGAACCTTCAGCATGGAATGGGAATGTCCGCACATGACCCTGTTCCTCACCCGTCATACGGCTTCGAGAGCGATGGCGATGCCCTGTCCGACACCGACGCACATGGTGGCGAGCGCGCGTTTCTTGCCCGTGAGCTTCAGCTCCAGGGCCGCCGTCCCGGCGATCCGTGCCCCCGACATGCCGAGGGGATGGCCGAGTGCGATCGCGCCGCCATTCGGGTTGACATGCGGAGCATCCACAGGGATCCCGAGTTCGCGCAGAACCGCGATACCCTGACTGGCGAACGCCTCATTCAATTCCACCACGTCGAAGTCGGAAGGCTGTAATCCGAGACGCGCGCAGAGCTTGCGCGTTGCGGGCACCGGACCGATGCCCATGATGCGAGGAGGAACGCCCGCGGCGGCACCACCAAGCACGCGCGCGATGGGCTCCAGGCCGTATTTGTGCATCGCCTCCTCCGACGCGACGATGAGCGCCGCCGCGCCGTCGTTCACGCCGGACGCATTGCCCGCCGTCACCGTCCCATCCTTGCGGAACGGCGTTGGCAGCCTGGCGAGCTGCTCGAGGGTGGTGTCGCGCGGATGCTCGTCGCTCTCCACCACGACCGGCTCGCCCTTGCGCCTGGGGATCGATACGGGGACGATCTCACGAGCCAGGCGCCCGCTCGCTTGCGCGGCAGCGGCCTTCCGCTGGGAGCCGAGGGCGAAGGCATCCTGATCGGCGCGGGAGACGCGATAATCCTCCGCCACGTTCTCGCCGGTCTCGGGCATGGAATCCACGCCGTATTGGCCCTTCATCAGGGGATTGACGAAGCGCCAGCCGATGGTGGTGTCGTAGATCTCGGCGTTGCGGGAGAAAGCCGTCTCCGCCTTCGGCATGACGAAGGGAGCTCGCGACATGGATTCGACACCGCCCGCGATCATCAGCTCCGCCTCGCCAGCCTTGATGGCGCGCGCCGCCGCGATGACGGCGTCCATGCCCGAGCCGCAGAGACGGTTGATGGTGGTGCCCGGGACGGAGCCGGGCAGTCCCGCCAGCAGCAGGGCCATGCGCGCCACGTTGCGGTTGTCCTCACCGGCCTGGTTGGCGCAGCCATAGATCACGTCATCGACGGCTTCGAAATCGACCTTGCCGCAGCGTTCCATGAGCGCCTTGAGCGGGACCGCCGCGAGATCATCGGCGCGCACGCTCGACAGGGCTCCGCCAAAACGTCCGATCGGTGTGCGCACGTAGGCGCAGATATACGCTTCCCGCATCGTCAGGATCCCTTCTTGCCGCCATGGGCGCGCTCGGTTCTCGCCTGGAGTTCGCGGAGAGTGGTCAATTCGAGTTCGGTCGGCGGCGGCGTCTCCTCGACGCGTTCGGCGAAGCGCACCGTCCAGCCGCAGGTATCCTGCACCTGACTTCGCGTCACGCCCGGATGCAGAGACACCACGGTGAACTCCTTCGTCTCCGGATCCGGCTTCCAGAGCGCGAGGTCGGTGATCAGGAGCGTCGGTCCCTGCGTGGCGATGCCGAGGCGTCGGCGGTGATCGCCGCCCTCGCCATGGCCGAAGGAGGTGTAGAAATCGATCTTTTCCACCATGCCGCGCGTTGCCTGCTTCATGGTGATGAAGACCTGCCTGCAGGAGGTCGCGATCTCAGGCGCGCCGCCTCCGCCGGGCAAACGGACCTTGGGCTTGTTGTAGTCGCCGATAACGGTCGTGTTGATGTTGCCGAAGCGGTCGAGCTGGGCGGCGCCCAGGAACCCGATGGAAATGCGGCCGCCCTGCAGCCAGTAGCGGAACATCTCGGGCACCGAGACGGTGGTGAGCGCCGTCTCGCAGAGTTCCCCGTCGCCGATCGAAAGCGGCAGAACATCCGGCGCGGTGCCGATGGTGCCGCTTTCATAGATCAGGGTGATGTCCGGCGCATGGGTGAGGCGCGCCACGTTGCAGGCTGCCGACGGCGCGCCGATTCCGACGAAGCACACGTCGTCGTTGGAGAGCGCGCGCGACGCCGCGATCGTCATCATCTCGTTGGGAGTAAAGTCGGTGATGCTCGCCATGGTCACAGCCCTTTCACGCGCTCTGCGAAGACGTCCGGAGCCTTCTCGAGAACGTTCGTCTTCATCCACTGCATGAACAGATCGCGATCCGCCGAGACCTTGTCCCATTCGAGATAGGCGGCGTTGTCGCGCTCGTAGTAGCCGTGGGTGTAGGAGGGATGCGCGCCACCCGGCACATGAGCCACGGAGGTAATCGTCCAATGGGGCAGGACACAGAGATTCGGGTGAAGGTCATCGAAATCATCGACGATCTCCTCGACCGTCACCACGGCGCGCTTGGACGCGAGGACCGCCTCCTTCTGCACGCCGATGATGCCTTCGACCAGCACGTCCCCGCGCCTGCTCGCCTTTTGCGCATGGATGAACGCGACGTCCGGCCGGTGCGCGGGAACGGCCGCCAGCTCCTCGCCGGTGAACGGGCACGTGACGCTGCGGATCTCAGGATTGACATCCTTCAGGCCGGCACCGCGATAGCCGCGGAAGACTGCGCAGGGCAAACCTGCGGCCCCGGCCTCGTAGGCATTGGCCATGGCGGCATGGCTATGCTCCACCGTCTCGATGGAGCGCGGCCAGCCGTTCTCGATCGCATCGCGCATCCGGCGCAGCAGCCCGACACCGGGATTGCCCGCATAGGAGAAGACGACCTTCTTCGCGAGTCCCATGCCGATCATCTGGTCGTAGATGATATCGGGCGTCATGCGGATCAGCGTCAGATCCCTGCGTCCCTGGCGTATCGCCTCGTGGGCCGCCGCATGTGGAATGAGATGGGTGAACCCCTCGAACGCGACGGTGTCCCCGTCGCGGAGGTTGTCCCTGACAGCCTCCTGAAGGCTTTGAAACTGGGCCATGCTGATCCCTGTCAGATATCGAAGAAGACGGTTTCCTTCTCACCCTGGAGATGGATGTCGAAGGTGTAGGTGGGGATGCCGTTCTCCTCGCTGCGCGATGCAATGAGGGTCTGGACGCGGACCTTATGCTCGATGCGGGCCAGCACCGGGCATTCGGCGTTCGCGGTCTCCTCGTCCCCGAAATACATGCGGGTGTGCAGGCCGACATTGATGCCGCGCGCCACAATCCAGAACGTGATATGCGGCGCCATCGGGCGGCCGTCTTTGTAGGGCACCCGTCCGGGCTTGATCGTCTCGAACTTGAACTCGCCGGTCGCGCCGTCGGTCGGCTGGCGGCCCCAGCCGGCAAAATGCGGGTCTGCCTGACCGCGCCTTTCCTGGAGGCTGTTGTAGAGCCCCTCGGCATCCGCCTGCCAGATCTCGATGAGCGCATCCTTCAGCGGCGTTCCGCTGCCGTCGAAGACGCGGCCCTTCACGACGACGCGCTCTCCCTTCGTTTCGGGCCCGACGAGGACGAGGCCGAGATCCTCCTTCCACACGCCCGTGATTTCGACCCAATTCGGCGTGGCGCCGATATGAACGTAGGGTCCTGCCGTCTGGGAAGGGGATTCCTTCAATCGTCCCAGCTTCTGAACCATCAGTTCCCCTCCATGCGGTTCTCGAACATCGTGGAGCGGCGGCCGCGCAGGACGATGTCGAACTTGTAGGCCAACGCATCCATCGGGAGCGTGTTCTCCCGGTCGAGAGCGGCGATCAGTTGCTCCACCGCCGCTCGATCCGGGATCGTCGAGACGATGGGGCATTGCCAGATCATCGGATCGCCCTCGAAATACATCTGGGTGATCAGACGCTGTGCGAAGGCGTGGCCGAAGATCGAGAAGTGGATATGTGCCGGCCGCCAGTCGTTCACGCCGTTCGGCCAGGGATAAGCGCCGGGCTTGATGGTCCGGAACCAGTAGCGCCCCTCGTCATCCGTGATCGCGCGTCCGCATCCTCCGAAATTCGGATCGAGCGCCGCGAGATAGCTCTCCTTGCGATGCCTGTATCGCCCGCCCGCGTTGGCCTGCCAGAACTCCAGAAGCGCGCCAGGCACCGGGCGCCCGTTCTCGTCGAGCACGCGGCCATAGACGATGATGCGCTGGCCGATCGGATCGCCGGTCTTGGCATAGTTGCGGATCAGGTCGTTGTCGAGCGCCCCGAGTTTGCCATGCCCGAACACGGGTCCTGTCATTTCGGAGACGGTGCCCTCGAGCGACAGAAGCGGATATTGCGGAGAGCGGAGAACCGTCGTCTTGTATTGAGGCGAGAAGGCCGGCGGATGCCAGTTCCTGTCCCGTTGATAGAATGATCCTTCATCCGACATGGCTGCCCTCCCTGATGAAGCCGAACGTGGTGTGTGTTTTCACGCCTGTTCCATTTCCTCGTAGGCCTTCTTCACCACCTTGAAGGCGTGATTGGCGGCGGGCACGCCCGCATAGACCGCCACATGGAAGAGAGCCTCGCGAATGTCGTCCTTTGTCGCGCCCGTATTGCGCGTCGCGCGCACGTGCATGGCGACCTCCTCATCGTGTCCGAGCGCCGCGAGCAGCGCGATGGTGACGATGGATCGCTCGCGCTTGGAAAACTGCGGGCGCGTCCACACGGAGCCCCAGGCGCCTTCGGTGATGAAGGTCTGGAAATCGGCGTCGAAGTCGGTCATCTGCGCGCTGGCCCGGTCCACATGCGCATCGCCGAGAACCTGGCGGCGGACCGCCATGCCCGCCCTGTAACGTTCGCTTCCCGTTTTGTCAGACAAGGCCGGCCTCCTGAAGATGGTTCTGGATCAGTTGCGTGAGCGCCGCGGGCTTTTCGATGCATGGGATATGCCCGCAGCCCTCGATCAGCGCGAAGCGCGCGCCGGGAATGAGGCTCGCCGTGTTGCGCACCACGTCGGCGGGCGTCGAGCCGTCCTGATCGCCGGCGATGCACAGCGTCGGAGCGTCGATCCTTCCCGCATCCGCCGTCAGGTCCGCGTCGCGGATGGCGGCACAGGTCCCGGCATAGCCGTGAGCCGGGATGCGCACGAGCATGTTGCGCCAGCCGGCAACCACATCTGGGCGCGTTTTGCGGAAATCTGACGTGAACCAGCGCTGCAGAACGTTGTCGGCGATCGGTTCGATGCCGCCCTTCTCCACGGCGGAGATCCGCTCCGCCCAGAGTTCCGGCGCGCCGATCTTCGCGGCCGTGCAACAGAGAACCAGTGCCCTGACGCGTCCGGGAGCCCGCACGGCCGCACGTTGGGCGATCATGCCGCCGACCGACAATCCGACGAGAGCGGCGCTCTGGATCTCAAGATGATCGAGCAGTGCAAGGAGGTCGTCCGTGTGATCGTCCATCGTGTAGGGGGCGGGCGGCGCATCCGAAAGGCCATGGCCCCGCTTGTCGTAGAGCAGGACGCGGAACCGGTCTGCGAAAGCCGGCGCGACCGCCTGCCAGATGCGAAAGTCGCTGCCCAGCGAATTGCTGAAGACGAGCGCCGGCGCATCGGTCCTTCCGGTGACGTGATGATGGAGAACGATGCCGTTAGCGCGGATGAATGCCATACCTTACCTCAATGCAGCGAGCCGACGCCGATATAGTGTTCGACGAGGCCATGGTCCGCCCGCAGAGCCTCGCTCGTGCCCTGCCAGACGATGCGCCCCCGCTCCAAGATCAGGACGGCCTCGGCGAAGTCGAGGGCGCTCTCCAGGCGCTGCTCCACGAGCAGGATCGTCATCTCGCCGCTCGACGCCAAGCGCGTGAAGGCCGCCATCAGCTCCTCACAGATCACCGGAGCCAGGCCTTCGAGCGGCTCGTCGAGAAGAAGCACCGAGGGCTTCCCGAGAATGGTGCGGGCCGTGGAGAGCATCTGCTGCTCTCCACCGGACAATTGCCAGCCGAGATTGCTCCGGCGCTCGTAGAGGCGCGGGAACATGTCGTAGGCCTCCTGGATGACCTGCCGTGGGCGATCCTTGATCCCGACGATCAGGTTTTCCTCCACGGTGAGCGAACGGAAGATGTCGCGCGTCTGCGGCACGAGCCCGACGCCCTGCCGGGCGCGCTCCGAGCTCTTCAGGGACGCCAGATTTCTGCCGTCAATCAGGATCTCGCCGCCGTAGCGCCGGTTCATGCCCATGAGGGATGAGAGCAACGTGGTCTTTCCCATGCCATTGCGGCCGAGAATGGACAGGCGCGCCCCGGCCGGTACGAAGAAGGACACGTCCTCCAGCACCAAGGTCGGGCCGTAGCCCGCACTCAGGCCTTTGACGTCAAGCGACGCTGCGGGCATTGGCATAGTTCCCCAGATAGGCTTCGCGCACTTTCGGATCGGCCGCCACCTCCGACGGCAGACCTTCGAAGATGATCTCGCCCGCAGCCAGGACCACGACACGTCTGGCGAAGCGGAACACGAGGTCCATGTCGTGCTCGATCATGAGCACGGCGAGGCTCGATGGAAGACGCTCGAGGGCCTGCTCGATGCGCGGAGTATCGGCGGAAGGCACACCGGCGGCGGGCTCGTCGAGCAGGAGCACCTTCGGCTTGAGCGCCAGCGCGATGGCAATCTCCAGGAGGCGCTGTTGTCCGTAGGCGATCTGTCCGACCTTGCGGCGCGCGACTTCGGTCAGGCCGAGCGTCTTGAGAATGCCGTCGACCTCGTCCGCGACGCCGGAATTTCCGCGGAAACGGCTGAAGATCCGCGTGGCCCTTCCCTCCCGCTGCAGCACGGTGAGAGTGACATGCTCCTCCGGCGTCAGTTCGGAGAAGAGGCGGGTGACCTGGAAGGTCCGCACCAGACCTTTGCGCACGCGCCGCACGGCGCCGAGCTGCGTGATATCTTCGCCGTTCAGCAGGACGCGTCCGGCATCGGGCTTGACCTGACCCGTCACGAGATTGACGAAGGTGGTCTTGCCGGCCCCATTGGGACCGATCAGAGCAAGGCGCTCACCGGCCGGCATCGACAGGGAGATGTTGCGACTGACAGCGAGGCCGCCAAAGGATTTGGACAGGCCCTCGACACGGAAGAGAGCGCTCATGCCCGGCCTCCCCTCACCGAGGCGATTTTTTCGGTCAGGCTGCTCAAGCCTCCCGGCGCCGCCAGCACCACGGCGATCAACAATGCGCCGACGATCGTCATCCAGTGGAACGGGTTGAAGGCGGAGACCACGTGCTCGAAGCCCATGAAGATCACGGTGCCGATCAAGGCGCCGTAGAGCGTGCCGAGCCCACCGATCACCAGCATGACGAGGGCATTGGCGGAGAGTTCGAAACTCACGCTGTCGAGGCCGACGACCTGGGTGGAGATGGCCGCCAGGGCGCCTCCCATCCCGGCGACCGCTCCTGAGATCAGGAACATCTTCAGGAGGACCGGAAATACGAAGGAGCCCATGGCGCGGATGCGCACCGGATCCTGCTTGATGCCCCGGCACAACATTCCGAAGGGCGAGGACACGACGAACTTGAGCACGACGAAGACGAGCAGAAGAAGGGCAAGCCCCATCAGGTAGGCCGTGCGCCCCCACAGATCGAATTCGAAAACTCCGAAGAGCGGGCTGACCATCAGGCCCGCCAGGCCATCGCTGCCGCCCGTATAGGCGGAGGCCTTGTTCGCCACCTCATGGAAGAGCTGCACGATGGCGATGGAAAGAACCAGCTGGCCCAACCCGTGCGCCCGGAGCATGACAGCGCCCATGAGGAGGCCCGCCGCGGCACCCCCGGCAGCCCCGATGGCGATCAGGGTCAGCGGCTCCGTCACCCCGTTCACGCAGGCGATGCCGGCGGCATAGGCCCCCGCGCCGAACAGGGCGGCCTGTCCCAGGGTGGCGACACCACAATAGCCGACGATCAGATCGATCGACAGCACCAGCAGGGCAACCGCGACGATACGGGTGAGCAGGGCGAGATTGTCAGGAAACAGCCAGTAGCCCATCGCGCCGAAGGCGGCGATCAAGGCAATTCCGATGACGTCCCGCCACCGGGGGCCCTTCGCCCGGGATGTTGCCGATGCCGTTCCTGCCTGAGCCATGACCTGCACTTTACTGTGCCCTCCCGAGGAAGCCGCGCGGGAAGAGGCAAACGATGAGGATCACGGCAGCATAGAAGAAGAAATTGCCGAAATCGGGCATCAGATAGCGGCCGGTCGTATCCACCAGCCCGAGGACGAGACAGGCGATGAGAGCGCCGGGAATGGAGCCCGCCCCGCCGACCGAGACGACCACGAGGAAGGTCACCATGTAGCGCAGGGCATAATAGGGTTCGATGGGCAGAAACTCGGCGCCGACCACCCCTCCGAATGCGGCAAGACCGACGGCGATGGCGAAGCTGACGGCATAGACCACCTGGGTGCGCACGCCGAGCGCATCGCTCATGGCCGCATTGTCGACCGTCGCCCTGAGCTTGATCCCGAAGCTCGTCCGCTCGATCAGATACCACAGCCCTCCCGCCACAGCCGCGCCACAGGCGATCACGAAGAGCCGGTGCGCCGCGATGGTGCGGAAGCCTACATCGACCGGCCCGCTCAGAAGCCGAGGCAGCGGAATTGTCTTCAGGGTCGGACCGAAGAAATAGTTGGTGATTCCGATCACGCAGAATGTGATGCCGATGGTCATCAGCACCTGAGTCAGCTCGGAGCGGCCATAGATCCGGCGATAGAGAAAGCGCTCGAGCGGAATCGAGATGACGATCGTGCCGGCGATCGCCAGAAGGACCGCAGCCGCATAGCCCAGCCCGAGATCGCGCGCCGCATAGGAAGCGATATAGCCCGCGATCATCGCGAAGGCGCCATGAGCGAGATTCACGACCCGCATCAGGCCCATCGTGAGAGACAGGCCGATGCAGATGATGAACAGCACCATGCCGAACGCCAGAGCGTCGATGGCAATGCTGAGGATAGTCTGCATGAAAAGCGTCCGCTCGCTCGCATGTCGTCGGAGGGAGTAAGTTGGCGGGCGCGGCCCCACTGGGGCCGCGCCCGCCTTTCGTCGGTTTGCCTTACTGGGTGGCGAGACCAGGATCCTTCTGATCCGGGAAGGTCTGGATCTCCTTGTTGACGTATTTTCCGTCGGCTGCCTTCGCGACCTCGCGCAGATAGATGTTCTGCGTGATGTGGCGAGTCTCGGGCTCGATGCGCACCGGTCCGCGCGGGCTCGTCCAGGACAGGCCCTTGACGGCCTCGACCGCCTTCTTCGCATCCTGCTTGCCGTCGGTGGCCTCGATCATCTTGTAGATGACATGCATGCCGTCATAGGCGCCGGCCGCCGGGAAGGAGAGCTGGTCCGCCGAGCCGATGGCCTTGACCGCGGCCTCGACGAAGGCCTTGTTCTCCGGGCTGTCATGGGCCACCGAATAGTGGAAGCTCGTCTTCAGTCCTTCGGCCGCGGAACCGAGAGCCGGCAGGTCGGATTCCTGCGTCAGATCGCCGGGCGCGTAGAACTTGATTCCGGCCGTCTTCAGGCCCGTCTCGTTGAAGGCCTTCACGAAGCCCAGCGTAGGAGGGCCGGAGGGCAGGAAAGCGAAGAGGCCCGTGGCGCCGGAATCGCGCACGCGCTGCATGATCGGGCTGAAATCGGTGGTGTTCATCGGCATGCGGATGGCCTCGACCACTTGGCCGCCTGCCGCCTCGAACGCCTTCTTGAACGCGTTTTCGGCGTCGACGCCGGGCCCGTAATCGCTCACCACGGTAATGGCCTTCTTCACACCCTCGTCGTAGGCAATCTTACCGAGGGGGTGCGTCGTCTGGGCTGTCGTGAACGACGTGCGGACCACGAGCGGCGACGTGTTCATGATCGCGGAGGTGGCCGCGTTGAAGATGACGAGCGGCGTGTTGGCCTGCGCCAGCAGCGGCGTGATCGCCATGGCGTCCGGCGTGAAGTAGACCCCGCCCAGATACTGCACCTTCTCCTTCACCACGAGCTCCTGCGCCAAGGCGCGGGACTGAGCGGGATTGGCGGCCGGAAGGTCGCGATAGATGACCTCGATGTCATGGCCCTTCACGGACTTTCCGTTCAGCGCCATATAGGCTTCCACGCCTGCCTGGAAGTTCTTGCCCTGCAGGGCGAACGGTCCCGAGAACGGGCCGATGATGCCGACCTTGATGGTGTCGGCGTAAGCGGAGACGCAGCCCATCAGCAACGCGCCGACGGCCACGCCCAGTAATCTCTTGCCTGCTGTCATCCTCGTCTCCCTCCCCGCGAGCCAGTCAATCTCGTTCAACGGATCCCGGGCTCCTACTCCAGGCAAATCAAACTTGTACGCATTGCGAACATTGATTACCATTCCGCACATCAAGGACGATTCACACCCCGGGTGTCAAGGCTCCATGAGTCGAACCCCTCTCTTTTGGACATGAGAATGCAGACGCAGGAGACGGACAATCCGGAGCGCGAGGATCGCGATTTCGTCGCGAGTCTCGAAAAGGGCCTCCTGGTCATCGAAGCCTTCGATGCCAGCCGCCCACGGCTGACCCTGTCCGACGTCGCCAAGATCACCGGCATTACCCGCGCGGCCGCCCGTCGTTATCTGCGAACCCTGACGCGTCTCCATTATGCGGATTTCGATGGGCGCTACTTTTCATTGAGCCCACGGATCCTCAGGCTCGGCTATGCCTATCTCTCCTCCACGGCGATTCC
Source organism: Microvirga sp. TS319 (assembly GCF_041276405.1). Lineage (NCBI taxonomy): Bacteria > Pseudomonadati > Pseudomonadota > Alphaproteobacteria > Hyphomicrobiales > Methylobacteriaceae > Microvirga > Microvirga sp. TS319. The sequence continues at coordinate 1,214,504 of NZ_JBGGGT010000002.1, read as the reverse complement.
CACCCGCCTTCAGCCTTTCCTCGAACGGGCCTCCGAGGAGACAGGTGAATCAAGTTCCGCGGCGGTACTGGACGGCGACGACATCGTCTATATCGCCCGCTCGGCCACCCGCCGGATCATGTCCATCGGCCTGGGCGTCGGAAGCCGGCTGCCCGCCTATTGCACCTCTCTTGGTCGGGCCATCCTGGCCTATCAGCCGCCCGAAACCGTCGAAGCCTACCTACGGCGCGTACGCTTGGAGGCGCGCACGCCGAGGACCGTGACCGACAGGAATGAGTTCCGCTCCGTGCTGGATGCCGTCCGCCAGCAGGGCTATGCCATCATCAACGAGGAACTGGAGCTTGGCCTCCGCTCCATTGCCGTGCCGCTCGTGCAGAAGGACGGACAGGCATCCATCGCCCTCAACATCAGCGCTCAGGCCGCGCGCGTGCCCGCCTCCGAGATGGAAGAACGCTTCCTGCCGGCGCTAAGGGCCGCCAGCGAGGCCCTGCGCTACACATTGTAGGGCTCGCGAGCTTGGCCGCGATGATCGAATCGCCCGGATGCGCGTTAGCCTAGGAGCCCCAGCTTAAGCGATGAAGGACATGCCATGGTTACCCTGGAAATTGCCGGCAAAGCGGTTGCAGTGACCAATGCCGATCAGGAGCAGGCTCAGGAGCTCTTTTTGAGTGAGAGCTTTAAAGATGACCTGAAGTCGTTTAAGAGCGAGGGCCGATTCCTTTGGGACGGCTCAGCTGCCTTGACAACCAGACCCGCATCCGAAGACGAAATCGATGCGTTTTATGAGGTTCTGGACGACGAGGATGAGGACGAGGTCGAAAACGACGAAGACTCTGGTGACATCAACATCGATGTCGTTTTCCTGGTGTCGATCGACGAAATAGACGACGGTACCGCCTCCGGCTGATCATCCTCATCGGAGCTTGGAAAGCTCTCTCAAACCGGTTCAGCCCTAAACTCATGCCTTTTCCCAAGACCAATCCAAGCCTCGAGCGCGCTCTTGCCGATCGAGGATACAACGACCCCACTCCCGTCCAGGCCGCCGTTCTCGAAGCGGAAGCCCTCGATCGCGACCTCCTCGTCTCCGCCCAGACCGGATCGGGCAAGACCGTGGCCTATGGCTTGGCCATGGCTTCGACCCTGCTGGGTGCTGCGGAGCGCTTCGGGGCGCCTCGCGAGCCCCTGGCACTGATCATCGCCCCGACCCGGGAGCTCGCGCTCCAGGTCAATCGTGAGCTGATTTGGCTCTATGGCCCAGCCGGCGCGCGGGTCGTTTCCTGCGTCGGCGGAATGGATGTGCGCCGGGAACAGCGCGCGCTGGAGGACGGCTGTCATATCGTCGTCGGCACGCCCGGACGCCTGCGTGACCACCTCGAACGCGGACGCCTCGATACATCCAAGATGAAGGTCGTCGTGCTCGACGAGGCCGACGAGATGCTGGACCTGGGTTTCCGAGAGGACCTGGAATTCATTCTCGATGCCACGCCCGAGGATCGCCGCACGCTGCTGTTTTCCGCGACTCTGCCCAGGAACATCGTGGCGCTCGCGCGACGCTATCAGCGCGACGCGCACCGCATCGACACCCTGGTCGAGAACGAGTCCCACGGGGACATCGAATACCGCGCTATCCGTTGCGCACCGAACGAGACCGAGATCGCCACCGTGAACGTGCTGCGCTTCTACGAAAGCCGTGGCGCGATGGTCTTCTGCCATACGCGCGAGGCGGTGCGTCACCTCCATGCGAGCCTGGTCGAGCGCGGTTTTGCCGCAGTCGCACTCTCCGGCGAACTCAGCCAGAGCGAGCGCAGCCACGCCCTGCAGGCGCTTCGCGACGGGCGCGCCCGGGTCTGCGTCGCCACCGACGTGGCCGCGCGGGGCATCGACCTGCCGGATCTCGGGCTCGTCATCCATGTTGACCTGCCGAACGACCACGAAACGCTCCTGCATCGCAGCGGCCGCACCGGCCGTGCCGGGCGCAAGGGCGTGTGCGTCATGCTCGTGCCCTATACGCGCCGCCGCAAAGCCGAACGCCTGATCGATCAGGCAGGGATCGACGCTTCCTGGGCCGGACCGCCTTCCGCCGACGAGATCCGCAAGCTCGACCGCGACCGTTTGATGCAGGATCCGATGTTCTCCGAAGAGACCACGGACGAGGATCTCGCCATGGCGGACGCTCTTCTTGCATCCAAGTCGGCGGAAGAGCTTGCCAAAGCTCTGGCGCGTTTCCATCGCGCGAGACTGCCCGCGCCCGAAGAGGTTTTCGATCCTGGCGAAGATCGCGGGCCGCGGCAGCGCAAGGACAAGCGCGAGCGGCAGGACGAGCGGTCTCACGGCGAGCGTGGGGAGAGAAGTCGCCGCGGAGAGTCGGACGACAACGCCTATGGCTCGTCGGAGGACATGGTGTGGTTCCGCATGAGCGTCGGGCGCCGCAACAATGCCGATCCGCGCTGGCTTTTGCCGATCATCTGCCGCCTTGGCCATGTGACCAAGAAGGAAATCGGATCGATCAAGATCTTCGACCGGGAAACGAAATTCCAGATCGCCCAATCTCATGCGCCGAAATTCGCCGCAGCCGTGCGCAAGGCGAATGACGAAGATATCCGGATCGAGTCCGCCGATGCTCCGCAGAGCAAGTCCTGGGACAGCCCCAAGTCGGGTGGACCAAAGCCCAAAGGGCCTAGGAGCAAGGGCGAATTCTCGGAGCGTAAAGGCCCGCGGGAGGGGAAACGCTCTCCGGACTCCAAGCCGTTCCGTGGTAAAAAGGAGGCGCAAACCTCCCCTCGCCCGAAGGACAAGAAACGCGACGCGGATAAGCGCCGCTAGAGCCTCGGACGCGGGAAGTGGATTTGCTCTTTTGGGATTCCTTCCGATGCTCACACGATAGAACAGCGCATCGCTTCCGGCTAAAGACCGGGTCTACTTTTCGCACGATGCGTTAGATCCCAGGCAGGCCGGAACGCTCTCGTGTTCCGGCCTGATCTTTTTGTGGCGGCCGAGCGCACCATCCATGAAGCGTCAGGCTGGAAACGTCGGGCCAGCCAGCACGGTAACAGTATCCACTCTCCAGGCGGAGAGCAGACAGGGTGTGTTGGAGGGGGTAGATTGTTGGTCATGCCGTAGGGGCAAACACCACCAGCCAGAGGGATAAGAACAATGAAGCCGGACATGGATCTGATCGGAGCCCTCACCTCCTTCTCGGTCGGCACGCTCGACGGGCACGATGCGATGATGGTGATCGAGATGGCGGCCACGCCGGAGGAATACGAGAGCGGCGTGCGCCGGCAGCTGCCGGTGGCGATGACGGCCGAGCATGCCCGCGAGCTCGGCGAGGCGCTGCTGCTCGCCGCCAGGGCCGCCCTCATGGGAGATGCCCCCTCATACGCCCTCAATTGATGCGAACTCGCCCTGCATCTTGCTCTTCAGACATCTGCGGAATGCTGCTGCAAAGCAATATTCACTTTTTTGCATTGCAACACAGACTTCCATCTGGCGTTATCCTTCGATCAGTGTCTTGAAGGACAAGCTCGATGCAGCGTCTGGGAAGCATGATCCGTCAGTTGGCCCGTTACCGCCACCAGTGGGACGGGTTGATGAAGGCCGCAGCAACGAGCGCAGCGTCGCTCGAGCCTTCATCCGGGGTGCTCAGCCGCCTCACCGAAGTGCAGAATTTCGGCACCAATCCGGGCAACCTGCGCATGTTCACCTATGCGCCACCGGAGCTCGCGCCTTCTCCGGCCCTCGTCGTGGTTCTGCACGGCTGCACTCAGAATGCGGCAGGCTACGATCACGGCTCCGGCTGGTCGGTCCTGGCCGAGCATTACGGCTTCGTCGTGCTCCTTCCCGAGCAGCAGGAGGCGAACAACCCCAAACGCTGCTTCAACTGGTTTCAGCCGGGAGATACCGAGCGTGAGCAGGGTGAGGTCGCCTCGATCCGCCAGATGGTCGAGCGCGCCGTTCACGACCACGGCGTCGATCGCGATCGCATTTTCGTGACGGGTCTCTCGGCCGGTGGCGCCATGACGGCCGCCATGCTGGCAACCTACCCGGAGGTCTTCGCGGGCGGAGCCATCATTGCCGGCCTGCCCTATCGATGCGCCGCGAGCGTCCCGGAAGCATTCGAATGCATGTTCCAGGGGCAGACGCGCCCCGCCGAGGAATGGGGCGACCTGGTGCGCCATGCATCGCCCCATCAGGGGCCCTGGCCGAAAGTGTCCGTCTGGCACGGCAGCGCCGATGCCACCGTGAAGCCGGTGAACGCTGACGAGATCATCAAGCAATGGACAGATGTCCATAGCCTGTCGGTCTCTCCGAGCCGGAACGAGACGGTGGACGGCTATCCGCGCCGCGTCTGGACGAATGCCGCCGGCGAGGATGTGATCGAGGAGTACATCATCGGTGGTATGGCCCACGGTACGCCGATCGCGACCGGCACCGCTGAGAACCAATATGGCGTTGCGGGTCCATTCCTTCTCGAAGCCGGTATCTCGTCGAGCTACCACATCGCGAAATTCTGGGGCCTCACGACGCATGCCGTCGCAAAGCGACAACCGCTGCCCGCCCAGGAATCCGGTGCCCGACAACGGACACCCGAACTGGCCAAGGGTGCACCTGAGCATGACAAGCCCGCCCCCTCGCCCGTTTCCGACGTTACCGGAGTGATTACGAAAGCCCTGAAGGCCGCGGGCCTCATGCGCTAGCGCATCCTGCGGACCCGGCGGGCCGCGCTAGCGCGTCGTGCGGAACAGTGGATCCGGTTTTTCGCAAGAACGATGCGCTCTTTCCAGGAAGGGAGCAGCGGATGTGGGTTCGATGTCACGTCCGATGCTCTCGAATGTCGAAGAGGCCTATTTTTTCGGGACAGATCCGATGCTGCTTCTCGCGAGCAGCACGCAGTTCCGAAATAGCCCCCAACGAACCGAACGACGCGAGTTAATCCTATGGATCTTTCTGTAGGCTGAGGTCATCGTCGGCCTTCTTCTCACCTGTGACGCAATTCATGCGTGATTGTGTCGGGATGACTTTTGGCTGCCGATCCTCGATTCCTGCGATCTCCCGCATGATCTTATTTCGAATGATCATGGCGAACTGCTCGGGGTCGTGGAGCGGGATCACGAAGGCGCCGACACCGCCGACGACACAATCCCGATAATAGACATCGAGGCCGTCCATCTCCGGACTGTTCTGGCTCCGGCGGAACATGATCGGCAGACCATTGATCACGATGCCCTCCGTAACCGCCTCGTCCCGCGCAAGGATGACCTTGCGTCCGTCATTGTTGGGACCGTCGCCGGAAATGTCGATCACGCGGCGCGCGGCGATCCTGCCGACATCGCCGAAAAGGGTACGGCTGAAATCGATGGCACCGGAAATCGATGTCATGCCGGCCTGCCGGATGGGTTTGCTGGTGAGGCTATCGGCGAAGGCTTTCGCTTTGTCCGGCCCGTCAATGACAGTCCAGGGCACGATCACCGTTTGATCCTTGGCGCCCGACCATTCGACATAGGTGACTGCGATCCGGCCTGCGGCGCCGTTCTGGATCGCATCGTGAACGAGAGAAGAGCGGAATGCTTCGGCAAAACCGACGCGCTGAAGACCCTGCTCTTCCGCCTCCATGGAAGAGGATATGTCAACGGCAAGCACGAGAGCCACGTCGAGTTGGGGTTCGGCAAGAGCCGGCGGTCCATCGAGGAAACCGCCTATGAGAACAAGGCACACAGCAGTGCACCAGAAACGACGAAGCATGACGACCTCCGCCCCAGCCCTCAGGTCATGTTCAAGACACGCTGCCCCTCTCAACGCCCTAGACTCGACTTTGATACGGCAGGGTGGCGAAAAGATGAGCGCTCTGCACGAGAAAAGAGGCCCCTGGAGCATCGGACCCAAAAGTGGAATCCATTTTTGGAAACGAATTCGATGCTCCCACGATAGAACAGCGCATCGTTGCGATGCGGACCCGAAGGGCCACGCCCGTGAAAACCGGGTCCACTTTTTGCTCGCGCGGCGCGCTGGGTTCGCACGATGCGCTAGCCGTGCAGAACCATTCTTTCAAGCGCGCTCGAACATGTTTGAGGGCCCGCCGCAGCCCAACGTCTCTTCGATCCGCGTCAGCGTAATAATATCCACTCTCCAGGCGGAGAGCAGACAGGGTGTGTTGGAGGGGGTAGATTGTTGGTCATGCCGTAGGGGCAAACACCACCAGCCAGAGGGATAAGAACAATGAAGCCGGACATGGATCTGATCGGAGCCCTCACCTCCTTCTCGGTCGGCACGCTCGACGGGCACGATGCGATGATGGTGATCGAGATGGCGGCCACACCGGAGGAATACGAGAGCGGCGTGCGCCGGCAGCTGCCGGTGGCGATGACGGCCGAGCATGCCCGCGAGCTCGGCGAGGCGCTGCTGCTCGCCGCCAGGGCCGCCCTCATGGGAGATGCCCCCTCATACGCCCTCAATTAAAAAATGAAGACGCACCGCCATCTTATGGCGGTGCGCCGCTTGGCGCGTCATGCGAAAAGGTGGACCCGGTTATTCGCAAGAACGATGCGCTCCTTCCAAGAAGGGAGCATCGGAGGGAATGGCCGCTTCAAGCAGCGCCGTCCCAATGATCAAGGCAAGGCGATACCGCGGCAATGAAAGCCGAGAACGCGCGGAGTGCCGCCGAGGTAATACTCCTCGATGTCACTGATCGAAAACCCCGTCCGCTGAAGAAGCTCCGCCACCGGGCGCGTGAGATTGCAACCTACCGCGAGTGAGCGCCAAATCGGGTTCAACCGGTGCTGCCAACGTGCCACATCTTCCTCCGGCGATAATCCATGCTCCAGGAAGAGCACTCTCCCATCGGGTTTGAGGACCCGCCGAACTTCTCCGAGCGCCCGCTCGGGATCATCGACAGAGCACAAGGTGTAGGTGATCACGGCCGTATCGACGGTACCGTCGCCCAGGGGCAGCTCTTCAGCGGGCGAACGCATGATCTCCAGAGGCACGCGGCTGCTTCGATGGCGAACCTCGCCGAGGTGAAGAAAGGCATCGTTGGGATCAACGCCGATAATTCTTGTCACATGAAGCGGGTTGTAGAATGGCAAATTCAGTCCCGGCCCCATCCCGATTTCGAGAACCACACCTCTTGCGAGAGGAATGATCCGCTCCCGTTCCGCCGTAATGTCATCCATGGCGCATAGACAGCTCACGATTTTCGGCCCGATATAGCGAGAATAGATGCTCATTATCGAGCTCCGTGAAGCGAGAGGCGGGCCAGCCTCCGGCGGCTCGGCGCGCGCCCGATGATCGCGTTCATCATCGTCATGGCGAAGGGCATGTTTTCGGCAGCCCCCCTGGCGGCGCCCGTAGGCCCGCCGGGATGCGGCACGTCAATGTCATTCAGCCAAGCAGCATTCCGCATTGTGGTGTGCCTCCCCGTGCATGGATGCTCCCTCCTTGGAAAGAGCGCATCGTTCTTGCGAAAAGCCGGATCCACTTTTCGCAACGATGCGCTCGATCGGTCGGAACCGAAGTCGACTATCGTCGATGTCGCTGATCCTCCCCCGACCATGGCTGGATTTCTGTGACTTCGATCACATGGCGATACCGATCGCCGTGCTTGACAAAGGGCTCCCTCGCGGCTCGGCGTCACGCCCCTGTGCTCCGTTCAGAGCCGGTATTGCCTTGCTGCTGCGACGCCGGATTGATCGCAGCCTTTGCGACGCTTGCCGCATGGACATGGTCCTGATCGGGCAATGTCTTCGCCGGCATCGTCGTGTGATCCAACTCACAGACGAATAGATCCCCTGCGATTAAACTCCATACCTCGCTTCGAACCGAAGACGCACGACGGCCCTATAAGGACGGAACCTGCGAGCTGGACGGCCCCGGTTGTCGCGACAACCGATGCGTGGCCGGTACGACATTTCATGACGGTGTCCCGCACTGGGAACTGACACTGTCACACCGCCGCTATTTGCGGGACCTGGAAACGTGGGCCACAGCTGCTGCAGGCGCTTTTGTCGACGGGTGAGCTTCAGATGGCAGAGAGCCGATCGATACATCGGAATTACCCCTAAAGGGGTGTGAGAGCGCAAAAGAGTTGGGAGCCGCGGTTATCGGCGCATAGTAAGGTCCGAAGAGTGAAACTCACAAGCAAGGCATAGGCCCGCGGCACAATGTGAGAAGGACATACGTCCGCCGAAGGCAATCGAACGTTCACGCGATCGGAATATGCCATGTTAAGATGTTTCGAACATGCACGGCCCTGGCTGCGGGATGTGGCACTGGCTTGCCTCCTTGCCTGTGCCATGATCGTCGCTCCGCTGACCCAAGCTGCACGCGCCCAAGAGACCCAGAAGAAAATCCTCCACGTAGATTCCTACCACGCCGGCAACGAATGGAACGACCGGATCGTGGCCGCCCTTCAGGAAACCCTGAGCGGAAAGGCGATCGAACTGCGCGTATTCCACATGGATACCAAGAGACGATCGTCGGAGAACGATATCCAAGCCTCTGCTCTCGATGCCTTGCGCATCATCGACGAATTCAGGCCGGATGTGGTCACGATCAATGACGACCCTGCCGCGAAATACCTCGTTATGCCTTATCTACGCGACACGGCTATTCCTGTGGTCTTTTGCGGCTTGAACTGGGATGCCGCCACCTACGGCCTGCCATATCGCAATACTACGGGCATGGTTGAGGTTTCCTCCATTCCGCAGATCGTCAGACTGATGCGCCAGCATGCGCGCGGCTCGAGGCTCGGATTCCTCGCCGAGGATACGCCTGTGAAGCGCAAGGAACTTGCCTATCACGAGCGCCTGTTCGGGATCACCTACGATAGGACCTACTTCGTACCATCCTATGCGGCCTGGAAGGCGGCATTCCTGCGCGCCCAGAAGGAAGTCGACATGCTCATGATCCTCGGCGTCGGAGCATTGCCGGACTGGAACCTTGCCGATGCGAGCCGCCTTGCCGAGGAGAGTAGCGAAATCCCAAGTGGAACGGACTTCGAATGGCTGACGGCCGTGAGCCTGATCGGAGTCGTCAAAAGCCCGCAGGAACAGGGGCGCTGGGCGGGGCATGCGGCGCTCCGCATCCTCGAGGGCGTCAAGCCTAGCGATATTCCCCTCTCATACAATCGCGAGGGCGAATTGTTCTTCAACCCCAAGATCGCGCATAAACTCGGCATCCGGGACATTCCGCCTCTCGCCAGGGCCGTTCCATGACAAGTCCGGCACAAGCGCAGCGCCCCAAGGTCACCAGTCCGAAGCGTTCGCTCACATTGCAGACGCTTCGCAAGATCGCAATCCGCATCAGCCTTGTCGTCGCGGCCGCTACCATCATGAGCTACTGGCACGTGAAGACCGGTTTCGAGCAACAGGCGACGGAGAATCTGGAACGCTACGTCGAACAGAGACGGGTCAGGGAAAGCGCAATTTTCGATCTCGCCAGCAGCAATGTCCGCACGTTCTCAGATAGCTACCTGCGCGAAATCAGCCAGATGGATCTCCAAGGGGCCGAGCTGCGCTTTGCCGCCCTTTTCGAGCAGCTCCCCGACGGAACAACGCGACTGACGGAGAATGTCTTCAAGACCTATGGCGTTACGGGTTTCATCGGCAAGAATGTAATGATCGAGCGAGATCTCAAGCGGCGGCTTGTGGTCGCTTTCGACCTGATCACGCAGTTCGGACCTGCCTGGAAGAGTCAGTTCGCCAATCTCTACGTGATGACTCCCGAAGGGGCAGTCCTCATGTACTGGCCGGACCAGCCCTGGGCTCTCCGCGCCGAGGATTGGGAGATTTCCGGCAAGCTGAATCTGCTCTTGGACAAGAAGGACGGCGTTCTCGTCGCCAATACCGGGTCGCCAGGCAGTTCGACCAAAGAGCGCTGGTCGGAACTCTACTTCGATTATGGGATCAACGACTGGCTCGTATCGGTGACGCGCCCCGCGCTCCTGGACAATCGCCCCGCCATCCAAATCGGGCAGGACATTCTCGTTCACGACCTGATCGGGCGTGCCATGAGCACGGATGTGGATGGAACCTATAACATCCTCTTTTCCGATGAAGGACGGATTATCGCGCATCCACGCTTCATGGACGCCATTCAGGCGCGCAGCGGTTCGCTGCCCATCTCGGAGACGGGCGATCCACGCCTGGAGGAGATCTACCGTCTGACGCTCGGGCGCTCACCTCAGCAGACGGTCATTCGCGACCAGGGCAACAACCAGGTGATCGCCGTCACGAAACTCAGCGGTCCGGCCTGGACCCTTGCCACGGTCTATCCGCTGGATCTTGCGGCCCAGAGTGCGTGGAAGACCGCGCGCCTCATCCTTCTCATGGGCGCATTGGCGCTGCTTCTCGAAATAGCCATCCTGAGCTCGACCCTCAGAAGCCAGATTGCGGTGCCCTTGCGCCTTCTGGTGCGCGCCACGAGTTCCGTGGCCAAGGGCGAGTTCAAAACTCACCTCAACATGAAACGCGATGACGAGATCGGCGAGCTGGCCGAGGCTTTCACGACGATGGCCCGTCAGATCGACGCGCGCGAGTCGGCGCTCAGCGAGCGCAGCGAGAGCCTGACCAAGCTGAACGAAGAGCTCGCGCGCGAGCTGAGCGAGCGCGAGCGTGCCGAGCGGGAACTCGCCCGCCATCGTGAGCTCAACGCCCTTCTCGACACCATCGACTACGGCATTCTTTTCTTGAGCCCCGACCTGAGGATCCGCCTCGCCAACCGTGCCTACAAGGCCATGTGGGCCGTATCGGAAACGCAGCTTGTCAAGGGCACTCCGATCCGTGACGTGATCGCGCATCACGGCAAGGCCATGGGCATCGAACCGGAATATGGGAATGCCTTCGTTGAACGCAGCATGGAAGACATCCGGCATTGCGACGAGACGCCGATCGAAATTCAGTCGCCGAACAATCATGTGCTTCGCTACCACTGCGTCGCCCTGCCCGATGGCGGGCGCATGCTCACCTATGTGGACATTACCGACCAGAAGCGGGCCCTCGACGCCGTCGCCCTCGCCGAGCAGCGGCAGCGGCGCCTTCTGGAACTGGCACCATTCCCCCTTGTGGTGACGCGGATGTCGGATGGGCGCATCCTCTATGCGAATGCCCGCACGGCCGAAGCGATCCGTCTCACGCAAGAGGAATTGCGGGGAACATCGGCACCGAACTATTACGCGAACCCCGTCGACCGGGATCGCATCCTGAATATCCTGTCACAGGAAGGTCGGGTCCAGGACATCGAAGTTCTTCTGCATCGTCACGACGGAACTCAGTTCTGGGCCTTGGTAAATGCCACCTTCGCCGATTACGAATCCTCGCCGGCCCTTCTCTTCGCTTTCAACGACATCACCGAGTTGAAGCAAAGAGAAGCGCAGCTCAAGCAGGCGAAGAAAGAAACCGAAGCGGCGCTGCGCGATCTCAACGCCGTTCTCGAAATCATTCAGTACGGCATTCTATTCCTCGATCCGGATTTTCATATCCGCCTGGCCAACCGCGCCTACCGCGAAATCTGGCAGATGCCCGAAGGGTTCTACGAGCGACCCCGCTCTCTCGAGGAGGATATGGAAGAGAGCCGTGAACTCGGCAGCTATGACGTCTCGGAGGAGGAGTGGGCCGCGTACAAGACACGGCGCGTCGAGGAGATCAGGAACGGCGTGACGGCCATGACCGAGATGCGGCTGAAGAGCGGCCAAGTGCTTCAGTACCGCATCATCTCCCTGCCCGACGGCGGGCGCATGCTCACCTATTTCGATATCACGGACCTGAAGCTGTTCGAGGATGTTTTGCGGCAGGCGAAGGAACAGGCAGAGGAAGCAAGCCAGGCCAAATCCCGGTTCCTGGCCAATGTGAGCCACGAGCTTCGCACTCCGCTCAATGCGGTCCTCGGCTATACCGAGCTCCTGATCGATGGTCTCTATGGCGATCTGCCGGAGAAGGCCCACGGGGTTCTCACCCGCGTGCAGGTGAACGGTCGTCACCTGCTCGCTCTCATCAACGACATCCTCGATCTGTCGAAGATCGAGGCAGGCGAACTCATGATTGCAACCGAGCCCTATTCCGTTTCGGATCTGGTCCATGCCGCCGTGACGACGGCGGAGCCGCTCGCGAAAGCCAAGGGCCTCTCGCTCCACGTTTCCATGCCCGAGGATCTCCCCTATGGCAGCGGCGATGAGCGCAGGCTGACCCAGGTGCTCGTCAACCTCGTCGGCAATGCCATCAAGTTCACGAATCAGGGCTCTGTCTCCGTCGCGGCCGAGGTGGAGAGCGGGCGGCTGAGAATCGTCGTTCAGGACACAGGCATCGGCATTTCTCCAAAGGATCAGAAACTCATCTTCGAGGCTTTCCAGCAGGGCTCGAATGCCGTGCACGGCGGTACGGGAACAGGCCTCGGGCTCGCCATTTCGAAACGCATCGTACAGATGCATGGCGGCACGATTCATGTCCGGTCGGTTGTGGGGCAAGGGTCGACCTTCACCATCGACCTCCCTCTGGACACCCGCGCCACGGAGGCCGCGTGATGGGCAAGCGGATCCTGATCGTTGAAGATACGGAGGACAACCGGCGCATCCTGCGCGATCTTCTGACCAATGCCGGATTCGACATCTGCGAGGCGCATGATGGACTGGCGGCCGTGACGGCTGCGGCAGAGTTCCGGCCCGACCTGATCCTGATGGATATTCAGCTTCCCCTTCTCGACGGATATGAAGCCATCCGGCACATCAAGGCGAACGGTACGATCGAGCCGCCCCCGATCATCGCAGTTACCTCCTATGCCCTCTCGGGAGACGAGGAAAAGGCCTGGGCCGCCGGGTGCGACGGCTACATCGCCAAACCCTTCAGCCCCCGTCAGATTCTCGCGAAGATTCGCGAACTCCTGGAATGATCCGTCATGCGCGAGCATCCCCTCATCCTGGTGGTCGATGACATCGAGGAGAATATCGAGATCGTCCGGGTGCGCCTGGAGGCGCAAGGCTATGACATCGCGACAGCGACCAGTGGCCATGCTGCTCTCGAGCAGGTTGAGAAGCTTTGCCCCGACCTGATCCTGCTCGACATCATGATGCCCGGAATGGATGGCATCGAAGTCACCAGACGCCTCAAGAGCGACGAGGCCTTTCGCGCAATTCCCATCATTCTCCTGACGGCCAAGTCGAGCATCAAGGATGTCGTCGCGGGTCTCGATGCCGGCGGCGACGATTATCTTACCAAGCCGTTCGAGCCTGCCACTCTCGTCGCCCGGGTCCGCTCTCTCCTGCGGATCAAGACGCTTTACGACACCGTCCAGGCGCAGGCGGCCGAGCTGGCTGTGCTGAACCGCAACCTGGAAGGGCGGGTCGAGCGGCAGGTACAGGAGCTCGATCGGCTGCGCGACCTCCGGCGCTTTCTGGCGCCCCAGCTCGCAGACATGATTGCCTCGAAGGGAGGCAATGCGGAAATTCTCGAGCATCATCGTCGGGAGATCGTCGTCCTCTTCTGCGATCTACGCGGTTTCACGAGTTTTGCCGAGCTCGCCGCGCCCGAGGAGGTGATGGCGCTGCTGAAAGCGTATCACTCCACCTTGGGGCCCTTGATCCATGAAGCCGAGGGAACGCTCGAGCGCTTCACCGGGGACGGCATGATGATCTTCTTCAACGATCCCGTCCCCTGCCCCGACCCTGCCGACCGGGCCGTACGGCTCGCCGTTGCCATGCGCGAGAGCACCCAGGCGCTGGCCCATGACTGGCGGCTCCGCGGCTATTCCATCGGCTTCGGGATCGGCATCGCCCAGGGCTATGCGACGCTCGGTCGGATCGGCTTCGAGGGCCGGTTCGATTACGCGGCGATCGGCACCGTGACGAATGTCGCGGCCCGCCTCTGCTCGGAAGCGCGCGACGGTCAGATCCTGGTGACGCAGCGCATTGCGAGCGAGGTGGAGGGTCTTGCCGACGCGGTTTCGCTCGGTGACTTTCCATTGAAGGGCTTAAGCCGCCCCGTCCCGATCTACAATATCGAGGGCCTCAAGGCCTGACAGCCTCGACCCACTCGGCGACGGTCCGCTTGGCGCCCTGAGCGTAGAGCCGTGCCAGTGCAGCGCCGACAGGTCCGGTAAAGCGCGGATCGCCGGGAAGATCGTCTCCGAAGATCTCCCGCATGGCCAACAAGCCGCTGGCCAATCGCTCAGGAGAGCCTCCAGCCCGGTCGGCCGTTTCGCGCAGGCGGGCGGCCATGGGGTCGCGCACGTCGATCACTCCGCCCCGCTCGTCGACGCCGGTCACATAGCGCATCCAGGCGGCAACGCCGAGTGCGAGCCGGTCGATGGGCGCATTCTCGCGCAACCGGTCCCGAACGGTGCCGAGCAGCCGCTGCGGCAGCTTCTGGGAGCCATCCATGGCGATCTGCCACGTCCGGTGCCGCAGCGCGGGATTCTTGAATCTCTCGATCAGGGCACGCCGATAAGCCGTGATGTCGGCATCGGCGGGCATATGGAGCGTCGGCGTGACCTCTTCGTTCATGAGGCCCGCGATCAGCCGCTCGAAGGCTCCGTCCGCCATCGTGTCCGCAACGGTTTCGTAACCGGCGAGGTAGCCGAGATAGGCAAGCGTCGAATGGCTTCCGTTGAGAAGCCGAAGCTTCATATGTTCATAGGGCTCCACATCGGCCACGAACTGGGCGCCCGATTTCTCCCAGGCCGGGCGGCCTTGAGGAAACCGGTCTTCGACGACCCATTGCGTGAAGGGCTCGGTCACCACGGGCCACGCGTCCGACAATCCCAGCGTCTCACTGATCCGCTGGCGATCCTCGTCGGTTGTCGCGGGAACGATCCGGTCGACCATGGTCGACGGACAGGATACCTCGTCCGCGACGAACCGTCCGAATGCGGGATCGAACAGCTCCGCAAAGCGCGTCAGGACGCGCTTCACCGTCCGGCCGTTGGAAGGAAGGTTGTCGCAGGTCAGAACCGTGAACGGCGCGATGCCCGCCATCCTTCTGCGGCGCAGAGCCTCGAGAATGAAGCCGGGAGCCGACCGGGGTTGATGGGGGTTCCGGAGATCGTGCACCACATCCGGGTGGGTCTCGTTCAGCGTTCCCGTTGCCGGATCATGGCAATAGCCCTTCTCGGTCACGGTCAGGGAGACGATCCGCGTCCTCGGATCGGCCATGACGCCCAGGAGATCGTCCACGGCCTGCGGTGCGACGATCACGCGCTGGATCGAGCCGATGACCCGGAGTGCTTCCCCCTCACCCGAACGAATGGAGAGAGTGTAGAGCCCGTTCTGCGGCTCCAGGGCATCGTAGGTGTCGGGACTGCGCAGGCTCGCCGCCACGATCCCCCAGTGCGGATCCTGGGCCAGGACGTCGTCCACATAGACGGCCTGATGAGCGCGATGGAACGCGCCGACGCCGAGATGCACGATCCCCGTCGTGACGGCGCGGCGGTCGTAACGTGGACGGACAACGGCATCTGGAAGATCGGCGAGCGTCGCTTCGCCCAGGCGTTTGGACATGGCATCCTCAATGGGCAGGCTGCTGCTTCGCCCGGGTGACGATCTGCGTGGGATTGACGAAGCGCAGCGCGATGATGAGCCACACCAGGGTGGTGGCCATGTAAACCACCGCCATGGCATCGATGGACTGCACCGCACGAACGCCCGCAGCGAAGACCGCATAGTAGAGCGCCACGACCAGTGTCTGGCTCGTCGGGCCCGCCACCAGGAAGGTCAGCTCGAACATCGCGATGGTTCGCACCAGGACCAGCAGCAGTGCCGCGAGAATGCCCGGAAGCAGAAGCGGCAGAAGCACGTGGATGAAGAGCTTGAAGGTATTCGCCCCGAACACGCGCGCCGCCGCCTCGATCTTCGGGTCGATCTGCTCGATGAAGGGAATCATGACGAGGATCACGAACGGAACCGTCGGCACGAGATTGGCCACGACAACGCCCCAGAACGTGCCCGCGAGTCCCGTCCGATAGAGAACGGTCGCCAAAGGAATGCCGAAGGTGATCGGCGGGATCAGAAGCGGCAGCAGGAAGAGCAGCACCAGAAGGCGCTTGCCGGCAAAATCGCGGCGCGCCAGAGCATAGGCCGCCGTCACGCCCAGCACGCCCGAGATCAGGACGACCAGTCCGACGACCTGGAACGTGACGATCAGCACGTCCCAAAGCTGGAACTCGTTCCAGGCCGATGAATACCAGCGCGTCGTCCAACCGAGCGGAAGCCAGGTGCCCAGCCAGCGGGTTGCGAAGGAGCTCGTCACCACCGTGGCGATCATGGCCAGAAGGTTGATGATGAAGAAACCGACCAGGCTCCAGACGGCCACGGCCCACAGCTTCGCGCCAAGCGTCGTGTCGCGGATCATTGCCTTATCCTTTCGCGCCGGAGGCCGGCCCACGGTAGAACAGCCCGCGAGACGCGAGCACCAACACGACGATGCCGAGCTGAACGAAGCCCATGATCATCGCGACCGCGGAGGCCATGGAGTAATCGTATTCCTCGAAAGCGGCCTGATAGGCGGCAATCGAGATGACACGGGTCGAGCCTGCGGGCTCGCCGAGCAGGACCGCTGAAGGGAAGACCGAGAAGGCCTGCACGAAGGACAGGCAGAACGTGATGGCGAATCCCGGCATCAGGAGCGGCAGATAGACATGAAGGAAGCGCTGCCACGCGCTCGCGCCGAGGGTCGCCGCCGCCTGTTCCAGGGCCGGATCGATGCCGGTCACGTAGGACAGGGTCAGCAGGAACGTGAACGGAAATCCCGTGATCACGAGAGAGGCGAAAACGCCCCAGTAATTGTGGACGAGCCTCAGGGGATGGTCGATGATCCCGAACGTCACGAGGGTGCGGTTGAACCAGCCCTGAGGGCCGAGATAATTCAGGAGCCCTTCGGCGACCAGCACCGTACCGAGGGTGATCGGCAGAACGAGGATCGTGGTCAGAAGGCGCTGGCGCCGCATGAGCCGTACGCGGAACGAAATCGGCACGGCCAACAGGAGGTTTACCAGCGTGACGGGAATGGACAGCCCGAGCGTGTTGGCGATCGTGTCATACAGGTAGGAATCGGAAAAGAAGCGCTGGTAATTGGCCAGCCAGCCGCCGTTCTTCGGCTCGAAGGAGAGAATGAACCCAAAGGCGAACGGATAGACGAAGAGCAGCAGGCTGAAGATGGCGGCAGGAACGACCAGCAGCGTGACGGCGTCGAACCCTTTGGCCGCCAGTCGCTGCCGCAGACTGGGGCCCTGTTCGGCGTGGGTTGTGGGAGCAAGAGCCTCCATCATTGTTTCCCCTTGATCGGCTCGGCGAAGACGAGAATGCGCTGATCGTCGGCCTGCAGGTGAACGGTCGATCCCAGCTCGACAGGTTGAGCCGAGCGGAAGACGAAGTCGAGGCCACCCTCCGAATGCGCCGTTCCCACGAATTCGCGTCCGCGATACTCGATCGTATCGACCTTAACTTTCAGCGCATTGCCGCCTGCCTCGCCGAGGACAAGGTCATCCGGGCGGATCGCCGCATAGGCCGTAGAGCCCACGGACAGATTTTCCCGGGCGACGCCGCTGATCCGCGCCCCCTCCACATCGAGGAGCGCCCTGCCGTTCTCGACCGAGACGACCTTGCCCTTGAGCTTGTTGCGAAATCCCATGAAATCCGCAACGTCGAGATGGGCGGGCGAATCGTAGAGCTCTTTTGGCGTTCCGACCTGGCGGACGACGCCGTCACGCAGGACCACGATCCGGTCCGCGAGCGACAACGCCTCGTCCTGATCATGGGTGACGTAGATGGTCGTCGCACCAAGCTCGTTGTGGATGCGCCGGATCTCAGCCCGCATCTCGAGACGCAGCTTGGCATCGAGATTCGACAGCGGTTCGTCCATGAGGACGAGCGGCGGCTCGATGACGATGGCGCGGGCGATGGCGACGCGCTGCTGCTGGCCGCCGGAGAGCTGGCCCGGCAGCTTGTTCTCCTGCCCCTGGAGACGGACGAGGCTGAGCGCCTCGTTGACCTTGCGGTCGATCTCCGCCTTCGGCGTTCCGCGCATCTTGAGGCCGAAGCCGATGTTCTGGCGGACGTTGAGATGGGGGAAGAGCGCATAGTTCTGGAAGACCATTCCGAACCCGCGCTCCTCCGGCCGCATCGTATCGATCCGATTCTTGTCGAGCCAGATTGCGCCGCCGGTCACAGGAAGAAGACCCGCGATGCAGTTCAACGTCGTGGACTTGCCGCAACCGGACGGTCCGAGCAGAGCGATGAACTCGCGCCGCTGAATCGTCAGGGAGACATCGCGAAGAGCGTTGAGCGCTCCGAACTCGCGACTGACCCGGTCGAGCCGGACTTCGTTGAACTGTGAAAGAGCTATCGTCATCGCGGGTCCTCAGATTTACTTACGCTTCGCTCCGCCGACCTGCTCGTCCCACATGCGGAACGCGACCACCATCTGCTCCGGCTGGAGCGGCAGTTCGATCGGGTTTTCGGCGATCCACTTCTCGTATTCGGGACGTCCGTATTCCTTGATCGCGGCCTGGCTTTCCGGGGGAGCCATGTCGAGGGTAACGTCCTTTACGGCGGGGCCGGGATAGAAATAGCCCTCATCGTAGGTGTAGGCCTGCTGCTCCTTCGTGAGGAGGAAGTTCATCAGATCGAGAAGAACGGCGGTCTTCTCGTTCGAGAGGCCCTTCGGGATGCACATGTAATGAGCGTCCGCGACCCAGTGGAAGCCTTTCAGCGCGGCGACCTTCGCCTCCTTCGGAACGACGCCGAGCACGCGCGGATTGATGTCCCAGCCGGTGGTCGAAACCGTCATGTCCCGCGAGCCTTCGCCCAGCTCCTTCATGACCGCGCCCGTTCCGGAGGGGTAATATTCGATGTTCTGGCCGAGCTCCTTGAGGTACGCCCAGGTCTTGTCCCAGCCCTTGGCGGGATCCTGCGGGTTGCTGTCTCCCAACAGATAAGGCAGGCCCATGAGGAAGGTGCGGCCAGGGCCGGAATTCGCCGGACGGGCATAGATCAGCCGGTTCGGGTTCTCCTTGGTCCAGGCCAGGAGTTCCTCGGCGGTCGTCGGAACTTTCTTCACGCGGTCGGGCATGTACTCCAGAATGGGGCCCGACGGATAATAGGTGACGACGACGCCCTGGCCCTTCGCCAGAGTCTGCATCTTGGCGGCAGGCGGAAGATAGATGTCGTCGAGCTTCGGCAGCGCGTTCGCGTGCTGCGGAATCAGTTCCACCCAGAGCTTCTGGTCGATGCCGGCCGACAAGGCGTCGGTGCCGGTGAGCACGAGATCGATATCGACGCGGCCTGCATCCTGCTGCGCCTTGATCTTGCCCGCGAGCTCCGGAGCCGGAGCCTTGGTGAAGGTGATGCGCGAAACCAGGTTCGGCTTCGCCTTGCGGTAGTTCTCGATGGCCTTCTGGGTCAGCGCCAGGTTACCGGCGACGTCGATGACGTTGAGCGCGACCGGCTCCTTGGGCAGCGCCAGCTGCGCGAAGCTCGGCCCGCCGAAGGCGGCGACGCCGGCGGCGCCAGCTACGCCCCCGACGAAGGTTCGTCTGGTGATCAGGTTCGTCATGTCTTCCTCCCGTTCTGTGCGACTGGCCTCTTTGCCGGCCACGTCAGTTCTCACAGCTTGTAAGCCTCTTTCGCGAGGCGGTATGCGAGATCGTAGGCAACCTCGTGCGCCTCATCCTCGCCGAGGCGATGAGTGGTCACGAGTTGGCTCAGAAAGGCGCAATCCACGCGGCGCGCCACATCGTGACGGGCCGGGATCGAGAGATAGGCCCGGGTATCGTCGTTGAACCCGACGGTATTGTAGAAACCGGCCGTTTCCGTCGTCAGCTCGCGGAAACGGCGCATGCCCTCCGGCGCATCGAAGAACCACCAGGCCGGACCGAGCTTGAGCGCAGGATAATGGCCCGCGAGCGGCGCGAGCTCGCGCGAATAGCTCGTCTCGTCGAGCGTGAAGAGAATGAGCGTGAAGTTGCGCTCGTTGCCGAACCTGTCCAGGAGGGGCTTCAGAGCCCGGACATAGTCCGTGCCCGTGGGAATGTCGGCCCCCATGTCGCGGCCGAAGCGGCCGAAGATCGCATCGTTGTGGTTCCGGAACGAGCCGGGATGGATCTGCATGACCATGCCGTCTTCGACGCTCATGGCCGCCATCTCGGTGAGCATCTGAGCGCGGAACAGCTCGGCATCCTCGGGGCCGACCTCCCCCGTCGAGACGCGCCGGAACAGAGCCTCCGCATCCGCTCGCGACAGATCGGCGGTTCGCGCCGTCGGATGCCCGTGATCCGTAGAGGTCGCGCCGTACGTGCGGAAGAACGCGCGCCGCTTGCGATGCGCTTCCAGATAGCCGCTCCATGTGGCGGTATCGCAACCCGTAATCTCGCCGAAGCGGGCGAGGTTCTCACGGAATCCTTCGAACTCGGGATCGACGACAGGATCCGGACGATAAGCCGTGACGACACGCCCTCCCCAGCCCGACTGACGAATGATTTCGTGATATTTCAAGGGATCGAGCGGGCTTTCCGTCGTGGCGATGGCCTCGATGCGGAAGCGCTCGAACAAAGCGCGGGGACGAAACTCCGGCGTACGCAGGGCCGCATCGATCCGGTCGTAATAGACATCGGCATTGTCGGCGCAGAGACGTTCCGTGAAGCCGAACAGCGTCGCGAACGTATGATCGAGCCAAGCGCGCGTGGGCGTTCCGCGGAAGAGATGGTAATGCGCAGCAAAACGCCGCCAGATCGCACGGGGATCGCGCTCGACCGGCCCGCCGTCCCGCGTCGGAATGCCGAGATCCTCAAGGCTCACGCCCTGGCTGTAGAGCATCCGGAAAATGTAATGATCGGGAATGACGAACAGCGTCGCCGGATCAGGGAAGGGTTCGTTCTCGGCGTACCAGCGCGGGTCCGTATGCCCATGCGGCGAGACGATCGGCAGATCGCGGATTCCCTCATAGAGCCGTCGCGCCACCTCCCGCGCCGCAGGCTCGATGGGGAACAGCCGGTCCGGATGGATCAGCATGGGTTTCTCCCTAGACGTTACGCTCGACCTTCCCGGTCAGTTATCGAGATTGTGCAGGGAAGATTAGAGCGATTGGAGCGGCTTTGCAATGGCCTACTAGTATGGTAGTGTGCCACTTATGACTAATAGACCCTCCCTTGCAAAGCTCGATATCAGCCGCGAGCCCATGGCCCGACAGGTCACGCGCGCCTTGCGTCAGGCCATCGTGACCATGCAGATTGCACCGGGAGAGATGCTGTCGGAGCAGGACCTTGCCCAGAAGTTCGGGGTCAGCCGATCGCCGGTCCGGGAGGCGCTGATCAAGCTGAGCGAAGCCGGGCTCGTGCGCGTTCTTCCTCAGCGGGGCACCCAGGTCGTCAAGATTTCGCGAGCCGCCGTCGAAGATGCCCGCTTCATCCGGGAAGCCGTGGAATGCGCGGTCGTGCGCGATGCAGCCGTCAATGCGACGCCCGTCAGTCTCGCAGAGCTGAATGCCAGCCTCACCCGCCAGCGGCGCGCGCAGCGCTCCGCCTCGACCGAAGAATTTCTCGCGCTCGACGAAGAGTTTCACCGGCTGCTCGCCGAAACGGCCGGCCGCCCCGCGGCATGGCGAATGATCGAGGACATCAAGCCGCAGATGGACCGCGTGCGTTTCCTCGACATGACGAAGGCCGTCCCCCGCCATGTGGTGCTCGCGCAGCACGTTCTCATCGTGAAGGCCATCAAGGAGAAGGATCCGGTGGCCGCGCATGAGGCGATGCACCAGCACCTGTGTGAGATCCTGCGTACGCTGCCGGAACTCGCCGCGCAGCACCCGCATCTATTTGAATCGGAGACAGAACCGTCTCCGGACGTTCTCAGCGCCTGAGCCATCCGTCTTGATGGACTGGGCGCGCCGGAAGGATCGATGATGTTGGACAAGCAGGCCCCGTCCCCGCGGATCGTGCGCCTCCATGAGCGCGACAATCTTGTCGTGGCCGTCGATCCCATCGCTCCTGGAGCGGCCGTTCACGGGGTCATGGCCAAGAGCCGCGTCCCCAAGGGCCACAAGATGGCCGTTGCGCCGATCGGGCAAGGGGAAGCGATCCTCAAGTTCGGCCAGATCATCGGCTTTGCTTCAATGCCCGTCGAACCCGGCGAATGGGTCCACGAACACAATGTGGAGATGCACGCGTTCTCCCGCGATTATCGTTTCGCCGAAGAGGCTCGATCGGAAGCCGTGCTGCCGGTCGAAGCCCGTGCGACCTTTGAAGGTTATCGGCGCGCGAACGGCAGGGTCGGCACACGAAATTACCTTGCGATCCTCACCAGCGTGAACTGTTCGGCCTCCGTGGCCCGCTTCATCGCACGGGAGGCGGAGCGCTCAGGTCTTCTCGACGAGTATCCGAATATCGACGGCATCATCCCCCTGGTGCACGGCACGGGCTGTGGCATGGATCAGAAGGGCGAAGGCGCCGAGATCCTCAAGCGAACGCAATGGGGCTACGCCTCCAATCCCAACATCGCGGGCGTGCTCATGGTAGGTCTGGGTTGCGAGGTCTTTCAGATCGGGCGCTGGAAAGAGCTCTATCGCATCGAGGAGACCGACACGTTCCGGTCCCTGACGATCCAGGAAACCGGCGGCACGCGTAAATCCGTCGAAGCCGGCCTCGCGGCGATCCGCGATATGCTCCCCATCGCCAACCGCGTCCAACGCGAGACCGTACCGGCATCCGAATTGGTTCTTGCCCTGCAATGCGGCGGCTCGGACGGCTATTCGGGCATCACGGCGAACCCCGCTCTGGGGGCGGCCGCGGATCTTCTGGTCCGAAATGGCGGCACGGCAATCCTGTCGGAAACGCCCGAAATCTACGGCGCGGAACATCTCCTGACCCGCCGTGCGGCAACGCGCGAGATCGGCGAGAAGCTCGTGGATCTCATCCGCTGGTGGGAGGATTACACGACCCGCAACAGGGGCGAGATGAACAACAACCCCTCCCCGGGCAACAAGGCGGGCGGCCTCACGACCATCCTCGAAAAATCCCTGGGTGCGGCAGCAAAGGGCGGCACGACGACGCTGACGGATGTGTATCGCTATGCCGAGCCCGTGAATGCGAAGGGCTTCGTGTTCATGGACACGCCCGGCTACGACCCGGTCTCGGCGACCGGACAGGTGGCGGGCGGTGCGAATATCCTGTGCTTCACGACCGGACGCGGCTCTGCCTATGGCTGCAAGCCGACGCCCTCGATCAAGCTCGCGACCAACAGCGATGTCTACCGGCGGATGATCGACGACATGGACATCGATTGCGGCGATATCCTCGATGGCGTTTCGATCGCCGAAAAGGGGCAGGAGATTTTCGACACGATCCTGAAGGTCGCCTCGGGCGAGCGCTCCAAGTCGGAGCTTCTCGGATATGGCGACGCCGAGTTCCTGCCCTGGCAGGTCGGCGCGGTGATGTAGGCGACAACGAGAGTTCAACCTCAACTGCCGATCCGAGAGGTCGGCTTGAAACTGTAAGGTGCTTCCATGGAACAGACCTGGCGCTGGTTCGGCCCCGATGATGCCGTTCGCCTTCCCCATATCCGGCAGACCGGTGCGACGGGAATCGTGACGGCGCTTCATCACATTCCTTACGGCGTCGTCTGGAGCGTGGAAGAGATCGAGAGGCGCAAAGCCGAAATCGCCGCCGACCGATCGCTGGGCCTGCGCTGGAGCGTGGTCGAGAGCCTGCCGATCCATGAAAGCATCAAGATCGGTGAAGGCGATCTCACCGTTCTGTTCGACAATTACCGCCAGTCCCTGCGCAATCTCGCGCAATGCGGCATCAAGACCGTCTGCTACAACTTCATGCCGGTCGTCGACTGGACCCGCACCGAGCTCGCCTACCCTCTCCCGGGCGGCGGAACGGCGCTGCGCTTCAACGCGCATGAATACGCCGCATTCGACTGCTTCATGCTGCAGCGCCCCGGCGCGGAGCAGGAGCAGACCCCGGACGTCCTCGCTCGCGCGAAGGAATGGTACGACCGCTCGTCGGAAGTCGACCGCAACAAGCTGCTCGCGAACATCATGGCGGGCCTTCCGGGCGCCTATGACCGCTACGACATCCCTGGCCTGCGCGCGATGCTCAGCCGCTACGACGGCATCGACGCGAGCGCGCTGCGTGAAAACCTGGCGCGCTTCCTGCGCGAGGTCGTTCCCGTCGCCGAGGAAGTGGGTATCCGCATGTGCATCCATCCGGACGATCCGCCGCGTCCGCTGATGGGTCTGCCGCGCATTGTTTCGAACGCGGACGATCTCGCCTTCATCGTCGGTGCCGTCGACTCGCCCGCGAACGGGATTACGCTCTGCAGCGGTTCGCTCGGAGCCGGTCCGTCGAACGACGTGCCCGCCATCGCGAGGCGCTTTGCAAACCGCATCTGGTTCGCTCACCTGCGCAATGTCGCAAAGGATCCGGACGGCTCGTTCATGGAGGCGGATCATCTCGGCGGCGACACCGACATGGTCGCCGTCGTCACCGCTCTCCTGGAGGAGCAGAAGCGCCGGAAGGATTCTGGCGAGGAACGCTGGCGCATTCCGATGCGCCCGGACCATGGCCACGAACTCCTCGACGATGTGGGCAAGCCCACCCATCCGGGCTATCCGGCCATCGGCCGCCTGAAGGGGCTCGCCGAACTGCGCGGCGTGATGACGGCGGTATCGGCCCTTCGGAACCTTCCGCTCTAGCGGGGCCGAGCGGAGATCATCGCGGCCCGGCGAGGTGCTCGGCAGGCCTATCGAGCCCCTCGCCGGCGACCGTCAAAATTGACCGGTTGTCGGCCCTGCCGTACCCCATCGCTTGATCGACGTGGAGAAAGTGGACACCATCGTCGAACTCCCGGCCGCGTCGGTCATGCTCGCGGTGCGGCAGATCGGCCGGCAGAAAAGCCGCCTCAGCGTGGCCTTGCTCTATTGCCACGGCACATGCCCTATAGACACCTTAGACGGGTGCATACGCTTTTGATAGGATAGGGATATACAAGAACATCCTGTCGAGCCCTGGGCCCAGGGCCCTCCGTCGGCAGCCACTGGGGAAACGCTCGTGACTTCGACTGTTTACGATACGAACCTCGACAAGAATCCGGCGAACCATCAGCCACTGACGCCCCTCTCGTTCCTGGAGCGCGCCGCGAGCGTTCACCCTGAGCAGACGGCCATCATCCATGGCCCGCTGAAGCGCAGCTACCGCGAGTTCTATGCCCGTTCCAGGCGCCTGGCTTCGGCGCTGGTCCGGCGGGGCATCGGGCGCGGCGACACGGTGTCTGTCATCCTTCCCAATACGCCGGCGATGCTCGAATGCCACTATGGCGTGCCCATGGCGGGCGCGGTGCTCAATACGCTGAACACCCGTCTCGACGCCAAGGTCATCGCGTTCTCCCTCGAGCACAGCGACGCGAAGGTGCTCATCACGGACCGGGAATTCTCGAACGTCGTGAAGGCAGCCCTCGCCATGACGTCCGTCAGGCCGCTCGTCATCGATTACGACGATCCGGAATTCACCGGCTCGGGCGATCTCCTGGGCGAACTCGAATACGAAGATCTTCTGGCCGAGGGCGATCCCGAGTTCGCCTGGAAACTGCCCGGCGACGAGTGGGACGCCATCACCCTGAACTACACCTCCGGCACGACGGGCGATCCGAAGGGGGTCGTCTATCACCATCGCGGCGCATATCTGCTCGCGATGGGGAATATCGTGACCGGCGCCATGAGCCAGCATCCCGTGTATTTGTGGACGCTGCCCATGTTCCACTGCAACGGCTGGTGCTTCCCCTGGTCGCTGTCGATCGTCGCCGGAACGCATGTCTGCCTGCGCGCCGTCCGCGCGAAGCCGATGTATGACGCTCTGGCCGACCACAAGGTCACCCATCTGTGCGGCGCCCCCATCGTCATGTCGACTCTTCTCAATGCACCGGCCACGGAAAAGCGCCCGCTTCCTCATGTGGTCCGCTTCATGACGGCGGCAGCCCCTCCGCCGGAGGCCGTGCTGGCCGCCATGAAGGAGGCGGGCTTCGACGTGACCCATCTCTACGGCCTGACGGAGGTTTACGGTCCGGCCGTCGTCAATGAATGGCATGAGGACTGGGACCGGCTGTCGCCCGCGGAATATGCCGCCAAGAAGGCCCGCCAAGGCGTGCGCTATCCGGTGCTCGAGGCGCTCGACGTGCTCGACCCGGACACGATGCGGCCCGTGCCTGCGGATGGCAAGACCCTCGGCGAGGTCATGTTCCGCGGCAATGTGGTGATGAAGGGCTATCTGAAAAATCCCGCCGCGACCGAGAAGGCCTTTGCCGGCGGCTGGTTCCATTCCGGCGACCTCGGCGTGAAGTATCCCGACGGCTATGTGCAGCTGAAGGATCGCTCGAAGGACATCATCATCTCCGGCGGCGAGAACATTTCTTCCATCGAGGTGGAGGATGCCCTCTACAAGCACCCTGCGGTTCAAGCCGTCGCCGTCGTCGCGATGCCCGATCAGAAATGGGGCGAGACGCCTTGCGCCTTCGTGGAACTCAGGGCGGATCAATCAGCGACGGCCGAGGATCTCATCGCCTGGTGCCGACACCATCTCGCCTCCTTCAAATGTCCGCGCACGGTGATTTTCGCCGAGCTGCCGAAGACGTCCACTGGAAAGATCCAGAAATTCCAGCTCCGCGAGATGGCGCGGGCGCATGCCGGGGCGGCTTGAGGACAGCTCCTCAGCGCCCCTTCCACACCGGTTTGCGCTTGCCGATGAAGGCATCGATCCCTTCCGCCGCATCCTCGGCCATCATGTTGCAGGCCATCACCTGGCCGGCATAGGCATAGGCCTCCTCCAGGCTCATGCTCCGCTGGCGGCCGAACATGGCCTTCCCGGTGCGGATCGCGACCGGGCTCTTGGCACAGATCTCCACTGTCAGAGACGCCACGGCGGCATCGAGTTCGGCATCCGGAGCCACGCGGTTGATCAGGCCGTACGAGAGGGCCTCGGAGGCCGAGACGAAGCGCCCCGTCACCAGCATCTCGAAGGCCTGCTTGGGCGCAACGTTGCGCGAGAGCGCGACCGCCGGAGTGGAGCAGAAAAGACCGACATTGATTCCTGAGACGGCGAATGTCGCGCTCTCGGCCGCAACCGCAAGGTCGCAGGACGCCACCAGCTGGCACCCTGCGGCGGTCGCCATGCCCTGCACGCGGGCGATCACCGGAACCGGCAGGTTCACGATGCTCTGCATGACGCGCCCGCAGCGCTCGAACAGATCCTCGTAATAGTCCTGGTGTGGATGGGACCGCATCTGCTTGAGATCGTGCCCTGCGCAGAACGCCTTGCCTGCAGCGGCGATCACGACGCAGCGGACGGCCCCGTCGGCGGCAAGCTCGTCCAGGTTCCGCTGCAAGGCCCGCAGCATCTCCTCAGACAGGGCATTGTACTGACCCGGCCGGTTCAGCGTCAGTGTCACGACCCCTTCCCGCTCGTCGCGGGTCAGGATGGGCTCATCGGAAGCTATCTGCGCGCTCATGGATCCTCTCCCCTGCCGCAAATTTAAGCACGTTGTCCCTGGGAGCCAAGCTGAATAAGCTGAGGCCCCATCGACGCCGCAGCCTTTCGTCTGCGGTCATGTGACAGGAAGGAAGCCCCTCATGAGCAAGGCCCCCATCAGCCGTTTCCCCACGCCGGAGATCGCGGACCTGCCGGAGGACATTCGGGCGCGCATCCTGGCCGTTCAGGAAAAGTCCGGTTTCGTGCCGAACGTCTTTCTCGTCCTGGCCCGCCGCCCCGACGAGTTTCGCGCCTTCTTCGCCTACCACGATGCCCTGATGGACAAGCCCGGGAACCTCACCAAGGCGGAGCGTGAGATGATCGTGGTCGCGACGAGCAACGCCAACCAATGCCAGTACTGCGTGGTGGCTCACGGGGCGATCCTGCGCATCAGGGCGAAGGACCCGCTGATCGCCGATCAGGTCGCGATCAACTACCGGAAGGCCGATATCACGGACCGGCAGAAGGCGATGCTCGACTTTGCAATGACTGTCGCCTTCGAGGCCTATTCGGTCGACGAGGCCGACCTGGCGCAGTTGCGCAGCCACGGCTTCAGTGAGGAAGACGCCTGGGACATCGCCGCAATCGCGGCCTTCTTCGGCATGTCAAACCGCCTCGCCAACGTCACGAACATGCGCCCGAACGACGAGTTCTACACGATGGGCAGGACGTGACCGAACCCGGCACCGGCCGATCGGTCCTTCGAGGGGAGGCTCGGCGAAGGAATGAATGGTAGGCCCGCAGGACTCGAAGCTGCAACCGGACCGTTATGAGCGCCTTTCTTACCGATCGAACGCATCATTGCTGGCATTGCTGCACGCGCGACGGTCGGCGTCTTTGTCCTTGAGTTGATCGAACCGCATGGGGATGGCCAGGCTCGAGTACGAACGCAAAAATGGGAACCGATTTTGCGTGAAAAGATGCTCACGACCATCGACTGACAGCATCGGATGTGGGTTCGAGGGCACATCCGGTTCTGTAGGCGAATGTCTCGGGCGATCATGAGGATCTGCCGATTCAGGATCTCTGAGCGGTGCAGCCCACATGGATTTTTCCCTGAATCTCAGGGTGAGAAAGCGATGAAGGATCTCGGTAACTCCCTCTAAAGCCAAGCCTTTCTAGGACCGCAGTCAGATGGATAGGCTTTCGCCCCTATATGACCACAATAGTCCTTTTGTCTTTCATCATCGGTCGCGCGGTGAAGCTCCCGATCTTTTAGGCGCGATACTGCCCTTGAAGCACTCTGGCACGGAGGACTCCATGTCCGGCCATGATCGGTCACGTCCCGTCTACCGAGCCTATTTGATCAACGACCTTGGGCGCATCTTCAATTCGCATTATCTCGATTGCGAGAGTGACGAGCAAGCCATCGAGGAGGCCCGTCGACTCGTAGGTCGCTATGGCGTTCAGCTATGGGATCGCGCACGCATGATTGCTTCGTTCCCTGCCCTCGCCCCGAAAGCCGCAGTCACTCAGGCATGCCCCGGTGCATAGCGCATCGGGCGTGAATAGGGGATTTGCACTTTTTGGGTTCCCTCCGATGCTCTCTTCTGGGAAAGAGCGCAGCATGCGCCCATGGCGGCGACATGCAGAGATGAGGTGAGCCTCATCCCTCAGCGTTATGCCCGGCCTTGAGCCGGGCAGCCATGTCTTTGTAGCGCAGTGGTTCCCAAGACGTGGATGGCGGTAAACCAAATGCAGCCATGCCGGGAGAGCCACGACGGAGGGAGTGCATCGCTTCGGTGAACCCGCCGAGTTCGCACGATGCGCTAGGGATCAGGCATCCTGCACGTCCCCGAAATGCAGGGCTGCCGACCACGCCTGCTCCAGACGCTTCAGGGTCTTGATGGCAATGTCAAGTTCACGGGCTTCTTTTGGACTGCGCACGACGAGGCTATGGTAGGTCTCATCAACTTTTTTCACGGCCTCGCACAGCCTTCGTCCTTTATCGGACAAGCGGAGCCGCGCTGAGCGTCGATCTCGTTCCGATACGCTTCGGTCGACATAACCAGTCTCGACCAAGCGCTTAAGATTATAGGAGGCGTTCGAACCTAAATAGTAACCGCGCTCGATCAGATCACGAACCGTGAGTTCCTCGGCGCCGATCATGAATAGCATCATGACCTGAGACGGGCTGACGTCATGAACACCAAGCCGTGTGAGATCAATCCGAAACAGGTCAAGCGACCTGCGATGAACGCGCTCCACAACGCGGACGAGATCGAGGTGTGCATTCGCACGTAAAGGATCCGCTGCTGAACCAACGACCCGATTGGCCGTCTTGGTTGTGCCGTCCACCGGTTGATCTACGTCTTGTCCCGCACTGCGCTTTCGCGCCATTCCGTTGCCCCTCTACTCACGACGTAGGCACAGTAGCCAATTCTAAAATACGATGATGCGGCAGCTTGTCGAGGCATAACTCAGTGCGCTCCACGTGTGTTCGTCCACACCTAATGAAAGCCGCAGTTTCCTGTGAGCGAGCGTCAAAGCGCTGAGCCTCCACGAGAGCATGGTTCGGCGAAGTGGATCCAGGCTGCCGTCCAAAAATGTAGCGAAGCAAAGGAACGAGCTGTTTTCATGTCGGTGGAAACTGCTCTCAATTGCCGGGATCGGACTTCGCTACGTACCACTTCGGACGTACCCCAAATGCGGATCGTAGGAAAATATCATTATTTTTCAATAGGTTAATATGGGATATATGCTGAATTTAGTTCTAAATTCCAACTAAATTAGGAATAATCTGGAACTGTCTCGGGAGCTTGTGCGTCTCGATTAGCAGAGGCCGACGGTTGGTTGGCCCGGTTGAACCACTCAGCTCTCAGGACAAAAATTCATGCGCAAAATGACGCTCGCTCTTGCGGGCCTGACGACACTTGTCTCAACGGCAGCCCTGCACGCGACAGAGATGAATCCCTATGGCAGGTTGGCGGACGCTCGCCGCGCGGCAAACGTCACGAACCAATGCATGCCGGCCGTAGCGAATCCATCGGATTACACCAACTGCCGGCTGCGTCGTGTGCGTGGCAACGAGGTTTGCCGCTGTCAAATCGTGCCTCCGGCGCAGCGGCTCGTGAGGGTTCCCGTCGACGATCCTCATCTCGTCACCGGATCGATCGGCATGACGCCAGGGTTCATGACATCTGGCGCGATCAACACTGAGCGTACCAGCGACGGGGACGGCTCGCGTGGCGGCTTTGCATCGATGAACCCGCCAGGTGGCGGCATCGGCAATCCCGGAGGTACCGGTGGTTCTGGAGGTTCCGGAGGTGGAGGCACCACCGGCGGAGGTGCTTCCGGGGGCGGTGACACCGGGAGCGGTGGCGGCAAGCCCGGAGGCGGAGGTTCCACGGGCGGCGGCCAGACCGGCGGCGAGCAGCCTGGCGCCGAGCAACCCGGCGGAGGGCAGCCCGGCGGTGGAAACCCAGGCGGTGGACATCACGGCGGCGGACATCATGGCGGTGGGAAGCCGGGCGATGGCCATGGCGGGCACCACGGTGGTGGAAAACCGGGCGATGGCCATGGCGGGCATCACGGCGGTGGTAAGCCAGGTGGAGATTACGGCGGCGGCCACCACGGTGGGAACAATGGTGGCGGCGGCAAGCCGGGTGGTCACCATGGTGATGGACATCATGGTGGCAAGGACGATGGTGGGCGGCCGGGCGGCGGCCACCACGGCGGAGACCGTGATGGCGGACGCGGCGAGCACGGAGACAAGGGCGGTAAGGACGGTCGCGGCCGGGGCGATCATGGCCAGGGTCATGGACGCGGTGATGGCGGGTATGGCAATCCCGGCAATGACAAGGGCTCCGGTCGCGCAGGTGAAAGCCCCGATGGCCGCGGTGGGTGGGGCGGTGGCTCCCATGGCCGCTCCGACGGGCATGATCGCGGCGGCAAAGGAGATCACGGGGACCGCGGCGGCAGGAACGAAAGCAGTCACGGCGGCGGCCGCGGCCAGAGCGATGGAGATCGCGGCGGCCGTGGCGGACAGAGTGATGGAGGTCGCGGCGGCCGCGGCGAATCCATCCGCTAACTGAATCTCCTACAGCATCGGACGTGACATCGAACGCACGTCCGGTGCTTCAACGTTTTGATCTCGAGCATCTTTTCACGCAGTGACGCAAAAGGCCCAGTTTCGCCGGGCCCTTTTCCACTTCGGAAATGTGCGGGTCAGAGTTCCGGGAATTTCCGCTCTGCGGTTGTTTCACCCAATACACTTCCGGCAGCATCAAGTGCCTTGAGCGTCCAGCGGTAGGTATGTTGCTGACCGCTCGGTGGGGAGGGACCATTGTATGTCCCCTGTCCGAACAGGGCACCGCAGTCAATCACGGTCTGCTTCGGAGTAATAGCTACTTCACCGCCACCATGATTATAGCCCGGCACATCCAGATCGGTCATCCTCATGGCGATCTTAGCAGTGCCTTTAGGCACACCCGACAACTTGAACTCAGGTGAACCACTACACCACCGAAAGCTGGCTTTCATGCCTTTAGATTGTGCGAACGCGGCAGGACTTATTGCTATGATAAGTGCCGTGAGAGCGAGGGTGCCTCGCATATTTGCCCCCGTATGCAACGTTTTTCATCTCTCAGGTCTGAGAAACAAACGATGCAACATCAAGAGCCATCTTCGCGTCAATAGCACCAAGCCTACTGTCCACGATCAAACGCAATAGCATAATGGGAACGAGGCGGCTTTGTACCTACCCTGTGACAATTCAGTTTGATCCAACCCACAGTTTTCCAATCTGTTATGCCAGATTTTCGAGATGACGCTTGTAGGTTCGCTCGTTCAGCCTGCACCTAGCCCGGTGGAACTGTCGCTAATCAATGTCGCTAATGACATCAAACCAACAACTAAGTCATTGATTATGTTAGGTGGTGGGCCCGGCAGGATTGCCACCCACGAATGATATCAGCCACTTAACAGTGGCAAACCTGCGAAAAGGCCCCACTGAATTTCTTGGGTTTTTTCTGCCTTTTGGCAAACCTTTTCCCGCCCCTCTCGCAGGTTGAAGGGCCGCATGAGCGGACGCCTGCCTCAAAGCCAATCCCTCATTCAGTTGGTTGTGCATATTGCCCGGGCCGGGAAGCTAAAGGCCCAGCAGGCGCTCCCCTTGGCTCGGACTGCCTACCGCAGCTTTCTCTCGGATGGGGAAGTCACCTTCGGGGCCCCTCAGTACGATTGGGACCGTCTCGCTGCAGCTACAATAGCCCATGAATATGAGACTCGCCTTTGCCCCCCACCCATCTCATGAATGGGAGGACAGAATGAGCGCACTTGCCAGAGATTGCGGCCACCGATGGGCAGTCATTCGCGACCGGATGTCCGTTATGGGGCTAGGGCTTCAGATGAGCAGCGGCACTCTCGGTTATCCTGAAGCCGTACTTTGATTTTCCGAGTTCAGAACCAACCACTGCCCCGCCTGCAATCTGACCGCGAGGTCACGCGAGCCCTCGCCTGGCCATCCTGAATTTTGCATTTGGCAAAAAGTTCAGTTTATCGGCGGCAGAAAGCACTATAGATGCCTCCTAGTTGCAGTTCATTCTCCGGGCAGGAGGGGGCAGAGAATGAGAAAGTCCATAATCGTTCCTATGCTTACAATTGTATCTGGGATAATAGCCATCGGCGTATTGGCGGTTTATCTTTACGGCTACAAAACTCTAGGCCAAGATAATGGAGTTATCGGCAAGCTCGGAACCTTTGGGGATTTCGTTGGCGGCTCCATTAATCCATTATTGAGTTTTGGGACCCTTATCATAGTTTTATGGACTTCCTACTTGCAGTCAGTAGAACTTGCATCAACGCGCAGCCTCACCAAAGATCAGCTTTCCTCAAACGAACTACAGAATTTCGAATCCACTTTCTTTCACCTTATGGATATCTATCATAAGGTTGTCTCCGGTCTGCGGATTGTGAAATCAGAGACTGATTACACGGGAAATAGACAGTTCAAAGAGATCATTGGAAAACAGGTTTTCTCTGAATTCTATGAAGATCTCAGATCGTCGTACTTCAACACCGCATTCTCGGGAATTCCGCTAGAAGAGCCGCATCGGACGGTTGCCGCATATCAGGGTATGTACCAGCACCACAGAAATTATCTGGGCCACTATTATAGGTCGTTGTATAATATACTAAGGTTCGTTGACGAAGCAAAGTTCGTATACAGAAATAATGACCGTGAATTTAAACTGAAATATATTCGCGTTCTACGCGCCCAGTTGTCAGACCACGAGATGATTATTCTCTACTACAACTGCGTTCATGCCAATGGCACGAATATGCTCAGTTATATTAACAACAATGATATGTTAGACAACATGCCGAGAGATTTGTTGCTTGATCGCACTCATGAGCAACAGTTCCCGACGATAAGGTTGTGAGCTAGGCTGCCCCAACTCCGATTGACGGCAGTGCGCGGAGAGCCAAATCAAATAAACAGGGCCCATACAAGACACCTGTGGGATGTGCTTGGCCACCGGTTGAAGTTGGTTTAAACGACCAATAGCGTGAAGCATCTTACGAAAGAAGAGGATCGCTTATGAGTAGCGATGTCAGAGACTTCATCCACGATTGGATATCAGAGAACATTCACTTCAATGGATATCCAAGCGAAGATGGAGTCGATCCAGAGGCTATAAGGCTTTCTGAGCAACTTATTTCGGATGCAGAGCAGCGCGGTTTCTCCCGAGAGCAATTAGAAGAGGAACATGGTGATCTAGCGCAATTTCTTCATAGGCAGATGGAGAGGATTGCAGATGCAGAAGTTCGGAGACAAGCCGGCAAAGATGACTGAGCGTAGGGAGGCTCCCTGCCCGCCCAACATGACCTACTCCCGTGACATGGCTGCCATCTCCGAGCTCACCAGCTAGCCCGGCAACACCTGGTCCGAGGAATGGCGGATCGAGACCGAAGCCCGCACTGTCCTGAAGATGAGCAAGGAGCAGCGGGATGCCTTCTTCAACGGCCGGAAGGATGCGGATGGAAAGACGATAGACCGCGGCGTGATCGCCATTCGCGGGCCCAAGGCTGCCGAGGAGATCAAAGCGACCATGGAGCGGCTCCAAGCCGCCCGCGCCGCGAGAGGCTTGTTCCGAGGATACTGTTCCGGCCGTGTCGAGAGATAGTGTCGATACGCTTCGATGACCTTCCGGGCAGCTTCGCCTCTGGTGGCTTCTGTTCCAGTCGTCGGCTGGGCATAGCGTGGCCCGGGAAGTGACACGTACATGGCCCAGGACCATTGACCGTCTTGGGGCCCGCCCCGGATCTGACGAACCGCCCCAATTTGTTCATCGCCTTCGACGGGGAGAGTCCGAGGGAAACGCACCTCCGGATCAAAGGCTATGAAGTCATGCTCCTCCCGGATGTCGGGGTAAACGTCTGCGGTTTTCATCCAGTAGATGGGCATGGCCGCTTATCGCAGGCAGCTGGCACCGCGGCAAGATGGCGGTCCCACGTGCCAGACCTACCCTCCCCGGTGGTGAAGCAACTCCTTCACGAAGCCATCCAATTTCTCACCCAGCTTCTCGAACCGCCCTCCGAGCTGATCGATCGATCCAGACAGCCGCTCCTCTACCTCCCGCAGGACCTCTCGGGACACCAAACGCTCGGCCTGTGTGACCTGATAGGCGTTCACAGAGGCTTGGAGGATGGCGATCTTCTCATGAGCCTTGTCGGCTTTCTCCTCGGCAATGATAGCCCGCTTCTCGGCTTGGTTGGCCTTCTGCTCCGCCTGGATCCAGAACCGGATCAGGGCGAGAGCCGAAGCCCCGATCATGAAGATCGTCGAGAGGTTGATGTCCCAATTGAATTGCATGCTTAGTGCCCGAGCGGCTTGGTTGCGGTCCTAGCGCGGCGAGCCAGATAAGCGGCCACAAGGTTGCCAGCGAGGGTGAGGACGCCCGCAATCGTGGCCTGATCCTCGGGGGCCAGATTATAGCCAGCAATGGCTATGAGCGGCGTCAGGCCCGCCACAATAGCCGACCAGTTCGCTCGAGAGCGGTACCAAGGCTCTGTGCTCGTCAGGTGCTCCATGACAGGAGCGATCTCCTTCTGCAGAACCTCGGCAACCTCCTGCCTCACGACAGGAGCGTCCTTGCGCTCAACGGGTATGTAAGGGCTCTTCGCCAGGCCGTCGGCGACCCTGCCGGCGATTTGGAGGAGGATGAGCGGGTTCATGCGGAGATCCTTTTCAGCAGGTTGGCGAGGGCAGCAAAAAGCCCGCCGTTGGTGGCGGGCTGGGGAACGGGAACCGGGAGAGGCTCGATGTCGGGAGGCGGCGGGCCCGCGATGACGGTCTGCTCGACGCGTGCCACGACGAGAGTCTTCTCAACGGCCTCAGCCGAGACGAGGGCCTTGTTCAGCCCGTCACCGGCATAGAAGCTCTGGCCGCGACTGACGGTCCGGCTGCCGCCCTTGACCGCATAGGGCAACGGGAACGAGGCCCATTCCTTCGAAATGTTGAGCATGAACTCGGCATCCGAGAGCGCGCCCTTAATCCACTTGTCGTAACCGCGGCGCCGGAGCAGATGCAGGCCGAGCCGGTCCTGATAGTCCGGCGTGAAGCGGTCCTCGGCCTTGAGGTTGAGCTCTGTCGCAAGATCGCGCAGCGTGGCGTCCATGAACTGATACCGGCCACAGGCCGACGAGCCGAAGGTCTTGGCCCTCCATTTCCCCTGGTCGAGGATCTCCTTCATCGTCATCGACGTGAGGGGCTTCGGCATCCTGTCCATGCGGTTCGCATAGACCGTGTCATAGCCTCTCGGCGCTTCCTTGCTGCCGATGAAGTCGAGCAGCATCGCAGCCGGTTTGGGGACCGTCTTGTCCATTGGGATTCCTCGGTTGTGGGCACGAACAAGCCGCCCAGTGAGAGCGGCTGGAGAGGGTGTGATTCACTTGGCGCTTTTCGGTGCTTTTTTGCCGGTTAACACTTTGCAATCGTATGCTTTTTCAGACTGAGTCCACGTGCGTAAAAGTCATCTCTTCCGGGTCTGAAGGTCTGCTCGGGCTAGACACCCACTGCGATGGTGTGGTTCGATACGCTTATAATCTCATGAGGGGGAATCTGCGATGGCAAAGAGCACAAAGGAAATCAGTTCAAGCGCTAATAAAATCAGTGTTTTAGCGCAGAATTCGACATCGAAGGAAATCAGTCAGAAACAGGCTTCTTTCAACCTGGGTATCGAAAAGAACGCGGATTTTGGCGATGTCGGCATGGGTGTCCTCTCCGATGGAACCCCTTACCTTAACCAGCGCGGACTAGCGGCACTATGTGGTGTGCAGAACGCCCATATTGGCACTATCAGCTCCCAGTGGAATGATGATGATGAGAAGCCCCGCATAAAAGCCATCAAGGCTATTCTGGAGAAGGCCGGGTACACCGCAGCATCAGCTCATTTCGAGATCCTCCATGCGGGGCGTACACATTACTGCTATCCGGCTGAAGTTTGCCTTGCCGTGCTAGAGTATTATGCATTTGACGCTGGCTCGAACTGCCAGCCCGAAGCTCGAGACAATTTCCGGCTGCTCGCGGGCTCCAAGCTGCGGGAGATGATTTACAGCCAACTCGGCTATGACCCTTCTGGCAAGAACAGCGCCAAGTTCGAAAGGTGGCATGAGAGGATTGCTCTAAATTACCAATCCGCCCCTAAAGGCTATTTCCATGTCTTCAACGAGGCTCATACCATTATCTATGAGCTCATTATGGCCGGGGCTGACATC
Source organism: Microvirga sp. TS319 (assembly GCF_041276405.1). NCBI lineage: Bacteria > Pseudomonadati > Pseudomonadota > Alphaproteobacteria > Hyphomicrobiales > Methylobacteriaceae > Microvirga > Microvirga sp. TS319. The sequence goes on along the minus strand of NZ_JBGGGT010000002.1, from coordinate 1,177,292 downwards.
GGCGCAAACTTTGTCGTCGACATCTCCATTGGCCAGCACTGGTCTAAACACTGGGAGGCGTCCGGTCTGGCCGCCCAATTTGAGCGAGGGAAGTATCCTCATCGCTATCCTGACAGTCATCCTCAGTCAAAATCAAACCCGCAGGAGTCTTGGTGCTATCCACTCGCGGCGCTAGGCGAGTTCAGGCAATGGCTTCAAGATGTCTACCTGGAAGGCGGCAAGTTCCAAGGCTATCTCCAAGGAAAGGTTTCGAAGGGGCAGATCGCTCCCTCAGTGGCGCAACTGGCTATTGCAACCCTTACACCTCCAGCACTTCCGAAGCCCGGGGGCTAAGCGGAGGCCCTCGTTCTCTCCTCACCTGCCACAGGCAGCACGGTTCAGCGTCCGCCCGAGTGTCTCGGTGGTCATGATGTCCTCGTTGGCGGGGGAATATGGGCGGGCCATCGGCAGGGCCACGGCCTTGCCGATGGCTTCAAAGCCTAGGAAAATAGATAAATTCTGACTGAATTGGGGGTGTAATGTATCATTATTTCATGATGGCAACACTCTGCCTTACACCTTTGGCTGCTCACGCTCAGGATCCTAAAGTCTGTGCCGCACTGTCGGATGATAAGACTAGACTGGAGTGCTACGATCTCGCTCATCGAAAGACAGCCAATGTGGCGAATGCAAGCATTTGGCAGGTCAGAGAAGAGAAGTCGCGCTTAGACGATTCCCGTGAAGTCTTTCTCTCAGTCCTGTCGGCTGAACCCGTCCGCGGGAAGTACGGCCAGGACAAATTTGGATCACTGCACATCACCTGCCGAGAGAAAGCGACTAACATATACTTTATATTTGGCGACCATTTCATGTCGAGCGTACAGGGGGGCGGAAAGGTTAGCGCCCGCGTAGACAGCAACACTCCGAAGACGCTTTCCATGATTGAGTCCAATGACAATTCTGCTCTCGGCCTTTGGGGCAACCGTACTGCAGTGCCTTACATCAAGGACCTGTTTGGCGGTAAATCTCTCTACATCCGCGCAGTACCATTTAATGAATCTGCCATTGAAATGGATTTTCCGATCACTGGGATCGAAGACGCCATTAAGCCGCTCCGAGAAGCATGCAAATGGTAAGGTATTGTTAACCATCACGCTCAACACTCCATCAGGGGGCGCCGCAGACCGGATGGAGCAAGGCGGGATGACTGACTTGTTGGCTGATGACGATGATGGGTTCATTGAGAACTCTGAGCGAGCACCCAAATACCTGGGCTATAATAGAGAATTAGCATCGTCGTATGGCGAGTACGATGAGCTTCCGACCTATCTGAAGCTGATGCCGCTTCCCGAGTTCTTGGACTACCTGAAACCAGGAGAGATATTTTTCGGTGCAGACGTCCTGTTCGACATCGAGGGCTTTGCCCGGTCGGACCTGTTGATGTCGATCTACGTGCGAACGGCCCACGACTATAAGGACTACTTCCCGCTGATCCGGCTTGGCCTAGACGGCCCAATTATCGATGCCATCATCGACGACAAGATTAGCAAGGGTGACAGCCCCTACCGAGTGAGCAAGGATCCATCGAAGCCAAAGGGTACCATGTATAGCAAAGGCGCCTTCCGATCCCTCATGGCCTTTCTCGAGCGCGAGCTGCCCCAGCGCGGGTTCAAGGGCATATTCTTGGAGCAGGTTCATAACGAGATCCTCCAGGCAGTTGCTCTTCGGTATGGCTTCGAGCGTCTGACCACGCCGACCAACCTTTGCTTCATCAAGCATTTCACGGTGTAGAGCGCACATGAAAACGGCCGGGCCGCCTTGCGCGCTGATCCCGGCCCAAGGTCGCCTCAAAGATAGAAATCGCTCTTTATCAGTTTAGCCACGTCCTTCAGAAAGATGGAGAAATCCGCTTTTCCGTCTCCGGTTACATCGCCATAGACAAAGGTGCCGCTCTTCACCTTTTCCCAGCGCAGCTCACCAGCCTTCTTATGAAAATCCTGAGTGCCGATGTATTTGAACATGTTGTTGCCGACGGCCTTTGTGCTGGCGTCGATTAATCTCAAATCGATCGTGTCCTGTTGCCGGGAGGAAAAGTCCTAGATCGTATCACGGCCCGAACTAGCCATTGTGCTGTCCTTTGTGGACGAGAAGATGAATGTGTCAGCCCCGGCGCCACCATAGAGCTTATCTGCCCCGCCCATACCCTTAATCGTGTCGTTTCCAGCAAAACCTTCGAAGCGGTCACTTGCCTTGCTTCCTGAAAAAATATCGTTTCCTGCAAAAGCCTTGGCCCACAGGGCCATGTCATCTGTTTTGGTTGGCGTTTTTGCTGCAGCGGCCACTGCACTGTAATCAAGGCTCAGCCCTGATATCGTGCCAAGAACCTTTCCGTCATACTTCCTCGTGAAGCTATTGACCGTCCCCGATTTGATACCGGAGAAAGAATCACCCAGTACGAACGATCCGGAAAAATAATCTCCCGCGACGAAATGATATGCACTCGTCTGCATGACGTAAAATTGCGACGTACTAGAGCTGAACGGATCTGATGTCTCTTCGAGGATTATATTTCGGAGATCGAAGCCATAATCTTGGAAGGCTCCAGAACTCTCGTTGTATCCTTTCGCAAAATTCGCCCAGCTTACCTTAGCCATTACTCGCCCCCTAGGTTTCTGGATTTCACCAGCTACTAGGAGGAAAAGCAATTACCCCTTCTGTGACATGAGCGAGACTGAATTAGGCGGGCAGTGCTGCCGCCTGAGCCATCATCTCATCGAGTTGCTCGTCAGTGATTCCCACCATCTGCGCCAGCATGGGCACGAACACGCCGTCCCGGTCGAAGTCTGTACCGCGCTCAAGCGCCTCTTCGGCGGCCGCCTTCTGGAGCGGATCGGTCAGCCCAGCGATCGCGGCTTGAACTGCATCGAACAGCATGCCCTCTCCCCAGAGTGTCACCTTCATGATGGTGCGGGCCCGCCACATGGCGACGATGCGCAGAGCAGGCTCAGGTTCCGGCTCAGGCTGTGGCTCTGGCTCAGGGATCGCCTCAAGCTGCCAACTGCCGCCGTCCCAGCGGGCTCGGGAGCCATCCGGTATGCTCGGCGGCTCGGCTTCCACAGCGCCGCCCGGTATCAGGTACACACCGGGTTCCAATGGGCTCTCATCGGCGAAGGTCGGCCCAACGAAATAGCCGTTGGCATCGGTCTGATAGACTGTCTTCATGTCGAGCCTCAGTATTTAATGAACCAGTGATAGGCGACGTTGCGCGGACGGGTCTCCGCGCCGCCGGTGATCCCCGTGTTTCGCGGTGCTTTGTTCTGAGTTGGCGTTCCAGAGGTCCAGTTGTCTGTACCGCCACCGCCCGCGCTATAGACACCAACGACCAAGTGGCTATGCGCGAGGAAATCGTCGGCCTGCCACGAACCAAGAACGCGTCCAGGGTCTATCCCGCGGCCATCGTCGAACCCGCGAATAAACTCGCCGCGAAGGTCTGGGATTGTGAACGTTGTAGCCCCGTCACCAGGGCCGTAGCCGCCGGGAAGTTTCGCCACCTCAGTCGCTGCCAGCAATCCTGATGCCTGGGCGTGCGCCCATAGAGCCGCGTAAGTCGTGCGAGAAATGGCAGCGCCATTGGCTCTCAGGAAGCCTGCCGGAGTGGTGGCTCTCGTACTGAACTTGAAATCGCCCGGTTGAAAGACGTACTCGGCGAGAATTCCTGCGACTTGAGCCGCAGTTAGATCCTTTGAAGGGCCGGCCGTGTCGGTGCCCTTGATCGTGTTGGCCGCCATGTCGGCCATCTTGGCGTTCGTCACGGCCTTGTTCTGGATTTTTACCGTGGACACGGCGTTATCGGGGACCGATCCAGCCTGAACCTGATCAAGGATGTCCTGGGCCTTTGCAGCGTAGTGAAGGGCTGAGCGCGTGCCTGGGCCGTTGACATCGGTATCCTTCGGAGCCTGCGCCCATGCTGCGGCAAGGGTTGTCTTCCCATTGACGTCCTGGCGCGCCTGCTCGACTTGGCCAGCCGCCGTGTCGACAGCCTGCCGGTCGGCATCGACAGACTGCTCAATCAATTGGAGCGCGGCCAGAGCATCATCGACCGCTTGACGATCAGCTTTGATCTCCCCAGCCACCTCCTCCAGGTTGTCCGGGATCGCCTTCAGCCGGGTCAGGTACTCAGACACGCGGACTGCATAGACCTTCGGGTCAGTGTGCCTGGCCCACCGGAGCATGAAATAGGGCACATCCGTCAGCGTCGGCCCCGTCCAGGGCTTCGCGAGCCGGATCTGATTGACCGACAGCACCTCCTTGATGACGGACATGCCATCCATGCCGTCGTTCGGGAAGATGAAGTCGAACGGGAGCACGGCGACATCCCACGCCACCATGTCACCGGTGGCGATGTCGGAGCCGTTGGTCAGCGTGATCGTGCCGTCGCTGTAGAAGAAATACGCAGGATCGAGAGCCATAAAAGATCTCCCGGCCAAGAGGGGCTTGGCCGATGGTGGCGGGCTTGGATTATGAGAGAGGGCTTAGCGGGCGTTCGGCAGACTGATGCCGCGGTCGGTCAGGACCTGCAGCACGTCGGCGTGCTTCTTGGCGGATCGGATCGCCGCCTTGGCCTGGATGCGATCGAGCTCAAGATCGACGGTGGCAGACGCGGCCGCAATGACCCGCTCGGCCTGCTCGGCCGGCTTGATCCCGTTGATGCGGGCCTCTTCCTCGATCAGGCGGGATGACTCGCCTGCGATGACCTTCTGCGCCTCGGCCAGCTTGTAGGCATCCATGGAGGCTTGGGAGGCAGGACGCGCGCGGCGGCTGCCGGTCCAGGCATCGACCGCCGACAAGGCGAGATCCTTGTAGGCGTCGAGGTCAGGGGCAACGAAGATCTTCATGCGGACACACTCACTCTGAAAACGGTATCCAGATAGGGAAAGGCGTCGACCTGGATCTCGTAGGTGCCGGGGAGCGCGAACGAGAGGTCGATGTCCCGCCCCGTGGCCTCGGCCTCATGCCGGGCCGATGGACCTGTAATCCGAACTGTCGCCCCCTTCTTCACGCCCGACAGGGTGACCGTCTCGGGAAGGGTGATGTCCGTCCGGTCGAGAGCAATCCCTGCATCAGGACGCGGCACGATCGCGCCGCCCTTCACGTAGTAGAGTTGGCCGTCGATGCCGAGGCGCACGCCATCCTGGCCGTGCTGGCGCAAGAGGTCGATATAGGCGTCCTCGTCTCCAGACTGTTCATGCGCGCCGAGGATACGGCCGGACGCCGGGTCGAATGCTACGATCATGGTGTTATCCCATTGCCCAAATTCTGATGATGGCGGATCCTGATGCCGGCTGGCGCAGCTTGTACTCGACGGCGCTCAGGGTACTGCGAACGATGAAGTATTCCGCCTCGCCGACCCAGCTGCTCGCGCTGTTCGGGTTGGTCATCCTGGCGTTGCACCATCCGCTCGGATAAAGCGGCGCCCCGCCGATGATGGCGACACCCAGGACGAGAGGTCGGACGGAATAGCTGCCGGCGAGCGCGAAGGTGCCGCTGATCTCGGTCGTGCCGAAACTGCGGGTGGTGGTGAAATACTCGCAGACACCGCCCCGGTACTTGGACGAGTAGATCACGCGCGGATCGAGATCGTCGGCCACGTAGGCATTGTTCGACATCACCCGTAAGGGGTCGTCGTTTTGCGCGAACTGGATCAGCATGGCGGCCCTATATCAGCGGCTTGCGGTAGAGGATGTAGTAGAGCCCGATGGCCTCGACCGGGAGCAGGTTGTACGGCCACTTGTAACCCGTGATCGCCGCACTGCTGACGCCGATGCTGCAGCTTTCGATGTAGAACAGGCTGTCGAAATTGGCGGCATCGCTCATCGTCACTCCGCCTCCGGAGAAGAGACAGCCGTTCGGATAGGCATACCCGTCGTCGCCGCGCACGTAGAGCATCAGGTCAGGAGCCCGGCTGAACGGTCCATAGGTGATGGTCGCGTCCCGCATGGCCTTGTTCGGGTCGTTGCCCGCATACGGAGGGCCCAAGGCCGCGTAGCCAGCCCCCAGGATCTGCCCGACGCGCATGTCGATGCTCAGCACAAGATCGGCCAGGTTGGCGGTGCTGACGTTGATGCCGGGCTTTGAGACCCGGATTCCGTTGCCGTCGATCAGAACGCGCTCCGCCATCACGACACCGGCAGGTTGAAGAGGACATAGCGGAATGAGGCGCTGGCGATCGTGTCCGTGTAAACCCGGGCATTCTTGACGATCCGGAAGCCGCTGCTGGTCTGCACGACCCTCCAGCGCGAACACTTCTCGTAGGCGACGATCCGCTCCAGCTCCAGCGCATTGTACCCCCACATCTCGTGCATGTGGTAGCCGGTGCCGACCCGGCGCTGGAAGTGGACGTAGGGCCGGAAGCCAGACACTACGCTCGGGTAAGGCACTACCTCATCAAGGCCGCAGGTGCCCGAAGCGATCACGTTGGCGATGACCGGCCATTGGCTCGAGAGAGCAAGCCCCGTGCGATCGGTCGGGTTACGCGCGCTGACATCCACTCCAGGCGTCGAAACGAAGATCCCGGTATAGGGATAGTTCGGGTGCTTCCCAAGGATTCCACGATCAGGCATCAGTCCGCCCACGTCATACGGTTGTTGTCGAGGTCGATGATCATCTTGCTGTTGGCACTGGCGATCTTGCCGGCCGACAGGGTTCCCGACACCTTTGCCGTCAGGGCGGTAAGGTTGAGGGCGTTGATCTGGTTGGCGTTGATCGAGCCATCTGCGATGAAGTCGCCGCGCATGGTCACGCGGGCCACGCCGTTGCGGGTCGATATCCCAAAGAGGGCCTCGGCGCCGAACCCAGCTCCAGGCGCTCCGACCAGGAAGTTATCGACGCTGTACTTGATCTCACTCTGCCCGCCGCCGGGCCCGTTCGCTCCGACGAGCTGGAACCCAGAGACATAGCCGCCCGCATCGATCGCGACCGAATAGGCGCCGATCATCTGCCCCGTCACGTTGGTGACCGCGGTAAAGCGCTGCTGGACGCTGAGCTCATAGTCGTCGAACTGCGTCTCTACAGTGGTCGTGAGATCGGCGATGGCCTGATCGGTATCAACCCGGACCTTGGCGACCTCCGTAATGGCCGCCCTGCCCCGGTCGTCGGCTTCCTCTGCCAGGACACGGGTTTCGCCGGCCACGTCCGCGAGCTGGTCGAGAAGGTCCAGGCCGTCAAAGCTGCGGGCGAGTTCCGGAATGAGGTCGTCCGGCCGGATCTTCATCATGACGAACTCGTTCTTCAGCTTCAGCGCAGGCGGATTGACCTCCACGATGCTGAAGGCTCCGGGAACGTTGCTGGCGGTGACGCCCGCTACCCTGAGCCTGATCTTCTGAGCCCCGGCAACGATTGCTTCGAATGTCGTCTTGTCGCCTTCATAGGCGCGGACCCAGGTCGCCCCGTTGTCATAGGACACATCGGCGATATAGCTGATCGCGCCCTTGGCCGGCTGCCAGCCCGCCTGCAGGATGAGGTTCACCCCACGCTGGTAGACCTGAGCACCGAGCGTCGTGATAACCGGGATCGACTTGGAGAAGGCATCCGGGACGCTCGGCAGGGGTTCGACACCATCCTCGGTGATATCGTAGACGGCGAGATCGTCCACCACGCCATGGAGGGTGATATGCTCGCCGTCCGTATCGGGCTCGCCATCGATGATGAGCACGCGGAAGGACCTCGGCTCACCCGGAGAGAAATTCGCTGTTGGGCTGTCCATGAGATCCGTGCGAGCCAAGGCGTCAGCGAGCGTCCGACCCTGCCTAGTCGTTTCGGCCACCATGTCAGTGGAGTTGACGATGGCGATGCGGTCAGAGGCCCCGCGCGTGACCCTAACTGGCCCCCATGGTTGTGCATCCCTCGCCCTCACCTCGACATAGTGGTTGCCGGTCGCGTTCCATGTCAGATCGTGGTCGAAGGTGATCGTGCGCGTTGCGTCGTTGTACCCGATGACCTCTGCGGACTGGCCCCAGGTTTCCGGCTCCTCACAAGCCAGCTTCACGAGATCGCCGCGCTTGAGCAGGCGGCCCTCGGCGCGCGCCGTCCAGGACACATTGATGCGGCGGTACTTGTTCTCGGCTGCCATGAAGCGGACTAGGCCCGTCGCCTGAGAGCGCTTGGTGACACCCTGCAGTTGCACACGAGCGGGCTTGGCGAGCGTCGTTCCGGTCGGAGCCGAGGAGACTTCGGCCAGGCGGAAGGTCGTCTCGTCGATGTACTCGCCCACGATCCCGTCAGCGATATCGTCGTCCGCCAGGGTGTAATCGATACTGAGGCTGTCCCGCACGATGTCGTAATCCGTGAACAGCATGCGCGGGAGCCCGCGGGGCTCGTCCCGGACGATGGTCAGGCGGTCGCCCACCGGAGCCGGCATGGCCCGCCCGGCCTTCAGGATGGTCTCGAGCGCATCGTCCAGGGTCTGCGGCTCCTTGAACACATGGTTGAAGGCGTGCCCTTGGCTCTGCCAATACTGGTCGTAGGCATAGAAGCTCTGGAAATCGATCTGGTTGAGCGAGAGCCCCGCGCCGTAGTCGGCATTGCGCCACATATCGAGCGCGGCCCACGCGATCGAGCGCGAAGGCTGGTCGACGAAGGTGGAGCCGTTCCACACGGGAATGATCCGGGTGGAGATGACGCCGATCTGGCCGTTGGTGATGCCCTGGAGGGCTTCGCTGGCCTTGGCCCGGATGGCGATGGTCGTTACCCGCGGGAAGGAGTTCGGCCCGTCGATATGCGCCCGCAGCGCCGACCAGATGATGTCGTTCGCGCCTGACATGCGCGGATCCGGCTCCATGTCCTTGATCGGGATGCTCGTCCGACGGGCCCTCACCTCAACCCGGGGATCGCCGATGTCGATCCGTTCCGTGACCCGGATCTGGGACTGCTTGGTGTAGCTGTAGTTCTTCGTCCAGATCGTGGCCCAAGGGCCTGTCGGCGCTCCCGCGGCATTGATGGGGCGGGTCTGCACCTCGACCCCCACCACGGCCGGCCGAAGCTCCCCCTTCCAGGTCCAGTAACAGCCGGACGGAAAGATGAAATCGAGCAGGAGGCTCGTCGCCTCCGTGCCTGCCGCATTGGCGGCAAACCCAGGGCTATAGTCGGTCGAAAGCGTAACGCCGGTGACTTCGGAGGAGGTAACGACGTTGACCGGGAACAGCGTGACCTTCTGACCCGGCTTGCGGATCTGGATCGTGATGCCGGGGAAACTGGTGTTGTAGCCGCCGCTCTTGGTCCAGATACGGGTATCGGCAATACGCAATTCCTCAACGTCCGCATCCCCGCACGTCAGGCACAGGAGGGCGAACTCCGTCATGCTGTCGCCGTCGAACTCGCTGTACTTCGGCGCGGCAAAATCCGGGAATGACAGGGTGCGGCCATAGAGGACCGGGATCGGTTCCAAGGGGCGCGCTGCGTTGCCGCCGAAGCCGAAGGAGTACAGTTCGTCCTTGGCGTCGGTCTGCCCGCCTGCCTTGGGCTGCAGGAAATGGCTGATCGCCATCGCGCCGCCTGCAATCATGACAGACGCGGCGACCGAGGCCGCGATCGTGCCGGCACCGAAGACCGCACCAGCGGCCCAAGGGGCGAGCGCCGTGAGAGCGACCATGGCAACGACGGCAGCAATGGTTTTCCCAGACGAACCGCCGCTGCCGCCCATGCTGCCACCGAGGGGACGGGACAGGAACTCAACGTTGTCGTTGGCGGTCAGCTTATGGGTCGCCCATTCGGCGCGGCCGAAATAGACGCCGTTCACCTTGCAGACGGTCGGTAGGTCGAACCGCCAACCGGTCTCGGCGAGAACCTGCTCGATGGTCGGCCTGCGCTTACGGGTCTTGTGCTCGGAAATGGGGAGCACGAGCCCGCTTTCCTGCACACGCGGGTCATCGCGCTCCGGATCGAAGACCAAGAGATTATGCTTGATTGCAAGACGCATGTCGAATCAGAGTTCTACCATTGGTCAGTGAGAAGACCTGTGCTGCTCGCTAGGCGATTGGGGCAGGCCGGGACACAGTTGATTGAAGGGCAAACGATGGAACCGAGCGGCGGCCCTGAGGCTCGAAAGCAAATGAAACGTGAAATTGCCATACGCCTAGGCGCGGGCTTCTTTGTCCTCTGCCTACTGGCCTACTACGGCAATCATGTTTATCAGGGCGCTGGAGAAGAAGCCTTTTCGCGCTTTCTCACGTTCGCTATTCCGATCGTACTGCTTGCCCTGGCGATCTACCTTGTTCAGGTATGGCTTTTGGTTCGTAAGTACCGGCGCAGTTGATCCAAATTCCGAAGTGACTACGCCCTTCGACGGAAGAACCTCAAAAAGTGAAACCCCGACGCCCGAAGTGCTGGGATGTCATCGACCACGACGCCAGCATGGCGGTCGATGTGGAGCACCGCCCCGGCCGTCGTCAGCTTCACATAGGTGCCGAGGTGGAAGTCCCGCTTGGCCACGTTGCCCATCAGCACGAGATCGAGATCCTGCACGTCCGCTTCCGTCACCTCTTCCCACGCCTGGCGCTCGGGATGGGAGAGCATGGCCTCGGCCTGGGCCCGGGTCGTGGGCTCGACAAAGGCCACATCCGGCATGTCAACGCCAGCAAGCTCCATCTGGATATGGCGGGCGAGACCGTAGCAATCGAACTCGTCTGGTCCGCGCGCCCCGATCTTGTAGGGCTTGCCCACGAGGCTTTCGAGGAAGGTGAAACGGTCAGTCATAGATATTGATCCGGCCTTCCTTCATTTCCATGCGCACCAGTCGTCCGGACGTGTTGTTGACGGTGATTGTAACAGGTCGGACCATCGTGGGGTGGCGAAGTTCGACGTTCTTAAGAGGGATAACCGTCTCAGAGGGCACCTCGCCTACGACGTATGATCTGCCTTTGACAGGGCCGCCTCGTGCCAAAACAGGGCCAGCAGCAGCCACAACAGGAGCGGCAGCCAAGAACCCGAACAGCTTACGACGTGAGAGCATGTGTTCCTCCTAGGATACCGCGAGCAGAGACGGGAACCTCTGCATGTCATAGACCCCCCGCATGACCCGCATGTTCTGCGGACGTGCGATGGCAAGCTGCCCCTCAAGCTGCCGCCCTGTTCGCTTCACAGAGCGCAGGATCAGCTTATAGGGCCCCTGCCCGACCGTATTGGGATCCGAGGCCAGATAGCCGCGGAAGATCGCCTGGATGGGCGTGTTCAGCTTCACGGCTTCCTCGAGGTAGCGGGAGGCCTCCCGGTTGATGTTGTCGAGCCGGATGGTGGCCTCTGCGCCGAGATTGCCGATGCGGGGATAGTCGATCTCAAAGGGGATTGCCTTGAAGAGAACCGTCTGCCCGCTGCCGACCGGTGCCCCCGTCTCCAGCTTGAAGTTCATATCGACCGTGTTCCGAACCGCCCGGATGGGAGCCGGGACGCCGTTCTCGACAAAGACCGGATGGATCAGCTCAATGGTGATGAGCATGACCTCATCCTTGGGCGCGGAGGCGGCGGCCTCGGCCCAGGCTTGCGTTGCGGAGATCGGCACTTAGAGATCCCAAACGTCGAGAGAGAAGGAAACGAAGATGCGGTTGCCAGCGCGGGCCGGCTGATACTGGCCACCGTTGCGGAGCTTGACCCGCTTCACCGTGCAGCCGGTGAGATCGGACACAGGCATGTCAAACTCTGCCGTGCCGTGCGAGAGGGTGTCGCGCACGAAGGCCTTGAAGGTCAGGAACTGTTCGGTGGTCATCCGGATGGTGAGATCGACCACGCCGATCACAGCCGTGGCCGTGCGGCGGGTGCGGGTGTTCCCGGCTGCCATCTCGCTTTCCAGCGCCTTGCGGAAAGGCTCGGAGATGCTGCGAGAAGACGGCTCATGCGGGACGGTTGCGGGCCAGACAGGGCGGGCCATTACCGACCTCCCATCTGGTTGCGCCGCAGGCTCTTCAGGGCCCCGGAAGTTGCATGCCCTCTCATGAGTGCGTCTGCCACCATCTGGTCGATCTGGACCTCGAGGCGCGGACCCTGTGGCCCATTCGTCTGTCGCGTGGACACCTGAGCCCCAGCGTTGTTGTTGATCACGACTTGCATGTTGCCGCCGCCCAATTTTCCGTTCGGGACGATCCGGCCGGGGGTTGTGGGGATGAACGTCTCGCGGCCCGTCTCGCCGACCGTGTACGCCTGTCCTGCCTTCACAGGACCGCCCATGGCTCGGCCGGGCATGAAGCTCTTGAAGAGGGTTCCGATGAGCCCGCCGACGCCGCCATTGGTGCCTGACATGCCAAGGAGCCCAGCAAGCGGCCCCTGCCCCAAGAGCGCCGCCTGCAGCGCCATGTCCGCCAGCCGCTTCGTCAGGTTCATCAGAGCTTCTTCGGCATTCTTGCCACCGGACACGATGTCGGACAGGAAGCCACTGATGGACTCGCCCACGAACTGCTGCAGCTCGTTGAACTGCTCCTGGGCCTTGCGGGCATCTTCCAGTTTCGCCGTGGCCTCGCCGTAGGCCGCAGCAACACTCTCAATGTCGGCCTTGAGCTGCGGGGTGATCGCGACGTTCGCCTTCTTGGCCGCTTCCAGGAGCCGGAACTCTGCCTCGGCCTTGGCGACATCGGCGGCTGATTGGCCAATGGTCGTGCTTTCCTGCTGAAGAGCGGCCGTGCGCTCGCGGATCTGGGCAATCTCGCGCTGGTATTCGTTCTCCTTGCGCTTCTTGCCCTTGTCATCGTCCGGAACCGCATAGTCCTTGTATGAGACCCCACCGATGGCTTTATAGTCCGCCTGGTTTCGGCGCCTCGCCATCTCGGCGGCATCGGCAGCCTGCAATGCCGGATCATTGGCGGCTTCGTTGCCTTTGGTGGCGCGCTTGAGTTGCGCAATTTGCTGCTCCAGCTGGACCGCCTGCGCGGCGAGACCGCGTGTGCGCCCTGAGCTCAGATCGCCTGTCTTGGCTGCGAGCTGAAGCTGCTGATTGACCCCGACGAGTGTCTGTTCAAGCGTCTTGAGCTTCGCCGCATCAATTGCCGCATCAAGATTCACGAGCGCGCCAGCGGCATTCGGGATCGCCTTGGCAATCCTGTCCATGGCGTCCGCGACACCGCCCAGCAGCCGGGCCGTGGTCGACGATGTGCGGCTCACCTCGTCGAGCCGCCCGATCAAGGTCGTGAAGGCATTCCCGAGCCGGTTCAACGCCTGAGAGGATGTCTCGCTGGTCTTGGAGGCCATCCGCTCGAGGACGGGCTGTCCGGCCTGGAAGGCGCGGAAAAACGCCTCGCTGCTGATCTTGCCGTCCTTTACCAGCGCCGTGAGCTTTGAAACCGAACCGCCCGCTTCCTTCAGACCGACGGCGACCGCCTGGAGGACAGGGCGCGCCCCGTCGATCAGCGAGTTGTATTCCTCGGCCTGGATCTTGCCGCCCGAGAGCGCCTGGCTCAGCTGCAGAAGCGCACCGGAGGCCTGTTCCGCGCTCTGGCCGGACACCCGGAGCGCCATGCCGACGCCCTCGGTGAATTGCAGCATCTCTGCCGAAGTGGCGTTGAGATCCTTCTGGGCCATCGAAATGCGGCCGTAGAGGGTCGCCATGGCCTCGAGTGGCGCGCCCTGACGCTGGGCGGCCGCATAGAGCGTGTCGTACGTATCGGAGAGGTCTTTCCCCTCAAGGCCCCTGACTTTGAGCGCGTTCTGAATGCGGGTGTAGCTGTCGGCATAATCCTTGATCTGCCCGATCGACAGGCCAGCCAGAGCTCCCGCAATGCCCGCCCGGATGCTTGAGCCAATCCGGCCCATAGCCGCCTCAATGCGCTTCTGGCCGGAAGCGACGCTCCGCTCGACATCCTTCATCGCCGTATTGGAGACGGCGCGGGCCCGCTTCATCTCCTTGTCAAAGGACTTGATCGAGGCCTCGAGTGAGACAACTAGACGTTCGAGATCTGTGGCCATAGTGTTCTCAGGTCGCGGATGGGACTGGGACGGAGATCAGGGTGGCGAAGGGGCTGTTGCGGTTTTTCGGTGTGGTTAGCGTCATTCTTGGAATCGGCGCGATCCTCTTTGGCGTCCTCAGCGGGACGATGATGATCATGGTCCCTTGGGGGATTGGCCTTCTGCTGGCGGGCGCCCCGCTGCTTGGATTTGCCGAGGCCCTCGAACTTCTCGCGGACATCGCCAAGAACACCTCTCCGGTGCGCCCGCACGCGGCTCCAGAAGCGCCCCAACCTCAATTCGAGCAAGGGTCGGCGTTCAAACGCTGATTTCCCGCCACAAGGCCTCCGCCTCATCCTCCGACAGGGTCTTGCCGGCCTTCGGATCGTGGGCCTCGTTGTGGCCCTTCACAAAGGCCGAAAACTGCCAGAGAGACATTTGACGCACGTCCGCGACAGTCAGGCCTATGATGGATGCCCCCTTGTAGAACTCGGAAAACGCCATCTGCCCGTTGGGCAGCTCCTTCTTGGGCGCGGCGTCTTTCGGGGCCTCCGGCTCGATCGGCTCTTGCTGGTCGCGCTCCAGGGCGGCGGTCAGGACCACAGTGGCTGCCGCGATCGCCGGGACCACCGGCCGCTCGTGCAGGTCGCGAACAAGGTCATAGGCCTCGGGAGCCTCTTCACCGCCCCCCATAAGGCCGATTCGCAGCACCTCGCGCACATCCACGAAGGAATGCTCATCCGCGAAGAACCGCTGGAGGAGCACAACGGGCCCGACGCCAGTCGCCTCCTGCAACTCTTCCAGTTCGCCAATGGCGAGGCGGAAACGCCGGATCCTGCCGGCGAATTCCAGATCAATATGGCCGTTGCGGCTCATGCAACACCTTAAGGTGTCACGGCGTCAGACCAGACAATCGGCCCTGAGCTTTGCATCTCGATGGAAACCGAAGCCCGCTCGCCGCGGGTCGCGCCGGGTTCGAAGCTCGTGAGGTGAAACTTGCCGCTCCAGTAGCCGCCGCCCTGAGCTGCAGAACCGGCAACCTCAATGCGAGCATTGACTGGCTCTGTCGTCATGAAAGCCTCCCGCCAAAGGTCCAGGGACTCACGGGCCATAACGCCTTCACCTGAGATGGATGCCGAAAGCGATACGACATCACGATCAACCCAAGAAGGGGCATCTTCCTGATCGCAGTCGATGCTATTCGTGTCGTTCGTTTCCTTGGAGAAAGAAATAGACCGGCTTGTCAGCCCGCAAGGGGCCGCGAAGGTGCCGGGAGTGCCCGTTTCCAGCATCACCTTGAACGCAGAAAACGGGAGGGTTGTGGCCTGCGCCATGGTGGTTCTCCTTCAGTTGGGCAGGGGGTTACTTGCTCTCGACGAGAGCGCGAAAGGACATGCGGGCCCGGGTCAGCAGCTCGTCGCCGCCGTCGCCGATGTTGGTGTCGCGGTGGTCGATCTCGGTCAGCGCATAAGGCTCATCGAGTGTGAGAGTGGCGAACCTCAGAGCCTTGCGGACAGCACTGGCGCCGCGCTCGGCCTCGACCTTGCCGACAGCATTC
The DNA here is from genome assembly GCF_041276405.1 of Microvirga sp. TS319. Classification (NCBI taxonomy): domain Bacteria; kingdom Pseudomonadati; phylum Pseudomonadota; class Alphaproteobacteria; order Hyphomicrobiales; family Methylobacteriaceae; genus Microvirga; species Microvirga sp. TS319. The sequence goes on along the minus strand of NZ_JBGGGT010000002.1, from coordinate 1,161,835 downwards.
GACCAGACATCAAGGTCGATATAGACCTCGCCCCCATCGATGCAGTCAGCGCCGTCGTCCACCACCTGAATGTTCCGGATATGGACGTAAGGGAGGACGGCCCCAGCCGGCACGCGGTCATACACCCGCCCTGCAAGGACAGCAGTCACGCCAGCGTCCCCCTTGAGGGCGCCGACGATTGCCTTCTGAAGAGCAGCTTCAACGCTCATGAACTGGCGACCTCTCGGGCTGCTTTACGGGTGGCGCGGGTGATACGGGATTTGACCCGGCGCCGCAGAGCGCGAACCGGGCCATAGAAGAAGGGCTGCGCCCTCATACCGGGGTTCTGGCTGCCCTTAAACTTGCCGCCGTTGATGTGGGGTGCCGTTCCGAACTCGACCCAGCGGGCGTAGTATGCCGTTTCGTCTCCGGCCACGATGGCAACGGTCAGATCAGGATCACCCTTCACGTCGCCGGTAGAGAGCCCGACACGTCGGTTGACATCGCCGCGAACTGCCTGGATCGATCGCTCAAGAGCCCCGGTTTCTTTCGGCACGAGGCTCTTCTGCATAGCGATGATCTCAGCCGCGCCCTGCTCAACCGCGGGCTTGATTGCGGCCCTTGCTCTTTGCGGGAGCGCTGCCAGCTTCTGCAGCAGCCGTTCCCGGTTCTTCATCCTTGCCATCGAGCAGCTCCACAGCGCCAGCAGCCGAAGCGGCGGCATAAATGGCCTCAGTGACGGTCTTCTCCTCACCGGCCTTATTGACCATCACGATTGAGGCGCGGGGGCGGAAATCGAAGTCTTTGACGAAACGAACCTTCCTCATGTCGGGGCTCCCAAGGTGCATGTGAGGATGTTCCACTGCTTCCGGCCGTCAGGGTCGCGGATGTCGTGGATGTTGTAGACTTCGGAGGGCTTGCGGGCGTTCACGGCCCGCCAGTCCGGCGCGATCTGCACGGTCTGCGAGGACCAGCGCACGGTGATCTCGACCGGCCGCACGCCCTGAAGCCGCTGGGCGAGAACCTCTTCCCTGCCCCGTGCCGGCGCGATGTTGGCGGATACGGTGAAGATATCCTCCCAAGGGCCGGAGACCTCGTTGCCGTAGCCGTCGTCCTGGACGCCTCTGCGCTGCAGGGTGATCTTGTCCTTGAGTTGTCCAGCCGCAGGCATCAGACGCCCCAAACCTTGTACGGCGCCAGAAGGGCCTTGATCGTCGGATCATCGATGAACTCCTGCCGGATCATTTCACCACGGCTCGAGTACAGGTGCCCGATCATGAGGAGCACAGCCTGCTTGATGGGCTCCGGAACCTCCTCATAGCCAGCCCGGAAGCGGATCACAGCCGCCTCGGTGCCCGCCTCAACGGAAGGCCAGGAACGGCCATTCTTCAGCCGGATATAACCGCCCTGCGGGGCATTGGCGCCGATCACCTCGTAATCGTCTGCCGGATAGGTCTGCTCGGTGCCCCGCCCGTCCCGATACTTGATCGACAGCACTTCAAGGAGCGGCGGGGCCGGGATGCGGAGCCGCTGGCAAGGCGACATCCGGCGCAGCATGTCCTCATAGGACACGCGCCATTCCCATTCGCGCACGCCGATCGTGCGGTCCGTTCGATCAGCAACGGCCACAGAGGCAACGCCAATGAGCGCCCTGATATAGGCGTCATCGTCCGTATGGTCGACGCGAAGATGACCCTTCGCCTCGTCCAGCGTGACGACGGGAGTCGCCTCTGTGAGGGGGATGAGCACGGTTTAAGCCTTGGTTTTGGTGTCAGCCGACTTGTTCGCGACCGCGGGGGCGGCCTTGTTGGCGACCTTCGGGGCTGCCTTTGCCTCGCCTGCGGCACGCACTGCGCCCCTGGCCTTGAGACGGTCGAAGTCAGCCTGGCTGAACTCGCGCTCTGTGCCTTCAGGGTCGCCGTCGAGGGGTTTGGTGAGAATAGCCTTGATCGTAGCCATGTGGGTCTCCTCTCAGTTCATAGAGAGGGCAGCCGAAGCCGCCCTCCTTGATGAACCGAACGGGTTACGGCGCGACAGGCGCGAGATCGCCGTAGACGAGGGCTTCTTCGCGATAGATCGCCAAGGCAAGCCGCTCTTCAGCGCGGATCGTGACCTTGTTCTTGATGAAGTTGTCCTGGTCCTCGGTGGACACCTCGACCGTCGCGTCCTGACGGTCGAAGATCTGCGCGGCGAGGTCGAAGGCGCCGACCAGCGACTTGCCGACACCCATCGCCTGCGTTGCCACGACAGGGAGGCTCCACAACGTCGGCGAGAGCGTGCCCTGCGGATTGCCGATGATGTATCGGCCGGTCGTGTCCTTGAGCGTCTCGATATTGTGCCAGTTGATCGGGTTCAGCACGATGCCGTTCGGTGGGTACTCGGCAAGAGCCACCTGGAGCATCATGAGGCGAACCGTGTCGATCTCCTGATCTGCCGCAGCCGCGCCCGCCGGAGCGGCAAACGGCGTTGCCACCGTCACCAGGCCTTCGAGGTTCTGGCCGGTACCGCTGCCGTTGAGAAGCTGGTTCTCTTCGACATAGGCGAGGCCATAACGGAGGCGGTTATCGATCATTGACCGGAGGCCGGGGGCGTCCGCAAGGATCTGGACCGATGCACGCATCCAGTGCGCGATGGTACGAACATGCGCGATCGCTTCCTCGTACTGGATCTCGGACTGAGGCTTCAGCGCACCTTCCGCGACCGGAGCCGCGTTGTTGGTGAAGCCTTTCTCCTTGTCATACTCGATCGAGTTGGACGAGGTATTGCCCGGGGCGATCAGAGCGCGGATCGTCATGCGACGACGCGGCAACTCGACCGGAGCGGCGCGATCCGGACGCACAAGAGTACCCACGGATCCGGCAGCGTCGGTCGTGAGAGACGAAATGTCCTTCACCTCGACAATGTGGCGGCCGCGCGGGCGGGTCTGGCCGGCGAAGGACTTGAAGCCCTCGTCCTCAACGAACCGCTGGCCAGCAGTGCGCTCGCTGTCGCCCTGCTCTCGGCGGCGGGCCATCTTCTGCTCGATCTCGTCAAGCCGGGCCTTGGCCTCGTTCATGCCTGTGATAGCCTGATCCGCCAGTTCCTTGGCGGTGGATGCCATCGGCACACCCTTTTCGGCCTCGGCGAGCGCCTTCTCGGCAATCTCCTTCACCTTGTCGTGCTTGGTTTCGAAATCGCGCTTGAACTCGGCAGCCAGTTCGGCGGCCGACTTGCTGCCAGAGCCGCCCTCGTTCGGACGATCGAGGAAGATGCGGGGACCGACGACTGCAGCCGCGAGAAACGCGATGCCGCCACCCGCGAAGATACGGAGGTTCTTAGACATAGATTGCCCTTTCGAGGCTATGGGAGTGGAAGGTTCAGGACCGGCGCCCGAGGAGTACCTCGAGGAACGTGGTCGCATCGTCAGCCGCGGCGGCAGGTTCCCCCTGCCCCTTCAGGTGGAGACGTGCGGCACGCTCCGCCTGCGAGTTCGAAAAGCCCAGCCCCTTGAGCCAGGTCTCAAACTCTCGCTCTGTCAGCCGGTCCCCGGCCTTCAGCTTCTCGGTGAGGTCGTGCGAGGCCTTGGCGGCCTTCACGCTCTGCACGACCGCGTTTTCGTTTGCGCCGACCGACACGATGCTGACCTCCACGAGGTCGAGCTTTTCGAGCGTCCAGATACCCGTATCCGTATCGACGCTGTACTCCTTGATGCGATAGCCTATGGACAAGCCGTCAATGTCGCCTGCCTTGAGCAGAGCATAGGCTTCGCGGCCTCGTTGAACGTCCATGTTCAGTTTACCGTGCATCAGCAAGCCATGGTCATCCTCGGTGGCCTCTACCCACTTGCCGATTGGCTCGTCCGGGTTGTGCTGCCAGAACAGCTTCGGCATGGTGCCCTTGGCCTTATGGGCCTTCAGGCTGTCCGTATAGGCACCGGGGGCGACAACATCGCCGTAGGCATCAGGCTCACCGCCGAATGTCGAGCCGTAGCCCTCAAACTCGCCGCTGTCCTTGAGCGACTTGATCTCAAGAATTGGGGCCGTCTTGCTCATTGGGATCTCCGTTGATGGCCTGGGCGAGCGGGATGTCCTGCATCTGCACCGTCACCACGTCGCCGCCCTCGATCGGCGGCAGGTTTTCCAGGGCGCGGCACTCGTTGCGGGTAGCGATACCCATGCGGATTGCTCGCTCGTAGGCGTTGTAACGGCTCTCAGTGTCCCCCCGCAGAAGGCCTTCGAAGTTGAACTCAATGGTCAGACCTTGAGCCCGTCGCTCAGCCAGAGGGACAAGCTGTTTCATGAGCGCCTGCTCAATGCGCTTCAGGCGCTTGCGGAGGGTAAACTTCTGGAAGCCGAGCACATCGACCTCCTTGCTGGTGCCCCAATTCGAGGCCTTGTCACCAAAGCCCACCATGGCAGGCGGCACCCCGAAGAGCCGACAGATCTGCTCGCCGCTGAACTTGCGGCTCTCCAGCATCTGGGCATCCTGGGGGTTGATCGAAAGCTGTGTCCACTTGAGCCCGTTGTCGAGCAGCATCGGGCGACCATTCCGCATCGCACCGACGTATTTCTCTTGAAGCAGCGTCTCGAGCTGTTCGCGCTGCTCCCTAGTCAGTTGGACATCATCCCGGGTCGACAGCACGCCACCGGGGTTCACCCCGTTCTGAAACATAGCCCCAGCCGCCGTCTCCGCCGCAAGAGCATCCTCAAAGACGCTCCGGCAGGCTGAGAGGGTTGATGTGCCCGAGAGCCCGTCGCCCATCGCGCCGCGGATATGAAGCACCTGCTCTCCAGGTTTCACGATGCGGCGGCCGTCTTCCGTCCACTCGTATTCGAGGCTTCCGTCGTCCAGACGGCGCACCCGCACGAGGTCGGGGCGGATCGGATGGAGCGCGTTGATGGCGTTGTCGCTCGCACGCCGCTCCATCAGAGCGTAGGCGTTGCCCTGCAGCTCGACCGCCGCCGCCATGAACTCCCAGAAATCGACGGCTGTCTGGTCGTAGTTCGGGCTGTCGTGCAGCACGAAGTAGAGCGGATGGTCCCGAGCCACGCGGCGGATGCCGTCCGGACCCGTCCGGTAGACCATGAGCGGGAGCGAGCCGATCGTGCCGGCGATAAGCTGCACGCAAGCCCAAGTCGCGGAAAGCCCTACTGCGGCCCCGGCGCTCGCCAAGCGCAAGTCGCGATAGTCCGCAAGCGTGACCTGATTGGTGACGAAGTTGTTGCCGTTCTCGGTCGAGGCTAGCCCCCGGCGCGAGATCTCAACGTCCTTCTTGCCCGTCAGGCGGAGAACTCGTTGCAGCCAGCTCATGCGTAACTCGCGATCCAGGCATCGACGTTCATCGGTGCTTCTTTCCTGTCCCTCGACTTGAGACCCAGCGCCATCGTCATTGCGACGGCACCGTCGATGCGGAAGCGGGCCTTGTTTTTGTCGATCTTGCGCCCGCCAGCGGGGTCCATGACAGCCACTGCGTTCGCCATGTTCCAGTTGAGGACTGGGTTGCTGGGATGAACCAGTTTCCGGTCGATAACGGCCAACTCCATCGCGTCGATGGCCGGCGTCATGTCCTTGAAGCCCTGCCCCCAGGGGATAATCCGCAGTCCGTCGCCCTTCTCGCCGTCCTTGAACGAGGCGAAGTCGATGCGGTCGAACTCCTTGATCAGATCGTCCATGCGCCAGCGGTCATAGGCCATGCCGAGCACGCGATAGCGCCCGCAGAGGTCGGCGATGTGCCTGGCGATGACTTCCTTGTCGATGGATCGGCCCGGAGTCTTGAGCAGGAAGCCCTTCTGTTCCCACTCGACATAGCGATGGTTGCCCGCGCCAAAATCCCGGTTGGAATGCTCCTTCAGGAAGGCTTCCGGCTTCCAGAGGAAGGGCACAACCTTGGTCGGATCGCCCGCCGAGACCATCACTAGGGCCGTCAGGTCGTTGATGGACGACAGGTCAAGCCCGAGATAGACCTCCTCACCGTCCTCGATCTCCGCATCCCCTTTGCAGGCCATCCATTCAGCCCGGGAGATTAGGGAGGTCACCGGAGCCACGCGCTGGTTTAGGTAGAGGTTCCGGAACTTCGGCTCCTCGGCCGGCATGCGCTTGGCCTTGTCGGCGATGGCCTTCAGATCGTCGAAGTCGCGGAAGTCGTAGAGCGCCGGGTTTGCCAGTTCCCAGCACTTCGGGTCGAAGATGTCCTCCTGCTCCTCCGGAACAGCGTAGAGATGGCACACGATGGTCGGGTCCTTCGATCCGAGCCCGTCGTCAATCAGCTTCGAGAGGATGTGCTCCGGGTCGTTGCTCTGCGTCGAGATGGTGACGAAGAGAGGCTCCGCGCGAGCACCCATCGAAGTATCAAGAACGTCGTAAAGTTCGCGATCCCTTGCCTGAGCCAACTCATCGAAAATCACGAAGCTCGGGTTCAGGCCGTGCTTCGTCCCTGCCTCGGCCGAAATGGCCTTGTAGAAGCTCCCATTGCCATAACAGGCGATGGTCTTGGTCGAGTCCACGCACCGGAGCATCGCGGACAGTTCAGGATCCGACTTCACTATCTGGGAGGCGACCTTGTAGACCTGGCCGGCCTGCTCCCGGTCGTTTGCCGCGGAGTAGATCTCCCCGTTCTGGATGGCTTCTGGCCCGATCAGATGCACGAGCACGAGAGCCGCGATCAGAGCCGTCTTGCCGTTCTTGCGGGCGATCGACAGGATGGCCCGCCGCACTCGGCGCCGGTACTGTCCTTTCCGCAGCTCGTGGGGCTCGTAAATGTCCCGGATGAACTGCTTCTGCCACTCCCGAAGGACGAATGGACCGCCCTGCCCCTCACCTGAGGGGACCGTCAATGCCTCGATAAATCGGATGACGAGCTCTGCCCGATCAGGCCGTCGAACTTGCTGGCCGGTTTTTCGTCCGCCAGCTTTAGCGCTGCGCGGGCGACCGGATCGAGGAACAGGCGGGCGCCGATTGACAGCAGAAGCCTTGCCTGCTCGTTCATGTGCTTGAGCCATGGGTTCAGAACTGGTTGGCCTTGAGACCCTGCCTCGACATGCTTGAACTCAGGCTTGTTCACCTCCTCCACGCAGCGCTTGTGCTCGGCCCAGGCGCTGGCATAGGCAGCCAACAGGAAGGCGTCACAGGCAGCGTAGGTTTTCGGCGGCAGCGAGCGCTTGATGATCTCGATGCAAGCCTTCGCGTCGTCGCTCAGATGATCTGGGGCGACCACAGAGCCGCCAGCCACGATGCTCGTCTCAGGAATGGGCCGCTTGCCGGGGTTTCCTTCAAGGCGGCGAGCCTCTGGGGATTTCCTCGGGCGTCCCATGTTACATGATCCTAAAAAGGTTCGGAGTTTTGCGGAAACTAAAAGAAAACTGAGGGCGCCGGTCCAGACGCGAAAGGGGCTAGACTTCTACCTATCCCCCCTCTTATTCCCTCGACGTTCCACGACTAAGCAAACGAGGTCACTTTGAGGCTCGCTAAACCCATTCTCGTTCTTTTTAGCAGCATGCTCCCGATGAGCGCTTATGCAGACGGCTTCAACGTGTCGCCTGCGGAGTTAAACGTGCAGGTAAATGCTGTCTTTCGAGACTTCGACATTGAAGAGCGCGTTGTTCCCGGAAAGTGCAGCGATTTCAACGGGAAGGAGCATTATTGTGAGTTCCGGATCTTTGGGCTGTCCGTCACAGCGGTAGGCGAAATTCAGTCGAAGACAACAAGAGCAATCTTACTTGAGGGCCGCCCAGCCCAGCTGAATAAGCAAATGGAAGCGGCATTTGGCGCTCTATCGATTGCCTATGATCCGCAGGCACCGAAAGAAGTTCGCTATAGAAACACCACCGGACTGGTTAATGAAACCTTTGACCGGGGTCAGGCAAGTGCGGCGAGCTCCGAGGCCGTATATCTTGGCAAGCTTGAAAGCGGACGAGCAACCCTTACTCTGATGCGCAAGGATCGGTGACTACTAGTACCGGCCATCCGTCCTCTCCTACAGCCTGGAAGCGTCCTCGCTCCTCTCGCTGCTTGTCCCGGTCATGGTGTGGCTTGCACAAGGCCTGCCAATTGTTCTCGGTATCCCAGAAGAGAGCCGTGTCCCCCTTATGGGGAATGATGTGATCGACCACTGTAGCCGGGGTTACTCGCCCTTCCCGCTTGCACATGATGCACAGGGGATTGCGCATCAGGTAGGTCTTACGGGCTTTCTCCCAGCGGGCGTTGTAGCCTCTCTCTCGGGCTGAGCCTCTGCGCTGGTCGTATTCCCTGTTGCGGGCTCTGTGGTCTAATGGTTTCGGCATGAGCCAATTCAAAAACAGGGGCAGAGTATGGCTATCGATTGGGACCACCAACGCCGCAACAAGTTCTTTCCTGGCGATGCGCCTGCCGATTGGCCCAAGGGCGTGAAGGCCATCTCTATGAGTGGAGCCGGCCTCTTTGGCATCCATGAAGAAACGGGCGAGATCTATTGGGACGGCAAGCAGATCCTAATAAAGCGCCCCTTTGAGTTGGGGTGGGTTGAGCGGATCATCGCCGGGCTTGCTGCTCTCGCTACCTTTGGTGTCTTCATCCTTGAGTTCGGCCGCACAGTCTGGGGTTGGCCGGGTTAGGCCAGGTGGATGTCTCGGGCGATCATGTACTGCTGATCCCGCAGCATTTCTGAGCGTTGGAGCTCGATCTGGTTCTCTCTCAGGGAGAGGGTGAGGAAGCGGTAGAGAAGATCCATGGAGCTGCCTGTGTAAATAGAGGAAGCCAGTTAACAGCCCTTAACCATCGGTTTGTTTTCTCGGGGACCTTCTGAGAGGATGCGCCGCCAACCAGAGGAGAACCGATTGGCGAACAACCTTCACATTTCTTACGACCTTCAAAGACACGGGCAGAACTACCCAGCCGTGGCTGAAAAGATCAAGCAACTGGGTAATTGGGCAAAGGTGACCGAGTCTTTCTGGTATGTTCAGTCGAACTACACAGCAGAGCAGGCGGCGAAGCACGTTGCGAGCGCCATGGATGCGAACGACAAGCTTTATGTCGTCGACGCTAAAAACAACTCGGCCTACTGGTACAACCTAGACCCGATAGCCTCGGAAGCCATCAAGGCACGGTGGCAAATCTAGGCCTCCCTACCTCAACAGCCCCAGCCTCTCAGCGATGCTCTCTTCTACGTAGAGGTTGGGGCCTATCTCTACCATGACGACGCCATCGTCTCGGATGTAGGTCTTGCGGTGAGGCATGGAGGGCTTAAGATCACCGGCTTCTCACAAATGAGGGTCCAGTGTCGCTTTATGATGTTGTGAAAGGTCGCGCCTATGAACTGGCGCGAATTGCTACCGGCCGCTCAAACGATGAGGCCATCGGGGAAGGCTATAAAGACGTCTACGACTTGCTGATGTCTGATAGTGACCACCCAAGACAACAACAGTTCTTGATGTTGCTGACGAATGAGATGCCTGAAGGTCACCGCAAGGTTTTGCTCGACGGCCTTGCTGAAGAGTATGCCGATGTGGAGGGCTGGATGGCTTACGTCGACCGGGAGTGCGACTAAGCCAGAGGCTCATTGGAAATGCCCCGCGCGATCATATCGCCGGGGCAACCGCTCTAAAGCTAACGCACTCCGGGTGAAAATCACCAAGAGTGTTTTGAGAAGCTATATTTAGTATCACCACTCGCTAGGATCAAGAGCAGCATACAAGTATCTACAGATAAATACTCGATCCTCACAAGAAGAAACCCCGCTTTAAGAGCGGGGTTTCGATTTATTCAGAGACTGCAGCTCTTACTGGAAGAGCTTGAGGATCATCTGGCTGTTCTGGTTCGCCATCGAGAGAGCCTGCACGCCGAGCTGCTGCTGGGTCTGCAAAGCCTGGTTGCGGGTCGAAGCCTCGTTCATGTCGGCATCCACGAAGGAGCTGACGCCAGCGGTGAGCGAGTCGGACAGAACGCCGATGAACTCCTCCTGGGTCTCCAGCAGCGCCTTGTTGGCACCCAGCATCGCAGAGCCGGCTGTCACCTGCTGGATCGCTTCATCCACAAACGCGAGGGATTCGGCAATGGGCGAGCTTCCAGGCACTCCAGCTGTGCGGGTGTAATTGGTGTATGAGCCTGCCGACAGAACTGTACCGGTGTCACCTGGCGTCAGACCTCTTAGAACCAGTTTGCCGCTCGAAGCGTCAGCAACGACGCCATAGCTTGGGACTGTTCCATTGATGGAAGAAGCGATCTGCAGGAGATCCGTCTCTGCGCCGACGGTGAAGGTTTTGGGAACACCGTCAACCGTGAACTTGATCTCGTCGCCTTGTGAAAGGTTTGCACTCCGCAGATCTGTAACAAGATCAGTATCGTCGAACGTCAAGGTCGCGTATGTATCAGCAGCTGGCCCAATACCTCCCGGGAGTCCGTCTGAACCATAAGTGGGAGCAACTGGAGTGGCAGCACCATCGGCGGCCGGCTTCTTGAGATAAGTCGCAGTCACAGGCACGCTCGGGTCCAGTGACGTGATGCGAAGCTGGCCATCCACCACAGCGGCTTTGACCTGCGTATTGAAGCGGACGTCGTCGTTGATGCTTTTGACCAGCGTGTTCAGATCGGAAGCATCGCCCGAAGTCAGCCTATGTTCCTGTTCGGCAGAGACACCGATCTTGATCGCAATCTTGTCGTCGGTCTCGGCACCAGATGGCACGGTCACATCTACGAAAGTAGAGATCAGTTTTATCTGTGCGACGTCATTGAGAATGCCGCCTGTACCAGCAGTGGTATTCGTGAACAGCTTTGTCTTGGAAGTATCAATCGACAGCGTGCCAACAGAGTTGGTGCTGCCGTCATAGGACGTGACGAGCATCACGGTTTCAGCCACGCCGGCGAGCCAGTTCTGTCCATTGAACGAAGCCGAGCCAGCAGCACTCTTCATACCAGCAATGTGAGCGTCGAATTCGGTTTGGATCTTGGCCAGATCGGCACCGGGCTGGGTCGCAGCCACAAGTCCTGCCTTCATCTTGTTGAGATAAGTCAGCGTCTTGTCCATGGCCGAGGTGAAGGTGTTGATCATTGCCTTGGACTGGCCAATGGCGTCCTTCACGGCGCTGAGAGCGCCGTTGTCCGACTTCATCGCGGTCGCGATCGACCAGTATGAGGCATTGTGCGAAGCCTCGCCCACGCGCAGGCCTGTCGAGATCTGGTTTTGATTCTTGTTCATGGCTGACTGCGTGGCCTTGAGGGCCTGCAGAGCGGTCATGGCGGACAGGTTGGTATTGATCGAAGACATGCGCTTCTTCCTTGAAGAATGGGATTTCAGGGAATGTCGGGGTCGCACCGACCCAGCGGAGTGGCATCATGCCTCGAGGAGACCTCGATCCGCTGTTCACATGACATCCGGGCTCGACCGGTACAATGGAGTGGCTTCATGCCTAGCTTCAGAGCGAAGCCTACCAAAGTGCTTGTTACGCGCAGGGGCGTATTCACTATTTTCGGGACGTGAAGCTCGCACCTGCGTGAGGAATTGTTAGCCATCTTTTAAAGTTAACCGGTTAATTGATGGTTAAAACATCTTGGGAAGAGAGCTCGTGGCTGAACAGGGCGTTCATCTCTCAAACCCGCACAACACTACTGTGTTTCGCCTTCAATCTCACCTTCCTTCCCAGGAAGTCGATGAGCACCTCCACCCTTCCCTTTGAGAGCATGGAGACGACACGGGCCTGAAGGTCGGTGAAGGCTCCAGCGGTAAGGCGCACTGTCTCTCCAGGCGTATACTGCGGGCCAAGATCCGGGAGGCGTGTGAAATCGAACTCGCCGGCCAACTCCCGCTCGAGCAGCCGCGCCAAGGGATGCGGACGGTCCTCAGGCGCCGGGATGCGGGCTGGCACGCCAAAGCCATCCCTGACGACGCCCTCTACGCCGTCCACGCCACGGAGCTTGTAGAAGTCCTGATCCGAGCGGAGGCCAATGAAGAGATACCGCGGGAAGAGCGGGTTCTCTCGCCCCTCCTTCTTGCGGGCATGGACGACCCAGCGTTTCGTCTGGGGGAGATAGGTCTGATAACCGGCACGACGGAGGCCCAGCTGCGCCCTCCTCTCGCACTTGGGATTGCAGACGACCACGAACCAGGTGAAGCCTTCGAAAGTCTCAGGAGGCGTATGGTTCGGCAGTTCCGTGCCAGTGAAGTAGTGGCCGGGGCCGGGATCAGGGCTCAAACCATCCAAATAGGCTTGGATCTCGGCAGACAGGGCGAAGCGGGGGAGATTCGTGCTCATGGGGCCTTCCAGGGCGTGAGGGGCATGGAATACGGCGTCATCAGCGGGTGGCGTGGGTGGCCGTTCTTTGCCACGCCAAGACAATGCAGGGGCTTGCCTACAAGCTGCGCCATGGCCGGGACACGATCCCATCGAGAGCGGAGGCTCTGCGGGACCTTGGACGCCGGACCCCAGGCGACAATCACGGTGTCGGCATCTCTAAGGATTTGCCAAAGGTGGTCATCATTATCGGGGCCGACCGCGTCGAAGGCATTGCGCAACTCCTTCACATCGGTCGCCCGATAGGCGAATAGGTTGCCGACGATCAGATGCCCAAAACCGTGCTGTTGCGCGAAGCCACGACACTTGCGGATTGTGGCGTCATCCTGCGCAGCATCGGCGGTGGATGGGTTGATCATGATGAAAGCGACGGACTTGGTGCCGTGCCGATCGCCGCGCTCCAGCCGGTAGCGGTATAGGCCGCACTCGGAGATGATGGCGGAACTAGCATTGAACAGATCGCTCATTATGCTGCTGCCTTCCGTTGGTTGTGGCGTGAAGCTGCGTTCTTTCTAGTGGCTCTCGTCATGGACCGCTTGGCTGCCCTGGACGCTTCCAGCTTCTGCGAGGCAGACACGAGTGACGCCTTGAGGTTCGGGTCATCGGTGGCTGGAATGGCGATAGCGCAGATCCGAAGAAGCGCCTCATACTCGTTGTCGCCGAGCCTCATGCTGCACCTTCGTTCGGCGGGAACAGAGAGGGGAAGAACCATCCCAGCCCCTTCTCAGCCTTCGTCTGCATGGGCGTCTTCATCAGCTTGCCCTGTTCCTCGAAATGCCCCTTCCAGGCGTCCCAGGCCCGAGTGCCTTCCTGGACCCACACCATCGTTCGGCCGCGCTCGACGGCTGCGGCTGCCTTGCGCTCTTCCTCGACGAACCCAGCCCAGCCCTTTTCGCGAAGCCAGTTCTGCGGAGCCTTCAGCTTGCGGCCTTCCCGGCGGCAAAACTCGACATAGCGCCGAGCCACCTTGGAGGCGTTGTCCTGATCGTCCGCCGGCATGCGGTAGAACCCGCTCTCGACACGCTCCCAGTTGATCGTCGGATCCGCTGGCCATGCCTCCCGGAAGCGATCGAAACGAGCGCTGGCCGTCCTAGAGGGGACTTCATCCAAATCAATCGAAGAGCCCGCACCCAATTCCCCCTCGGGGGCTAGGGGGGTAGGTTCAGTGATAGGTTCTTCTGATAGGTTAGGGCCGCAATTTGCGGCTGAGGTCCCCCGCACGGTGCGGCTGAGGTGGCCGCAATCTGCGGCTGACCCCTCGGCCGCAATTTGCGGCTGAGGTCGCAAGCTGTTGTGTGCCCTCGCACGATTGGACGCTAAGTCGTTCTTGAGCCGTTCACGGCTGAATAGGATCGTGATGAGCTTGCTCTGCTCGCCACCGTCCGCACGGCGGCCACCGCGCGGGCTGCGCTTGATGAAGCCAGAGGCCTCAAGCTCCTTGATGTGCCGGTCGACGCTGTCGACGGACTGCTCGGAGTCGTCGGCGAGCGTCTCGCGCGAAGGCCAGCAGATGCCCTCCTCATCCGCATAGTTGGCGATGGCCAAGAGGAGCGCCTTACGGGCTGGAGAGCCGGTTTTCTGGGCCGCAGCCCATGCCATAGCCTGGAAGCTCATTCGGCCGCCCTCGCCTGCTTCCGGACAATCCCCCAGGCCTCCAATAAACGGATTGGCTCGTCACGGCCACGAGTGATGGCGTAGGGCGCGCCGTTGACGATCATGAGCCGCCGGAACTCCTTCTGGGGATCGCTCAGGCGGCCGTCATCAGCCTTGAGCTCGATTAGGCCAATCGTAACCGTCCCGCCGATCACCAAGAGGTCGAAGACGCCTCGTGTAAGGCCCGGCTGACCGAAGGCCCTTTGGTTCGGGATGGCGGCAACCAAGGTGTCCGGCAGACCGAAGGCGCGCCAATGATCGATGGTGGCCTTTTGGATAGCCGCCTCGGAGATACGCACCTTCATGCGGCACCTGCCTGGCGCAGCTGCGCCTTCGCCGCATCCTCAATGATCAGAGCACGAGCCAAGCCCTTCTCACGCCGGATCCAGCCGCGTTCCTCAAGGCACACCAAGAGCCGGTGCGTGCAGCTCTTCGAGCTAAGGTCCAGAGCCTCCGTCATCTCGTCCAGAGACGGCGCAATGCCATTGCTGTCGATGTATGCGGCGATAAACCGGAAGAGCTCGTTCTGCTTGCGTGTGAGGCCCGTGATCATGCCCGAGCCCCCTTTCCTTTGCAGGCGCCCCAATCGGCAGCCCAAAGTGCATCTGCCCATTGCTGCAGGCCCCAATCCTCTCCGGGGGTGATCGTCGCCGCTACTTTGGCGACCACACGCGACCCGTGAAGGATCGTGGTGTGATCGCGGCCGCCGAGGCTTCTGCCGATCGAAGGCAGCGACATCAATGTGAACTCGGTAGCGAGCCACATCGCGATCTGGCGGGCCCTTACAAGCGACTGAGTGCGCCGCTCCGTCTTCATGTCGTGGACCGGCACCATGGACGCCCGGGAAGCCGCACTGAGGCACTCAACCAGGGTCGCCGTGCGACGATCCTGCAAGTTCAAGGCCGCGTGGCTCCAAAGCGGAGCGATGCAGGCAAGCGGGTCGTTGACGATCGGCATAGCTCCAGCGCTGACGACCGGGTCGAACTCCTGGAGCGCGCGACCCGCAGCACCGAAGGTCAGCCCGCAAATCGTGGCGGCGCGAGTCGGCTCCGAAGTGAGCGAACGGACCAGCACGACGACTGCGACTTGGCGCGCGAGCGCCGCGACTTTCGACAGGTTGGCCAGCATCTCCTCAAGCGGGATCTCGGCCCGGGTAGCCACGGC
Source organism: Microvirga sp. TS319 (assembly GCF_041276405.1). Taxonomy (NCBI): domain Bacteria; kingdom Pseudomonadati; phylum Pseudomonadota; class Alphaproteobacteria; order Hyphomicrobiales; family Methylobacteriaceae; genus Microvirga; species Microvirga sp. TS319. The sequence goes on along the minus strand of NZ_JBGGGT010000002.1, from coordinate 1,146,800 downwards.
ATCAAGGATCTTGGCTTCTTGCTCACTGATCACAGGACGCCGCAGCTCCTCGAAGTCCTCCTGGTCGGGTTCCGGCTCACCAAGAGCAGGCGCATCGGGGAGACGGTTCTTCATGCGCGGCCGCACCGAGAAGAACGTCGCATTCAACGCGCGGCGGTTGGCTTGCATCTGCTCAAGCGTTGTTGGGTTCGGGAACGGAACTGCCATCATCAAGCTCCCATTCCGTAACGGCGCTGCAGCTCGGTCGGCGCCTTTTCCTCGCGTACGCGTGCACGTGCACGTGCAGGAGGAGCGCTCTCAGGGGTCGTGTTCTCGACGCCCTTGGCGAGGTCAAACATGCCGAGTTCCTGCAGGTACAGTGCAAGGATCGCATTCTGTTCCTGAATGGCTGGGAGATCCTTGCGGCGCAGGCCGACGACTTGCTTGAGCACCTTCACGTCGTAGCCCACGGCCTTGGCTTCCGCGTAGATGTCGCGCTTGTCGGCATTGAGCTCTGCGATCTCGCCTTCGATGCGCTCGACACGGTCAACGAAGGATTTGAGCTGGGTACGTTCGATACCCCTCATGCGCGTGCCCTCCCCTTTGCAGCACGAGCACGGGCCGCTTCAGTAAATTCGTGGATCTCAGCTTCGGCGCGCTGGCCGATGGTGACGAGGCCTTCCGCCTCTTTCGGAGTGATCACACCGTCCTTGGCAGCCTCGTGGAATGCAGATGCAACCTGACCGAGAGCGCCGATGGCTTCCACGGCAGCTTGGTCCAAGACCGGCAACGGGTTCTCGAGCGCGGCCTTCGGGGCAACCGCGAACCCGAGGGCGTCGGCATAGGCGTGGAGGAACTCAGGCCGGCCGCCCATCTCAACGACCGCCTTCTCGATATCGAGCATCACGTCGACCGGCGCGAAGACGGTCTCATGCGGCAGGCCGTACCGGGACAGGAGGGAGTCGCCACCGCGGGTGATCTCAGCCCGCTCAACAGCAGCTCCGCCCCCAAGGGTTGCAAGAAGCGACCGCCAAGTGGCCTTAAGACCGGAATAGGGCAGCATGCGCCCGCGTTCGATGTTCACTGCGCGTTCCTATTTTGAATTGAGATGACGGGAGCCCCAGGACCGGCAATAACCGTAGCCATGGAAGCGGGGACGAAAGGAAAGGCGCGGGCGACCGAAGACGGTTGCGCATGGTCGCCCGCGCAGGTGGCGTCAGCGGGGGGCGTTTTGCTGACGCGGGAGGGACAATATGCTAGAAGCGGCATCACTTCGCCCGCCGAACAAGGACGTATCCGTCCTGGGTGAGGAAGTAGAAATCACCCGATGCCGTAAGCCTGTAGCGTAGTTTTCTCGTCATCATCTAGAATAATCCCGAATAGTTATCTTTCGTCAGGCTAGGCTATGCTTTTATGCACTCGGTAGCAGGAAGATGCAGATGTGCGGAGACTACGCATTAGGCAGCCTTCTCCTTTTGAAAAGCACGACGGCGTGCTACAATGAAGGCTCGTATCCGGGCAGCCTTCTCAAGCGTGACGGTACTTCCAGCGCGGAGGCGCATGACCAGTTTCCCGTCATTGACAGCTTTGCGGCCAAAGGTGCTCTCAGCCATGGGGTTGGCCCGCAGAAAGGCCTCGATGTCGTGAAGAAGCTTCAGTGTCTCGCTCATGCCCATCAACATAATGGGCAAATGCCCTTCACGTCAATGGGCAAAGGCCTTATCGACGATGGGCAAGAAAGTGGGCAATCTCCCACTATGGATGACGCGCAGAAAGATCAATGGCGAAAGAAGCTCGAAGGCGAGCTAAGACGCCAGAACAAGGACATGAAGCGGGTTTCGATCGAAGCGCGCTTAGGGGCAACCTATGTCCGCGACTTCCTGAAAAAGGGGCGCGGAAAGATGGAAAATCTCCGCAAGATATCCCAGGTGCTCACGGGGGATCCTGACTGGCTGACATCCGACGACCCGTCACCTGCGGGGGCCGAGAAAGAACCGGCGCCGACGCGAACGATCTCACGCCCGTCGATCGCTCCGAACGCGTCCCAGATTGTTGCACCCCCAGCCCTCAGTACGGACGTAATCCCGGTAAAAGGCCTCGCGGTTGGCGGCGACAACGGCAAGTTTATCTTCAATGGGGAGACGCTCGGAACAGTGCCGCGCCCGCCAGCTCTTGTTGGCGTTCCAAACGCCTATGCTACCTATGTTTCCGGGGATAGCATGTACCCGCGCTACAAAGCCGGTGAACAGGTCTGGGTACACCCCAGCCGCCCTCCCCGACGCGGAGACGATGTTGTTGTGCAGATCCATCCTGAGGAGGAAGGCGAGCCCCCTGAGGGATACATCAAAGAGTTCGTAGCGTGGACGCCTACAATGCTCGTACTTCGCCAGTTTAACCCCGACAAAGAGATTGAGATCGACCGAGACCTCATCATAAGCGTCCACCTTATTATCGGCTCTTTGAAAGCCTAGTGTTCCAGCCGTTCTAGGAAGTGCTCAGGGACATTCCCCTCTTTTGCAAGAATGCTTGTCCCTTCGCACTCTCCTGTCGCTGTGTCAGCGATGGTCGAAAGGATGACACCTCCTACAACACCGGAGCTTGGATTAGTGAGAGCCCGGCTCAATGCTCGCTTGGCAACTTCCTCATTTCTAACCGCCATTGGCTGACCGATCAGCACGCGGCTCCCCTTCTTTGCCGCGACGAAGGGTTGAAATACGAACACCGTTTCTAGAGTCATTTGGACCTCATGTTAGCTACTCATTAAGGCTGGCGCAGCGTCGCGAACATAACAAGAACATTCATGGCGAAGAGCCTGATTATTTGATCGCCCTGTGAATCAATGTGGACAATTGCCCACTCTGCCCAATGGGCATATGTGGCGGGCAACTGCCCATTTTTGCTCTTGACCAATGGGCAAATGCCCTTTAGCTTGCTTCTCATCCACTCCACACGGATGAGCCGCTATGCAGTCCCTTCCACTCTTCACTCTTGAAGTCGTCCGCGATGGCTTCGCTATCGTGTTCCTGATCGGTGTTGTCGGCCTGTCCTGCGTAGCGCTGGGGGGCTGAGCCATGGGAGATGTTGTTCTCTTTCCGCCTCGCCTTCGTCCTATTCGCCTCATCACAGCTGAACAGGTCGCAGTAAGCGATGCCATGCTTTTGGATCAGGACGAGGCTCATCTGTGCCCAGACTGCAAGGGCCGCGGCGTCATCTTTTACCCTGCGGTGTGCGGGGCGGCAGACATGCCGTGCCACTGTGGCGGCGACGATGAGAACCGCATCGATCTAAGCGCCCCTGATGATCCGGGGGCTGCATGATGCCTCTCAACCAGTCACAGAGAGCATTCAGCAGTGCCGCCCAGTGGGTCGCCTGGTGCGCCCTTGCAGGAAGTCTCCTGATGATCGCCGCGCTTTTGGTGCTGCCATGACAGCAGCCTGCGAGCGCTTCCCCAACCCATTCGATACCGATCACCCGGCCGTGTTGGCGCTGCTAAAGACTGGACGATCGCGCGTCTCTTATGTGCCAGCAACGAGCAAGAACCGCCACTGGGCGGCCGTCGAGCTGTACGTCTACTGGATGTGGGGACTGCTTCCGCATCTGCCGCGAGAGGTTCGTCGTCGTTTGCCGTTGTGTCTGCCTGAGCGCCCGTCCTTTGCAGAGATCAAGGCTGCTCTGACAGAGGAAGCGCCCCAGCGCTGCTGTCCTGCAGATCATTCCTGTCACGTCGATGTCCTGTCTTACATCGCGAACACGAAGGGCTTTCCAGCTCACACGCCGTTGCGTGGGCCCGCTCCTGAGCGGCGCCGAAGCTCTTCGCCGGCCGAGCGTGATGAGCTCGCCCGCAATGCATACCGCCGCTCCAACCGATGGGGGATCTGATGGAAGCGCTTTTCCTAGTTGTGCCGATCCTCGGCCTCGTCATTTGGCTCAGCCTTGCATCCATGCGCCATGAGCGCCGCCGCCTCGACCGGACTAGCGATCGAGTGCGTGAGCAGACTCCTGAGCAACGCTTCCGTGAAGCCTTCGATGATCTCACGGGGGCCTGACCAATGCCACAAGTATCCCAAGAGTCCGAGATCGAAAACCTACAGAACCGGATCCAGCGCAAGCGCCAGGCACACCAGAGCACGCGCGATGATGAGGCCCGGTTGCGCCAGCTTCGCACCAAGCAACTTCGCAGTGAAGTCCGCGCAATGAAGAGGAAGCCGCGTTAATGACCGAAGATGTCGGCACCACTCCCCGGAAGCCGCTCACGCCGACCCAACGTCTGAAGCTGTTCGAAACATTCGAGGGCCGTTGCGTCCTCTGCGAACGGAAGATTGGGGCTGGCGAGCCATGGATCGATGAGCACCTTCGCGCTCTCGGCCTCGGCGGCACGAACGCCGCTGAGAACCGCGGGCCCGCTCACAAAGCCTGCGCCGACGCCAAGACCCACGGCAAGGACGGAGATTTGGCACGGATCGCAAAGGCCAAGCGCGTGAAGATGCGTCATCTCGGCATTCGTCAGCGTAAAGGCCCGGCTATCCCCGGCAGCCGGGATAGTGGCTGGAAGCGCAAGTTGGATGGCACGCTCGAACGGAGGTCAAAATGAATGCGCCTAGCAGGATCTCGCGCTGGACCGAGCCGTTTCCGTCAGATCAGCAACCCTGTGCGCGACGTTCGAGCGCCGCAAGGCTCTCGGGAGTGCGCGAGCGCCGCTGCCCTCTCGGCAAGTTCAGCATCTGCCATGCTGGAACTATGATCGAAGCTGAGAAGGATACCGCCACAATCATAAGCAGAACTAGTGTCATTGGAAACCTCATACTCAAACTGGCGCCCGTAAACCTCTGCACAGTGAGTATGGTGAATGACTATAGTTACTGGAGCGTTAGTGGCGACCTCTCGATTGCTAGAAGGCGGCAAAGAAAAGGGCCGCTATTCCAGCGGCCCCAAGGTCGGAAATCGAAACTTCCAGAGGGAACAACACAGGGGGAGGAGATCCTGTGTCTCCCTTTAGATGGTGGCTCAAACAACCGTCTGCCACCCGAGCATTTGCCCGACTGCCATGCACCCAATGCAGTCGTCTCAGCCTTGAAAGTGCTTGAACGCGTTCCAGCGTGGCCGGTCGAGCCAGGTCAAAAAGAAAGGCCGCTACAACACCGCGGCCCGAGGTCCAATGTTCTCGTAAGGGAACGGCCCGATATGCCCCCAAATCAGCCCGTACAGAAGAGTGTGCGGCACCATGGTTAACGACAGCTTAACATCATCACTAAACAAGGTTCGTGAAAGACTGAACAGAGACAATGGAGCAGGTACGATGTCCTCCCTTCGGTTGTTCGCCAAGAGACACAATAATGAACAATATGTCCTATCCCGCTCCTCGTAACAGCAAAGCGTATATCAAGGTTTGTCGCCAGAATGCACTTCATAGGCAGGGTGGGCTCTGCCACTACTGTGATACACCTCTCACCAGTGAAACCGTGACAGCGGATCACAAACACCCTCGCGCAAAGGGTGGGCGGCACACGTCGATGAACATCGCTGCGGCATGCTCGGATTGTAACAATGCCAAAGGCAATATGACTGAGGGGCAGTTCTTCAAGGCCGTAAAGAAACCACCAAGCGCAACCACTCCATTTCCGATCATGCTTGCGTGGATGCGACGCAAACTCAACACCCAGACAAAACGCTCATCCCGCCGCCTCGATAAACAGTTCAATCCTAGTGTCAGAAGATCAAGTGATGTGCCTTAGCCCCATCGTGGCCAAGCTCACCGTCTCAAACTCATAGGAAAGCCATGAGCCTCAACCCATTGAAGGGACTCCCCCGCTCTCCAATGCAGAAAGGCATTCAGGCCGTTGGTACGGTCATGGAGATAGATGAAAGATGAGCAGGCTAGCCGAGCACATTTCAGCTCCTTTAGCCCCACGTCGCGGACTGAACCGCGAGCAGGCCGCCGCCTACATCGGGGTCGGACTGAGCAAGTTCGATGCCATGGTCGATGACGGACGGATGCCTAAGCCAAAGAGGGTAGACCGGCGCAAGGTCTGGGACATTCGCGCACTCGACTTGGCTTTCGACGAACTGCCGAGCGAAGATACGGGCGATGAGGTTAACGATTGGGATTGACGATGGCCCATATCAAGCTGCCCTACGTCCAGGAGTTCGTGGACCGGCACGGCAAGGTGCGCCGCTATTTCCGGCGCAATGGCAAGAGAACGCCGCTGCCAGGCCTGCCGGGATCGAAGGAATTCAGGCTGGCCTATGAAGCCGCTATGGCCGGGAATTGGGACGGGGAGCAGCAGGACAAGGACACCTCGCCGCCCGGCTCCATGAGTCGTCTGATCGCGCTCTATTACTCGTCGGCCACCTTCAAGGGCCTGGAGCCTATCACGCAATCCAGCTACCGGAACGAAATTGAGAAGATCCGTCGCGACCACGGCGACAAGCGCGTGGCGATGCTCCGACGCGAGCACGTGAAGAAGCTCTTTTCAGAGAAGGCCGACAAGCCAGGTGCCGCGAACAAGTTTCTGCGCCACATGCGGACGCTGATGCGGTTCGCGATCGACGAGAATTGGCGCGGCGATGATCCGACGTTCGGCATTCGCAAGATGAAAATCAAGGACGGCGGCTTCCGCGCTTGGACCGATGACGACATTGCGGCCTTTGAAGCAAAGTGGCCGGTCGGATCAAGAGAACGGCTTGCGCTTTCTCTGCTTCTCTACACCGCGCAAAGACGATCTGATGTCATCCGCATGGGCTGGCAACATGTCCGCAACGGCATGATCCAAGTGAAGCAGCAAAAGACCGGCACACCACTGTGGATACCGATCCATCCCAACCTAAATTCCGTGCTTCAGGCTACCCCTCGTGCTAACATGACCTTCCTCATGACAGCGAAAGGCAAGCCATTTACTTCAGCAGGGTTCGGGAACTACTTTTCAGAGGCGTCACGCGATGCCAGGTGCTCGCCTGGATGCTCCGCGCACGGGTTGCGGAAAGCGGCGGCCCGTCGTCTGGCCGAGGCTGGATGCACCTCCAAACAGATCCAAGCGGTCACCGGCCACAAGAGTCTGGATGAGGTCGAGCGCTACACGAAAGAGGTCGAGCAGGTGCTGCTTGCCCAGCAGGCAATGGCCCTGGTGAGCACAAAGCCGAAACGGCCAGTGTCAAACCGAGTGTCAACCCAGAAAAAAGCTAAAGCAAAAACAAATGCTTAGGGATAAGGTGGTGGGCCCGGCAGGACTCGAACCTGCAACCAGACCGTTATGAGCGGCCGGCTCTAACCATTGAGCTACAGGCCCTTCCAAGGAAGGTCTGATACCATCTAATCGAGGGAGAGCCGTTCGTCACCCCCTGATTGGCAGGGTACCCGGCCTCCGATCGGGCAATATGTGCGGCACCGCCCGGGACACCCTATATTCCCGAGCGAATGCCTGAAAGAGCCCTATCGGGGCCGGATCAGGCGGCATCGAAGGAGAGATCTGGTGGGGTTGCTGGTCAACGGGGTCTGGCAGGACCGGTGGTACGACACGAAGAGCACCGGTGGGCGATTCGTCCGGAACAGCACGGCTTTTCGCAACTGGATCACGCCGGACGGCGCGCCGGGCCCTACAGGAACGGGCGGATTTCCGGCGGAAGCGGGGCGATACCATCTTTACGTCTCTCTGGCGTGCCCCTGGGCGCATCGCACGCTGATCATGCGCAAGCTCAAGGGCCTGGAGGCGATGATCGGCCTTTCGGTGGTGCATTGGCGCATGCTGGAGAATGGCTGGACCTTCGAGGAGGGCCCCGGCACGATCCCGGACCCGATCCATGGCGCCCACTATCTCCACCAGATCTACACGGCGGCGGAACCTTCCTATACGGGCCGTGTGACGGTGCCCGTGCTCTGGGACAAGGAGAAGGCCGCCATCGTCAGCAACGAATCCGCCGAGATCCTGCGCATGTTCAACGCGGCCTTCGATCGCCTCGGCGCAACACCCGGCGACTATTACCCGGAACACCTGCGGGTCGAGATCGACGAACTGAACGCGCGCATCTACGACACCGTCAACAACGGCGTCTACAAGGCGGGCTTCGCCACCGCCCAGCAGGCCTATGAGGAAGCCATCCACCCCCTCTTCGAAACGCTGGATTGGCTCGATGCGCGCCTCGCCTCGCGGCGCTATCTTTGCGGCGGTGCTCTGACCGAGGCGGATATCAGACTGTTCACGTCGCTCGTGCGGTTCGATCCGGTCTATGTGGGACACTTCAAGTGCAACCTGCGACGGATCGCGGATTATCCGAACCTGTCGGGCTACCTGCGCGATGTCTACCAGACTGGCGACATCGCCGAGACGGTGAACATGCAGCACATCAAGGCGCATTACTACGAGAGCCACAAGACCATCAATCCAACCGGCATCGTTCCGCTCGGCCCTCTCATGGATCTCGACGCGCCGCACGGTCGCGAGCGGCTCTAAGGCTGTTTCCAGTTACGTGGCATCGGATCTCTTCCCGTGCGCCGCTTGGTGCGAAAAACCGGCGTCGCTTTCTCGTGCAGAACCTCAAGGCTTGTAGACTTCGACCTCTTCCTCGAAGCCTTCGACCGCATGGGTGCCGAGCGGATGGGGATTGCCCCATAGGTGCTCCACGAAGGGCTTCGACATGAGCAGCGGTTCGCCGAGGCGCTTGTTGAGATCGGCGATCCGGCTCGCAAGGTTCACGTCCCGTCCGATCACCGTGAAATCAAGGCGCTGGCCCGAGCCCACATTGCCATAGGCCGCGTCACCATGGTGCAGGGCAAGGCCGACATTGATCTGCACGGGAAAGCGGCCCTCGTTGTTCGCCGCCTCGATGCGCCGCAAGGCTTTGGTTGCCGCCGTCAGGGCCGATTGCGCCGCGCCGCCGGTGTCGTCGCCGCGATCGCGCACGATGGCGAGAAGCCCGTCGCCCAGATACTTCAGCACCTCTCCCCCCTCATCCTCGATGGGCGGCACGAGACAGTCGAAGTAGTTGTTCAGCAGGTCCACCGCGCTTTCGGGGCTCAAGGAGGAAGATATGCGCGTGTATTCGCGCATGTCCGCGAAGAGGATCGCGGAGCGGATGCGCGTCACCTGCCCGCGCTGAATGGCGCCCGAGAGAATGGCCCTGTGGGGTTCGTCGCCGACATAGATCCGCAGAACCTCGTCCAGCCGGTTGCTGGTGGCTCGCAGTTCCGTGACGAGCGCGAAGGACGGCATCACGAGGCGAAGAATCGTCAATCCCTGCCGCCCGAAGCCCTCGGGCGCCCGAGTGGCGAACGAGATGGCATTCTGCGCCCCATTGGTGAAGCTGATCGGGATCGTCAGATAATGACGATATCCCGCCTGCTTCAGCTCCGGAATGATCGGGAACAGATCGTCGGGCGTTTCGGCGAGGTCGAGGATGAGCCACTCGCCCGTGCGGTTCACATGGGCGAAGGGGCTTGTCTGATAGATCGTTTCGCGCCGGTCGCCATGCGGGAGATAGCGGACGATGGTTCCGTCCTCTCGGGTCCAGAAGCGCCCGATCCCGGCATATTCGGAATGCAGCGCCTCGATGGCCGATACAGCCCGGTCGATCGGCAGGCCCAGAACGATCAGCCGGTGGAGGAACCCGTCCAGAACCTCGTTCGAATCCTCCATCCGGGACGCCGTGGTCACGAGCCAGTCCCGCAATGCGATGACCCGCGGGAGGGTTTCCACGTCGAGACTGCGGGCCAGGGACAGAAGGTCGTCCGGAAGGGCTGCCAGGGGGGAGAGCGACATCATAGAGCCAAGGTGTGTTGTTCCCGCGGATCCTTCAAGACGCGGGGAGGCATGACGTGAGAAAAGATGCTATGCGCTCCAAAAAGGGCAATCATTTTGACAGGGCGCCCTCATCGTCATAGAGCCGGACCATGCCAAGCATCGAGACGCTTTTCGTCACCAAGATCTACCGCGCCGAACTGACGGGCGCGAAAGCCGAGCGCCGCAACGCGGAACTCGAAGGAGCCTGCCTGTCCATCGCAGAGGACGACGAGGCCGGCCAGCGCTGGTGCGCCAAAAACGGCTATCCGGGCTACACCTCCTACGCGTCGCTCAACGACCTGCCCTGGCGAGTGCCGGTGTTCGGGGACCTGCTGAAAGAGGTCGACAAGCACGTGGCTTCCTTCGCCAAGGAGCTTGAGTACGATCTCCAGGGGCGCAAGCTCGTCATGGACAGCCTATGGATCAACATCCTGCCGCCCGGCGGGATCCATACGTCTCATATCCACCCGCATTCCGTGATCAGCGGCACCTATTACGTGACGATCCCGGAAGGCGCGAGCGCGCTCAAGCTCGAGGACCCACGCCTCGGCTTCATGATGGCGGCGCCGCCCCGCAAGGCGAAGGCCAAGCCCGAGAACCGGCAATTCGCCTATATGAAGCCTGTGCCCGGGACGGTGATGCTTTGGGAGAGCTGGCTCCGCCACGAGGTGCCCCTCAACGAGGCGGACAGCGAGCGCATCAGCATCAGCTTCAACTATTCCTGGCAATAGAGGCGAGCGGGACTTGGCACAGTTTCGCTTCCGGCGCTCGCCGTATCCTCACCTGTCGCGTCATGGCCGGATTGAATCCGGCCATCCACGTCTCGAGGAACCCGCCGGGTCAGGGGCTCAGATGCCGGGAACGGCGATGAGAGCGAAAGGCCCCCTCACACCTCGGCCCACATCCTGAACAGGTTGGCGCTGCTCTTCGCGATGAGGTCGAATTCCGGGGTCTTGCCCGCTTGGGCGAACAGGTTGCGGCGCGCGGTTTCGAGATCGAACAGAAGCTCCCGTTTGGCGCTGTCGCGGATATAGCTCTGCGCCCAGCCCACCGCCACGAGGCGCTCTCCATGAGTCACCGGAGCGACGCGATGAAGGCTCGTGGAATCGTAGGCCACCAGATGGCCTACTGGCAGCTTGATCTCCTCCTCGCCCGAGACGGATTCGATGACGAGCTCGCCCCCCTCATACGCTTCGGGATCGGACAGAAAGAGGGTGAACGACACATCCGTGCGCACCCCGTCCATCAGTGGATTGTCCACATGGGATCCGTATTGCTTGCCCTGGCCGTAGCGGCTGAAGAGAAGCGGCGTCAGGGCCTTGGGCCGGGCGGCGAGCTGAAAGACTTCGTTCGACTGAATGGCCTTCGTGACCCGCTCGCGCAGGAGCGTAAGGGCGGCGCCTTCCCGCGCCTGCTCGTTGTCCTTCACGAGCTTCGCACTCCACCCCGCCGTGGACCGGCCGTCCTCGAACCGCATGGACCCGAGCGTGGCGCGGATCTCCTCGATCTCGCCGGGAGACAGAACATCCGCAATGGTGATCAACATCGTGCGCCCAACCTTCAGACTTGCCTTCGGGTCTCTTAGGATGTAGCTAAGTGCTTGTAAAGCATGACAGTTTTTAAGTTTTCTAAACTAGCCGCCAGCGGCCTTGACCTGCTGGGAGGGGGACAAAGATGAAAAAGCGTAAGATTTGGGCGGGCTTGAGCACCGCCGTTCTCGTCGCGGCTCCGGTTGCCTCACAGGCTGCGGGCATGCCGCTGCATTCTCATGCGGTGGTCGAGGCAAAGGCGAATCAGCACCTGCTGCAGCTCGCCCAGGCTCACCAGGGCCACGCGGCACCGGCGACTGCCGGCGGCGAGGGCGAGAGTGGCGAAGGTGAAGGCGCCGCAAAGCTCGCTCCCCCTCTTCATCTTTACCGCGGGATCGAAATGATCCGCGGCCATCTGATCGTCGGCAACGAGCTGGTCGAGGCGGGCCGCTGGGCCGATGCCCTGCCCCACTTCCTGCACCCGGAAGAGGAGATCTATGCCAGCCTGCGTGACGATCTGAAGGCTTTCAACATCGCGCCGTTCCAGGCGGCCCTGAAGTCGCTGTCTCAGACCGTGAAGGCGAAGAACAAGGACGCCTATGCCCGCGCCCGCGCCACCCTGGGCGAGCGCCTTGCCGCAGCGGAGACAGCCGTTCGCGCGAAGGAGGAGAAGGGACTCTCCTTCACGCTCGAAACCGCCCTGGAGGTCCTGCAGCAGGCCGCCGACGAATATGAAGAGGCGATCGAGAAGAACCGCATCGCGAACGTGGTCGAATACCAGGACGCACGCGGCTTCGTGTTCGAGGCCGATCGGCTCGTGGGCACCGTGATGCAGGACGCCAGCGCCAAGGATGCCGAGGCGGCAAAAGCCCTCAAGGCGAGCCTCGATGAGCTGAAGGCCGTATTCCCTGCCGTGATGCCTCCCAAGCAGCCGGTCAAGAGCGCAAGCGACTTCCTGAGCGCCATCGCCAATTTCGAACTTCAGCTCGGGAACTTTCAGTAACTCGCAACGATGCGCAAAGGCCTGCACATTCGGCGGCGGATCGGGTCCGCCTTGATCGTCGCCACGCTGGTAGGAGGTGCGGCGGGCTCCCCCGCTGCCCTTGATGCCGAGCATTGGCGGCAGGCCTTCGCGCGTCCCGACCATGCCCCCGCGCCTGCGGACAACCCCACGACACCCGAGAAGGTGAAGCTGGGCGCCGCCCTTTTCGAGGACACGCGGCTTTCGGGGTCCGGCAACGTCTCGTGCGCGACCTGCCACCAGGGGGAGCTGTCGTTTTCCGACGGAGTCGACCGTCATCCCGGTCTCGACGGTCGTCCCCTCGACCGGCGCACGCCGCCGCTCTGGAACATGGCCTGGGGTCTCTCCTGGTTCTGGGACGGGCGCGCCGCGAGCCTGGAGGCCCAGGCCGCGATCCCGATCGAGAACAAGCGTGAGATGGCAGGAGACCTGCAAAGCGCCATCAGGACGCTTGCCGCCGATCCGCTGATGCAAAGTTCCTTTCGGGCCGCCTTCCCCGAAGATCCCGCCGTCACACGGGAGAACCTCGCAAAGGCGCTCGCCGCTTTCGAACGCACTTTGGTCTCGCCGGAAACGCGCTTCGATCGATGGGTCGAGGGCAATGACGAGGCCCTCGACAAGGACGAACTTGCGGGTCTCTCGCTGTTCGTCGGGAAAGCCGGCTGCGTCGCCTGCCATCAGGGCTGGCGCTTCACGGACGAAGCCTTCCACGACATCGGGCTTGCCGGCGCGGACAAGGGGCGCGGCCCGATCCTCGGCGTGAAAGCGGCCGACCATGCGTTCAAGACCCCGAGCTTGCGCGAGCGCGTGTGGAGCGCGCCTTACATGCATGACGGTTCGCTCGCCACCTTCGAGGACGTGGTGGACCACTACGCCAAGGGTATCGTGAAGCGCCCCACTCTCTCGGCCGACCTTCCGCAATCCATCGACCTCACCGAGGGCGAGCGCGCCCAGCTGGTCGCATTCCTCAACACGATTTCGAGCGATGATCCGCCACGCCCCGCAAGCCTGCCGCCAAAGACCATGACCTGGGGCGCAACGGCCGAGGCGGTCTCCACCACGACCGTGAGCCAGAAGGACAAGCGTTTCGCGCCCGGCGCCATTCTGCTGAAGCTTGGCGAAGCCCTGCGCATCGTCAACGACGACACCCGCACGCACAATGTGCGCATCGACGGTGGGAACATGCACTTCAATTCCGACGGACAGAACCCCGGCGACACGGTGACCCTCGGCTTCGATCAGCCCGGCCATTACGACATCATCTGCGGCATCCACCCGGAGATGCGACTGAGCGTTGACGTGGCCTCCGCCACCTTGCACTAAGCATCGGACGTAAAAAGTGGATTTGCCCTTTTGGGATTCACTCCGATGCTCCCTTCCTGGAAAGAGCGCATCGTTCTTGCGAAAAACCGGGGCCACTTTTTCGCACGATGCGCTAGCCTCACAAAATCAACGCCTCGTTTCCGGCGGCACGTCCTTGAGGGCTGCGATATAAGAGAGGCATGCATAGCGACGACACACTCTTTGCCGCCCTGATCGCCCGCGATCCCTCCTATGAGGGCTTCGCCTATGTCGGCGTGAAGACCACCGGCATCTTTTGCCGCCTCACCTGCCCGGCCCGCAAGCCGAAGCGCGACAACGTGGCTTTCTTCGGAAGCTGCGAGGAGGCGCAGAATGCGGGCTTCCGCGCCTGCCTGCGCTGCAGGCCGTTGGAGCGTCAGCGGCCGGCGAGCGGTGCTCTGGACACCCTGCGCGGGAAAATCAGAGCCGAGCCGGAGCGCCGATGGAACGCCGAAGACCTCCGGGCCCTCGGCTATGATCCGTCGACGGTCCGCCGCGCCTTTCAACGCGAATACGGCGTCACCTTCGCCCAGTATGCGCGCTCTCAACGTCTGGGGAACGCAGTCGACCGTCTGCAACGAGGAGGCTCGGTGATGGATGCGCAACTGGACGCCGGATATGAATCCGGGAGCGGATTTCGGGAGGCGATCACGAAGCTCGTCGGGGATGCGCCCCTGCGGGCGACAGGGCGAACCATCCTGACGGCGCGATGGCTGGATACCCCCATCGGCGCCATGCTGGCCATCATGGACGACCGAGGCTTGCACCTGCTCGAGTTCGCCGAGCGCGCGGCGCTTCCCACGGAAATCGCAAGGCTGAAGTCCCGCGTCGGACCGATCTGTTTCGGCAACAGCTCGGTTCTCGAAGAGCTGACCTTCCAGATCGAGCGCTATTTCTCCGGCCAGTCTCCATCGTTCGACATCCCCATCGTGCAGAGCGGCAGCGCCTTCGAGGAGAGCGTCTGGAAGGCTCTGCGCGAGATTCCTGCAGGCAGCACGCGCAGTTATGGCGAGATCGCCCGCATCATGGGGCGCCCCGATGCGCCGCGCGCCGTGGCCCGGGCCAATGGCGCCAATCAGGTGGCCATCATCGTTCCCTGCCACCGTGTGATCGGAGCCGACGGGTCTCTGACTGGATACGGCGGCAAGCTCTGGCGCAAGAAATGGCTGCTCGAGCACGAGCGGCGCATGGCCGCCGGTCCGGTGCCGGCCGCGCAGCGATACGAGCAACCGGAGCTTGCGCGTTAGAGCGCCGTGCGGACCCAGCGGGCCGCGCTAGCGAAAAGTGGACCTGGTTGTCCGCTCAAACGATGCGCTCTTTCTAGGAAGGGAGCATCGGGTGCAAGACCGGTTCCCACTCCCCGCGTCCGATGCTGTAGGCCGCGCCTCAGGCGCGGCCCCTCTCGATCTTCGGCAGGAAATAGGTGAGAAGCCCGATCGCCGGCAGGAACGACACGACCTTGTAGACCGTCTCGATGCTGGTCAGGTCGGCAAGTTCCCCGAGCACCGCAGCGCCCAGACCACCCATGCCGAACGATAGCCCGAAGAACAGCCCCGCGATCGTACCGACCCGGCCCGGAACGAGTTCCGTCGCATAGACCAGGATGGCGGAGAATGCGGATGCGAGCACAAGGCCGATGATCACGCTGAGGATCGTCGTCCAGAACAGGTTGGCGTAGGGCAGCATCAGCGTGAACGGCAGCACGCCGAGGATCGAAATCCAGATCACGTAGCGCCGCCCGATCCTGTCGCCGATGGGACCGCCGATCACCGTGCCGGCCGCCACCGAGCCGAGGAAGATGAAGAGGTAGATCTGAGCTTCCTGCACCGTCACCTGGAACTTGGAGATCAGGTAGAAGGTGAAGTAGCTCGAGATGCTGGCGGTATAGAAGTTCTTGGAGAAGACGAGCAGCATCAGGATCGTGATCGACACGGCGATGCGCCGGCGTGACAGGGGCGATGTCGTCGCTGCGGCCCGCGGCTTGGCCTTCAGATCCACGACCCTCGCCCGATACCACCGCCCCACATTGAACAGGATGATCATGGCGAGCAGCGCGACGCCCGAGAACCAGGCGATGCTCGCCTGACCGAACGGCACGACGATGAAGGCCGCAAGCAGCGGGCCAAGCGACGAGCCCAGATTGCCGCCGACCTGGAACACCGATTGAGCCAGCCCATGCCGCCCGCCGGACGCCATGCGGGCCACGCGGGAGGATTCCGGGTGGAACACGGAAGAGCCCATGCCCACCAGGGCCGCTCCCGTGAGCAGCAGCGGATAGGAACTCGCGCGGGACAGGGTGAGCAGGCCGATGAGCGTGAAGCCCATGCCGACCACCAGGGAGAAGGGCAGCGGCTTCTTGTCGGTATAGGAACCTACCAGGGGCTGCAACAGAGAAGCGGTCAGCTGGAACGTGAGCGTGAGCAGGCCGATCTGGCCGAAATCGAGATGGAAGTTCGCCTTGAGGATCGGATAGATCGCCGGCAGCAGGGACTGGATCAGGTCGTTGAGAAGATGGGAGACGCTGATCGCCACCAGGATCGGGACGGTCACCCGCTCGATGGAGGTCCGAACCGGCGCGGCGGCAAAGGCAGGCGACTTGGTGTCCATTGGCGTTCTTGAGGTTAGGCCAAGCGACGCCCGGCCGGGAAGGCGTTTCCGAACCGGCTGTATACCAGATTGTTTCCCCATGACCCCCATAGGATCGTGCAAGGCAGGGTTGTTACGTCGGCAATAGATAATGTTCCTAGGTTACAAAAACCGGCCCTTGCCGCCACAAGTTTATCCTAATCCGGCGCTAGCCAGATCCGGACGAAGGGCGCTGGATGAACCGGCCCCGAATACGATGAGGCGATAAGGGGCATTCCTCATGGCACAGGCTACCGCCTACGAGCAGCTCATGCTCGAACTGGTGAATTCCGCACGGGCGAAGGTCGGCGCACAGCCGCTCGCCTTCAACAGCGCCCTCAACACGTCTTCCGATTCGCACACGAACTGGATGATCGCGACGGATACGTTCTCCCACACGGGCGTGAACGGCTCGACGCCGACGGCGCGCATGAAGAGCGCGGGCTATGTCTTCAGCGGCTCCTGGTCTTCGGCCGAGAACATCGCCTGGGCCAGCACCCGCAGCCCCTCAGGCTACCAGGACGAAGTGAAGCTCCTGCACGACAATCTCATGAACAGCCCCGGCCATAAGGCCAATATCCTGAACGGCACGTTCCGCGAAATCGGGATCGGCTTCAACACAGGTTCCTATCAGGGCTGGGACGGCGCTTTCGTCACCGAGAACTTCGCGCGGTCCGGGTCGAAGGTGTTTCTCACCGGCGTGACCATGGACGACAAGGACGGCGACCGTTTCTATGACGTCGGCGAGGCCCTGGGCAGCGTGACGGTCACTGCAGTGAGCGCCACCGGCACGCGTTATACGACGACATCAGGGAGCGCAGGCGGCTACAGCCTCGCCTTGACGGCCGGCACCTACAAGGTGACCTATTCGGGCGGCGGCGTCGCTCCCATAACGAAGCAGGTGACGATCGGGGCCAGCAACGTGAAGCTCGATCTTGTCGACCCGGTCATGGTGAAGACGATTACCGGCACGGCAGGCGCGAACACCCTCAACGGCTCGCCGGGCGCCGATGTGATCAAGGGCAATGCGGGAGACGACAAGCTCAATGGCCTCGCCGGCAACGACAAGATCTACGGTGACGGCGGCAAGGACACGCTCGACGGAGGAGCCGGCAACGACACTCTCACCGGCGGCGCCGATGCGGACGTGTTCCGCTTTTCCGGAAAGTGGGGTTCCGACAAGATCGTGGATTTCCAGGATGGAGTCGACCATATCGACCTGCGCGGCAATGCCCTGAATTTCAGCGCCTTGTCGATCACGCAGGTCAATGCCGACAGCGACGGACGGGTGGACGATGTCGTCATCAAGGCCGGCGGACAGACGATCACGCTGTTGAACGTGCAGAAAGCCATGATCGGCGCTGCGGATTTCCTGTTCTGACCGCGATCGAGACAGGACGCCATGAGGCAGGATGCCTCCTGCCTCACCGGTCCTGGTTCTGGGTCATGGCAACTGTCTTCCCATGCCGCTTTCGATAAGTTCCAGCACTCTGCGGCTTCACGAAGAGCATGCGGATTTCGGGATGTTGCTCCCTCACCTGCGCCTCGATCCGCGTAACGCAATCCTCGATATCGGCCGTCGTCAGATCGTCCAGGAAATCGATGCTCAGGGCGGCGACCACCTGCCTCGGCGCGAGATGAACGGTGAGGATCCCGTTGGCGCGCTCGATGGCGGGATCGGCCTGGGCGATGCGGAGAATGGAGTCCTGCAGGCCGGCGCGCGCCGACTCGCCGATCAGGAGCCCCTTCGTTTCCCGCGCAAGCGCAAGGGCCGTGAACGCCAGCACGAGGCCGATTCCGATGGACGCGACGCCATCGAGTTCAGGGATCTCGAAGGCGTGGGCTGCCGATATGCCGATGAGCGCAATGGTCAGTCCGACGAGAGCCGCGCTGTCTTCGAACAGAACCGTGAAGGTCGTCGGATCCTTGCTTTCGCGCACGGCCCGGAAATAGCCCAGGTTCCCCTTCGCACGCCGGAATTCCTTGAGGGCCACCCACCAGGACCCTCCCTCGAAGAGAAGCGACAGCCCCAGAACAACGTAGTTGATGGTCGGATCCTCCACATGGACCGGACGGCGAATGTGGCTGATGCCTTCGTAGAGCGAGACGCCGGCGCCGAGGGCGAAGATCATGATCGCGACGATGAAGGTCCAGAAATAGAGTTCGCGACCATAGCCGAGCGGGTGATGGACATCGGCGGGCCGTGCCGCCTGGCGCAGCCCGTAGAGAAGCAGCAGCTCGTTGCCCGTATCGACGAGGGAATGCACGCCCTCGCTCAGCATGGCCGAGCTTCCCGTCCAGGCGGCTGCGACGAACTTGGTGACGGCAATCAGCAGATTGCCCAGGAGCGCCGCATAAATGACCTTTCTGGATGAGTTCTGTGATGCCATTGTCCGCTTGCTCCTCGACAAGCCCAACGAGCAGAACTCGGAATCTGTTTCCTCGGCGGCGCGCCTAGTACGGACGGGATCGGCCCGATCCCATGATCATCCGATGAGCCATTTCAACACGATCGGCAGCAGCAGAGCCGTGACCAGGGCATTGAGCCCCATGGCGATGCCGGCGAATGTGCCTGCAAGGGAGTTCACCTGAAAGGCCCGGGCTGTTCCGATCCCGTGAGAGGCAAGTCCCACGGCAAAGCCGCGGGCCCGCCAGTCCTTCATGCGCAGGGCATTCATGAGCGGCGTCACCATGACGGAGCCGATGACGCCGGTGAACATGAGAGAATGGCCGTCAATGCCGGATCGCCCCCAAGCGTTTCCGCGATGCCCATTCCGACCGGCGCCGTGACGGATTTCGGCGCCAGCGAGATGAGAATGGAGCGGGGCATGTCGAACAATTGCGCGACCGCGACCGCCGACGCGATGGCCGTTACGGAGCCCACGCCCAGCGCGACCACCATGGGCACGAGGGCGCGCAGCACAATTCGGCGGTTCTCGTAGAGCGGAATAGCCAGCGCGACGGTGGCGGGACCGAGCAGGAAGTGAACGAACTTCGCGCCTTCGAAATAGACCGGATAGGCCGTGCCCGTAACCCAGAGCACGAGCGCAACCGCGATGACGGATATCAGAACCGGATTGCACAGGGGGTGTCGCCTGAAGGCTTGCGAGATGCGGTCGGCGATCACATAGGCGCCCAGCGTCACGACGAGCCAGAGCAGCGGTGTCTGCGAGAGGTAAACCCAGAGGGAGAAGGCCTGATCGGTCATGACGTCACTCCCGGCTTGCCGTCATCCGCGATCTCCATGGCGGAACCGCTCAGACGGGACACGACCACGAAGGCCACCACGGTCACGACGAGCGTCACGAAAGTCGAAACGACCAGGGCCAGGACAAGACCGACCCCGTGCGTCTCCAGCACATCCAGCCGCTGCACGACGCCGACGCTCGCCGGGATGAACAGGAGCGACAGATGCGCGAGCAATCCCTTGCCCGTCGAGTCCAGCGTGCGACCGAACTCAGGCACCGTTTTCTTGACCCGGTCACGCAGGCTCAAGACGGCAAGCAGGATCAGCATCCCGAGAACCGGGCCCGGCACAGGCCAGCCGAAGCCGTGGACCACCACCTCGCCGATGAGTTGGCAAAGAAGAATGACGGTTAAACTGACGATCATGGGCGGCCTCAGCGACGATACGTGAATTCATGCCGTCCTATATACCGTCCGTGCGTGAGCATGGCAGATTGTTGAGCCGTCTCGTTCCCGTGACTGTCTTCCTAAGCTTGGCCATGATACCAGGACGCCGAAGGGCCGACCCAGGAGGCACAGCTCGCAGCCCCACAAGCGGCACAAGGTAGACCGGGCCATGAACGACACGTCTCTTCTTCTGCGTCTGGGCGTTGCGCTCGCCATAGGGCTTCTCGTCGGCCTCGTGCGCGGCTGGCAACAGCGGGATGAAGAGGAAGGCGAACGCACGGCGGGTTTGCGGACCTACACGCTCACGGCCGTGCTTGGCGCCCTGTCGGCTCTCCTTGGGACATATACGAATCCCGCCTTTCTCGGCCTCTCCTTCCTCGGTTTCGCGATCGCGTTCGGGGCCTTCGCCTGGCTGGAAGCCAAGAGCGAGCAGAACTTCAGCGTAACGGGTGTGATCGCGGCCCTGCTGACCTTCGCCCTCGGCGCCTATGCGGTACTGGGCGATCTGCAGATTGCGATCGCGGTCGGTGTGATCGTGACCCTCATTCTCGCCCTCAAGCAGCCGCTTCACTCCTGGCTCCGGCGCCTGACATGGCTCGAAATCCGCTCCGTCCTTATCCTGCTGGCCATGACGTTCCTGGCGCTCCCGCTGCTGCCGAACGGAACGGTGGCCCCCTGGGATGCGATCAACCCGGCGCAGATCTGGCTTTACGCGATCATCATCGCGGCCATCTCGTTCGCGGGGTATGTCGCCATCCGCATCATGGGCAGCCAGGCCGGCGTGGCCCTGGCAGCCCTTGCGGGAGGTCTTGCCTCGTCGACCGCAACGACGGCGACCCTCTCGCGCATGGCGCGCGAGCACCCGGAGGCGAGCTCTCTGTTGGCCGGCGGCATCCTGCTCTCGGGCTCGGTCATGATCGTGCGCGTCCTCGTCATCGCGGGCGCCTTGAACAACGCTCTCGTTCTGCCGCTCGCGTGGCCGCTGGGAGCGGCGGGCTTCGTGACCGCCGCCACGGCGGGCCTGCTCTTCCTGACCCGCGGCAAAGGAAGCAAGGAGCATCCTCGATTGGATATCAAAAATCCCTTCGATCTCGGAACGGCCCTGCAGCTGGCTGCGCTGATCGCCGCCATCAGCCTGCTTGCGAAGCTGATGAGCGGCCTCATGGGCAACGCGGGCCTCACGATCCTCGCGGCCATCTCGGGCCTCGCGGATGTCGATGCGATCACGCTGTCCCTTGCCCGCCTGTCGCACGACGGAATTTCTGCCGGCGCCGCCGCGCTCGGCATCGGCATCGCCGTTGCCGTCAACACGGTCGTGAAGGCTGGAATGACGCTCACCTTGGGAACGCCGAAAGCCGGATGGATCGTCTCCGGCACGAGCCTCGCGGCCATCGTGGCAGGCGGGACGGCATTTGTGTTCTTCAATTGGTAAGCTGTAGCGCGAAAGCGAGAGCGCGATCAGTTCTCTCAATTTGCGGCTTCGCAGCTGGGGCACGAAGTGGATCTCTGCACAAAGTAGCGAACTCCGCACTGAGGGCAGGTTGCGACGAGGTCCATCTGAACCCCGAAGTTATCCCAATCCATTTTCTCCTGGTGCAATTCACGGGCCGCCTCCAGCGAGTCGGCTTCTATTCGATGCAGGAGAATGGGCTTTTCCAGCCAAGCCCCAATGACCTCATGCGGTTGATTTCACTCAAGGATGTGAGTTCAACACTGTTATCGATCTCGTCGTACCAAGCTTCGACGATTTCCAAGACCGCTCCCGCATTGGATCATTGCCGCAAGAAAAAGGCGGGCTGTGAGGCCCGCCTTTTTAACCTGCTCAGTTGTCCAGGAAGCTCCTGAGCTTCCGCGACCGCGAAGGATGCTTCAGCTTGCGCAAGGCCTTCGCCTCGATCTGACGAATGCGCTCGCGGGTCACCGAGAACTGCTGACCGACCTCTTCGAGGGTGTGGTCGGTGTTCATGCCGATGCCGAAGCGCATGCGCAGCACGCGTTCCTCGCGCGGCGTGAGCGAAGCCAGAACGCGCGTGGTGGTCTCGCGCAGGTTCGACTGGATCGCCGCGTCGATGGGCAGGATCGCATTCTTGTCCTCGATGAAGTCGCCGAGATGCGAATCCTCCTCGTCGCCGATAGGCGTTTCGAGGGAGATCGGCTCCTTGGCTATCTTGAGAACCTTGCGCACCTTCTCCAGCGGCATGGCGAGCTTTTCCGCCAGCTCCTCCGGAGTCGGCTCGCGGCCGATCTCATGCAGCATCTGGCGCGACGTACGGACGATCTTGTTGATCGTCTCGATCATGTGCACCGGGATGCGGATCGTGCGGGCCTGATCGGCAATGGAGCGCGTGATCGCCTGACGAATCCACCACGTAGCATAGGTCGAGAACTTGTAACCGCGGCGGTACTCGAACTTGTCGACCGCCTTCATGAGGCCGATATTGCCCTCCTGGATCAGATCCAGGAACTGAAGGCCGCGGTTCGTGTACTTCTTGGCGATGGAGATCACGAGACGCAGGTTCGCCTCGATCATTTCCTTCTTCGCCTGGCGCGCTTCGCGCTCGCCCTTCTGCACCATCATGACGATGCGGCGGAATTCCTGGATTTCCAGGCCGGTCTCGCTCGCCAGGTTGTGGATCTGCTCGCGCAGGTCGTGGATGCCGTCCTTCGCCTTGGCGACGAAGTCCTTCCAGCCTCTGCCGCCGAGCTTCGAGACGCGCAGCACCCATTTGGGATCGAGTTCCCAACCCTGGTAGTGCCTGAGGAACTCCTCGCGGGCGACGCCATGGCTCTCGGCCAGACGCATCAGGCGGCCCTCATGGGAGATGAGGCGCTTGTTGATGTCGTAGAGCTGCTCGACCAGCGCTTCGATGCGGTTGTTGTTCAGCGACAGCGACTTCACCGCAGCCACGATATCCGACTTCAGCTCGCGGTACTTGCGCTCCTGAGCCGGGGTCAGCTGCTTGTTCTGCATGCGCTGCTCCACATGCTCGACCTGGAGGCGGCGCAGCTTCTTGTAGTTGTCGGCGATGGAATCGAAGGTCTCGAGAACCCGCGGCTTTAGCTCGGCCTCCATGGCCGAGAGCGACACGTTGTTCTCCATGTCGTCGTCGTCCATCTCGCCCTCGGGCGGGGTCAACCCCTCCTCGCCCTCCGGCGCCTCTTCCTCGCTCTCCTCGCCCAGGGCATCGACCTTGGGCGCGCCCTTGCCGTCGGGTCCGGCATAGGTGGCCTCGAGATCGATGATGTCGCGCAGGAGCACCCGGCCTTCGACGAGCTCGTCGCGCCAGATGATGATGGCCTGGAAGGTCAGCGGGCTTTCGCAGAGGCCCGCGATCATGGCCTCGCGGCCGGCCTCGATGCGCTTTGCAATGGCGATTTCGCCTTCGCGGGAGAGAAGCTCCACCGAGCCCATCTCGCGCAGATACATGCGCACCGGGTCGTCCGTGCGGTCGGTCGGTTCCTTGGCCGTGGTCTCGCGGACCGCGACGGCACGGGTCTGGGACGCCTCGACGAGATCGCCGCCGTCGGCCTCTTCCTCCTCCGCCTCGGTCTGGGCGCCCTCCTCCGTCTCCTCGGACTCGACGACATTGATGCCCATCTCGGAAAGCTGGCCGAGCACATCCTCGATCTGCTCCGAGGAGAACTCCTCCGGAGGCAGAACCTCGTTCAACTCATCATACGTGACATAGCCGCGCTTCTTCGCGAGCTTGATCATCCGTTTAACGGCGGCATCGCTCAGGTCGAGCAGAGGCCCATCGCTCGTTTGCTCCGGAGCTGTCGTCTCGCCTTCTTCCCGTTCGGTTGCCTTCGTTGCCATGCTTTGCCTTACTCCAGCGCCCCGTCGGCCCCCCCAACGGGACCTACGATGCGCGAATGGGCAGCAAGGCCTCTGGGCCCGGCCACCCGGAAATTCCTGACTATAAAACAGTAAGTCAATTGACTAACCGTTAACCAACTCCCGCCCGCGAGGGCCTCATCTCGATCTCAGAAACCGGCTCCCCCAGCGGACCCGTTCTTGTCCAAGTCGGCCTCGGCACCCTCGACGGAGGACAGTTGGTTTTGGACCTCTCGCAGCCAGGCGAGATTGGCCTCATTGTCCTCTTCGGCGAGTGCGCGCTCGGCGGCCCGAAGTTCGCTATGTAACGTGCGCGCACGGCGATGCAAGGTGATGGCTTGCCTCAATGCGTCTTCAAGCCGCAAGGGATCCGCGTGCGGATCGAGCATCCAGCGGTCGCCGGGACGGACCAGGGCGTTCAACCTGTCCGCCGCCTGGCTCATCCCGGCCCGCTCCAGGCGGGCCTGCATCACGGTCGGATCGGCCGGTTCGCCGCTCGCGGCGCCATCCAGCAGGAGACTGCGCATCATTTGGGCGGCGCGCCCCTCAAGTTCAAGATCTGCAAGGGTTTCTGCGTGATTTTGAATGAGGTCCGGATGCGCCAGGAAGGTGCAGAGCATCATCGCCTCCCGGGGGCTTTCCGCCGTTCCACCGGTAAAGAGAGGGCTGCGCGCCAGGAGCGGCGACACGCTCAAACGGGCGCTCGGGGTGGTTGGACCGGGCCCACGGAAATCCCGCCGCCCCCCTCTCCCCTGACGGTTGAAACGACCGGCGCGAGGATCGGGGCTTAAAGCCGCAAGACGGCTTTCGATCTCCTCCCGGTAGTACCGTTTGAGGGTTTCGTCGCGAATCAGCGCAAGTGATTCGCGCAGTCGGCGCTCCAGAGCGGCCCGCCGCTCGGGGGTGTCGAGGGGAGCAGCCTCGGCCTCCCGCGCCCAGAGGACGTCCACCAGGGGCTTGGCCGTGGCGAGCACCCGCTCGACCGCGCTCCGCCCACCGGAACGGGCCAGGTCGTCCGGATCCTGGCCCTCGGGCAACAGGGCAAAGCGCAGGGATCTGCCGGCGGCGATGTTCGGCAGCGCCGTATCGAGGGCGCGATAGGCTGCCCGCTGGCCGGCCTTGTCGCCGTCGAAGCAGAGGATCGGCTCTTCCGAGAGGCGCCACAGAAGCGTAAGCTGGTCCTCCGTAAGCGCCGTCCCGAGGGGAGCGACCGCGTTGGGAAAGCCCGCGACGGTCAGCGAGATCACATCCACATAGCCCTCGACCGCAATCACCGTGCCCCGGTCGTGGGCGGCTTGGCGCGCGAGGTGATAGTTGTAGAGAAGCCGCCCCTTGTTGAAGAGCGGCGTATCCGGCGAGTTCAGGTATTTCGCCGGCGCATCGGCGCTCATGGCGCGCCCGCCGAAGGCGATCACGCGACCTCGCACGTCGCAGATCGGGAACATCACCCGATCGCGGAAGCGGTCGTAAGGGACCTTCACGTCCTCGGCTGCGATCAACAGTCCCGCCTCCACCATCATCTCGATGGAAACGCCCTTCCCGGCGAGATGATCGCGCAGGGAAAAGCGCTCCGGAGGCGCATAGCCGATCCGGAAGCGCTTCTGCGTCTCCGGGCTCAACGAGCGGCCCGCCAGGTAATCGCGCGGCTTCAGCCCGAAGCGCCCTTGAAGAGAGGTCTCGAAGAACTCGGCCGCCATCTCCATGACGTCGTAGAGCGTCTTGCGCTTCACCTCCTCGGCCCGGTCCTCGGGCGCGAGCTTGGGCAGGGGCACTCCCGCCTCACCCGCCAGCCGCTCCACCGCCTCCGGGAAGGAGAGCCCTTCGGTCTCCATGACGAACGTGAAGATGTCCCCGTGCTTGCCGGACGAGAAGCAGTGATAGAACTGTTTCTGGTCGTTCACGTAGAAGGACGGCGTCTTCTCCGTATTGAAGGGGGAGAGGCCCTTCCATTCCCGTCCTGCTTTCTTCAGGCGGACGCGCTTGCCCACGACGGCCGAAACCGGCAGCCGGGCGCGGATCTCTTCCAGAATCTGGGGCGGGTAGCGCACGAAGCGTAAATCTCCAAACCTGCTCCATAAACTAGGGCGGCGAAGCTGGAGAATGAAAGAGAATGGCCAAGCCGTCCTGTGCCCGCAATCCACAGGTGCGGACCGCTTCTTCCAGACGGCGGATCGGCAATTCCTACGATAGATCGTTTCATTCGATCCTGCTGGCGCTCGAACTGCCGGCCATCGGCTCCCGCAAGATTTTCAAGCATCGATGAAGCCGGCGACAGCTTCGGTTCTCGCCGATACGGTCATCCGCCCCTCAGGGATGGGCGACCGGCAGCTCCACCCGCGCCACGAGGCCGCTCCGGTCCGCGCGATTGTCGAGCAGGACCTGCGCCCCGACCCGGGCTGCCAGAGCCTTGACGATCGAGAGCCCGAGCCCCGTTCCCTCCTGGTCGCCCGTTCCGCGAACGAAGGGATCGAACACGCGGGGGAGCAGCTCTTCAGGGATCCCCTGCCCCGTGTCGGCGATCTCGACAGTCACCGTTCCCTCCTCCGACCGGAACGAAAGATCGACATGCCCGCCGCGCGGCGTGTAGCGGATCGCATTGTCGAGCAGGTTCGAGAACAGCATCTCGAGATCGTGCCGCTCGGCCCTGATCGGAATCGGCGCCATTTCGGCCGAGGAAATCGTGATCTCCTTGCTCTCCGCCTGCGGTATCAGACAGGCGATCGCCTCCTGCAGGACTTCCGAAAGCGGGACCGGCGCGGGGGCATCGAGAGCCGGAAGGGTTTCCGCGCGCGCGAGCACGAGCAGTTGGCTGGTCAGGGCCGACATCCGCAGGATGCCGAGCTCCATTTCATCGAGCATTCCGCCTGCCCCGGTAAGGTTCCCCAGCTGCCGCAGGTTGCGCACCTGAATTCTGAGGGCAGTGAGAGGGGTGCGTAGCTGATGCGCGGCATTCGAGACGAACTGCCGCTGAGCGGTCAGCATGATCCTGACGCGCGAAAGGGCTTCGTTCATCGCTCCGACGAGGGGGACGATCTCACCGGGAAGGTCGGAGGAGGAAAGCTGCTGCGTCGAGTCGGGCTGCCGCGCCAGCAGATCGCGGGTCAGATGGTCCACCGGGCTGAGAATACGGCCGACGACCCACCGCACCAGGAGCCAGGAGATGGGAATGAGCAGAAAGGTGGTGACGAGCGCCGGCAAAGCCGCCTTGAGGGCGAGTTCCCTGCGCACCAGTGCCTGCTGCGAAACCTGGACGGTCCCGTCATCCAGGACCCAGGTATAGCTGCGCCATCCTCCCTCCGGAGTGGTGAAACTCGAAAAGCCGGTCTTCGTTTGACGGGGCAGATCGAAGTTGGGCGGAAAGGATTTGAGCAAGCGCCCATCCGGATCCCAGGCCTGCACGACGATCATATCGGACGCGTTCAGCGGAGGCGCGGGCATCTGGGCCAGGTCGTCGACGGAGCCGACCACATCGAGCGCGATACCCCGCATCTGATCGTCGAGGAAATTGTCGGGATCCTGCTGCGCGACGATGTAGGCTCCCACGCCGCCCGCCAGCCCGAAAGAGATCAGAAGCAGCGTGAACCACATCGTGAGCTGTTTGCGGAGTGAGCTTCGATGCGTCATTTGGCGACCATCCAGCCGACACCCCGGACATTGCGGATGATGTCGTTGTCGAACTTGCGGCGGATATAATAGATCAGAACGTCGACGGCGTTGCTCTCGACCTCCTCGCCCCACCCATAGAGCGCATCCTCCAGCTGCTTTCGCGACAGGATGGCTCCGGGCCGCTCCAGCAGCGCCTGCATGAGCGCGAACTCACGCGCCGGCAGAAGCTGGGAAACGCCCTTGTAGGTCGCCTGACGACCTGCGAGATCCAGCACGATTTCGGACGACTGGATCAGCGACGTGGCATGCCCGGCGTGACGACGGACGACGGCCCTGATCCGGGCCGCGAGTTCGTCGAAATCGAAGGGCTTCACCACGAAGTCGTCTGCGCCGAGATCGAGGCCTGCCACTCGGGTCTCGATATCGTCATGCGCCGTGATGATCAGGACGGGTGTCGTATCCTTGCGGCGCCGCAAGTCCTTCAGGACGTCGAGGCCGGCCTTGTCGGGCAGCCCCAGGTCGAGCAGCACAACGGAATACGGCGTCGCACTGAGGGCTACGAGAGCATCCTCGCCCGTACGGGCCCAATCGACCGCGATCCCCGTCCCTTCGAAGGCCTGGGTCAAGCTGCGTCCGATCAGAGGATCGTCCTCGACCAGCAGAATCCGCATGTCACACGCCCTTTGTTGAAAGACGAGTTCAACGCCAACAAGAGGAACGCTCAAGGATGCATTTTGCCGCCATCGCCCGAAGAACTCGCAACGTGAGCCCTCATTTTCCCCTAAGTCGGGGCAGGTACCATCGCGGCCAGGTACAGACAGAGTACCTCGTGCAATGGAGAAATCCGATGAAGACGTTCCTGATCACCACTTCGGCTCTCGTCTGCCTCATGGCAGCCCCCCTGGCGGCACAGGCCGCGACGCCGGCGCAGCAGCCGTCGCAATCCTCACAGCCTTCGATGGGCTCCGAGGCGCCCAAGCCCCAGAAGCATGCGACGGTCCGGCATCACACGGCCAAGAACCATACCCCTCGGCATCACACGGCGATGAACAAGAACAAGAACGCTAATCCGACTTCGACCGGATCGACTCGCTGAACCTGAAATTTCGACGCAAGGCTCCTTTCCGCGACACGCAGCGTTGCGGGACGGAAATGGCCTAGACCCCGAGCCGGCGATTGCGGAGCGAGGTCCCGGTGTTGTGCATCACCATCACGAAGCCTGCCTCGGCCGTGACGATGAGAGGGCGTTTCGTACTCTCTCGTCATGGCCGGGCGTGTCCCGTCCATTGATGGCGTGGATCCCCGGGACACCCCAGGATAATGTCCCGTAATCCTGATCGTAGACGCGTCGTGGCTCGCCTCGAATCGAGCCTTCAGCTCCGCGACCACTCCGTCGCCAGGACGATATGCGTCGTGGCGGTGGCAACGCCTTTGACGGCCGCGACGGCATCCCTGATCGTGTTGAGGGTCGCATTGGAATCGCAGGCGACCATGACCATCAGGTCGATGGCACCCGTCAGCGAGTGGCACGCCATGATCTCGGGAATTCCGGACAGGATGGGCACGATCTGCCGGCAGCGAAAGCCGGGCTCGAAGGTCACGGCGATCATGGCGTTCACGGCGGAATCCTGCACTGACGCAAGCTCCACCGTATAGCCCTTGATGACGCCCTCTCGCTCGAGGCGCCGCATCCTCTCCTGGGTCGCGCTGCGGGACAGACCGACCCGGCGAGCCAGGCCGACGAGGCTTTCCCTCGCGTTTGCCCGCAAGGCCCCAACGAGAATCCTGTCTTTGTCGTCGAGCATGATGCCTCATTAGATATGTCGACCGGCATTTAGCCGGTACCGCCGTCATCTTGTCGAGTGAAACCGGCCGAGCGTTCATGAAGATGAAGGCTCTGTTTCACAAGGAGCTTCCGATGCCGCTCGATCTCACGAACGCAATCCTTCTGCCCATCGACTTGCAGAAAGCCTTTGACGGCCCGTCCTGGCCGCGCCGCTGGAACCGGGCCGTCGATCCCAACGGGCTCCTGCTGCTCGACGCCTGGCGGAAGGCGGGGAAACCGCTTGTCCATGTCAGGCACGATTCCACCGAACCGGGCTCGACCCTCCGCCCCGGCCAGCCGGGCAACGGCTTTCGGGAGGGCTTCGGCCCGCGCGGCGACGAACCGCTCGTCACCAAGAGCGTGAACTCGGCCTTCATCGGCACCGATCTCGACCTGCGCCTCCGGCGGCTTGGAACCGACACCATCGTGGTCTTCGGCATTTCGACCGACATGTGCGTCTCAACCACGGTGCGCATGGGCGCCAATCTCGGCTACCGCATGGTCCTGGTCGAGGACGCCTGCGATTGTTTCGATCTGCCCGACGGCAGAGGCGGCACAGTTCCGGCGGAAACCGTCCATGCCGTTCATGTGGCGACTTTAGGCTTCGAATTCGCCGAGGTGCTCGCTACGCGGGATATTGTCGAGGCGCTCAAGCGTTCCGAAGCGGTCGCGGCCGCCTGAGGCACCCTTTCCTTCCCGACGGCGACCGGATCCCCGCTCTCATCCGGCCGCTCTCAGCCTACAGCATCGGACGCAAAACCGGTTCCCACTTTTGGGTCAGATGCTTTAGCCTTGCTCGGGAGCGGGCGGGGCTCCCGCGTCTCGGCACAATGGATGGCCTGGACCATGGCTTCGACGGCGGCGCCCCGTTCAAGGGCGCTTTCGCGCACCAGGGTCCGCCAAGTGAAGAAGCTGAGGGCAAGGTGCAGCATCGCGCGCTGTGTGGCGCTCAGCGTCTCGCCGAGCACGTCGTGATAGGCCGTCATGGAGGGTCCGAAGCGGAGCGCAGCGACTTCCCTCGTCAAGGGATGATATTCGGCATCGCGCAACACGCATGCGGCCATATCGGCGTTGCGCTCGTACCAGCCGTAGATCGCCGCAAGGCCTGCCCGGATCCGCTCGCCCTCATCCCTGATCGTGCGCCAAGCCCTGGCATCAGGGAGAGGGTCGCGCTCCAGCGCCAGCCCCGAACAGGCCATCATAAGACTGCGCTCATCCGGAAAATGCGCATAGAACGTGTGCCGCTGAACGCCCGCCCGCTCCGCCACCATGCTGACGGTGGTGAGCGCGGGACCGACGGTGCTGTGCATTTCCACCGCCGCTTCGACGATGCGCCGCCGGGTTTCCGCCTGCTGCTCCGCACGCCGTTTGAGAGTGTAAGTCCGCGCCATGACCTCTTTCGCTGCACAGGAATGTGCATTCATATTGACAGATGTTTCATTATTCACTACACACGTATGTACTCTCAAAACGAATAAAAGTCCATTGTTGCCCCGGTGGCCTGCAGGGGCCGACCAGATCATTGCACGGAGGAAGTCATGGAAACGAAGATCAGCGAAATCGCCAACGGCATCTACAGGCTCTCGACCTTCGTGCCGCAGATCGCCCCGCCGGCGGGCTTTACCTTCAATCAGTTTCTCATCCTGGGCGACGAGCCGCTCATGTTCCACACCGGCCTGCGGAAGATGTTCCCGCTGAACCGGGACGCAGTGAGCCGCATCATTCCTCTCGAGCGCCTGCGCTGGATCACCTGGGGTCACTACGAGGCCGACGAGTGCGGCGCGATGAACGAGTGGCTCGCGGTCTCCCCGCAGGCGCAGCTCGCCCACGGCTATACGGGCTGCAATGTGTCGGTGAACGACATGGCGGACCGTACGCCCCGCGAGCTGAAGGACGGCGAAGTGATCGATCTGGGTGGCGGAAAGCGGGTCCGCTACATCGACACCCCGCATACGCCGCACGGATGGGATGCGGGTGTAGTCTATGAGGAATCGACCGGCACCCTGCTGTGCGGCGACCTCTTCACCCAGCTCGGCGATGGACCGGCCCTGACCGATGGCGACATCGTCGGTCCGGCGATCGCGGGCGAGGATCTGTTCAAGTATTCCGGCCTCAGCCCCAATATGGGCGCGACGATCCGGGACCTCGCAAAGCTGTCGCCGCGCACGCTGGCGCTGATGCACGGCTCGTCCTTCTCGGGCGATTGCACGGCCGCGCTCCACGCGCTGGCGGACGATTACGACCGCCGCACGAGCGACTTCAGGGATGCGGTCATGGAAGGCAAGGTCGCCTAAGGCCAAGGCGCCCGGATCTCCCGGAGGGCGCCTCTCGAGTCGAGGCCTCGGAGCACCACCGGGGGAAGTCACGCGACGGGAAGTTTACATGGTCCGATTTGTTCTGCCGACCCTTCTATTACGTCTCTTGGCCACCCTCTTCTCAAGGAAAGCCCGCAAGACGGCCACGGCCGCGGCTCGCCCGGGGGACTGGCGAGCCGCGATCCTGGAAAAGCGGTGAGAGGGCGAGCCGTTCGTTGACGAAGGGCGGCCCAGACTGCGCCCGGGTGGGGCTCTCTCGAGCATTTTCGGCAAAGTGGGTCCGGTCCCCGAAAAAGGCGGCTCGCGCATCGTGCGGGCCCGGGGGCCGCGCCAGAGCATTGGACAAACAGGCGACTTGGCACGCCTGGGATCCTGGTACGCTTCGGATCGATGCCGCTCCCTTCGGCCCGACTCTCCCGACATGGCCGCACTTGGTTTACGGCCATCCACGTCTTTTGAGCGGAGGAACCATCAAGACGTGGATGCCCGGCTCAAGGCCGGGCATGATGAGGGAGGGCATGACGACCCATCTCATCCGTGCATGTTGCCGCCATGGCCCCACGCTGCGCTCTTTCCAAGACGGGAGCATCGGATCGATCCCAAAAGGACACGTCCACTTCCTGCGTTCGAGCCTTTCGGC
Source organism: Microvirga sp. TS319 (assembly GCF_041276405.1). NCBI lineage: Bacteria > Pseudomonadati > Pseudomonadota > Alphaproteobacteria > Hyphomicrobiales > Methylobacteriaceae > Microvirga > Microvirga sp. TS319. The sequence goes on along the minus strand of NZ_JBGGGT010000002.1, from coordinate 1,114,681 downwards.
CAAAGAAAGGGACTGATTCCATGTCGGTGGAATCAGCTCCAGAGCATCGGACGCCAAAGCCTGCACCGGTTCTGCGTGAAAAGATGCTTGAGACCATAGGCTTACAGCATCGGGGGCGGGTTCGATTTCACACCCGATGCTGTCGTCAAAGCCGCGCCTCGGCGATCACGACGGATCACCCCTTCGGGAGCATATCCTTCACGAGGCCGCTGGCCTTGGCGAAATCCATGCGCCCCGCGTACTTGGCCCGGAGGGCAGCCACGACCTTGCCCATATCCTTCATCGAGGCGGCGCCGGTCTCGGCAATGGCCGCCTCGATGGCGGCCTTCATCTCGGCCTCGTCCATCTGCTTGGGCAGATAGGAGGAGATCACCTCGACCTCGTTCTTTTCCTGTTGAGCCAGCTCGGTCCGACCACCCTGCTCGTACATGGTGATCGATTCCTGGCGCTGCTTCACCATTTTCTGCAGGAGGGCGAGGATGTCCTCGTCCGACAGCGGCTCCTTGCCTGCGCCGCGGGCCTCGATGTCCTTGTCCTTCAGGGCGGCCTGAATCAGGCGGATCGCGCCGAGCCGGCCCTTGTCCCCGGCCTTCATGGCCTCTTTCATGTCGGCGGTGAAACGTTCGCGCAGCATTGCGGATCTCCTTTGAATTTAAGGCGGCTCAAGCGTTGACGGAATGCGAACGGCCCCTTAAGTCACGGGAACAGTTCACGGCGGCCCAAGACGGGCCTGTTCAAGCACGGCCTGCTGGCCCCGGACTTACAAGAGATCATGACGATGCTGCAAGACAAAGACACGGCGGGTGGCTGGGAAGAGCCGCGCGCGACGGCCGTTCTCGTGCTCCAGGACGGCACGGTGCTGGAAGGCTTCGGCATCGGCGCAGAGGGCGAGGCCACCGGCGAGGTCTGCTTCAACACGGCCATGACCGGCTATCAGGAAATCCTGACGGACCCTTCCTATGCCGGGCAGATCATCACCTTCACCTTCCCGCATATCGGCAATGTCGGCACGAATGACGAGGATATCGAGAGCGTGAACGCCGCCTCGTCCTCCGGCGTGCGCGGCGTGGTGCTGGCCGCGACCATCACCGAGCCGTCCAACTGGCGCGCCTCCCGCGACCTGGATGCCTGGCTCAAAGCCCGTCAGATCGTCGGCCTGAGCGGCATCGACACCCGGGCGCTCACCGCCCTGATCCGCGACAAGGGCATGCCGAACGCCGTCATCGCCCATAGCCCGAACGGCATGTTCGACCTGGAAGCCCTCAAGGCCAAGGCCGCCGCCCTGCCCTCCATGGACGGACAGGATCTGGTCCCCCTGGTGACCAGCACCCAGCGGTTCGACTGGGAGGAGACGACCTGGACGAGGGGTGAAGGCTACGGAAATCAGCAGGCGGAACCGAAGCATCACGTCGTCGCCATCGATTACGGCGTGAAGCGCAACATCCTGCGCCTCCTGGCCCGCGCCGGCTGCAAGGTCACGGTGGTGCCCGCCACGGCGACGGCCGAGGACGTTCTGGCTCTGAAGCCCGACGGGGTGTTCCTCTCCAACGGCCCCGGCGACCCGGCGGCAACCGGCGAATATGCCGTGCCGGTCATCCAGAAGGTGCTGGACCAGAAGATCCCGACCTTCGGAATCTGCCTCGGGCACCAGATGCTGAGCCTGGCCGTCGGCGCCAGAACCAAAAAGATGCACCAGGGCCATCACGGCGCGAACCATCCGGTCAAGGACAAGACCACCGGCAAGGTCGAGATCACGTCCATGAACCACGGTTTCGCGGTGGACCCGGAGACCCTGCCGAAGAACGCGGTGGAGACCCACGTTTCCCTGTTCGACGGCTCGAATTGCGGCATCGCGCTGACCGATCGCCCGGCCTTCTCGGTGCAGTACCACCCGGAGGCCTCCCCGGGGCCGCAGGACAGCCACTACCTCTTCGATCGCTTCGTGAAGCTGATGGATGAGGGCAAGGCCGGGCAGTAATCGGCCACCCTCCCCTCCGAACGAACAGGCCATGCGCCGCTCCCACCCGGGGCGGCGCTTTTCTTTTCAACCGCCATCCTGTGCTTTTTGTCACTTTGCGCGCCGCCGCGACAAAGGCGAACGTTGCCCTTTGCGGCCAAATCGCGGTAACCAATGATTAACCATAACAACCAATGATTCCGGGCTTCCCTGGGGGTTTCTCCGATGGATTTCGATCACGATTCCGGCGAATTCAGCCGCTTGCACAATCTCTTCACCTTTCATCTCGGCGTGGCCGTCACGCTAGCCTGGCTGACGTCGCTGTATGCGGCGGCCTATGCCCCGTGGGTGCGCAACATCCGCCCGCTCCTCGATCCGTCGAATGTGGGACCGGCCGAAAGCACCTGGTCATATCTCTTCATCTTCCCCGTCGTGCTGACGACCGCATGGCTGATCTCGATTTTCGGCCAGAACATTCTCGCCCGGTTCCGTCTCCTGAAGAACCAGGCCATCGAATTCGGCATCGCGGCGGCCGTGGCGTTCGCCATGTTCTATCTCTCCATCGACCGCGCCGTCGCGGCGATGTTCCTCGGCATGTAGGACCGGGCATGTAGGACCGGGCATCTAGGGCCTGGCCTGAACGCCCCAGCTCGATCTTTCGCGTGGGCCATGCGTTCCCCTCCCGAACGAGAAGGGAGATCCGCATGGCTCAGGCAAAAGGATATGGCGACCCGAAGGGCTACAATGCGCCGCTCGGCACGGAGACATACGTCTTCCAAAGCAACGGCATCGTGCCGAATTCGCCTCTGCCGCTGATCGTCCGCCGCGGCGCCGTTTCGCCCGCCCAGGACAATCCGGCGAAAGCCTTCAAGGCCACCTTCGCCAAGAACGGCTGGACCAACGCCTGGATGGACACCATCCACGATTACCAACACTACCATCCGAATACCCATGAGGTGCTGGGCGTCGTCTCGGGATCCGCGTCCGTGCGCTTCGGCGGCGAGGATGGCGAACTCGTTGCCGTATCGGCAGGCGACGTCGTCGTCATCCCGGCCGGGGTGGCGCATGCGCTCATCAATGCGAGCGACGATTTCGCCGTGGTGGGCGCCTATCCGGACGGCCGCTCCTACGACACCATCCGGGACGATCCCGGAGCCCTGGCCTCCTCGCAGCAGCGGATCGGCCAGGTTCCGCTTCCCGATTCCGATCCCGTGGACGGCGCGGAGGGTCCGCTGGCGAAGCTGTGGTCCTGAACGTGATGACGCCAGCGTAAGCTTGGGTCCGGTGCTCCTTCCTAGAGGTGCGCCTCGTTCTTGCGAAAAACCGGATCCACTTTTTCGCACGATGCGCTAGAACTCGCCTCATGACGAACTGGCGAGACTACTGGAACCAGGACACACCGATCTATTCGGGCGGGCGGCACAAGCTTTTGCATTACAAGCTTGTGGCGAACGACATCATCGGGCTCATCCCCTCGCCCGATGCATCCGTGCTCGACTACGGCTGCGGCGAAGCCCTCTTTGCGGATCAGGTTGCGGCGAGGTGCGGCAGGCTTTTCCTGAGCGACGCCGCGCCGCTCGTGCGCGAGCGGCTGCAGGCGAAATTCGGCCGCAACGGGCGCGTCGCAATCCTGGCCCCCGAGGAAATCGCCGGTCTGGCGGATGAATCGCTCGATCTCGTGGTGGTGAATTCGCTGCTGCAGTACCTTTCTCTCGAAGACCTGCGCGCCCTTCTGAAGCTCTGGCGCGCGAAGCTGAAGCACGGGGGCAGGCTCGTCATTGCGGACGTCATCCCGCCCGACGTGAGCCCGCTCACCGACGCCAAGGCCCTTCTCGCCTTCGCCTGGCGGGGCGGCTTCCTGGCATCGGCCCTCAAGGGCCTCGCCCGTACGGCATTCTCCGACTACCGCCGGATCCGCGAGGAAATCGGCCTTGCCCAGTATGGCGAGGACGAGATGATCGACATTCTTCAGGATGCCGGCTTCAGGGCCGAGCGCGCCGCCCGCAATTTCGGCCACAACCAGGCACGGATGACCTTCATGGCATGGCCTGCCTGATTCTCCTCGCGGAGGCAGCGGCGCTCCTCGCGGGCGCCGATCCCGAAATGACCCGCCCGCCGGAACAAGCCCGACACGGCGATGGCGTCATGCGAAGGTCCAGGCCTTGTGGGCCAGGAAACTCCAGATCATGACGACGCCCGTGGTGACGATCTGCGCCGGCAGGTAGGGCCCTCCTACCCATTCCACCAGAATATGCATCGAAAACCACGTCAGAAGGAATCCGACCAAGGCAACCATCGCGAAACGCCAGGTCGCCTCCCGGTGCGGCCGGCTGCTCCGGTAGGTATGCCGGCGGTTCAGGCCATAGGACACCAATCCGCCCGCCACGTAGCCGGCGAGAGTCGCGGGCACGGGATGGCTCCCGCCCCCTTCGACGAGAAGGATGAGCAGGCCGTAATGCACCACGGCCGCCGCGAGCCCTACTCCGAAGAAGGCCGCGAACTGGCGGGACAGGCGGTGAAAGGAAGAAAGCGCGGTCACGCTCCCTCGTTAGCCTCTTTCGCAGACTTCGTCACTTCACCCCGCTGCAGGCTTCCGGCGATTTTGCGGACGATGGCGCGCGGAAGAAACTTGGAACCCAGGGCCCCGATCCAGTTGGTGCGACCCGGGATCACGATGGCTCTGCCGGCCTCGTAGCCGTCGACACCGATCCGCGCCACCTCTGCGGCCGACATGATGCTGGGCCTAAGAGCTCTGGAATATTCCACGTCGGCCGTTGCGGAGAACTCGCTCTCGGTCGATCCAGGGCACAGGGCTGTCACCGTCACGCCCCGGGCCTTCGCCTCCTCGTATAGGGCCTCGGAGAGGGAGAGCACATAGGCCTTCGTGGCATAATAAACCGCCATGTGAGGCCCTGCCTGAAAGGCCGAGGTCGAGGCCACGTTCAGGATGCCGCCTTGCCCGCGCTCCAGCATGCCGGGCAGCAGCAGACGGCAGAGGGCCGTCACGGCCGAGACGTTCAGGTCGATCATCGCCATCTGCCGCTCGAAGGGCAGCGTCGCGAAGTCTCCCCGCAGGCCGAATCCGGCATTGTTCACGAGCGTATGCGCCCGGATACCCTGATCGCGGAGCATCTCGGCGAGGTCCTGCGGAGCGCCCCTGTCCTCCAGGTCGAGAGCCATGACCTCCACAGGAACGCCGTGGTTTTTCTGGATCTCCTCGCCCAGGGCCTCCAGACGCTCATGCCGCCGGGCCGCGAGAACCAGGGCATAGCCTCTGGCCGCGAAGACCCGGGCCATTTCCGCCCCGATTCCGCTCGATGCCCCGGTGATGACGGCCCACCGCGGTTCGTCAGCCATGCTCGGCCTCCTTCAAGATTCGCCCGGTCGATCATGCCGCATGGGGAGACCTGTCGCCAAATCATAGGTCAGCATCGGACGTGAAAAGTGGATTCCACTTTTGGGATTTTAGCCGATGCTTCCTTCTTGGATGAGCGCATCGCTCAGGGCGGAAAACCGGGTCCACTTTTCCGCACGATGCGCTAAGGCCTTTGAATTTGCGGCGTGTGCGTGTAAGAGCCTCACTCAACCTTCAATCTGACACATCCCGGCTGCGCTTGAAGCGCCGCATCATGCGGCCGCGCGGCTGGACACGCCTGGGTGGCCCTATGCCGAAGCGGACAGACATCTCCTCCATTCTCATCATCGGCGCAGGACCGATCATTATCGGTCAGGCCTGCGAATTCGATTATTCCGGCACACAGGCCGTGAAGGCTCTCAAGGAGGAAGGCTACCGCGTCGTCCTGGTGAATTCGAACCCTGCGACGATCATGACCGACCCCGATCTCGCGGACGCCACCTACGTGGAGCCGATCACGCCCGAGATCGTGGCCAAGATCATCGAGAAGGAGCGCCCGGACGCGATCCTGCCCACCATGGGCGGCCAGACGGCGCTGAACTGCGCCCTGTCGCTGAAGAAGATGGGCGTGCTCGAGAAGTTCGACGTGGAGATGATCGGCGCGACGGCCGAGGCCATCGACAAGGCCGAGGACCGCCAGCTCTTCCGCGAGGCCATGACCAAGATCGGCCTCGACACCCCCAAATCCCGTCTCGCCAACGCCTCGGCCCTGAAGAAGGCGGACCGGGACGCCTATCTGGCCGAGCTCGCCCGCCTCGAAGCCCTCGACATGCATCCAGGCGACAAGAAGCGCGTGATCGCCGCCTACAAGCTCAAATGGGACGCGGGCGAGAACGACCGCCGCAAGCGCTATCAGGAGCACGCCATGGGCGAGGCTCTGCTGGCCTTGGCCGAGGTGGGACTGCCGGCCATCCTCCGCCCCTCCTTCACCATGGGGGGCACCGGCGGCGGCATCGCCTATAACCGCGAGGAATTCCTCGACATCGTCGAGCGCGGCCTCGACGCCTCCCCGACCAACGAGGTGCTGATCGAGGAAAGCGTGCTCGGCTGGAAGGAGTACGAGATGGAGGTCGTCCGCGACAAGGCGGACAACTGCATCATCATCTGCTCGATCGAGAATTTCGACCCGATGGGCGTCCACACGGGCGATTCGATCACGGTCGCGCCCGCGCTGACGCTCACCGACAAGGAATACCAGATCATGCGCGACGCCTCGCTGGCGGTTCTGCGCGAGATCGGCGTCGAGACCGGCGGCTCGAACGTTCAGTTCGCGATCAACCCCGAGAACGGGCGCATGATCGTGATCGAAATGAACCCGCGCGTGTCGCGCTCCTCGGCGCTGGCCTCCAAGGCCACGGGGTTCCCGATCGCCAAGGTCGCGGCGAAGCTCGCGGTGGGCTACACCCTCGACGAGATCGCCAACGACATCACGGGCGGTGCGACGCCGGCCTCCTTCGAGCCCACCATCGACTACGTGGTCACGAAGATCCCGCGCTTCGCCTTCGAGAAGTTCCCCGGCGCCGAGCCCACCCTCACCACGGCCATGAAGTCCGTGGGCGAGGCCATGGCCATCGGGCGCTCCTTCCCGGAGTCCCTGCAGAAGGCCCTGCGCTCCCTCGAAACCGGCCTCACCGGCCTCGACGAAATCGAGATCGAGGGCCTCGGCAAGGGCGACGACAGGAACGCCATCAAGGCGGCGCTGGGCACGCCGACCCCCGACCGCATCCTGAAGGTCGCCCAGGCGCTGCGCCTCGGCATCAGCCATGACGAGGTCTACGAATCCTGCAAGATCGACCGCTGGTTCCTGGAGCAGCTCCAGGACATCGTCGACATGGAAGCCAGGGTGAAGGCCCACGGTCTACCGAAGACCCCGGGCACCTTCCGCCAAGTCAAGGCTCTGGGCTTCTCCGATGCCCGCCTCGCGGTTCTGACCGGTGTGACCGAGACCGAGGTGCGCGAGGCGCGCCGGGCCCTGGGCGTGCGACCGGTCTTTAAGCGCATCGACACCTGCGCGGCGGAATTCGCCTCGCCCACGGCCTACATGTATTCGAGCTACACCGCCCCGTTCGCGGGCAATCCCGCCGACGAGGCCGATCCGTCCGACGCCAGGAAGGTCATCATCCTGGGCGGCGGCCCGAACCGCATCGGCCAGGGAATCGAGTTCGATTACTGCTGCTGCCATGCCTGCTTCGCGCTCAAGGACGCGGGCTACGAGACCATCATGATCAACTGCAACCCGGAGACGGTCTCGACCGACTACGACACCTCCGACCGGCTCTATTTCGAGCCGCTGACGCAGGAGGACGTGCTGGAGATCATCGAGACCGAGCGCTCCAGGGGCACCCTCCACGGCGTGATCGTGCAGTTCGGCGGCCAGACCCCGCTCAAGCTCGCCCATGCCCTGGAAGAGGCGGATGTGCGCATTCTCGGCACCTCGCCGGACGCCATCGATCTCGCCGAGGACCGGGACCGGTTCAAGCGCCTGCTGGACAAGCTGCATCTGAAGCAGCCCAAGAACGGCATCGCCTATTCCGTGGAGCAGGCTCGCCTGATCGCCGCCGATCTCGGCCTGCCCTTCGTCGTGCGCCCGTCCTACGTGCTCGGCGGCCGGGCCATGGCGATCATCCGCGACGAGGCCCAGTTCGAGGATTACCTGCTCGGCACCCTGCCCAGCCTGATCCCGTCGGACATCAAGGCGCGCTACCCCAACGACAAGACGGGCCAGATCAACACGGTCCTGGGCAAGAACCCGCTGCTCTTCGACCGCTACCTCTCGGACGCCATCGAGGTGGACGTGGATTGCCTCTGCGACGGCAAGGACGTCTTCATCGCGGGCATCATGGAGCATATCGAGGAGGCCGGCATCCACTCGGGCGATTCCGCCTGCTCGCTGCCGCCCCGCTCCCTCTCCGAGGAGATCATGGCCGAGCTGGAGCGCCAGACGAAGGCCCTCGCCCTTGGCCTCGACGTGGGCGGCCTGATGAACGTGCAGTACGCCATCAAGGACGGGACCATCTACGTGCTGGAGGTGAACCCCCGCGCCTCGCGCACGGTACCCTTCGTGGCCAAGGTCATCGGCGAGCCGATCGCCAAGATCGCGGCCCGCGTGATGGCGGGAGAGTCCCTCGGCACCTTCGCGCTCGCCCCGAAGGAACTGCCGCATATCGGCGTGAAGGAGGCCGTCTTCCCGTTCGCCCGCTTCCCGGGCGTGGACGTCCTGCTCGGGCCGGAAATGCGCTCGACGGGCGAGGTCATTGGTCTCGACCGCAGCTTCGGCGTGGCCTTCGCCAAGAGCCAGCTCGGGGCCGGCAGCCAGGTGCCGAAGACCGGAACCCTGTTCGTGTCGGTCCGCGATTCGGACAAGCCGCGCATTCTACCGGCGGTTCGAATGCTGGAAGAGGCCGGTTTCCAGATCCTCGCGACGGCCGGAACCCAGAAATATCTGGTGGAACAGGGCGTCAAGGCGAAGCGCATCAACAAGGTGCTGGAAGGCCGTCCCCACGTGGTCGACGCCATGAAGAACGGCGACATCCAGCTGGTCTTCAATACCACTGAAGGTGCAGGCGCTTTGTCAGATTCTCGCTCACTTCGACAGGCTGCCCTCTTGCATAAGATACCTTACTACACCACTCTTGCAGGAGCGATCGCTGCAGCCGAGGGCATCAAGGCCTATCTCGGCGGTGATCTCGAGGTTCGAGCGCTTCAGGATTATTTCGCCTGAGGCCCTCGGCCTGCACAATGGAACTGCGAAGCTTCTGGTAAGTTTTCGTTGACTTGCGAGGGCGCTGGAAACAGCGGCCTCGTACCTCTTTTTGGACGAGACAAACGATGGACAAGGTCCCTCTGACGATCAAGGGTTTCGCGGCGCTGGAGGAAGAACTCCGGCAGCGGCAACAGGTCGAGCGCCCCCGCATCATCCAGGCGATTGCGGAAGCGCGCGCGCTCGGTGACTTGTCGGAAAATGCCGAGTACCATGCCGCCAAGGAAGCCCAATCCCTCAACGAGGGCCGCATCCTGGAGCTGGAGAGCCTGATTGCCCGTGCGGAAGTCATCGATATCTCCAAGCTCTCGGGCGAACGGATCAAGTTCGGTGCGACCGTGAAGCTGGTGGATGAAGACACCGAGGAAGAGAAGACGTACCAGATCGTGGGCGAGCCCGAGGCCGACGTCCGCTCCGGCCGCGTCTCGGTGGCCTCCCCGATCGCCCGCGCCCTGATGGGCAAGACCATCGGCGACACGGTGGAAGTGTCGACTCCCGGAGGCGGCAAATCCTACGAAGTCGTCGGCGTTCGGTTCAGCGTCTGATCCGATGAGGGGGGCCGAGAGTGAGACACCAAGCCATGCTCCCTTCATCCCGCCGGTCATTTCTCAAGAAACTCACCTGTGCCGGCCTCGCCGGCGCGGGTCTTTTGGCGCGCGGCCCGGCTCAGGCGCAAGCCTTCCCTGAGGCGTTCTCTTCGTTTTCCGTCGATGTCGCCCCCCTGAAGGCCAAGGGCCTGGGCCCCTTCGCCGATCTCGTCGCACAGGCGGCGCTTGACGAGCTGCGCCGCTCCTTCGCGGACCGGATGAACCCACGCGGCCCACGCTTCGTCCTCGTCATCACGGACGTCTTCCTGACGCCCTTCCCGGATGCGGGCTCAAGCCTGCGGGGCCGTGACGGCGGCGGTGGCGGAAGCCATGACGGCATGGATGGGGAAGCTCTGGCGATCGGCCCAAGGGGCGAGATTCTGGCTCGTCACCCGCAGCATGGTGTGCTCGACGTCGCGAGGAGAAGCACCGACCCGGACGAGCCGGGCCGCGCGGTCGCCCTGGCCCAATTCTACGTGCAGTGGCTGCGCCGCAGGCTCTGATCGCGGCGCGACAGCCTTATTCCGCGACTTCCGCCAGGTCCTCGATCGGAACGAGCGGTTCGTCCTTGATCAGGTCGAGGGTGAGCGCGGTGCGGACGTTGCGGACGTTCGGCAAGGAGGTCAGTTCGGAGACGAGCCCCTGGAAGGCGCCCAGGTTCGGGGCCACGCATTTCAGGATGAAATCGATGTCGCCCGAGAGGGTCCAGCATTCGCGGACCATGGACCATTCCTTCACCCGCTGCTCGAACTCCTGCAGCTCCTTCTTGCCCTGGATATCGAGCTGCACCATGGCGAAGCACACGATTTCGAAGCCCAGGCCCTTGGGGTCGAGGATGGCGCGGTAAGCCTTGATGATGCCGGCGTTCTCGAGAGCGCGCACCCTGCGGAGGCAGGGAGGAGCGGACAGGCCGACACGGCGGGCCAGCTCCACATTGGTGATGCTGCCGTCGGCTTGCAGTTCCTTCAGAATGGCCCAGTCAATCGAATCGAGGCGTCCGCGCACGATCACTCCAATTGGTCGCAGCCTGGGCCTGGAAGACGCCTTCCGCCCCGGATCATGCATCGTTCAAGCAAAAAACTCGTCTTGGCTGAGTAGACCGTGTAAACGGTCCGCACAAGCGGGACGGGCGATTAAGTCGCAACGAACCGGATGAACTCCACAGGCTCATTGATCGAATGTTGCGCGGCACTTCAAGCCTTATCTCCTGGGTTCTGAGCGATGGCAAGGCCGGAGACGAGCTTCAGGCCCTGAGCGTGGCCGAGGCGCTGGGGCTTGAGCCGGAGATTCGCCGGGTCCGGCCCGGCGCGCCCTTCACCTGGGCGATGCCCTGGGGACCCATCGATCCCCGGGAACGGCCGGGCGCACCGGGCAGTCCGACCGCCGGGCCCTACCCGGATATTCTCATCGCGTCAGGGCGCAGGGCCGTGCCCTATCTGCGGTTCGTCAAGCGCGCCTCGGGCGGGCGGACCTATACGGTGTTCCTGAAGGATCCCCGCACCGGCCCGGAAACGGCCGACTTCATCTGGATGCCGGATTACGACCGGCTGCGCGGGCCCAACGTTCTGACCACGCTCACCCCGCCGCATCGGGTTTCGGCCCGGAGGATCGAGGCTGCCCGCACGCATCCCGACCCGCGGCTCGCCGCCCTGCCCCATCCCCGGGTTGCGGTCCTGGTCGGCGGCGACAGCCGGCACCATCGCTTCATGGAGCGCGACATCGCCCTGTTCGTCGAACGCCTGACCGTCCTTGCGGAATCGGGGGCAGGCCTGATGATGACGGCCTCCCGCCGCACCCCCCGCCCCCTCCGCGAGGCGCTGACGGACCTTTCCGGCCGGCACGGCGCCTTCTTCTGGGACGGTTCGGGCGAGAATCCCTACGTGGCCCTGCTCGGGCTTGCGGATTTCATCGTGGCGACGGCCGATTCCTCGAACATGATCGGAGAGGCCGCAGCATCGGGACAGCCGATCCTGGTCTTCGAGCCCTCGGGCGGGCATCCGAAACTCGCTGTTTACATGGAGAGCCTAAAAGCCCATGGAATTGTGCATCCGTTCGACGGTCGTCTTGTAGGACGACCCTACGAACCCCTAAATTCAACCCTCAAGATTGCTGCTGCCGTTGTCCGGGGCTTCAGCCTTCACCGCCGCTCTCTCGGTCTGCCGGACATTGCGTTTTCGCTGGAGATTTCCTGATGGCCCATTCTCACGCCAAGCTCATCATCATCGGCTCGGGGCCTGCAGGCTACACGGCAGCGATCTATGCGGCGCGCGCGCTGCTCGAGCCCGTCATGATCTCGGGCTTCCAGCCTGGCGGGCAGCTCATGATCACCACCGACGTCGAGAATTATCCGGGCTTCGCCGAGGTGATCCAGGGCCCCTGGCTAATGGAGCAGATGCGCCTCCAGGCCGAGCACGTGGGCACGAAGATGATCTCGGACCACATCACCAAGGTCGACCTGAAGCAGCGCCCCTTCCGGCTGGAGGGCGATTCCGGAGAAACCTATACCTGCGATGCCCTGATCGTCGCGACCGGCGCTCAGGCCAAATGGCTGGGCCTGCCGTCCGAGGGCCTGTTCCAGGGCTTCGGCGTCTCCGCCTGCGCCACCTGCGACGGATTCTTCTACCGCAACAAGGAAGTCGTGGTGGTGGGAGGCGGCAACACGGCCGTCGAGGAGGCGCTCTATCTCGCCCACCTGGCCTCGAAGGTCACCCTGGTTCACCGGCGCGACTCCCTGCGCGCGGAGCGCATCCTGCAGGACCGCCTGTTCAAGCACCCGAAGATCGAGGTCCTCTGGAACAGCGCCGTCGAGGAGATCTGCGGAACGGAGAACCCGAACTCGGTGACCCATGTGAAGCTGAAGAACCTGGCGTCGGGCGAGATCTCGGACTTCAGGACCGACGGCGTGTTCATCGCCATCGGGCACAAGCCCTCCACGGAGCTGTTCGTCGGCCAGCTCGACATGAAGCCGGGCGGGTACCTCCAGGTGAGGCCGGGCACGACCGGCACCAATGTCCCGGGCGTCTTCGCGGCCGGCGACGTCACGGACGACGTGTACCGCCAGGCCGTCACGTCGGCAGGTATGGGCTGCATGGCTGCCCTGGACGCGGAACGCTATCTGGCCGCCCTGGAGGCGACCCAGGAAGCCGCGGAATAGGATTTATTAACAACTGGTTGACCCTTGGGTAGGATTCCTATTGCATCCTGCCTCCGGCTCGGAAGAGATAGGGAGCCCTGCGTCAGAGGAATGCAGGGTATTCAGGGGAATGCTGTGGATTGGGATAAAATCCGGATTTTCTATACCGTCGCAGAAGCGGGAAGCTTCACCCGTGCCGGTGACGATCTGGGATTGAGCCAATCCGCGGTGAGCCGGCAGATCAGCGCCCTGGAGCGCGAACTGAAAGCCCCCCTTTTCCACCGCCATGCCAGAGGCCTGATCCTGACCGAGCAGGGCGACCTCCTGTTTCGGGCGGCCCGGGACATGCGCATGCGCCTGGAAACCACCAAGGCCCGCCTCGTCGAGACGAGCGAGCGGCCTTCCGGCGAGCTGAAGGTCACGACTACCGTCGGGCTCGGCTCCATCTGGCTCGCGCAGCGCATCGCGGAGTTCCTGGACCTCTATCCGGACGTCCGGGTAGAGCTGATCCTCTCCAACGAAGAGCTCGATCTCGCCATGCGCGAGGCGGACGTGGCCATCCGCCTGCGGCGTCCGGCCCAGCCGGATCTGATCCAGCGGCGCCTCTTCACGATCCATTTCCACGTCTATGCGTCGGCCGACTACATCAAGCGCTTCGGCGAGCCGAAGACCCTGGAGGATCTCGACGAGCATCGCATCGTCTCCTTCGGGGGCGACCAGCCCTCCTATCTGCTGGCGGTCCATTGGCTCGCGACAGCCGGACGCGAGGGGCGCGAGCCGCGCCATTATCACTACGAAGTGAACAACATCACGGCCCTGAAGCTCGCCGTTGAAACCGGGGCGGGCATCGCCGTGCTGCCGGATTATGCGGTGGTGGGGAATCCGGGCCTGGTCCAGGTCCTGCGCGACATCGAGATGCCGTCGCTCGACAGCTATCTGGTCTATGCGGAGGAAATGCGCTCCGTTGCGCGCGTCCAGGCCTTCCGCGACTTCCTGATCTCCAAGGCCCAGCGCTGGACGTATTAGAGTATCGAACGCAAAAGCGGGAAAGATGCTCTTCACTCATGAGGAGCGCATCGTCCGGAAGAGACCGGTTGCCCGTATTCCGGCAGTGGATCGCCTCTAGAGCATCGGACCCAAAAGTGGACCCACTTTTGGGATCGAATCCGATGCTTCCTTCGTAGATGAGCGCATCGTTTGTGCGAAAAACCGGGTCCACTTTTTCGCACGATGCTCCGTCCCGGAGAAGCGCCAAGCAGACCCGGTGAAGGACCCTTTTCACATCTCACGAACGCCCCGCCTATCGGCCGAATCCATCTTGGCGGAAGGGGCGTGGCAGTTTTACGTCAGTCTTTCGTCTAAGCCATGCAGCCAATGCAGCCCTTTTATGAGGCATGTTGCATTGCAAATAAGTCGAATGCGGCCGATATGAGCAGCGGCTGATTTCAACGCGGCACCGCTTTCTTCCTCCCGGCGCTGCCGTGTCGGCCGTTCCCTCTGGAAGGTTTTGACTGAATTGTCGGACCTCTACTTATGCCGGGCCTTTGGCCCGGCTTTTTTCTTTTATGCCATCGGCATCTTTCAGGACGACGATGCGACTTCGTCCTTCAGGACGCGGCGCAGCACCTTGCCGACATTGGTCTTCGGCAGCGCCTCGCGGAACTCGATCCGGCGCGGCACCTTGTAGCCCGTGAGATTCTCCCGGCAGAAGCGACGCAGCTCGTCGGGACCGAGGCTCTGGTCCTTGCGCACGACGTAAGCGACGACGATTTCCCCCGCCTGCTCGTCGGGCAATCCGATGACCGCGGCTTCCATGACGCCGGGATGCTTGACCAGCACATCCTCGACCTCGTTCGGATAGACGTTGAAGCCGGAGACGAGGATCATGTCCTTCATCCGGTCCACGATCTTCACCTGCCCGTCGGGGAGGATCATGGCCACGTCGCCGGTGCGGAAATAGCCGTCCTGCGTCGTCACGCGCGCCGTTTCATCGGGCCGCTGCCAGTAGCCGGCCATCACCTGCGGGCCCTTCACGCACAGCTCTCCGCGCTCACCGAAGGGCAGCACGGTCCCGTCGCTCGCGCGCACGCTCACATCGGTCGAGGGAAGCGGATAGCCGATGGTGCCGGTGAATTCCTCAATATCGAGGCGATTGGCGCAAACGACGGGCGAGGTCTCCGACAGCCCGTATCCTTCGACGATAGGTTGACCGGAGACCGCCTTCCACTTCTTCGCGACCGTCTCCTGCGTAGCCATTCCGCCCGCAACCGCGAACACGAGCTGCGAGAAATCGACCTTTTCGATCCCCGGCGCATGCGCAAGCGCGTTGTAGAGCGTGTTCACGCCGGACATGAGCGTGATCTTGCTCTTCTGGAGCGTTTTCACGAAACCGGCGATATCGCGCGGATTGGCGATGAGGAGCTGGCAGCCGCCGATCCTCGTCATCAGAAGCGAACACACCGTGAGGCCGAAAATGTGGTAGAGCGGCAGCGCGGTGACCATCACGTGATCATCACGTTCGCCGAAGAACGGACGCATCCACGCCTCGCATTGCAGCACGTTCGCGACCACGTTGCGGTGGAGCAGGACAGCCCCTTTCGAGATGCCGGTCGTTCCTCCCGTATATTGCAGGAAGGCGATATCGTCGCGTGTGACGGCGACGGGGTCGGGCTTCCTGCGCGCTCCCTCGCTCAGCACGGTCGTGAACGGCACTGATCCCGGCAGACGAAAAGGCTTCACCGCCTTCTTCACGTAACGGGACACAAGATTGACGATGGTGCCCTTGGCCCCCAGAAGATCGCCCGGCTTCACGACGACCGCGCGATCGAGCTTGAGAGCGGGCAGAGCCTCCTCCACCGTCGTGCCGAAATTCTCGAGAACGAAGAGGAAGCGCGCTCCGGAATCCTGCAGCTGATGGGTCAGCTCGCGCGGCGTATAGAGCGGGTTGACGTTCACCACCGTGCCGCCCGCCGATAGCACGCCATAGAGGATCGCCGGATAAGCCATCACGTTCGGCAGCATGATGGCGACGCGGTCTCCCTTTCTCAAACCCTGCCGTTGCAGCCAGGATGCCACGGCATCGACGCTTCGACCGAGCTCCGCATAGGTCATGCGCGTCCCGAAGCTCTCGGCGGCAGGCCGGTTCGGATAGCCCGCGATCGCCTGGAGGAGCATGTCGTTGAGGGTGCCGATGCTCGCATCGTCGATGGCCTGAGGCACGTTCGACGGATAGGATCCGAGCCAGGGCCTGTCCGAAGGATGCCCCGCCGAATCCGGAGATGCGGCCGGTTGAGTCTTGGCGTTCATTCTTTTTCCTCCCGCTCCGGGCGAGTTCGCTTCCGAGGAGATGACGTCTCCGGTAAAGCTTAGATTGGTGCGGAAGAAGTGGTTTGTCGATGGGCGCCGCGCGGGCGGCGGCGCCCATCGATGCGGCCTCAGTGAACCTTTTGCAGCACGATATCGGCCGTCTTGCCGCTGAGCTCGGCCATGTGGTCGAAGTGGGTCGAGAAGGTGCCGACGCCGGCCGTGGCGGAGCGCAGTTCGACGATCAGGTCTCCGATTTCCGATTCCGGAATGGTGGCGTTCAGCACCTCCCAGCCGGCCCACCCCGATCGCCCGTCATAGCCGAGGATCTGCCCGCGGCGGGCGGTCACGAGACTCGTGGCCTTGGACAGGGCTTCGGTCGGAATGGTGATCTCGACGGACAGGATGGGCTCCAGCAATACCGGCTTGCCCTTCGGAAGGGCCTCCGCCAGGGCAATCCGAGCCGCCGCCTGGAAAGCCGCGTCCGAGGAATCCACCGTGTGATAGGAGCCGTCCGTGAGACTCACCGCAAGGTCGACCACCGGGAATCCCAGAGGGCCGCTCTTGAGGGCATCGCGAACCCCGGTTTCCACGGAGGGAATGTACTGGCGCGGCACGACACCGCCTGTGATCCTGTCCTCGAAGGCGAAGCCGCCGCCGCGCGGCAGCGGCGTGATCTCGATCATCACGTCACCGTACTGGCCATGGCCTCCGGTCTGCTTCCGATGGCGCCCGCGGGCCGATGCGGGCAAGCGGATCGTCTCGCAATAGGCGACGCGCGGCTTGCTGATGTCGACCCCGACCTGGAAGCGCGAAGCGAGCTTCTCCACTGCGACACGCAGATGCATCTCGCCCTGCCCGAGCAGCCGGATCTCCCCCATATCGGGACGGCTCTCGACCACCAGCGACGGATCTTCCTCCGTGATCTTGGCAAGCGCGCTCGACAGGCGCACATCGTCCTTCCGGTCGCGCACCTTGAGAGCCACCGCATACACGGGCTCGGGCGGCGCCGACGAGACGATGGTGTCGGGGCGGGTCTTGCCCGATGCGAAGCTGTCGCCCGTGGCGATGCCCTCCAGACGCCCGAAGCCGACCGCATCGCCGGCGATCGCCTCGCTGCGGCGCGCCGTGGCCCCGCCGACCATCGCCAGCAGGCTGCCGACGCGGCTTTCCGCTCCGCGCGAGCCCACCACCATGTCGCCTTCGTGGAACGTCCCGCGCATCACGCGGGCCACGGAGAGCTTGCCCCCCTGCCCCATATGCAATGTTTTCATCACATGAGCGAGCGGCGCGCCCTCTTCCGGGATCCCGAGACGGGCGCGGGTTTCGCCCAAGGCCGGGACTTCGTGGCGCAGGGCCTTGAGAAGCCGTGTGACGCCGTTTCCACGCTCGGCGGATCCAATGAGCACGGGCACCACATGCCGCTCGCGCAGTTCCTTGGAAAGGTCGTCGAAGATGCGGTCGCGCGGCGGCTCGATTTCGGAGATCAGATCCTCCATCAGATCGTCGTCGTAATCGGCGAGCCGTTCAAGCATGGCGAAGCGCGCTTCGCGCTCGCGCAGGTTTTCGCCGTCCGGCATCTCGACGATTTCGCTGGGCGCATGCTCGCGATAGATGAAGGCGCGCTCCAGGGCGAGATCGATGAACCCGACGGCAATGCCATCCTTCCAGAGCGGAATCTGGCGCAGAAGCAGCGGCGTTCGCGAGGCCTGCTGCAGGAGGCTCAACGTCTCGCGCACGCGCTGCGTCGCCACGTCGATCTTGTTGATGAAGAGGAAGCGCGGAATGTCCGCCTCCTCAAGCTCCCGCAAGATGATTTCGAGCGCGGGAATCTTGCGTTCGTCCGACTCGCACACGACGACCGCCGCATCGCAGACGGGGGTGACGTTGCGCATTTCGTGCAGGAATTCCGTAGAGCCGGGGCAATCGATGAAGGTCATCGTCTCGCCGAGGAACTCGACGGTGGCCACATTGGGCTCGATGCTCATGCCGTGAGCCCGCGCCTCCGCGCTCGCATCGCCCACGCTGTCGCCATTGGTCACACGGCCTGCGCGCGAGATTGCGCCGGTGCGCTCCAGGATCGCCTCGAGGAGCGTGGTCTTGCCGCTCTGGAATGGGCCGACGATGGCGATGCATCGCGGGCCCATGGGTCCTCTGCCGTTGGGTGCCATGGTAGTCTCCTCCCTGCCCCCGTCAGCGCGCTCTTGGCCGTCGCGTTAACGGGATGCTCTGCCTCTCGGGAGGAGTTGGCAAGTGACTTTTTGAGAGACTTTTTGAGGCGGGAAGAACGGCCGAGCTTGCGCCCGGCCCTCCCAGCTTCGCTCGAAAGCGACGACCTGGAGCATCGGACGCGGGACGTGGATTTGCCCTTTTGGATCGATCCGATGCTCTCCTCTGAGATGAGCGCATCGTTGAAAGCGAAAGATCGGGTCCACTTTTCGCACGATGCGCTAGCGCACCTCACGCAGCTCGAAATCGCTCACGCCGAGGGCAAAGTTCAGGCCTGTCTGGCCGCTGACCGAGAGCGGCTGCAGGACAATGGAAGCGCCCGACCCGCCGACGAGAACATTGGCCCCGAGACCAGCGCCGACCGTTGCCTCGGCCGAAGGCCCCGCATAGGTCCCGGCGAGCGATCCGGGCGACACGTCGCCGCTGGAGAAGACGGCCCAGGTCAAAATCCCGCCGCTCGTTGCACCGAGATCCAGGCCGAAGCGGCGGATCACGCCGAGATAATGCTCGTTGGGACCGCGCTGGGAATCGAAGACGCAGGCGGTGGATTTCTGGGTTGTGAGGATGAGTCCCACATTGCCCGAGACATTGCAGGTCAGGACTCCTGCCCGGGTCTGGGATTGCGCCTGCGCGTGGGAAAGGCCGGCGGACGATGCGATGGCAAGGAGCGTGAGGACGAAAGCCGCGCGAAGCATGATGAACTCCTGAGCTTGGTGAAGCCTAGAGCATCGGACGTGAAAAGTGGATTTGCACTTTTGAGATTGAATCCGATGCTCCCTTTTTGGAGAGAGCGCATCGTTCTTGCAAAAACCCGTCTACTTTCTCGCAAGAACGATGCGCTAGCGATTAACAGGTCAGCGGAAGCCTCGTTCCGGCGCGATGCGGTCCCCGGCAGAGGGTGGCGAATCCGGCCCACTCCCGGCCGTCCGACGCTGCAGCCATCGTTGGGGAATGGGATCCGCCAGGCTTTCCTTGTCCCAGGCCTGGGATACGATCCGCCACTCCCCGGCATCTTTGACGAGGAGCATCATTTCGACACCGCGATGGATCTCCGCGCCGTTCTCGGTCATCTCGCAGGCCGCCACCGCGACCGCCACGTTCCCGAAGACCCGGATCTCGGCTCCCAGCACGGCCTCCTCGAAGGCATGCAGCTTTGTGCCCGCAAGGCCCTTCATCCGTTCGATGAACGTTTCGATCGTCTGCGGCCGGGCGGGGCGCACTGCCGGATAGAGCGCGGCCCCGGGCAGGAAATCGGCCGCGAATCCCGCCCAATCGGCCCGTGCTCCGGAGGTCCAGCTCAAGCTCGCGAACTGACGGGCGATGACGGCCTCGATGGCATGGACATCGTCTCTGGGGTCATCGGCACCCATGGCGCACCCCTCCCTGGACTGGAGAGGAGCCAGCATGCGCCCGACCCGGCCTAGAGCATCGGACCCAAAAGTAGAATCCACTTTTGGGATCGGATCCAATGCTCCCTTCTTGGAGAGAGCGCATCGTTCCGGCGAAAAACCGGGGCCACTTTTTCGCACGATGCTCCCACTATAGAACAGCGCATCGTTCCGGCGAAAAACCGGGGCCACTTTTTCGCACGATGCGCTAGCGAAAAGGATCCGGACCGCACTCTTATGGCGATCGCGCCGTTATGGGCTCTGGAAACGGGATGTTCCGTGCGGGCGAATTTCGCTCAGGACTGAGACGCCGGCCCGGAATCCTGGTGTTCGCCGCGGCGGACCGCCCTCATGGCGAAGATCGTCACGGGCCCCGCCCGGAGAAGATTCATGGCCGAGACGATCATCTCGGCCAAGCGCTCGGGCGCGATGTCGTTCCCCTCGATATCGAGGAGAAAGTCCCGTGCCTCGACATAGCCTCCATTGGTGAAGTCGACGCGGGCGTCGAACTTCACGCGATAGGGGGAGGCCGGGTCGGCCCGGTAGGGTTCGGCCTCGGGGTCCGGATGGAATGTCCGAGGCAGATCCATCAGCGAAGCGAGCCGCAGAACCGCTGGATACGGTTGCAGGCATCTTCCAGCGCCGCGTTGGACGTGGCGTAGGAGATGCGGAAGTTGGGACCCAAGCCGAAGGACGAGCCGTGGACGGCCGCCACGCCCTCGGCCTCGAGCAGCTCGGAGACGAAGTCCTCGTCGGTCTCGATCAGCTTGCCCGACGGCGCGGTCTTGCCGATGGCCTCGGCGCAGGACGGATAGACGTAGAACGCCCCTTCCGGCATCGGGCACTTCAGGTACTTCGACTGGTTCAACATGGAGACCACGAGATCGCGGCGCTCCTCGAAGGCCTTCTTGAAGACCTTCAGGTGGTCCTGCGGCCCATCGAGCGCCTCGACGGCGGCCCATTGCGAGATGGCGCTCGTGCCGGAGGTCTGCTGGCCCTGCACGAAGTCCATGGCCTTGATGAGATGCTCGGGGCCCGCGGCGTAGCCGATACGCCAGCCGGTCATGGCATAGGCCTTGGACACTCCGTTCATGGTGAGCGTGCGGTCATAGAGGCCGGGCTCGACCTGAGCCGGCGTCACGAACTCGAAATCGCCGTAGGTGAGGTGCTCGTACATGTCGTCGGTGAGCACCCACACATGCGGATGGCGCATCAGCACGTCGGTGATTGCCTTCATCTCGTTGCGGGAATAGGCCGCGCCGGTCGGGTTCGACGGCGAATTGAGGATGATCCACTTGGTCTTCGGCGTGATGGCGCGCTCGAGCGGCTCCGGCTGGAGCTTGAAGTTGTGCTCCATCGTGCAATCCACGAAGACGGGCTTGCCGCCGCAGAGCACCACCATCTCGGGGTACGAAACCCAGTATGGCGCCGGGACGATGACCTCGTCGCCCGGGTTCAGGGTGGCGAGCAGCGCGTTGTAGATCACGTGCTTGCCGCCGGTGGACACGATGGTCTGCGAGGGCTTGTAGTCGAGGCCGTTCTCGCGCTTGAACTTGCGGGCGATGGCCTCGCGCAGCGGGACGATGCCGGGCACGGGGGTGTACTTGGTCTCGCCGCGGCGGATGGCCGCGATGGCCGCTTCCTTGATGTTGTCGGGCGTATCGAAATCCGGCTCGCCGACCGAAAGGCTGATGACGTCCCGCCCCTGGGCTTTGAGGTCTCGCGCTTTCTGCGTGATGACGATCGTGGCAGACGGCTTGATGCGCGAGAGGGCGTCAGACAAAAAGCCCATGGGAAACCTCCGGTCGGGGCGTTAAGGAAGGGAACGTGACGGGGGCGGACCCTAATCCGCCCAAGCTGTCCAAGCAAGCAAAACAGCCCCGAACCGGGGATTTTCAGGAGCCGCTCTTTCATGATGCCTTCCCTTACCCGCCGCATGGCCTTCGGCCTTTTCGCAGGAGCCGCCCTGCTCTCCCAGGCCGCCCTCGCGGACACTTATCCCAGCCGCGTGATCAGGATGATCGTGCCCTATCCGGCGGGCGGCCCGACGGACGTGATCGCCCGCATCGTCGCTGAGGAAATGGGCAAGGACCTCGGGCAGAACACGATCGTCGAGAACGTGGCGGGCGCCTCCGGCGCCATCGGCACCCGCGCGGTCGCCCGGGCCGAGCCGGACGGCTACACGATCGTGTTCGGCAACAACCAGACTCACGGGAACAACATGTTCCTGCTGAAGGACCCCGGCTACGATGCAGTGAAGGACTTCGCTCCCCTCGCGGGGGCAGGCGCCTTCGAGCACGTCTTCGTGGTGAAGAACGACCTGCCGGTGAAGTCGATTCCCGAGCTGGTCGCGCTTGCCAAGAAGGATCCGGGCAAACTCAATTACGGCTCCACGGGCGTGGGCTCCGGCTCGCATCTGGCGACCGAGCTCTTCATGACCCGCACGGGCATCAAAATGACGCACGTCCCCTTCCGCGGCGCTGCCCCCCTCGTGACGGAGCTCATGGCCGGGCGCATCGACGTTTCGAACTCGACCCTCCCGAGCGTACTGGCGCAGTTCGAAGCCGGCCAGATGCGCGCCATTGGCCTTGCGAGCCCGAAGCGCAATCCTCTCGCGCCCGACGTGCCGACCCTTCGCGAACAGGGCATCACCGACGCTGACGCGGAATCCTGGGCCGCCTTCTTCGCGCCCGTGAACACGCCCAAGCCGATTCTCGACAAGCTCTCGGGAACGATCATCGCGATCCTCAACAAGCCCGACGTGAAGGAGCGCATCACGAAGCTCGGCTTTACTTTGAACGTGCGCGACCCGGAGACCTTCAAACCCTATCTGGACAAGGAGATCCAGACTTGGGCCGAGATCATCAAGGCAGCCCGCATCAACGCGGAATAGCCTTTTATCCGTGTGATTTTCATGAGACGGCCGGGCGAGAGCCCGGCCGTTTTTACTCGCCACATGTCTGGTTCTACCACATTACGGCACGTTAATATTGGTTAACGAATAGTTAATTTCGACACTTGGCAAGTTGTCTCAAAGCAAGACTCCAAAACACGGCGGAACCTTCCTGTAAGGAAAGGGTTTTTTCTACAACCCACAATGTCCTTCATGGGGAAATGCCAATGAAGACGATCCGACCAAGAAATCACGTCGCCTCCCGGGCTCACCGGATGGATCTGCGTCAGCAAACCCGCTGCTCGCTGGCGTTGATCATGCTGATGGGACTTGCGACCGTTTCGGTTCTGGCGACCACGCAAACCCTGTCCGGCCAGACCAAGGGCGCTGTCCACCTCTATTCCTCCAGATAACGCGTATTCCCCAAGGTAACACGCGAGTGAACGGGAGTGAGGTTGACGCCCCGTGCCAGAAGGTTAGCTCTTCCGCCCTGGATTGACGGAGAGCCTTTATGCCTAAACTTCGCCTCGCCCTTGCTTGCGCATTGTTTCTCGCCGCGGCTCCGGCCGCTCTGGCCCAGGACACGCAGCGGCTCCGGACGGACAAGGTCGAGGTGATCGTCGAAACGCTTGCCCGGAACCTTCAGAATCCCTGGAGCCTCGCCTTCCTGCCCGATGAACGCATGCTGGTCACCGAGAGGCCCGGACGGCTGCGCATCGTCAATACCGACGGGACACTCTCCGAGCCGATCGAGGGCCTCCCAGCCGTCTCGGCCGGCGGCCAGGGCGGCCTTCTGGATGTGGTGCTCGCTCCGAACTTCTCCCAGAACAGGGTGATCTATCTGAGTTTTTCCGAGGATCGAGGCGACGGCCAGAACGGCACGAGCGTGGCGCGGGGGCGCCTGAGCAACGATGAGACGGCCCTGGAGGATGTCCAGGTCGTTTTCCGACAGGAGCCGTCCTACAAGGGCACCCAGCATTTCGGCTCGCGCCTGGTCTTCGACCGGGACGGCAATCTCTTCGTGACCCTGGGCGAACGGAACGACCTGCGCGACCAGGCCCAGAACCTCGGCAATCACCTCGGCAAGATCGTCCGCATCAAGTCCACCGGCGGCGCGGCGTCCGACAACCCCTTCCTCAACCGCGAGGGTGCGCGCCCGGAGATCTGGTCCTATGGCCACCGCAACGTCCAGGCGGCCGCCCTTCACCCGGCGACGGGCGAACTCTGGACCGCCGAGCACGGCGCACGCGGGGGCGACGAGATCAACATTCCCCGCAAGGGCAGGAACTACGGCTGGCCCGTCATCTCCTACGGCGTGCATTATTCCGGCCAGACGATCGGCGAAGGCACCAGGAAGCCCGGAATGGAGCAGCCGGTCTTTTACTGGGACCCGTCCATCGCCCCATCCGGCATGACCTTCTACACCGGCGACAAGTTTCCGGCCTGGCGTGGCAGCATTCTGGTCGGCGCCCTCGCGGGCAAGCTCGTCTCGCGCCTGGAAATCGACGGCGACCGGGTGACTGGCGAGGAGCGCATGCTGCAGAGCCTCGGCGAGCGGATCCGCGACGTGCGCCAGGGTCCCGACGGCCTGATCTATCTCCTGACGGATTCGCCGAAGGGGCGGATCCTGCGCATGAAGCCCGCGGCGTAGCGCCGCCGCTAGAATATCGGCCCCAAACGTGGATCCGCGTTTGGGGCCGATATTCTAGGCCCGTGGCCCGAACAGGATGAGGGCCGCGCCCGCCAGACAGATCGCGCCGCCCGCCATGTCCCACCGGTCGGGCCGCGTGCCCTCGACGATCCAGAGCCACAGGATCGACGCGATGATGTAGACGCCGCCATAGGCCGCATAGGCCCGCCCGGCGGCATCGCTCGGGGCGAAGGTGAGCAGATAAGCAAAAAGCGCCAACGAGCCGACGCCCGGCAGCAGCCAAAACGGCGAACCGTGAAGGCGCAGCCACACCCAGAAGGCGAAACATCCCGCGATCTCGGCCAGGGCGGCGGCCGCATAGACGAGGATCGTCATGACCGTCGAGCTCCGTCCATCCGCGTCCTCGCCATCAGCGCCCCTGGAAGATGAAGGCCGCGCCCGAGGCGATCAGCACGAAGCCGATGAGGTGGTTCCAACCCAGGGGCTCCTTCAGGTAGAGCACGGAAAAGCCTGCGAAGACGATCAGTGTAATGACCTCCTGCATCGTCTTCAGCTCGGCTGCCGAATAGACCGCCGAGCCGATGCGATTGGCCGGGACCGCGAACCAGTATTCGACGAAGGCGATGCCCCAGGAGGCGAAGACCGCGATCCAGAGCGGCGATGCTTTGAACTTCAGGTGACCATACCAGGCGAACGTCATGAAGACGTTCGAGGCGATCAGCATGAAGATGGGCGCGATCTGAGGATTCAGCGGAGGATTCATGGAGGGCACGAACGGGAGAGATGGAGAGAAACGGGAGGACTGCGTCCTCTGCCCTATTCCTCTCGCGGATGGTGTCAAGCGGCCCGAACGGCGGTTGTCGCGCGAACGCCCGGCAACGGAAAGCTTGACGGCACCCGAACCGAAAGCCGTCTCATGGGTTTTCCTGTCACCGAATTCAGTCAAGACTGCTTCAAGAGGATTTCGATGGATATCGCGCTCGACAAGGTCTGCGAACTCATTCTCCGGGCCAGGGCCATTGACGTAAAGGAGGGGCAGACCGATCCCGCCTCCGGGTCGAACCCCATTGACGACGGGTCCGTCGACGCCCTCACCTCCTCGCCGGACGACGCTACGGAAACCGAGCTTCGCGACGTGATCAGCGGGCTCAACGACGATGAGCGTGCGGATCTGATCGCCCTTGTCTATATCGGCCGCGGCGACATGGAGCCGGAGGAGTGGGCAGACGCGGTGCGCCTCGCCCGCGAGCGCGAGGAGGCAAGCTCGCTCTCGACGGCCGATTGGCTCATCGGCATTCCGAACCTGGCCGACCTCCTGGACGAAGGCCTCAGCCTCATGGGCCGCAGCTGTACGTAATATGCGGACACGGGCGATAACCTATCTCATGTGAATGACGAGAGCGCCGCGATCCGGCAGGGTGTCCGCATGGCGGCTGCGACGCGACATCGCCTCAAGCCATGCCGGCCGGGATCGGAGCATTTGCTGCACTGCGACGATGCCCTATTTGCGACATGGAATGGGTGAACTCTCCCGTGGCTTGCCGAAGGAGGACGCCATGTCTCCGCGCAATCCGGAAGAAATCTCCGACGTGGACCTGCGGAACGAGGCTCTGCAGGACACCCACGGAACGACCGGTCACAACCCTCAGGCTGCGCCGGATTTCAAGGTTTTCGGCCCACTTGCTCCCGTGCCCCGGCCCGGCGACAAGGCCGACACGCAGGCCTCGCCCGATCGCGTCGAGGCCTATCTGAAAGGCCCGACGGTCTTCTCAGCTTGACCTTTTTATCCCCGGACCTCTGCTCCCCGGACTTCTCCCGCACCTCTCCCTCGCATGCCGGCGATGGCTCTTCGTCGTGCATCGATTTACAGCCGGCCGAGATTGCCCTAATCACCGGGGAGGCGAAACGCGGCAATCGCGAGAAGGCTCATGACGGCCCCCTGGTCCCAAGCCAACCTTTCGAACTGGAACAGACGGGCGGCCCTGCATATCGAGGACGCGACGGGCTTCTACGACGTCGAAGGCTTCGTTGCCGGGAAGGACACGCTCGATCCTATTGCGGCTTCGGAAATCGGGGACGTGAAGGGCAAGCGTCTTTTGCATCTGCAATGCCACTTCGGCCTGGACACGCTCTCGCTTGCCCGCCGCGGCGCCATCGTGACCGGCCTCGATTTCTCGCCCGTCGCCATTACCGGCTCGCGCGACCTCGCCGCGACGGCGAACGTGCCCGCCGCCTTCGTCGAGGCCGACCTCTACGATGCCCGGAACGCGATCGACGGCCATTTCGATCTGGTCTTCTCGAGCTGGGGCACGATCTGCTGGCTGCCTAACGTGAAGCGCTGGGCGAAGGTCGTCGCCGACATGCTTCGACCGGGCGGCACGCTCTACTTCCTCGATTCCCATCCTTCCGCGCAGGTTCTGGACCAGCGCGAAGGGCGTATCGAGCCGGTCTATGGCTGGCGGACACCCGAGGACAGGCCCGACGTCTTTACGGAATCGCAGTCCTATACGGGCGATGCGCATTCGGAAAAGGTCGTCGATTACAACTGGATTCACCCGCTCTCGGACGTCATCGGCGGTCTTCTCGACGCGGGTCTGCACCTGGAGTGTCTGCACGAGCACGAGCTCCTGCCCTATCGGCTCTTTCCCATGATGGTGCCGGCGGGACGGAGCATGTTCCGCCTGCCCGACGGCGCCGTGCCGATCCCGCTTTCCTTCTCGCTGAAAGCCACGAAACGCTGAAGCGCGAGCCTCGATCATCGGACGCGGGACGTGGAGGCCACTTTTGGGATTGAATTCGATGCTTCCTCCTTGAGGAGCGCATCGTGCACCAATTCTGAGCTCGGGCGTTGTGGGTATGGGCAAGAGCCCTGAACGCCACTTGAACCTCAGATCCTTCGTGATTGCATTCGACGGGAGCCCGCATGAGCATTGGCCTGATCGCCCTGCTGGACGATATCGCAAGCCTGGCCAAAGTCGCCGCCGCGTCGCTCGACGACGTAGGGGCGCAGGCGGCCAAGGCGGGAGCGAAGGCCGCGGGCGTCGTGATCGACGATGCCGCCGTCACGCCGCGCTATGTCGTGGGCTTCGCGGCCTCGCGCGAGCTTCCGATCGTCGGCAAGATCGCTCTGGGCTCGCTCAAGAACAAGCTCATCTATCTGCTGCCGGCCGCATTGCTCCTCAGCTTCGCGGCCCCCTGGGCGATAACGCCGCTGCTCATGATGGGCGGCGCCTATCTTTGCTACGAGGGCTCGGAGAAGGCGTTCGAAGCGCTGTTCCCGCATGGCGCCCACCGGCATGAGGCCGCCGTCGGCGAGGCGGTTCAAGGCGCGAAGAGCGTCGAGGACGAGAAGGTCAGCAGCGCCATCAAGACCGACTTCATCCTCTCGGCAGAGATCATGGCGATCACCCTGGGGACCGTGTCCGAAGCCTCGTCCTGGACGCAAGGGCTGGTGCTTGCCGTGGTCGGCACCGGCATCACCGCTTTGGTCTATGGCGGCGTCGCCCTGATCGTGAAAGCGGACGACGTAGGCCTCGCCCTGGCGAGGAACGATCGTCCGATCTCCCGTCTCATCGGGCGTGGCGCGCAAGGAGAACCGACCGGGGCCGACAGGGCCCTGGCCCCGCTTACGCGGGGGTTCGGGCAGGGCCTCGTTCGCGCCATGCCGTCCTTGCTGCGGGTGCTGGGCATCGTGGGAACCGCCGCGATGGTCTGGGTGGGCGGCGGCATCATCCTCCATGGCCTCGAAGGCTACGGCTTCGCCTGGCTGAGCCATGCCATCCACGGCATCGCCGCCGGGGCGGCCCATGCCGCGCCGGTCATCGGCGGCTTCGTGGAATGGCTCGTCACGGCCGCCGCATCCGGCCTGTTCGGCCTTGCCCTCGGAGCCGTCCTCATCCCCCTCCTCCACTACGTGGCCGTGCCCCTGGCGAGAGCCGTGCGCGGCGCCGGCCCGAAAGCGGAGAAGCACACCGCCTGATCGCCGCGCGGGCGGGCACCTTTCCATCCTGGCTGTTTTGTACCATATTCGTTCTATGGCCAAATCACCCAAGAAGCCCAAGCTTTCCACCGGGAAGGCATCCAAACCCGAGCTGAAGCCGCTGGATCCCTATCTGGCCGATCTTCTCAATCCCGCGGTGAACCGGGAGCGGGAGGCGGCTAAAGGCTTTGCCGAGCGCGCGCAGGAAACCTTCATCCACGGCGATGTCTCGGATGTCGATCCGGCACTCGCCAAGAAGCTCGGGCTCAAGGGGCCCGACGACGGACCCGATGTCGCAAGCGAGCTCGGCGATCTCGCGCCGGAATCCGGCGTGTCGGCCACGGTCGATGCGCTGACCAGGCTCCTGACGGAAGGCGACCCCCGCTTCAAGGACGGCAAGCCCTGGGTGCCGCACCGCCCGTCGCGCCCCGAGAAGTCCGAAGGCGGCATTCCGTTCAAGATCAAGTCCGATTTCACGCCCTCCGGCGACCAGCCGCAGGCCATCCGCGAGCTCGTCGACGGCGTGCGCCGCAGCGAGCGCGATCAGGTGCTGCTCGGCGTCACCGGCTCGGGCAAGACCTTCACCATGGCCAAGGTGATCGAGGAGACGCAGCGCCCCGCCCTCATCCTCGCGCCCAACAAGACGCTGGCGGCGCAGCTCTACGGCGAGTTCAAGTCGTTCTTTCCCGACAACGCAGTGGAATACTTCGTCTCGTACTACGACTATTACCAGCCCGAAGCCTATGTGCCGCGCTCGGACACCTTCATCGAGAAGGAATCCTCCATCAACGAGCAGATCGACCGCATGCGCCACTCGGCGACCCGCGCGCTGATCGAACGCGACGACGTGATCATCGTCGCATCGGTCTCGTGCATCTACGGTATCGGCTCGGTCGAGACCTATACGGCCATGACGTTCTCCGTGAAGGTGGGCGAGCGCATCGAGCAGCGCCAGCTCATCGCGGATCTCGTGGCCCTGCAGTACAAGCGCATCCAGAGCGACTTCGCGCGCGGCACCTTCCGGGTGCGCGGCGACGTCATCGAGCTCTTCCCGGCCCACTTGGAGGACCGCGCCTGGCGCATCGGCCTGTTCGGCGACGAGATCGAAAGCATCGTCGAGTTCGATCCGCTCACCGGCAAGAAGACCAACGACCTCTCCTTCGTGAAGGTCTACGCGAATTCGCACTACGTGACGCCGCGCCCGACCCTGCAGCAGGCCGTGAAGGGCATCCAGGACGAGCTGCAGCACCGTCTGCAGGAGCTCGCCCGCATGGGCCGTCTGCTCGAAGCGCAGCGTCTCGAGCAGCGCACGCAGTTCGACCTCGAGATGATCGAGGCCACCGGCGTGTGCAACGGCATCGAGAACTATTCGCGCTATCTCACCGGCCGCAAACCCGGCGAGCCGCCGCCGACCCTGTTCGAATATCTTCCCGACAACGCCCTCGTGTTCACGGACGAAAGCCACGTGACCGTGCCGCAGATCGGCGGCATGTATCGCGGCGACTTCCGCCGCAAGGCGACGCTCGCCGAATACGGCTTCCGCCTGCCTTCCTGCCTCGACAACCGCCCCTTGCGTTTCGAGGAATGGGACGCCATGCGGCCGCAATCGGTCCATGTGTCGGCGACGCCCGGCAAATGGGAGATGGAGCAGACCGGCGGCATCTTCGTGGAGCAGGTCATCCGTCCGACGGGTCTCGTCGATCCCGTGGTGGAGATCCGCCCCGCGCGCAGCCAGGTCGACGATCTTCTGCACGAGGTGAAGGAGCTGTCCGCGAAGGGCTATCGCACGCTCGTGACGACGCTCACCAAGCGCATGGCGGAAGACCTCACGGAATATCTCCACGAGAACGGGGTGCGCGTGCGCTACATGCACTCGGACATCGACACGCTGGAGCGCATCGAGATCATCCGCGACCTGCGGCTCGGAGCCTTCGACGTGCTCATCGGCATCAACCTGCTGCGCGAGGGCCTCGACATTCCCGAATGCGCTCTGGTGGCCATTCTCGATGCGGACAAGGAAGGCTTCCTGCGCTCCGAGACCTCGCTGGTGCAGACCATCGGCCGCGCGGCCCGTAACGTGGAAGGCAAGGCGATCCTCTATGCGGACCACATCACGGGCTCGATGGAGCGCGCGATCGCGGAGACCAACCGCCGCCGCGAGAAGCAGCTCGCCTACAACGCCGAGCACGGCATCACGCCGCAATCGGTGAAGAAGAACATCGCGGACATTCTGGAGAGCGTCTACGAGCGCGACCACGTCTCGGTCGATACGGGCCTCGCCGACAAGACGGTCGGCCACAACCTCAAGGCCGTCATCGCCGATATGGAAAAGCGCATGCGCGAAGCCGCCGCGAACCTGGAATTCGAGGAGGCCGCGCGGTTGCGCGACGAGCTCAAGCGTCTCCAGGCCACGGAGCTTGCGATCAGCGACGATCCGATGGCGCGCCAATCCGACGTGGAGAAGGACGCCGGCAAATATGGGGGCTCGCGCAAATACGGCCGCAGCGCCAACCTGCCGCCGAAGGGCCTCCCGCCGTCGGCGGAGGGGGCGAGCGAAGGCGACGAGGATTCAGGCTCCTACGGCCCGACCGGCAAGGGCCGGTTGGACGAGGGCACCCGCATCCGCAAGCCCGGCCTCGACGAGATGGGCCCGGGCACCGATCGCGAGATCCCGCTGAACTTCCGCGAGCGCCCGACAGCCCGCTCGACTCAGGGCTTCGCGGGCCAGAAGCCGAAATACAAGGGGCGCAAGGGGCGCTAGCGCATCGCGCGAAAAAGTGGCCCCGGTTTTTCGCAGCAAACGAAGCGCTCTTTCCAGGAAGGGATCGATCCGATTCTCTAGAACCGTCCTTTCGGCCTCCGTCAACGCCACTCGACCTCGAAGACGGGCACCGGCTGAGCAAACCCCTTCAGAGCCTGCGGCCCGAGCGCGGCCACAGGCAGCCGGTCCGACAGGAGGCCCGATACCGTCTCGGACACGACGATGCCGTCGGGATAGGCGCATTGGCACAGGCGCGCGGCCATCTGGACGGTGGCTCCGAACAGATCGTTGTGATCGGCGACGGGCTCGCCCGCGTCGAGACCGATCCGCACCTGCAGCTTCTCGCGGCTCGCGAGGTTGAAGGCGTCGAAGGCCTGCTGAATGGCGCGGGCGCATTGCACGCCGGCCAGGGCATCGTCGAAGGACGCCATGATGCCGTCGCCCGTATGCTTGACCTCACGCCCACCGGCGTGATGCAGCGCGCGGCGGACGAGCGCATCATGGGCCCGGACCATCTCGACGGCCCTGATGTCCCCCAGTCGGGCCGTCATTCCGGTCGAATCGACGATGTCGGTGAACATGATGGTGCGCATGGCCGGATCGACCGTCGCCCGGCCGACGGCTTCGGCCGGAGGAGGATCGGCGACGCGGCCCAGGAAGGCCTCGACGGCGGACAGGTCCACCTCGATGACGTCCCGAGCGATGTGGCCATGGGCCTCGTCGTGGACCCGCATCGCGGTGCCGATATTGGGTGCCTCGATGAGGCAGAAGGCGGTGCCGCGCGTGTCGTCGAACCAGTAGGTCAGGAAGCGCACGCCATAATGGCCCTGCACCTCCAGGTCCTTCCGATGGGCGTCGGCGACATCCTCCGCCGTCAGGCCCCTCAAGTCATGCCGATCGAGGAATATGGGCATCGCGTCCTCCGGCCCCCTCTTGCAATTTACACCGTTCGGCGGCGCGCCGGAACGGTGTAAAGAGCAAGGGCCTCCGGGCTTCGTCCCGGAGGCCTCGCCGGAGGCGGCCCTTGAACCGCCGATCGCGATCCCCGCCTGACTACAGGCGTCCCATCAGCAGCAGGATGATGAGGATCAGAAGGATCACGCCGAGCAGGCCGCTCGGGCCATAGCCCCAGCCACGGCTGTAGGGCCAGGCCGGCACAGCGCCGACGAGCAGAAGAATGACGATGATGAGCAGGATAGTGCTGACGCCCATGATGGTGCCTCCATGAAAGGTCCCGACCGAAGGGGCGCTTCCTCCGGGGAGGATGCCCCGGTGGGGCCCGCGACCCTCAGCCGAAACTGAGCTGTTGCAGGAGAACTTGGCCATTCGGATTTAGTTCCCAGAAGATGTCGTTGGCCGCGCCATCGGGCGCGACCGTGAAGGTCTTCCCAGGAATCTGCGCCTGGGCGGAACGATCAAGATGGCTTGGCGTTACCTCCATGGCGATCGGGTGCCGCCGTCAGCGCGACCCCTGCGGGAGGTCGCCCTCGAGCGGATCAGGTCGACCCAATGCACAAAAAGTTCTCAAAGCAAATGTCTCAGCACGATCCAGAGCCTGTTCCGGGCCTTAGAAAATCGTCCTCGCCGGCCCTCAGCCGGTCGGTCCAGGCCCAGCTCGGCCAGCGTCTGCGGCAGTTCTACGAAACCCTGGCGCTCGGGGAGCAGCCGGTTCCGGATCGCTTCATCGAGATCATCAATCGCCTGGACGAGCGGGCGCCGGAGAAGCAGCAATCATGAGCATCGATATCGATCTTCGCGACTCCATGCTCAAGGCGACGCCGAATCTGCGCGCCTTCGCCATTTCTCTGACGAACAACGTGGACCGTGCGGACGATCTGGTACAGGAGACCCTGATGCGGGCGATTGCCAATATCGATCGCTTCCAGCCCGGCACCAACATGCAGGCATGGCTCTTCACCATCCTGCGCAACCTCTTTCACTCCGAATACCGCAAGCGGCGGCGCGAGGTGGAGGACGCGGACGGCAAGTACGCGGCTACCCTCTCGGTGCAGCCCGACCAGATACCCCATCTCGATTTCGAAGATCTGCAGAAGGCGCTGGCGCGCCTGCCGCACGATCAGCGGGAAGCCCTTCTGCTGGTCGGCGCCTCCGGCTTTTCCTACGAGCAGGCCGCGGAAATCTGCGGCTGCGCGGTCGGCACCATCAAGAGCCGTGTCAACCGCGCACGCAACCGCCTCGCGGAACTGATGCATTTCGAGGATATGGACGAGGATATCGGCCCCGACCGGGTGACCCTCTCGGTGATGCACGCCATGGCCTGATCACTATCGGGACATTTCCTCTATAGCATCGGGCGCGGGAAGTGGATTTGCACTTTTGGGTCCGATGCTTCCTTCTTAGATGAGCGCATCGTTGCGAGCGGATCCGGAGGGCCGCGTCAGCGAATACCGGGACCACTTTTCGCTCGCGCGGCCCGCTGGGTCCGCACGATGCTCCCTCCTAAGGGAGCGCATCGTTCAAGCGAGAAACCGGGACCACTTTTTCGCGCGATGCGCTAACGACACAAGCCCGGTGAAGCGGCGAACCGCTCCCGGGCTTTCGTTCATCCTACGAGACGGGCTTGAGTTGCGCGGCCCGAGAGCACGTGCAGCCGGCTTACCGGCGCCGGAACTGCGGGTTGCCGCGCTGCGGCGGACGCGGTCCGGACGATGCACCCGAGTCCTTGTGGCGGAAGATGAGCCGGCCCTTCTCGAGATCGTAGGGCGACATCTCGACGGTGACACGATCGCCCGCGAGGGTCTTGATGCGGTTCTTCTTCATCTTGCCGGCCGTGTAGGCAATGACCTCGTGGCCATTGTCCAACTGCACGCGGTAGCGCGCATCCGGCAGAATTTCAGTCACAAGTCCTTCGAAGGTGATCAGTTCTTCCTTTGCCATGCAAAGCCTTCCTCATAACAAAAAAGCCGCTCCTGAGGCGGAACGGCCGATAAGCAAGAGAGCGTGCCGGGCACGCTCTCGAGTATCAAACCTTACGCGTTCTGCAGGTTCACTGCAGAGGTGCGGCCGGTACGCTGGTCCGTCTGAAGCTCGTAGGAGATCTTCTGACCCTCGCGCAGGCCACGCATGCCGGCGCGCTCGAGCGCCGTCGCATGGACGAACACGTCTTTGCCGCCGTTGTCGGGCTGGATGAAACCATAACCCTTGGTTTCATTGTACCACTTCACGGTTCCCTGTTCCATGGGAATTCCTTTCACTGTCGCTTGCACGTGGGCGGGGGCCGAGGCCAGATCGCCCGTTAGTCGATATTGGTAGAGAGAAGGAACGTGCGCCCGGCAGTGCCAAAGCGAAGTAGCCCAGTCGTCCGGCCAAATGTCGATGCGACAATAAGTAGGGGAAGGATGGGGCAATTGCAAGGCAAGACCGTTAAGCCTTGTTAGGTAGTATGGCCCTTGCGCAGGTCCGAAACGAAGGCCCGGAGGAGCCGCTCTCCCCCGTCCGTGAAGCGGATCTCGCCGTCGTCGGCGACGACGAGCCCCCGCTCCGTCAGCTCGGACACGGCGGCATCGCTCGCCTTGTGCCCGACCCCGTCACGCCGAACGACGCTCCGGACCGGCTGCCCGCTGGACAGCTCATGATAGGCCGCGAAGGCAAAGACCGCCAATGCGTCGTCGCTCAGACCGGCTTGCTCCGCCATCGGGTGCCTCTGGGTCAGGATGGTTCGCCGGACCGACAATGCGACAGCCGCGAACCCGTTCGAGCGTGGCTTGTTAAAAAGCCTCCGGAGGAACGGCTTTTGCGGCCTCACGTTGTTGGAACAAGGCCGCGCTCCGGGCAGGCTCACTCCCGGCAAGGCGCGAGACAATGGCGAAAGACAACCGCGAGAGACAGCGAAAGGAGCGCTCCCATGGCCAATGACCGCTACCGCGACGACGACGGCTACATCGCCCGCCATGGCTTCGGCAACGAACGCTCAGGTTACGACCGCAGCCGCGACGCCAGCTACGAGAGGACGTCGAGGCGCGATTACGGAGATTCCGCGGGCTACGGCTCGGGCGGCTCCTCCCGCGACTGGCGCGACGTCGTCGGCGAGGACCGCGACTACGATCCCTCTTCGCTCTTCCGCTCCGGCTGGGACCGGGATCGCGACCGGGGTTATCCACGCGCCGGCGCCTATGAACCGGATCTCGACCGCTACGGCTCCGCCTCGTTCGGGCGCGGCTCGCGCGATTACAACGAGGACCGGGGTTTCTTCG
The DNA here is from genome assembly GCF_041276405.1 of Microvirga sp. TS319. Taxonomy (NCBI): domain Bacteria; kingdom Pseudomonadati; phylum Pseudomonadota; class Alphaproteobacteria; order Hyphomicrobiales; family Methylobacteriaceae; genus Microvirga; species Microvirga sp. TS319. The sequence continues at coordinate 1,079,411 of NZ_JBGGGT010000002.1, read as the reverse complement.
AGAGGGCCGGAGACGAGGTCCGCTCCTGGTTCGGCGACGACGACGCCGAGCGCCGCCGCGACCGGGACCTGCGCCAGGCCGGGCAACATCGTGGCCGCGGCCCGAAAGGCTATCAGCGCTCCGACGCGCGGATCCTCGACGACGTCAACGACCGCCTCACGGACGATCCGCATGTCGACGCCTCCGAGATCGAAGTATCGGTGTCCAACCGCGAGATTACCTTGAGCGGCACCGTGAACAGCCGCTTCGAGAAGCGCCACGCGGAGGATATCGCCGAATCCGTCTCGGGCGTCGCCCATGTGCAGAACAACCTGCGCGTCCAGCAATATGCCGATGCGGGCATGGGCGGCAGCATGCTCTCCGGAGCCGCTGCCGCAGGCGCCGGAACGGTCGGGCGGCCTGAAATGAGGACGGCCGCCGCGGAGGATACCGGCAGTCGCAAAAGCCGCACCTGACCTCACGTGTGACCTCACGTGCTTTTCAGGGAGATGGCTTTTCCCCTGAAAACCTCGTGAGCCGCGATGCGGATGCGCTTGCGCCTCTTGGGACGCGAGCGCATCTGTCGTACCAGGATCTTGTCTTTTCCCGCAAGCGCACGACCTCCTAGCGCATCGCGTGGAAAGGGGCCGGTTTTTTCGCACCCGGCGGCGCGCGGTGCAGAGGACAGGGACATCGGACGGGTCCCGGAGGCGGGCTCCGCGTTCTTTGGTCCGATGCCCGACGCGACGGGAAGAACGAGGACGACAATGGCAGGTATCTCCGTCACGCTCGAAGGCGACAACATTCAGATCGCGTTCCAGAAGGGCGAACAATCGACGGCCGTGGTCATGGACCCCCATGCCGCCCGCTCGCTGGTCAAGGCCGTCAGCCAGCTCCTCATCGCCATTGGCGAAAGCGGCGAGGACGCAGAGGAGATGCCGGAGGAGCTGGTGGAGGTCACCTCGTCCACCATCGATATCGGGACCGATGAGCATGGGCTGGCCGTGGTCGGCCTTCAGGCGGGCCTGATGCCCCCGTTCCTGCTGCGCCTCAAGGACGACGAGGCCCGGCACATCGCCACGAGCCTGCTGGAAATCCTCAACAGCCCGAGGGACGTGCGTATCTCCCACGGGGACCACTAACCTGAGCGCGGCTGCGGAACTTCATTACCGCCATACGGTTGTCGAACGCGGGTCATCATCGGCTCCGCTTTGGACAAGGCTATGGCAGCTCACGACCCCAAGCTCACCCTCAACCCTCCCTATAGCGTCCCCATCATGGACGCGAAGGCGGAACCGACCCTCAAACATCCGGAATCCGAGGCCTTCTACGCCGAGGCCCTGCGGGAGTTGAACCAGCTCGGCCTGCCCTTCCTGCTTGCCGGCACCTATGCGCTCGCGGCCCATACCGGCATCACGCGCCCCACGAAGGATCTCGATATCTTCTGCAAGGCCGGCGACTACACCCGGGTGCTGTCGCACTTCAAGTCCTTGGGCTATTCCGTCGAGATCGAGGACGATCGCTGGCTCGGCAAGGTCTTCAAGGGCCAATACTTCTTCGACGTGATCTTCGCCTCATCCAACGGCACGATGCCGATCGGCGATCCCTGGTTCGAGCATGCGCGACAGATTGAGGTGTTCGGCCAACCGGTACGCATCGTCGGCCCGACCGAGCTCATCTGGTCGAAATGCTTCATTCAGCTCCGCCACCGCTATGATGGCGCGGACGTGGCGCACACCATCCTCAAAGCGCACGATCAGATCGACTGGCATCGCCTGCTGGCCTACATGGAAGTCCACTGGGAGGTGCTGCTCATGCACCTGCTCAACTTCCGTTGGATCTACCCGTCCGAGCGCGACAAGGTCCCGCGCTGGGTCATGGACGAACTGCTCGACAGGCTGTCCAAGCAGCTCGATCTTCCGCCGCCGCAGATGAAGGTGTGCCGCGGGCGGATGTTTTCCCGGATCGATTACGAGATTGACGTGAAGCAATGGGGCTTCGCCGATGTGGGCGGCGAAGGTGAATGGCGGAATGAGTGATGTTGACAAGACCCTGAAGGTCGCGGCCATGGGCGACCTTCACGTACGTGAGGACAATGGCGGCTCCTATCGCGATCTGTTCGGCGAAATCTCCAGAGAAGCGGACGTTCTCGTCCTGACGGGCGATCTGACCGATCTCGGCAAGCCGAAGGAGGCCGAGATCCTCGCGCAGGATCTCAAGGCCTGCTCGATCCCCGTCGTCGGCGTTCTCGGCAATCACGATTACGAGTGCGGCGCGGCGGAAGAGGTGGCCCACATCCTGCGCGAGGCGGGCATGAAGCTTCTCGACGGGCAGTCGGTGGAGATCGACGGCGTCGGCTTCGTCGGCGTCAAAGGCTTCGCCGGCGGATTCGGGCGGCGCATGCTGGGCTCCTTCGGCGAGCCCGCCATCAAGCAGTTCGTCAGCGAGACCATGAACGAAACGCTGCGGCTCGAAAACGCGATGCGTCAGGTCCGTGCCAAGCGGTCCATGGTGATCCTGCATTATGCGCCGGTGCCCGAGACGATCGAAGGAGAGCCGCTGGAGATCTATCCGTTTCTCGGCTCCTCGCGCCTGGCGGAAACCATCGACCGCTTCAAGGTCAGTGCCATCGTGCACGGTCACGCGCATCGCGGCCGCTTCGAGGGGCGCACCCCGGGCGGACAGCCTGTCTACAACGTCGCCAAGCACATCGAGAAGCCCACCGGGAAGCCCTACGCCATCCTGGAAATCTGATCCGTTCACGCATCCAAGAAGGGAGCGTCGGACGTGAAAAGTGCTAAATCCACTTTTCACGTCCGCTGCTCTATAGCCGGGGCCCCGGATCGGTCGGAGTGCCGGGCAGATAATCGGGCTCGGAGCCCGGCCCTTTCGGATCCGTGATTCCAGGATCGTTCACGGGATAGGGCGTGCGCGGCCCCGTCGGGCCGGTATCCGGCAGATCGTCAGGATCCGTTCCTGGCGGCGGCATGTCGCTCGGAATGTTTCCACCCGGCAGCGGCTCGTCCGTCGGCATTCCTGGATTGGCCATTCTTCTCTTCCTCGTTGACTTGTCCGTGATCTGGTCAACAGACCCGCACAAATCAGGTTCCACGGGGAAGGTCATTTGGAACCCCCGCTCCTCTTACCCGTTCCACCGACATCCCCTCACAACGAACCGACAATCAAGGAGAACGTCATGCCTGATATTCAACAGGCCAAGATTCTCATCATGGCGACCGACGGTTTCGAACAATCCGAACTCATGGTGCCGCAGCAGAAACTCGCGGATGCGGGCGCGAAGGTCGAGGTCGCCGCGCCCAAGTCGCGCATGAAGCCCGACGAGATCCGCGGCTGGGACGAGAAGGACTGGGGCAAGAGCGTGAAGGTCGACAAGGATATCGAGGCCGTCGACCCTTCCGCCTACGATGCGCTCGTGCTGCCCGGCGGGCAGATCAATCCCGACAAGCTGCGCGTCGAGCCGAAGGCCATCGAGATCATCCGGGCCTTCTACTCGTCCGGCAAGGTCGTCGCCGCAATCTGCCACGCGCCGTGGCTGCTCGTGGAGGCCGGCCTGATCAAAGGCAAGAAATGCACGTCCTACCACTCGATCAAGACGGATGTGATGAACGCGGGCGGCGAGTGGCGCGACGAAACGGTGGTGACCGATCAGGGACTGATCACCAGCCGCAACCCGGGCGATCTCGACGCCTTCGTCAAGAAGATCATCGAAGAGATCCGCGAGGGCTCCCATGCCGGCCGCCGGCACGCGGCCGAGTGATCGTCCGTCGCGTAACCACTCAAACAAAAAGCGGCCGGTGGATACCGGCCGCTTTCATTTTCATCTCTTTCGGAGCGCTTAAGCCTGCTGGATCGCGGAGATCGTCCAGGATCCGCCCTGATTGGAACCACCCTGATCGCGGCGGAACGTCCACAGCTCCCTGGCCTCCTGCGGCTTCGAAGGATCGCCTTCGAGCACGCGGCCGGTCGCCTGATCGGTCGTCACGTCGATCAGCGAGAAGCGCATGGCGACGGTTGCGTAATCCGTCGAGCCTTCGCGCCAGGCCTCGGAGAGATCGCCCTGAAGCAGACGCACGTCCGAGACCTTGTTCACGACGCCGCGCGCCTTGTTGTCGTTGAGCTCTTCCTGGATGTAGCCGGCCATTTCAGGCGTCGCCATCGTCCAGAGCTTCTCGATGTCCTGACGGGAATAGGCATCCTGCAGCTCGACGAGCGAGCGCTCGAAGGCCGCGTAATCCTGCTCGCCGATGCCGATCTCGTCACGCACGGCAGGGCCGCGGGATGAACGGTTCATGCCACCCAGAGCTCCTCCGAGAGCGCCGCCCAGACCGCCGAGGCCGTTGCCCAAGCCGCTGCCGTTGCCCAACCCGCTACCCAAGCCGCCACCCATGGAACGGCCGCCAGCCGGGGGCACGCTGCCGCCCGTCATGGTGCGATGGACGCCCTGCGGACCCGCATAGGAGGGCTCCTGACGGCGGCGGAACCATTTCATGGCGAACGAGATCACGAGCACGATCAAGCCGACCTGGAGCAGCAGTCCCACGACGGAGGCGAGACCGGCGAGGCCGCCGAAGAAGCCGTTGCCCATGAGCATTCCGAGCAGGCCCGCGCCGAAGAGGCCGGCCATCAGGCCCGTGCCGAAGCCGAAGCGGCGCGGCTGAGCCATGTTGGGAGCCGGGGTGCCGGGCCGGTTGAGATTCTGACCCTGATTGGGAATTTGCGAGCGCTGAATGGGCGCGGCGGCGTCGGGCGCCGTCCGGGTAGCCGGAGGCGGAGAATAGGTGCGCGCGCCGCGCGATCCGAAGCTGCCCCGTCCCCCGCCGACGCGAGCCTCGGCGGCACTGCCGGCCAGCACCAGGGCTGCAGCCAGAGCGACCATGACGCGGCTTCGGCGAGAAGCAAATTTCATCATTTTTCGTTTCATCCCTTCGGAGCACGATGCTCCAGGCCTTATGTATGAACGGTAACGCTTTTGCAAAAGGGCCCGGCGCGATCAAACGGTCCGAAAACGGCGCACCCGGCGCCGCGCCGCCGCGAACCTGCCTCCCGGGCGCAGAAGGCGCGCCACGCCACGGCGCAGGGCATTCGCCTTCCCGCGGACGACGCCTATGATGCGGACAGCCCTCCGCCAGACGGGCGAACGGGCAAGCCAGGCATGGACATAGTCACGGATCAGAAGAACGCGGGCATAGCACCAGGCGAACCAGCGGATCGAGAGCAGCTTGTCGCGGCCGACGGCGAAGAGCCGCTCGGCCAGTCCGAGGCCCACCACCTTGGCCAGCGCGAACATCAGGAGGCCCGAGAGGAAATGCCCCTGCCCGAAGAGATAGAGGCCATAGATTTTGAACGGTTCGATGACGGCGAGAGGAATCAGAAACAGCATCAGGATGCCGACAGGCGGCAGCTTCGCGATCGCGGCCTCGATCCGCCGGATCAGGCCGACCCGCGCCAGCGCCTGTACGGCCGGGACCACGAAGGAGCGGAAGACGTCGTCGAGCAGAACCGCAACGACGGCCACGATCAGCAGGGGCGCATTCAGGACGCGCCGCATGCGTCGGAAAGGGTGAACAGGTCGGCCGGCCATGATCCTCACATCGGTCCAGGGTCTGGGCCGCGATTACGGGAAATGTATGGCTAGCGTATCGTGCGAAAAAGTGGGACCCGGTTTTTCGCACGAACGATGCGCTCTTCTAGGAGTGAGCATCGGATCCGATCCCAAAGATGCAAGTCCACTTTTCACGTCCGATGCTCTAGACGCGCCCGTTTCCAGGCCCCGGCTCCGCCTCAGCGGCTTTGATCGGATTTCAGCCGGTCGATGCGCTTCGAGGCCTCGGCCTTGTCGAGCTTCGGATCGAAGGCTTCAGGATCGTGGGCCTGCTCGGACAGGGTCTTGAGATAGGAGGCTTGGGCGCCGGTCATGGGCTCGTGGCCGGTGACCCAATCCTCCGGATCCTTGATTCGATTGTCCACGGCCTCCGGATCGAGCTTCGGATTGTCCGCTTCGGGAGCGGGACTGCGCTCGCCCGAGCCGTGATGTGGGGCTTTGCTGCGCGATGCCATGCGAGACTCCTATTGTTCGCGTTTTGTTCTAAAACGAGAACATCTGAATCAGGCCATTGGTTCCGCAGCGGAATGACGAGCTACTCCCGGCGACTCGTCCCCGTTATCCACAGGTCCGAGGCTCGACTCGCCGCCAAGCGCATGTTCTTGCTTTGTACATATCACGATGAGGGTGGCAACCATCCGCAAGCCGGATGGAGGAAGTGTCCCTCATCGCCCCCGGCTCAACGCCAGTCACAGGCAGACGCTTCTGCATTGACGCCCCATGATGGATATTTCCGGAGGCTAGAGCATCGGACGCAAAAATGGGAACCGGTTTTGCGTGAAAAGATGCTCAACAACATAGGCTTATAGCATCGGACGTGAGTTCGATTTTACGTCCGATGCCATATGCGGGCGAAGATCGCCTTCAACCGCATTCCCGACGCAGAGGATTTTTGACGTGCGCCCTGCCCTCCTAACGCCACGTCGTCATGGCCGCACGTGTCGCAGCCATCGACGTCCGCAGGATCCGCTGCGCCTCAAACGCGAATGCCCGGGACGAGCCCGGGCATGACGATACGCAAGCGATGGCGAGGCTTTAAGCCGCCTTGGCCTTGGGCTGCACCTCGGCCGTATAGTCGTCCATCAGCATCTTGGTGATGGCGCCCGGCGTGAAGGTGTAGGAACCGACCTCGGCCACCGGAGTCACTTCCGCCGCGCTTCCGGTGATGAAGCATTCCTGGAAGCCCGCCAGTTCCTCCGGCATGATCCGGCGCTCGGCCACTTCAAGACCGCGGCGCTTGGCGAGCTCGATCACCGTCTGGCGCGTGATGCCGTCGAGGAAGCAATCGGCGATGGGGGTATGCACCACACCGTCCTTGACGAAGAACACGTTGGCGCCGGTGCACTCGGCGACGCGGCCCTGCCAGTCGAGCATGAGCGCGTCGGCATAGCCCTTCCGCTCAGCCTTATGCTTCGAGATGGTGCAGATCATGTAGAGACCGGCAGCCTTCGCGGTAGACGGGGCCGTCGCCGGGTCGGGACGGCGGTACTCCGCCATGTCGATACGGATGCCCTTCATCTTCTGGGCCGGATCGAAATAGCTCGGCCATTCCCACGCCGCGATGGCGAGGTGGATCTTGTTGGTCTGGGCGGCGACGCCCATCATCTCCGAGCCGCGCCAGGCGACGGGCCGCAGATAGGCGTCCGTCATGCCGTTCTTCTCCAGCACGAGGCGCTTGGCCGCGTCGATCTCGGCGACCGTATAGGGAATCTCGAAATCGAGGATCTGGGCGGAACGCTTCAGGCGCTCGGCATGCTCGATCGACTTGAAGATTTCGCCCCCGTAGGCCCGTTCGCCCTCGAACACACTGGATCCGTAATGGAGGCCGTGCGAGAGGACATGGAGCTTGGCGTCCTTCCAGGGTACGAACTGCCCGTCGTACCAAATCCATCCATCACGTTGATCGAAGGGGGTCGCGGACATCGTTTTCTCCTTAACTGCCGACCTTTGTGGCAAACCGGGGCCGTGAAATTTCCGGTCGCTCCCGTGCCGTTTCGGTTTCATTCGTTTCACGAAAGCGACTTGACGAGTAACAATCGTCCTGAGATATGTCAACAAGGCTGACGTAAAATTGGATAGGAACGGTGCCAGACGCGATTCCGGCTTTCAAGAGACAGGTACCTGGACAAAGCTCCGAAACGGACATTCTGGCCGAGATGCCGGCCTATGACCTGATCGAGCTGCTCTTCTTCGCCTATCGCGACTTCGTCAGCGATCCCGACCGGATTCTGGACGAATACGGCTTCGGCCGGGCGCATCACCGGGTCCTGCATTTCGTGAGCCGCCAGCCCGGCCTGACGATCGCCGAGCTTCTGGACATCCTCAGGATCACGAAACAGAGCCTGAACAGGGTCCTGAAGGAACTGATCGAGAAGAATTTCATCGAGAGCCGCATGGGCGTCGCGGACCGGCGCCAGAGGCTGCTTCACGCCACGCCGCAGGGACATGACCTCGCCCTGAAGCTCGCCAAGCTCCAGACGCGGCGGATCATGCGGGCGCTGGCGGATGCGGACCCGGCCGCCAAGGAGGCCGTCAGCCGGTATCTCCTGTGCCTGATCGACCCGGACGATCGCGAGCATGTGAAGCGCCTCGTATTCGGGTCGGACAAAACCTGATAAAGCAGGGGCCCCGGAACAACCGTCCTGGAGCCCATGGAAGCGCCCCGCATCGATATTCCCGACCATGCCCCCCACGTCCTGGTGGTGGACGACGACCGGCGCCTGAGAGATCTCCTGACCCGGTTTCTTTCCGAAAACGGCTACCGCGTGACGGCCGCGGCCAGCGCGACGGAAGCACGGTCCAAGACCGAAAACTTCCTGTTCGACGCCTTGGTCCTCGACGTGATGATGCCGGGCGAATCCGGCTTCGATTATGCCCGGAGCATCCGGCAGACGTCCCAGGTGCCGATCCTGATGCTCACCGCCCGCTCCGAGACGTCCGACCGTGTGACCGGCCTCGAGATCGGTGCGGACGACTACCTTGCGAAGCCGTTCGAGCCGCGCGAGCTTCTGCTGCGGCTCGGCAATATTCTCAGGCGGGCCGTACCCGCGCCGGGCGGCCGAGGCGGAGACGTTCCCGAAATCATCCATTTCGGCCCTTTTTCCTACCGCTTCGACCGCGGCGAGCTGCGTCGCGGCGAGGAGATCGTGCGGATCACGGAGCGCGAACGGGAGATCCTGACCATCCTGGGTTCGGCGACGGGAGACAATGTCCCGCGCGATGCGCTCGCCGGAAACGGCGCCGCCGCGAACGAACGCACGGTCGATGTGCAGATCAACCGCCTGCGGCGCAAGATCGAAAACGATCCGGCCAATCCGATTTTCCTGCAGACCGTGCGCGGAATCGGGTATCGTCTCGTGATCGACCGATGAAGATTGGTGCCACCCTTCATTATGCACCGCTCGATCGAGCGGCGCGCTGGTTCGGCAGGTTCCTGCCGAAGGGCCTTTATGCGCGCGCGCTCATCATCATCATCGCGCCCGTGATCCTGCTGCAATCCGTCGTCGCTTACGTGTTCATGGAGCGGCATTACGAACTGGTGACGCGCCGGCTCTCCTCCGCCGTCACGGCGGATATCGCGGCCCTCGTCCAGATCTACGAGAGCTACCCGCAGGACAAAGAGGCGACGACGCTCTCGCGCATCGCGGCCGAGAGCCTCCAGCTCGACGTGGACATCCTGCACAACACGGATCTTCCGCCGCCGGGCCCGAAACCATTCTTCTCGATTCTGGATGAAACGCTTTCCACCGAATTGCGCCGGCAGCTCGACAATCCCTATTGGCTCGACACGGTGGGACGCTCCAACTACGTGGAGATTCGCGTCAAGCTCGACCAGAACACCGTGATGCGCGTCCTCGCGCGGCGCAGTCAGGCCTACGCATCGAACTCGCACATCTTCCTGGTCTGGATGGGCGGCTCGTCCTTCGTGCTGCTCGGCATCGCGATCCTGTTCCTGCGCAACCAGATCCGCCCGATCCTGCGGCTCGCCGAGGCCGCCGAAGCGCTGGGCAAGGGGCGCGACATCGAGTTCCGTCCCCGGGGCGCGCGCGAGGTGCGTCAGGCCGGCTACTCGTTCATCGAAATGAAGCGGCGCATCGAGCGCAATCTCGAGCAGCGCACGACGATGCTCAACGGCGTCAGCCACGATCTGCGCACCATCCTCACGCGCTTCAAGCTCTCCCTCGCGCTCATGGAGGAAACGCCCGAGATCGAGGATCTCAAGCGCGACGTGGACGAGATGACCCGCATGCTGGAAGGCTATCTCGCCTTCGCGCGCGGCGAAAATGGCGATGCCGGCGAGCAGGCAGGGGAGACGGACCTGCGCAACCTCCTCCACGAGGTGCAATCGGATGCCGAGCGCCAAGGGCATATGACGGAACTCACGATCGTAGGCGATCCGATCATCATCGTTCGCCCCGACGCCTTCCGGCGTCTTCTTTTCAATCTCGTCTCCAACGCCGCGCGGCATGGCCACCGCATCGCGATTTCCGCCAATCACGAAACGCGCTGGCTCACGCTACACGTGGACGACGACGGGCCCGGAATTCCTGCGGACATGCGCGAGGAGGTGTTCAAGCCCTTCGTGCGCCTGGACGAGGCGCGCAACCAGGATGAGGGTGGATCGGGCCTCGGCCTGTCCATCGCGCGCGACATCGCGCGCACTCACGGCGGCGACATCAGCCTGGGCGACAGTCCGCTCGGGGGCCTGCGCGCGACGGTGCGGCTCCCGGCATAGAGCATCGAACGCGGGAAGTGGATACCGGTTTTGCGTGAAAGGATGCTCAAGACCATAGACTGACAGCATCGGATGTGGGTTCGATTTCGCGTCCGATGCTGCTTACCGACGATCATCCCGGGCTCCGCGCAGCGGAGCCCGGGATGACGCCTCTCAATACAGCCTTCCCCCAACCGGCACGTCGCGGTCGGGGCGGATGAGCATCACGTCGCCGTTCGCATCGGGCACGCCGAGCGTGAGAACCTCCGACATGAAGGGTCCGATCTGGCGCGGGGGGAAATTGACCACCGCGAGCACCAGGGATCCGACGAGCTCTTCCATCGTGTGGTTCACGGTGATCTGCGCGGACGAGCGCTTGGTGCCGATCTCGGGCCCGAAATCGATGGTGAGCTTGAATGCCGGTTTGCGAGCCTGCGGAAATGGCTCGGCAGCGGTGATTCGGCCGACGCGAATGTCGACCTTCTGAAAATCGTCGAACGTGATCGTCGGCGTCGGCGATTGTGCCTGCTCCATGATGCCCCCTTCTTCTGCCTCAAATGGCGGCTGCGGGATTATCCGCATCGCCCTCACTGGTCGCACGTTTCTCACGTCGTCTCGACCGGTTTTCCCTCAAGGCGCGCCCGAAGGCGCGGAACGGCGCGGTCAGGCGGCGCAGATCCTCGGCGCCTTCGAGCACGCGCTCGCCGCGCCGCAATTCCCGGTCGAGGCGCGCCATGGTTCGGGCGAGAGACGGATCGTCGTCGTGAAGCCAGGTGCGCATCGTGTTGGAGTAGACGAGCACCGCCCCCTGAAGTTTGACGGTTCCGAGCGGCCCCTCCGTACGGATGCCCGCCGCGGCCAACATGAAGCGCATGGAGTTGACGGCCACCTGATGGAGAGCGGCCAGGGCGAGCGGGTCGCTTCGAACGTCGTCAAAGATCCGCCGGAGCGCCTCCTTGTACGGCTCCAGTGCATCGAAACGGCGCATGAGGACGTCGAAGATGCGCTCGCGCGCCGGCTCTCCGGCGAGATCGTCCGTCGTCTCCTCCAGCACCTTGCGGTCGATCCGGCGCGAGAGGCCGCCGAGCACCGCGCCTTTCGACGGAAACGCATCGCGGAATTCGGCGAGCGAGACGCCTGCGGCCTCGGCGATGTCGCCGATCTCGATCTCGTTCCAGTCCTGCGAGGCGGCAAGCCTCATCAGGGCATCGATGATGGCGCTGCGTTTGTCGGCCGGCTTTTCCACCGTCATGGCACTCTCCTGATCATCTCATCCGTCCGATGGATCTAGCGCATCATGCGGAAAAGTGGACCCGGTTTTCACGACCGTGGTTCTTCGTGTCCGCTCCGAACGATGCGCCATTCAAGGAGTGGAGCATCGGATTGGATCCGAAAAGTGGGTCCACTTTCCACGCCCGATGCTCTAGGCGCAACGGCCCGCCTGTCAGCCCGCGAGATCCCCGGCACGGCGCTTGGCCGCAGCCACGGCCTCGCGCATGAGGTCTTTCAGGCCGTCCCGATCGCGCATGAGGATCTCGAGGGCCGCCGCCGTCGTTCCGCCCGGCGAGGTCACGTTCTGGCGCAGCGTCGCAGGCGGCAGATCGCTCCGGAACAGAAGCTCGCCCGCGCCGGTCACCGTGGCGCGCGCCAGGCGCTGCGCCAGATCCGGAGGCAGGCCCGCCGCGGCTCCCGCTTCGGCCAGACACTCCACGAGATGGAAGACATAGGCCGGCCCCGAACCGGAAACGGCCGTGACCGCGTCGATGAGATCCTCGGACGGCAGCCATTCGACGATCCCGTTGCTCGACAACAGCGCGTCGGCCATCAGACGCTGTTTTTCTGACACCTGTGCATTGACCGCAGCGCCCGTCGCGCCGCGCCCGATGCTCGCGGGCAGGTTCGGCATGGCGCGCACCACGGCGGAGGCAGCAGGAAGGCGGCCGGTCAGGTCGCCGATCGTCTTGCCCGCGAGAATGGAGATGATGAGCGTCTGCGGGCCGAGATAGCCGTTCAGCGCGGGCGCGGCCGTCTCCAGCATCTGCGGCTTGACGGCGAGCACGAGAACGTCAGGCGCGGACGGCTGATCGGACGGATTGAGCGCGATGCTCCTTTCGGCGCACAGACGGGTCATCTCCTCCGAGGGGCGGGGATCGATGACCGTCACGCCGGAGGGGTTCATGCCGACTTCGAGCCATCCCTCCAGCATAGAGCCCCCCATCTTGCCGGCACCGACGAGGATGAGGGAGGAAGGCAGGCGCTCGGGATGAAGGGACATGACAGATCTTCCGGCAGGTGAGTGACACGAGGGCCGCTACTATTCACAAGCCGCCCTGCCCTGTCGAGGCCGGTTTCGGGCCTGAGCCTTAAGCCTCGCCCTCGGTCTCGAACAAGACGCTGTCGAGCGCCTCGCGCGCCGACTTCCCGGCCCAGATCACGAACTGGAACGCCTGGAAGTAGCGTTCGCAGGCCTCGACGGCGACGCGCAGCATCGTCTCGCACTGGCCCTGCGTCGGATCCGCGCCGCCCGCCAGGAGCAGGGAATGGCGGAACATCACAACGTTTTCCGAGCTCCACAGGTCGAAATGACCGACCCAGAGCTGTTCGTTGATGAAGGAGATGAGCTGGAGCACATCCTGGCGCCGCCGCTCGGGAACCTTCAGGTCGAAGGCACAGGCCACGTGAAGCGCCTCCACGTCTTCGATCCACGTGAAGGCGATATCGTAGTCGGCCCAGCGCCCGGCAACGGAGACCGACATTTCGTCAGCTTCCGCGCGATCGAAAATCCAATGCTGCAAAGAAGCCAACCGCTCAACAACGTCGAGAGGATGTTCAACGCGATCGATTTCGATGTGATGCTGAGACATGTCGACCCAAAAAACTTGTTTGCCTACGTTACGCTAAAAATAACTAGGCAATATTATTTCGTAAATCCGAGCACTATTTGAGAAATACCTCTCGAATACTCTGAAGCATTCGAGATTTGTGCCACGTCATGCCCGAATCAGCTCATGAAACACAGTCTTAGATTTTGCCCCCGGTCACAATGCGCCATCCGGACCTGTCCACAACAGGAGGAATGCCTCTGAGGCAGAGCAGCCCTACCTCCAAAGGGGAGCGCATCGAATGCAAGACGAGTGGTTTCGCTTCTTTCGGATCAGTCCGGTGCTCTCTCCCAGAGGAGCGTATCGTTGGCGGCGGAAAAACCGGGCCCACTTTTCGCTGGCGCGGCCCGCTGGGTCCGCACGATGCGCTAGGAGGCGGGGGTGGCGGCCTCGCCGGATTGCGCGAGCTTGTCCTCCAGCGCCTTCAGGCGGGCCTCGAGGCGTTCGTTCTCGGCGCGGGCGGCCAGCACCATCTCACGCAGCACCTCGACCTCTTCGCGGGTAGCGACGTCCATGTCCTTGATCAGGCGCTCGAATTGGCTGCGGACCACGGTTTCGACCTCGCGCCTGACGCCCTGGGCGGCGCCTGCGGCATCCGTGGCCAGGCGGGCGAGTTCGTCGAAGATCCGGTTCGAGGATTGAGTCATGATCGATAAGTCCACACCAGTTGAAGAGGCCTCAAAGCCCAGGAAAGGCAGATGTGGGCGCATTCGCCCGAAACTGCAACAGGGTTGACGATCCGTCCCTGCCCGGTCCAATGGCAATGCGTTCACTGAAGGCCGATCATGCCTCTGTCATTCCCTCATATCGACCCAGTCGCCTTCTCCATCGGTCCCTTCGCGATCCGCTGGTATGCGCTCGCCTATGTGGCCGGCCTCCTGGGCGGCTGGTTCTACGCCAAGCGGCTCGCGGCGAAGACGGAGCTCTGGACCCCGCTGCGCCAGCCGAAACCCACCGACATCGACGACCTCATCGTCTGGGTCGCACTCGGCGTCGTCTTGGGCGGACGCACGGGCTATGTCCTGTTCTATAATCTGAGCGCCTATCTCCAGAACCCGCTCGAGGCGCTTGCCGTCTGGCACGGGGGCATGTCGTTCCATGGCGGCTTTCTCGGCGCGGCGCTGGCCCTCGTCCTCTTCGCGCGCTCGCGCGGCCTCAACGCGCTCGCGCTGCTCGACATGGCGTCCGTGGTCACTCCCATCGGCCTGTTCTTCGGGCGCATCGCCAATTTCATCAACGGAGAATTGTGGGGCCGTCCCGCGCCCGATTTTCCCTACGCCATCGTGTTTCCCCATGCAGGGCCCCTGCCCCGGCATCCGAGCCAGCTCTACGAGGCCTTCGGGGAGGGACTGGTGCTGTTCATCATCATGGCGATCGCCGCGCGCCGGTTCGGCTTCCGGCGTCCCGGCCTTCTCGGGGGAATCTTCGTGCTGGGCTATGCGATCGCCCGTATCGTCTGCGAGTTCTTCCGCGAGCCGGATGCGCAGCTCGGGTTCCTGTTCGGCGCCTCGGTGGAGGGCCTCGGAGGCGGAATCACCATGGGCATGCTGCTCTCAGTGCCGATGGCGCTCGTCGGGGTGATCTTCATCGTCATGGCCGCGCGCGGCACCACGCGCCCGGCGAAGACCGCCGAGGCCGCATGAGGGCCCTCGGCGACCATGTGCGCGCGATGATCGCCCACGAGGGGCCGATCACGGTCGAGCGCTACATAAGCCTCTGCCTGAGCCATTATTACGCGACGCGGGATCCCCTGGGGGCGGCCGGCGACTTCACCACCGCGCCCGAAATCAGCCAGATGTTCGGAGAGCTGATCGGCCTCTGGATGCTGGAAGTCTGGAACGCCATGGGCCGCCCCGCCCCCGTTCACCTCGTGGAGCTGGGCCCTGGGCGCGGCACCCTGATGGCGGATCTCCTGCGCGCGACGAAGCTGCTTCCGGACTTCGGCGCTGCCGTCGAGGTGCATCTCGTGGAGACGAGTCCCGTCCTGCGGCAACGGCAGCAGGCGACCCTGGCGTCCTCCGGACCTCCCGTTCAATGGCACGCGCGGCTGGAGGATGTGCCCGAAGGCCCGATGCTGCTCGTCGCCAACGAGTTCTTCGATGCCCTTCCCGTGCGCCAGTTTCTGGCTACGGAACGGGGCTGGTGCGAGCGCCTCGTCGGGCTCGACGGCGACCGGCTGATCTTCGGCCTGCGCGGAGAGGCCGACGAAGCGCTCGGCAGGCCGCTGCGGATCGGGGACGTGCTCGAATGGCCCGTCGCGTCCCTCGAGGTCATGCACGAACTCTCCCGCAGGCTCGCGCGGGACACCGGCGCTATCCTGGCTATCGATTACGGTTATTGGGGCCCCGCCTTCGGCGACACGCTGCAGGCCCTGAAGAAGCACACTCCCGTCGACCCGCTCCAGGATCCGGGCGGCGCCGACCTGACGACCCATGTGGATTTTCAGCGCCTGGCACAGGTCGCCTCCACGTTGGGCCTTCGGGTTCACGGGCTCGGCACGCAGCGCGATTTCCTCCTCGCCCTCGGGGTCGAGGCGCGTGCCGCCTCCCTCAAGAAGCGCGCATCGCCGGCCCAATCGGCCGAAATCGATGCCGCGCTCGCGCGCCTGACGGAGCGCGGCGACAAGGGCATGGGAGATCTCTTTAAGGTTTTGGCCGTTACCCATAAGGATCTCGAAGCCGTTCCCGGACTGCCGCCCCGCCCCCTCGCCCCCTAGAGCATCGGGCCCAAAAGTGGATTTGCACTTTTGGGATTGCACCCGATGCTCCCCTCTGGAAAGAGCGCATCGTTCGTGCGAAAAACCGGGTCCACTTTTTCGCACGATGCGCTAGACGTCGCAGGCCCATGTTCATCCAAGCCCCCGCCCTCGCCTCCCTCCCCCGGATCCGCCATGCCTTCTTCACGCGCGAGGGCGGCGTCTCGGAGGGGATCTATGCTTCGCTCAACGGGGGCATCGGCTCCTCGGACGAGCCCGCCCGGGTGAAGGAAAACCGCCGCCGGATGGCGCAGACTTTGGCTGTGCCCCCGGAGGCGCTGATCAGCGTGCATCAGGTGCACTCGCCCGATGCGGTGCTGGTGGAAGCTCCCTGGGGCTCCGAGCGCCCGAAGGCCGACGCCATGGTCACAGCGGAGCCGGGCCTAGCCCTTGCCATCACCACGGCGGATTGCGGCCCGGTGCTGTTTGCGGACGCGCAGGGCGGCGTGATCGGAGCCGCCCATTCGGGCTGGCGCGGCGCTGTCACGGGCGTTCTCGAATCCACGCTCCAGGCGATGGAGCGCCTGGGAGCGGAGCGCCGGCGCATCGTCGCCGTGCTCGGTCCCACGATCAGCCAGGCGGCCTATGAGGTGGGGCCGGAATTCGTGCAGCGCTTCGCCGAAGAAGCGCCCGGGCACGACGGCTACTTCCGTCCCGGCGAGAAGGCGGGCCACGCCATGTTCGACCTGCCGGGCTTCATCGGCGCGCGCCTGAAGGCGGCGGGCATCGGCACCTTCGTCGATCTCAGGCTCTGCACCTATTCCGACGAGGCGAGGTTCTTCAGCTACCGCCGCACCACCCATCGCAGGGAGCCCGATTACGGCCGCTTGATCTCGGCGATCGCGCTCACTCCCTGATCCCCGCCACGTCCGGCGTTTCCCAGGCAAGATGCTGGCCGCCATCGACGGCGATCATCTGTCCCGTGACGCTGCGCGCTTGCGCGAGATAGATCACGGCCTCCGCGATCTCGTCCGGAGTGCCGCCATGTCCGAGAAGCACGGCGCGGGACTGCTTTCCGAAATCCTCGTCGCCCTGGCGCTCGTTCGCCAGAGTGGGACCGGGGCCGACCGCGTTCACGCGGATGCGGGGTGCAAGCGCCTGCGCCATGGTCCGGGTGGCCGTGAAGAGAGCGGCTTTGGTGAGGGTGTACGAGAAGAATTGCGGCGTGAGCTTCCAGACCCGCTGGTCCACGATGTTGACGATGGAGCCCTCCCGGTCGGTTGGCAGTTGCCGTGCGAAGTCGCGCGCGAGAAAGGCCGGAGCCCGCAGGTTCACGGCGAAATGCCGGTCCCACCGCTCCGGAGAGAGAGTCTCGACCTCGTCCGGCTCGAATTCGGACGCATTGTTGACGAGCAGCGTCAGCGGACGACCCAGGCGCAAGACGGCTTCATCCACCAGGCGTTCGACCACCGACGCATCGGCGAGGTCGCCCTGAACGACGACGGCGCGTCCGCCCGCCGCTGCGATCATCGAGGCGATCTCTTCCGCCACGTCCGTCGAACGGCGGCAGTGGATCGCGACCTCGAATCCCTCGCGTGCGAGGCGCTCCACGATGCTCCGGCCGATTCTCATGGCTCCCCCGGTCACGAGCGCAGTCTTAATCATTCTTTACCTTCCGTAATGGTAACACGTAGCGAGAATTGAGGCCGTTGCCCAAAAAATGACATTTTTCGACCGTGGCCGCGAACTTACTGCCGAGTTGTTCGTTGTGGAGTCCAGCGAGACCATAAGGGGAATACTCAATTACAACGCCACATTGCTGCCACAGTGCCCTTAGGGGGTTGTGGTTGTCATGTCACAGCCCTCACCCGGTTGTCGCTCTATAAATGGGTAGTACCCCGTTCGAGCCAGGGGCCCCTGGACGTGCGGAGTATGACATCGATAAGGAAAGAGAAACCATGAAGAAGATTCTTCTCGCTAGCGTCGCTCTCTTCGGCTTCGCCGGTGCTGCCTCGGCTGCGGACCTTCCCGTGCGCGCCGCTCCTCCGGCTCCGATCGTGGCTGCCGTTCCGATCTTCACCTGGACCGGTTTCTACGTCGGTGTGAACGCCGGCGTCGGCTTCAACAACGGCGATGACGATCTCGTGTTCGGCGGCGACACCATCTTCGCCGACAGCGACAACGACGCGAGCTTCGTGGGCGGCGGTCAGGTCGGCTACAACTACCAGATGGGCTCCTTCGTGGTCGGCGTGGAAGGCGACCTGCAGTGGGCCGATTTCGGCAGCACCACCTATGACTTCACCGGTCTTGGCGGCGGCCTGATCACCCGTGATTCGGGCGACTGGTTCGGCACGGTTCGTGCTCGCGCCGGTGTCGCGTTCGACCGCGCCCTGATCTACGCCACCGGCGGCTGGGCGTTCGCGGACAACCGCAACGGCTGGACGGTCGGCGGCGGCATCGAGTACGCCATCACCAACAACCTCTCGGCCAAGCTCGAAGGCCTGTACGTCAACCTCAACAGCGACGACTTCACGGTTCCGGGTGTTGGCACGGTCAGCACCGGCGACACCGATTTCGGTGTGGTTCGCGCCGGCCTGAACTACCGCTTCGGCACCTACTAAGATCCGTCGCATCCGCGACAGAAAAGGCCCGGGGAAACCCGGGCCTTTTTTATTGTTATGCGCTTATGCCGTCACCCGGGTCCTGGCGTATGCGGGAACCCGCGCCTCGAAGTCGGCAAGCCATGCCACGAGCTTCGGATGCGTCTCGCGCCAGCGGCCCGCGAACCGGAGATCGAGATAGCCGAGCGCGCAGGCCAGGGCGATATGGCCGACATGCAGGTCGCCTGCGGGCGCCGAGAGATGGGTCTCCGCGTGAGCGAGCCCGCGCTCCACCTTGCCGGCCTGATGCCCGACCCATTTGGGCTCGTGCTTATCTTCCGGGCGGAAGCGGCCCTCATAGACCTGCAGCAGCGCGGCATCCATGATGCCGTCCGCGAGCGCCTGATCGCGCAGGGCCGTGAAACGGGCCTCGCCTGCCGGAAACAGGCGCTCGCCGCCGGCCAGGACATCGAGATATTCCACGATCACGCGCGAATCGTAGAGCGTCTCGCCGTTCTCCAGCACCAGGGCCGGGATCTTCCCCAATGGATTCTGCTGCCGGATGTTGTCCTCGGGGTTCATGGTATCCGCATCGACGATCTGGAGACGGTCCATGAGACCGAGAACATGAGCGGCGATCTTGACCTTGCGGCCGAAAGGCGATGCGGCGGAGGAGCGAAGAACGAGCATGAATGAGATCCTGTAGAGGAATGCGCCTGAGTAGGGCTGCATTCATGCCCGCTCCCGGCAAGGGCGGCAATCCGCCTTATGCAGGAGGCCCGAAGGCTTCGCACCGATAGGCGCCGTAGCCGCTCCGTGAAAGACGCTCCGCAAGCGCGGGCAGCAGCAGCTCGGCCTCACGTTTCAGCGACCAGGGTGGATTGAGCACGAACAGCCCGCTGCCGTTGAGGCGCGAGGGATCCAACGGATCGTCCACGTAGAGCTCCAGGCGAAGGCCTGGGCGCGGGCTCTCCTCGTGCAGGCGCGCCGCCACCGCATCGACGGGAGCCACGCTCTTGATGGGATACCAGCCCACATAGACGCCGGTCGGCCATTTCCTGAGCGCCCCCAGCAGCTCCGTGCCCAGCCGTTCCAGCTCTCCGGTTTTCTCATAAGGCGGGTCGATCAGCACGAGTCCGCGCTTCTCCTTGGGCGGAATCAGGGCGTGGAGCGCCGTCCAGCCGTCGAGATGCATCGCCTTGAGGTTCGACACCGCATTGAAAGCCGCACTCAGCGCCGCATGGTCGGCCGGATGCAGCTCGACGAACACGCCCCGATCCTGCCGCCGCAGAAGCTCGCGCACGATGCCGGGCGAGCCGGGATAGATGGTCTCACCGTGCCGGGCGCGCACATCCGCCATCACGTTGCGATAGGGCGCGAGGATCTCCTCGACGTCCGGAGCGAAGGGTTCGTCGAGACGGCCCACACCGTCGACCCACTCGCCCGTTCGCTCGGCCTCGTCCCCCATCAGGTCGTAGAGCCCGATTCCGGCGTGGGTGTCGATGACGCGCAACGGGGTCTCCTTGCGCTGCAGATAGACGAGGATCCGCACCAGGAGAGCGTGTTTCATGACGTCGGCGAAGTTGCCGGCGTGGAAGGCATGACGGTAATTCATTCTTCAAGTCCTAGCGCATCGTGCGGAAAAGTGGACCCGGTTTTCCGCTCGCAGCGATGCGCTCTTTCCAAGAAGGGAGCATCGAATTGATTCCGAAAGCGGAATCCACTTCCCGCGTCCGATGCTCGAGCGCATCGTGCGAAAAACGGATGCGCGTTGCGAGCGGACGATGCGCCCGCCTGCCTGGTTCAGCGGAGCGCCGGAACCGCGATTTCGCCGGCGCGGCACCCGTCCCGGTCCACCTCGGGGCATTGGCGGAACCCGCGAAGATCCTTGTCGAGGCAGATCCGGACCTCCTGAAAGGTGCGTCGCTCGCATGAAACCGCAATCATGTCGGGACGAAGGCCGGGATTCACGCTGATGAAGGCGCGCTCGATTTCGCTCGGAAGAACCTGCGAACTGTCGTGCAGCGCCTTGAAGCTGTCGGGAATGCGCACGAGATCGCGCGCGCGCCGGACGGCCTTGAAATAGCCGCTCGGGCTTTCTCCCGAGCAGCTTCCGTGCTTGCGCCACTGGTAGCGCGCGAGGTTATCGTCGGGGAAGAGCCCTGAAACTTCTCTGATGGCGGCGCTGGGCACGAAGCGTCCGCCCGGCTCGCAGAAACTGGGATACCCGTGCTCCCACTGAGGCCAGAGCCCGTGCACGACGAAGCCAAGGCCACTTCCGGCATCGCATTGCCGGCTCTTCCGGCCGCTGATCTCGCAATAGCCGGGCGACCAGGACAGGGCGAGAACGTAGAAATCGAACTGCCCCATGGGGGCTCCCCTCACCTCGCGCGGCACCTGCGCGGCGCAAGGGAGAGACCACAGAAGGCACGCGCCCGCGAGGGCGAGATGCCGTCTGGCAATCAAGGCCCGGCCTGCTTGCAATGCGGAGCGTAGGCATAGTGGCGGTCGAAGCCGTCCACGCAGGAATCGGTTCCCCAGCCGAAGCCGATGAAGCCGAGATCCTCGCGGATGGAGAAGTTCACCTTGTGCCGGTAACCGTCGGAGACGACAACCGTGCCGGTGCAGTAGCGGCGCGGAATGTAGTCGAGGCCCCAGGGCCGCCAGGCAACCTGCTCCACCCGTTCGAAGGAGAGGATCTGGAGGTCGGAGTTCCAGAACCGGCGCTCCTTGGTGGCGAAACGCGATGCGATGTCGCCGAGAACCGCCGGATCGGCGCAGGCCGGCAGGCTGGCGTGGTACGGCCTCGGTGAAAGCACGCTAGACTTCTCGCGCCGCTCGGCCGGATTGATCTCGCGAGAGAACGCGGGCGCGCTGACTATCAGGCAAGAGATAAGAGCCGCCAGCCACTTCATTTCCACTGCTCCAACAGATCGACGGATTGATGTCACATCGACCATGTGGGCGGCGGCCCAGAACGTCAAGGCTCCGCTTACGGTTTAGTAGGAGGCGTGTCCGTTCAGCACCAGGGGCTGCCCTGCGGAAGGCCTCATCGGCCGAGGCGGCGCATAGGTCTGCTGGGGCGAATATCCGCCATATCCGGGCGGCGGCGGGGGCGTATAGACATCCGGCGCGGAAGCGCCGGAATAGCGCTGCGCGGGTGGTGCCACGGGAGCGGAGACCACCGGCGCGGCCATCGGGGCCCCCATCGGCGCTTCCATTCCGTAACCGGCAGTCGCGCTCTCCTCCGGCATGTCCTGCTCCAGGTCCGCGGACGGCAGGTCGCCTTGAGCGTTGGCGCTCTGGAGGAGCTCGCGGCTCCGCTCGGGATCGATTCGCGGCGTGAACTTGATGATCGGCTTGCAGATGCGACGGTCGCCGCGGGGGTCGTGCCGCGCCAGATCGATGTGGATATGATTGTAATGGTAGGCGTCGGATCCCGGAGCGAGGACCGTCGTGAAATAGCGGCAGGCGCCCACAAAGGCCTCGCGCAGGAAATCCTGCTCCGCGGGATTGCCCTTCCAGCCCTTCTCCACGGGGATCTCGCGGCCGTCGGCCAGGACGAAGGCCATCACGTCGAGCGCATTGCCGAAGGAATGCTCGGAGAGCTTGGCCCCCCGCTGATTATTGCGTGGACGGCACGAATAGGAGCCCGCCTTCAGGTCGACCACCGGGACTCCGAAATACATGACGGCCGCGGGCTTCACGATCTCCTCGAGCCATGTGTCGATCCGGGGGATGATCGGACAGGCGAGCGTCACCTTGGATTTCAGCCCGACCTCGCCATTGCTGAAGGCGGCGACCTTGAAGGGATGATCCATGCCGCACACGCCGGGCCCGTCGATCTTGGACGACAGAGCCATATAGGCCGAGGGCTGCACGAGACGCTGCGCCAAGCAGGCCTCCTCGGCCTGCGCGCGCCAGGGCTCGCGCTGTTCGAACCGAAACAACCCGCAACCGGTCAACCCGAGCCCAACGAGCGATAGGGCAAAAAACGCAACAAACCCACGACGCATGGGCGCACCCTAAGGCGCGCCGGGTAAACATCCCGTCAACGTCGCCCGTGCCCGCCCGCGCCGGGCTGCAGGCCCTCCGGAGACGAAAAAATTTTCGCGAGATCCTCAGGACCAGACCCCAGCAAAGTCAATAGTTTAACGATTTGTTAACCATTCTGCCGGATTGTGATCACCTTTGCCGCACCCGACGCGCCCTTTTCAGCCCCCCTCTATCCTGATAGGCTACCTCTCCATACAGATAGGGGCCATGTCATGAACTTGACGTCGAATTTCGATTGGGCCGGCAAGCTCAATATCGCTGCGGCCTGCCTTTCCTTCTCGTTCATTTTTGCGACCGTCGCCGGACTTTTCTAAAGGCGGCCCTAGCCTTCCGGGGCTTTGCCCCATCCGAGTTCCATTCTTTCTGACGCTGCCGCTTCCGGCGGCGTTTTTTATGCCTCCGGGCACGGCGTCGACGTAATGTTCCAGGACATCACGTTAATCTCCATCCGGCACTGCGCGAGCCGGGGACCGTCGGCCGTCTTCAGACAGACGGTCTCTCCCTGAGGGACCATCCTGCCCTGGGCGCGGCAATAACAGTCGATGGCATTGTGATCGGGAGCCTGCGCAGGCTGGGCGGCGGCAGGCGTGCCGGCCAGGAGCGGGACCAGGAGCGAGAGAAGGGCCAAGACGCTCGGCATCGACGCCTCCGCTTGTCGTTTCGGGGAATCGTCCTCCTCGCGGGCCGGAACGTCAAGGGCAATGCCGGATGGGCCGGCGCCTCGGCGCATCGTGCGGACCCGGCAGGCCGCGCTCGCGAAAAGCGGACCCGGTTGTCCGCTCAAACGATGCGCTGCTCCATAGAAGGAGCATCGAACGGATTCCAAAAGTGCAATTCCACTTCCCGCGTCCGATGCTCTACGGCGCCGGGCGTGAAATCGAACTCACGTCCGGCCCTGTAACATTTTGTTTTTGAGCATCTTTTCACGCAGAACCGGTTCCCACTTCCTGCGTCCGATGCGCTAGAGCCTTTTCCGCAAAAGTGGATGCCGGTTTTGCGAAGAAAAGGCGTCTTTCTCAAACAACAAGAGCCTTTTCCATGAACCGAAGTTCATGGAAAAGGCTCTAGGCCCATCGTCCCGCGGCCTCGTCGTCGCTGCCCTTCGCGTCGACCCAGGCCCCCACCGTGCCGTCCGTCAGATGCTCGCGCTTCCAGAACGGCGCGCGGGTCTTGAGATAATCCATCATGAACTCGGCCGCCTCGAACCCCGCCCGGCGGTGGACGCTCGCGGCCAGGACCAGCACGATGGGCTCTCCAGGACGGATCAGGCCGAAGCGATGGACGACCGTGAGCCCCAGCAGGGGCCAGCGTGCCTCGGCCTCGCGGGCGATGCGGGCGATCTCGGCTTCTGCCATGCCGGCATAATGCTCGAGTTCCAGGGCGGAGAGCCGGCCGCCCTCGTCCCGGCAGAAGCCCGTGAAGGCCACGATGGCCCCGATATCGCCGCGCTCCCCAGTCAGGGCCGCCGTCTCGGCGGCAGCGTCGAACGGCTCGGCCTGGATCCGGACGGCAGCCATCGTTCTCTACCCGCCCGTCATGGGCGGGAAGAAGGCGATTTCCCGCGCCCCGGCGATCGAGGCCTCGGGCTTGACGTGCACATGATCGATGGCGGCGCGGACGATGGCCTCGTTCTCGAAGGCATATTCGTATTCCTCGCCCCTGGTCCTCAGCCAGCGCACGAGATCGGCGACGGTGGCGACTCCTTCGGGCAGATCGACGGTCTCATCCGTCTTGCCGACCCGCTCCCGCACCCATGCGAAATAGACGAGCTTCATCGGGTCAGCCCTCGTCGACGACATGTTTGATGCCGGTCTTGAAATAGTCCCACCCCGTATAGAGCGTGAGCAGGGCCGAAACCCACAGGAGCACGCGCCCGATCACGACGGTGCCGGGCAGCACCGTCTCGCCCGCCGGCCCTGCGATCAGGAAGCCGAGCGAGAGGAGCTGGAACGTGGTCTTCCACTTGGCGACCCGGCTCACCGGCACGCCCACCTTCAGCTCCGCCAGGAACTCGCGCAGGCCCGACACCAGGATCTCGCGGCACAGGATGACCAGGGCCGCCCAAATGTCCCAGCTCTGGATCGTCTTATCGGCGACGAGCATGAGGAGGCACGCCGCGACGAGGAGCTTGTCCGCGATCGGATCGAGCATCCGGCCGAGCGCCGATTGCTGCGAGAAGGCCCGCGCGATGTAGCCGTCGAAATAATCCGTGATTGCGGCAAGGGCGAAGACGGCGAGCGCGAACCAGCGCGAGTAATGGTCCTCCGGCCAGAACAACAGGCCGACGACCGCCGGCACGGCCACGAGTCGGCCATAGGTGAGCAGATTGGCAAGGTTGAAAGCCTGGGACCGGCGCATGGAACGTGCAGTGCTCATAGGTTAGGCAGGAAGCATGTCTCGCCTTGCTCCGTCAACCGCGAGACAGGCCACATTGCCGTTATCGCAAACCTTTACCCCCGCTCGTGGAAGAAATCGTACACGGCGCGGGCCGTGGCGGCGTTCACGCCGGGGGCCTTCATGAGGTCCTCCAGAGCTGCGCGCTGGATCGCCTTCACGGTTCCGAAATGGTGCAGGAGCGCCCGTTTGCGAGTGGGGCCGATGCCGGCGATCTCATCGAGCGGGTTCTTGACCATCTCCCGCTTGCGCTTGGCCCGGTGGGACCCGATGGCGAAGCGGTGGGCTTCGTCGCGCAGGCGCTGCACGAAATAGAGGGCCGGGTCGCGTGGCGGCAGCTTGAACGGGGGCTGGCCGACCTTGAAGAAGGTTTCGCGCCCCGCGTCCCGGTCGCGCCCCTTCGCGATGCCGACGAGGGCCACGTCGTCCTCCCCGACCCCGACCTCCGCCAGGGCCTGGCGGGCGGCTTCGAGCTGCCCCTTGCCGCCGTCGATCAGGACGAGATCGGGCCAAGCGGGAAATGCGTCGTCGAAACCGGGCTCCGCGTCGTTGCCCGCCTCCTGCCCATTGCCTCCCCTCGTGCCTCCCCTCGGCTCCTCCTTCACGAGCCGCGCGAAGCGCCGCTGGAGCATCTCGCGCATCATGCCGTAATCGTCGCCGGGCTTCAGGTCCTCCGACTTCATGTTGAAGGTGCGGTAATGCTGCTTCATGAAGCCGTTCGCGCCCGCCACCACCATGGCGCCGACCGCATTGGTGCCCATGATGTGGGAGTTGTCGTAGACCTCCACGCGCTTGGGCGCCTTGCTCATGCCGAAGGCCTGGCCCAGCGAGATGAGGAGCTTCTGCTGCGAGGCCGTGTCGGCCAGGCGCCGGCCGAGCGCCTCCTTGGCGTTGCGCAGGACATACTCGATGAGCTGGCGGCGCTCGCCTCGCTGGGGCGCATGGATTTCCACGCGCGTCTCGCTGCGGGTCGAGAGCGCGGCCGCCATCAGCTCCGCATCCTCGATTTCGTGGGAGAGCAGGATCACGCGCGGCGCGGGCTTGTCGTCGTAGAACTGCGCCAGGAAGGAGCCGAGCACCTCGTCGGGCGTCATCGACTTGTCGGCCTTCGGAAAGTACGCGCGGTTGCCCCAGTTCTGCCAGTTGCGGAAGAAGAACACCTCGACGCAGAACTGCCCCGCCTGCTCGTCGAGGGCGAACACGTCGGCCTCTTCCACGGATTGCGTGTTGATGCCCTGCACGCCCTGGATCGCCGACAAGGCGGCGAGCCTGTCGCGGCAGCGCGCGGCGCGCTCGAATTCGAGCTCCTCGGCCGCCTGCTGCATTTCCTCTGTAATGCGCTGCTTCACGGCATTCGACTTGCCCGACAGGAACGCCCGCGCCTCGCTCACCAGCGAAGCATATTCCTCGGACGAGATCTCATGGGTGCACGGGCCCGAGCAGCGCTTGATCTGGAACAGCAGGCAGGGCCGCGTGCGGTTCTCGAAATAGCTGTCGTTGCACGAGCGCAGCAGGAACGCCCGCTGCAGGGCGTTGATGGTGCGGTTGACCGCCCACACGCTGGCGAAGGGGCCGTAATAATCCCCCTTCCGCTTGCGGGCGCCGCGATGCTTCACGAGCTGCGGGGCCGCATGTTCCGCGGTGAGCAGGATATAGGGCAGAGACTTGTCGTCCCGCAGAAGCACGTTGTAGCGGGGCTTGAGCTGCTTGATGAGGTTGGCCTCCAGCAGCAGCGCCTCCGTCTCGGTCGCCGTGGTGACGAACTCCATCGAGGAGGTCTCGGCGATCATGCGGGCGATGCGGTTGGAATGGGCCTGGCCCCGGGCATAGGAGCCGACGCGGTTCTTCAGGCTCTTGGCCTTGCCCACATAGAGCACGTCGCCCTTCGCGTCGAACATGCGATAGACGCCCGGCGCATTGGGCAGCGTGGTCCAGAACCGGCGGATGACCTCGGTGCCCCGCTGAACGGAATCGGGGTTGGCCTCGAGGTCGAACTCGACATCCGAGCCGCTTTCCACGGCCACGCTGTCGTCGTCCTCCTCGTTGTCCAGGATATCGGGCGGAACGTCGTTATAGGTATTGCGACTCATGAGGGAGATTTAAGCATTGGCGGCCCTTGAGGAAAGTGCGGCTGGCGCGGGAGCCTCATTCGCGATAAACCGCGAAGCCTGTCACAGCGGGAGCCCGGCATGCGCCTGTCGATCGTCACGTCCGCCGTCGTCGCGGCCCTCGTGGGCTTCGGCAGTACGATCGCCATCATCATCGCGGCGGCTCAGGCGGTCGGGGCGGATGCGGCGCAGACCTCGTCCTGGGTCGCGGCCCTGTGCCTGTCCATGGCGGCCACGAGCGGCTACCTGAGCGTCCGCTACCGGATGCCGGTGGTCACCGCCTGGTCGACGCCCGGCGCCGCGCTGATCGCGGCCTCCAACGGCATATCGATCCACGCGGCCGTGGGCTGTTTCCTGCTGACCGGTCTCCTCATCGTGCTGGCGGCCTTCATCAAGCCGTTCGGCCGGCTGATCGAGAAGATCCCGACCTCGATCGCCGCCGCCATGCTGGCGGGCGTCCTGATCCGCTTCGTCATGGCCGTATTCGAGAGCGCGCAGGGCGCGCCCGGCCTCGTCCTGCCCCTGGTCGGCCTGTTCCTCGTCGCCCGGCTGTTCAACCCGGCGCTCGCCGTGCTGGCGGTGCTGTTCGTGGGCCTCGGGGTCGCCTTCGGGGGCGGGTTGGCCCACCCCCTTTCCTCCGATTTCAGCCTCTCGTCCCTGACCTTCATCGCCCCGGCCTTCGAGCCGGCCGCCCTCATCGGCCTCGGCCTGCCCCTGTTCCTCGTGACCATGGCGTCCCAGAACCTGCCGGGCTTCGCGGTGCTACGCGCCTCCGGCTACACGCCCCCGACCCGCCCGATCCTCGCCGTGACGGGGCTCGCCTCCATGGTGACGGCCCTGTTCGGAGCCCATACCAGCAATCTCGCGGCCATCTCGGCGGCGATCTGCACCGGACCGGACACCCATCCCGATCCGGCCAAGCGCTGGATGGTCGGTCCGTTCTACACGTTGAGCTATCTGGCCTTCGCGGCCTTCAGCGCCGCGCTCATCGGCCTGATCGCCGCGCTGCCTCCCGAGCTCATCAAGACCGTCGCGGGCCTGGCCCTCATGGGGGCCTTCGCGGGCTCCTTGAGCTCGGCCCTTTCCGAAGAGGCCAAGCGATTTCCCGCCGTGCTGACCCTGGCGGTGACGGCGTCTGGCCTCACCCTCTATGGCATCGGCTCGGCGTTCTGGGGATTGGCCGCGGGCCTCGTCGCCCTCGCCCTCGACGCCCTCGTCATCCACGTGCGCAAGCTTGGCTGATCTGGACGGCGGCTCCCGTTACGATTAACATTTCGTTACCGAATGAAAACGGGAGCCTTCATGGCCGGGACGAGATATTGGGGGCGGCTTGCCGCGATGGCGATGACGGCGGCCCTGGCCGCGTGCCAGGGCTCGCTCATGGGCGGCTCGCCGGAAGGCGTGCCGGTGGCGGTCGAGAGCATCGACGGCGCTCCCGCTCCGGTCCAGACGGCCCTTCTGGGAGAACTCTCGACCGCGGCCTCCGAGCGCAAGGTCGATCTGGTCGGCTCTGGAACGGAGGCGCGCTACCGCGTCCGCGGCTACATCTCCACCGCGACGGAAGACGGGCAGACCAAGGTCTCCTATGTCTGGGACGTCTTCGACGCCCAGAAACGCCGCGCCAAAAGGCTTGAGGGATCGCGCCCCATCACCCTGGCGTCCGGGTCGATCTCGGCCATTGACAAGGAAGCCCTCGCCAAGCTCGCCCAATCCAGCATGGACGAGATCGCGGAATTCCTGAGCGCCTCGAAATCCGTCCAGACGGCCGAGGTTTCGGACGACGACAACCCTGTTGCATTGCAGTGACCGCATGGCCGCAACCCGCCATTGCGGCACTTTAAGCAGCACGACTCGTATTGTGACGGTTTGATATCGCTGCTAAGAGCCTTGCGCCTGACCGCGCAGATGGTTCAACCCTGCGCAGCGGGCTCGACAGGTCACTCATAGCTAAAGTTGCTTGCATGAAGCTCGTTGCGGGAAATTCCAACCGTCCGCTGGCCGAGGCCATCGCCGCCTATCTCAACGTTCCGCTGGCCAAGGCCCAGGTGAAGCGTTTCGCCGACATGGAAGTGTTCGTCGAAATTCAGGAGAATGTGCGCGGCGAGGATGTGTTCATCATTCAGTCGACCTCGTTCCCCACGAACGACCACCTGATGGAACTGCTGATCATCACCGATGCGCTCCGCCGCGCCTCCGCGCGCCGCATCACGGCGGTGATCCCCTATTTCGGCTACGCCCGCCAGGACCGTAAGCCCGCCGCCCGCACGCCGATCTCGGCCAAGCTCGTCTCCAACCTCATCACCCATGCGGGTGTCGACCGCGTTCTGACCCTCGACCTTCATGCCGGTCAGATCCAGGGCTTCTTCGACATCCCGACCGACAACCTGTTCGCGGCCCCCACTCTTGCCCGCGACATCAAGGAGCGGCTCGACGGCGGCAACCGCATGGTGGTTTCGCCCGACGTGGGCGGCGTGGTGCGCGCCCGGGCGCTCGCCAAGCGCATCGATGCGCCCCTCGCCATCGTCGACAAGCGCCGCGAGCGTCCGGGCGAGTCCGAGGTCATGAACATCATCGGCGACGTGGCCGGCCGCTCCTGCATCCTGGTCGACGACATCGTCGATTCCGGCGGCACCCTGGTGAACGCTGCCGATGCTCTTCTCGCCAAGGGCGCGAAGGAAGTCTATGCCTACATCACCCATGGTGTTCTCTCGGGCGGGGCCGTGTCCCGCATCGCCGGCTCCCGGCTCAAGGAACTGGTCATCACCGATTCCATCATGCCGACCGAAGCCGTGAAGGTCGCCCACAACATCCGGGTCATCAGCATCGCCCCCCTCATGGGCGAGGCCATCGGCCGCACGGCGACCGAAAGCTCGGTCTCGAGCCTGTTCGATTAAGCGCAAGCGCCTTCCTTTAAAGGCATGTTCCGGGCGCGGCTCAGAGAAACTGGGCTGCGCCCTTTTCAATGGCGCAACCCGCCCTGCGCATACAGCATCCCGCGGCCGTCATCGGCCGGATGAATGACGTGATGAGGCTCGCCCGTCATGGCCGGGCTCGTCCCGGCCATCCACGACTTCGGGAGCCGCTCAGCCGGAAATGACGTGGATGCCCGGCTCACGGCCAGGCATGACGATACGGGATCTATAGTCGCCCCTGTCCCAGCCCACAAAGGGGGGCAATTCGCGCCGTGGGCCTATCGATCGGACCAGAATCGGAGATGGCCGGTTCCGTTGCATTTCGGCGCGCTTTCCCCTATAAGCCGCCTCGCGCCCGCTCGACACCCTTGGAGGCACGGGCGCGGACCTCATGGCCGCCTTAAGGCGGCCATCGGTTTTTCAATCCATTTCAAAGGACCACGACCATGAGCGAAGTAAAGCAAATCAAGGCCGTGGCGCGCGACCGGGCCGGCAAGGGGGCCGCCCGGGCCGTTCGTCGCCAAGGCCAAGTTCCCGCCGTCATCTACGGAGCCGGCCAGCCGGCCCAGGCGATCTCCCTCGACTTCAACCAGACCAAGCAGCTGATCTTCGCCGGTCACTTCCTCACGACGATCTTCGACATCGACGTGGACGGCAAGACGGTCCGCGCGATCCCGCGCGACTACCAGCTCGACCCGGTGAGGGACTTCCCCCTTCACGTCGACTTCTTCCGCGTCGCCGCCGGCCAGACCATCAAGGTCGTGGTTCCGGTCCACGTGGTCGGCCAGGAGAAGTCCCCCGGCGTGAAGCGCGGCGGCACGGTCCAGATCGTCGAGCACTCGGTTGAGCTCCAGGTTTCGCCCGACGCGATCCCGGACTTCGTCGAGGCTTCTGTCGAAGGCCTCAACATCGGCGCCTCGGTCCACCTCAACGACGTCAAGCTGCCGAACGGCGTCAAGGCGGCCTCCACCGAGAACCTCACCCTCGTCACCGTCGTGGCCCCGACCGGCCTGAAGGAAGAGGAAGCGGCTCCGGCCGCCGAGGCCACCCCCGCCGCCTGATCGGCCTCATGGGGCGTTCGAGCCCATTGACCGGCTTCAACGCTCCGACCGCAAGGCCGGAGCGTTTCTTATGAGAATACCTGAGCGATGCGTCTTTTCGTCGGCCTTGGCAATCCTGGTTCCCGCTACGCTAGAAACCGCCACAATATCGGTTTCATGGCTGTGGACGAGATTGCGCGCGCCCACAATGCAGGCCCCTGGCGCAAGCGCTTTCACGCCGAGGCCGCGGATGCCGTGATCGGCGGCGAGAAGGTGCTGCTCATCAAGCCCCAGACCTACATGAACCTGTCCGGCCAGGCGGTGGGAGAAGCCCAGAACTTCTTCAAGATCCCGCTTCAGGACGTCACGGTCTTCTACGACGAGCTCGATCTGCCGCCCGCCAAGCTGCGGGTGAAGATCGGCGGCGGCAATGCGGGCCATAACGGCCTGCGCTCGATTTCGGCCCATTGCGGCAACGATTACCGCCGCGTGCGGCTCGGCATCGGCCATCCTGGCCACAAGGCCCTCGTGCAGGGCCACGTGCTCGGCGATTTCGGCAAGAGCGAGGAACCGTGGGTCGAGGATCTGTGCCGTGCCATTGCCGACAACGCTGCCCTCCTTGCCAAAGGTGAGGACGGAAGCTTTCAGAACAGGATCCACCTCGCCATGGAGGCGAAGGGCTGGATCGATGTGAAGCGGCCCGGAGAAAAGGCCGCCGACAAGTAGGAATTCACGCCGGCCCTGGGCCGGCTATCGACAAGGAGTGAGGCCATGGGCTTCAAGATGGGCATCGTCGGCCTGCCGAACGTAGGTAAGTCCACCCTCTTCAACGCGCTGACGCAGACCGCCGCCGCGCAGGCTGCGAATTATCCGTTCTGCACCATCGAGCCCAACGTGGGCGACGTGGCCGTGCCGGACGAGCGTCTCGACCAGCTCGCGGGCATCGCCGGTTCGGCCCAGATCATTCCGACCCGCCTCACCTTCGTGGATATCGCCGGCCTCGTGCGCGGCGCGTCCCGCGGCGAGGGCCTCGGCAACCAGTTCCTGGCCAATATCCGCGAAGTGGATGCCATCGCCCATGTGGTGCGCTGCTTCGAGGACACGGACATCACCCATGTCGAAGGCAAGATCGACCCCATCGCCGACATCGAGACCATCGAGACGGAGCTGATGCTGGCCGACCTCGACAGCCTCGAGAAGCGCGTCACGGCGCTTGAGAAGAAGGCCAAGGGCAACGACAAGGAAGCCAAGGAGACGCTCGACCTCGTCAACCGGACCCTGCCCCTGCTGCGCGAGGGCAAGCCCGCCCGCATGGTGGAGCGGAAGGTCGAAGAGGAGCGCCTGTTCCAGATGCTCGGCCTCCTGTCCTCGAAGCCGGTTCTCTACGTGTGCAACGTGGAGGAAGCCTCCGCCGACAAGGGCAATGAATTCTCAGGCAGGGTCTTCGAGCGCGCCAAAGAAGAAGGCGCGAAGGCCGTCGTGGTCTCGGCCAAGATCGAGAGCGAGATCGCGGTTCTGCCGGCTGAGGACCAGAAGGATTATCTCGACGCCGTAGGCCTCGAGGAGCCCGGCCTCAACCGGGTGATCCGCGCAGGCTACGAGCTGCTCGGCCTCATCACCTACTTCACCGTCGGCCCGAAGGAGGCCCGCGCCTGGACGATCACCAGGGGGACTCGGGCACCTGGAGCAGCCGGTGTGATCCATACGGATTTCGAGAAGGGCTTCATCCGCGCCGAGACCATCGCCTATGCCGACTACGTGCCGCTCAAGGGCGAGGCGGGTGCGCGCGATGCGGGCAAGCTGCGGCTGGAAGGCAAGGACTATGTCGTCCAGGACGGCGACGTGATGCACTTCCGCTTCAACACCTGAAGCCAAGAAAACCTGAAGCCAAGCCGCAAAACCAAATTCTGTCGGAAACCTGAACGGACGCTTTTCGGGCCGTTCAGGACGTTTCTGCTTTCATGTCCGGCATGGAGGTTGGGTCGATGCAGGACACCTTTAAGACAATCATTTCAACAATCGTTTCGCCGGGCCTCGGCAACGCCGAGTTCTTCGTCGCCGTGCTCGTGGCCTGCGGCCTCGCCATGATCGCCATTTCGTCCTTCCTGCCGAAAACGGCCGCGGACGATCTGGAATGGTGGGAGCGCTAGGTCATCGGCCCAAAAGTGAATTCGCACCTTTGGGATCCATTCGATGCTCCCTCCTTGGAAAGAGCGCATCGTTCCTGCGAAAAACCGGGGCCACTTTTTCGCACAAGGCGCTAAGGCCCTGGCGCCAGGGCCCTACGGCAGGCGCAGGGCCTTCGGGCCGATTCCGAGCCCGATCTGCAGGCTCTCCGCGATGCGCTGCGCGCGGCCGATGAAGAACTCGGCCACATCGGGCTCGAGGATCTCGCGCGCCGTCTCCCCAAACAGGTCGAGCCAGCGCCCGAACAGCTCGGGCGTAAGGTCCATGTCGGCATGGGCCGCTTGCGGCTTGCCGCTGTAGCGCGCCGTCCTCAGGGCGATCGAGGACCAGAAATCCACCATGATTGCCAGATGCTCGTTCCATCGGCCCGACAGGGCCTCGTGAAAGATGGGGCCGAGCTCGGGATCGCGCAGGACACGGTCATAGAACGTAACGACAAGCTCGCGAATCATCTTTTCCGTCACACCCTCGGCGGGCGTGATGATGGGGATGCTGCGGATGGTGGTGGGGCGGGAGGCCAACTTGATCTCTCTTCGATCTCTCTCTTGCAAACGGCTCGACCGAATTTATGGGTATGTTTGCGGCGGAATGCCATCCGGGTCATTCCTGAGTTGAGGCCATTGCATGCCACGGAAAGGATCATTCATCCAGCTTGAGCGTTGAACCTGATAGCCCGCACCCGTCATCCCATGCAGCTTCATTACCGCCACTCCTGGAATCTGTCCCCATCCGAGGCCATCGCCCTTCAGCAGGATCTGAGACGGGAGGTCGTGTCGGACCGCCCCATCGACCTCGACGCGGTCAAGCTCGTGGCCGGTGTGGACGTGAGCGTGAAGAACGAGCAATCCCAGGCCGCCATCGTGGTCGTCACCTATCCGGGTTTTCTGCTCGTGGAAACGGTCCTTGCCCGGCGCGCGACGCCGTTTCCCTATGTGCCGGGCCTGTTGAGCTTCCGCGAGGGGCCGGTGCTGGAGGAGGCTTTTGAGAAGCTGAAGTCGGAGCCGGACGTCTTCCTGTTCGACGGCATGGGAATCGCCCATCCCCGCCGCATCGGCATCGCCAGCCATATGGGCCTGTGGCTGCAGCGACCCACGGTCGGCTGCGGCAAGACCCTCCTGTGCGGCCGCTACAAGCATCTCGGCGAGGAGAAGGGGTCGGCAGCCCCCCTCGTCGATCGAAAGGAGACCATCGGCGTCGCCCTGCGCACCCGCACGGCCAAGAACCCGATGTTCATCTCGCCCGGACATCTGGCCGATATCCCGACCGCCGCCGAGCTCGTGCTGCGCTGTTCTCCAAAGTATCGCTTGCCCGAACCGATCCGCCTGGCGCACAACGCGGCCGGACAGTTCAGCCCGCTTCCGGCGTGAGCGCGAGCGCATCGTGCGAAAAAGTGGCCCCGGTTTTTGGCAAGGACGATGCGCTCCTTCCAAGAAGGAAGCATCGGATCCAATCCCAAAAGTGGAATCCACTTTTCACGTCCGATGCTGTAGCGAAGCGCCGGGAAACAGCATAGATCACGCCATGCCTCGTTACGCTTTTGAAGACTTCACGCCCGGCTCTGCGCAGATGCTCGGCCCCTATACCGTCACGAAGGAAGCGCTGCTCGCCTTCGCGCGGGAATACGACGCTCAGCCCTTTCACGTGGACGAGATCGCCGCCAAGGACAGCTTTGTCGGCACGCTGATCGCCTCGGGCTGGCACACCTGCTGCATCAACATGCGTCTGCTCGCGGACGGGATGATCCTGGATTCCGCCTCCATGGGCTCGCCCGGCATCGAGGAAGTGAAGTGGCTCAAGCCGGTGCGGCCGGGCGACACGTTGCGCTCGCGCATGACGGTCCTCGAGAGCAGGCCCTCGAAGAGCCGTCCGTCCATCGGACTCGTGCGCTTCGGCTTCGAGATGCTGAACCAGGCCGATGAGACCGTGCTCACCCAGAAGAACTGGGTCATGTTCGGGCGTCGCGATTCCGAACCCGTCAAGGGATCCGGCCGCAGCGTCCTTGCGGCCGAGGCCTCGGCCATGCCTGACCACACGCCGAAGCGGGAGCTGCCGCATATCTCTTCGAACCCCTATTTCGAGGATCTCGTGATCGGCGAGGCGGAGGAGCTGGGGTCCTACACCTTCGAGCCCGATGACATCATCCATTTCGCCAGGCAGTTCGATCCGCAGCGCTTCCACGTGGATGCGGAAGCCGCGAAAGAGAGCCTGTTCGGTGCCCTCTGCGCCTCCGGCTGGCATACGGCGAGCATCTGGATGAAGCTGATGGTGGAGTATCGCAGCCGCATCCGCGCGAATGCGCTGGCTCACGGCGCCCGGCCCGCGAGGCTCGGCCCCTCCCCGGGCTTCACCGACCTCAAATGGCTGAAGCCCGCCTATGCAGGCGATACCCTCACCTACCGCTCGACGGTGACGGGCAAGCGCGTGTCGAATTCCCGCCCCGGCTGGGGGCTCGTGTTCTATCACAACAGCGCCACGAACCAGCATGGAGAGGAGGTCTTCTCCTTCGAGGGTATGGTGTTCTGGGAACGGCGGCCCTGAGGCTCACGCGCCATCCTGCCGCTGCTCAGCGATCGGACCCTGAAGCCTCCGCCCGCGCTCGCGTCTCCTTGTCGAGCAGAGCGCGGATCTCGGCCAGCAACGGATGGGCCGAGGTCTGTTTTTGCCCATAGCCGAGATTGAACGCGTAATCGAAGTCCGCAGGGTTCTGCCCCTGAACGTGCTGCAGGATCGTCTCCAGCTTGTCGAGGCCCTTGGCGAGAACGGCCTCGGACGTGGCAGCCGCCTCATATTCCTCCCACAATGACAGGACCTCCATGCGCTTTGCCGGATCGAGCGCCTGGGTGAGCTGTTCCAAATCCGCCCTTTCGCGGGCGGATTTGTTGATGCCATCCGTCTGCATGACGGCCGGAATGTCCCCGCTCAGGGCCTCGCCGAGATCGTGGACGATGCAGAGCTTGATAAGGCGCAAGGCATCGATGCCCTCGAACTCGTCCGCGAGCACGAGCGCCATGAGGCACAGGCGCCATGTGTGCTCAGCCACGCTCTCCGGGCGGCCCGTGGAGGTATAGCCGCTGCGGAGCGTGCTCTTGAGCCGCTCCGCCTCCTTCAGGAATTGCAGCGCTCCGAGGATACGGTCGCCCGGCATCTGCGATATCCCTCTAATGCCCCTCGAAACTCACGAGGCTGCGCACCTCGACGCCGAGGTCGCGCAGCTTCGCGGCGCCGCCAAGGTCGGGCAGATCGATGACGAAGCAGGCCGCCACGATCTGGGCGCCGATCTGACGAAGGAGCTGGGTCGCAGCGACCGCCGTCCCGCCGGTGGCGATCAGATCGTCCACGAGGATCACACGCTCGCCCTGCCCGATGGCGTCCGTATGGATTTCCATCTCGTCCACGCCGTATTCCAGCGAGTAGGCGATGCGCACCGTCTCGTGAGGCAGCTTGCCCTTCTTGCGGATCGGCACGAAGCCCGAGGAGAGCTGATGGGCGATGGCGCCACCGAGGATGAACCCGCGCGCCTCGATGCCGGCGACCTTGTCGACGCGCCCGCCCGCGAAGGGATGGACCAGCTCGTCGACGGCGCGGCGGAAGGCGCGCGCATCGCCAAGAAGGGTCGTGATGTCGCGAAACACGATGCCGGGCTTGGGATAGTCCGGGATCGAGCGGATCGCTGCTTTCAGGTCGGTGAGGAGACGCTGGTCCATGTTTGAGCCTGCCATAGGTGAGAAGAAATGAGGTTTTCAGAGGAGCCCTGCAATGGCCGAACAACCCTCTCGAACCGTTCTGACCGACATCGACATCCCCTTTGGAAGCCTTGTTCTCTTCTTCGTCAAGGCTTCCCTCGCCGTCATCCCGGCCGCCGTCATCGTCAGCTTCATCCTGGTCTTCATCGGCTGGATCTTCGGCGTGATCTTCGGCTTTGGTCACACGGGCTGGATGATGCTCTAGCGCATCGTGCGAAAAAGTGGCCCCGGTTTTTCGCAGGAACGACGGACTCATCCAAGGAGGGAGCGTCGGATAGATCCCAAAAGTGCAAGTCCACTTTTGGGTCCGATGCTCTAGCTTCCCGGTGACCTCAGAACCCTGCCCGCCACCGCGTCAAGCTTCATCAACAGTTCGGGATCGCGCACCGAGGGAGCCGTCATGATGGCGCCGTCGAGCGCCCGGTCGGATCCCACGGGACAGGGCTCGTGCTCGGCCGGGAAGTCCCGGGCGATGCGGGCGATCAGGTTGGCCACCTTCGCGGCGTTTCGCTGCGCGACTGCGACCACGGAAGCCGCGTCCACGCTATCGTGCTCGGGATGCCAGCAATCGTAATCTGTCACCATGGCGACAGTCGCATAGGTGATCTCGGCCTCGCGGGCGAGCTTGGCCTCGGGCATGGCCGTCATGCCGATCACGTCGTAGCCGAGCTCCTTGTAGGTGATGGATTCGGCATAGGTCGAGAATTGCGGCCCTTCGATGCAAACGAGCGTGCCGCCGACGGCATGCGGGACCTCCTCCGCCGCGGCCGCGCGGGCGATCCGCCGCTGCAGCAGAGGGCCCACGGGACGCGCCATCGGCACATGAGCCACGCATCCCCGGCCGAAGAATGAGGCTTCGCGCTTATGCGTGCGGTCCACATACTGATCCACCAGCACGAAGAAACCGGGATAATACTCCTGCCGGAAGGAGCCGCAGGCCGAGACGGAGATCAGGTCCGTCACCCCTGCCCGTTTCATCGCGTCGATATTGGCGCGATAATTGATGTCAGACGGCGAGAGGCGGTGGCCGCGGCCGTGCCGGGGCAGGAAAACGACATCCGTGCCGCCAATCCGACCCTTGCGCAGCACGTCCGAGGGCTCGCCCCAGGGGGAGCCGATACGCCATTCCCGGACGTCCTCGATCCCAGGAAGATCATAGACCCCCGATCCGCCGATGATCCCCAGTACCGCCTTCGCCATCCTGCCTTGCCCTTCCCGTCAGAATTGCCCGGCACCATAGCGGCAGACGGGCGAGAACCCAATGGGCGTTACTGAGCGAAGGGGAAGGAATGGATTTCGTCGGTGGTCCGGCAGGGAAAGAGAGTTTCGCGGATGATCTTGAGGCGCTCGACGCGCGCCGTGACCGAGACCGGAATGGCCTCGACGGCCCTGACCACCGCGTCCGGTACCGGGTCGGCCGTGCGGTAGCGCGCGAGCGTCGTATGGATGAGGTTGTAGCGAACGGGCCCGACGCCGGGCGGCGGGGGAATCTCTTCCGCAAGGGCGTGGCGGATCTTGTCGATCAGGCCGGTCTCGTCCGTCGCGAGGGCGATGATCGCCGTATCCGTGACCTTCAAACGGGAAAAGCACAGCTCCAGCGGACGGTGCCCCCGGCAAAGCTCGTCGATCAGGGCGCGGCAGCGCTCGGCGATGGCGCCCCAGTATCCCTCTTTGTCATACCGGTCCTTCACCTGAACCAGGGCATAGAGGGTCACGTGCAGGGCCTCGGGCGGCGCGAGGAAGAGCGGAACGGGCCAGCGCTCGGCGATCGCCGTCTGAAGCTGGGCAAGGCAACTTTGGGCCTCGGGCGAGAGGTCGGGCTGGACGTGATAGGCGAGGCACGGCCGGCCCCAGATGTCGTCGGCAATGGTCTGCAGCATGGCGACGACTTAGAGCATCGGACGTGAAAAGTGGATTCCACTTTTCACGTCCGATGCTCCCTTCCTGCAAAGAGCGCATCGTTCTTGCGGAAAAACGGATGCGCGTTGCGAGCCGACAATGCGCTCATTCCGGGCCCGGAGAATGTCACCCGGAAAGAAAAAGGCCCCGGAAACCGGGGCCTTTGATCGTCAAGGATTGTGGGTCATCGGCGGGGTGGCGTAGCCGTCGACCTCGCCGCCCACCCGGGCCCAGATCTTCTTCTTCGTGAAGTAGAGCAGGCCGGACAGGACGAGCAGGAACAGCATGACCTGGAAGCCGAGGCGCTTACGGGCCTCGAGATGCGGTTCGGCCGTCCAGGTGAGGAACGCCGTCACGTCCTTCGCGTATTGGTCCACCGTCTCCGGCGCCTGCGGCTGGCCCGCCTCGTTCTTCGGATACTCGACCTGGCCGTCGCTGATCGGCTTCGGCATGGCGATCACGTGGCCCGGATAATAGTGGTTGTAGTGACCACCTTCGGGCATCTGGAAGCCGGCCGGCGGTTCCTCGTAGCCGTTGAGCAGGGCGACCATGTAGTCGGCGCCGTTCTCCGAGTACTGGCGGAACACGTCGAGGATGAACCAGGGGAAGCCACGCTCGTAGGTCCGAGCCTTGGGCATCAGGGACAGGTCCGGCGGAGCCTTTCCGCCGTTCGCCGACGCGGCTGCGTTCTCGTTCGGGAACGGAGCCGGGAAGCGATCGGCCGGGCGGCCGGGACGCTGGAACATGTCGCCGGCCTCGTTCGGACCGTCCGTGACCTGGTATTCGGCCGCGAGCGCCTTGACCTGCGCCTCGGAGAATTCCGGGCCGCCCTCCTCGGAGAGGTTGCGGAAGGCCACGTAGCTCAGGCTGTGGCAGGAGGCGCAGACCTCGCGATAGACCTTGAAGCCGCGCTGCAGCTGAGCCCTGTCGAACGTGCCGAACGGACCCGCGAAGCTCCATTTGTGCGGCGGCGGGACCGGGGTCTCGCCGGCAGCGAAAGCGCTACCTGAGAAGCCGAGAACGGCTGCGGCGATGAGAAGAGTACGCTTCATCATTTTATCTTTCCCCAGCTCTCGCATCAGCCCTTGGAGTGCGGTGCGGCGTTGGCGCCGGCCGGCATGCCGGCTCCGCCCTTCTGGACGCCCATGACGGATTCGAGGATCGAATTCGGCAGGGGCAGCGGACGCTCGACGAAGCCGAGCACCGGCAGAACGATCAGGAAGTGGGCGAAGTAGTACACCGTGCAGATCTGCGAGGCGACCACGTACCAGCCCTCGGCGGGACGGGAGCCCAGCCAGCCGAGCACGATGCAGACGACCACGAACAGCCAGAAGAACTGCTTGTAGAGCGGGCGGTAGGCCGTGGAGCGCACCTTGGAGGTATCGAGCCAGGGCATGAAGCACCAGATCAGGATGGCGGAGATCATGGCGATGACGCCGCCGAGCTTGTCGGGGATGGCGCGCAGGATCGCGTAGAAGGGCAGGAAGTACCATTCGGGAACGATGTGCGCGGGCGTCACGGCGGGATTGGCCGGGATGTAGTTGTCCGCGTGGCCGAGATAGTTCGGCAGATAGAACACCCACCATGCGAAGAAGAGCATGAACACGACGACTGCGAAGATGTCCTTGATCGTCGCGTAGGGGGTGAACGGAACCGCGTCCTTGCCCGACTTGATCGGAATGCCCGTCGGGTTGTTCTGGCCCGGCACGTGCAGCGCCCAGACGTGCAGGATCACGACGCCCACGATCATGAAGGGCAGCAGGTAATGCAGGGAGAAGAAGCGGTTGAGGGTCGGGTTGCCCACCGAATAGCCGCCCCACAGATAGTGCACGATCGTCTCGCCGACGCCCGGAACCGCCGAGAAGAGGTTCGTGATCACGGTGGCGCCCCAGAAGCTCATCTGGCCCCACGGAAGCACGTAGCCCATGAAGGCGGTCGCCATCATCAGGAGGAAGATGATCACGCCCAGGATGTAGAGAACTTCGCGCGGCGCCTTGTAGGAGCCGTAGTAGAAGTTGCGGAAGATGTGCACGTAGACGGCGACGAAGAACATCGACGCGCCGTTGGCGTGAAGATAGCGGATGAGCCATCCGTAGTTCACGTCGCGCATGATGTGCTCGACCGACTGGAAGGCCAGAGCCGCATTCGGCGTATAGTACATGGCCAGGAACACGCCCGTCACGATCTGCGAGACGAGCATGAAGACCAGGATGGCACCGAAGGTCCAGAAATAGGTCAGGTTCCGCGGCACCGGGAACGCGATGAACGAGGAGTGGATGAGGCCAGCGATGGGCAAGCGGCTTTCGAACCACTTACCGAAGGCGCTCTTGGGAACGTAAGTTGTGGAGTGTTCGCTCATAATTATCGCCTGATCGTCGCTTGGGTTACGCCGTGGCCTCTTGGCCGATCACGATCTTCGTATCGGACGCGAAGGAATAGGGCGGAATCGGCAGATTGATCGGCGCCGGACCACCGCGGACGCGGCCAGACGTGTCGAAGATCGAACCGTGGCACGGGCAGAACCAGCCATGGTACTCGCCCTGCTGGCCGAGCGGCACGCAGCCCAGATGGGTGCAGTTGCCGTAGACGATGAGCCATTGATCGTGGCCCGACTTCACGCGAGCGGAATCGGGCTGGGGATCGCGCAGGGACGCCACGTTCACGTCCTGAGCGGCCTTGATCTCCTCGGGCGTGCGGTGCCGGATGAAGATCAGCTTGCCGCGCCAGAAGACCTTCACGATCTGCCCTTCGGCGATCGGGGACAGGTCCACCTCGACGGGGGCGCCGGCGGCCTCAGTCGCCGCGTCGGGCGCCAGAGACTGGATGAAGGGCCATACCAGGGTTGCTCCGCCGACAGCGGCAGCTGCGCCCGTGGCGATGTAAAGGAAATCGCGCCGTGTCGGCTCAGCGACATGAGTGGTGGTCTCGGCCACTTGGCTCTCCAGCATTGATCAAAAACGAGAACCGCGCATCTGCAATGCCTTGCAAATCAAGACATTCGGCACGCCGGTTCCAGGTTGAAGGAACAAGCATACGCGTCAACGCGCACGCAATGCGACTGGGAGTCGCCGCGCGGTGGCTCTTTGGCACGGCCAAGCCCGCCTGTCCATAGGCGGATTGGACATGTTCCAACCTGTTTCCCTAGAAAGACGCCGCTTCCGCGGCCTCCTCACGCTCCCCCGCCCCCAGGAAGCCGCCCGATTGGCGCTGCCAGAGTCTGGCATAGATCCCGCCGGCCCGGAGGAGCTGAGCATGGGTCCCCTCCTCCACGATCCGCCCCTTCTCCAGGACGATGAGGCGGTCGAGGGCCGCGATGGTGGAGAGGCGGTG
The DNA here is from genome assembly GCF_041276405.1 of Microvirga sp. TS319. Classification (NCBI taxonomy): domain Bacteria; kingdom Pseudomonadati; phylum Pseudomonadota; class Alphaproteobacteria; order Hyphomicrobiales; family Methylobacteriaceae; genus Microvirga; species Microvirga sp. TS319. The sequence continues at coordinate 1,037,249 of NZ_JBGGGT010000002.1, read as the reverse complement.
GGCGATGGCCAGCACCGTCTTGCCCCGCATGAGGGTCGACAGCGACTCCTGGATCGCCGCCTCGACCTCGGAATCGAGGGCCGAGGTCGCCTCGTCCAGCACCAGGATGGGGGCGTTCTTCAGGATGACCCGGGCAATGGCGATGCGCTGGCGCTGGCCGCCGGAGAGCTTCACGCCGCGCTCGCCCACATGGGCGTCGTAGCCGCGCCGCCCCCGGTGATCCTCGAGCTCCATGATGAAGTCGTGGGCGTGGGCGAGGCGCGCCGCCTCCAGGATCTCTCCTTCGGTGGCCCCGGGTCGTCCATAGGCGATGTTGTCCCGGATCGAGCGGTGGAGAAGCGACGTGTCCTGAGTGACCACGGCGACGGAAGAGCGCAGGGAATCCTGCGACACCCGGGCGATGTCCTGGCCGTCGATGAGGACGCGCCCCTCCTCCACGTCGTGCAGGCGCAGGAGAAGCGACGTGATGGTGGTCTTGCCCGCGCCGCTGGTGCCGACGAGCCCAACCTTCTCCCCGGCCCGGATCGTGAGGTCGAGTCCCTCGATCACGCCCTCATCCCGGCCATAGTGGAAAGAAACGTCCTCGAACCGGATCTCGCCCCGCACGACCGTGAGCCGCGGTGCATGGGGCCTGTCCACGAGTCCGTGCGGCCGGGCGATGGTCTGCATGCTTTCCTGAACGGTGCCGATATTCTCGAAGACGTCGCGCACCTCGTGCATCACCCAGCCGGACATGGCGAGGACCCGCATCACGAGGGCGAGCCCGGCGGCGGCTTCGCCGCTGGTCATGACGCCCTGTTTCCACAGAAGGACCGAGAGGATCCCGGTCGCCGCCAGGAGCAGGCTGTTCATGACGGAGAGGATGCCCGAAACGACGGAATTGAGTCTCAGGGACCGCAGGAAGGCATCCGTGTTCGCCCGCACGGCCTCCCGGACGGCCGACCGCTCCTCGTCGGCCCGAGCGAAAAGCTTGACCGTCAGGATGTTGGTGTAGCTGTCCACCACCCGGCCCACGAGGGCGGAACGGGTATCGGCCACCTGGAGGGAGCGCTCCTTGGCGCGCGGGACGAAATAGCGCAGGAGAATTCCGTAGCCGAGGATCCAAAGCCCCATGGGCAGGGCGAGCCATGCGCTGACGCTGGAAAAGACACCCAGCGCCGTCATCGCGTAGATCGCCACGTAGAGCAGCGTATCGATCAAAGCGACGGCGATGCTGCGGATCGCCCCGCCGCCCTGCATGACGCGGTTGGCGAGACGGCCCGCGAAATCGGCCTGGAAATAGCTCACCGCGTGGCCCAGCGTATAAACGTGGGTCCGCCAGCGGACCATGTTGGTGCTCTGGGGAATGATCACCTGGTTCGAGACCACCTCGTGAGCGAAGTTCAGGACGGGCCTGACGAAAACGACGAGGGCCGCCATGACCATGAGGGTCGTGCCGTGCTCGGCCCAGATCCGGTCCGGCGCGGAATGGGCGAGAATGTCCACCAGCCAGCCCAGCAGGATGTAGAGGAACGATTCGAACAGGCCCGCCGCCAGCGCCACGAAGAACAGGATTACGAGCCAGAAGCGGACGGGCCTGAGATAATGCCAGATGAAGCGCCCCACCGTGTTCGGCGGCGTCTCGTTCTCATCGAACGGAGCAAACGGATCCAGCCGTCCTTCCAGCCACCGGAACATGCCCTTCCCCGATTTTCCCTTCCTTGTCCCTTGCTTTAACACCCGTGAGACCGAAAGCGTTCACTTGACGTAGGGCCCGCCTGCCCCGATGAGGGTGCCATGCCTCGTCTCGCCATTTTCCAGCCGGACATTCCGCAGAACACCGGCACCATGCTGCGCCTCGCCGCCTGCCTCGGCGTGCCGGTCGAGATCATCGAGCCTGCAGCCTTCGACGTCTCCGACCGCAATCTTCGCCGCTCCGGCATGGACTACCTCAATCACGTGACGATCACGCGTCACATATCCTGGCGCGCCTTCGAGGAGTGGCGGCGCGAGGGCCGGGGCAGGCTTGTGCTCGCCACCACGAAGGGGGCGGTGCCCTACACGGACTTCCGCTACGCGCCGGAGGACATCGTCCTTGTGGGCCGCGAATCCGCCGGCGTGCCGGACGAGGTCCATGCGGCGGCGGATGCCCGGATCATCGTGCCGATGCAGGCGGGCATGCGCTCGCTCAACGTGGCCGTCACGGCCGCCATGATCCTCGGCGAAGCCTTGCGGCAGACCGGCTCCTTCCCTATGCCCTCCCCAACCGACATGTGAAGCGACGACCATGACCGACAAAGCCGATATCGAACGCCTTCAGATCGAAGCCCCTCTCTGGTTCGCGTCCCTGCGCGACCGGATCTGCGCCGCTTTCGAGGCGATCGAGGACGAGGTCACGGCTCCCCTGCCCCCGGAGGCCTCGCAGGCCGGACGTTTCGCGCGCACCCCCTGGGAGCGCAAGGACCATAGCGGCGCGCCGGGCGGCGGCGGGGTGATGTCCATGATGCACGGACGGGTGTTCGAGAAGGTGGGCGTCCATGTCTCGACCGTGCACGGCGAGTTCGCGCCCGAATTCCGCGGCCAGATCCCCGGCTCGGACCAGGACCCGCGCTTCTGGGCCGGCGGCATCTCGCTCATCGCCCATCCCTGGAACCCGAACGTGCCGACCGTTCACATGAACACGCGCTTCGTGGTGACGACGAAAGCCTGGTTCGGCGGCGGAGCGGATCTGACGCCGGTGCTCGACCGCCGCCGCACGCAGGACGATCCCGATACCGTCGCCTTCCACGCGGCGATGGAGGACGCCTGCCACCGCCATGCTCCGGGAGGCGCTTACGAGAAGTACAGGAAGTGGTGCGACGAGTATTTCTACCTCAAGCACCGCCACGAGCCACGCGGCATCGGCGGCATCTTCTACGATTATCACTGGACCGGAAATCCCGACGAGGACCTCGCCTTCACCAAGGACGTGGGCGAGGCCTTCCTGGCAATCTATCCCGAGATCGTGCGCCGCAACGTGACGAAGAGCTGGACGGAGGAGGACCGCATCGAACAGCAGGTGCGGCGTGGCCGCTACGTGGAGTTCAACCTGCTCTACGACCGTGGCACGATCTTCGGCCTCAAGACCGGCGGCAACATCGCCTCGATCCTGTCCTCGATGCCGCCGACGGTGCGGTGGCCGTAGAGCGTCGGATCGATTCCAAAAGTAAAAGTCCACTTTTGGGTCCGATGCTCTTGGTGCAGAAGGAAGCGAGGGGCGTTCAAAGCTGCGCCAAAACCCGCGCCAGCAGGTCCTGCACATAGGCCTCGTCGGTCCGGCATCCCTCCGCCAGCCATGCCTGACGCGCCAAGCCGAGGATCTGGCCGATCCTCGGCCCTTTCGGAATGCCGCGCGCGATGAGATCGGCGCCCCGCAGTGGAAAGACCGGTACGGGTTCCGCACCGCTGCGAAAGCGCTCAAGGGCGCCGAACGCATCCTCCAGGACGACAGGCCGAGGCTCTCCATCGATAGCCGTCAGGGCGACGCTCAGCGTCTCGACGCCGTGGTCCGCGACGAGGCGGCGGACGGCCGTGGCGTCGAGCGGGAGGGCTCGGCCCTTCAAGGCGACGAGCAGCCGGGCATAGGCGACGAGCTTCCTGTGTTCGTCGTTGGACAATCTCAGGTGCTCGCGCAGACGCTCCGCATCCTCCGCGACCATCACGGCAAGTGCAGCGAGACGCCAGATCGCGACCGGATCGTCCTCGTCGAACCTCGCGACCCGACTGAAGCGCCCGAACTCGACCGCACCGGCGAACAGCCATGTGAGAAACCCGTAAGAGCTCAGGACACGCAGCGTCTCCTCGGCGCGGCGCGCCACGAGGAGCTTGAGGAGCTCGTGGCGAATTCTCTCCTTCGACAGGATCTCCAGGCCCTGGCGCTCGGATCCCGCCGCGGCGAGCCCTTCCGGATCGGGCTCGCCCTCCGCATATTCCGCGTAGAAGCGGAAGAAGCGCATGATCCGCAGATAATCCTCGCGGATGCGCGTGTGCGGGTCGCCGATGAACCGCACGCGGCGCGCGCTCAGATCCGCAATACCGTCCGTGTAGTCATAAAGCCGGCCGTCGGTGCCAAGGGAGAGAGCGTTGATGGTGAAGTCGCGCCGCGTGGCATCGAGCACGAAATCGCGCCCGAAATGCACGACGGCCTGACGCCCGTTCGTCTCCACGTCCACGCGCAGGGTGGTGACCTCGAAGGGCTCTCCATCGACGATCACGGTCACGGTGCCGTGATCGATGCCGGTCGGGACCGACTTGAACCCGGCCCCATCCGCCCGCTTGACCATCGCCTCGGGCAGCATGGTGGTGGCGCAATCGACCTCCGTCACGGGCCGCCCGAGCAGGGCGTTGCGCACGGCGCCGCCGACGATGCGCGTCTCTTCGCTCTGTCCGTTGAGGACCGTGAGAAGGCGGCGCAGAGGCGGGCGATCGAGAAGGCCGAGAAGCGCTTTGTGATCGAGTGTCTGATTCACTGGAACTGTCCCGGGACGACTCGTCCATTCTCCATATGCGTCGGCACGAAGGCGCCGGTATGCCGCTCCGTCGTCAGGCCCGTGAAGACGAGGGATGCGATGACCATGACCAGGCCCGCCATGGCGAGCCAGAGGGATTGATCGCTCCACGAGGACCAGACGAGAGCATTCCGGCGACGAATCACGAGATAGGCGGCGAAGAGAACGAAGGGCAGGAGGAACAGCACCAATCCCTGCAGGAACGCGCGCGTCACGATATGTAGAGCCTTTCGTAGAGGTTGCGGATGATTCCCGCCGTCACGCCCCAGATATAGCGGTCCTCGAAGGGCATTGCATAATAACGGCGAAGCCGGCCCTTCCATTCGCGGGAATGAAGCTCGTGCCGCGCCGGATCCATGAGGAAGCTCAGCGGCACCTCGAAGGCGTCGGCCACTTCATGCGGATTGAGATGGAGCGTGTAGGACGGCGAGACCCGCGCCACGACGGGAATGACCAGGTAATTGGTGGTAGAGAGATAAGGATCGAGATAGCCGAGCAGGCCGATGAACCTGCTGTCGAGCCCGATTTCTTCGTCCGCTTCGCGGCAGGCTGCCGCCAGGATCGATTCATCGGTCGGATCGACCCGGCCTCCGGGAAAGGCGATCTGTCCCGAATGCTGGCGCAGCTGTGCGGACCGCTCCGTGAGCAGGAGCGTCGGCTCCTCTCGCATCACGACGGGCACCAGCACGGCCGCGGGTTTCGGGTTCAAGGGGTGGACGAGGGGCACGTCGTCGAGGCTGTGATCCCCGCGCGGATTGGCCAGGGCATCCTCCGGGTTCGGCGGCTCCGGCCGCAGGCGCTCGGCCGCAAGGGTGAGGAAATCCGGCCGGTCCAGGGGGGCGGTCCTCATGACAGCTCTCCGGGGTCGACGAAAGCGGCGATGGGATAAAAGCCCTCCTTCACCGCGACCCCGAAGAGTTTTTGTCCCTCGACATCCCGCTCCTCGGCGAGCGCGATCAGGTCCATGGCCAGGGAGCGGGTGACGAGCGCCCACAGGTCGCCACGAACCTTCACGTAAGGCTTGACGCCCCCATGCTCGCCCTCTTCGAAGCGCAGGGGATTGTCCGGCCCCACCGGCACGAGATCATCCACATTGGTGCGGAAGGCGATCTGGCGGTCTTCCCCCTCGCCCTCGAGCGCCATCTCGACCGCCAGGAAGGGCGCATCCTCGACGACGATTCCCACCCGCTCGACGGGCGTGACGAGCACATAGCGCTCCGGGTCCTTCCGCAGAACCGTGGAGAAGAGCCTGACGAGGGCCGGCCGGTTGATCGGCGAGCCCATGTAGTGCCATGAGCCATCGGCGGCGATGCGCATGTCGATCTCGCCGCAATAGGGCGGGTTCCAGCGCTCCACCGGAGGGAGGCCCTTCTGCCAGACGTCCGGGCCCAGCGCCTGGGTGAGCCGGGCCAGGGCGCTGCCGGTTGCGGGTATGTCGGAATGGGTCATGACGCAAGCGTGAACAGGAAAGTGAATTCTTCAGATCGACGGGAGGCTGTGATCGGTTACTTCCTTAAGCATAGAGTCCCCGGCCGCGACATCCAATCCTTTGGCCTCGTTCGCTGCGGCGCATCGACTCTTGCCACTCGATAGGGATCGAAGGCAGACTAGATGTTCGGGGGCGTATGCAATGAGAGGGAGAGTGACCTCATGACGGCCAGCATTTCTCAAGCGCCCACCGCCCTGGACGATGCGATCATCCGCAATGCGGAGGCGACGCTTGAGACTGTCGGGCGCGCCCGGGAGGCCATTCACACGGTCATTTTCGGCCAGGAAGACGTCGTCGATCAGACCCTGATCACTCTGCTCGCGGGCGGCCACGGCCTGCTCGTCGGCGTCCCTGGCCTCGCCAAGACCAAGCTCGTCGAGACGCTCGGCACCGTTCTAGGCCTGGACGCCCGCCGCATCCAGTTCACGCCGGACCTGATGCCCTCGGACATCCTGGGTTCGGAAATTCTGGACGAGGGAGCCGACCGCCGCCGCTCCTTCCGCTTCGTCAGGGGCCCGGTTTTCACCCAGCTTCTCATGGCGGACGAGATCAACCGCGCGAGCCCCCGCACCCAATCCGCCCTGCTTCAGGCCATGCAGGAGCATCACGTGTCCGTGGGCGGCGAGCGCCACGACCTGCCCCAGCCCTTCCATGTGCTGGCCACCCAGAATCCCATCGAGCAGGAGGGCACCTATCCCCTCCCCGAGGCCCAGCTCGACCGCTTCCTTCTGCAGATCGACGTGAGCTACCCGACCCGCGAGGCCGAGCGGCGCATCCTCATCGAGACGACCGGCGCGGAGGACCACAAGCCCGTCGCCGTCATGGACGCCGACGCCCTCATGAACGCGCAGCGCCTCGTCCGGCGCCTGCCGGTCGGCGAGAGCGTGGTCGAGGCGATCCTCGATCTCGTCCGCTCCGCCCGTCCCGAGAGCGAAAGCGGCGACGGCCTGACCGACAAGATCCTCTGGGGCCCCGGCCCTCGCGCGAGCCAGGCGCTGATGCTGGCGGTTCGGGCGCGAGCCCTCATCGAAGGCCGCGTCGCCCCCTCCATCGCCGACGTGGTGGCGCTCGCCGAGCCCGTCCTCAAGCACCGGATGGCGCTCACCTTCTCGGCCCGCGCCGACGGCGAAACGCTGTCGAGCGTCATCGGCCGCCTCACCGCCCGGCTGGCGGGTTAGGGATTTCGTCATGGCCCGTGTCCGGGTCCTTCCCGAGAGCGCCCGCTCACCAGGGCGCCAGGAAACCGAGAGCGCCCTCTCGCTCGCCCATCGCATGCCGCGCCTCGTGCTCGAGGCACGACGCGTGGCGGCGAACCTCGCGCATGGAATCCATGGCCGCAGACGTTCCGGCGTCGGCGAGAGCTTCTGGCAATTCCGTCCCTTCGTGACCGGCGAGGCCGCCCAGCGCATCGACTGGCGCCGCTCCGGCCGCGACGACCGGCTCTACGTGCGCGAGCGTGAATGGGAAACGGCCCAGACTCTGTGGGTCTGGATCGACCGCTCCGCCTCGATGGCCTATGCCTCGGAACTTGCCCAGGCTCCCAAGATCGAGCGCGCCGTGGTGCTGGGCCTGGCTCTCGCCGATTGCTTCGTGGAATCGGGCGAGCGGGTCGGCATGCTCGGCCTGATGGCGCCGCGCGCCACGCGGCGTATCGCCGAGACCATGGCCCAGACCCTGGTGACGGACCGTTCATCCCTGGAGGACGATCTTCCGCCGGGCGCTCCCATCGCGCCTCAGCACGAAGCCATTCTCATCAGCGACTTTCTCTCTCCCGTGCGCGACATCGGTGCCGCCGTCGAGGGTATCTCCGCCCGCGGCTCGCGCGGCCATCTGGTCATGATCGTCGATCCCGTCGAGGAGACCTTCCCGTTCCAGGGCCAAGCCGTCCTGCACGACCTCGAGGACGGCCTCTCGCTTCGCATCGGCGATGCCCAGGCCTGGGGCCGCGCCTATCGGGAGCGGATCGCGCAGCATCGCGCCGAGTTGCAGGAGATCACCCGCCGCCGAGGCTGGACCTTCACGGTCCATCGCACCGATCGGCCGGCCAGCGAGGCGGCGCTGCGCCTGCTGACGCTGGTCTCGGCCGCTCGCGGCGTGACATGGGGAGGACTCTAGCCCATGCTCGGCCTTCCCCTCACCTTCGCCGTTCCGCTCGTCCTGACGGCGCTCGCGGCGCTTCCCGCCATCTGGCTGCTGCTGCGCATCACGCCGCCGCAGCCACGACGGGTGGATTTTCCGCCGCTCAGGATTCTTGCCGACCTGCGGCCCGAACAGGAGACGCCCGCACGCACGCCCTGGTGGCTGCTGCTCATGCGCCTGGCTCTCGCGGCCTTTCTCATCCTGGCGGCCGCCGGGCCGATCTGGAACCCTCTCGCCGGCGACAACAGCCGCGCGCCGCTCCTCCTGATCGTGGACAACGGCCTTGCCGCCGCCCATGACTGGCGGGACCGCACGAGCCTCGCCGCCGAACGCATCGAAGCGGCAGGCCGCGACGGCCGCACCGTCGCCCTCGTGGCGACGGCCGAGCAGCCGGCCGCCTTCGAATTGTCCGATCCCGCGACGGCCCTGGAGCGCCTGCGGTCCCTGAAGCCGCAGCCGCACCTGCAGGACCGCGCGGCCCATCTCGACTCGATCAGGCGCTTTCTGGAAAGCACGCCCGACGCGAACATCGTCTGGATCAGTGACGGGGTGGCCGGCGTTGACGGGCAAGGCTTCATCGACGGTTTGGCCCAGATGGCGGATGACCGGCGGATCACGGTGCTCAAATCCGAACGTGCCTCCACGCTTGCCCTGGCCGGCGTCGAGAATGCCGGCGGCCGCCTGAACGCACGGATCGTGCGGGCGGAGCCGAACGGTCGCGACTCGGGGATCCTGCGCGCGGTGGACCTCAAGAACCTGCCGCTCGCCGACATGCATTTCAGCTTCGATCCGAGCGCGACCGAGACGACGGTGGCCTTCGACCTCCCCACCGAGATCCGGAATGCCATCGCGCGCATCGAGATTCTGGGCGAGGGTTCCGCCGGTGCCGTGAACCTGATCGACGAGCGCAGCAAGCGCCGGCGCGTCGGGCTTGTTTTCGGCGGCACCGCCGATCAGACCCAGCCCCTGCTCTCGCCGCTCTTTTACATCGAGCGGGCCCTCTCGCCCTATTCGGAAATCCGGACGGGGCACGGGGGCGTCGCCGATGCGGTCAACCAGCTGATCGGGGAGCAGGTCTCGGTGCTCGTCCTCGCCGACGTGGGCGGCCTCGACCGCGAGACCCTGGGCAGGGTTACGGAATTCGTCGAGAAAGGCGGATTGCTCCTGCGCTTCGCCGGGTCGCGCCTGGCGGCCGGGAACGACGAACTCGTGCCGGTGCGGCTGCGCCGCGGCGGGCGCAGTCTCGGCGGCTCGCTCTCCTGGGATACCCCGAAGACGTTTGCGCCTTTCACGCGCGAAAGTCCCTTCTTCGGGCTCAAGATTCCGGACGAGATCGGCATCCGCCGCCAGATCCTCGCGGAGCCCGACGGGGATCTGGCCTCGCGCACCTGGGCGTCGCTGGCGGACGGAACGCCCATCGTCACGGCGGACAAGCGCGGCGACGGCCTCCTCGTCCTCTTTCACGTGACGGCGGACACCACCTGGTCGAACCTGCCGCTGTCCGGGCTCTTCGTCGACATGCTTCGCCGGATCACGGCACTTTCAGGCGCTCCGCACGACGTGAACGCCGAGGCGCGCAACGCGGAGAACGAGACCGTCGCCCCGCGCCTCACCCTCGACGGCTACGGGATGTTCACGTCGCCTCCCCCCAATGCCCGCGCGGTCCCGCGCAGTTATGGCGATCGCGCGACGGGCGAGCACCCGCCAGGCTTCTATGGCCCAGTCGATTCGAGCCTTGCCGTGAATGCCCTTCTGCCCGCGGACAAGCTCGCGCCGCTCGACATTGCTCCTCTCAAAGCGCGGATTGCCCCGCTGGCGGGTGCCCAGACCGTCGACCTGCGCATGCCTCTCTTCATGCTCGCCCTCATCCTGCTCCTGGCCGACACGCTGGCCTCGCTCTGGCTCGGCGGCCATCTCGCGAACCTGTCGGGGCGCCTGCGCAAAACCGGGGCCGCGGCCTCCATCCTGCTCGCATCGATGCTGCTCCTTTCCTCCGCCTTCGATGCGCGGGCGCAGGATCTCGGATCGCGCCGCGTCGACGAGAACGCGAGTCCCGCCCTGGTCACGCGCCTGGCCTATGTGATCACGGGCGATACGGCCGTCGACGATACGAGCCGAGCCGGGCTCACGGGGCTGACGCAGATTCTGTCGCAGCGCACCGCTCTTTCCCCGGGCGATCCGATCGGCATCGACCTCTCGCGAGACGAAGTCGCGTTCTATCCACTGATCTACTGGCCCATCGTGGCCACGCGGCCGATGCCGTCGGAAGCCGCGATCCGGCGGCTCGACGCCTTCATGAAGGGCGGCGGCACCGTCATCTTCGATACGCGCGACGCCTTCAACAACCGCCCCGACGGCGCCGTCAGCGCCGAGGGCCAGTATTTGCGCCGCATGCTCGCCACCCTGGACATTCCCGAGCTGGAGCCGGTGCCGGGCGACCACGTGCTGACGAAGACCTTCTATATCCTGGACGCCTTCCCGGGCCGCTACGCCACGGGGCAGACCTGGGTCGAGGCCCTGCCTCCGCAGGCGGAAGGTGAGCAGAACCGGCCGGCCCGTTCCGGAGACAGCGTGTCGCCGATCATCATCACCTCCAACGACCTTGCCGCCGCCTGGGCCGTCGGCAATCGTGGGGAATATCTCTTCCCCGTCGTCGGAAGCGATCCGCGCCAGCGTGAAATGGCCTACCGGAGCGGCATCAACATCGTGATGTATACGCTCACCGGGAACTACAAGGCGGATCAGGTGCATGTGCCCGCGCTGCTCGAGCGGCTAGGGCAATAAGGCGGTTCATGTCAGTTCTTTCGATCAGCTTCTCGCCCCTCATCCCGGCTTATGCGCTCTGGGCCGTCGGCGCCGTCGCTGCCCTGCTGGCGATTCTCGCGATCGTCTCCCGCGGTCCCGTGGCCATCCTCAGGGCCCTGGCCCTGGCCCTCGTCCTTTTGGCTCTCGCCAATCCCTCCCTCGTGCAGGAGGAGCGCGAGAAGGTGAAGGATATCGTGGCGGTCGTGACCGACCGCTCGACGTCTCAGACGCTCGGCGACCGCTCCGCGATGACCGATCAGGTCAAGGCCGAACTGGAGCGGCGTTTCGGCTCGCTCGCCGATGTGGAGCCGCGCTACATCGAAGCGGGCGACAGCACGGGGGACGAGGGAACGCGCCTGTTCGCGGCCCTCTCGAACGGCCTCGCCGACGTCCCGCCGGACCGCTTGGCGGGCGTCATCTTCATCACCGACGGCGTGGTGCACGATATCCCACCCAATGCCGAGGCGCTCGGTTTCCATGCGCCGCTTCACGCCCTCATCACGGGCCGTCCCGACGAGCGCGACCGCCAGATCAAGCTGATCGAGGCGCCCCGCTTCGGCATCGTCGGCAAGGAACAGACCATCCGGGCGCAGGTGATGGAGCGCGGCGGCACGGGCTCGGCCCTCGTCACGCTCCGGCGCGACGGGCAGGTTCTGTCGCGCCAGCAGGTGCGCGCCGACACCCCGTTCTCCCTGCAGGTGCAGATCGAGCATGGCGGCACGAATGTGGTCGAAGTGGAAGTGGAAGGCCTGCCCGGCGAGCTGACTCTGGCCAACAACCGCGCCGTCGTCCCCATCGAGGGCATCCGCGAGAAGCTGCGCGTGCTGCTCGTGTCCGGAGAACCCCATGCGGGCGAGCGCACATGGCGCAACCTGCTGAAATCCGACGCCAATGTGGATCTCGTCCACTTCACGATCCTGCGGCCCCCGGAAAAGCAGGACGGCACGCCGATCAACGAATTGTCCCTGATCGCCTTCCCGACCCGCGAGCTGTTCCAGCAGAAGATCAAGGATTTCGACCTGATCATCTTCGACCGCTATGCGAACCAGAGCATCCTGCCCTCGAGCTATTTCGAGAACATCGTGCGCTACGTACGCGAAGGCGGGGCGATCCTCGTGGCGGCGGGGCCGGAATTCGCAAGCTACGGCAGCCTGGCGCAGACGCGGCTCGCGCCCGTCATTCCCGGCATTCCCAACGGCCGCATCGTCGAGCAGCCCTACAAGGCTCACATCACCGACACGGGAAACCGCCATCCGGTGACCCGCGACCTGCCGGGTTCCGAGACGTCGCCGCCGTCATGGGGCGAATGGCTGCGCATCATCGGCTCCGACGTGCCATCGGGCGCGACGCTGATGTCCGGCGCGAACGATCTCCCGCTGCTCGTGCTGCGCCGCGAGGAGAAGGGCCGCGTCGCGCTGCTCCTGTCGGATCACGCCTGGCTCTGGGCGCGCGGCTACCAGGACGGCGGACCGCATCTCGATCTCCTGCGCCGCCTCGCCCATTGGCTCATGAAGGAACCGGCGCTTGAAGAGGAAGCCCTGCGTGCTTCCGCCAGCGGGCGCACGATCCACATCGAGCGACAGACCATGGCGGATGCCGCCGATCCGATCACGCTCGTGTCGCCGAGCGGCGCGGAGACCAGCATTGCGCTCACCGAGAGCCGGCCGGGCCTCTTCACGGCCGAGGTCGAGGGCAAGGAGCTGGGGCTTCACACGGTCCGGTCGGGCGATCTCATCGCCTTCGTCAGCATCGGACCGGCCAATCCCCGCGAATTGATGGACGTGTTCAGCAATACGGAGGCTCTCGCTCCGATCGCGGAGGCGACCGGCGGCTCGGTGCGGCGGGTGGCGACGGCGGGCGATCAGAGCATCACCGTACCCCGGATCCTGGCCGTGCATTCGGGCTCGCGCTTTTCCGGCGGCGACTGGATCGGCATCAGGCCGAGCCAGAGCGCCATCGTGCGCGGCGTCTCGGTGTTCCCGCTGGCGCTCGGCTTCGTCGGTCTCGCGCTCCTGATCGGCGCAACGCTCGCGGCCTGGCTGACGGAAGGCCGGAGACGGGCCTGATCACGCCTCTTTCGGAAGCGGCGTGACGATGCCCCTGGCGCGAGCCAGGCTCCCCTCCTCCAGCTCGAGGGCCAGGAACCGCGAGGGATTGACGGGACCGGGCAGCTGCAGACCCTGCGGAATGAGCTTGAATCCGAAACGGCGGTAATAGGGCTCGTCTCCCACGAGCAGCACGAGCGTGTGCCCCCTCGTCCGTGCCGCATCCAGCGAGCGGCGCATGAGCGCGGCGCCGATGCCCCGGCTCTCGAAGGCGGGTTCGACGGCCAAGGGCCCGAGCATCAGGGCCGGCTCCCGGCCCGCCATGACGGGAGTCAGGCGCACGGAGCCTACCAACAGGGTGCCCACCATGGCCGTGAAGGAGAGTTCCGGCAGATGGCCCGCGCCCTCCCTCAGGCGGGAAGCCGTGCGGGCATAGCGCCCCGGACCGAAGGCACGCTCGTGAAGGCGCTCGATCGCCTCGTCGTCGATGGGCTGCTCGGAGCGAATGAGAAGGGAAAGCTCGGTCATGGACGGACTCGAAAAGCGGAAGACACAATACGAATGGGGCTGGACGATGCGATCAGCCGTGTCGTCGTCGCTGAATCCGGTTCATGATCATCGGTATGGCGCTTCCTCGGGTGCCCAGGCCATAGCAGCCTCGGACACGGCGCGCAAACGCTTCTCTTTCACCAGACCGGCGACAGGGGACGGCCTTCGACGATTTCCGCCAGACGACGGCGCGTCGCCTCCGTCGTGCCTTCAGGCAATCGGTCGAGGGGGAAGAAGCCGGCCTCCGCGATCTCGCGATCGGGCTGCTTCTCCTCGACGACGGTGAAATGTCGGATCAGATAGACGAGCACGTGATCGCGCCGCGAGACCCGCCGGTTGAAGAACACGCCTGCAAGGATCGGCGGCGCGTCGATGGCGATGCAGGCCTCCTCGCGCAGCTCGCGGGCCAGCGCATCGAGCGCCGTCTCTCCGGTCTCCACGCCGCCCCCGGGCAGATGCCAGCCGGGCACGTAGGTATGCCGGATGAGGAAGACCCGGTTCTCCCCGTCGAGGACCATGCCCCGCACCCCTAGGGTCATGCCCCGGGAAAACCGCCAATAGGTGTGAAGCCCCCAGGACACGAAACGGGAGGCTTTACGCGAGGGCATGGAGTCGGACATTGGTCGAATTAATCATCCGAAGATTACGGGAAGATGAACATAGACATTCATTCCACGCATGGCTGGTCCGGGGGATTCGCGCGTGACCTGCATCCGACTAAGGTCTAATACAGCGGCAACCATAGGTGTTCCAATGTTCCTGTCGCTGATCCTGTCCTATCTCAACCGCTCTGCCCGCTTCTCCTGGTCCCCGGCTCTCAACCTCGAGGATCGTCGGATCTATTCGACCCTGATCCCGGGCGCGCAGTGCTGATCTGCCTCAGGCAACGCTGAGCCACCTTTCGTGGCCTGACTCCAGGCCCGGGCCCGGACTCTTCATAAGAATCCAGCCTGGGCCCGCGATCCTCGTCTCTCCCCTGCCATGACGCGAAGGCCACGGGTCCGACCGCCGCCGCCTTCGAGGGATCTTTTCTTCATCGGCCATGCTTGACGCCGCGGGCGGCACGGGCGAACTCTCGTCCGTTCACTTCATTAGGCCGTCATGTTTCGCATTGCCCATCTCACGGACCCGCATGTGGGGCCCCTGCCCCGGCCGCGCCTGAAGCAATTGCTGAGCAAGCGCCTGACTGGCTGGTACAACTGGCATCGAAGCCGGCAGGACCTGCACGACATGGCGCTCCTGGCGGAACTCGTCGCCGACATCCACGCCCAGAATCCGGATCACATCGCCTGCACCGGGGACACGTGCAATATCGGCCTGCCCGACGAATGGGAGACCTCGCGGGTCTTTCTCGAGAGCCTGGGTGATCCGGCCCGCGTCACCTTCGTGCCGGGCAATCACGACGCCTATGTCCGCGGATCGCTGGAAGGGCTGCTCAGGAAGGTGGCGCCCTGGACGCGCGGCGATGACGGGCGCGAGGGCGTGTTTCCCTATCTCCGTCGTTACGGGCCGGTTGCCATCATCGGCCTGTCCTCCGCGATCCCCACGCTTCCCTTCGTGGCCAGCGGGCGGGTGGGCTCGCAGCAGACGAAGGATGCCGAGAAGATTCTGGGCGACCTGGGGCGCGATCCATTCTGCTTCCGCATCGTCCTGATCCATCACCCGCCGCATATCGGCGGAGCGGAGCCCGGGCGCAACCTCACGGACGCCAAGCGCTTCGAGGCCATGATCGGCCGCGTGGGCGCCGAGCTCATCCTTCACGGTCACAACCACGTAGGATCGCTGGCGCATATCCGCGGGCCGCGTGGTCCGGTCCCCGTCATCGGCGCTCCTTCGGCCTCGGCCCGCGACGGAACCCTCACGCACAAGGCGGGCTATCACGTCTTCACGATCGGCCAGGACGACACGGGCTTCCTGCTCCAGGCGGAACTGCGCGGCCTGAAGCCCGACGGCACGGTCGGCGGCATGGGAATGCTGTCGCTCGGCCGGATCCGCGAGTCCCAAGAGCAGCCGTAAGCGCGACCTCCTATCGGGCATCGATGACTTCAATGTCTTGAGCTGATCGGCAAGCATTCCGCTCATTTGAGAACGTTGAACAGCAAAGTAAGATAGAACATCTCAAGTTTGCATCGATCTGCCGGACGTCAAGCGCAGCAATAATGCCTCTTTCGGAGATCCGAAACCGCTCCTATTCTTTTCTGGAACCGCCTAAATCGCTCCTCGTTGATGAGGTGCAGCAGCCACCCATGAGTTTTGCAAGCCTCGCGGGCTTCGCGCGGTGCTCTGCTCCCGTCAGACAGGAGTCATCTCATGAAGAAACATGTTGCTCTTGCGGCCTTGCTTGCATCGATCTCCGCCCCGGCTTTCGCGCAGACGATGATGGACAGCCAGACCTACCGGACGATGGCGGCCCAGTCCGATGCCTTCGAGATTGCGTCGAGCCGGCTCGCCCTGCAGCGCTCCCGCAATCCCAACGTGCGCAGCTTCGCTCAGGAAATGATCCGCGATCACGGCCTGACCAGTCAGGCCCTGAATGGCGGCCGCCCGGTCTACACGGCCTCCGGTGATTTCATTCCGGGCTCCCTCGGCGGCACGCTGGCCGGCGCGGGCGTCGGCGCTCTGGTGGCCGGGCCCATCGGCGCCGCAGTCGGCGCGGGCGTCGGCGCTGCGACGGGTGCTGTGGCCGGCGCTGGCGCCGACGTCGAGGCGACCGGCTCGATCGCCCCGATCCGTCTCGGCGTCCCTCTCAGCCCCGACAAGGCGGCCATGCTGGATCGGCTCGCCGCGACGTCCGGCCCGGAATTCGACCGCCTCTACGGCCAGGATCAACGGATGGCCCATCAAGAAGCGTTGAACCTGCACGCGAGCTATGCCCAGGCCGGCGGCGATCCCTCCCTGCGCCAGTTCGCGGCCTCCGTGGTGCCGCATATCGAGCATCACCTTGCGCAGGCTGACCGCCTCCCCGGCGGCCAGGCGCCCCGTCGCCGCTAAGCGGAACGGGAAGCTGGAAAGACTTTGGCGGCGGGTCCTCGGGCCCGCCGCTTTCATGCGCCCCGGAGAAACTCCTCAACCTTCGACCGCTGCGGGATTGGCGCGACCGCGCCGTGGCCCAGGGTCGACAGGGCCGCGGCGGCATTGGCATAGGCGGCGGCGCGGAACGGGTCGCGATGCACGAGCCATTCGGCCAGGAACGCGCCGTCGAACGTATCCCCCGCCCCCGTGGCATCGACGGCCTCCACGGGCTTTGCCGCGATGACCTCCGTCCGCTCTTCCGTCGCGACCATGGTGCCGTTCCTGCCCATGGTGAGCGCGACCACGCCGCAACCGAGAGCGAGATAGAAGGCGCAGATCTCCTCCGGCCGCTCCAGGCCAGTGAGCTGGCGCGCATCGTCGAGACCCGGAAGAAGAATGTCCGACAGAGCGGATGCACCGTGGATGATCGCGCGGGCGCGCTCCAGCGGCCAGAGCCTCAGGCGCAGGTTGGTGTCGTAGCTGACGACGGTACCATTGGCCTTCGCGTGACGGATCGCCGCGAACACGGCGTCGGCGCAATCTTCCGAGATCGCCTGCGAAATGCCCGAGGCATGCAGGATCCGCGAGGAGGCGATCTGAGCCAGCGGAAGCTCCTCGGCGGTGATCAGGCTCGCGGCCGATCCGGCGCGCGCGTAGGAGAACACGTGCCCCTCCTCGCCATAGCTGATGAAATAGGCTCCCGTCCTGCCTTCCCTGCGCAGGACCACGGAGGAGCAGTCTATTCCCTCCCGGCGCCACAGATCGAGAAAATCCTGCCCGAAGACGTCGTCTCCGAGGGCCGTGAAGATCGCGGCCTTCGCCCCCTGGCGGGCGGCCGCGACGGCCGTGTTGGAGACGTCCCCGCCGTAACCCGGCAGGTAGAGACGCTCGCCGTCGCGCCGCACCTCGGCAAACTCCATCAGGGGTTCGCCGAAGGTGAGAAGATCGATGCTCTTCATGAATGCTGTCCTGCCTTGGGAAGTGCGGCAGGAGCAGTCTCTCCGATTGCCACGACCTTTCCGGGGTTGAGAATGTTCTGCGGATCGAGCGCGCGCTTGAGGCTGCGCATAAGGTCCAGAGCCACGGCATCCTTGTAGTGGGAAAGCTCGTCGCGCTTGATGAGGCCGATGCCGTGCTCGGCGGCGATCGATCCGTTCATGCCGTGCACGATGTCATGCACGGTGCGGTTGAAGCGTTCCCATTGGGCCAGGTACTCGGCCTTGTCCATGCCGACCGGCTGGGACAAGTTGAAATGGATGTTGCCATCGCCGAAATGGCCGAAGGCGCAGACCCGCACGCCCGGCATCTGAGCCTCGCAGGCTTTCGTGGCGGTCTCGATGAATTCGGCGACGCGCGAGACCGGCACGGCCACGTCGTGCTTGATCGATCCGCCTTCCCGGCCCTGCACTTCGGACAGGCTTTCGCGAAGGCGCCAGAGCGCCTGGCTCTGGGCCTCGCTGGAGCCGAGCACGGCGTCCTGCACCACGCCCTCCTCGAAGGCCTCGCCGAGGACGGCTTCGAGCAGGCCCTGCAGGTCGGCGTCCTTCTGGGGAGAAGACAGTTCGATCAGAGCATAGGAATGGTGCTTTCCGGCGAGCGGCCGCACGGAACCGGCCAGGTGCTTGAGCACGATCTCGATCCCGAATTCGGGGATGTATTCGAATGCCGTGAGCTGATCGCCCGCCGCCTCGCGCAGCCGCTGGAAGACCTTGAGCGCGTCATGGGGCGACGCGCAGCCGATGAAGGCCGTGACGCGCGCCTGGGGCTTGGGAAAAAGCTTCAGTACCGCCGCCGTGATGATGCCGAGCGTGCCCTCCGAGCCGATGAAGAGGTCCTTCAGGTCGTATCCCGTATTGTCCTTGCGCAGGCCCTTCAGGCCGTCCCACACCCGCCCGTCGGCCAGCACGACTTCGAGGCCGAGCGTCAGCTCGCGCATATTGCCGTAGCGAAGTACGCCGGTGCCTCCCGCATTGGTGGCGAGATTGCCGCCGATGCGGCACGAGCCCTCCGAGGCCAGGGACAGGGGGAAGAGATAGCCGGCCTCGACCGCCGCGTCCTGCACCGCCTTGAGGATGCAGCCGGCCTCGACCGTCATCGTGGCGTTCACCGGGTCGATGTCGCGGATGCGGTCGAGCCGCGTGAGCGACAGCACCACCCCGCCGAAAGGAACGCCGCCGCCGACGAGGCCGGTATTGCCGCCATGGGGCACGACGGCCACGCCCGCCTTCGCGCATTCCTGCAGCACGAACGCAACCTCGTCACGGTCTTTCGGCCGCGCCACCGCGAGGGCCTCGCCGCGATAGAGTCCGCGCGCTTCCGTGACGTGCCCTTCGAGATCGCTTGCCGCCGTCAGCACATAGGCCTCTCCGAGCCTTGCCTTCAGGGCGTCAATGAGAGCCGCGCCAGTGCCGCCAGGTGCCGTCATCGTCGTTCCTCATGTGGAGCCCCCGTTCATGACGTCTTGTGGTGAGAACCGCAAGGTGTAGGAAAGACAAAGACGATCCCTGTCATTTCATCAGAAGGCTCTCTCGAACAGCCATGGCCCATGTCATCCCCACTCCCCCCGTCCATACCCTCCTGGTTGCCGGCTCCAGCGACCTTTTCCCCGTGCGGCGCGTCTATTGCGTCGGCCGCAACTATGCGGCCCATGCGCGGGAAATGGGCGGCGATCCGACGCGGGAGCCGCCGTTCTTCTTCATGAAACCCGCCGACGCCCTCCAGGTCGTGCCGGACAGCGAGACGGTCGACCATCCTTATCCGCCCAAGACGCAGAACTACCATTTCGAGGTGGAACTCGTGGTCGCCATCGCCAAGGGTGGCCGCGACATCCCGGTGGAGAAGGCGCTGGACCATGTGTTCGGCTATGCCGTCGGCCTCGACATGACCCGCCGCGACCTTCAGGACGAGGCCAAGCAGCTGCGCCGCCCGTGGGAGCTCGGCAAGGCGGCGGATCTGTCGGGTCCGGTCGGGCCGATCCATCCGGCGGCGAAGCTCGGCCACCCGGCGAGAGGCTCCATCTCGCTGTCGGTGGACGGCGCCGTGACGCAGAAGAGCGATCTCTCGGACATGATCTGGTCGGTCGCCGAGCAGATTGCCTATCTCTCCTCCTATTTCGAGCTCGTCCCCGGCGACGTGATCTTCTCCGGGACCCCGGATGGGGTCGGCGCGGTCATGCAAGGGCAGACGATGGTGGCCGCCATCGAGGGTCTCGGCGAGATCCGCCTGCGGGTTGTGTAAGGAGCCCTGGCGGCCCCTTGCCTTTTTCCGGAGATTGGCCGTTACTGCCTCACGGCGCGGCCGGAAGGCCGCGGGAGAATACGGCTCAGGGTGCACCTGAGCCATAAGTTAAGGGAACGACTATGAAATTCGTGAAATCCGTCGGTCTTGCCCTCCTCGGCGCCGCCCTCGCGATGGGCGGGGCCTCGGCGCAGGAGAAGACCGTCAAGATCGCCACCGAAGGCGCCTACGCGCCGTGGAACTTCACCGGCCCCGGCGGCAAGCTGGAAGGCTTCGAGGTCGACCTCGCCAACGACCTGTGCGCGCGCATGAAGGTGAAGTGCGAGATCGTGGCGCAGGACTGGGACGGCATCATCCCGGCGCTCCAGGCCAAGAAGTACGACGCCATCATGGCCGGCATGAGCATCACCGACGAGCGCAAGAAGACCATCGACTTCTCGCGCCCCTACGCGGCCGGCCCGAACGGCTTCCTCGTCCCCAAGGATTCGCCGCTCGCCAAGATGCCGGGCACCGGCCAGGCCTACAATCTCACCACGCAGCCCGAAGCCGCCGAGAAGGCCATCGACGCCGTGAAGCCTCTCTTGAAGGGCAAGACCATCGGCGTTCAGGGCTCGACCATCCACGCGAACTTCGCGGACAAGTACTACAAGGGCACCGCCGAGATCCGCGAGTACAAGACCACCGAGGCTCATGACCTCGATCTGGCCGCCGGCCGCATCGACGCGGTTCTGGCCGATGCGACCAGCATCATCGGTACCCTCGAGAAGCCCGAGTTCAAGAACGATTTCGTTCTCGTCGGCCCGTCCATCACCGGCGGCCTGCTCGGCGCAGGCGTCGGCGTCGGCCTGCGCAAGGACGAGACCGA
The DNA here is from genome assembly GCF_041276405.1 of Microvirga sp. TS319. Classification (NCBI taxonomy): domain Bacteria; kingdom Pseudomonadati; phylum Pseudomonadota; class Alphaproteobacteria; order Hyphomicrobiales; family Methylobacteriaceae; genus Microvirga; species Microvirga sp. TS319. The sequence continues at coordinate 1,016,582 of NZ_JBGGGT010000002.1, read as the reverse complement.
CCTGAAGAACTCCTTCAACGAGGCGATCCAGGCTGCCGTCCAGGACGGCACGGTGAAGAAGCTCTCCGAGAAGTGGTTCAAGGTCGATATTTCCCCGAAAGGCTGAGAGAGCCTCCATTCTCTTCAAGGCGCGGCTTCGGCTGCGCCTTTTTTGTATGGAAATGAGCCTAGAGCATCGGATCGATCCGATGCTCTCTTCTTGGAATGAGCGCATCGTTCTTGCGAAAAACCGGGGCCACTTTTTCGCACGATGCGCTAGAGCCTTTTCCATGAACTTCGGTTCACGGAAAAGGCATTTGTTGTTTGAGAAAGACGCCTTTTCTTCGCAAAACCGGCATCCACTTTTGCGGAAAAGGCTCTAGTGCGACCGAAATCGTCAGCCTAGCCCGTTGATTTTGCACGATTAGCCCTTGCGCCGGCTTGGCTTTTGGCTGTTACCTTTGGAAGCCGGATGACGAGGCGAGGCCCTCGTTCGGACAACAGGATCAGGCGAAACTGACCAGGGGACAACGATGAAAGCATTCAAGACACTGGGTCTTACCCTCTTGGCCTCCGCTCTCGCGATGGGCGGGGCCTCGGCGCAGGAGAAGACCGTCACGATCGCCACCGAAGGCGCCTACGCGCCGTGGAACTTCACCGGCCCCGGCGGCAAGCTGGAAGGCTTCGAGGTCGACCTCGCCAACGACCTGTGCGCGCGCATGAAGGTGAAGTGCGAGATCGTGGCGCAGGACTGGGACGGCATCATCCCGGCGCTCCAGGCCAAGAAGTACGACGCCATCATGGCCGGCATGAACATCACCGACGAGCGCAAGAAGACCATCGACTTCTCACGCCCCTACGCAGCAGGTTCCCACGGCTTCGCCGTGATGAAGGGCTCGCCGCTCGAGAAGCTCGCCGGCGCGGGCCAGCGCGTGAGCCTCGACAAGGACCCCGAGGCCGCCAAGAAGATGATCGAGGAATGGAAGCCGCTCCTGAAGGGCAAGACCGTGGGCACGCAGAGCTCCACCGTCAACGGCGCGTTCCTTGAGAAATATCTCAAGGACACGATCACGATCCGCGAATACAAGACCACGGAGCAGCACGATCTCGATCTGGCCGCCGGGCGCCTCGATGCGATCTTCGCCGCCCAATCCTCCCTGATGGCTTCGACCGAGAAGCCGGAATTCAAGGACATGGAGATCGTCGGCGGCGCGGTGAGCGGCGACGTGCTCGGCCGCGGCGTGGCCGTGGGCCTGCGCAAGGACGACGCCGAGCTCAAGGCGATGTTCGACAAGGCCATTCAGGCGGCGATCGACGATGGGACCATTCAGAAGCTCACGCAGCAGTGGTTCAAGATCGACATGACGCCGCAAACCTGACAAGAGAGCGGCCGACAGCGCTCCCCGGGCCGACCTGACCTGGGGCGCGGCCACCGGCACAACCGGACATGAGACGAAACGGCCCGTCCCCGCTTCGGAGGACGGGCACAGGCAGGAAAGTGAAAGCGTGCAGCAACTGAGCTATTTCGAACTCGTCGGGTTCGGCCCCAATGGCTGGGGATGGGCTCTTCTGATGGCGACGGGCATGACGATTGCGGTCGCCGCATGCGGATTTCTCGCGGGAGCCGTCGTCGGGAGCTTCGTGGCCTGGGGCAAGATCGGCGGCAATGCGCCGGTCCGGTGGCTGGCGGACGGATACACCACCGTTCTGCGCGGCATCCCGGATCTGCTCGTCATCTATCTCTTCTATTTCGGCGGCAGCGCGGCGCTCGGCGCGATCGGCAGCCTGTTCGGAGCCCAGGGCTTCATCGGCGTGCCGGCCTTCGTCACCGGCGCGCTCGCCATCGGCATCGTGTCCGGCGCCTACCAGGCCGAGGTGTTCCGCGGCGCCTATCAGGTGGTCAGCCGCGGCGAACTGGAGGCGGCGCGCTCGGTCGGCATGCACCGCTGGCTGATGTTCCGCCGGATCATCGCGCCGCAGGTCCTGCGCTATGCGATCCCGGGTCTCGGCAACACATGGCAGCTGGTGCTCAAGGAATCCGCCCTGATCTCCGTCACCGGCCTCGTCGAGCTTCTGCGCCAGTCGCAGGTCGCCGCCGGCTCGACCCGCCGCCCGTTCGACTTCTACGTCACGGCGGCGATCCTGTATCTCGTGATCACCTGGGTCTCGACCTATCTCTTCCAGCGGGCCGAGACCCATTCAACGCGTGGCATGCGGAGGGCTTCCTGATGGACTTCGCCTTCATGCAGGAAGCCTTCCTGCGCCTCATCACCGGCGTGCCGCTCACGCTCAATCTCGCCTTCACGTCGATCGCCTTCGGGGCGGTGCTCGCCATGCTGCTCGCGCTCATGCGCATGTCGAACCTCAAGGTGCTCGACTGGATCGCGCAGGCCTACGTGTTCGTGTTTCGCGGCACTCCCCTGCTCGTGCAGATCTTCCTGATCTATTACGGCCTCGGGCAGTTCCGCCCGACCCTGCAGGAACTCGGTCTCTGGGGCTTCTTCCGTGAACCCTATTGGTGCGCGGTGCTCGCCCTGACCATGAACACGGCCGCCTATGGCAGCGAGATCATCCGCGGCGGTCTGCAGGCCGTGCCGCACCATCAGGTGGAGGCAGCGCGCGCCTGCGGCATGTCCGGCTTTCTCCTCTTCCGCCGCATCATCTTCCCGATCGCCGTACGGCAGGCCCTTCCGGCCTATGGCAGCGAGATTATCCTGATGGTGAAGGCGACGTCGCTTGCCTCCGTCATCACCATGATGGAAGTCACCGGCCTTGCGGCCAAGATGATTTCGCAAACCTTCCGCGCCGTGGAGGTGTTCATCGTGGCCGGCGTGATCTACCTCGTTCTGAACTTCGTCATCACCCGCATCATCATGGCCATCGAGTGGTGGCTCTCGCCGCACCTGCGCCGCCCGCCCGCCGTGGAGCCGCGCCTGGAGGCAGCCCATGTCTAACGGAGTCGCATCCTTGTCGTCCCAATCCGTATCGTCCCCCGCCGCTCCCGCCGTTTCGATCAGCAACCTGCGCAAGAGCTTCGGAGCGCTCGAAGTGCTCAAGGGCGTATCCCTGAATGCCAAAGAGGGCGACGTGATCTCGATCCTCGGCGCCTCCGGGTCGGGCAAGTCGACGATGCTGCGCTGCATCAACATGCTCGAAGTGCCCGATGGCGGCGACGTCACCATCGGGGGCGAGACGATCAAGCTCAAGGCCGGGCGCAAGGGCATGATGCCGGCGGATCAGCGGCAGGTGGATCGCATCCGCTCGCGCGTCGCGATGGTGTTCCAGAGCTTCAATCTCTGGTCCCATATGACGATCCTCGAGAACGTGATCGAGGCACCGGTGCATGTGCAGAAGCGCTCGAAGGCGGAGTGCATCGCGGAGGCCGAGGAGCTTTTGGCCAAGGTCGGCATCGCCGATAAGCGCAATCAGTATCCGTCTCACCTCTCGGGCGGTCAGCAGCAGCGCGCGGCGATCGCTCGCGCGCTCGCCATGCACCCCAAGGTCATGCTGTTCGATGAGCCGACCTCCGCCCTCGACCCGGAATTGGTGGGAGAGGTGCTGCGCGTGATGCGCTCGCTCGCCGAGGAGGGCCGCACCATGCTGGTCGTCACGCACGAGATGGGCTTTGCCCGCGACGTGTCGAACCGGGTGGTGTTCCTGCACAAGGGCGTGGTGGAGGAGGAAGGAACGCCCGCCGAGGTGTTCGGCGCCCCGAAATCCGAACGCTTCAAGCAGTTCATCTCGAGCCACCGGTAAAAGCAGGAAAGCGCGGCCGAGAGTCTGTTTCGGCGACGCGGCCCGGCAAAGAAAAGAGCTGGTTCCCGCTGCGTGGAATCAGCTCCGGAGGCCGCGCTTTTCGTCTCCTTACCGCTCGTTGATCCGCACCGCCGTGCCGTCGATTACCTTCGGGCCGCGCTTCGTGACGCCGAGGTGATCGTTGATGATCCTCAGGTTGCGCTCGTTCGCCTTGAAGAAGACGTCGAACACGTCACCGGCCAGTGGGATGGCGCCGAGCGCGGTGTCCACCGCCACGTTGCCGACCATGCGGGCGATCTTCCAGCGCGGGAGGCCGAGCTGACGCGCCTCCCAGATGATATAGCTCGCCAGGGCCGCCGAGACGGCGTCGCCGACGACCGGCACGAGACCCAGGAGCGCATCGAGGCCGACCCTGCGGTTGAGGCCCGGAATGACGATGGCGCTGTCCAGGAGCTTTGCCAGGAGCGTGATGCGGGCAAGGGAATCCTCCCGGGTCGGACCGGCAGCTTTGATGGCTTCGAAAAAGTCGCTACGGACAGCAGGCATTCATGTCTCCAGTCGCCGATGTTACGGCTCGCAACATGATATGTGAATCGTTGGTAAAGCCCGCAAGAGGACAGCGATCAAAAGATATAACATGTCATAAAAGAGTAGCCAAAAAGGATAAAATACCCCATCCATCATCCGGTTCTTGGCCGATAATCCTTTTGATCTGATTATTTTCTTGTAAATGACCTTGCCTCGGCCGGAATACTGCACAGGTTCTTGTCCCAAGCGACAACGCGCCTGCCAGTCACTGGCCAAAAACATTGTTGCAGTGGGAGACCAGCCCGCCCGCATTCCCTGGTGGGGGCTCAGAACGGGGAGACCCGATGAGCACCGATGTGAACATTCGTCGCGCCTTCCGGATCATGACCGCGCCAAGTGTCTGCCTGGCGCTTCTCCTGCCCGACCCGGCAAATGCGCAAAGCCGGTTTCCCGAGCCGACCGGCATCGTCATTCCAATTCCTCTTCACGAGGCCGCTTCCTCTCCGCAAGCCGCCGCAACCTCCTCAAAGGTCCCTCGGGCCCTGAAGGCTCTTTCCCGGCCTCATCCCATGATCGAGTACACGAGCCTTCCTGCCGGCGATCACGTTACCGCCCCCGATACGACCGGTTCCCTGCCCGGCTCCGGGCCACTCGGAGGGCGTGTTCCCTCGGGCTTCGCGTCCCTGCTCTCCCGGGGCGCGATCAAGCTCCGCGATACCGCGCCGCCCGATTGCCTGCCCGGCAACCTGCTCGCCGTGGTGGCGGATATCGCCGGCACGTTCGGGGCCGTCAGCATCGAGTCCACGCATCGCAGCACGAGCCGGAACCGGCGCGCGGGCGGCGCGCGCCACTCGCTGCACCTGTCCTGCCGCGCCCTCGATTTCAGAGTAAAGGCGCGCAGCCGCGGCATCATGGCCTATCTTCGCTCGCGTCCGGAGGTCGGCGGACTCAAGATGTATCGGAACGGCATCATCCATATCGACAACGGCGAGCGACGCTCCTGGTGAGCGATGCGCCCAAAAGGAGGCGGCCTCGCCTGCTTTGGTAGGGCTGGAAAGGCCCGCCGCAATGGTCGACATTCGCCCCATGTTCGAAACCTTTACGCATCGTCGGATCGAGACGTCCGAAGCCGTGATCAACCTCCGCCACGCAGGTGAAGGCCCGCCGGTTCTGCTGCTGCACGGGCACCCGCAGACCCATGCCATGTGGCACCGGGTCGCCCCGCAGCTCGCCGAAGACTACACGGTGGTCTGCGCGGATCTGCGCGGCTACGGCGACAGTTCCAGGCCTCCGACGACATCCGATCACGAGCCCTATTCGAAGCGCGCCATGGCGCAGGACATGGTCGAGGCCATGGCGGCGCTCGGCTTCGAACGGTTCGCGGTGATCGGGCACGATCGCGGCGGGCGCTGCGCCTATCGCATGGCGCTCGACCACCCGGACCGGATCCTCGCCCTGTCGGTGCTCGACATCCTGCCGACCTACGAGCATTTCGCGCGCACGGACATGGCCTTCGCCATGGGCTACTGGCACTGGTTCTTCCTGGCGCAGCCGCATCCCATCCCCGAGACGCTGATCGCCGCCGCTCCCGACACGTTCTATCTCCGGCGCGGCCGCGCCATGTTCGCCCCGGAAGCTCTGGCCGAATACAGGCGGTGCTTCACAAACCCCGATACGATCCACGCCATGTGCGAGGATTACAGGGCCGGCGCCACCATCGACATGCAGCTGGACGAGGCCGACAAGCGGGCCGGACGACGCATCGCTTGCCCGGTCCAGGCGCTGTGGGGCCTGCGCAACGGCCTCGAGCGCTGGTATGACGTGCTCTCGGTGTGGCGCGAATGGGCCGATCGGGTCGAAGGCCACGGAATCGATTGCGGCCACTATCTCGCCGAGGAGGCTCCCGACGAGACGCTCGCGGCGTTCAGACCGTTTCTGGCGAAAGCCTTCGAGGCCGACCGCTCACAAACGCCCGACGCGCAGTGACAGGGGAAAGCGGATGGGGCGCCGGCGCTCCGGCTCGCACCAGAGCGCCTGCAGCTCGCGTCCGAACTCTTCGACGGGCTGTCGACCCTGCGCCGCCTCGAGACCGCGCACGGCCGACCACGTATCGACATAGCCGAGCAGGTCCGAGGCCCGCCACTGGACCTCGATGGCGAGCGGAGGGGCGGTCCATTCCTCGAAGGGAAATGCAAAGGAACGATAGCCCTCCTCGACGTGGCGACGCTCCAGCGGCCAATAGGGCCCCACCACATCCTTGTAGAAGTGCCGAACGAGAGGATCGATGTCGGGATCGGCCTCGATCACGCCATAGGTGATGAGCGCCAGCACAGCGCCGGGTTTCCCGACCCGGCGCGCCTCCGCATAAAAGGCGTCGAGATTAAACCAGTGCGCCGCCTGCCCCGCCGTGATCAGGTCCGCGGACGCGGCGGCGAGGCCGCTCTGTTCCGCCTTCGCGACGTGATACTCCACGCGATCGTGCGTCTGCGCCTTTTCGATCTGCGGAGCGCTGGCATCGGTCGCGATCACGCGCTCGAACCGATCGGCGAGCAGTACGGAGAGCTGCCCGGTGCCGCAACCGACATCGAGCGCGAGATCCGTCTGCGGGCAAAGGCCCGCGAGATAATCGACGAGGGCGTAGGGATAGGTCGGGCGGTACGCAGCGTAGTCGCCAGACTTGGTCGAGAAGTGATCTTTGAACGACATGGTTACACCGCGGAGAACGGTGCGACGGTGATGCCGTTGGCTTCGAGCTTTGCCCTGACCGTGCGCGCCATCATGACGGCGCTCGGCTCGTCGCCATGGACGCAGATCGTGTCGACCGCGATGGGAACGCGCTTGCCCGACGTGGAGACGACCGCCCCATCCTGCAGGGTGCGCAGCACGCGCTCGGCCGCCGCATCCGCGTCGTGCAGAACGGAGCCCGGCTTCTTGCGGCTGGTCAGCGAACCGTCGTCCTCATAGGTGCGATCGGCGAAGAACTCCCGCACCACAGGGATGCCGACGGTCTCCGACGCCTTCTCCATCAGAAGACCCGGCATGCACACGTTGACGAGGCCCGAATCGATCCCCTTGATGGCGCGGGCGATTGCGAGCGCCAGGCTCTCCTCCTCGTTCGCCATGTTGTTGAGCGAGCCGTGAACCTTCACATAGGTGACCTTGTGGCCGGCGAGAGCCGCGACAGCCTGCATGGCGCCGATCTGGTAGGCGATCATGCGCTCGATCTCGGCGGGGGTGTCGCCCCGGATCACCCGTCTGCCGAAACCGTGCAGATCGTTGAAGCCCGGATGCGCGCCGATCGCCACACCCTTCCGCTTGGCGATCTCCGCCGTTCGGAACATGGTGGACGGATCGCCCGCATGGAACCCGCAGGCGATGTTCGCCGAGGAGACGATGTCGAGCATCGCCTCGTCGTCGCCCATGGTCCATGCTCCAAAGCTTTCGCCCATATCGCAGTTCAGATCGACCTTCATGTCCCTCACACCACAACCGGTTGCGCCATTTGCGTCCCGACATGGAACACACGCTTGTAACGCTCGATCTCGTCCTCCGGGCCCAAGGCCTTCGTCGGATTGTCCGAGAGCTTCACGGTCGGACGATCATCGGCGGAAATCACCTTGCAGACGATGGAAATGGGATCGAGCCCGCCCTCGGGAACGAGCCCGCGGAAATCGTTCGTGAGCAGCGTCCCCCAACCATAGCCGATCCGCATGCGCCCGCTGAAATACCGGTGGATCCGTTCGATCACGTCGACATCGAGCCCATCGGAGAAGATGGCGAGCTTATCGCGCGGATTCTGCCCCCGCTGACGCCACCATGCGATGGCCTCCTCGCCGCCTTCGATGGGGTCCTTGGAATCGATGCGGATGCCGGTCCAGGACGACACCCAATCGGGAGCGTTCTGCAGGAAATTCGTGGTGCCGTAGGTGTCGGGCAGGATGACTCGCAGGTTGCCTTCGTAATCCTCCTGCCAGTCCGCGAGCACGCGATAGGGGGCTTTTGCCAGCTCCTCGTCGGTGTCGGTCAGCGCCGCATAGACCATGGGGAGCTCGTGAGCGTTGGTGCCCACGGCCTCCACCTCGCGGCGCATGGCGATCAGGCAGTTGGAGGTGCCGAGGAAGGCTGGCCCCAGTCCCTCGATCATGGCCTGCACGCACCAGTCCTGCCACAGGAAGCCATGGCGGCGGCGCGTCCCGAAATCCGAAATCGAGAGATCCGGCATGCGCCGCAGGCGCTCGATCTTCTCCCAGACCCGCGTCATGGCGCGGGCATAGAGGACCTGCAGCTCGAACTTGCCCATTCCCCGCAGGACCCCGCGCGAGCGCAGCTCGTTGAGGATGGCGAGCGCCGGGATCTCCCACATGGTGGTTTCGATCCAGGGCCCGTGGAAGGTCAGCACATATTGCCCGTCTTCCTTCTCCAGAAGATATTCCGGGAAGCGGAAGGTCTCCAGCCAGTCCATGAACTCCGGAGAGAACATCTGCCGCTTGCCGTAGAACGTGTTGCCGCGAAGCCAAGTGGATTCGCCGCGCGTCAGGGACAGGCTGCGCACATGGTCGAGTTGCTCGCGCAACTCGCCCGCATCGATGATATCGGCCAGGCGGATCCGGGTGGTGCGGTTATGAATGCCGAAGGTGACCTCGACGTCCCGATGGCGGCGAAAGATCGTCTGGGCCATCAGGAGCTTGTAAAAGTCCGTATCCAGGACCGACCGAACGATCGGGTCGATTTTCCAGGTGTGGTTGTAGACCCTGGTCGCGATGTCCACCATCGCCTGCTCCTAGCGCATCGTTCGGAAACGTGGACCCGGTTTTCCGCCTGAACGATGCGCTTTTCAAGGGAGTGGAGCATCGGACCCGAAAGTGCAAATTCACTTCTCAGGTCCGATGCCCTCACCGTTTCGGGAGGCAGGACAATAGCGAAGGCCGATCCCCGATGAAAGAGTGCCTGTCGTCAATCCTCTCATGCCTCAGGGCGGCAGCACGTCGACCTGAATCGACGCGTAATAGGCCGCGACGTCGGCCATGTCCTGGTCCGAGAGGTCTTTTGCGACAATGTTCATGGTTTCGTTCTTGCGCGCGCCGGACTTGTAATCCGACAGGGCCTTGACGAGATAGCTCTCGACCTGCCCCGCCAGGTTCGGCGCTTCCGGGTTCTTCGAGAGGCCATCCAGCCCATGGCAGGCCTGACACGTCGTGATCTTCTGGCGCCCTGCCTTCGCGTCGGCGGCCGCCACGGAAACCGGCCCGAGGCAGATGAGCAGAGCCCCGAGGAGCGCCGGCGCATCGATGATTTTCATGGATATGCCTTTCAGCGGACCAGGCGCGCCTTGCGGCGCGCCTGCAGGAACGGGCCTAGTGGCCTTCATAATAGATGCGGTAGATCGCGCCGGCCGTATCGTCCGAGACGAGAAGCGAGCCGTCGGCGAGCGTCGCCACGTCGACCGGGCGGCCGAGATACTCGCCGTTCTCGTTGAGCCATCCTTCGGCGAAGACCTGCGGCTTGTCCGCCGTTCCGTCGGGCTTGATGGGCGTGAACATCACCCGCGCGCCGACCGGCTCGGTGCGGTTCCAGGATCCGTGCTGCGCCGAGAAGATGCCGCCCCGATAGGCCTGGGGAAACATCTTGCCGGTGTAGAACACCATCCCGAGATCCGCGGCGTGAGGCGTCATCTCGACCTGGGGCGGGACGGTGCCGGACGGAACCTGATCGCCCTTGTATTCGACCGTGCGCACCATGCCGCCGCCATAATAGGGGAAACCGAAGTTCTCGCCCATCTGAGTGATGCGGTTGAGTTCGCCGGGAGGCTGGTCGTCGCCCATGCCGTCGACCTGATTGTCCGTGAACCACAGGGTCTTGTCCGCCGGATTGAAATCCATTCCGACCGAATTGCGGATCCCGGTGGCGTAGACTTCGCGGTTCTTGCCGTCCTGATCCATGCGGATGATGCCGCCGATGCCGTCCTTCCGGTAAAGCTCCAGCTTCTCCTTGGGCGGCACGTTGAAGGGCTGTCCGAGAGCAATGTAGAGCTTGCCGTCGGGACCGACCCGGCAGACGCGGGCCGTGTGGTTGAAGCTCTCCTCCGAGGGCGGGATCAGGTCGCCCTGCTTGACGACGATTCCGGCCGCGACGTCCGGGCCCTCATAGAAGAACTCGGCCGCCGGAAACTGCAGCACGCGATTTTGCTCGACGACGTAGAGCATGCCGTCGCGCGAGAAGCAGACGCCATTGGGAATCTTGAACTCGACGGAGGGCGCGAACTGCTTCACCTCGTCGGCGACGCGGTCCTTGTCGCGATCCGTGACCACGTAGACGTTGCTCTTGCGCGTTCCCACGAAGACGACGCCCGCATTGGGCCCGACGGCCATGTGGCGGGCATCGGGCACGACGGCATAGAGATCGATCTTGAAACCGGCCGGCAACTTGATCTTGTCGAGATTCTTGCGGATCGCGTCGGCGCGGCGCCCCTCCTGCGGGATCTGCTTGGGCTCGACGGTGCCCGTGCTCTGGAATGTCTGGAGTTTCTCGAGATTGCTGGTCGGCGGCTGTGTGGCGGGCTGAGCGAAACTCGATGACGCGAATGCTACAGTGGAGACGGCGGCGAGCCAGATGGATTTCATCCTTCCCTCCCTGGGAGCGCCCCTGCCCTGCTTTCGTTTTTTGATCTTCGGATCGGCTCCGAGATGCTTCGTTTTGCTGTCTTTGACTATACTCAAGCTGCCCTATGAATGAAAGATGCAAAGAGGCGCATGAAAAAGGGCCGCCAAGCGGCCCTTTCGCATCATTGCCGTTCGAGCCTCAGCTCAGATTCACCTTCGCCTGATCGCCCGGATCGGGCTGCTGCCCGGTCAGGGCGGCTTTCGCATATCCGTAGAGATGCACGATCGTCGAGGACGGGCTGTCCCAGTATTCGCCCTTGGAGGGATGGACGCGGATCAGGGCGATCTGCGGATCGTCCGTGCCTTTGGGGAACCAGGCCCTCAGCGGCTCCGACCATTTCTGCTCGATCTTCGCTTTGTCGCGAACGATCTCGGCCTTGCCGGAAACGGACACGTAGGTCTGGCTTTTGGGATCGCTGAAGCCGAGATTGATTTCATTGTCGCGAGACACTTCCGTCATCTTGGGCGATTGAATCTGCGTGAAGAACCACAGATCGCCGTGCTCGTCGGCCTCCTGGTTGTACATGGGCCTGCTGTGCAGCGTACCGTCCGCGTCCACGGTGGTCATCATGGCGATCTTCACGTCCTTGATCAGCTCATAGAGCTTTTTGGCGTTCGGATCGTTATGGCCATGTTGGTGCATCATCCACTCCTGATTCATCGCAAGGTCTCGGGGCAAGGTCTTGGGTCGGCGACGCGCAAGCGCAATTCTACGGTCGGCTCGGCGACCCCGAGAGATCGGTTGGACAACGGACGGGGTCGGTTTTGGTTCGGATTTCGCCTATGACAGCAAGACGACGCCTTAACGGATGGGGCTTGAACCTATACATGAGGCTTAAGAAACTGTTGGACGACAGCCCAGGAGCCTCCATCGTGGCCATTACCCGTGAAGATGTGTTGCAGGCGCTCTCGACTGTTCCCGTCGATACCGGCGGAACCAGCCTTGCGGCGTCGGGGCGCCTCTCCGACGTGCATATCGATGATGCCGGCCGGGTGATGTTCTCGATCGCCGTCGATCCGTCCGAGGCGCAGGCGATGGAACAGGTCCGCCAAGCCGCCTCCGAGGCGGTACAGGGTTTGCCCGGAGTGAAGGGCGTCTTCGCGAGCCTGACCGCGGATCGTCCTGCCGGTTCGGGCGCGCCCTCTCCGTCTCCGGCGGCCGCACAACGCCCCCGGGCGGCCGCCCAGCCCAAGAACCAGCGGATTCCGGGCGTGAAGCACGTGATCGCGGTGGCCTCCGGCAAGGGCGGCGTGGGCAAGTCGACGACGGCGTGCAACCTTGCCCTGGGCCTGAAAGCGCTCGGCCTGAAGGTCGGCGTGCTCGATGCCGATATCTATGGCCCGTCCATGCCCAAGCTCCTCGGCATTCACGGCAAGCCGAGGCTTTTGGAGAACCGCATCCTCGAACCCATGGAAGCCTATGGGCTCAAGGTCATGTCCATCGGCTTCCTCGTCGAGGAAGAGGCCGCCATGATCTGGCGCGGCCCGATGGTCATGTCGGCGATCACGCAGATGCTGCGCGAGGTCGCCTGGGGCGATCTCGACGTGCTCGTGGTGGACATGCCTCCCGGCACCGGGGATGCACAGCTCACCATGGCGCAGGCGACCCCGCTCGCGGGCGCCGTAATCGTCTCGACGCCTCAGGATCTCGCCCTCATCGATGCGCGACGGGGCGTATCCATGTTCAGGCGCGTGGAGATCCCGATCCTGGGCATCATCGAGAACATGGCAACCTTCGTCTGTCCCCATTGCGGCCAGACCTCCCACATCTTCGGCCATGGCGGCGCGCGTTCGGAAGCTGAACGCCTGGGCGTACCGTTCCTCGGCGAGGTTCCGCTCAACATGACGATCCGCGAGCTCTCGGATGCGGGACGCCCCGTCGTCGTGGCGGACCCGGACGGGCCTCACGCCGCAATCTACAAGGACATGGCGCAACAGGTCTGGAGAACGCTCGACGGCGCCGAGGCCGCCCGGCCCGCGCCACGCATCGTGATCGAGTAAGGCGGCATGGCGCCTTACCCCGCGACCCTGGGCGTCATCCTGGCCGGCGGCCTCGCGCGCCGCATGGGCGGAGGCGACAAGCCTCTCCTGACGCTCGGGGGACAAACGCTCCTCGCCTCCCTGGAGGAGCGGCTCGGCCCGCAATGCGAGGGTCTCGTCCTCAATGCGAATGATGACCCTTTGCGCTTTGCCGAAACCGGGCTCCCCGTGGTGCCCGATTCCGTCCCGGGGCGTCCAGGTCCCCTTGCGGGCGTTCTGGCGGCACTCGAATGGACCGCCGTTCACCGCCCTTTCGTCGAATGGGTGATCAGCGTTCCGGGCGACACGCCCTTCATTCCCGAGGATCTCGTCTCCCGCCTCCATGCGGAGCGCGAGGCTGCGCGGCAACCTCTTGCCTGCGCCGCATCGGGATCTCATGAGCATTATGCGATCTGCCTGTGGCCGGTCGCGTTGCGCCAGGATTTGCGTCATGCGCTTACGCTCGAAGGCGTCCGCCGCATGGAAGACTGGAGCCGGAAACGCGGGCTCGCGACGGCGACCTGGGCGACGGAGCCGTTCGATCCCTTCTTCAACATCAATACGCCGGAAGAGCTGATTGCCGCGCAGTCCATCGTCGAGCGCGGCTCCTTGCCTGTTCGCGCGACGGACACGCCGGCGGGGAGGATCGCGATGACGGAACTGGATCTGTCCGGATTGAAATGCCCGCTTCCGGTGCTGCGCACCCGCAAGGCATTGCTCTCCCTGGGTCCGGGCGACAGGCTCAGCGTCACCTGCACGGATCCGCTCGCGGGGATCGACGTGCCCAATCTCGTCCGGGAGCTCGGCGATACGCTTTTAGAGCAGCGTCAGGACGGGACGAGCATCACATTCGTGATCGCCAAGGTCGGTCCCACGACATGAAGAAGGCCCGGCGTCGAGCCGGGCCCCTTCGCAAGTCGATCAGAGAATCAGGAGCCCTTACGCAGGCTGTCCTTCATGCCGCCGACGGTGTTCTGGATACGGCCTTCAGTCTTATCCATCTTGCCTTCAGCTTCCATCTTCGAGTCGCCGAGAGCCTTGCCGAGGCCTTCCTTCACGCGGCCCTTGATGTTCTTCATGCTGCCTTCGGTACGGTCACGATCCATGGTTTTTCTCCTTATTGAACGTCTGTCGATTAACGCCGAACCGAAGCTTCGGTTTCAAGCCGAGCTGTACCGGATCGTCGCAGCCGATCCGGGTCCAGAACATTTCGCCCGCTGCTCAAGTCGTTGTAAGCATAACTAATTCGCGAGCATGCATACTCGACGGCTCTATTGCGCTCATCCGTCGCGACAACCGCAAAATACGCATCCAAGGGCCGTAAGCACGCGGGAAATGCCTGCAAGCAAAGGCATTGCGGACGCGAGCGCCACTTTTATCGCTTGCGGATATAGACACGGCAACAGGCTGCTCTAGTTCGAATGTTGTAACATGATCGTTCCAGAACTGCTGTCCGCGAGTCCCCAGTGCCCTCCGCCCACAGGCCTCCCAGAAAGTCCCCGAAGACCGTGCCCCGGAAGCCTGCCCGGCCCGGCGCCGGATCACCGGCGCAACCACCGCACCGGATCGTGCTTCTGGCGCATCAGCTCAGGACACCTCTCTCCGCCATCGGCGCCCTGGCGCAAGGCCTGATGCGGCGCGCGGAGCGCTTGAGCGCCGAGGACGTCAGAGGCCGCGCCGAACGAATCTGGCAGGCCAGCCTGCGCCTCGACGAGCTGATCGACATGATCATGACCTACACGCGGGCCAGCGCCGGCGGAATGCTTCTCGACCCCGCCGACTTCAACCCGGAGGCTCTGATCGGGCGGGCCTGCCGGGAGCAGAGCAGCCAAGCTCCGGAACGGCCGTTCGTCATAGACATTCAGGGTCTGCCCGAGACGATCATCGGCGATCCCGTCCTGCTGGAGCAGGCGCTTGTGATCGTCCTGTCCAATGCGATGAAATACTCGCCCCCCGACAGGCCCATCGGCGTGACGGCGCGCCCCTGCGCGAAAGGCATCGAAGTCGCCGTGAGAGATAAAGGAATCGGCATCTCCCAACTGGACATGCCCTTCCTCACGCAGCCGTTCTTCCGTGGGCGGAACGCCAAGGAAATTCCCGGCACCGGCCTCGGACTGAGCCTAGCATGGCATATTCTCATGCTTCACGGTGGCGCCCTTCACGTGGAGAGCCAGGAGGGACGCGGCACCACCGTGACTCTGACGATCCCCGAAAGGAACGTGACGGGGGCGACGGGCCTTCTCTAGCGCATCGTGCGGACCCGAAGGGCCGCGCGAGCGAAGAAAAGTGGTCCCGGTATTCGCTGACGCGGCCCTTCGGGTCCGCTCGCAACGATGCGCTGATCTAAGAAGAGAGCATCGGATTCGATCCCAAAAGTGGAGTCCACTTTTCACGTCCGATGCTCTAACGGACCAGGATGGCGCGAAAGTCGTTCACATTGGTGAAGGTCGGGCCCGTCACGACGAGCCTGTCGAGCTGTGCGAAGGCGGAATAGGCATCGTTCGCGGCCAGACAGGAAGGAAGATCGAGGCCCTTCTCGCGGGCGACCGCGAACATGGCCTGATCGAACCAGGCCCCCGCATTGTCCTCCGACCCGTCGATGCCGTCGGTATCGCACGCGATGGCCGACAGCCCGTCCTCGCCGCGCAACGCCAGGGCGAGCGCGAGCAGGAATTCCGCATTGCGCCCGCCTCGCCCGGTCCCGCGGACGGTCACCGTCGTCTCCCCGCCCGACAGGAGCACGCAAGGTCCCTTGACGGGCTCGCCGTAATGCCTGGCGGAGCGCGCGATGCCGGCCATCGCGCGCCCGACTTCGCGCGCTTCGCCCTCGATGGCATCGCCCAGGATCAGCGGCGTCAGGCCGAGCTCGCGCGCTTTTCGAGCTGCCGCGTCGAGCGCCATCTTGGGCGTAGCGAGCATATGCACCTCGCCCGCGTCGCCCGGCTTCTCGACACGGTTGGACCGAATGGTTTGCGCCACATGCGACGGCACGTCGATGCCGTGCCGCGCGAGAATGGACAGGACCGCCTCGGGATCGACCCTTTCAGGGATCGTGGGACCGGAGCCGATGCTCGAGGGATCGTCCCCCGGCACGTCGGAGATGAGATAGGTGACGAGACGCGCGGGTGCGATCGCGGCGGCGAGCCGCCCGCCCTTGATGGCCGAGAGCGCCTTGCGCGCAAGGTTCATCTCGCCGATGGGCGCGCCCGACCTGAGGAGGGCCCGGTTGAGCGCCTGCTTGTCCGCGAAGGTGATGCCTTCGGCGGGCAGCGAGAGAAGCGCCGACGCGCCGCCGGAGATGAGGCACACGACGAGATCGTCCGGACCCGCCTGATGAGCCAGGGCGAGAATGCGCCGGGCGGCGGTCAGGCCAGCCTCGTCGGGAACCGGATGCGCGGCTTCGACGATCTCGATGGAGCGCGTCGGCACCGCATGGCCGTAGCGCGTGACGACGAGCCCTTCGCAGGTTGCCCCCGCATCTACCCATGCGTCCTCGAAAGCTGCCGCCATCCGGGCGGAGGCCTTTCCGGCCCCGAGAACGATCGTTCTGCCCTTCGGGCGGGGCGGCAGGCAATTGTCGAATTTGCCGTCCGGAAGCGCCGCCGCAAGCGCGGCATCGAACAGGGCACGAAGGATCAAGGGATCGTCTGTCATGCCCTCAGCTTACGCGAGAAATCGCTTTCGTGAAGGCCCCGTAACGCTTCGCGGGCCCTCATGCCTCGATGGAAACGGGCTTACCTTCGCTCGCAAGATGCAGCGACACGCCGGCGGCCGCGATCCTGTCGACGAGGGCCGCGTCCGGGACGCGGTCGGTCACGATGTCGGTGAGGCTCGCCATCGGGCAGACGAGTTCGAGATGGCGCCGGTTGAATTTCGACCCGTCGAGAAGAAGAACCTTGCGCTCGGCCCGCTCGATCATCGTGCGCTTGACCCAGCAGGCCTGGGTTTCGACGTCGTTCGGACCCTCGAGGTTGAGGCCGCTCGCGCCGATGAAGGCGATGTCCGCATTGAAGCGCTGGAGGAACGCGCAGGTCTCCGATCCGTAGACGCCGCGCTCATGGGACGAGAAGTCGCCCGGGCAGAACAGGACCCGCACGCCGCTCTGCGCCACCAGCGCGTTGGCGACCGCGAAACAATTGGTGATGACTGTGACCCGCTCGGCCATTTCGGCAAGAACATGCGCGAAGTGAGACGTGGTCGAGCCTGAATCGATCATGATCACGTCGCCTGGCTTCACCAGCCCGGCGGCCGCCTGCGCAATCGCCTCGCGCTCCTCCACCGCAAGCGTGTTCCGATCCTGAAAGACCGGCTGGAGTCCGAGCTGCCGCCCCGCCGCGCCGCCATAGGTCCGGCTGACCAGGCCGCGCTGCGTCAGCTCCTCGATGTCGCGCCGCACCGTCTCGGCCGAGACGCCGAGCCGTCGGGCGAGGTCCGAGGTTCGCACGGCGGGGCTCAATCCCAGCTCGGCCACGATCAGGCGCTGGCGGGCTGCCTTCTTGCCTTCAGGAAAAGACACGTCGGGAATCTCCAATTCACAGCTGAGAATATCGTAACTTGATCAAAAGTGTTGGAACATCCCACATTTGTATGCTTGATCCTCCAAATTTCGTCATCTAGGCTTCACACAAGGGCATGAAAGTGCCCCAAAAGGAAACGCCCGCGAATGCAAGTGACTGGCCTGCGCTCACCCCGTTCCCTCGTTCAGGGAGCGGCGGCATGATCCCCCTTTCTCAGCTCCCGCTGGAGAAGGCGCGTTCCGTGCGCGTCATCCTCACCGATATCGACGACACCATCACGACCGAAGGCATGCTGACGGCATCCGCCTATGCGGCTCTCGAGAATCTGCAGCGCGCCGGTTTCCTGGTAATTCCCGTCACGGGCCGTCCGGCCGGCTGGTGCGATCATATCGCGCGCATGTGGCCGGTGGACGCCATTGTCGGCGAGAACGGCGCCTTCTATTTCCGCTATGACCGCGAGCGGAAGACCATGAACCAGCATTTCTGGGCCACGGCCGACGAGCTGAAGCGCAACCGCGCCAGGCTCGACGCCATCGAGAAGGAGGTCCTCGCCTCCGTTCCCGGATCGGCGCTCGCCAGCGACCAGGCCTATCGGCTCGCCGACCTCGCCGTCGATTTCTGCGAGGACGTTCCGCCCCTGCCGGAATCCGACGTCGACAGGATCGTGGCGATCTTCGAGCGCCATGGGGCGCAGGCCAAGGTCAGTTCCATCCATGTGAACGGCTGGTTCGGCGACTACAACAAGCTCAGCATGGCCAAGACGCTCCTGGCCGACGTCTTCGGCATGGGCTGGGACGAGGCGGAGCGTTCCGTGATCTATGCGGGCGACTCGCCGAACGACGAACCCATGTTCGCGGCCTTTCCGCTCAGCGTCGGCGTGGCCAACGTTCACGCCTTCGAGCACCGGCTGAAGAACAAGCCGGCCTACATCGCCAAGGGGCATTCGGGAGACGGGTTCGCCGAGATGGCCGAACTTCTCCTTGCCGCCAAAGGCTAACCCGCTTTCCTGTCAGGATCTCAAGGATCACGTCGATGTCCGAGATTGTCGTCAACGCAGTATCGAAAACATGGGGCGGCGTTGGCGGCGTCAATCGCATCAGCTTCAAAGCGGATGCGGGGACGCTGCTGGTCCTGCTCGGCCCTTCGGGCTGCGGCAAGTCCACCACCCTGCGCCTGATCGCGGGTCTGGAAGAGGTCGATTCCGGCACCATCACCATCGGCGGCCGGGATGTCACGCATCTCTCGCCGGCTCAGCGCAACATCTCGATGGTGTTCCAGTCCTATGCGCTCTTCCCGCACCTGAACGTGGCGGAGAACATCATCTTCGGTCTGCGCGTGCGCGGCGTCGGTCGCGCGGAGCGCGATGCGCGCCTCAAGAAGGTGGCGGACATCGTGGGCCTGAGCCACCTTCTGGAGCGCAAGCCGTCGCAGCTTTCGGGCGGACAGCGCCAGCGCGTCGCTCTGGGGCGGGCCATCATCGCAGAGGCTCCCGTCTGCCTGATGGACGAGCCGCTCTCGAACCTCGACGCCAAGCTGCGCCACGAGATGCGCACGGAAATCCGCGGCCTGCAGCAGCGGCTCGGCATGACCATGGTCTATGTCACCCACGATCAAACCGAGGCCATGACCATGGCCGACCGCGTGATCCTGATGCGCGACGGACATATCGAACAGAACGGCGCGCCCCATGAGCTTTACAACGAGCCCGCGAGCGACTTCACGGCGCGTTTCATCGGCACGCCGCCGATGAATATCATTTCCTGGCAGGACGGCGCCGTTCTGGGCATCCGGCCGGAGCATGTCGCCCTTGTGGAGAACGGCGGCATTCCGGCTGTCGTGAAGGCGGTGGAATACCTGGGCGCGGACAGCATTCTCCTCTGCGACGTGAAGGGCGAGACGGTCTCCGTCCGCCAGGCCGGCTACTGCGCATTGCCTGCCGGTGCACAAGTCGCGCTCGGGTGGCAAAACCGTCACATACATCTGTTTGACAGGGACAGCGGAAAGCGTCGCGCGGGCAGCGCCCTGCCCCGGTGAGGCTTTCTTCTGAAAGAGCGCCGGAGGCATCCTGTCCGCCGGCGCGTGGCTTCTAAGACCCGAAGGGGGAGGACAATGAAGTTCAAGACAAAAGCCCTGCTCACGGCAGGCCTCATGACGGCGGCGAGCCTGAGCGCCAGCATTGCTCACGCGGTCGACCTGACGATGTACTATCCGGTAGCCGTCGGCGGACCCGTCACGAAGGTCATCGACGACATGGTTCAGAGCTTTCAGAAAGAGAACCCTGACATCAAGGTCGAGGCCGTCTACGCCGGCAACTACACCGACACGATGACCAAGGCCATGACGGCCATGAAGGGCGGCCAGCCGCCGCAGCTGTCGGTTCTGTTCTCCACCGATCTCTTCACGCTCATGGACGAGAAGGCGATCGTACCGGTCGACGAGATCCCCGGCGCCGACAAGGACTGGCTCAACGGCTTCTATCCGGCCTTCATGGAGAACGGCCGCGTCGATGGCAAGACCTGGAGCATTCCGTTCCAGCGCTCCACCATCGTCCTCTATTACAACAAGGAAGCCTTCAGGGAAGCCGGCCTCGATCCGGAGAAGCCACCGACAACCTGGGCCGAGATGGCCGAGATGTCGAAGAAGCTCGTGAAGAAGGACGCGTCCGGCAACGTGACCCGCTGGGGCGTGGAAATTCCGTCCACAGGCTATGGCTACTGGATGCTCCAGGCGCTCGCCATCGAGAACGGCCAGAAGCTCATGAACGAGGCCGGAAACCAGGTTTCCTTCAATGCCCCCAAGACGGTCGAGGCCCTGCAATACTGGGTCGACCTCTCGGCCAAGGAAAGCGTGATGCCGAAGGGCGCCGTGGAGTGGGGCACCCTGCGCACGGACTTCCTGGAAGGCAAGACGGCCATGATGTGGCACACCACCGGCAACCTGACCGCCGTGAAGGAAGGCGCGAAGTTCGACTTCGGCGTCGCCATGCTTCCGGCCAAGGAGCGCCGTGGCTCTCCGACCGGCGGCGGCAACTTCTACGTCTTCAAGAGCGCTTCCCCCGAGCAGCAGCAGGCCGCGGTGAAGTTCATCCGCTGGATGACTGCTCCCGAGCGCGCCGCCGACTGGAGCATCAAGACGGGCTACGTGGCCGTAACGCCCGCCGCCTATGAGACCGACGTGATGAAGAACTACGTCAAGGACTTCCCTCAGGCGACCGTGGCCCGCGACCAGCTGGAGCATGCCGTGGCCGAGCTGTCGGTGCATGACAACGGGCGAATCTACAAGATCCTCAACGACGCGGTACAGGCGGCCGTTACCGGAACGCAGACTCCGCAGGAAGCTCTCGACAGCGCCCAGAAGCAGTCCGAGCGCGTTCTGAGCCGCTACAAATAATCCAGCCTCACGTGCTGCGGCGGGCTTCCTGCCGCAGCACATTGTTCGATCCCGCAGGAGTAAGCGATGGTATCCGCCGTCATGAATGCCGCCGAGCCGAACGCCGTCCGACGCAAGGCGTGGCTGACGACCGTCAACGCCTGGCTGCTCCTGCTGCCCGCCATGGTTCTCCTGGCGGCCTTCACGCACTACCCGATCCTGGCGACGCTCTATCACAGCTTCTTCTCGCTGAGCCGCGGCGGCGAAGCCAGTTTCGTGGGGCTCGAGAATTACGCCTACATGCTGGAGGACGACGTCTTCCGGCAGGTGCTGCGCAACAACATCGTGTTCGCGCTCGCAACCGTTCCCACCAGCATCGCGCTCGCGCTGCTGATGGCCGTATGGGTCGACAAGAAGATGGCCGGTCGCTCCTTCCTGCGCCTCGCCTTCTTCACCCCGACCGTTCTGCCGATGATCGCGGTGGCGAATATCTGGCTGTTCTTCTACACGCCCGATTACGGCCTGCTCGACCAGTTCCTGAAGAGTCTCGGATTTTCCGGCCACAACTGGCTTGGCGATCCCTCGACCGTGATGAGCTGCCTCGCCGTCATGGTGGTGTGGAAGGAAGCGGGTTTCTTCATGATCTTCTATCTCGCGGCGCTGCAGACCATTCCGCCCGAATTGAAGGAGGCCGCGGACGTCGAGGGCGCGAGCCGGTGGTACTTCTTCCGCCGCGTGACGCTGCCGCTCCTGATGCCGACGACCCTGTTCATCTCGATCAACGCGCTCATCAATTCCTTCAAGCTCGTCGACCAGCTCGTCATCATGACCAAGGGTGGGCCCAACAACGCGAGCTCGCTCCTGCTCTACTACATCTACGAAGTCGCATTCACCTTCCAGGACACCGCCTTCGCCGCGACGCTGACGGTGACACTGATTGCGATTCTGGCAGGCGTCGCTCTCACCAAGTTCGTCTATCTCGACCGCAGGATTCACTATCAATGAGACAGAAAGGCCATTCGGTCGAAACCATCGCCGCCTGGGTGCTCGCGCTTCTGTGGCTGCTGCCGCTGGCCTACAGCCTGTGGAGCGCATTCCATCCGTCAGAGTATGCAACGCGCTTCGACATCACGGCACCGCTGACGCTCGACAACTTCGTGCGCGCCTGGAACCAGGCGCCCTTCGCGCGCTATTACCTGAACACGGTGATGCTGGTCTCGCTGGTGCTCGCGGGCCAGTTGGTCATCTCAACGCTCGCGGCCTATGCCTTCGCGCGCTTCCGCTTCTTCGGACGCGAGGTTCTGTTCGCCCTGGTGCTCGTGCAGCTCATGATCATGCCGGACGTGCTGATCGTCGAGAACTACCGCGTGATCAGCGCGCTCAACCTGCTGGACACGATTCCCGCCATCGCCCTGCCCTACATTGCCTCGGCCTTCGGCATCTTCCTGCTGCGCCAGACCTTCAAGGGCGTTCCGAACGAGCTCGTGGAGGCCGCGCGTGTCGAAGGCGCGTCCTCCTTCGGCGTGCTGTGGCGCGTCTTCGTGCCACTCGGCAAGACCACCTACATCGCCTTCGGGCTCGTGTCCGTGAGCTATCACTGGAACAACTTCCTGTGGCCGCTCATCGTCACCAACTCGGTCGAGAGCCGTCCGCTCACGGTGGGGCTCGCCGTCTTCGGGGCGCCGGAGACGGGCGTCGATTGGTCGGTGATCACGGCCGCCACCGTCATGACCATGGCACCGCTGCTCCTCGCCTTCCTCCTGTTCCAGCGGCAATTCGTTCAATCCTTCATGCGCGCAGGAATCCGCTGATGAAGCTCGTGACGTGGAACATCCAGTGGGGCCTCGGCTGCGACGACAGGGTCGATCTCGAGCGCATCGTCGCGACCGCGAAGGCGCTCAGCGACGCCGACGTATTCTGCTTCCAGGAGATCTCGCACGGGTTCGCGCCCCATGACGGCGGCGAGGACCAGCCCGCCGTCATGGCGGCGCTCCTGCCCGGCTACACGCCCGTGTTCCGGTCCGCCGTCGAGCGGCGGGACGGGAACGGGCGACCGCAGGTCTTTGGCAACATGATCCTCTCGCGCTTGCCCGTAATGGAGGTGACGAGCCACATCCTGCCCTGGCCCGCCACCGAATGCCGGAGTATGCAACGTCAGGCGCTCGAAGTCGTCGTGGCGACGGAGTTCGGCCCCTTCCGCATCACGACCTGCCATCTCGAATATCATGCGGACGAGCATCGTCGCGCTCAGGTGGAGCATATCCGCAAGGTCCACGAGGAGCATGAGAAGCGCGCCCGGCTCACGCATCGCGACGTCTCGGAGGGACCTTACCGCCCGCTTCCCGCGCCGGTCGGCGCGCTCGTCTGCGGCGACTTCAATCTCGGCCCTGACGATCCGCTCCACGCGGAAATGCGCAAGCCCTTCGCGTCAGGCGTTCCCTCCTTCGTCGATGCCTGGACGATCCGGTACGGCGACACGCCGCACGCGCCCACGACCGGCGTCGCCGACTTCAAGCAATGGCCGCAAGGCCCCCATTGCCGCGACTACATCTTCGTGACGGAGAATGTCGCCGACCGCGTCGTCGATCTGCGCGTCGACGGGGAGACGACGGCCTCCGACCATCAGCCGGTGGCGATCACGCTCCGCGCCTGACGTCATGAAAAAAGCCGGGCTGCGAAGCAGCCCGGCTCGAACGGTCGGATCTCCGTTCAGATCCCTGCGAGGCAGATATACTTGATTTCGAGGAAGCCCTCGATGCCGTATTTCGAGCCCTCACGACCCAGGCCCGACTGCTTGACGCCGCCGAACGGCGCCATCTCGTTGGCCAAAGCCGGCGTGTTCACGCCCACCATGCCGCTCTCCAGGGCCTCGGCCACGCGCCAGACCCGGGCCATGTCCTTGGCATAGAAATACGACGCCAGGCCGAATTCCGTGCTGTTGGCCATCGCGATCACGTCGGCCTCGTCCTTGAACGTGATGATCGGCGCCAAAGGCGCGAAGGTCTCCTCCTTGGTCACCTTCATCGCCTGCGTGATCCCGGTCATCACCGTCGGCTCGAAGAACGTGCCGCCCAGAGCCGAGCGCTTGCCGCCGACCAGCACCGTGCCGCCCTTGGCGAGCGCATCGGCGACATGGTCTTCCATCTTGGCCACCGCGCGATCGTCGATCAGCGGCCCCATGGTCACGCCGGCTTCCGTCCCCCGGCCGAGCTTGAGCCCTTGCGCCTTGGCCACGAGCTTTGCGGCAAAGGCCTCGGCCACGCTCTCCTGCACATAGATGCGGTTGGCGCACACGCAGGTCTGGCCGGCATTGCGGAACTTCGAGGCGGTGGCGCCGTCCACCGCCGCATCGAGATCGGCATCGTCGAACACGATGAAGGGCGCGTTGCCGCCCAGCTCGAGCGACAGCCGCTTGATGCTGTCGCCGGCCTCGCGCATCAGCCAGCGGCCGACCCCCGTGGAACCGGTAAACGTGATCTTGGCCACCTTCGGATTGTGACAGAACTCCTCGCCGATCGGCTTGGCGTCACTGGTGGTGATCACCGAGAACGCCCCCTTGGGCACCCCGGCCCGCTCGGCCAGAACGGCGAGCGCGAGCGCCGAGAGCGGCGTCTGGGCGGCGGGCTTGAGCACCATGGTGCAGCCGGCCGCGAGCGCCGGGCCGACCTTGCGGGTGATCATGCCGTTGGGGAAGTTCCAGGGCGTGATCGCCGCGCACACGCCCACCGGCTGCTTGAGCACCAGGATGCGCTGGGACGGGTTGGCGCCGGGAATGATGTCGCCGTCGATGCGCTTGGCCTCTTCCGCGAACCACTCGATATAGGCCGCGTTCGAGATCACCTCGCCCTTGGCCTCGGCGAGCGGCTTGCCCTGCTCGGCGGTGAGAATGAGGGCGAGATCGTCGGCGTTCGCGATGATGAGATCATACCAGGTCTTGAGGATCTGGCTGCGCTCCTTGGCGGTGCGCCGGGCCCAGTCCTTCTGCACCTCATGCGCCTTCTCGATGGCGCGCCGGGCGGCATCGACCCCGAGATCCGGCACATGGGCGATCAGCGCGCCGTCGAAGGGATCGGTGACCGGAATGGTCTTGGCCCCTTCGGCATCCACCCACTCGCCTGCCACATAGGCCTGAGAGACCAAAAGGGACGCGTCCGTCAGGGCAGGCGCGCGACGTTCCGGGGGATTGTGAGCTGTCATGGAGAACTCCAGCCTGGATGAGGAGAATGATGGAAGGGATATAAGGGCTCGGGCGCGCGATGAACACCACCTTGCACGCCGGTCTGGGTTGCCGGAGGGTAAGATGCGGGCCGCGCATCCGTGCTTCCGCTACGTCTTGCGACTTAAGGATGAAGTCCCCTCGCATTGCTAAGGCGCATCGCGCCGTTACCTTGTCTTGACCGGCTTCATGGGGGGTTTCACCATGCGGTCCGACACATGGCAGGACCAACCTGCCCTCCAGAGACAACAAAGGGAAGGAAGACGATGCGAGTTCTCAAGCCCATTCTGTTCGCCTTAAGCTGCACCGTGGCGGCGCAGGCTGCCTACGCCCAGCAGGCCTCCGATGGCGTGGTGAAGATCGGCATCCTCAACGATCAGTCCGGCGTCTATGCCGATTTCGGCGGCAAGTCCTCCGTCGAGGCCGCCCGCATGGCGGTGGAGGATTTCGGCGGCAAGGTGCTCGGCGTTCCGGTCGAGATCGTCAACGCGGACCATCAGAACAAGCCCGACGTGGCCTCCAGCATCGCGCGCCAGTGGTACGACACGGAGAAGGTCGACGCCATCATGGAGCTGACCACGTCGTCCGTCGCGCTCGCGGTCCAGGGCCTTTCGAAGGAAAAGAAGAAAATCACCATGACGACCGGTGCGGCGACGACCGACCTCACCGGCAAGCAATGCTCGCCCTACGGCTTCCACTGGGCCTACGATACCCACGCGCTGGCCGTGGGAACCGGCGGCGCGCTGGTGGAGAACGGCGGCAACAAGTGGTTCTTCCTCACGGCGGATTATGCCTTCGGCTATTCCCTCGAGGAGCAGACCTCCAAATTCGTGAAGTCCAAGGGCGGTCAGGTGGTCGGCTCCGTCCGCCATCCGCTGGCGGCGACGGATTATTCGTCCTTCCTCCTGCAGGCGCAGAGCTCCGGGGCCAACGTCATCGGCCTCGCCAATGCGGGCCTCGATACCGCGAACGCCATCAAGCAGGCGGCCGAGTTCGGCATCACCCAGAACGGCACCCGCCTGGCAGCGTTGCTCTTCACCCTCGCCGAAGTTCACGGCCTGGGCCTTCAGGCCGCGCAGGGCCTGACGCTCACGGAAGGCTGGTACTGGGATCAGAACGACGATAACCGCGCCTTCGCCAAGCGTTTCCAGGCCAAGACCGGCAAGATGCCCAACATGATCCATGTCGGCACCTATTCCACCGTGATGCAGTATCTGAAGGCCGTTCAGAAGGCCGGAACCGACGAGACAGAGGCCGTCGCCAAGGCACTGCATGAAATGCCGGTTCAGGACGCCTTCACCAAGAACGGCAAGGTGCTGCCCAACGGCCGCATGGTCTACGACATGTATCTCTTCCAGGTGAAGAAGCCGGACGAGAGCAAGAGCGAGTGGGACATGTACAAGCAGCTCGCCACGATCCCGGGCGACCAGGCCTACATGAAGGCCGCCGAAAGCGGCTGCCAGCTCACGCAGTAAGCTCGCGACCAACGAGGCGAGGACGGTCAGCTCCGTCCTCGCCCCTTTTATCTCTCTCATCGTTCGGGATCAGCGGCCGACAGATGGTCAGTACTCAACCGATTTTGAGCGCCACAGGCCTCACCATGGAGTTTCGCGGCTTCGTCGCCGTGAAGGACGTGACGTTGTCCGTCAACGAAGGAACGATCCATGCCTTGATCGGCCCGAACGGCGCCGGCAAGACCACGGTCTTCAATCTCCTCACCAAGTTTCTCACGCCGACGCGCGGGCAGATTGCCTTTCGCGGAACCGACATCACGCGCATGAAGCCCGCGGAGGTCGCGCGCCTCGGCCTCGTGCGCTCGTTCCAGATTTCGGCCGTGTTTCCGCATCTCACGGTGCTCGACAACGTGCGCGTGGCGCTTCAGCGCCCTAAAGGCCTCGCAACCCAGTTCTGGCTGTCCTCCGGCAGCCTCTCGGCGCTCGATGCGCGCGCGCTGGAGCTGATCGACGCGGTCAATCTCTCACCCTATGCGCACCTGACCGCGTCCGAACTGTCCTATGGCCGCAAGCGCGCTCTCGAGATCGCCACCACGCTTGCTCTCGACCCCGCCATGCTCCTGCTCGACGAGCCGATGGCCGGCATGGGCCATGAGGACATCGGAAGGATCGCCGACCTGATCCGGCGCGTCGCCAAGAACCGCACCGTGCTGATGGTGGAGCACAACCTGCACGTCGTCGCCGATCTGTGCGACCGCGTGACCGTTCTGGCGCGCGGAGAAATCCTGTCCGACGGCTCCTATGCGACCGTGAGCGCCGACCCGCGCGTGCGCGAGGCCTATATGGGGACCGAGCATGAGTAACGCACCTCTCCTCGAAATTCGCGGGCTGAATGCCTGGTATGGCGAAAGTCATGTGCTCCACGGCGTCGACCTGGATATCCGCGAGGGCGAAACCGTGACGCTGCTCGGACGCAACGGCGCGGGCAAGACGACGACGTTGCGGGCCATCATGGGCATTCTGCGCCGTCGCGAAGGCGTGATCCGCCTGCGCGGGAAGGATCTCCTCAGCCTTCCCCTCCACAAGGTGGCCCAGAGCGGCATCGGCTACGTGCCCGAGGAGCGTGGAATTTTCGCCAGCCTCAACGTGGCCGAGAACCTCATGCTGCCGCCGGGCGTTTCGGACGGCGGAATGAGCGTGGACGAAATCTACACGCTCTTTCCCAACCTCCACGAACGCCGCTCGAGCCAGGGCACGAAGCTCTCCGGCGGCGAGCAGCAGATGCTGGCGATCGCCCGCATCCTGCGCACCGGAGCGAAGATCATCCTGCTCGACGAGCCGACGGAAGGTCTTGCCCCTGTCATCGTCCAGCGCATCGGCGACGTTCTCGTCACCCTCAAGAAGCGCGGCATGACGATTCTGCTCGTCGAGCAGAATTTCCGCTTCGCGCGCAAGGTCGCGGACCGCTTCTACCTCATGGAGGATGGACGTATCGTCAATTCCTTCCCGGGCCATGAGCTCGATGCGCGCATGGACGAACTCCAGGAAGTGCTGGGAGTGTAAGCGATGAGCACGATCTTCGGCATTCCCACCCCCGCCCTCTACGGCCAGATCCTCATCGGGCTGATCAACGGCTCCTTCTACGCCATGCTCAGCCTCGGCCTCGCGGTGATCTTCGGCCTGCTGCGGGTGATCAATTTCACGCACGGCGCCCAATACATGCTCGGCGCCTTCGCGGCCTATCTGCTGCTGACCTATGCGGGCATAGGCTACTGGGTCGCGCTCATCCTGGCGCCTCTCATCGTCGGCGCCGGAGCGATGATCATCGAACGCTTCATGCTGCGGCGCCTCTACGGCCTCGATCCGCTCTACGGCCTGCTGCTGACCTTCGGCCTGGCGCTCATCCTCGAAGGCGCATTCCGCCATTGGTTCGGGGCGGCGGGCAAGCCCTATGCGCCCCCGACTCAGCTGACCGGCGCGCTCAATCTCGGTTTCATGTTCATGCCGGTCTATCGCGGCTGGGTGGTCGCGGCCTCCCTGTTCGTGTGCATCGGCACATGGCTTCTGATCGAGAAGACGCGGCTCGGCGCCTATCTCCGGGCCGCCACGGAGAACGCCACGCTCGTGCAGGCCTTCGGCGTGAACGTGCCGCTTCTTCTGACGCTCACCTACGGTCTGGGAGCGGCCCTCGCTGCCCTGGCCGGCGTGCTGGCGGCTCCCA
Organism: Microvirga sp. TS319; assembly: GCF_041276405.1. NCBI lineage: Bacteria > Pseudomonadati > Pseudomonadota > Alphaproteobacteria > Hyphomicrobiales > Methylobacteriaceae > Microvirga > Microvirga sp. TS319. Next base: position 987,864 of record NZ_JBGGGT010000002.1, on the reverse strand, counting down.
TCTATCAGGTCAGTCCGCTGATGGGCTCGAACCTGATCATCATCGTCTTCGCCGTGGTCGTCGTCGGCGGCATGGGCTCGATCCTCGGCGCGATCGTGACCGGCTATATGCTCGGGGTGCTGGAAGGCCTGACGAAGGTCTTCTATCCGGAGGCCTCGAGCATCGTTATCTTCGTGATCATGGCCATCGTTCTGCTCATCAGGCCGGCAGGCCTCTTCGGGCGGGAGGAGTAACATCATGGCTGTCGGAACCCAATATCTGACGGAGCAGCCCCGGCTGCGCACCACGTCGTTCGTGCTGGGCGCGATCGCGGTCGCCGCCCTGATCGTGGCCCCGTTCTTCTTCTATCCCGTCCTCCTGATGAGCATCCTGTGCTTCGCGCTGTTCGCCTGCGCGTTCAATCTGCTCATCGGCTATGTCGGCCTCCTGTCCTTCGGCCATGCCGCGTTCTTCGGAGGAGCGGCCTACTTCACCGCGCATGCGGTCAAGGTTTGGGGGTGGGAGCCGCTGTCGGGCATTCTTCTCGGCGCGGCCGGCGCCGCGGCCATGGGCCTCGTCATCGGCTTCGTCGCCATCCGGCGTCAGGGCATCTATTTCGCCATGATCACCCTGGCCCTCTCCCAGATGTTCGCCTTCATCTGCCTGCAGGTGCCCTTCACCCACGGCGAGGACGGCATTCAGGGTGTGCCCCGCGGGCATCTGCTCGGGCTGATCGATCTCAACCAGCCGCATGCGATGTACTACGTCACGCTCGCGATCTTCCTGTTCGGCGTCTTCGCCATCTGGCGCATCGTGAACTCGCCGTTCGGCAACATTCTGAAGGCCATTCGCGAGAACGAGAGACGCGCCGTCTCTCTCGGCTACAGGGTCGATCGCTACAAGCTCGGCGCCTTCGTCATGTCGGCCGCCCTCGCGGGTCTCGCGGGCGGCACAAAAGCGATCGTCTTCCAGTTCGCGACCCTGACGGATGTGCAGTGGCAGATGTCGGGCGAGGTCATCCTGATGACCCTTCTCGGCGGCATCGGCACCATGATCGGCCCCATCGTGGGGGCGGGACTGGTGATCGCCCTGCAGAACTATCTCGCCTCGTCGCAATTCCCCGTCACGGTTCTGATCGGCATCATCTTCGTCATCTGCGTCCTGCTGTTCCGCCGGGGCATCGTGGGCGAGATTCTGGAACTCATGAAGCGCAAGCCCAAAGGCACCGCCTGACATCAGGGCCTGTGGCGAACGATCGAGGCGTGTCATGTCCGACAGCACCACGTTCGACTACGTGATCATCGGCGGAGGCTCGGCAGGCTGCGTTCTGGCGAACCGTCTCTCGAAGGATCCGCACAACTCCGTTTGCCTGCTCGAGGCCGGCGGAAGGGACAACTGGATCTGGTTCCACATTCCCGTGGGCTATCTTTTCGCCATCGGGAATCCGCGATCCGACTGGATGTTCAAGACCGAGAGCGAGCCCGGCCTCAACGGGCGCGTTCTGAACTATCCACGCGGCAAGGTCCTGGGCGGCTGCTCGGCCATCAACGCCATGATCTACATGCGCGGCCAGCGCGAGGATTACGACAACTGGCGTCAGTTGGGCCTGACCGGCTGGGGCTGGGACGACGTGCGGCCGATCTTCCGCCGGCATCTGGACCATTATCTCGGCGCGGGCGAGCATCATGGCAGCGGCGGAGAATGGCGCGTCGAAGCGCCGCGCATGCGCTGGGATATTCTCGACACCTTCATCGAAGCGGCTGTCGAGGCCGGAATTCCCCGCACCTCCGATTTCAACACCGGCAGCAACGAGGGGATCTCCTATTTCCACGTCAACCAAAGGAACGGACGGCGCTGGTCGGCCGCGCGCGGCTTTCTGAAGCCCGCCCTGACACGTCCGAACCTCAAGCTCGAGATCAATGCGCATGCCACGCGCATCCTCTTCGACGGCAGGCGCGCCGTCGGCGTCGAAATCCTGCAGCAGGGACAACTCAGGCGCATTCATGCGCGCAAGGAGGTCGTGCTGTCGGCCGGTGCGGTGGCCTCCCCGCAAATCCTCCAGCTTTCCGGCATCGGCGACGGCGTTCTCCTGCGGCAGCATGGGATCGAGGTCCTCCAGCATCTGCCCGGGGTCGGCGAGAACCTGCAGGATCATCTCCAGCTGCGCCCTATCTACAAGGTTTCCGGCGTACGCACGCTCAACGAGGAATATCGCTCGCTCACGAAGAAGGGCCTCATGGCGCTCGAATACGCACTGTTCCGGCGCGGACCGCTGACGATGGCGCCGTCGCAGCTGGGAGCTTTCACGCGCTCCTCTCCCGAGTACGCCACACCCAACCTTCAGTTCCACATTCAGCCGCTGTCATTGGACAAGTTCGGGGACGAGCCGCACCCGTTCGCAGCCTTTACGGCGAGCGTCTGCAACCTGCGCCCCACGAGCCGGGGCAGCATCAGGATCAGGAGCGGCAGCGCGGCCGATGCGCCCTCCATCCGACCCAACTATCTGTCGGCGCCGGAGGACCAGCAGGTCGCCGTGGATTCCTTGCGTCTCGTCCGTCGCATCGTCTCGATGCCGGCGCTGCAGAGATACCGGCCGCAAGAATACAGACCCGGCGTCCAGCTGCAGACCGACGACGAGCTGCTCAGCGGCGCCCGTGACATCGGCACCACCATCTTTCATCCGGTCGGAACGGCCAAGATGGGAATCGAGAGCGACCCTATGGCCGTAACTGACGAACGCCTGAGGGTTCGCGGCATCGAGGGGCTGCGCGTCATCGATGCCTCGGTCATGCCGACGATCACCAGCGGCAACACAAACTCGCCGACCCTCATGATCGCCGAGAAAGGCGCCGCCATGATCCTGGAGGATCAGGCCCGGACGCCGGAAGGGATCAGGCAGTCGGCCTGAGGCGGCCGACTTGGCTACGGGGCCGACTTGGCTACTGGGCCGATACCTGCCCGTCGGCCGGCAGATGACTTGCAGCCCAGATGGCGGCCTGCGTCCTGTTCTTCGCATGGATCTTGCGCAGGATCGCCTTGACGTGCACCTTGACGGTCGCCTCGGTGATATCGAATTTCCGGGCGATGAGCTTGTTCGAGTCGCCATCCATGAGACAGCGCAGGATCACGGTCTCACGGACGGACAATCCCTTGCTTTGAAACTGCTCGTCAGAGGCTTTCTCGGCTCCCGGCGTCCGGCCGTCACCGTTGGGCCGCAGAACGTGCTCGTTCAGCAGGTCGAGAACGGCCGACGGGAATACGACCTCGCCGAGCATGACGAGATCCAGCGTCTTGACCAGAACTTCGCAGGACACGGACTTGATCAGATAGGCGTCCGCCCCTGCCTGGAACGCGGAGATGATCTGCTTCAGGTCGTACTGATCCACCAGCATCAGCACGCGCGCCGAGTCATATTGGCTCTTGATCTCCCGAACCTGACTGCAGGCCTCTTCGTGATCGCGCGAGCACCCCATGACCAGCAGGAACGGACCGGCATTCGCCTCCCATTCCGCAAGAATGCCGTCAAGGTTGGGAGACAGAGCGACGGGGTTATACGCCGTCTCCGTCAGAATTCGCCGCAACCCCTCGCGCAGAAGAGTATTTGATTCGACAAGGAGCGTCGGGATCGTCTGGGAGCTCATGTATCGATCCTGCGCATGTTCGGATGCGCGGGCCAATTCGAGGTATCGGGTCTGCCCCGCCTCTCTCGTGAGCGGTACGCCCGGAAGTGACGAGCCATCGAGATCGTAGGTTTTCCGCATAGGAGAGCCTTTTTCTGGGCTTCAAGTCGAAAGAAGAGGGATACGATACTTTTCTTTAGGTAAATTAGCTTATTTAGCCCTTTCCCACAATCACCTCGTATTCACTTCTCTTAAAAGTTTGTTAAAAATCGTACGTCGTTTACGTTATACAGTTTCAATTTTAGTACATTAACCGAATGCTCCGCTCTATGTCTTTGTGAGTATCTGACCAAAAGCCAGACTAAAGTCGAAGCGCCCCACATCAACTATGCTATTCAGAGATGACCCTTGATTAAGATCTTGCACGATAGTCGGGGGCTACATGCCTCAAAGCCGCTTATGGAAACGCTCTTCGGGCGGCCTAGAATGATATAACTAACCCATAGAGACGATCTGCCTGATTGATCATGAGATGTTATTTCAACCTGATTAGCGACGACGAAACCATGATCGACGATGAAGGCGTCGAAGTCAGGGATTTAGATCAAGCCTGGGCCCAGGCCCTCAAGGCCGTCATGGAGCTTCGCGCTGAAGCGGACGGGGAGCCGATCGAGTGGGACCGGTGGCGTCTGGAGGCGACCGACAGCGACGGCTGCGTGCTCTTCACGATCAAGCTCACGCACAATCTGCACTAGAGCATCGGACGTGAAAAGTGGATTCCACTTCTGGGATCCAATTCGATGTTCCAGTCCCTAAATGGCGCATCGTTTGCTGCGAAAAACCGAGGCCACTTTTTCGCACGACGCGCTAACGCATCATGCGGACCCGGCGAGTCCACACGCAACAATGCGCTCATCTAGGAAGGGGGCATCGGATCAGTCGCAAAGGCCGCCGCTCTGCACATTTCGCCCCCAATGCGTCCGGCAGGGACCCGGCTCTTCCCCGGCCGTCAGCAGATCTTCATGAAGGGCGGAACCTGCGACATTCCCCTGTCGCCGGCCTGAAGCTGCGGCCACGCCGGCTCCTGGCCGCCGGACAAATGATTGACGGCCCACATGGCAGCCTGCGTGCGGTTGGCCACCCGGATCTTTCTCAAGATCGCCTTGATATGAACCTTGACGGTCGCCTCGGCTACGTCGAGCTTGCGGGCGATCACCTTATTGGGCGCCCCCTCCATCAGGCATTGCAGGATTTCCGCTTCGCGGCTGGACAGGGTGCGAATGACCGAGTCCTTGGCCTCCGCAATGCGCTCTATCTGAGGAAGAGACGTCGCGATCGCCGCGCTCTCGGCCTCGGGTACGATCACCTGTCCCGACGGCATCATGGTGCTCAAGAAGGCGGAGGATGGAAAAACCACCTCACCCAGCATGACGAGATCAAGGTACTTGATCATTGCCTCGCATCCGGTCGTCGCAAGGCAATAGCCATCTGCTCCGGCCTGGAGCGTGAGCTTCATTTCATCGAGATCGAAGCCGTCTGCGAGAATGACGACACGTGCGTTGGCATGCTGTGCCTTCAGATCCCGGACGAGGTTGTTCATCCCATCCGGGTAAAGATTACTGTCAATAATGAAGAGAAAAGGAGCATGACCATAAACCTGCGGCACAGTCGTTCCGCGGCAACTCAGATCCTCAGGATGAACTTTGTAGCGCGTACTCGACAAGATGTGCCTAATCCCCTCACGGAGCATCGAGTTCTTGCACCCCAAAATCGTCGTGACTTGAAGGATATTTGTCATGCGAGCGAGCCTTTTCGCAGAGATTACCTCCGATTATACGAACGGCCGGTTCCCGGACTACAAGGCAAAGGAGGTATCTGTTACTGCTTAGGGAGTATAGGACTTAGGTCCAAAATGAATGCCGATTTTCATGATCATGAGATCATATGCACTCTTCTCGACGTTCCTCGTTTTTAAACCCATTGCAGCCATACGGCCTTCACAAGCATCCGCTGAAAGAGGCAATTTCGTATAAGCGACATCGATGATGCTTCCGATGCAATCCGTAAGCAAGATATGGATTTCTCCGCTCCGATAAACAGTTGTCCGCACGGCACGAGACGGCGCGATTCCACACGCGGCAAACCCCTCCATACGCACCTGTCCGGAGATTCACATGAGCGGAATATATGCGTTTCAGAGAATGCTGCCGATCCGGATGATCGTGCTGCTTCTCGGGCTTGCCACGAATGCCGCATGGGCCGAGACCTATTTCGTCGCGCCCTCGGGTGGCATGGCGGGCACCGGATCGAGATCCGATCCGCTGCACAGCATTCAAGCCGCGTTGGAGCGGGCAAAGCCGGGCGATATGATCGTGCTCGCCCCCGGCCGTTATTTTCAGGACATCCGAACCGTGAGGAACGGACAGCCCGGCCATCCGATCGTCATCACAGGAGGGCGCAGCGCCATCCTCTCAGGTGCGGGAGCCAACAGAATCGTCCAGATCAACCATGATTATATCGAGCTGCATGGCTTCACCATCGACGGCAGGCACAGTGCGACAGAAGGCAAAAACAGCTACCGGGACAAACTGATCTACGCCATTGGGAGCCAGCCTGGAGACGGCATCACGGGCCTTCGCATCGTTCACATGAACCTCAGGAATGCAGGCGGCGAATGCGTGCGGCTGCGGTACTACGCTCAGCGCAACGAGATCGCCAACTCAAGAATCGAGAACTGCGGCGTCCACGATTTCGTTTACAAAGAAGGCGGCAAGAACGGCGAAGGCGTCTATATCGGTACAGCTCCCGAGCAACTCGGGCAGAGGGGCGCGCCCGATGCATCCGTCGACCGTTCGGACGCGAACTGGATTCATCACAATACCTTCAACACGCGTGGAAACGAATGCGTCGACATCAAGGAAGGCTCATCCGGCAACATCGTCGAGCATAATCGCTGTACGGGACAACGGGACAGGAAGTCAGCAGGGCTCGATTCCCGGGGCAGCGGCAATACTTTCCGCTACAACGACGTCTACGGCAATCGCGGTGCCGGCATTCGCTTCGGCGGGGACAAATCCGGAGACGGCATCGGCAACAACGCCTATTCCAATACTCTGCGCGACAATGAGGTCGGCGGCTTGAAAATACAGACAGGACCTCAAGGAAAAATCTGCGGCAATTCGGTCGCGGGGAAGAGCACTGGTATCAAGGGCGAACGGGGTGAAGCAATCGACCCTCGCCGTCCCTGCTAGAGTATCGGAGGTGAGGTCGATGGCGCACCCGATGCTCTCAGCAAGCCATTTCCTCTGATACGTTCCACGGCTCATGAGCGCGATCACCGAGGCATCGTACTTCTCCCGGCTGCGGTTGGGGCCGACTGTCCGGGAGCCGCATTCGGAGCGGGCTGATCGACCATCGCGCTCAGGGCCACGGCAGCCAACGGAAATCCGCTTTCCTGAGCGCTGCTCATCAGCTCGATTGCCTTGTCGAGGTCCATGTCGACGCCGGTGCCGGACCTGTACAGGAGGCTGAGCCGGTATTTCGCTTCGGGGATGCCTGCATCGGCCGCCTGCTGGAGAAGGCTCGCGGCACGCCCAGGTGAAGCCTCCACGCCGATACCGTCGGCATAGGCCAGCGCCAAGCCGAGCAAAGCCTCGTGATTTCCGGCCTCCACGGCCTTTTCCAAACCCGCGATGATGCCGGGCACGAGATCGTCCTGCGGGCGCAAGGCGATGAGCCGGGAGAGCCCCTGCCCCGCGGTGGCGTTTTCCTTGTCCAGGGCCGCCAGACTGTACCACTGCACGGCCTGGCGCTGATCCTCCAGCTTGTCGCTGCCGGAGAGAATGTTTGCGAGATGCGTCGCGGCGGCGCTGTCGCCGCGTTCGGCCGCAACCCTGATCAGATGTCCTGCCGCTTCCCGGTTCCGAATCCCTTTCGTGCCGCGATCGAGATCGAGCGCGACCTGGTAGGCGACATCCGGACCGACCTGCGCGGCTCTCTCGAAGAAGCGCAAAGCCGCCGGCATGTCTGCGCTCCCTTCGGATCCGGTCGCCAATGCCCAGCCGATATCGACGAGCGTCATCCGGGCGCGGCCGGGATTGACCTCCTTGAGCCATTTCAAGGCTGCCGCGTCATCGCGCGCGACTCCTCGGCCGGTCCCGTAGGCATAGGCGACGTTCGCCATCGCACGGCGGTTTCCGAGCCGTGCGGCCCAGAGATACCATTCAGCCGCCCTCTTCGTGTCCGTCTGAACGCCATCGCCTCGATCGTACATTCCCGCAATCGCCAGAACGGAGCTGGATGCTCCCTGCATCGCTTCATGTCTCAGTCTGCTCTCGATGCGGGCGGAACCATTCTCCATGATGGGAAGATCATGACGCGCCATGACCTTGCCGAGCATTCGCGTTGCAACGCGATCGCCTCGGAAAGACGCAACTTTCAGAGCTTCAAGCCCGGTCGTGAAAGCCGATGTTTCGGCATCCGCCGTCAATGCGGACTGCCCGAGCTTGAGAAGACGTGCCGTCGGCATCGCCTTCAACTTCGCCGGGGTGAGGCTGGTCTGAGCCGAGGCGGATGCAGCAGGTGTGTTCTCCTGTCTCTCTGGCGCAGCAAGAGCAGTGTTCGCCAGCAGGCAGCTCAGGAGCACAATGTGGCTCGCTCTGATCATGGGCCTCTTCCTCACTCGTCCTCGGCGATCCATTCCGTGCTTCATTCCCGTCGCTCCCCGACGATCATTTGCGCGCCGTCGCTTCGGCGGTCGCGAGCCATTTCTGCGCGGCGTCCGCATCTAAGTCGGTTCCAAACCCGAGCGTCATCGCGAGGCTGACGCCATACATGGCCTCCATGTCGCCCGCCTTGGCCGCGCGCAGGAGCCAGTCGGTACTGGCATTCGCCGATAACTCCACGCCATATCCTGATGCATAGGCGCGCGAGAGCTCCTTCATGGCGACAATATCGCCCGCCTCGGCTGCCTTGCGCAGCCACACGGCCCCCTGGATGGGATCCGCCACTGTGCCGAAGCCGAACTGAAGACTGCGTCCGTATTCGCGCATGGCGGGACCGAAGCTCTTGTCGGCGGCCTCCTTGAGAGCCTCAACGGCAAGTCCGGCATCTTTTTCCGACGTTGTGGCTAGGCGCGCCAGGTCGGCGGCCGCGCCTTCGTCCTGTGCCCGCAAGGCTTTGATGAGCCATGCGACAGCGAGCTCGTTTTTGCCCTCTCCCAAAGCTCCGGAGGCATAATTGCGGCCGAGGAATCGCATGGCCTCGACCTTCCCCGCTTCGGCGGAACGCTCGATATACGTCACCGCTTCCTGCGGGTCCGTGGAGCCTCCGACGCCATCGAACATGGCGCGGCCGATCTGGAAGAGCGTCGCCGGATCCGGCTGATGGAGCCTCGTGTCGGCAACTGCGCGCTGAAGCCACAGGCGCGCCCGTTCGGCTGCCTGCGGGCTGTTCGTGCGATAGTGGATCCGGGCCAGATCCACCATATCCCTGGCGGAACAGACCGGGAGCGCCTCGGCCCGTTCGACCCATGCCGATAGATCGGCCGGATCCTTCGCAAGAGCCGCAAGAGCGATCGCCGAGCGAGCATTCCCGGCCTCGGCCGCAGTTCTTCTCCAATCGGCCGCCGTTTTTCCGGTAACGCGGAGCTGGTCGTCGGGCTGGTCCGCCAGTTCCACCATCGCAGCAACGACACCGGATGCGGCCGCATTCTGGAGCAGCGTCACGCCCCGCATATGCTCGGGACTGCCAGGCTGGCTGGCGGCCGTCAGAAACCGTCCGAGCTCGAACACGGCGCTCGCATCGCCTCCTCTTGCGACCTCCTCCAGGAGATTGCGCCCGAGTGCCCGGTCAGCCTCGGGCCTCCCGACAGTCAGGAGTTTACGAGCCAGAAGAAACTGGGACCGGGACAGATCCTCGCCCGGAGCAAGCGCGGCTTTCTGCCATTCGGCGGCCAGACGGTCATCCTGCTCGGCACCTTGTCCGGTCCGGTAGGCGAGAGCGAGGTACACCATGCTCTCGCGATCTCCCTTCTCCGCGGAACGCTTGAGCGCCTCCGCATTCCGGCGCGTGGCCTCCGGATCGGCATCCGGTTGCGTGGCGAGCGTCGCGATGCTGCGGGCGTGCCCCGCCGCCGCGGCGCGCATCAGCCAGGAACGTGACTGCTCCATGTCCGGAGCCACGACGGCACTGCATTCGTAGAGATCCGCAAGCAAGCCCATGGCCTCGGGGTTCCCACGTCTGGCCGCCTCGTTGAGGAGCCCGAGAACATCCGTCCCAAAGGCATCCTGCGGCCGAACGAGCAGGATTTTGGCAAGTTCCGTCAGGCCCGAGGGGTCTCCGCTCTCGGCTGCCTGCCGGTAAAGGGCGAGTGCGCTCTTGATGTCCGGCTGACCGTGGATGCCGGCCGCGTAGAGACGGGCGAGCGAAACGATGACGCTGGACGTATGCCCCGGCAGAGCAACGGCCCGAGACAGGGCGTCCGCAGCCTTCGGCAGATCCGGAGGCAATCCGAATTCTCCGCGATAGTGACGGGAAAGGAGCTTGTAGGCGTCCACATCGGCGTAAGTCCCGGCCTTCTCCAGCCAAGCCACACCTTTGGCGACATCCCTGGGCGTTCCGTCTCCGCGCAGATAATATTCGCCGAGCGACGTCATGGCCTGAGCCGATCCCGCCTCGGCGGCCTTGGTGAGATGCCTGAGAACCACGCCCGGGGCGACCGTGACCCGCCCTTGCATGTAGATCCCGGCCAAGGACAGGTCGCCCCGATAATCCCCCTGTCGTGCGGCCGCCTCGAACCACTTCACCGCTTCCGGCAGCCCTCCTGGCACGAGCGCGTCATCGGACAAGATCGAGCCGATCTCAAAGAGGGAGCTGCACTTCCCTCGCCCCAGATCGCCGTACAGGATGAGCAGTCCAAGCTTGACGAGATCCTCGGTCGCGGCCTGCGGCACGGCTCCGAGACGGCCGCTTTCCTGGAGACGCGCGAGCCCGATTACGCCATCGACATTGCCGGCCGCGGAGGCCGTTCGCAAAAGACGCTCGGCCTCCTTCACGTCCGCCCCTTTGATCCGTCCCTGCTCGTGGAGCCGGGCGAGCTGAACCGCGGCGTCCATATGCAACATGGAGGCCGCAGCCGAAAACAGCGACGCGGACCGCTCGGCATCGATGGGACCCGCTGCGGGATCGAGCATCAGTTGGCCCAGGCGATAAAGCGCACGCCCCTTCCCCGGCCACGTGCGGGCAGACAGTTCTTCCAGCAGCTTGCGGGCCGTCACCGGATCGCGAGCGACCTGCGGTGCACCATCAGCGTAAAGCAAGGCCGCGTTGTACATCTCGTCGAGATTGCGGACAGGCTGCTTCTTGTCCCACTTCTTCCAGGCGCGTGTCAGCGTAACCTTCGGGGGAGCGACGCAGAGTTTGCTGAAATCGGCGGTCGGCGCCAGTGAACGCGAGGCGCCCGTTTGCGCCAGGAGGGAGCCCGGCGCGCCGATCGGCCCTGCAAGAGAGATCGCGATCACGGCTCCGATCGGGGCTTTCGACCGGGTCTTTACCGGATCATGAGCGCGGGTCGGCTGTTTCATGATGGCATCTCCCATGAATCCGGAACCGACGCTTGGCTGTCGACGCCTATTCGTCGTCCCCATCGCCGTCCCCAGGCTCGGGCAGTTTCTTCTTGCGAATGGCCTTGATGGCCTGCCAGTGACCGGCCTGCGCCGCTTTGGCGAGCCATTCGTTCCCGTCGATCCTGTTCTGATCGGGAGAAGTTGGGCGATAGCGCAGTGCGAGATGGTACATGGCGGCGGCGTGACCGCTCCGTGCCGCCTGAACGAGCCAGCGCTCGGCCTCCTGCGGCTTCGCATCCTTGGCGACTGCCATCACGCGATAAAGCTCATAGAGCGCATCAGGCGATCCCATGCGCACCGCCCGTTCGAGCCAGGATTGCGCCAGAACGGGATCGGCCTGGGTGCCGAAGCCGTTTCTGATCGCACGCGACACCTCGATCATGGCCTCGGGCGATCCCGCCTCCGCGGCCCGCAGATAGGATGCGAACGCCCCCTCCGGGTCGATCGCGGCTCCCATGCCCGACGCCTTGGCCTCTCCGAGTTTCAGCCGCGCCACCATCAGGCTGCTCTCGCCTGCTTCGGACAGGAGGCGCTCCGCCTTCGCTCCGTTGTGAGGGACCCCGCCTCCGTAAAGATAGGCCATCCCCAGATGCGCCTTCCCTTCGGGATCTCCATTCTGCGCGGCCTGTGCATAGAATTGAATCGCGAGCGCCCGGTCGCGGGGCACCCCCTCGCCGCTCACGTAGGCATCGCCCAAGGCGAGCAGCACCTTCGGGTCGCCCGGCTCGTCGTTGTGAATCTCGCGGTAGAGCGCAACGGCGCGAGCGGGGTTCTTCTCGATGCCGTTCCCGTCGCGATACGCTTTGGCGAGCACGAAACGTGCTCCTTCGTCGCCAAGCTGAATGGCCCGCCGAAGCAGCACCTCCGCGCGATCGGGATCGGGGCCGATGCTGGTCCCGTCCAGCAGCGCCTGCGCGAGAGCCGTCATCGCATCGGTGTTGTTCTTTCGAGCGATCGCCTCCAGGGTCGCGGTTCCCTTCCGGCGCTGGGCTGGTTCCTTCAGCTGCAGAACGGCGACCCGCACCATCAGCCCATCTGTGCCGAGCGCGGCTTTCTCCGCCGCCACAAGCCAGTGCCGGGCAAGAGCTGCCTGATCGGCAGGCCCAGACAGGAAGAGCTCTGCCAACTGAATGGCTGCTTCGGGATCTCCATTGTCGGCCGCCCGCTTCAGGACTGAGTCCGCAAGCGGCTTCTCTCCTCGCGCAAGATAGAGCTTCGCGAGAGCGATCGATGCTCGCGCATCGCCGGCCCGAACCGCTTTCTCCAGGACGTCCCGTGCCAGGTTGAAATGTCCCGGCCCGCCGGCACGGGAATAAAGAGCGCTCAATGCCACCATGGCTGGGCCGCTTCCGGCAGCCGCCGCACGGCTGAACCATGTGGCTGCCAGCGCATAATCCTGCGGGACCCCCTGCCCCTCGTCGAACATGCGCCCGAGGCGGATCATGGCGGTTGAAATGTTCGCATCGGCTGCCCTGCGATACCATTCGATCGCACGCGAGACATCCCTGTCATCAGGCCTGCGAAGGTACAGATCCCCGAGGCGCACGAAGGCCACCGTCGAACCACCCTCCGCGGCCTTTTCATACCAGCGCCGCGCATCCAATGGCGCCGGATCGACACCTTTGCCGTTCAAGAGAACATCGCCAAGGGTGAGTGCGGCCTTCACATCGCCGCGCTCCGCCGCATTCTGAAGACGTGCGGCCGCGATCCTCCTCATCGGCTCCGTCGCCGCATCCGGAAAACCGAAGACCGTGCGTCCATACTCGTACGCAGCCGTGACGTTATCCTGCCCGGCGGCTTTATCGAAGAACGTGAGCGCGAGCGGAACGTTTCTCTCGACGAGATCTCCCGCGCGCAGATAGCGCCCCAGCGCGACGAGAACCCCCGGCTCATGCCCGGCATCCTTCAGAGCCTCGGCGAGATAGAGCTTCGCCTCCTCGCGCCTATCCCTGCCCTGCTGGCTTCGGATCTCGATGCCCGCGATCAGGGCGCGCGGCACGCGACTCTCGAGAGCCCTCCTGAGCCAGATCTCGGCCTCCGCGGCAGGAACGCCGAGAGAGCCGCCGTCGTAAGGATCTTGCGCAAGGACGAGCGCGGCTTCCACCGACCCGCCCACGGCCGCCTTCTCGAAATCGGAGCGCGCCTCCTCGGGCCGGTACAGCGAAGATCTCATATCCTGCCTGATCCGGCCAAGTTGCAGTAACGCCTCCGCATCTCCGAGATCGGATGCGCGCCTGTACCATTCGAGGGCCGCGTTCAACCGATCAGGCACCTTGTCGCTCGTCGAGCGGTAATGATCCGCGAGGATCCTCGCGGCGTCGGCGGCCCCCTGGTGCGCCTCCTGGAACAGAAGCCGCAACCCTTGCGTGGCATAGACATCAGCCTTCGTCGCATTGCTCTCGAGCCGCGCGAGGGCAAGGCCTGACAGGCCATGCCCCAGGCGCAGAGCCACCTGATAGAGCCCTTTGGCCCCGGCCGTATCGCGCGGTACGCCGTTGCCCGCCTCCATCAGGCCGGCGAGCAGATAGGCCGCATCCCGACTCTGCATGGCGGCGGCACGGCGCAGGAGTTCGGCCGCGCGCCCGCGCGCCCCCTGTCCGGCGTCTTTGGTCAACAGGAGTTTAGCGCGCCGAACCGCGGCTTCGGGCCAACGCGGCCCCAGGGAGGCCAGTGCACGATCGAGGAGCCGCGCGGCCTCATCGGGCTGCGGTCTGCCCAGCGGGTTGGTCTCACTGATCGGCACGCCGTCCTGAAGGAGCTGCGCCTGTTCGATCAAGGCATCCTGATCCTGCCGCTGACGCAGCTGTTCGATCCGCTGCGTGAGGGCCTGGAAGCGGCCGCGGATCTCCTGATCCGGCGATCGTTGCGAGAATGCCGGCGTGAGCACCAGAAGAACGTGAGCCGCCATAATGGCGGCAAGACTGAAATTTTTCACCATCAACGTCCCCTATGCACGTCGCATGGGCGTCGGCGAACTCCCCTCTCGAAGGCCTGTTGCTCTTCAGCCTCCGCTCGGCAGGCCGGTCCAATCACGGGCAACGATTGACTCCGCCCCTGCCATGTCATGGCGGCCGTGGCCTCGCTTGGTGGGGAAGCCCCGATCGGACTTGCGGGAGGCCGCTTCTCCGCCCGGGATGTCATCCCTTGAGACATAGGCCATGGCAATCTTGGGTCCCGCAACCACGCCCAGGAGAACGATGGCAAGACTGCGTTTCATGCCTCCCTCACGTCCTCTGGGAGGCGTTGCTGAAGGCGCGCTGCTGCACGGTCCCATCGACGGACGTGCAGTCGTTCCTGGCGTGAGGATCGAAGGCATGACTATCCGCGCCGCCTTCGAAATAGCCCTGCTCCCGCAGACGGCAGGCAACGAGCGGTCTCACCGGGCGGCAGACGCTCGCGATCAGCATGCTTGAATGCGCCCCCTGAAGGATCGGCCCCTCAAGGCCGCGCAGGTCTCCCCCGAAAAGGCGACGGGACTGCCGGACGAACCTGTTCGACAGCATGGCCAAGCCCGATACACCTTCGGCATTGATGCCGACCCCGTTTGCGGAAATGAGATTCCTGCGGAGCGACATGCTCGTCACGGGATCGTAGGGATCCGTCCTGAAGTCGCGCGTTTCACCGCTTTTCGTCTCGATCAGATTGGCCACATAGGCGTTGATTCCGGCGCCGCCATTCGTCTCGATCCGGTTGCCGTAGATCCCGATATCGAAACTGTTTCTCACCTTCATGCCGTCGCGCTTGTTGGCGAGAAGATGATTGGCCGTCATCAAATTGCATGAACTCTCGAACAGAGTGATGCCGTCCTGCTCGTTGTTGAAGGCGCTGTTGGCATGCACGACGTTGTTGGAGCTGCCCCGATCCAGCATGATGCCGGAACCGACATTGTCGAAGGTGAGATTGCCGACAATGACGCTCTCGTCGACCTCGCGTGAGACGATGATCCCATGCTTGACCTTCGTGCCGTAGGTCGTGTTGAGCGCGATCGTAAGCTTGCGGGTTCGATCGTGGGGATCAAGGCCGTAGATGACGTTGTCGATATACTCGTTCCCGATGATATGAATGCTCTCGGCTTCATACGAGTAGAAGCCGAAATGCGAATTGCGGAAGACATTGTCGACAACGAACCCTGTTGCGTGCGCCTGATCGCGCAGCTCCGAGACGCCGATCGGGCCGGACGAGTAGGACAGGCCGAAAGACTTGGAATTTTCATAACCAAGCGCAGTCAGCACAGAACCTGCAACGTTCATGCGTCCGTCGCCCCAGCACAGAAGGAACGGACGAAAATCGTGAACCCGGCTTTTGTCCGACCAGGCAGGCCTCTTCACCTCCTCGTCGTAGCCGATGATCTGCGCATCCACGATCTCGATATCCCCGGCGCCTGCGACGAAGGCGCCTGCATCGGCACTGAACCGGTAGACCGGGCTATCCAGGCCGGAAAGGATGAGGCGAGCACCGGGTGCCACGAACACGGGTACGCGCAGGGTAAGGACGTCGCCTTCGATGGCGATAAGGTCCTCGTCAGTTCCACGGAACTGCCGGGCGAGCATTCCCAGCGTCGTGCTGCCTGACTGGACGACGATGATGCGCGGATTCGGAAGCCCTTGATGGCGCGCTGCCTGCTCGAGACGAGTGCCACCGCTCGGCCCCTCATCCAGGAACTTGGAAATGTAGAGGTTGTAATTGGCGAACGTGATCCCGGCCACAGCTCCGGACGGCCATGGAACCGTCGCGCGGATGCCGGACGCCCGGGCCAAGCCCTGTGGGACTGGTGGACGGACGATCGTGGTGATTTCGTTCTCGACAGAGGCCAGGACAAGACCCTTTGTGGTCCGACGTTCCGGTCCAAGTTCGCTATCCTCGGCAAGATCCTGGGGAAGAGCTTCGGCGGTTTCCGCAATCTCTCCCGCCTTTTCTTCAATGGGTTCGGACAGAGCCGCCATCTGCAGCTCGGCGAGACGACGGAATGCGGCATTGCGGGTTCTATCGTCCTCAATCGTGCGGATGAGTCCGGAAGCAGGGACAATGCCGTTCGGCGCCCCGGCCAGATCAATAGCGATCTCTTGCTTGTCCTCATCGCTCATCGGCTGGCTCAAGGCACGCTTGAGGGTCGCATCGGGCAAGCTGGTCCGCTTCTTCTGCTCTACGGCCTGTTTGGCCGCGAGTTTGCCGAGAGCCTCATTGGCCTGGCTGCGGAAGCCTTCATCCATGATGCGCAGTCTCAACTCGTTCGCGCGAGCCCTGTCGCCGAGATCCGCCAGCGACTTCACAATCGCATAATAGGCTTTGCCCCGATCTCTTGTCCCCTGGATCCCTGCAATGTGAATGGCTTCTCCCAAGGCCTTCTCGCCTGTCGCGGCCTCCTTCCACGTGCCGGCCTGACGGGCGATCTCGACCCAGGCCTCCACTTGAACCTGCTTGTCCTCGATCCGGCCGGCCAGCGCGGCGGCCTCCTCGAACTCTCCCGAGAGTGAAAGAGCCTTCACGACGGACGAAAGGATGCGCCCGATATCCTCGGGATCGGTCAGGTTCGCGCTGATCTGAACAGCGCCGGCGATATCGCCGGTCCGGGCCCTCGCACGCCCGATTCCGCTGAGCGCACGGGAGCGATCATCCGGCTCCTCGATGCGAGGCATAAGCGTGCTCGCATCAGCAAGGCGGCCGCTGTCGGCCAAGCGTTCTGCCAGCTCGCTCAGCGCCGAAGACGTTGCCGTGCCCGGCTCGATGCGCGCGGCATATCCCAGCGCCTCGTCCAGCCGCCCGGCCTGCGCGAAGGCCTGGACAACCTCAGGCCAGATTACAGCCTGATCCGCCCCATCCATCGCCTGTGCATCCTGAAGCGCTTCCCCAAAGAGTTCATCAGCCATCTTGTCATAGCCGGCTCGGGCGAGCGCGGTCGCGACGGTCAGATGAGCCGACGCCTTTCCGGGCCCATCCTGCATGGCCTCGAGAACGCTTGCGGATTGCAGCGGGACGCCTCTCCCGGCCGATGCCTTAGCGACCGAGGCAAGGGCTTTCTGCTGCTCTCCGACGCTGACGAAACTCTGGGCAACCACGACGGCAGCCTCGATATCCTTATGCATGAGGGCAGCCGACAGAAGGTCCGCCAGCAGTGCCCTCTGCTCGCCGCCCTCGGGGATGGCCAGCGCCAAATGTAGCCCGCCCCTGATATCGCCAGTCGCGAGCCGCCTGCGAGCCTCTACAGCCAGCTGCTCCCTGGTGGCGTTCTGCCAAGCTGTCCCCTTCAGATCCGCGCGCGCGAGATCCTGGTGTGCATAGGCGCGATCCTGTGAGCGCGGGATGAGGGCGACAGCGCGCTCCGCAAGAGCCAAGCCTGTCGGTCCGAGCAGAGCCGCGAGGCGGGACACCGCGTTGAAGACTTTCGATTGTTCGGTCGCTTCCGGAATGGATTTTGCCGCCTCAAGCGCAAGCGTTGCGTAACGCAACGCACGATCCTGGGCTCCGATCCTGCTATAGGCTTGCCCCATTTCGATGAAAGCGAGCGCACGATGTTCCGATGCCCTTTGCTCACTCGCAACCTGGTGTAGCGTAACGCCGAGATCCGCTCTGTCAGCGCCGGATTGCCCCTCATTGAGATCAACCAGAAGGGCCTGCAGGAGCAGTTCACCCAGCATGTCGTGGCTCAACCCGTCGTCAGCGAGGCGCTTGAGTTCGATGCGCGCTCCTTCCCGCAATTCGGGTGAGCCGGAATTATCCTGCGCGCCGAATTTTTCGAGAAGCTGAACACGTGCCAGAGCGGTCTGGTAGAAAGCAGCTCTCTGCTCGCTAGAAGCACCCTGGTTGCCGGCAAGAAGCGCCTGGCGCGCCTCCTCCGCTAGGCGCCCGACTTCGCCTGTCTCCTGGGCCCAGCTCCCTGAGCACAGGAGCAGAGAGATCGCGACGACAGCGATCCCCCGCAAGCGACTTCGCAGATCACATCGTAATGATCCGATCATACTGATCTTCCAGACGCACGATGTCGTCCTCGCCGAGATATGTGCCGCACTGAACCTCGATCAGATGCAGTTCGCTATCGCCGATGTTCTCCAGGCGATGAACATCGCCCTTCGGGATGTAGACGGACTCGTTGGCCGTCATTACGGAAACTTCGTCGCCGACTGTGACGCGAGCAGTTCCGGATACGACCGTCCAGTGCTCCGAGCGATGATGATGATACTGGAGCGAAAGACGCCCGGCGACAGCGACGATGATATGCTTGACCTGAAAGCAATCGCCGAGCTTCAGGCACTCGTAGGATCCCCATGGCCTACGGACCTTGCGGTGGAGACTGGCCTCGGGGCGCTTCGCCGATGCCAGCTCGCTCGCGATGCGCCCCACGTTCTGCGCCTGATCCAAGGATCCGATGAGAACCGCGTCCGCCGTATCGACAACGACGATTTTTTCGACTCCGATGACGGTGACGAGCCGCGAGTTCCCATGAACATAGCTGTTGCGCACATCCCGTAGAACGATATCACCCTGCGCGACGTTGCCATTGTCGTCCTTCGCACCCACGTCCCAAAGTGCCGACCATGAACCGAGGTCACGCCAGTTCGGCGAAACCGGAACGCAGACGAGCCGGTCGCTCTTCTCCATGACGGCGTAATCGATGGATATGACCGGTGCGATGTCGAAATCAGCGGACAAGCGAATGGTATCGTTGCTGCGATGGGCCGCACTGACCGCACGCCGTGCGCAGGCCATGACATCCGGAGCATATCGTTCGAGCTCGTCCATGATCGTGCGCGCGGTAAACATGAATATGCCACTGTTCCACAGATGGGAGCCAGCGGAGACGAGCATCTCGGCCACGTTGCGCTTGGGCTTCTCGACGAAGCCCGCCACTCTGAAGCTGACGTCGTCGAAGCTCTCCCCGATCTCGATGTAGCCGAAGCCAGTCTCCGGGTGCGTCGGCCGGATGCCGAACAGGACGATCTGCCCTTGACGTGCGGCCTGTGCCGCCTGGCTCACTGCGTCGGAAAAGATATCTGCGTGCTCGATCAGGTGATCGCTGGGAGCCACCAGCATCAGCCGGTCAGGATCCTGTTCCGCAATCAGGGCCGCAGCGGCAGCGATCGCAGGCGCGGTGCTTCGGACGCAGGGCTCCACGAGCAGACGGACCGGACCTGTTTGCAGTTCGCCGATCTCCCGTAGTGCAAGATCGCGATGATTGTTGTTCACGATGACGAGCGGCTCCGCATAGAGTTCAGTGCAGAAGCGCTGGACCGTCTGCTGGAAAAGGCTTCTCTGACCGGAGAAAGCGTGAAACTGCTTGGGCTCGCTCGCGCGGGAGACGGGCCACAGACGTGTTCCGGAACCTCCACACATCAGCACAGGAATGATACTGTTCATTGTTCGCCTCCATTTTTCGACACGTCAAAATCGGCATTCCCCAGCGACAAAATTGTCCCTATTTGAGGTTCGCGACCCGTTCGCCGTTATACGATTCAGGCTTTTGTCCAACCTGCGTCGTGTTCCTTCTCCCCATGCCCTCGGCCAGAAGCGAGGCGGTTCTCATTTTGACCCAGCTCAGGCCGGAACTGATCTTCCGGGTCGTGGCTCTGATCCGAGATCCTGAGAAGGTATCGAACACGACGGAAACCGGCTGCCCAATTGCGCTATCGTTCAGATCGCGGCCCGGCGCGAGTTTGACAAGAAAGTGCTCGGCCGTTGCGTCTTCGTGTGGGACGGTCGGTATCGGCTCAATCGGAACATCCCGGACGCGGGTTCCGTCCGTATACTCGACGATAGCCTGCGCACCACGATAGAAGCGCAGAACGTCACTCTGAGGGATGCTGGCAGTGATGTAGGGCGAGCTTGTCTTGTCCCGCAGCACAAGCACTGGCGCTCCTTCACGAACGAAATTCGACGTGCGGCTGTAGCGCGCCTGGACGAAGCAATCGCAGGGACTGTCGATTACGGTACTGCTTGTCCCTTGCGGTCCCTGGATCGTTAGAAGCGGCTCTCCGGCCTGAACCTCTCTCCCCGCCGCAATGAACGTGACCTGACCGCTCGACGGCGAGGGAACTGTGACAAGATCAGCCGTGATCATCGCAGATTGCGCCGGAATAATATACAATCGCTGGAATATGCCGGTGCCGATGAATCCGATGAGCAGGACGGTTGCCGCTATAATGAGGCCGTAGCCCGCCATGCTGCGCCCAAATTGCGCGGCGCTCGCAATCAACCCTGCCGGCTGCTGACGCTGGGGGACATCGCGTGTCTTTCCCTCGTTTCGGCGTGCCACGACGTCGAGCACGTCTCCCGCATCGACCACCTCTCCGGAGAGATAGGCATTCAGGACGAAGCGCAGAAGGTTGCTCTGGCGCGGAGAGACGTCCACGAACCGCATCCCCACGCGTCCATGCTCCTTGCTGGCATATCGGACCTCGGCACGCATCGGCAGCGTGAGCTCGTATCCGTCGAATGGGAACGCGAGCACAAGATCCACGATGTGACCGGATTTGACATCCAGCGCGCCGAGCTTCACTCCGATACCGCCAACCGAAAGGTCGATGACGGGAACCGGTACACCGTTGTGAAGGCACCGCATCGGCAGGCGATAACGCGGATGCTGGCGTTGAACCTCAGCTTCATGCGTAATCGTCGACATGGGTCGTTTCTCCATCTGGAATACACCGATCACGGAAGGAACAACATCGCCCGGGGTGTCGGCAGGGCGTCAACGCTCCACGCTAGGAGTGCCAGGAAGGCCGCGAGAGACAGACTATGCATGTAGGCGGACATGAAGCTGCTGGCGATCAGAGGCCGTCTCGCATCACGTATGTCTGCCGTGGTCTTCTGCCGCGTCCATTTCTGGCGATCGAGACGGAACATGATATGAACCTTCATGAGCGCCCCGAAGATCTGATTGAAATAGAGCAGTAAGGGATAGAAGACGGACACTCTTGAACGGGCCGTGAGAAGAGACAGGGTTTGAAGATACCGGGACGTCAATATCCACAAGGCGTAGAGCAGGAATGCGTAGCCATCGATGAAGAACGTTGCGATCAGGGCCGCGGAGACACCCACGAGGGACGTCCACATGGAAATGCGCTGGTCCAGAATGGCCCACCAGGTGAAGAAGCCAATTCGCTTCGGCCCGAGCGCGACGGCCCGCGAATTGGTGCGCAGCATGTTTCCGAACCAGCGCGTCATGAGCATTGCGGCCGCGGACACGAAGTTGTTGGACGGCGGATCTTCCACGGTCAGCACGACGACATCCGGCACATAGGCCATCTTGTAACCGTTGCGCAGAAGCCAGAACCAGCTCGACTTATCGTCTCCCGTCAGGAACTTGAACCGCCCGAACCTCCAGTGATCGATATAGTCGAGTTCCACCTGCCGAATGAAATCCGAGTTGCAGACGATGCTCGCCCGGAACATCGCCATACGTCCGGTCAGCGTCAGAACTCGCTCCGCCAGCCCCATTGAGGACATCAGCGTATGGCGCTGCGCAAAGCGCAGGGCATACCACTCCTGGAAGATGCGGTGGCCGCGGACTTCGCTCACTTCATCCGTCGTCAGCCCACCGATTTGCGGGTCCTGCAGAAAGAAACCGGCACATTTCCTGATGAGGTCTCGCGGGACGACGCTATCGCCGTCAATGACCGCGACGATATCGTCCCTGGCCGGACAACGACGTGCGATTGCCCTGAAACCGTAGGCAAGGGCGTCACGCTTCCCGGTTCCGGCAATTCGCACGACGACCAGGTCAATCTTGTCTTGCTTCGAGCACAGAGTTCGGAAAAGAGTCTTGACCAGTCTCTGATCGGCAGCTTCCACGATCGATGCGACGACCGTCACCCGCCCCGGCGCAGCCATGGCCGCCTCGAAAACAGCCCTATATACCCTCGTCGTGACGGCACTATCGATGCGGAATGTCGTCACGAGCAGATAGGCGTCGGGAGCATCGCGTGCGATGAAGGCGTCGGCTGAAGCCCTCATACGCGGGAAGACCTTCAGCCTGTACACCAGCGCCCTGATGAAATGGACGAGCCCCCACCCATAACGCCATATTGCCAGAAGACCGAACGCCCCGATGATGCCGCCTCCAATCATCCGATAGGATTCCGCCGGCAACGCGACCGCGAATGCAACCACGGCAACGACATAGAGCAGATGTGCCCAGATGGTCTCGGACAGTCTCATGCTGGCTGAATTACCAGCAGATTCCCTGATAAAAGTCACCGGAACACCTTGTCTGATCGATTCGGACGAGATCGATGAGCGGACGGCCATCATCCACGAGTCTCATCAGACGTTGTGCCTCGGCACGATTCCCGAGCACGAAGACTTCCGCATGTTCGATCACTTCGTCGATGTTGGCCGTAAGCAAAGACGTCAGGTGCGGCAGGTGAGAGCGCACAAAATGCAGATTGGCTCCCGTCAGCTTCGAAACCTGAATGTTCGGATCGTAAATCCGAATATCATAGCCGCGCCCGAACAGGCGTTCCGCAAGCTCGACCAGTGGACTTTCGCGCAGGTCATCCGTCTCGGGCTTGAAGCTCAAGCCGATAAGGCCGATGCGGCGCTTTCCCGTCGCCGCCACCATGGAATAGGCACGCTTCAGCTGCTCCTCGTTCGCCTCCATAGTCGCGTCGAGGAGGGGCGTCGGGACCTCAAGCCTGCGAGCGGCGAAGCGCAAGGCTCGAAGATCCTTCGGCAGGCACGATCCGCCAAATGCAAAGCCCGGTTTGAGATAAGCCTTTGAGATATTGAGACGGGTATCGGAACAAAGGACATCCATCACCGCATGCCCGTCAATTCCTGCCGCCTTGCAGATATTGCCGACCTCGTTTGCGAAGCTGATCTTCAAGGCGTGCCACGCATTGTTGGTGTATTTCACGGCCTCCGCCGTGCGGATTGACACGACCTTCGGATCGATCTTGAAGATCTTATGAAGGTCTATCAGCCGATCGACGGTGGCCTGATCGTACTTGCCGAATATGATCGCGCCAGGATCGTAGTAATCCGCAATGGCCGTGCTCTCCCGCAGGAACTCCGGATAGTATGCAATGCCGAATCCCACTCCCGCCTGCCGGCCGGAGGTGCGCTCGATAGTGGGAAGAACGATGCTCTCCATCGTACCCGGCAAGATTGTGGAGCGCATGACGATAGAGTGAAAAGAATTCTTCTCGCGGATTGCAGCACCGATCTGTTCGGCGGCCGCTGTAACATAACCTGTATCCAGTGAACCATTCGTCCGCGACGGGGTTCCGACACAAATGAACGACAGGTCCGACCCTTGAACGGCATCACGAACATCGTTGGTGGCCTTGAGCCGCTTGGAGCGGATACCGCCTTGGATCAGCTCCTCAAGACCGGGCTCGACAATCGGACTGACGCCTGCATTCAACGGCTCGACTTTCTGAGGATTTGGATCAACCGCGATGACATTGTGACCGTCGTTGGCAAGACATGCAGCCGAGACGGCTCCAACATAGCCAATTCCAAAGACACTGATTTGCATTAGGCTGTTCCCGATGGAATAGGAGATCATGGCGCATTCAATCGGCGGCGCCGGCACAGCCCAATAGATACTCCCCGAGCCTGCTTTTTCTCGTCACTATTTCGGCTGGAGAGATACTCCCGAGGGATTACATTTCCAAGTACTCCCACGAAGAGACAAATTTAACTCCAATGACCTTCATAACGCCCATGACAACCGACTTGTCGCTGGCCGCTGAAAGCTTTTCCGACACGCATCGAAGCGCCGTGATGCAACGGTCCAAAAGATGAGCGGCTTACTCCGATGTAAGCAGGATGGGGCACTCCCGACGAGTGACTGAATCGCAACGCCAAAATGTGGAATGATCGCGGACTTAATGGGTATGGCATGACATAAGGGCCACGGATTCATGCCGCCCTGCCCTTATGGCGCCTGGCTATGCTGCCTGATCGATCAATGCCGATTTGGGTTTCCGGATCTCCATTCATCCGAACGCGCTACCCCTTAGGCGCGGTCAATAGAGATTTGCCTCGCTATATGCGGGTCATCCATCGAGGACTCCATCAATGGCAATAATCATTAACGTCGCCTCTCCCTCCGGGAATTCCAAGACGGACATGGCTGTGATCGATGTAGCCACCAAGGCTGCCAATGCCGAGTAGATGAAGAATCCAGGCGGCGGGCAGGTCACCGTCGAGCTTGCAGCCGGTATATATGCGGTCACGGGTGACGCTACGAACTCCTCTAAGGGCGGCGTTGAACTGCTATCGGGTGTTTCGCTGCTCGGCGACGGCATGAGTAAGACGATCATCAAGCTCGACGATGGGTTCAATGCGCGCATCAACGGCATTGTCCGATGTGTCGAATGTATCGGTGTCAAACCTGACGATCGATGGAGATCGCGCCAACAACACCGATCATCAGGCGGGTTTTATCTGCGGCGCGAAGGCTGAAGAGAACAAGGTCCAGTCCGACATTACTCTGTCGAAGGTCGAGATTCGCAATTGCACGGCCTACGGCTTCAATCCCCATGAAGTTACGGCGAATGTCACGATCGAGAACTGTGTCTCGCATGGCAATGGGCTCGATAGTTTCGTTGCCGACTTCGTGGAGGGAGGGACTTACAGGAACAACGTATCCTACGACAACGATCGGCACGGGTTCAACATCCAGAACGCAACGAGCAGTCTCTCTCTCGGGAAACGAGGCCTATGACAATGGCTCGGCCGGCCTTACCATCCAACGCGGTGACATTCTTCCGAGCGGGTACGCGATCCTTCCTTGGGTAACGAACATCCAGGTCATCGGTGGCGAGTACTACTCGCAATGCCAAGGAAGGTATCTTGATCAAGCTCTCGGACGATGTTTTGATCGTCGGCGCGAGGATCTACGGAAACCTTCGCCAAGGCATCCGGGTAGAAGGATCCTCTGATACCCTTATCCGGGACAGCTTCGTCTTTGACAACTCCCAGGAGGCCGATCGCACCTACGACGAGATCCAGATCCGCTCGCGCCTGGACGATGTGATCACGCATTCCACGTACTACTCGATCAACACGCATATCCTGAACAACACGATCTACTCCGACGGTGCGTTCAATGCACGTTTTGGTATCCGCGAAGAAATCAATAATCGGAATGGAGGATCAACCGGACTACGGTCAGCGGCAACAAAATCACCGGGATGGACACGGGAGACATCTCCGTTCCGGGCGTCATTCGAGAGGGAACCTCCGGCGACGATCTGATGGTCGGCACGACGGGTGCCGACATCATGCACGGCCTTGCCGGAAACGACGCCTATATCGTCAATCACTCCGGAGACGTTGTCGTCGAACGGGCCGATGAGGGCACGGACGATCTCGTCCTGTCGTCCATTACATATACCCTGACCGTTGACGTCGAGCATCTCGCGCTCACGGGAACGAGGACCACCATTGGCTAAGGCAACGCCCTGAACAATCGAATGACGGGCAATTCCGCCAACAACGTCATCAAGGCCGGAGCAGGCGATGACACGCTGAACGGCGGAGGAGGAAACGACGCTCTCTTTGGAGGGACGGGATACGACGTGTTCATCTTCAACACAGCCCTCAGCAGCATTGCGAACACGGACAGGATCGTCGATTTCATTCCACCGTACGATACGATCAAGCTCGAGAACTCGACCTTCAAATCGCTCAAGAGCACGGGCACTCTCAACCCGGCGCACTTCACCGTAGGATCGTCCGCCAAGGATGCGGACGACTATATCGGCTACAATAAGACGACCGGCGACGTCTGGTATGATTCGAATGGGGACAAGGCCGGAGGCCATGTGACATTTGCCAATGTCGGCGCTGACAAGGTCATCACCTACGGCGACTTTATCGTCATCTGATGCTGCCCACCAGCAGAGGGGATCCAGAGATGATGGAAGCGGCGCTCGGGTGCAATCCCGACGCAGACGGATCGCCTGTGGGAGGAGCGGCGGCGTCGGTTGCCGCAGCTGAGCCTGAGGAGAGACCGAGCGGACAAGACTTGGCTGTATGCCCTCGTTTCACGGTAGGTTTCTTCGGTTCCTCCGTGTCTCGTGGAACCCAGCTAGGCCAGCCAAGCGTTCTCCTTTTCTGAGAGGAGACGACCATGGCAATACGGTTGCATTGCATCGGAAACGTGAGCTTGGCCCTTGGGCTGATTGCCGGCGCGTCGACTGGTTATGCCCAATCGTCACGCGCCTGGGTCGATCCGCCTCCCGAGGCCGGGGCCGCTTCTTCGAGCGCCGCCGCTCCTGCGATAAGCACGTCCAAGCCTGCCGCACCTCATCCGCCAGCCACAGACGGTAACGCGGCCTCCAAGACGGATGCGGCGAACAGGAAGCAGGCGCTGCAGGGAACCGATGAGGCTTCCCCTTCAGTGGGTGAGGAGAAGCCCGCCGCGAAAACACAGCCGCGCAAGACGGTCCGCGAGAACAGGGATCGCCGGCAGCAGACCCGTACGGCCGCACGGGGCGAGCCCTCGATCCGATCGCGCAGAACCGCCGATCGGATCTCGGGACCATCGCGCGCGGACAGAGTCCGAGAGGGTATCAATTCGGGTCTCGAAGTCATGACACTGCGCACGATCGAGTTTCCTGACGGCAGACGCGTTCAGATTCTGACGCGGCCGCATCCCGAAGCTATGTCTGGCCTGATGGAGGCGCCCGAGTGAGGGCTTCCGGGACGGCTCCCTGAACCCTAGCGGGCTGGGCGGACCCGCACCACGAGGCTTTGCAGCAATCAGCAATGCCGATGACGGGAGAGATCGCCCGCAGGGATCCAAGGCCGCACCCAATTGCCACGAGCCTCCTACCCGCTTGCTCCTCTTGACGGATCAGCCCGCGGGGAAGAGCCTTCCGCTTCACGCAGCTTTGTTGGAATCGGGACGAAGTCATGCCGAAAACGGTCAAAGATTTCCTGTCTGAAGCGAATTCGGTCATTCCCAGACTGTCGCCGGCCGAAGCCAAGGAGAAAATCCAATCGAGCGATGTGCTGGTCATCGACGTTCGCGATCCCACCGAGGTCCAGAAAACTGGTAGGCTCAAGGGCGCCGTGAACGTCTCGCGCGGCATGCTGGAATTTCGCGCCGATCCGGAAAGCCCCTATCACGATCCCGCCTTTCAGAAGGACAGAACCATCCTTCTGCATTGCGCATCGGGCGGCCGGTCCGCACTGGCCGGAAAGACCCTTCAGGACATGGGCTACACCGCCGTGTTCAATATCGGCGGCTTCAAGGACCTCGCGGAAGCGGGAATCGACACGGAGCCTGCATAGGCCGATCACGGCCCATCGCATTGAACATTTCGAGAATCGATTTGAAGGAGATTTGGTAACGGAGGAGGGATTTGAACCCCCGGCACAAGGATTACGATTTGAAGTCAAACGCTATTAAAGCATTGATATAAAGTTGTAATATTTGTCCGCGCTAGATCTGCGTTACTGCATTTCGGACTGGCTTCAATGGTTGATCAGTCGTGCTGGCTAAAACAGCTGTATTGGGACCACTGACCTCAGCAGCCGGAGAAAATCAGCGCTGAGCCAGGGCCGCGAAACTCAAGGGCTTCACCGGACAAACGCCTCGCGCATCGATCTTCATCGACCTGCTGACCTTAAAGCTAGCATTAAGGTCAGAACGCCACGCACAAACATCGCCCTCACGAGAGGGCACACGCCGAGTGCTTACGCCCTATGCCGATCGCTGGTTCGAGAAGCGGCTGGAGGGCCTCGCAACAAATTCCTGATCGTGCGTGTTGCAGAATTCAGCGCCGACGCCATTTTGCGCTTCCTCCGAGAATGTCCTCCGACCATGGAAGGTCCATAGGGGGTCAAAACCGGCACCAGAAGCTGTCATGCGGAAGGACTGCTCTGGAGTCCATTTCAGGCCTATAGGCCATTCTAGGTTCTCGACCTAATTTGTGGGCGGGCATACATCGCTGCTTTGGCAAGCTTCATTGCCCGCTCGATCGCACTGACGCTCACTGAGCAGAAACAGATCACCGATTCAGAGCCCCCACGAAAGCAGGCTCTGAATCACAACTCAGCTCAAGGTAATAGGCCCTGAGCCTGGTCCGGTCACTCTATGGCTCGGCGATTCGATCAAGCGAAGTGATGTGAGCTATAGACCCTTTCTATTTGACCGGCCTAGCGCTGCAATCGAAGTTGGTTAAAAGAGCAATGGCTGTCTGTTATACCCGCGCAGCAGGTGGAACAGCAGTCGCAAACAGAGGGCTATTATATGTTACGGCGTTACGTATTGGCTGGTGCACTGAGTGCGCTTTCGATGTCCTTCAGCAGCTTTGAAGCTGCTGCACAATCCAAACCTGTAACGATACGTCTTGGCCATGTGTTGACAGACAGCCATAGCTGGCACATCGCGAGCAAAGGCTTTGCTGAGCAGGTCGCACGCGAAACGCAAGGACGGGTGAACATCCAGGTTTTTTCCGGTGGTCAGCTCGGGAGTGAGCGCGAAGTCGTTGAAGGTCTCCAAATTGGCACTGTCCAAGCAGGTGTGATTGGCAGCGGATCGTTCCAGCCGATTGAGCCGAAAATGGGCATCGTCGAACTCCCCTATGCATGGCCGACGCGTGAGAAGGCCTTTGCGGCCTTCGATGGTGATCTGGGCGCCGCTCTCGACAAGCTCCTTCTCGCCAAGAATATCGTGGTTCTCAGCTGGTGGGAGAACGGCTATCGCCATGTCACCAACAGCAAGCGCGCGATCAACAAGCCCGAAGATCTGAAGGGCCTGAAGATCCGCGTGACTCCGGACAAGGTCCGGCTTGATACGTTTGTTGCTCTCGGGGCTGAACCAGCCCCGCTCGCTTTCGGCGAACTCTACTCTGCCCTGCAGCAAGGCGTGTTCGACGCGCAAGAGAACCCGCTCTCAATCATTTACGGGTCGTCGTTTTTCGAGGTCCAGAAATATCTTTCCCTCACCGGTCATGTGTGGGGCGCAGCATGTCTCGTCGTCTCCAAATCAGTCTGGGACCGAATCGGGGCAGACGACCAGAAGCTCGTCAAAACCGCCGCTGCGAAATGGCGTGACGAGCAACGTAAGATGATCACCGAATCGGATGCCGACTTCACCAAGAAGCTTGAAGAGAAAGGCATGACCATCAACAAGGTCGACACGGCGCCATTCGTCACTGCAGTCCAACCGGTCTGGAAGTCGCAGGAAGCTATCTATGGCCCTGAGTTTATGTCCCTGCTGAACAAGTACCGTCAGTAATGCCCGATCAGCGCCGAGCTGAGGCCTTTCATCTAAACGGGACTCCCTCGGAGAATTTCTTCGGTTTCCAGCGACAGGTGACTTTCTCACCTGTCGCGCGGGGCGAGAGCTTCATCAAGTTTGCGATGATTATGGACGCGAAGGGCACAAAGAGCCTGCAGCAACTACAGTCCCGCGATGAAGTCACGAAGGCTCGCGAAGGCAACGCTGAATTTCTTGCAGTGAGCGAACGATATCGTTTAATTCCCGAGACAGGGCTTCGCGTTCCTCTGGAAGCCGAGCATGCTATCGAGGCCCGTGATGATGCTTGGGGCGTCATTTCGGCCCATTGTGACGAACGCCTACCCTGCGTTGATGGAGGCAGAAATGGTTCAACCAGATTCGAGCCGTAAGCTCTCCCGGTTGGAGGAGTTCATCGAGCGGATCACGCTCGTGATCGGCTCGATTGGCGTTGCCGTATTCTCAGCATCGGTCATTTATACGGTTGCTCTGCGCTTCCTCCTCAATCGCACGCCGCATTGGGCTGAGGAGGTGCCGCGTCTCCTTCTGATCTGGGTGACTTTCCTTGGTATTGTTGTCTCTACGGCTCGTCGCTCGCATCTAACAGCAGGGATTATGCCCCTGATTGTACACAACGAACGCGCGAGAACTGTTCTTTCGATAGTCGCGGATCTTTGCACTATTGGCTTCATGGCGATTGTCGCTTGGACCGGTTGGGATCTGACATCCCGCACCTGGACTTCGCTATCGACTGCCTTGCAGATTCCCGTCGCATGGACCTACCTCGCTTTGCCTTTGTGCGCAGCTCTGTCTTGCGTCGTCGCACTGATTGCTCTTCTGAGACGCTGATATCATGAACGGCCTTATTCTCCTCCTCGGCTTGTTTGCTGTTCTCGTCGCCATCGATGTCCCGATTGCCATTGCGCTTGGTCTCGCATCCGCTGGCTATCTCCTGTTCGCGGATCTCGCTCCTCTCATTGTCGTTGCCCAGAGGATGGTTGCCGGTGTCGACTCGTTTACGCTGCTGGCAATTCCCCTATTCCTTCTTGCGGGATTGCTGCTCCTCCACGGAGACCTGACTCCTCGAATCGTTCGCCTCTGCAGTGCTTTGGTCGGCCGCACGACGGGAGGTCTGGCGCTCGTCACCGTCATGGGGGCGATGTTGTTTGGGGCCCTGTCAGGATCGGGCGTGGCGGATGTCGTGGCGATTGGCACGATGATTCTCCCGGCCATGCGTGAACGTGGCTATGACCAAGGATTTTCCTGTGCCCTGCTCGGCTGCGCCGGATCGTTGGGCACCGTCATTCCGCCCAGCATCGTTATGATCGTCTATGGAACGGCGACAAATACATCCATCGGCCAGCTCTTCGTCGCGGGAATCGTGCCCGGCATTCTCACCGGCGTTGGGCTTATGGTGGTGGCCTATATTATCGCCAGGAAGAATAACTGGCGGGGAGGCAAAGCATTCTCATGGACAGAACTGTGGCGGGCGCTTGGAAGTGCCTGGCTCGCGCTTCTGGCGCCTGTCATCATCGTCGGTGGTATTAGGGGTGGTTTCTTCACACCCACTGAGGCAGCCGGCGTCGCAGTCGCCTATGCCCTGGTCGTCGGTGGATTAGTCTACCGCGTCCTCACCTGGCGCATCATCATCGACCAAGTGAAACAGACGACGGAAGCGACTGGCGGCATTCTGTTCGTGATTGCGACCGCGAGCCTCTTCGGCTGGATTCTGGCCGCCGAACAGGTTCCTCAGCACATGGTCGAGTTCATAAGCAACTTTACGGATAGCGCCACTGTCGCGCTCCTGCTGATGATGCTGATCCTGTTGATCCTCGGCACCTTCATGGAAACGATTGCGATCATCCTGATCCTCGCTCCAGTTTTTCTGCCAATCATGCAGCACTATCATATCGACCCGGTCTATTTCGGGATCTTGCTGACGCTCAATTTGGCTATTGGTGCGAACACGCCTCCTCTCGGCATCGATTTAATGGCTGCCTGCCGGGTCGGAGGCATCCCGATGTCTGCATCCTTCGGGTATCTCACAGCCTTCATCAGCGTTATGATCGCGGTCATGCTGCTGGTGCTTTTCGTGCCACAGATCGCACTCTTCCTGCCATGGCTTTTGTCATGAACGGCATATAGCACGCGCTCATCTCACTGTTGATTCTGATGAATTTTTTTGCGGAAGGTTCTGCCATGACCCTTGCTATCTCAACGCGTGTCAACGCGGAACGTTTCTGGTCGACAATCGAGCAATCGGCTGAAATCGGGAAAGGCCGAGAGGGTGGGCTCTCCCGCCTTGCTCTGACAGATGCCGACAAGGAAATGCGCGACCTGTTCGTGAGCTGGTGCCGCGATGCAGGCCTGAGTGTCTCGATCGATCGGGCGGGCAGCATCTTCGGGCGCCGCGCAGGACAGGATAATGACCTTCCTCCGATCGTTCTTGGCAGCCACCTCGATACCCAGGTTAATGGCGGACGTTTCGATGGCATAGTTGGTGTCCTCGGCGCACTGGAGGTCGTGCGCACGCTCAACGACCTTGGCCATGTCACGCGTCGGCCTATTGAGATCGTGAACTGGACGAATGAGGAAGGCAGCCGATTCTCGCCGCCCATGGTGGCCTCGGGATGCTTTGCCGGAGCCTATGATCTGGATTGGGTACATGCCCGCCCCGCGGATGACGGCCCGACCTTCGGAGATGAATTGAAGCGTATCGATTATCTCGGAGATGCTCCCGTAGGCGGTCGCCCCCTCGACAGCTACTTCGAGCTTCATGTGGAGCAAGGTCCCATCCTGGACGCTGAGAAAGTTCAGGTTGGCGTCGTCACCCACGGATATCCCTCTTTTGGTGCGCTCGTCGAGTATCGCGGCGAGACAGCCCATACCGGTCCGTGGCCGATGGAGAAACGGCGTAACGCTCTTCTCGCCGCGGCTCGCCTTCTTGTCGCGGTCGATGATATCGGTTGGGATTTCGCAGGCAGCGGAGGCAAAGCGACTGCTGCGCGTCTGATCGCATGGCCGAACAAACCTGGCATTCTGTCGGACTGGGCGCAGGCGGTCTGTGACGTGCGCCACAACGATGAGGAGGCGGCGGAGGTCATGGCGGAGAGGCTGCGTCGAGCCGTGCATGAAGCCGCAGCTAAAACCGGGTGCCAAGCTGAAATCCTGGACACCTGGAGCTGGGGTGGACGCATCTTTGACGAATCTCTTATCAAGCTGGTCCGGCAGACGGCGGGGCACCTCGGGTACAGCCATCGCGACCTGCCAAGCCAAGCAGGCCACGATGCTTATTTTATGGCCCGGATTTGTCCCACGACGATGATCTTCACTCCCTGCCGAGACGGCATTACGCATAACAACCGTGAGCTCGCCGCTCAGGACGAAACGGTACCAGGGGTCAACGTACTCTTGCATAGCGTCGTTGCACGCGCCGATCGTTGAGGCGCTCCTGCGGTTAAACGCCTTCAGTGCGAAGGGATCGAGGTACTTGTGTCCGAGGACCTGGAAGGCAGCGCTCAATCGGCCGACATCGCCTCCTGCGTAACGAGTGCCACATCGCCCGTCCTGAAGGGCGCCTGGTTGAACCCGGGAGCTCATGTGGGTTTGGTTGGCGGCTTCCGAGCAGACATGCGCGAGGCTGATGACGAAGCGGTGAGACGCGCCTCGATCTTTGTTGACGTACGTCGAAGTGCCATCCTGGCCGGTGATCTGGCGCAACCCATCACAGCCGCACTCCTATCGGAATCCGACATCAAGGCGGACCTGAGCGAACTCGTCTGGGGGACCATATGGGCCGGACAAGCTCGGACGAAATGACTCTGTTCAAATCGGTCGGGGACGCGCTGGAGGATCTTGCGGCCGCGCGTCTCGTCGTGAGCCAGCTGCCTGGTTGATCAGTGGGGCCGCTGGGTCCTAGACCGCACTTTCCCCGATGGGCGTACCTGAGGCGCGGAAAGCGCTCTCACCGGCTTAGCGAAAGGCAGGACAGCGCCCTCTTTTACACCTTCTATCTCCTGGGTCCTATCACTGGCGATCCCCATGAGCATTTCAAGGAAGGCAGCTTCTGCCTTCTCAAGCTGCTGGCTTGGGTTCGTCACGAGATAAAGGTCTGCCCCAAGCGCGCGGTGTTCGAACGGCAAGCGCTTCAATCGCGTTGCATAGACGCTTGCCTCGACTGCCGCACTCGGAAGAAGACCGATCCCAATTCCGGCACCGATCAGGCGCTGTAATTCCTCGAGATGGGGGCTTGAGGCGACGACGTGATGACCAAGACCCACGCTGTCACGGAGGGCGTTCATTGGCTCGAACGAAGTGCCAGTCTCCGCACAGGTAAAAGATACCCATGGTTCCGCCTGAAGTTCGTCGATCGTCACAGTGGCCCGTTCGCTCAGATGATAGTTCGCCCCGCAATACAGGCCGAACTCCTCGCGGAACAACATTTGGCAGTTTAGTCCAGGAACGGGTTTCGTCAGGAGGCAGATTCCAAATGGTGCAATTCGTTGCGCTACGGCCCGGACGATCTCCTGGCTGTTAGCAATCTCAATTTTGAATGTTATTCTGTTATGTTCCCTGTGAAGCGCCGCGATGGTACGGTCGAGTTCCGGCCAGATTACCTGGGTCACGAGGAGGAGACGAACCAAACCGGAGATTTCATTGTGAACGCCATTGAGTTTTTCTCCGAGCTTGCAAACACGCCGGTAGATCTCATCGCACTCTCGATAGAGAATTTCCCCTTGCTCCGTCAGTGTGAAGCGACGACTGTCCCGCTCGATGAGCTGGCAATTGAGCGTTTCCTCGAGCCGCCGGAGCGCAGCACTGACCGAGGGCTGCCTGAGTGAGAGACGGTCGGCCGCGCGCGTAATACTGCGTTCCTCAACGATGATTAGAAATGTGCGCAGCAGATTCCAATTCAGTTGACCCGCTGTTCGATCGAGCAGTCGCATAATGCACCCTGGGAGTTTCCGCTCTCCTTAACACAGATTCGAGAGCTCCGCCTGCGGGTCAAAAATCCAATGATCTGACAAGAAAGCCTAGCACGAAGCAAATATGGGCAGCTGCCTATGTTACAGTCACAGAGAATTCTACCATGCCAGTCATGCGGCAATCGTGAGAGTTGTCCTTCGCCCTCGCCATAGTCGAAACCTGAGGCCTCCTTCACCGCCCATCGAAGCCGATTGCTCGCTCTGACTCTGCAGCCTGCCGGGCTCCGTTCGAGCCGATTTATGCCTCACGCATGCGCATCGGAGAGACGCTTTCGCTGCCATCCGACGCCACCCGTCTAGCAACCAAAATGCTGCTGGTTCGCGGCGAGCGCCACAGGCAGCACCGTCACAGGCCGAAGGACAGAACGGATTGGCACGCTGGCTAGCGAGGATCGCACACTCGGAGCGGGTTATCTAACGGTTGCGACGCACTCAATCTCAATATCGAATGGCAACGTCCAAGGTCTGATCGCGGCCGACGTCCTTGCCGGCCATTCGTCGCCAAAGAATTCCCGATAGACCGCGTTGACATCGCCCATTAGTTTCGGATCGGTCACGTAGATCGTTGCCTTGACGACGTGCGCGAGCGACGAGCCGGCGTGCTCCAGCGTAATCTTGAGGGCATTGAGCGAGGCGCGCGTCTGCGCCTCGATAGGTCCCGTCACGATCTCGCCAGTCACGCCATCGATCGGCGGCATCCCGCAGGTAAAGAGGAGATCACCGGTTTGCACAATCGCCGAGGTCGGCGCCCCAAGTCTGCGGATTGCAGCCGATATAACTGGAACCTCGATTACGTGTCTCATAGATGGTTGTCCTAGAATTGAAGCTAACCGTGAGCTGGCCAGGATGTATACGACACTGAGCTTCTCGCCGGCAAGGAGCAGGGAATGATCCGGGGCTTGGGTCGGCGGAGCCTCTACAGGCTCTACTCAACCACGAGCATGAAAAAATATAGGTACTAACATCGTAAAACTAAACTTTACTAGGACCTGATCGCAAAGCCTTACTGCGCATGACGCCTAGAAAAGCATTGTCCTTCTTAGTTTCTGGAAACATCATGCGTTGTGGCTGACAGCAATAGAGCATGAGGTTTTGATAAAACAGGCACGCGTACTCATTGCAGCGGAACTCAAACGTCTGACTGCTGTAGTGAGTCATGCACGGCATGGAGCACGCTGCAACGACCGCCCTCACCCACCCGGCCAGTGCGATCACCCAGGAGCGAACGCCCTTCAGCGCGAACACGCTCTGTCAGCGTATGGGGCAGCGGTATGCGCAGGCGGGCCAAAATGGTGGGTCGAGCTACAGCGGACGACGCTAGTTTAACACTAAGCTGGCGCACGCAGGCATATCACTAAGAGCAATTAAGCTTCTTGCTGGCCACAAGCATCTTTCAACGACGCCGCGCTATATTGAAGTCAATGTTGAGATAATGCGAAGCGCCTGAATGGCCTCATGGGCAGCTTCGGTTTGAAGCAACGCCTGCTCTGCAATTTTCAGTGTCGTATTAGACCCGGCCTCGTATCGCTTGGGGTTTTCTGCCGCTTCAACACCGCTCGCGTTACGCATTTGGTTCAGGAGATCCTTCAACTCATCGCGCTGCACAATGCAATCATTCGCTTCGACAAGAACTTTGTGCTCGCCTTCCAATCAGACGAGCTCCGAATTCCGGCGCGTGAGACCCGTGATACTAGCTTCGAGGACATTTCGATCAGGCGTCCTAGGAAGGCCGGCATCGCGCCAGCGCAGTTCAAGGGCACTCAGTGTTTCACGTGCGCAGCATCCACCTCGGAAGCGGCGCTATGCTGGTGCAACGCCCTCTCTTTGGCTGTAGCAACCTGAACATTCTCTTCTAGCGCACCGTGCGAAAAAGTGGACCCGGTTTTTCGCCTGAACGATGCGCTCTTTCCAAGAGGGGAGCATCGGACCCAAAAGTGGATTCCACTTTTGGGTCCGATGCTCTAGCGCGCCTTCTTGCCTTCGGGAGCGACGAGCGTATTCCGCTTCTCGCCCAGGAGTTTGGTCAGTGCATACGGATTTGCCGCACCCATAGCCAGTAGAATTATGATGCTCCCGCCGCGCTTGGAGCTTAGCATTAAGATCTAAGGACTGATTATTGAGCTCCACCCGCTCCGCCTTGCGCTCAGCTTCGATTCGATCACTGGTCTCCGGCGAGCGTTTGATCTGCCCTTGGCCTTCGATGCTGAAGCACATCTGCCACTTATTGTTGTCTGTGCGCTGAAACAGCTAATAGCGTTTCTTGGAGGGAGAGGAATCCATGCTCGTACCCTATTGGTTACTTTGCTTCGAAACACGGCGCTGGAGCATCGGACGTGAAAAGTGGAACTGCACTTTCGGGATCGAATCCGATGCTCCCTTCTTAGATAAGCGCATCGTTTGAGCGGACCCGAAGGGCCACGTTCGTGAAAACCGGGGCCACTTTTTGCTAGCGCGACCGGCTGGGTCCGCACGATGTGCTAGAGGCCTAGCGCAGTACGAACCAAGGGCCTTGCAATGTTTGGGCTTTTTGGAGGGGTGAGCTAGGACTGAGCTAACGATAAAGCCAGTCCGCTGTTCCTCAAACCGACGAATAAAAACCCTTATCTCTTAAGGGTTTAAATGGTAGCGGAGGAGGGATTTGAACCCCCGACACAAGGATTATGATTCCTCTGCTCTGACCAACTGAGCTACTCCGCCCCACGCCGCGGGGGCGACCCCGCGTCAGGCATGCGCGATATAGGGAAGATTAGGCCTCGGTGTCAAGAAAGAGCCTGGGGCATCCGGCGAATTTATGTCGGTTTTTTCTCATGCCCCGATCAGTCGAGCCGTTCTGGCGCCCGCACGGCTGTCGGGGCGTCTGTTCCTCGGTTCAGGCGGGTTCAGCCCTTGGGCTTCATCCGCCAGAGCTGGAAGCCCTCCGTCGAGATGGCCTGCTCGATCGCCCGCCGGGAGAACTTGTGAGGCGGGGTCTCGCGGGAACCAAGGCTGCCGGTCAGTCCCCAGGGGCCGTACTTCGCGGGAAGTTTGCTGCCGGATTCATCTCCCGCAAATGCGTGCAGGTCTTCCTTGGCCTGAGAGGTGAACATGAAAAGACGCATCGGAATGACTTTCGTGAGTCTGTGCAGGGATTTGAGACCAGGAAAATAGGGCTCGAGCCGCAAAAGTCACCGCGTTCGACCCAAAAAGGCCCCTTTGAACGAAAAGCAGACCTCTGACGCATCGCGCGGAAAAACGGAAACGGTTTTCCGCACTGCGCACGATGCGCTGTTGTAGAGGGGGATCATCGAATGGATCCCGAAAGTGGAATCCAATTTTCACGTCCGGTGCCTCAGGCCCGCTTCCTGATTCTCATCAGCTTGAAAAAGCCGGCCGGGAAGAGCGACCTCAACTCGACCACTTCCATGAACCCGGTCCTGCGGGCCCAACTCTCGACGCGGGAGGCCTTGAAGGAGGAACTCCACCCGATTGCCTTGGCAAGGGGCGCGGCCATTTCCTCCAGAGCCGCAACGGGCCCGGAGGGCTGGCCCCAATGATTGGCCAGCACGATCTCGCCGCCGGGTTTCAGAACCCGGGCGAATTCGGACAAAGCCACCTCGGGTTCCGGCACGAGCGTGATGATGAACTGGGCCGTCACCGCATCGAACATCGAATCGGGAAAGCCGAGACGGGTCACATCCATCACCTGCAGGCTTCTGACATGGGACAAGCCGCGCTTATCGACCTTGTCCTGTGCCCGGCGCAGCATGTCCTCGGAGAGATCGACTCCGTAGACCTCGGCATGCCTCGGGTAATAGCCCAGGGATAGCCCGGTGCCGACACCGGCCTCCAGAACTTTCGGCCCGCAGGCGGTCGCGGCATTGACGGCCGCCCGGGCGGCCGGTTCCGTCAGCTTGTCGTAAACGAGGTCATAGATCGGCGCCCAACGCGCATAGGCTTTGCGCATCAGGGCCGTGGTCGCTCCATCCGTCATGCAAGTTCCTTCAGAGGGACGCCTCAGGCCGCAGCGAACGCGGCTTCGGCAACTGTGCGGGCAATGGTGCCTCCGCCAAGCACACGTGCCCGCGGAGCATCGCTCTCATAGATGACACAAGCTTGACCAGGAGACACCCCGTCCTCCGCCGATAACAGCTCGACAGTAACGCCGGTTCCTGTGGATCGTAAGATGGCCGGACGCGGCTCCCGGGTGGAGCGGACCCGCACGGCGACCTCTCTCCCCTGCTCGCCCAGGGATTCCAGCGGCCCGTCCCCAAGCCAGTTCACGTCCGTGATACGGATGAGGCGGGTGGCGAGAGCCTCGCGGGAGCCGACCACCACCCGAGCCTCGGCGGCATCGAGGCGGACGACGTAGAGCGGCTCGCCGACGGAGAGACCCAGGCCCTTCCGCTGTCCGACGGTGTAGTGAATGATGCCGTCATGGCGGCCGAGCACACGGCCGTCCACATGGACGATATCGCCGCCCTGGACGGCGCCCGGCTTCAGGCGCTCGATCACGTCGCTGTAGCGCCCCTGCGTCACGAAGCAGATGTCCTGGCTATCGGCCTTCTCGGCCACGGTCAGCCCGAACTCGCGGGCCAACTCGCGGGTCTTTTCCTTCGGCAGTTCACCTAACGGGAAGCGCAGAAGATCGAGCTGCTCCGGCGTCGTGGCATAGAGGAAATAGCTCTGATCCCGATCCGGATCGGCGGCCCGGTGCAGGGCGCGGCGTCCATCGGGCAGGCGGCGGCTTGCCACGTAGTGGCCTGTGGCCAGCACGTCGGCACCGAGCTCCTTGGCGGTTTCCAGGAGATCCCGGAACTTGATGGAGCGGTTGCACTCGACACAGGGGATCGGTGTCTCGCCCGCCAGATAGCTCTGGGTGAAGCGGTCGATCACGGCCGTGCGGAAGCGCTCCTCGTAATCGAGCACATAATGGGGGATGCCGATGGCCTCCGCTACGCGGCGGGCATCGTAGATGTCCTGGCCCGCGCAGCAGGCGCCTTTGCGGTGAGCGGCTTCGCCATGATCATAGAGCTGCAGCGTAATGCCGATGACGTCGTAACCCTGCTGCTTGAGCAGGGCTGCCACGACGGAGGAGTCCACGCCGCCCGACATCGCGACTACGACGCGGGTCTCGGCGGGGGTTTTCGGAAGATCGAGTGAGTTGAGCATCGTTCCATCCAGAGGCGCCGTTCAAGGCGGCGCACGGGAGGGGGCCAAAGCCCTTCTATAGCGATGGCCGGTGAATTCTTAAAGAGAAACGTGCTGCAATAAGCCGGTGTTAACGTTTATGGCTAAGCTTAGGCTCACTCGTAACTGCCTGGATGGGCTTAGGAAAACATTAAGCCCCACCCTTTAGGTTCGAGCCTAGCAAGGTCGTTGAATTTTTGTGTGAGCGTATCATGACCGAACCCCACCGCCCAAGGGTCAAGTATGTCATTGGGCCCGACGGCAGTCCCCTGACGATTGCCGACCTACCGCCCTCCAGCACCCGCCGCTGGGTCATCCGCCGCAAGGCCGAAGTCGTCGCCGCCGTTAGGGGCGGCCTTTTGAGCCTCGAGGAAGCCTGCCAGCGCTACACGCTGACGACGGAAGAGTTTCTGAGCTGGCAGATGTCCATCGATCAACACGGCCTCGCCGGCCTCCGGACCACCCGCATTCAGCAGTACCGGCAGTAAGACTGAAAGCGCGAAAATACTGCAGATCAAGGCGCAGCTCCATCGAGCGGCGCCTTTTTTCATCGCGCTCCTTGAGCATCGGACGTGAAAAGTGGACCCCACTTTTGGGATTGAATCCGATGCTCCCTCCCAGAGCAGCGCATCGTTTACGCGGACCCGAAGGGCCACGTTCGTGAAAACCGGGTCCACTTTCGCTAGCGCGACCCGCCGAGTCCGCACGATGCGCCAGCCAAGGGCGAAGCTGGGCCGTTAAGGTCTTCCTAACCATACGATGGGCATAAATCCTTACCCTTCACTTGGATAGGTACGAATCGTGCTCAGCGCCCAGGACATGCAGGAACAGCAGCCCCTTGCCCCTCTCCATGGGGCTCATTCGCTCTCCTCCGCCGCCGATCACGCCGAGCAGACAGTCGAGGCGCTCAGGCGCATCCTGGTCGGTCACACCATTGCGGACGTGGAACGCCATCTGATCCTGGACACCCTCGCCCATTGCCTCGGGAACCGGACCCATGCGGCCCGTATTCTCGGAATCTCGATCCGCACGCTGCGCAACAAGCTGAACGAATATATGGGAGCCGGGATTCGGGTGCCGGAGCCGGGCCAGAAGCCTCCGCTCACCGCGTGAGGTCAGACACTTCTCCGACCGCTAGAGCATCGTGCGAAGAAGTGGGAACCGGTTCTTCTCGAAAAACGATGCTTCGCCAAAGAGAGAGCAAGCATTCTGATCCCGTCAGAATGCTTGCTCTAGAGTATCGGACGCGGGAAGTGGATCTGCACGTTTGGGGTCGAATCCGATGCTGTCTCTTCGAGGAGCGCATCGTTCTTGCGAAAACCCGGGTCCGCTTTTCCGCATGATGCGCCTGTCCCGCCCCATCCGTCTCCGGACAGGGAAATGCCGCGCGGCCCGTCCCGCTCCAAACATCCTATTGATCGGACGAGGAGAGTGGCGGCGGCGGGATGGAGCCCTTGTCGACGGCTCCTCTCGTCCGCCATGCCTGCGCCAGACGGGCCCTCTCGAAGAGGAGCACGACGACCAGCGACATGGCAAAGGGGATCAGCAGATAGAAAAGGCGGAAGATGATGAGCGCCGCGAGCACATCCGCCTTGGGAATGTCGGGCATCGCCGTGAGGAACACCAGTTCGAAAACCCCGAGCCCGCCGGGCGCATGGCTCACCAGCGCCGCTGAAAACGAGGCGAGGAACACGGCGAGCACGACCAGGAAACTCGGCTCGAGATGGGCCGGAAGCACGAAATAGATGATGCCGGCGGCCCCGAGCAGCTCAAGGGGCGCGGCGATCAGCTGGCGTACCATGATGGCCGGACGCGGATATTCCAG
This sequence comes from Microvirga sp. TS319, assembly GCF_041276405.1. NCBI lineage: Bacteria > Pseudomonadati > Pseudomonadota > Alphaproteobacteria > Hyphomicrobiales > Methylobacteriaceae > Microvirga > Microvirga sp. TS319. Next base: position 946,471 of record NZ_JBGGGT010000002.1, on the reverse strand, counting down.
CTTGGCCTTGCGGATCACGAGCGGGGGCAGATGCAGGATCGAGCCCGCGACATAAAGGACGACGAAAGCCAGAAGCAGCAGGCCGACGGTCCGGGCGGTCGCCGGATTGGTGAGTGCGGAAGGCAGCAGATCTTCCAGACGATGCAGGAGCGTCGGATCGACGGTCAGCACAAGGCCGCCGAGAAGGATCGTACCGAGACCGAACGTGAAGGAGCAAAGAGCGACGAGAACGGCGATCTGCGGCGCCCCCAGCCCCTTGGAGGTGTAGGCGCGATAGCGCACGACCGCGCCGGAAAACACCGAAGCGCCGATATTGTGGGACAGGGCATAGGTCGTGAAGGACGTAATGGACACGAAAAGCCACGAAATGTGGCGCACCCCGAGGTGAAGGAGCGCGATCCGATCGTACCAAGCCAGGGCAGCATAAGCGACAAGGGTGGACAGACCGGCCAAAGCGTAACGGTGAGACGGCACGGCCGTCAGGCTGCCCCAAACATCGTCGAGGGACATCCCGCGCAATTCACGATACAGAAGCCAGATGGACACGACAACCGCTACGAGCCCAATGACGGGCCAGATGAACTCACGCACTTTCTTCATCGAGACGGTCGTGCTCCTTCGTTCCCTTCTCTGTGCCCCATAATCCCTTCGAACTGCAAGAGGAAACGCCCCTGAAAGTACGGACATAAAGTCCGGTCCGGTCACACGTGCGTCATCGTGTTGGGTCTGCTTTGCCATTGCCCTTCGGCATGACCCGTGACAGAGCGGTGGCTCTTGTGGACGGATACGGAGGCGGCCTCATGACGAACCTGCAGACGGCGCTGAATCTGAGCGGTTACACGGATCTCCCGCCGGGGAAGGTCGCGGCCATCGTCACCTATCTTGAGATGCACTCTCCACCTCCGACTCTTCGTGCGGAAGCTGTGGAAGGCTGGTCGCTCCAGCCTCTCAACACAGACCACGCCCGATACAGAACTTTGTTTCGCAAGATCGGTGAGCCTTGGTTATGGTTCAGCCGCGTGCTGATGCCCGACGAGGAGCTCGCAGGCATTCTCGATGACCCGAAGGTCGAAGCCTATGCATTGCACGACGGCAGGGACGATATCGGACTTCTGGAAATCGACTTCCGTCCGGAGCAGGAAGCCGAATTGGCCTTTCTCGGCGTTGCGCCTGGAGCGATCGGCAAAGGAGCCGGACGTTATCTCCTCAGCGAGGCGGTCCGCAGAGCCTTCGCACGACCGATCGACCGCTTCTTCGTTCACACTTGCAGCCTCGATCACCCGGCCGCCCTCACCTTCTATATGCGCTCGGGCTTCACGCCCTATCGTCGGGCCGTCGAGGTATCGGACGACCCCCGGCTTCAGGGACATCTTCCGCGCGACTGCGCGCCCCAGGTTCCGGTGATCGGCTGAGGCCGAACAGCACAAGGACGCGTCGGGCTGCGACGCGTCCTTGTTCAATGGCGTTCGGAATGGAATGATCAGGCGATGGCCCGCAGGGCACGCGCCTGGCCCATCTGGCTGATGGTCGGATCGAGGGACGAGCGCTCGCCAACGCGCTCCCGATCTTCCAGGCTTTCGGCTCTCTTCAGGTCCTCGAACGCCTCTCCGAGTTCGGCCTTGGCATCGTCGAGCTGGGTGTGAAGGTTCTGAGCCGACATGCGAAGGTTGTCCCGCCGCTGGGCCGCGGCGCGAGCATAGGTCGGATAGGCGAAATGGTTCGGATCGGTGATCCCGGCCTTCTGCTCCTCCGCTGTGATCTCCCGATCAAGATCAGCCGCCATGCGGTCGAACTCGGCGATCATCATCTCGATCTGCGCCACCCTCCGACGTTTCTCGTCGACTTGAAAGCGCTTGAGGCGGATGAGCGTATCCCGCGACTTCATTTTGATTCAACTCCACACGTCGCTGTTTCACGTGCCTGCCGGATCGCTCAGTTATCCGCCGGGCATGAGGCATCATCGGACACGGAAGTTGACTCTTCCTTACCGTCGCGAACGAAAAGCCTTTAGTGGAGAGCGACCTAGCGGGTCATTGGCCGATCCGGGACCGGCAGCGAGGCTTGCGCGGGGCTTGCGTCAACCTTTCGTTTACTGATTTCGTTAACACTGGCCCTGTCACGCCTGAAGCTCGGATAGAGCGGCGGGCACGAGCAAGCGAAACCCTTCGTTTGCAACAATTTCGGATGGAGCGGCGGAGTTCCGTATGGGCACCTTGAATCCACAGGCCGAGCACTTTGGGCGACAGATTGGCAGCGGCATGTCGTTAAGCGCTTGCATGCATGAATCAGGGTTTGTTAACCATTCTGAACTAGCGTCACGAATCAGTGAAAAAGGGCATCCGCCGCAGGCCCGGTGGTGGATGGGGAGCGGCAAGCGACCCGCAAGCTCCAGGGCATGGGCTGGGGAATAGACATGCGCGTACTTCTCATCGAAGACGATAGCGCGACAGCGCAAAGCATCGAGCTGATGCTGAAGTCCGAGAACTTCAATATCTATACGACGGATCTCGGCGAAGAGGGCATCGACCTCGGCAAGCTCTACGACTATGACATCATCCTTCTCGACCTGAACCTTCCCGACATGTCGGGCTATGAGGTCCTGCGCACGCTGCGCGTCGCGAAGGTGAAGACGCCGATTCTGATCCTTTCCGGCATGGCTGGCATCGAAGACAAGGTGAAGGGTCTCGGCTTCGGTGCCGACGATTATCTGACGAAGCCTTTCCACAAGGACGAGATGGTCGCCCGCATTCACGCCATCGTGCGCCGCTCGAAGGGCCATGCACAGTCGGTGATCACCACGGGAGATCTCGTCGTGAATCTCGACACCAAGACGGTCGAGGTCAGCGGTGCCCGGGTGCATCTGACAGGCAAGGAATACCAGATGCTCGAGCTGCTCTCGCTGCGCAAGGGCACGACGCTCACCAAGGAGATGTTCCTGAACCATCTCTATGGCGGCATGGACGAACCGGAGCTGAAAATCATCGACGTCTTCATCTGCAAGCTGCGCAAGAAGCTCGCGAATGCATCGCAGGGCAAGAACTATATCGAGACCGTCTGGGGTCGTGGCTATGTGCTGCGCGAACCGAACGAGGCCGAGGAGCGCATCGCGATCTGAGTGAAGTGTCAGACAACCGAGGAAGCCCGGCGTTTGCCGGGCTTTTTATTGGCTGACCTGTGAGGTCCACGAGAGCATCGGACGTGAAAAGTGGGAGCCGGTTTCTCGGAGCAAGCGATGCGCTGTTCTCTAGTAGGAGCATCGAGTTGGCCCCGAAAGGGCAAATCCACTTTTCACGTCCGATGCTCTAAAAGCGCATAAGAACTACCCCACAGGCGATCAACGATCCGGCCATGATCCGGCTGGGACCGACGCGTTCCTTCAGGAAGACGATCCCGATCAACAGCGCCATCAGAACACTCGTCTCGCGCAGCGCGGCGACCAGAGGAATGGGCGCTTTCGTAAAGGCCCAGATCACAACCCAGTAGGATGCAAGCGACATTGCTCCCGCAGCAAGGCCGCTGCGCCAGAAGGGTCGGGTCTTGATGAAGGCTCCAGGACCGCGGGTTGCCCACGCATAGGTACAAGTCAGGATTCCGTCGATGAGCGTCGACACAAGAATGAACCCCGATGCGGTTTCCGAGAGGCGCGCACCGATGCCGTCGACCAGCGTATAGGAAGCGGTGCAACAGGCGGTCAGGAGCGCGAATGCGAACGCCTTCGGCGGCATCCGGCCGCTCACTCCGCTCCCGAGCGACATGAGACCGACTCCGAGTCCTATGGAAGCGATGGCCAGCAGCTTAGGAAAAGACATCGCTTCACCGATGAACATCGTGCTGATAAGCGCGACGATGAGCGGCGCGGTGCCGCGCGCGAGAGGATAGACCTGGGAAAGATCTCCATGCTCGTAAGCGCTGATGAGCGACAGCTTGTATCCGGTATGAATGACGGCGGATGCAAGAATCCAAGGCCACGCAGCCGCGGCAGGCGATGCAAAGAACGGGAGAAGAATGACGCTGAGGCCGATCTGCGCCAGGACGATCAGCAGGAGGGACGAGAATCGGTCGAGACCAACCTTGATGATGGCGTTCCAACCTGCATGCAGGCAGGCTGCAGAGAGGACGGCGGCAAAAACGACGGGCTCCATATTATTCCCCAGGCTGTACGAGCCGGCACGGAGAGATCGTCTGCTGGCCGCGATGCGCCCTTGTTCCACGGAACCAAGTGATTGATAATCGATATGATCGATCAGAGATTGTTCCTTTTCCTCACATGAGCCGGCGCCGCCTTCCCTCTCTCAACGCCCTCGCGGCCTTCGAAGCCGCCGCCCGCCTGGGCCGCATGACGCTTGCGGCGGAAGAGTTGTCGGTGACCCATGGCGCCGTCAGCAAGCAGGTCAGGAATCTCGAAGAGATCCTCGGCGTACGGCTCTTCGAGGGCCCGAAGAACTCCCTGCGCGTGACGGATGCCGGAAGGACGCTGCTGTCCCATTTGACCGTCGGCCTCGATCATATCGAGGCAGGCGTGCGGGCTGTCGCCGATGAAGAGAACGGCGTCCTGGATGTCTCCTGCACGGGCACGTTCAGCATGCGCTGGCTCATCCCTCGGCTCCATCGCTTTCAGGACAAGTATCCTGGCGTGGAGGTGCGGCTGTCCGCTTCCTATGCACCGGTTGACTTTGCGCGGGAGCGCTATGAGATCGCCGTTCGCCTGGCCGATTCTCCGTTGCCGCCGGAGGTGCCGCTCACGACGCTCTTCCCGGAATATGTCGGGCCTGTCCTCTCGCCTGTGCTCGCAAAGCGCCTCCACCTTAAGGAACCGCAGGACCTCGAGAGCGCCCCGATCCTTCATACGGTCACGCGGCGCAGTGCATGGCACGACTGGTTCGATCGGGCAGGATGGCTCAGGTCATCCAACCTCGCGGGAACCGACTACGAACACTTTTATTACATGCTCGAGGCCGCAACGGCGGGACTCGGTGTATGCATCGCGCCGTGGCAGCTCGTGATCGACGACATCCGGGCGCAACGGCTACTGGCGCCGTTCGGTTTTATTCCCAGCGGCATGAACTATATCGCCGTCCAACGCCCCCGGAGGAACCGGAAGGCGCAGGCCTTCTGCTCATGGCTTGCCGAGGAGGCGTCGAGGACGCCTATGCCGTCCTCGATGTGATCGTCACCTCATCGCCCTCGATGCTGAACGCGATGCTCATGTTGGACGCTCGCGCCACCATGCCGGCATAATAGATCTGGATGCCGTGAGCATCCACCGTGCCGCTCTCCGAGTCGCCCGCGAGCAGATCCTGCGAATGGGCGGGAATGCGCGCATTGAGGCCCTTGGCCCTGATCGAGAACTCGCAACTCTCCGCATCGCCCGTCACCGCCACGGCGATGGAGCCGCCGCGCGGAATCGCCGTGATGGCGATCATGATCAGGTTGAGGAGAAGCTTGACCCTGTTCTTCGGGAACAGAAGGCGCGGCGAGGCCCACGAGAAGCTGATCTTGTCGTCGAGGAACAGGCCCCGCGCGACTTGCTCGGCATCGCCGAGGTCGATGGAGGCCCCGGCGGAGCCGGCCGCGCCGAAGGCGAGACGCGCGAACTGAAGGCGGGCGGAGGCCTGACGGGCGCTTTTCTGGATCAGATCGAGAGCGAACTCGCGCATCGAGGTGTCGTTGTCATCCTCCAGGACCTCGAGCCCGTTGACGATCGCGCCCACCGGCGAAATCACGTCGTGGCAGACGCGCGAGCAAAGGAGGGCGGCGAGATCGAGCGAATCAAGAGAGATGGTGGCCATTAGGGCTCCGGAAGACCGTAAGTTCAACGCTGGACTCATGAAATTCTGAGTTTCAGGTTTCACGACTACAGACGAAGAGAGAAGAGAATGTGAACCGGGATACCCGGCTATGAGTTCTTTGGAAAGCAGGTAAAAGAGATCGACAGGTCTTCCGAGAACAGGCACAAATCCATCATGCGGCTCGATGTCTCTCAACCCGACGAAATCGCCCTGAGGCTTGCCCCCATAGCCGCAGAGGCTGCCCACCTCCTCCGCGGCATGGAGAATGCGCTGATCGAAAAGCGCGTCAAGCCCGACGGAAGCCCGACGACAGCGGCCGACCTGGCCGCCGAAGAGATGATCATCCGCCGTCTGCACGAAGCCTGGCCCCATGTGCCGGTGGTTGCGGAGGAGACGGCCAGCACGGCCCATGCGGAGGATGTCTTCTTCCTGGTGGATCCGCTCGACGGCACGGGCGACTTCATTCGCGGCACGGGCGAGTACAGCGTCAACATCGCGATGATCCGAAAGAACCGCCCGCTGGCTGCCGCCGTGGCGGCCCCGGCCCTGGGCGCCATCTGGATCGCAGGCACAAAGGCGCGGACGAGCGCCATGCCGGAACAGGACCAGGCGACCTTCGACTGGCGCGACATCAGGGTCAGGAGCGCCCCCGACGAGGGCCTTGTCGCCCTCGTGAGCCGCCGGCACGGCGACATCGCCACGGAGGCGTGCCTGTCCACGCTCTCCATCGGCACAAGGCGCATGACGTCCTCTGCGCTCAAGTTCTGCCTCATCGCCTCGGGTGAGGCCGACATCTATGTGCGCTGTGGGGCGACGATGGAATGGGATACGGCAGCGGGCGACCATGTTCTCTGCTGCGCCGGGGGCAGTGTCGTCGGCCCCGGCGGCGCACCTCTGACCTATGGGCATGAGGAGCGCGGCTATCTCAATGGCCCCTTCGCCGCCCTGGGCGATGTCTCCCTCGCGCCCAAGCTGGATCTTCCGGCAGCGGTGGCCTGAGAACCTCCGCCCCGGGACCTGCGGCACCAAAGCACCGCTTATACAGAGATTGTTAGGGTTGATGCCCGTAAAGTCAGGGTTCGATAGAAGCCGTCCGATCGAAAGGGTCGGATCGTCCCCTGTCTTGTACGAGGAGATAGCCCATGCGCTCCCGATTTTCATTGGCTGCTGCGGCGGCTTTGGCCGGCCTTGTCGGCGCTTTTCCCCTTCAGGCTGCGGCCCAGAACGTGCAGCGCGCCTATGCGACCAATCCGGGTGGGCCGAACTCATTCAATTCCAACGAACTGGTCGAGTCCGGCCATTCGTTCTTCGGCTCGGCCTCCCGGGGCCTTGCGACGGCCCTTGAGGAAGCCGTGCGCCGGTGGGGTGAACCCAACGGGTATATTCTCGGTCAGGAGGCCTCCGGAGCCCTCATTGGCGGTCTTCGCTATGGCGAGGGCAAGCTGTTCACGCGCAATGCAGGCCAGCGCAAGATCTTCTGGCAGGGGCCGTCGGTCGGCTTCGACTTCGGCGGCGAAGGCGCCCGGACCATGATGCTCGTCTACAACATGCCGTTCACGGACGCCCTCTATAAGCGCTTCGTGGGCATCGACGGCTCCGCGTATTTCCTCGGCGGCTTCGGCGTGACGGCTCTGGCGGCAGACGAAATGATCGTGGTTCCGATCCGCACCGGCGTCGGCGCGCGGCTCGGCGTCAATATGGGCTACCTGAAATTCACGCCGGAGCCGACCTGGAATCCCTTCTAGAGCCCCCTCACCTGCAGTGAACACGGCCCCCTACCGAGAATAAAGAGATGATTCCACCTCAGTGGAAACAGCTCTAAGAGCGATGCGCATACCGGACCAGCTTCCAGACCGGTGGAAATGGTTCAAAGATGCACTACAACCGGCAAGCTGGGGCTGACCTCTCTGGAAAGCCGCGCAGGCACAAGGCAAGGTGCTTGAGCGTTACCGGTCAGGTCTCGTTACCGGTTAGGTCTCTTGGAGTTGGCGTCCGCGTGGTTGAAACCATCATGATTTTCGCGCTGGGGTTTGTGGCTGCAACCCTCATCGCACTCCTCATCATTCCCGCCATCAATTCCCGTGCGGAGCGCCTTGCGCGCCGCAGGGCCGAGGCGCTGTTTCCCATGTCGATCTCCGAATTGACGGCGGAGAAGGATCATCTTCGCGCCGAATTTGCGGTGCTCCAGCGCAAGATCGAGCGCAGGGCCGAAGAGGCTCTCGCGGCCAAGCACGAAAGCATGGAAGAGCTGGGCCGTCGCGCCGTGCGCATCGAGGCCCTTGAGAGCACTCTCACCCAGCGCGACGCGACGATCGTGCAACTCGAGACGGCTCTCGCACAAGCGCAGACACAGCTCGCGGCCATCGAGGACGAGCTGGGCCAGACGCGCACCTTCCTTTCCAGCACCCGCGAGACCCTCACGGCTCTCGAAAATGCTCACCGGGCGACCCTGGACGAGCTCTCCAATACCCGCATGGAGCTCGATCTCGTCCAGGGCGAGCGCTCCAAGCTCACAACCGAGCTGCTTCATGCGCAGGAAAAGCTCGTTCAGCTGGAATCCGGATACGGCGATGCCGATCAGCGCCTGACGGCGGCCCTCACCGAGATCGATGCCAAGCGCATCGCAATCTCGGACCTCGAAACGCGCCTGATGACGCAGACGGCGCGCGGCAACGACTTCGAGCGTGCGCTCAACGAGCGTCACACGGAACTCTCGGACGAACGCAAGCGCCTCGCCGACCTCGCCCGTGACCTGGCCGCCGAACAGGAGCGGGGCTTGATTCTGGAGCAACGCATTCGTGAGATCGGAGCGGAGCGCGACGAGGCGCAGGCCCGCCTTGCCAACCAGGAAATCCCCGGCAAGGGAGATGAAGAGCTGCGCCGTCAGATCAGCGAAGTCGCCGCAAAGGTGATGAACGCCAATGGCGGCGCGTCGCGCCGTAGCGGCAATGGCCGCAACAACAGACGGCGCAGCAAGTCGGCGGGAAAGCAGAGCCAGCCCGGTCCTGCCGCATCCTGAGCCTTATTTGGGTTGGATCTGCTGATTGCCGCCCGGGCTGCCCGGCGGCGGAATGACTGGCGTCGTGCCAGGATTCGGCACTGGCGCAGGCACGGTCATATCGGGCGTCCCAGTTTCCGGCGGGCGAATGACCCCGTTGGACTGCTCGAGCTTGTCGCTCAAGGTCGAGCCGGTCGATGGCGGATCCTGTGGCGTCACCGACTTCGGTGGCTCCACCTTCTCAGGAGGCATTTGCTGCAGCGGCGGCATGTTCGGCGCCCGCTGGTTCAGGACATCGGGATTTTGGGCCATGGCGGCCGTCACTCCGCCCGCCAGGGCCACGGATAGAACCAGAATTCGCTTCATGGATCGCTCCTTTCGAGAGGCAACGGGCGATCCTCATCACGGTTCCGCTTTAGAGCATCGGACGCGGGAGGTAGGAACCGGGTTTGCGCGAAAAGATGCTCAAGATCAAAACGTTAACGCGTCGGGCGTGAGTTCGAACTCACGGCCCACGCTGTTGTTATTCGGCAGTCATGCGCGGGGCTGTGGCCATCCTGATATAGATCTCGCGCAGCTTCTTCGTGATCGGACCGGGCCTCCCGTCGCCTATCGTGTGTCCATCGATGGAAACGATGGGGAGCACGAAACTGGATGCGCTCGTCATGAAAGCCTCCGCGGCCTCATAGGCCTCCTCGACCGTGAACAATCGCTCCTCGAGTTCGATTCCCGCATCTTTCGACAGAGCCAGAAGCGCCTTGCGGGTGATGCCCGGCAGAATGGCGTTCGACAGCGGACGCACGACGATTCGGCCCTCTCTGGTGATGATGAAGCCGCTCGAGGAGCCGCCCTCCGTCACGAACCCGTCCTCCACCATCCAGGCCTCCTGAGCTCCTGCTTCCTTGGCGGCCTGTTTGGCGAGAACCTGGGCGAGCAGGTTCACCGATTTGATGTCGCGGCGCTTCCAGCGCAGGTCCGGCACGGTGATCACGGCGATCCCCGTCGCGGCCGCGGGCGCATTCACGATAGGCTTCGCCTGCGTGAACATGGCAACGCCAGGAGAAGCGTTCTCAGGGAAAGTGAAATCCCGCTCGGCCACACCCCGGGTCACCTGGAAATAGATGAATCCCTCCGTCATGCCATTGCGGCGGGCGAGTTCCTCCTCGAGATGCGTCCACTCCGCCCGGCTGTAGGGGTTCGGGATGCGCACCTCGCGAAGCGAGCGCTCCAGGCGTTCGAGATGCGCCTCGTTGTCGACAAGGCGCCCCTCCAGCACGCCGACCCCTTCATAGACGCCGTCCCCGAAGAGGAAACCTCGATCCATGAAGGGCACTTTTGCCTCCTCCAGCGGGAGGAACGAGCCGTTCAGGAAGACGATGCGGGACATGGTTACCTCGAAGGATGGACGTCTTGAGCAAGCTTGGCTGATAGGCAGAGCGGTCTGCCGACCTATATGAGCTGGCAAACAGCACAGCCTTAGGTACTCTCTCGATGAAATCGGCGCCATCCCTCATTTCAGCGGCCCTCCTGCTCTTGCTCGCTTCACCGGCCCTTGCTTCGCAGGCGGCGCTGGGATGGTTCAAGAGCCAGGGATATGTGGGGCCCGAGGGCACCAGGATCATCGCCTGTCACGGCTACGGCTGCTCGCGACGTCAGGCGGTCTCCGTGGACGGGGCCTGGCTCGGTCGGGCAACCGCACTCCTCAGGGCCGCCAGGGCCACCCCTTCCGCAGAGCGGAACGCCCTCGCCCAGGTGGTGAGCTCCTACACGGCCTATCTTGCGTCTTCGATCGGCGGCAAGCCGGACCTTCCCGGCTCGCCCGCCCAGATGTCAGGCGTACACGGTCAAATGGACTGCCTGGATGAGACCGCCAATACGACGAGCTTGCTGATCGTCCTGGAAACCAAGGGCTTACTGGCCCATCATCAGGTCGAGCGGCCGGAATCGCGGGGGTTCTTTCTGGATGGGCGCTACCCGCACTTCTCCGCGGTCATCGTAGAAAAGGGAAGCGGGCAGGAATGGGCGGTCGATCCATGGAGGCGAGCGCCCGGCCAGAGGCCGGAAATCCTGCCTCTCGCTCAATGGCGGCAGAATTCCTGACTATCCTAGCGCATCGTGCGAAAAAGTGGATCCGGTTTTTCGCACGATGCGCTGTTCTATAGTGGAAGCATCGAATTGATCCCAAAAATGGTTTCCACTTTTGGGTCCGATGCTCTAGCCCGAAGACTTACTTCAGGTGCTGCGCGAGGTGCTTGTTCATCTCGAACATGGTCACCTTGGGCTTGCCGAAGATCGGCTGCAGCTTGTCATCGGCGAGGATCTCGCGCTTGTTCTCGGGATTCTGCAGATTGTTCTTCTTGATGTAGTCCCACATCTTGCTCACCACCTCGCCGCGCGGCAGCGGGTTCGAGCCCACGATGGCGGCCAGCTCCTTGGACGGCTGCAGAGGCTTCTGAAGGGCATTAGGCTTGGAACCAGCAGCCGGCTTGGCAGCAGCCTTCTTAGCTCCGGCTTTTCCGTCTGTCGTCTTGGTCGGCATGTATTCCTCCGGGAGTAGAGTGGGAAAGCTCGTCGGCAGCCTTGTATCACGGTGCCGAAAGCCTATTGACCTTCCCTGGGTCGGATAGTCCGGAGACTGTTTTCAAGACCTCAGTCCCCGATGGAAGGCCAATTCGCGCAGAGCTTATGTCTGCTCCGCGCCTTCAGCAAGATAGAGTTCAGGAATTTAGGCTGTTTTCGGAAAAGGAAGGATTCTCGCCGATTCCTGGGAGCGAGGAGGCTCATTCCCATGACCGGAGTATCGCCGGGACCGCTCGGCCGCCGAATGGACGTGAGAGACGATAGCCTCGTTCGGGCACGGCTTAGCCAGAAAGGCCGCTCCCAGAGGCAGATCACCCTCGGCCGGCCAGCGGCGGCCCGACATGATGAGGATCTCGGCTTTCGGCCAGGATTCATGCACCTTTTGGGCAAGTTCGAACCCGTTGCAGCCATTTGGCATGTCGACATCCGTGAGCAGAACGTCGATCTCGAGGCCTGCTTCCAGGAGAACGAGCGCTTCCGTTGAATTCGCAGCCTCGGCCACCTTGAACCCGGAATCCTCCAGGAGTTCGGCGACAAACAGGCGGATAAGAGGTTCGTCTTCGACCAAAAGAACTGTGGATGGGGACTCGGGCATCAGGCACTCGGCGGACGGCACAATGTCTCAGAACGCCCGAGCCGCCGAGTTGTTCCACGGAGAAGGACGGCCGCCTCGCGGCTCCCAACCGGGTTCTTACCCGGCCATCGGGAGAAATCCTGTCACATGACGGGCCAACCCCTCGGACGCAACATTCTTCAGTTTCGCCTCCACCTCGAAGTCCGTCCACCTGAGATGGCGCGCGACGAGATCGTTGACGGCCAGGTTCCACATGAGGTCCGAGTGGCCGCGCAAGTCTCTCGGCTTGATCCCGGCCCGAATGAGCATCCCATAGTCTGGAAGCGCATGAATGTCGTGCTCCGCCAGCAGAGGCTCCCGGGATACGCTGACATGGCTGAGCGGCCGGACGCCGCGCCAGGAGGCAAGGATGACCCTGATCCTGGGATCGTCAGGCTCGATATATTCGCCCTCTGTCTTGATCCAGTGATGGTGCAGATCGAGCACGAGCGGCACCACGTCTGCCAGCGGCAGCAGATCGTCGAGGCCGAAACTGACCTCATCGTTCTCTATGGTAATGAGGTTGCGTGCGGTTTCCGACAAACGCCGCAACCCTTCCCGGACTCCCTCGGCTCCGACCGCCTTCGCTCCACCATGAATGTTGATATGCGCACCGTCAGGGTGCCATCCCTCGCCGTATCCTAAATGGCGCATCACGTCGGCATGATACTCGAACTCGGCCACACCGTTGGTGACGGCGGATGAATTGGCGGAAGCGATCACACAGAACTGGCTGGGATGCATGCTGAGGCGCACGCCATGCACCCGAGCATTCTGTCCGGCTGATGCGAGCTTGCGTTCGATCAGGTCCCTCAAATCAGGGTCCTCGTAGAACCGGCGGCAGCTCGGATGCGTATAGCCGGGCAAAAGATCGCTCGAAAGGCGATGGAGGCGTTCCAGCGCGGGACGGGCGGCTACATGTTCGATCTGCCGTGTGATTGCATCCAGATTATGGGAGACGACGGAAGCGATCTTGTCGTATGCCGCCTTCGGTTCGAGCCGCGCGAGATAAGTCATCGTGACCGTCGTCGTATTCATCCGGCGCGCATCGGCCGCATTACGGCTTTCGGGTACGAACTTGCAGCAGAAGCCTAGTCTCGGAGCGGACATGATTGGGGCAGAATCTCAAATGGTGGGCTCATGTCTCACGCGATTAGCATGAATAAGCACGCGAAGAAGTACTGCTGATCGATTGCAGAATGGTGCGCTCTTCGAAGGGCTTCGGGATGAAGTCGACCCGACAAAGAGACGAGGGCAAATCGCCGGGTTGAGATGCGGAAACGAAAGCGAATGGGATATCGCGCTCGGCAAGCGCTGACGCCACCCCGAAACTCTTGCCTCCCACCACGTCTATATCGAGAAGCGCATAGTCGAACCCATCATCGAGGTGTTCATAGGTCTCAGCAAGCGAAGTGAAAACACCGACAACTTCATGCCCGTCATCTTCCAGGATGGCCTGAAGGTCGGAGGCGATAAAGGGATCATCTTCCAAAACCAGGATACGCACACGAACACTCCGCCAAAAATCGATCGATCGCTGTTGAGACCCCGCCTTCCCCATTCATGACAAGCTTCTTCCAGCCTTTGTCAGCAACGGCTTTACGAAGATCCGGGTTCCAGCTCTGCCGGAATCTCCGCCGCTTTCGGCAATTATGGTAAATTCTACGGTCTGGTGCATCGTTTGAGCGGACCCGAAGGGCCGCTGACGCGATACGCTTCTCTAAGAAGGGAGCATCGGATCGAATCCCAAAAGTGGATTCTGCTTTTCACGTCCGATGCCTTAGGACTTGAAACGAGGCCGTTGCCGCACCAAATCAGCGTCAACCTGGCGGCGCATTGTCTGCCAGATACGGTCACGATGCCGAAATGATGACGCCGGATGTACGCGCATTGTTTCGCCGTGGCCGTTGCTTTTTCAGCGCTTCTTGTCCCTTGAGATCACGTCGAAGAAAAAGCGCCGGCGTGAAGCCGGCGCTTTTGCGCTTGGAGCGTCTTACGAAAAGGCGACTCGGACTATTCGCACGAGGCCCTTTTCTCATGAATTGAGCATCGAACCGGTCAGCAGAGAGCAGGTCCACTTTCCATGTTCGATGCCCTGAGGTCGATTGCCGTTAATGCCGGTTCGCGCCTCGGTCGCCTGAACCGAATTCGCTCTCATGGCGGCTGAACTGCGCTTCATCGCCGGTGAAGTTTTCTTCCACATATTCCCGGCCGCGTTCGGCTGCCTCGCGAGCATAGCGAAGACCCTGATTGCGAACCTCATCGGCCCACTCGCCGAAGACTTCGTTCTCGCGCCGCGTGCGCGGCAGCAGGGCGCCGAGCAGAAGTCCGGCTGCGAGGCCCACCAAGCCCACGACCATCGGGTTCTCGGAAACGTAGTCCTGCATGCTGCCCCGGGCATTACCGAAAGCCTTTGCCGACCGGCCGCCCATATGGCGGACGCGGCGACGCTGCCCCTCATAGGCATCCGAGGCCCATCCAGCCGCCCGCTCATAGGTATCCTGTGCCCATTCGGAAGCGCCTTCATAGGCATCGCCGGCGCGATCTCGCATGTCGCTCGCCATTTGCTGAGCCTTGTCGGTCATCGACGCGCCTTGGTCCTGTGCATTTTGCTGCTGCGTTTGGGATGCGCCTTTTCCCTCTTCGCTCCGGTTTCCGCCGAGGGGATGAGAGGTGTGGGACGCGAGCGTCGCGCTCTGTGCACCCTTCTTGTCGTCCTGAGCATGAGGCATCGGGGCTTCGCCGATATTGCCGACCGACGTACCGGCGGAAATCTTTCCGGATCCCGTGTCAGCCTGCGATTCCATGGGCGACTTGCCGCCTTCGTTCTTCGTATTGACCATGAGAAGCTCCTATTCCGTTGTCAAATGCGGGAGTTCGTCGTTCTGCGACGGTCGAACATGCCGTCCGTCTGCTCCAGCGGAGCAGCTCCCGAGCCATAGAGACGCAGGTCGTCCGGTTCTCCCGTGAGATCCTGCTCGGTGATGAAATCCTCGTCCGCCGCGATCAGCCTAGTCGGGCGCCGCTGCGCGGGCCGCCCCAAGCGGAAGGCCAGCAGACCCAGCCCGGCAGCGATCAGCATCACCGGCACCGGGTTGCGCCGCACGGTTTCAAGAACCCTATCGTAGAGCGGACCGTATTGGCTCGTGCGAGCCGTGCCGAGCATGTCGTCAACCACTCCCGAAACGGTCATCTTGCTCTGGAGTTGATCGATTGTGCGGTCGAGTTGCGCACGGCTTTGCTCGATGTCCTTCTCCAGCTCCTGAAGGCTCTGTGTCATCCTGCACCTCTTTCGGAGAGAACTTCCGCATCACGCTTGAGCGAACGCACAGTCCTTTGAGGGGTGAGCGCCGAGGCCGACATGGCATGGCGGCCATAGAGGCCGAGACCGATCGCAATGACGGCCAGTATTCCGCCGACGATGAGAGCCGCCAGCGCCTCCGAATGCACGACCGTTGCCAGCCATTTGACCAGCGAATCCGTCAGGAGCATGACCGCGGCGATCGCGAAGATCGCCGCGACAACCACCAGTGCCATTCCGATGAAGAGAGTTCGAATGTTCTGGGATATTTCAGTGCGGAACAGCGTGAATTCCTTCTGCGCGAGATCGGTTGACTCGCGCAGGGCCTCACCGACGAGGCCTTGTATGGTTTGATTGGTATTGCCCTGCATGAGCGCCTCCGTTCATGCCCCGGCCCTAGCGTCTTGACGCTGTGCCGGTTGGGACCTGTTGCGACGTGGCGACGACACGCTCGGGTTCATGCGCTCCTCACGCAGGTCCTCGGCCGTGCTCTTGAGGAAACGAGCCGCCAGGAAGCCGACCGCGACCGATACGGCGGCCACGGTCGCCGGACGACGTCGAACCACGTCCTCGAAATCGTTGAAGATGTCCGCAAAGCTGCGGTCACGGATCGAATCCGCCAGCTGCTCCAGGCCGTCAGCCGCGCTATCGACGACGGCGCGAATATTCGGCCGCTCTTCGAAGGAGTGAGTGGATTCACGCAAGGACGTCGCGAAATCCGCAACCGACTGCGCCACGTCATCTTTGCGGCGGCCCGCATAGTCAGTCGCTTGCTCACGCGCCGAGTCGATGAAATCGCGGCCGCGCTCGACGGCGGCGCCTGCCATGTCGCCCACATCGCCCTTGAGGGCATCCCAATCGTCGCCGCCGCTATCCTGCTGCCTGTTTCCGTTCTGCTGTCCCACGCCCATGGTCAACCTCTCTCAATCGTGGGGGAGTAACCATCAGAAGCGCGGCAGGTTCCGCAGGGCACAAGGCTCTTTCGCCCAAAATGTCATCCCTGTCAGGGAGTTCGGGCCCAATGCTTCATTCGAAGAGCGGGCACCCGCCCCGCCCTCCGCCAAAGTTCGTCGAAGCGGGACCGCAGGTAATCATCCAGCGAGGGGCCTGGAGCGGCTCAGGCCCTCAGCGCGGCGAGGCAAGCAATCGACGAGATCCGCCACCCTCCTTGCGGATCTCGTCGTCTTTCAGGCGCAGGAAGCCACGGACGAGGCGGTCGCCGTGCGGGCTGATCAGAACCTCGGCCATAACACGGCCGGCTGCAGCATCACTTGCTGGGAAGCCGTGGCAACCGGCGAAGAAAAGCTCGATGCTGACATCCAGGATACCTGCGATCTGAAGCTGGCGACTTGCCCCGATCCGATTGGCTCTCTTTCCGTATTTCTGGATCTGCTGAAACGTGAGTCCCAAGGCTTCCGCCAGCTTTTCCCGACTCATGCCGAGCATGGCCCGTCTGGCGCGCAGCCGATTGCCGATATGCCTGTCCACCGGACTGGGTCATTTCTGCCGCAACCGCCTCTCCTGCCGACGCTGTCATGGCTCAGACCTATAATCCCCTTTCATAACCAGTGGTAGTGCCTTTATTATATACACCTACTGATGGAAACGCCATTGGGGGAACCGGTGCCACATCAATGCTATGCTCATGCGACAGAGGCCTTTGACTTCATTGGAAGCATTGAAAACCTTACGTCTTCCGAAGACATCATGACTGCAATCGCGAAGTCGTTCGCAATATTCGGCTTCGAGAATTTCATTATTACGGGCTTGCCCAACCCAAGAGAACGCTTCGAGAAAGTTGTTATACTGAAGAAATGGCCCATAGGGTGGTTCGACATTTACGCGAAAGAGGATTATGTTCGCGCCGATCCGGTCATCCGTCTGTGCAGAAACACCGTACAACCCTTTGAATGGTCTGAGGCCCCGTACAATCGGGACAGAGAGCCCCGCGCAGCCGAGGTGATGCACCGGGCCAGGGATTTCAGAATGCCGGATGGCTTCTGCCTGCCGATTCACGGCATCAGCGGTTACGAGGCCTGCTTCTCCATGAGCGGCGTCGATCTCGACCTGCCTCCGCGAGCGAAGCCCGCCCTCCACCTCATGTCCATGTATGCCTTCGAACGGGTCCGGCAAATTCTCGATCCCCTCCCCTGCCGCAAAGTGGACCTCCTGACCCCGCGGGAGCGCGAGGCTCTCGTGTGGGCTGCGGCAGGCAAATCGGCGGCCGACACCGGCGACATCCTCGGAATCACCGAACGTACGGTGACGGCCCATATCGTCAGCGCCTGCCAGAAGCTGGAAGCCACCAACAAAACCCAAGCCGTCGCCAGAGCCTTACAGTACAAATTGATTCAGGTCTGATCCAATACCTGTAATTTTCTACAATACCACTCACCAATATTTTGAGCGAAATGTCATTCCGTTCACAGAGGGATGACGTCAGTGACCCATGTTCACGTGATTACACACAACAATAGAAAACTATACGCCGACAGTATCCAGCAGTTTTACCGCCTTCGGCACCAGATCTTCGTGGAAGAGCGCGGCTGGAACAGATTGAGGAGACCGGACGGGCTGGAGGTCGATGCCTATGACAACGAAAATGCCATCTATCTCCTTGCCATCGATGCAAACCGCGTCGTGGGCGGGCAGCGGCTTTATCCGACCCTGTTGCCTCACATGATCAGCGAGGTCTTTCCTCATATGGCCCAGCGCAGCATTCCACGGGCCGCAGATGCCCTGGAATGGACTCGCTACTTCGTCGTGAAGGAGCGGCGCACCGGTCGGACGGATTGCCGCCTTCTGGCCGCGATGCAGGAATTCTGCCTTGAAGAGGATATCAGCGAGGTGACCGCTGTCGTCGAGATGTGGTGGCTGCCGCGCTGGCACCAGGCCAGCTTCAAAGTCCGCCCGCTGGGATTGCCCCAGATCATCGAAGGGGAGCCCTGCATTGCAGCCGCTATCGAGATTTCCGCGGCAAGCCTCGAGCATGTTCGAAAGCTCGCCGGGTTACGCGGGCCGTCCCTTGTCCGGCATGGCATGCCCACTCCTTCAGCCCGTCAGGTGCCCCATGTCGCTGCCTGACGATGAGCTCCCCCTTTCCTCTTTCGTGCAGGAGGAGATGATCGATGGAATCCGGGAGAACTTTTGCCGGCTGCTCGATCTGCTGCCACCGGTCGCGCGCCTGAGGTTTCTGGCATTTCTGCACCTGGTGGAACAGCCCGGCACCATGGCGGCAACCCTCGAGATCCAACCATCCGGAACTCTGCGATTGACCCTCGACACGGCCATCGCCCCTTGCCGCAAGCATAGGCACTGACGCGTCATCCATTTATCCCATGAAACAAGCCCCGCCGAAAGGCGGGGCTTTATCACGACCTCAGCTTCAGGCAGCTTTGGTATTGACGCGCGCCTCAGCCAGCTTTGTCAGCAGCGCATCCGTCTTCTTCTCTTCCTCTAGATTCTGGTCGAGCAGTTTGACGGCGTCGTTCATACCCAGTTCCTGAGCCCAGGCTTTCAGAGAGCCATATCGCGTGATCTCATAATGCTCGACGGCTTGAGCCGCCGCCAGGATGCCAGCGTCGAGAGCCTCACTGTCGGCAAAGTCCTCCATGACCTCTTTGCCTTCCTCGATAATGCCGTTAATGGCCTCGCACTGCACGCCGCGGGCGGCTTTCCCCAGAATCTCGAAGACCCGCTCGAGGCGCTCGATCTGCCCTTCGGTCTCGTCGCGGTGGGTTTCGAATGCCTGCTTGAGCTCCTCGGATTCAGCATTCTTGGCCATTTTCGGCAATGCTTTCAGGATCTGCTTCTCGGCATAGTAGACGTCCTTCAGAGTGTGAAGGAACAGGTCGTTCAAAGTCTTTTCCTTGGCAGCCATCGGTTCACTCCATGTTGGCAAGCGTGGACTCAACGACGGCCAAGTTTTCCGGTTCCGCGCGATCCGGTTCGCGGAACAACACAGATCCACGTTGCGTTCGCCCCCCTGCTATTCAAGGAGAATTAACGTGGCGAATATCACCTCGGCAGGAACTGGAGCCCTCATGAACGGAGAGCCGAACCTCAGCACGATGGAGCGTGGCATCTATATGCTTGCCGGGCTAGGCCTTGCCGCCGCGGCCGCCAAGCCACGGCCCAATCCGCTGTTGAACGTCCTGGCGCTTGCAGGAGGCTCCTACCTGGCGTGGCGGGGGTATGTCGGCAATTGCCCCATCAAGGCGGCCCTGACGGGCTCCCACGACGCAGCCTGATCTCGATCAGCGATAAAAAATGGGCCGCACTGTTATGGTGCGGCCCATTGTTCGCGCGGCATGCGGATCAATAGGTCGTCGTCGAACGTCGACCGACGATGAGGCCATAGATGAAGAGCACGATAACGGCTCCGACGATGGCACCGATAAAGTTTGCCCCGTCATTGGGCCCGTACCAGCCGATGGCTCGTCCGAGATAGGTAGCCACGACAGCACCGATGATGCCGAGGATCGTGGTCATGATGAAACCGGAGGGCTCGTTCCGGCCCGGCATGATCCATTTGGCGATGAGGCCGGCCACGAAGCCGATGATGATGGTCCAGATAATGGTCATGGTTTGATCCCTGAGTGGGTTGCCTTCTCAAGGAACGCACATCTCAAGCTAAGGTTGCGGCGCACTGTCGTCCTGGAGCGGCATTTTTCCATGTTCTCGCCGTACTTGGAGAGGAGCCTGCCTGGGCATATCCGGAGATAGAAGCATGAACACTGTATCACCATGGACCTTCGAAGCCGTTCAGCTCCTCAAGACATTGGCTCAGGAAGGAATGCCCGCCTCGGTGATCAGCCTCAAGCTCAAGCGGCCGATTGCGGACGTACGCGCGAAACTCAACGATCTCGGGATCATTCCGGCAGCCGAGGAGCTTTGATCTCGACGGCTCGACGTCCTGACGGATGTCGGGGCGGCCTGAATTGCAGGGCGCGGCAACCGAGATCGAAAGCAGCTGCTCCGCCGGGAAGTGCTCCCGAAATCCCGCTTTCGGATACTGGGGACAAGCGGTTGTGCGCCTTGCTGGCGAAACTTGCACAAGACTTTCATGCGCTTGAGCCGGAATAAGGTCCTTCGGGGACAGTGCTAACAACTTAGTAATAGAATGTGGGACATCTAGAACATGTCTCCGATTCTCTTTACGGCAGCGGCTATGATCACACGGTTTGAGAAGGCGTTGGCGCAAGTGGCCCGGGCAGGCGAGCTCCGCGAGAACCGCCCTGCCTCGGAAAGCCGTGCGCAAAAGGTCCGTCGGCTCGAGGAGCTCATCCGCGCCAAGGAGGCTTCCGGAGACCGCATCGTTGTCGGCATCGGTGCAGCTCTCGTGGTCTGTGCGACGGCCCTCCCCGTCTATGCTGCTTTCCTTCGTGATGGATATGTCTATCTGCCCAGCATCGGGTCTCCGGTCACGATACAAGGCGGATCGACCGGCGAGCGAGTAAGGACGGCCTCCCCGTCACAGATGGAGACGCTCGAGGCCAAAGCCTCTTCCACTCACTCGGTCGTGACGCCTGCCCGGTCGGGCCAATCGGGTGCCGCTCCGCTCCCGCGCTATGTCATTCATCGTGCAGCGGAAGGGTCAGCGCTGATCGAAGGGCCGAACGGTCTATGGTGGGTCACCCCCGGCATGAAGATTCCGGGCGCCGGTCAGATTCTCTCCATCGAGCATTCCGAAGCCGGATGGGCTGTCGTGACGTCCGAGACGACGATCACGGAAGTCATGAACTGACCACGCTACGGGCCGGGATCCCAGTGGGGTCTGGCCTCTACTGCATCGGATGTGAGATCAAACCCACATTCGATGCTTTCATCCTCTGGCTTTGAGCATCTTTGCACGCAAAACCGGTTCCCGCTTCCCGCGTTCGATGCGCTAAAACCCGCCAGGGCGTAGCTTGGCGATGCTCATCATCAGATCGAGGCTGATTCCCTGATCCGAAGATTGATTGAAGAGGGTGAGGATCGGCGAAGTCGCTGCGGACGTATTGTTCATGTCCCACATGACGTTGAAACGTTGAATCAGCTTGTCGACCTTCTTCGGATCCTGAAGGTCCTTTACGTCGAACAGCTTCTCGAGTTGGCGCACCTGAATATCGATATCGGCCCTCGCAGCCGCTTTGGGAATATTGAAGGTCGTCTGAACGAACTCCAGCATCGCCTTATCGGCCAGGATCCCCATGGTCGTTTTGACGGACGAAGCCTTGCGCTTGAAGTAGAGCGCCAGGCGAACGCCCTGATTGTCGTTGCCCTCGCGCTGCTCCAGCGTCTGTTGGATATACTTCTCCACGGCTTCGGTGGTCGCGCTCGCGGCAGAGGTCGCTTCAGCTCCTTTTCCGACGAAATCGAATGCCTTTGCGAACTCCTTATAGAGCGGGTTGCTCATCTTGTTCGCCATGCTGGTCGGGCTGCTGACCCCTTCCTGGAGGAGCTTCTTGAAAAGCGCCTTGCCGTAGGCCATGTCCTCGAGCCCATAGGCCTTCATGGCGAACTTGAAGACCCGGTCGTTCTTGACGAAATCGTCGATCGTTTTGATCGTCTTGATGGTCTTGTTGTAGTACTCGATCTCACGCTTGACGACGGCGTCGTTCTCGATCAGCGACTTTGTCCGCGTCAGATTGTTCGAGATGATCTGGTATCGGGTGGACGTGCTGATCATGGCAAACCTTCAGGCGTTTCAAGTTCCGGGACTTCGTCAACGGATCAGGGGTGATTCGGCTTTCGCGAGGCCAGCTATATCCCGGCAATCCTGCCTGAACCTTTCAGCAACGGCCTTCGTATCACTCGGGTCGAACTGAAACGCCGACCGTCGCGCCTCGTAACGGTAGTCGGACAGCTCGATGACGAGCGTTTGAGCGCCCTTGAGCTTGTCAAAGAAACGAGAGAACTGCTCCGTGCTGGACATCTGGCCCGCCTTGTCCCGATAAACCCAATAGGACAGCTCCGGGCTATCGTCGTCGAACCAATAGACCGTGCTGCGCCCTCGCGGGGCGCTGCGTCCGAGAAAGCCTTTCTGGGAAACGGTAGCCGACAGTGAGACGGTTTCCGGGGTGTCATTGTCGACGGAAGATCTCGCACAGGTCAGCCACAGCAAGGCCTCGTTGTCTCCGCGCAATCGTGCGAAGGCGGCCTGCGGCCTCCCCTCCTGATCGTGCCGGACGACATAGTCCCATGAGCCGATCCAGGTCGCGAGAGCCTGTGCCCGTTCGGGAGCAAAAAACCATGCTGTGCCGAGCACCAGGGCAAGGCCGGGAATGCATTTCACTGAAATAATATATGACGGCTTCTGACTCATGGCCGCACCAACGCCTTAAAAAAAGAAGCCTCGCCCTTTGCAAGGCGAGGCTCCTCTCAGTCCGTTCCGGAGGCTCTTACTGGAAGAGCTTCAGGATCATCGAGCTGTTCTGGTTCGCCATCGAGAGAGCCTGCACGCCGAGCTGCTGCTGAGTCTGCAGAGCCTGGTTGCGGGTCGAAGCCTCGTTCATATCGGCATCGACGAAGGAGCTGACGCCGGCGGTGAGCGAGTCGGAGAGCACGCTGATGAACTCTTCCTGAGTCTCGAGCAGGGCCTTGTTCGCACCCAGCATGGCCGAGCCTTCTGTGACGCTAGCGATAGCCTCGTCGATCGTCTTCAGAGCAGCAGCGATTGCGTCGCTGTCAGCTTTGGTCGTCTGCGTCATGCTGACGACCTTATCGACTTGTCCCGTCAGAACAAGGTCACCGGAGTTTTTCGAAGCTGTGACGCCCGTGATACCAAGTGCGGTAATTCCGGCGATGACCTTGTCGAGGTCATCATCCTTCTTAACGATATACTCCTTGGCCGCTCCGCCATCGTAGGTGATGGAGAGCTTAGTGCCCTCGGTGAGCTTCAGGTCAGCCGCGGCGAGAGTTGCAACGCCAGCAGCGCCGCCGGTACCACCGGTCTCAGTAGCCTGGGTGGCAGGAGTAAGCGAAACAGCCGCTGCCGATCCCAGAAGACCACCCGTACCTTTCGAAGCATCGTCGAACAGATTCGTCTTCGACGTATCGATTGCCAGCGTGCCAACGGTGTTCGTCGTTCCGTCGTAAGAAGTAACGAGGTTGACGTCCCCAGAGGAGCCGGCGAGCCAGTTCTGGCCGTTGAACGAAGCAGATCCTGCCGCGCTCTTCATGCCTTCAATGTTAGCCTTGAACTCGGTCTGGATCTTCGCGAGGTCTGCACCCGGCTGAGTGGCAGCCACGAGACCGGCCTTCATCTTGTTGAGGTAGGTCAGCGACTTGTCCATCGCCGAGGTGAAGGTGTTGATCATCGCCTTGGACTGGCCGATGGAATCCTTCACAGCGCTGAGAGCGCCGTTGTCGGACTTCATGGCGGTCGCGATCGACCAGTACGAGGCATTGTGCGAGGCTTCGCTGACGCGCAGACCCGTCGAGATCTGGTTCTGGTTCTTGTTCATGGCGGTCTGCGTGGCCTTGAGGGCCTGCAGAGCGGTCATGGCGGACAGATTGGTATTGATCGAAGACATGTGCTTCTTCCTTGAATGATGTGATTGTTCAGGGAATGTCGGGATCTAACCGACCCAGCGGAGTGGCATCATGCCTCGAGAGAAACTCGATCCGCTGCTCACATGGTATCCGGGCTCGACCGGTAAAATGGAGTGGCATCATGCCATGCCCGAGAAGAGGAGCACTCCATAGTGCGTTCGCGATGCAGGGTCGTCTAAATGAGCTCCCTGCGTTCGTGAAACCAGTTATGACCGACGCGCACCGCAGAAGTCAATATTGATTTTTGAAGAATCCTCGAAATTTACTGTTAAGTCCTTGTTAACCATAAGCAACGGCGCAGCGCAAAAGGGCCTCCGAAAGATGAGGATGCGCGAGCACCCTGCATCAGGCGCAAAAACACCTTTGATATCTGCTGCGCCTGCCCACGCGGCGACGTCTCTCGGTTAGCGTATGCCTGCCAAGGCCGGCCTGACGGTCGGGCCCGCCGAAGCGGATTTCGAGTACAAGCCCCGGTAGGCCGGATCGAGCGACAAGGCATCCGTAATCCCGAGGATCGTCTCGGAGGCTCCCAGCACCAAGCTGCCGTCGGGCGTCATGGACTGCGCGATCCTGCGAAGAACATGGGCTTTTGTCGGAGCGTCGAAGTAGATCAACACGTTCCGGCAATACACGATATCGAACTGCCCGAGGCGGCTGAAATCCTCGATGAGATTCAGGTAGCGAAAGTCCACCATCGAGCGGATCTCAGGTGCAATCTGCCATTGCTCGCCCTTCTGGGTGAAATACTTCACAAGGAGGCGGATCGGCAATCCCCTCTGAACCTCGAACTGATTGTAGATGCCGGCCCTCGCTCTCTCGAGGACGTCGTTCGAGATGTCGGTTGCGATGATGTCGACGTGCCAGCCCGGCATTCGTGCCGACGCTTCTTTCAGAAGCATGGCAAGAGAATAAGGTTCCTGCCCGGTCGATGCCGCGGCGCACCAGATCCTGAGGCGGCGGCCTGCGGCACGGTCCTTGAGATAGCGCGGGATCAGAACGTCCTGGAACAGATCGAACGGGGCCTTGTCGCGGAAAAAGAAGGTCTCGTTCGTCGTCATGGCCTCGATTGCGGCGATCTCAATGGCCGGAGATCGACCGGACTTGATCTCCCAGATCAACCGCGACAGGCTCTCGACCTTGAAACGCGTGCAGACGGAAGCAAGCCTGCTTTCCACCAGATATCTCTTGTCTACGGACAGGGCCAGGCCGGACCGGGTCTTCAGGAAGGCGCGCAGGACCTCAAACTCTAATTCAGTCATCGTGTATTTCCTGCGATAAGACCCTTCATTGAGCGACCGATGGCGTCCAGGGGCAGGATGTCGTGAGCCAGCCCGGCCTTCACCACGCTTCCCGGCATTCCCCAAACGATACTGCTGGCCTCATCCTGTGCGATGACCGTCGCACCGACTTTGAGCAGATGGCGGGCACCGTTCGTTCCATCGGAACCCATGCCCGTCAGCACCACGGCAACAGCTGCAGCGCCAAAGACCGATGCTGCCTCCCGGAACAGGACATCCACGGCTGGACGGCAGAAATTTTCAGGCGGACCGTCGCTGAGGCGAATGGAGGGCTTTCCTCCTGTCATGGTCACGCCCATATGACGCCCTCCGGGTGCGATGAAGATCGTACCGGCCCGAATGGCCTCGCCATCCGCCGGCTCCCGACAGGGAACTCCAAGTAACGCCTGGAGATGTTCGGCGAAGACCGCGGTGAACATGGCCGGCATGTGCTGGACGATCAGCACGGGAATGTCCATAAGCGAGGGCTTGAAATCCTGCAGGACCCGCTCGACGGCCCTGGGTCCGCCGGTGGACGAGCCGATGAGAACGCATTGAGGTCGTGCGCTACCCGATCTCGGCACTGACGCGGCTTGCAGGATCGGAGCGGCGACCGAGGATGCCGCAGGCGCCGACCGCACCTGCCGACGCTTTGTCACGCCCAATGCGCGCAGTTTCTCCAGCAGCTCCCGCCGGAACACCATAGCCGCATCGGCACTGCGCGCGCTCTCCGGCTTTGCCAGGTAATCGGCAGCCCCTAGGGACAGGCACTTCAGCGATATCTGCGCGTTCCGCTTTGTCAGAGTCGAGATCACGATCACCTTGCTGGCGGGATGCGCTCTCATGATCAGCGGAAGCGCGGCCAACCCGTCGACCTCGGGCATCTCGATATCGAGAAGAACGATCTCCGGCTTGTGACGCTCAACCATATCGACAGCCATTCGCCCATTGGAAGCCGTACAGACGACCTCAAAGCCGCCCGCTTCGCCAACCCATCGGGCAATCATGCCGCGGATGACGGCGCTGTCATCGACAACCAAGACCCGAATCGGTTCCGACACGCTGGCGCTCGTTGCGGGGAGCGGTTTCAATGCCATCGCCTTAGACCGGGGAAGTATGGGTGATGAGCCCCAGTTCCTGGAATTTTGCTTCCAGAATGGCCTTGTCGAACGGCTTCATGATGTATTCGTCCGCTCCGGCCTCCAAGGCTCGGGTGATATGGTCCATATCGTTCTCTGTCGTGCAGAAAACGACCCTGGGAGTTGTGCCGCCCGGGTGCATTCTGAGCGCTTTGAGGAAGCTGTAGCCATCCATGACCGGCATGTTCCAGTCGAGAAGGATGACATCCGGCATTCGTTCCTCGCATGCCGCAAGCCCGGCCTCGCCGTTCTCCGCTTCGGCAACCTCGAACGATAGGCTTGCAAGGATCTCCCGTGACACCTTTCGTATGGTGCGGGAGTCATCCACGATCAGGCAATATGTCATAGAAGAAAGTTCCTAGTAAACACACGAGATGGCCGGGCCACCAAAGAGCCAAAGATCAGGATCGAATGTCCGATTTACTGATAAAGTTGAAATTCTCGATCAGGATCTCTTTGACGATCTCGGCCCCGAGGCGCTTGTTAATTCTTTCCCTGATATTGCCGATCATCCCGTTCACGTTGTACCGGGACAATTTTCTGAAATCGAGCGTCTCGTCCGAGTAGATGTAGCGGAATACTTCGTCCTGTATGAATGACTCGGGAGGAACGGATATCTCTCGCAACGTCCTCGAATCCGCAGTGAAAACGAAATTCGCGACAACATAGCCCTGCACCGCCCCATCGGCGATAATGGGAATGTTGATCGACGGGATCTTTTTGTACTGCAGTCCCTCGTAATGCGACTGCTCCTCGGTCGGGGAACGGCCGACCATCCACGTCACAGCCGCATAGCACGAGCCAAGCGTGACCGCGCAAACCCAGAATCCGGCTATGACGTTTTTGATCATGCCCCATACCCTCCGCGCATCACGTCGGCCGAGTATGTGCTATCCGACTCAGCGGCCTGGATAGCACCGGAAATGACCGCGGAGATTTCCTGCATGGCCCGCATATGGCGCTCGAGAATCTCCTGATTTTTCTCAAGTTTCATCTTGAGCCTCTCGAGCCTCTTGACCGAGAGATCGTCCATCGAAGTGGCCTCGACCGAGCGCGCCATTCGGCTGATTTCAAGAAGACTTTGGCTCTTCCGGCGATTGAACTCGTCAAGGTTGTTCAGGTCCCGCGACAGCAGAGCTGTCGTTTCGAGATCGAGCGTCTCTTCGAGGCGATCCAGCGATTTCGTCAGCATCGGAAACTCCTTATCTCTTCCCGTCTAGAATGTGCTTTGCAATCCCAATTCCGCCGGCTTTTGCGACCTGTACACCGATCTGCTCCGCCAGCATTGATCTCCAGACAGATCCGGCACTTCCTTTGCCATAGGTATTCTCGGCATCCTTCGGGAGCATCGACTCGACGAAAGTCTGAAGGATGAATGCCTCGAACTCCTGACTGGTCTTCCGCGACTTCTCGGCCGCGGCCGATTCTGCGTCGTTTCGCAAGGAATTCCGCATCTGATAGATATCGGCCCCCACACCCAGCGGCCGAGCTGCCACGGCACGAACCGTATCCTCGAAGCTGGCGCCGTTCACCGGAGCCTGTCCCTGAAGCAGGCTCTGCGTGGCCGCCTGATATCGCGCCGGGTCTGCCGCCCTGGCAACCTCGCTGATGATGTCGGTCGGTGGGCTGATCGCCATTCCGAGTTCCTCGTATTCACTGCGAGGGAATTCTAATGCCTGAGGCTTACGGGAGGCTTGTGTGTTCTTTCCGAGCCATACCTTCGAGAATCTCGGCAAGCTCCGCCTTTTCCTGCATGTGGCGGATGTCCCCCTTCAGGCGAGAATGCATTTTCTCGCTGCGCTTGACCTGCAGCGCCCTTTCGACGGTCAGGGACTTCTGCCCGACGATCTCTGCCTGCGTGCGGATCTCCTCCAATGACAAATCCTTCAGTCGCTTCGCAAGAACATCGACAAAAAGACCATGAAGCGCATCGGATTCGCCCATCGTCTGAAGAAGGTCTTCCTGAGCCGCCTTCAGCTCACCCTCCTTGCGTTGCAGCGAAACCAGATCAAGCTCGGCCTTCTTATGAAGGTGCTGCTGAACCTTGATCAGCCTGTCGATTTTTTTCAGTCTCTGTTTCATGGACGATCATCCTCTCAGCCATGAGGAAAAAGCTCCAATGAAGAGCAGCACATAATCATGAGCGGCAAAGTACATGACGAACAGCCCTCCAAACATGACGAAGGGTGTGGCGATGAAGAAGACGGGAATCTGAGGCGTCAGCTTGTTGGTGAGCCCCGCCACGAGATTGACGATCACGGAGTAAACCAGGAACGGACTGCTGATCCTGAGCGAGACGACGAAGGCGGCCGTGACCTGATCCACGATCTCCGTCAGGGACGATTGAAAGCCAATCCCCTGCCCGGCGGGCATCCTCGAGTACGAGGCGATCAATCCCCTGAACAGTTCCCAGTGAAGATCCGACAGGAAGATTGCTGCCGTCGCCACCATCATGATGAGAGAGCTGATCGCAGGAAGCGGCTCGGCTTCATCGATCGGTGTTCCTGGCATGCCGCCATAGCTCAGTGCCATGGCGACTGCACCCAGCATCGTCTGAAGCGCGAAAAAGTACACTCTCGCCAAAAGCCCGATCAGCAGGCCAACCAGGAGTTCGGATGCGATCCAACCGAGTACGACGGCGGGAGGTTGTCCTGCAATGCCTGTGCCGATCTGATCCAGCAGAACAGGCGAAAGAGCAAGGCTGACGGTCAATGCCAGGAAGAGGCGGATCTGCGGCGGTATCCTTGCGCTCGAGAGCGCTGGCGCAATCAGCATGCACCCGCCGATGCGGCAGAAGATCAGGAAGATCCCCAGCAAGGTTGCCGTCGTGATCGCCGTCACGCGACCGTACCAAGCGAGTTGACCTCGATTCCGCGCGCGATCTCAAGGTGAGAGAGAACCGGCAAAGACGAGAACATTCGCTCAATGATCATTCGGACATAGGGGCGCGCATCCGGAGCCGTCACGATGGCGAAGTTCTTGACCTGCCCCATGCGGACCTTGATGGCCTCCGACGCCTCCGCGCCAAACTGCTCCACGAGGCGTGGATCGATATCGAACTCGACCACGTCGCCCTTGGCGTCACGTTTCAGGCTCTGATGAAAGGCAATGTCCCATTTGTTTCCAAGCCGGAGAACATTGAGCGCTCCGCCTTCCGCCAGGTCACCGCATATTTGCTGCGCCATCCGCATGCGCACATGCTCGACAAGCTGCTCCGCCCGGCGCGCATGAGGGGCAACCTCAGCGATCGCTTCCAGAATGAGCCCCAGGTTCCGGACGGAGACGCGTTCGGACAGCAACAGCTTCAGAACGGCCTGAAGACCCGAGTACGAAATCTGTGAGGGGCAGATATCGTCAAGCAGGCGCTTGTATTCAGGCTCGAGCCCGTCCAGGAGGTTTCGGACGTCCTTGTATGAGAGCAGCTGCGGCAAGTTGTTGCGAATGACCTCGCTGAGATGGGTCAGAAGCACAGAGGCCCCATCCACCGCCGTGAACCCCTGGCGCTTGATTTCGCCCGCATAGGCGTCCGACACCCAGAGCGCCCGCATGCCGAAAGCCGGTTCGCGAACCTCGTCTCCCGGAATATCTGGAACAGGACCGTCGCCCAGCACCACAAGGAGATCGCCCGGGCGAATCTCATGGGTAGCGATAACCGTACCATGGATCTTGATCTGGTAGCTTTTCGCCGGAATCATAAAGCTGTCCGAAAGCTTGACCTCCGGGAGAACGAATCCGAAATCCTGAGCGAACTTTTTGCGCATCTTCTTCACGCGATGAGCCAGATCGCCATGAGAGCTCGCAAGGAAGGAAGAGAGGTGCTTGCCAAGGCAAAGCTCCACCTCGGCAATTTTCAGCGTCTCCTTGACGGTATCGCTCGCTTCGATGAGCTTGCTCTGCTGCTCCTGCTCCTGAATCATTTTCTCGCGGGCCTCATTCTCCGCGCGATGCCGCGGGATGCTATAGGCCACGAAACCCATGAAGCCTCCCAGCGCGAGGAACGGCAACATCGGCAAGCCGGGGACGACGGCGAAGATGAACATCATCCCCGACGCGACCATCAATGCGCGCGGATAGGCTCCCAGCTGGTCCAGGACCGCCTTCTGGGCTTGACCGCGGGTGCCTCCCTTGGAAACGAGGAGACCCGCCGCAAGAGAGACGACAAGGGCCGGAATCTGGCTGACGAGGCCGTCGCCAACCGACAGCTGAGTGAAGACATCCGCCGCCTTCGACAGCGGAAGGCCATGTCGCGTCACCCCGATAATGATGCCGCCGAAGATATTGACGGCGATTGTAATCAGGCTTGCGACTGCCTCGCCGCGAACGAACTTCGAGGCGCCGTCCATGGAACCGAAGAATGCGCTCTCCTCCTCGAGCTCACGGCGCCTTCTCTGGGCCTCTTTTTCGTCGATCAGGCCCGCGGAAAGGTCGGCATCGATGGCCATCTGCTTTCCGGGGATGGCGTCGAGGGTAAAGCGGGCTCCGACCTCTGCGATTCGGGTCGCGCCCTTGGTGATCACCAGGAAGTTGACGGTGATCAGGATGATGAAGACGACAATGCCGATGACAAAGTCGCCGCTCATGACAAAACGGGAGAACCCGCTGATCACGTGGCCTGCGGCATCGACGCCCTGATGGCCGTGGGACAGGATGAGGCGTGTCGAGGCAATACTGAGAGCAAGCCGAAGAAGAGTGGCGATCAGAAGGACCGTCGGGAACGCGGAGAACTCAAGAGGCTTCTGGATCCATAGCGCAACCATCAGGATGAGGACCGAAAGGGCTATGGAGAACGCCAGCCCCATATCGATGACCAGCGGCGGGATCGGAAGAAACAAGATTGCCAGGATGACGACAACGCCGGCGGCGAACATCACATCCCGGCCGCGGTCCTTCGCCATCGTTTCGCTTGACGCCATGTGTCTTTCCATTCGGTAAGCCAACCGTATGTCTGACACATGCCCCATGAGGCTTGCGCGAAGGTCGCGTGCCATTGACCAGGATAGCACCTCTTCCTCGAAGGGTACCGCCAGAGGTCAGGCTTTACCGCATCAGGCGTGACATCGAACCCACATCCGATCCTGTCAGTTTATGTTTTTATGTATCTTTCCACGCAAAACCGGTTCCCAATTCTGCGTCCGACGCTCCTTTAGAGCAGCGCATCGTTCTTGCGAAAAACCGGGGCCACTTTCTCGCGCGATGCGCTAGAACCCCGTAACAATCCTTCCGTAGACGAGCTCGGTAAAAGCATAGATCTGCGAGCCGACGAAAGAGCCGGTTAGAAGCGCGATGACGAGGATCGCGATGATCTTCGGGATGAACGTGAGGGTCACCTCCTGAATTTGGGTGAGCGCCTGGATGAGCGCAATCACGACACCGATGATCATGGCAGCCAAAACGGCCGGCCCGGAGCCGACGATGACAGTCCAAATGGCGGCCCGGACCAGTTCCAGGGCATCGATCTCGTTCATCGTCAGCTGACCACGATACCCTGCCCGAGCAGCATTTCGTAACCGGTCGAGAGGGTGGCGAGCAGCCCCTGACTGGTAATTCTGACGGCGGTAACCTCGCCGGACACCTTGCCGTCTGCGGACGTCACCGTTCGGCCGATGACGCTGTCAGCCTGGGAAAGCGTAAAGGACGACAGCAAGGCATCGAGCTTCTCGTTGCTTTTCACCGCCTGCTCGACCTGGGAGAATGTCGCCAGCTGCGCCATATACTCCGTCGACTTCATTGGATCCGTGGGATCCTGGTTCTTCATCTGGGTCAGCAGAAGGCGGAGGAAATTGTCATAGCTGACAGTCGACGACTTCTCGGCCGCCGACGTCTTCTGGCTCATCGCGGTAGCGGTAACGGACGGAACATTCATTCGAGTTCTCCGAGCTAGGCTGCTTTTCCGGGGACGATGGCTGGTTCTACGGGTACAGAGTTCTCATTGGGCTCGAAGAGGTTCCGAATAACCTTCAGGGCTTCGAACATGCGTCCCGCAAGGACGAATCCCTCGACCCGCTTCAACTCACCCTTCACGGACTCGTCCGTGGCAACCATCGAGACGGCTTCATGCATCGTCCGGAAGGCGAGCATTCCCTTCTCTTCCTCCTGAGGATTGATCAGAAGCGACTGCACCACGAAATAGAGTTGCCGCATGGGCGTCGTCGCGTCCGCCAGCTGGAGAACGTGGCTCTCCAGAAGAAAGCGGGCATCGTTGAGAAGGCTGAGCGTAACCTTCTGACTGACCGTCAGGACCGCGCCATTGATGAAAATCCGTTCACCGGCCTTGAGAGAAAAGCGCATCTTCGCAGTCATTTCAGACCGTCCTTGATGAGGATATTGATGTCGATGAGCGCAGCGAGACTGTTGTGCTCGCCGCGAATGATAAGATCGGATTCTTTCATCACCCACAGGCCGATCGAGATCAGCTGACCTTTCAGCTTATCGGGAAGACCGTTGTCCGGATGGCCAAGGTCCTTGATCAGGAAGGTCCAGATGCGCTGAAGGAACACGAGGGCGCCCAGCATTTCCGGAGACTGGGACGAATGCCCTTCTGCGGCTCGCAGCAGCGTGATCGCGCGATCGAAGAGGTCGTACTCGCGCTGTCGGCAGTCTTTCGGCGAATCCTCGAGGATCTCGGAATAGGAGAACTGATACATATACGAATTCCTGCCGTTAAATAAACTTGATCAGGCTGAGCTGGTTGATCTGAGACGTCAGCGAGTACGACATTTGAATTTGAGTCGAGAGCTGATCGACCCGCACCTTCGCCTCTGCAGGATCGACGGCTTCGTAATTGGTGATCCTCTCATCCAGGAAGGTTTTCTGAAGGCTCATCCGTTCATTGGCCTGGTCGATCTTCTGTTGAGCCGTTCCAAGGTCCGCCTGAACTTCCGTCACATCGGAGACACCTTCTCCAAGAGTGCCGATCACCCTTGTCAGAAGGTAGTCCCGGGTCTGGTCCCCCAGCCCGGCGATTCCGAGCTCGATGATCATCGTGTAACCCATGGCCAGCTTCCGAAATCCGGTTTCGTCAGCCGTCGCCGATGTTTTGACCCTCTCGGTCGGAGAGATCAGGCTTTGAATGTTCTGCTCGGAGGCATGGGACCATGTGCCCTGCCAGTCATCCGCGAACATCTTGGCAAGAGGACCGTCCAGGAACGCCTGCATCTCGTCCGGCGTAATTTCCGCAACTTTGGGATCGCTTTGGGGAAACTTGAAGAACTCCAGGAACGCGGCATCGATCGCGGCCTTCGGGCCCGCCTCGTAATCGTTGAGCGGCTGAACCTTCGAGTTGACCCCGCCGAACAGATACTGACCGCCGTTGTTCTCGTTCAGCGTCGAGATCAGCTTGTTCAATCCGGCCTTGGCCTGGCTCACGATCAACGGCACGTCCTGCGAACCCACATGCAATCCGACGAGAGCGTCCTTGAGGCTGTCAGCAACCGTCCGAACCTGATCGAGGCCAGCCGACGTGGACTTCAGGCGAAGGGTCGCCGTTGCATTGCTGTCGGTCAACGTATCGAGAGTGGATCGCTCCTGCCGCAGGGACAAAGACTTCCCGGTCTTTCGGCCAAGAGCGAGGCCAACATCCATGTGGCGCCCTGTCACAACCTCCTTGTTGGCCTTCACGAGCTCCGACTGCAGTTTGTCGAGGGTCGACCTGGGCGAATTCCACAGTGTCGTGGTCGAGATGAACGTTGTCTTCATGTCTTAGCCCACCGCATTGAGAAGCGTCTGAAGCATCTGATTGATGACGGAGATCAGCTTTGCAGAGGCTGAATAGGATTTCTCGAGCTGGAGCATGAGCGCCGTCTCATCATCCATATTGACGTCCGTCGCATTCGAAAGGGCTTCGGATGCCTGTGCCAGCAGTGTTTCGCGATAGGCCACCTGTTGCGACGCGTCCTGGCGTTTTGCTTCAACCCAGCCGGCGGAGGACGAAGCAAAATCCTGCAGAGTCATCTTGCTTCCCAGGCCCAGATCCGGATCGAAGCCGCGGTCGGCCTCCATGGCATCGACCAGCTGGTAAAGGCGCGTCGAGAAGGACGCGGTGCCGTCACCATAGGAGTAAGCCGGATCGCCGTTGATGCCGCCGTCGCGGATCCGCTCGAACTTTCCACCCTGTGAAGGATCGACAGCATCGTTGACCCTGATCTGCCCCGCGAGTCCCTCCGCCGTCGCCGGAATGCCGGGCGCGTCCGCATAGGTGAAGATGCCCACGAGATCAGGCTTTCCACCG
Organism: Microvirga sp. TS319; assembly: GCF_041276405.1. NCBI lineage: Bacteria > Pseudomonadati > Pseudomonadota > Alphaproteobacteria > Hyphomicrobiales > Methylobacteriaceae > Microvirga > Microvirga sp. TS319. The sequence continues at coordinate 912,012 of NZ_JBGGGT010000002.1, read as the reverse complement.
CCCGTCTTGTCGACTTCGGCGAATGCCGAGATCAAGCCGCGAGCCAGCTCATCGAGTTGACGCTGGTATCCGACCGCGGCCTCGTCCCGAACCTTGACGAGACCGACCAGGCTGCCGGAACTCAGAGGCATGGGCGACTGCTCGCCCGTGACTGGAACATCATCGATCAGGATCGCGCCGCCGGGCTTTCCAGGTTCCAGTCCAACGCTCGCGTCGTACTTCACGGTACGGGGCAGCCGGTCGAAGAGCGGCACGCCGCTATCCGTATAGAGAGCTATATCGTTGTCGGCCCTCGGAACGACCGTGATCCCGATTTCCTCGGAAAGCTGAGCAATGAGGTAGTCTCTCGTATCGAGAGCATCCGAAACATCCCTGCCGAGGGCACTTCCGCTCATGACCTCGTCGTTCGCCATCTTGAACTTGGCCAGGATCTCGTTGATCCGGGATACGGATTCCGTAATCTGAACCTGCGCCTCCTTACGGACCGCATTGATCTCTGCTGTCGCCTGGTTCAGGCTCGTCGCGAGATCCGACGCAGCTTTCACGAAGCCGCGAGCCAATACGTTGTCATCGGGCGCATTCGCATATTGCTGAAGCGAGTTCTTCAAAGCTCCGATGCGAGCGGCGGGCGACTCGTCCAGCTCCGGGTCACCGATGGTCCGACTCAGTTTCTGAAGACCCTCCAGAAGCGACTTCTGCATCGCCGCATCCGAAGTGGTCTCAAGCATCTTGTTCAAGAGGGCTCGATCGCTGGCACGGATCACCGTGACACGCGCAACCCCGCCTGTCGTAACAAGGGCGCCGATCTTGCGCGAATATCCCGGATCGGAGGCTCCCGCGGTGTTGCGGGAAACAATCGCCATTTGGGATTGCGAAGCCTGCAGCGACGACCGAGCCGTATTATAGGCAACCGAAAGTGACATCTCAAAAGCCCTCAGAATCGACCGGAAACGCTATCGTTTCAGATTCATGAGCACGTCGAGGAGCTCGGATCCGGTCTGAAACACTTTCGAATTCGCAGTGTAGCTGGTCTGAGCTTCGATCATCGCCGTCAGTTCAGTGCCGATATCGACATTCGAGCCTTCGAGCGCCCCCGACGCCACCGATCCGAAGCCAACGGTCCCGGGGAATCCAACCTGATAGCCGCCTGACATGTTGGTTGCTTCGTAGACGTTCCCGGCGCGCGGGCTGAGATTGTCGGGGCTTGGAACCGTCGCCAGCGGGATCCTGTAGGCGGCGATGCGCGATCCGTCCTCGTACACTGCATAGACAGTCCCGTCGGTGGCGAACTCGGCGCTCTTGACGGCCGAAGGAGCATTGCCGTTGGACGCGCCCGTCAGCGAATATTCGCCAGCCAATTGCGTCATGCCCTTCATGTCGAGAGTAAAATCTTTGCCGTTGGGAATCTTGAACTTCAAGTCGGTGGGAGGAGCGATGTTGCCGTTGGCGTCGAACGTCAGATCCATCGGCGTTTCGGCGCCTTCCAGAGCGCCCCCTGCCACGTCGGTGACCGTCATTCTCCAGGTCGCTTCATCGACCTTTTCCAGCTTGATGTTGACCTTCACGGGATTGCCGACATTGTCGTACACTTGGAGCGAGGACATCTTGGTCGATCCGTCCTCCGCACCGTACGGCAGATTGCCCGTGAATGTGCCGTACGTTGAGGCAGAGGCCTGCATGCCGAACGAGGCCAGGTTGACAGGGACCATGCCGTCGAGGCTGTTCAGCGATGGAGTGTCTGCCCCGTCCGCAAGACTGAAGCCCATCAGGGTAAATCCGGCCGCATTCAGGAGATTGCCGGTCTTCCCGTCCACGACGAAGTTGCCGGCCCGCGTCAGATAGGGCGATCCCTTCGGATCGGACACGACGAAAAACCCGTTGCCGGAGATCGCCAGATCGGTGGCCGAGGTCGTATAGCTGATCGGGCCCTGGTCCGAAATCGTATACCGAACGGCACTTGTAACCGAGCCTGAATTATATGCGCCTTCGCTTGATGGCAGGATAAGGGACGAGAACTCCGTGGAGGCTCGCTTATATCCATTGGTGCTCGAGTTCTGGATATTCTCGGCAACCGTACCCAACTTGTTCGACTGGGCGGTCATGCCGGATACGCCGCTGCGAAGGACACCGTAAAGGCTCATGTGAGACTCCTGCAAATATAGTTGAAGCGTAGCACCAGAATGCTTGTGCGAAGCTGGACTGGGATATGGAGGCGGGCGATCCGGTCGATCGTCATGGCTTGAGCATCTGAGCGAGATCCATGAAGGCGTCCCTGCTCAAGGGAGATGATGGATCCTGCCGAAGGGCTTCATAGATTTTCGGAACGAGGACGACCGCCTGATCGAGCTCCTGGTCAGCGCCCGCCTGATATCCGCCCATCATTCGCAGGTCGCGGGTATCTTCGTAGCGGGCGATCATGCCGCGCAGGCGGCGCACCAGCTCCTTCTGCTCCCGTGTCCAGACATGATCTGCGAGGCGGGAGATGGATCCGAGGACATTGATGGCCGGGTATCGGCCCTGATCGGCGATCGAACGGTCGAGAACGATGTGGCCGTCGAGCGTTCCGCGAATATTGTCGGCTACGGGGTCGTTATGATCATCGCCATCAATGAGAACGGAGAAGATGCCGGTGATCGACCCTTTTCCCTCCTCCCCAGGACCAGCCCTCTCGAGCAGGCGGGGCAAATCGCTGAAAACACTGGGAGTATAGCCCCGCGCCACTGCCGGCTCACCTGCGGCGAGCGCCACGTCGCGCGCGGCATGAGCATAGCGGGTCACCGAGTCGACAATCAGCAGAACCGAATCGCCGCGGTCCCTAAAGTACTCGGCAACCGAAATCGCGGTTCTGGGCGCCTGGCGGCGCATCATCGGGCTCTCGTCCCCTGTGGAGACGACGAGGACCGCTTTGTGCAAGCTGGCCTGTATCGCTCCCTCCAGAAACTCTCTTACCTCACGGCCGCGCTCGCCTACGAGTGCGACGACGATCGTGTCGAACCCCTCACATCGTGCCAGCATCGTCAGAAGAGTGGATTTTCCCACGCCCGAACCCGCAAATATTCCGATGCGCTGGCCCTGGCAGATCGGCGTGAAGAGATCGATCGCCTTCACGCCCGTCTGCAGCGGTTTATGGACCCTGGCTCGTGTCATCGCGGAGGGTGGTTCGGCATCCTGATGCATCGGCACGGCCCCGGCCGGCAGGGGCCCCTGCCCGTCGAGCGGCTCGCCAAGGGCATTGATGACTCGCCCTTTCCAGCCTTGATCCGGACTCAAGCCATTGTTCGATACCACAAAAGCAGGAGTTCCGATCTTAGCCTCGATCCGGCCGTTGAACGGCTTGATCGTCAAGCCGTCAGGATCAATGCGGACAACCTCACCCGTGTGAACCTTGTCATTCGCCTCGAAGCCGACCTGGTCTCCCAACTTGACGAACCGAGACAGCCCCGTCACACGATAGTGGCTGGGAGTGACCTCGCGAATGGTACCGGCAATTTTGACCAGGCGGTTTCCCGTGCTTTGGGAAAGGACGAGACGCTCAAGTTCGCCAAGAATGTTCACCCCGTACATCAGCTGCTAGGCCCCAATGTCCGGATCGCGTCCATCAGTGTCGATTCGCTTTCCTGAATCGTGGTGGCAGCGCTCTCGAAGTTCCTTTGGAGTGCGATCATCTTCGTCATCTCGAGGATCGGATTGACGTTGGATCCCTCGCTGTATCCCTGCTGAACGCCGCTGGATGTGAAGTCCTGAACGACCTCACCGGGGATGCTGGATATGATGCCCGAGCCCCCGTAGCGGGTCAGCCGGCTGTCGCTGCTCAACTGGAACATCCCGAGGATCCCGACTTGATTGCCTCCCTGGGTGATCGTTCCATCGCGAGCGATGTTCGGAGAGCCGGCATTCGGATCAAGTGTGATGGGCGCGCCACCGGAATCGAGAACCGCGCGACCGTCGACTGTCAGCAGGTCACCATTCTCATTCATGCTGAAGCGGCCGTCGCGGGTGTAGACCGGGCCATTCGGGCCACTGTACGCGAACCAGGCGTCTCCCTGGATCGCAACGTCCAAAGGGTTGTCCGTCTTGTTCAGAGGCCCAGCCTGACGCGAGATGAAGTTCTGGCCCGATGAGGCAAAGGAGACATCGTTCTTTCCGGCGAGGGAGAGAAGTTCTTCGAACTTGATCTCGTCGGCCCGGAAGCCGCCGGTCGTCATGTTGGCGATATTGTTGGAAACGGTCGTGAGACGCTTCTCCATCGCGACCTGAGCCGACAACGACACGTAAAGGGCGGATTGCATCTGGACCTCCCATAGGCACGGCTCGGCGGCCATGGTCGATATAGGTTAATATTCCGAACGCGCAGCTTAAGCAGCCTGCGCTAGCGGCTCAGAGCTATCAATCCAGTCTTGCATGAGGCTTGCCCCGTCCGTTCCAGCTTCGCGCAAGCCTCCGCGGTTAGGAATTGGGGAAGAAATGAGCTTGCACGAGGACTATCAGGTTGGGCGTCATCATCGGATTGGTTGTTGCCATCGGCTCGCTCGTCAGCGGCTATGTGGCCATGGGCGGGCATCTTTCCGTCATCTGGCAGCCGTGGGAATACGTTATTATCTGCGGGATCGCGATCGGCACGTTCATTATCGCAAATCCCATGCCTCTCTTGAAGGATACTGGCCGAGCCTCGCTTGAGGCCATCAAGGGCAAAGTTCCCAAGAGAGACCAGTATCTCGCCATTCTGGGGCTTCTCTACGCCCTGCTGCGAGAGCTGAAGAACAAGCCTCGCAACGAAGTTGAATCCCATATCGACACGCCTGAAGAATCGACCATCTTCAAAACGTTCCCGAGCGTTCTGAGCGACAAAGATCTGACCCTTTTCATCTGTGATTACGTGCGTCTGATCATCATCGGAAACGCACGCCCGCATGAAATCGAGGCGCTTATGGAGGAGGAGATCGCCACTCTGAAGCGCGATCGCACGAAGCCGTACTATTCGCTCACCTCTGTCGCGGAAGCGTTGCCTGCTCTCGGTATCGTGGCCGCGGTTCTGGGAATCGTGAAGGCCTTGGGAGCAATCGACCAGTCGCCTGCAATCCTTGGCGGCCTCATCGCGTCGGCACTCGTCGGCACTTTCGGGGGCATCTTTATCTCATATGCCTTCCTGTCCCCGCTCGCCAACAAAGTGAAAGCGACACGCGAGAAACAAACCCGCGTCTATGTCATCGTGAAACAGGCACTTATCGCCTATATGAACGGCGCTCTGCCGCAGATCGCCGTTGAGCACGGACGAAAGGGCATTTCCGTTGAATACCGGCCGACCATCGATGAGGTCGAGACAGCGACCACGATGGGCAGCCGCGTTGAGGACCTGAGAGAGGCGGCCTGATCATGAGCGGCATGCAAAGCTCCAGCGACATTCGCGATATGCTCCTTGACTCCGCAGGTCTTTCCGTTGATCGCCTGCCGATGCTCCATGTGATCTTCGATCGCATGTCTACGAGCTGCGCAGAACACCTCCGCCACATGGCGGCCTCGCCCATGTACTATTCCCTCAGCGGAATTGAGAGCGGTCGCGTCAGCGAAATTCTGGAAATGTACGAGGCGAACGCCGTTGCGGGCATCTTTCATGCCCCGGACTGGGATAGCCACATCCTCATCGGGTTCGATCGTGACTTCGTCTACACGATGGTGGAAGTCCTGTTCGGATCCGACGGTTCGGAACCCCCTGTCGAAGAGGCCCGCGGCTTCTCGAACATTGAGTTACGGATGGCTCAGGTTCTGTTCGAACAGGTCGCAAAGGCACTCCAGGCCTCCTTCGCTCTCGTTTCGAACACAAAATTCAAGCTCGAGCGTCTCGAGACCCGTATGGACTTTGCCGTCATCGGCCGAAGAAACAATCAGGCCGTCGCAGCCAAGTTCCTTCTTCAGGCTCTCAACCGCGGCGGGGAGATGTTCGTCATTATTCCTCAATCGGCTCTAAACCCGATGAGGAAATCACTTTCGAAGGTGGTATCGGGGGAATCGACCAGTCGCGATCCGCGTTGGCTGAAGCAGATGGCCAATGAAGTCAGCAAAACGGAAATCACTCTGACGGCCGTTCTCGAGGAGCGTTTCCTTTCGCTTGGTGAGATCGCAGAACTGAAGGTTGGACAGGTTATCGAGCTACAGGCTACGCCCAAGTCGCGTGTCAAGCTCGAAGGCAATCAGCAGAGCCTGTTCTGGTGTCACATGGGACAGGCAGACGGGTCCTACGTCCTCAAAATCGATGAATTGATCGACCAGGAGAAAGAGTTTCTTGATGATGTCTTCGCTCGCTAACATCATTCTCTTCGTCGCACTGGTCATTACGAGCGCGATGGTTGCCCTGATGTACCGGAAGCTCAAGCGACTGGATCAGTACCACGCCGATTATCAACGCATCTTCGACAAGACCGGCGCAGCCCTCATCGGCGCTCAGAACGCGGTTGCGAGCTTCGGCTCCGAGGGCCGCGAGACGCTCGCATTGCTCGGCGCACGCATCGAAGAGGCGCGAGAAGCTGCCAGGCAGCTTGAAACACTGACACAATCTGCCCGAGAGCTGGCCCAGGCAAGCTCCCGCAGTTCCAGCGTATAAGGATCTGTAACATGTCCAACCCCTTTGAGAATAATTTCCAGGACAAAGCCACGTGGCAGCAGGACGGGGAACTCGGCAAGAGCCTCGGTGGCCAGGTTTCGCGCGACGGCAAAATGGACAATGGCCGCAACCTCGATTCCATTCTGCGGATTCCCGTGACGATCCAGGTCGTCCTCGGCTCAGCGACCATGCCGGTCTCGAACCTCATGAAGCTCGGACGCGGTGCCATCGTTCCTCTGGATCACAGAGTCGGCGAGCCTGTTGACGTCGTTGTCAACGGACGTGTCATTGCGCGCGGAGAAGTTGTCGTCGTCGAAGACGACAACTCCCGATTCGGCATCTCCCTGACTGAAATCGTTGGCCCACCCACCAACGACATCACCGGCTGAAGCGGTTGCACCCATGGTTGCGAGTTTTCCCGTAAGAGCAAGCGGCGCCAAGGCCATGAAAGGGCCGGAACGCGTTGCAACACTTCTCCTGGCCATGGGGAAGCCTGCTGCAAACAGAATCCTAAAACACTTCAGCGAGGACGAGATCCGGGTCGTCACGAAGTCTGCGGCTCAGCTCGGTGCTGTGTCGCCGGCGCAAATCGAGGCCCTCGTAGATGAATTCGCCTCCAACTTCTCCAACGGCGCTGACGTTATCGGCAGCGTAGCCCATATCGAGAAGCTGTTGGCCGGCGTTCTTTCGCCTGAGCAGATTGCCGATATACTCAGTGACGTTGCCGGCACTGCGAACAGGAGTATTTGGGAACGCATCTCGACTGTTTCCGAAAGCGCTATCGCCTCGTACCTGCTCAAAGAACATCCCCAAACCGCGGCACTTATTCTGACGAAAGTCAAACCGTCATGTGCCGCGAAGGTCATGGCTCAGCTTCCTCAGCCTCTGCGCAACAACTTGATGCGGCGTATGCTGAGCATGAAGCCGATTGTCGACGAGACGATGAAGAACATCGAAAGAACACTCCATGAAGACTTCATGGTGAACTTCTCGAAGAATGCCGGATCCGATACTCACGCCAAAATTGCGGACATCATCAATAAGATGGAGCGTGAGCATATGGAGGACGTGCTCACCAGCCTTTCAACCGTGCGCCCAAAATCTGCAGAGATCCTGAGAGGCCTTCTCTTCACCTTCGACGACATCGTGAAGCTGACCCCAAGGGATCGTACGACACTGTTCGATCAGGTTCCGCCGGATCGTGTGGTTCTGGCACTGAAGGGCACAAACGAAGAGTTCCGCAAAGTAGTCCTGGCAGCTCTCTCGTCACGCGTCCGCCGCATGATCGAGCACGAGTTGAGCAGCAAGGAGCCGTCACCTCAGCGCGATATTACCGAGGCTCGTCGTTCGATCACGGATCTTGCTTTGGATATGGCCGGACGTGGCGAGATCGTCATCAACTCCGAAACTGAAGACGAGTCCTTCGTGTAAGCGCCGCTAGCGACCGATGTCAGACACCGAGGACAAGGACAGCAAGACCGAAGCACCTTCCGACAAGAAGGTTCGAGATGCTCTCGAGAAGGGAAACATACCTTTCTCGAGAGAAGCGCCGATATTTGCGTCCATACTCGGAATTCTTCTGGTTCTGACCTTCGTTGCGTCAAGCAGCACGAAGTTCCTGACGGAAAAGCTGTCGCTCTTCATCGATCGCCCCCAGGACTTTCGCCTGAACTCGGGCGTGGATGCAGTGGCTCTGTTTCAGGCGGTTTCCCTTGAAGTCGGCCGCTTCCTGTTTCCGATCATTGCGATCCTGGCCGGCTGCAGCCTCGCCGCTTCAATTTTCCAGAATCTGCCGTCCTTCGTATCCGAACGGATACGGCCTCAATGGAACCGGATCTCGCCGGTTAGCGGGTGGAGTCGGATCTTCAGCCGTACTGGCCTCGTCGAGTTCGCCAAGTCGCTGTTCAAATTCGGAACCATTACCATCGTGTCCATTCTGCTCCTGAGATCGGAGCAACACAAGGTCTTCAACGCTATGTTCAGTGACCCGACTCTCATTCCGGAGCTTATGCTGAGCATGGCGATGCGACTGGTGTCGGCAATTGCCATCGCAACAATCGTCCTCGTTGCAGCCGACCTGGTTTGGGCGCGTCTCAAATGGCGCAGCGATCTGAAGATGACTCCGCAGGAAGTCAAGGAAGAGTACAAGCAGATGGAAGGTGACCCGATGGTCAAGGCGCGGATGCGTTCCTTGGCTCAAGATCGGGCCCGCAAGCGCATGCTCGCCGCTGTCCCAAAGGCTACTTTCGTAATCGCCAATCCGACGCACTATGCAATCGCGCTTCGTTATGAGCGAAGCGAGGCGAGTGCCCCCATCGTCGTCGCAAAAGGCAAGGATCTCATTGCGTTAAAGATTCGCGAAACTGCCGAGAAGCACGGCATTCCGGTGATCGAGGACAAGCCTCTGGCAAGATCCATGTACGATCATGTCGAAGTGGATCGCATGATTCCTCCGGATTTTTATAAGGCCGTCGCTCAGATCCTCTTCTACATCCTTACGAGATCGAAATGAAAAGACTTTCCGATAGGGCTCCAGCAACGTCCTTCCGCGGGTATGTTGACGTAAATGCGTTCGAAGAGGTACTCGCCTGCAACATCAAGGATGTCATCGCTGACTTCTGTCTCGTAGATGCCGAGATCATTCAGTCCTATGTGAGCAACGAGCTGCACGGAAACATGGACGAGATCGTTTCATCCTGTGCCGAGCTCTTCTTCAAGGGCCATACATTGTCTTATGCCCGTTCAGCGGCAATTAGCACAGCGCTTGGCCAGCCACCCTGCGTCGTCCTCGATATGGAGTTCGCGCACGATGTCGTTAGCGTTGACTTCAAGTTGATTCTCGGCGAATTCTCGGTCGGGGTTCATATTAACAGAGTTCTTCTGGAGGAGCTTCCCGAGGCTGATTTCGATCCTCATTTCTTCGCGAAGATCGTTACTTCGGCTCGTCTCAGACCTTTGCCGCCTCGTTTCCGTTCTCCTTACTGTCCGACGGACTCTTTGCGGCATTAACATCGGACATTGAGTGCAGATCGTGGTACGAGGCGCCTTCTCCCTTCTACTCTTCCCGGTCGTCGGCTTGCTCGCCGGCTGCAATTCCGGGAACAGCCTGCATTCACAAGGGCCTTGGGGACCCGTCGATACACAACGTAGCTATTCGCAGTACTCGGCACCATGGGGCGGATCGTCTGCTCATCAGCGCCCGCTTGTTATGTCGGGACTGGGCTATTCCGTCGAAAACGCGCCCGCGAGTGTAGAACCGCCCATATCCGGCCGGCAGCGGTATTATCGCGACAGCGGGCTGCCGAACGATCCTCGGCCTCCTGGCGAAGTTCCAACGACAAGCCGGACAATGATGCCTGTCGTGGAACCGATTTCGCCTTCGAGCGAGCCTTCAATGCCTGCGGCTTCAGCGCACCCATCGATTGCCGCCGTGTCGCCTCCAGGCATTTTCAGTGCACCACGACGCGCGTCTTCATACACCGGAACCTGGAGAGTTCGTGATGCGGACGGGAAGTCATGCATTGTCCATCTTTCCAACACCGCGTCCCTAGACCTCTACAAAGCATCCGTTTCCAAGTGCGATAACGAGGCGCTTCGCCGTGTCAACCTGTGGAAGTTTGAAGGAAGCAACGTGACTCTCCTTACCCGGGGCGTGGAGATTGCTCGTCTTGAGGGCACCGAGGCTTCTCTGAACGGGACGTTCAATCAATCCGGTGCTCGCCTCCAGATGACCCGCTAGTGCATCGGACGCGGGAAGTGGACTTGCACTTTTGGGAGTGAACCCGTTGCTCTCTCCTGGAGGAGCGCATCGGACGTGACATCGAACCCACATCCGATCCTTCAATTCAGGACGTTCAACCGTCGGAAGCTGTCTGCCCCGGCCTCAAGCCCGGCGCATCGGCACAGAACGAGCGGGCATTCGGCGTCCATTCGCCAAAACCCGTTGCGACCATGTTCGCGATCACGCGGCACACATAGCGCTTTTGGGCTGGATCATTATCCGGACCTGCGTGATAGCGGGCTACCGCCATCGTCCATGTTTCGTGACGCCCTTTGAGCTCACTGAGAAAGCGAGCGGCGTATTCGACGTTGTTCCGGGGATTCAGCATGCTTTCCAGAGACGAAAATTTGTCACGATGGTAGTAATGATTGATCTGCATGCAGCCGAGATCGATCAGTTTGGCACCTGCCCTCTGCGCCTCGTCAAACCGCTGAACGGCCTCGGCGATAGTCTTCGAAAAGACGGCTCGTCCTTCGACGTTCATGGCGTATGGCTGAAGTGACCCCCGGCGACCCGTTTCCGTCAGGCCGACCGAATACAACATCCCGACAGGAACACCGTATTTCGCCGATGCCCGCAACATCTCCCGTTCACAGAGCTGACTTCCGGATTCCGTCTCGGCTGAAAGCGAGGCTGCCAGGCTATAGGTAAACGCCGCTAGAGCGATCGCCGTCCGGACCCCGATCCTCCTCCACATTCCTATGGTGCTCTGCTCTCGTACTGGCATATGGTTTTTCCTGGTCTCGGGAATGCCCCCGTTGCCCGGCTCCTCCGTGCTGAAACGACTGGCCGTTCATCTGCATCTCGCCCTGCGGCCGTGGAGCGGCGCGATCCTGAACAGCGCCGTCGGTCACCTGTACACTGATGACGTCTGGGCGATATCCGGAACCACGCAGGAGCGCCGAGAGCTTCTCCGAGTCGTGGCGCAATAGCTGAGCCGTTTCTTCCCGCTCAACATGCAACTCCATTTCAAGGCTTTCGCCCGCAAGCCTCATCTTGATCGTCACTGAGCCCAGGTCGGCCGGATGAAGCTGCAGGTGAAGGACTCTGAGCGCGCTCTCGGAAGCCTTGATGGAGAACGTGTGATTGGCTTCGCTGCCCTGGGGCGATTGAGGCAGGACACTTCCTGATACAGCTCGAAGATCCGACCTGACCGCGCTGGCGATCCTATGGAGCGTCTCCGTGGGAAGACTGACCGGATCCTCTGCCTTTGCAATGTTGGCGTTGCCCTCATTCCGCAGTTCCGGGGTGCCGCTGGTGCGCCGGGCGATCGGTTGAGCCGACTGGATATCCTCGCCCTCCCCTTTTTCATGGGGTAAACCTTGCGTCTCCGGGATAGACTGGTTCGACGAATGCATAGCCTTGGCAGGGCCCCGCCAGTCCGGGGCTCCAGGCGTCGGCGACTTGCGAAGAGGGTCGTTGCCGAGCAGAACCTCAGGTGAGGCTTCACCTTCGACCGTGTCGCCCGCTTCCAGCCCTGTTTCGAAATTCTCGAGTACGGGCTTGAAATGCGTCTCCTGATGCCGAACTGCGATCATCAGCTTTGGAGCTTCTGTCAGGGATGGAACACCGTTTTCATCGGGCGACTGCAGGATCCCCCCCAATGAAAGTGATGCCGAGGGGTCATTCTGCTGCCCATTTGCATCGGATCTTGCGGCACTCACCTGCTGTCCGGATACCGGCGGAAGAATTCCCTGCAGAAGAGTCAGGACCGAATTCGCAATGTCGAATCCACCGACTTCACCGGTGTTATCTTGAGCGGCCGGCTCAGGCGCACCCGTTCCGTCGCCCGGCTGGGAGGTCGCTGCACCTCGTTGCGGACGATCGGACAGTCCCTGGAGGAAGGTACTGAAGCTGTCCGCATCAGAGGATGCAGATTTCCCATTCGATCCCTCGGCAGCTACAGCGGGTTCCCGCGCGGATTGCGCATCGACCGGCCGGGGGAGATTTCGGGACAGAGTGTCAAACGGGTTCATTGAACGGTCGACGCCTGGTTCTTGATCAGTTTATCGATGCGGCTCAAAATGTTGCGCGCCTTTGATAACGCCGCTGGCTGTTCTGGCGCTTGCTCCGCCGTCGCAGTCTTTGGAGCAGCGGCGTCGGCCTGAGCCGTTATCGGACCCGCTGCGTTCCGGGGCCCGACCGTGTCGCCAGCGGGGGGTTGCCGTATTTGCCCGGCTATCGACAAGGCTGTCGCAAGGATAGTGGCGTCTCGTTCCGGAAGAAGGGATTTATCGATACTCTTCAGATCCGCCACGGCTGAACCGATGCTCTCCGGGCGTACGATCAAGGCTGCCGCACGATAAAGTTTTGCCCTCGTAGAGCGGACGACATCACCCTCCGACAGATCCCGCGCCTTGTCGGCCAGCATGCGAGCGGATTCCGTAAATCCCTGATCGACAGACGAGCGAGCAGCCAGGAGGTAAAGATCTAGCCTCGGCTCCAGCTCCAGATCCTCCAGCACTTTCACGACATTGGCGAAAAGTGCCGGATCCTTTCCAAAGTCGATTCTCGTCAAAGCTGCGGCCAAACGCTGCCTGAAGTTCCCCGCGTAAACCGAATGACGGTAGCGACGCAAATAGTCTGCTGTGAGCGCGAGAAACTTCGTCATCTCTCCCATCTGGCTGGCGACGAAGACCTGGCGCCGCAATGCCCCCTCTTCGAGAAGCGTACCCGGAGCTTGCAGCCTGACGAAATCCAGGAGATCGCTGGATTTTTTCACGTCGGATCGAACGAGAAGGGCCGATTGAACCAGAGCGATCTGGGCGCCAAGCATCGGCGGCAGCGACCGCAAGTCCACGGCCATCAGCTTACCCTTCGCCTCCTCCTCCCGGCCCTCGACATAGGCCAAAGCGCCCTCGACCAAAGTACGATGCTCCAGAGGTAGAGCGGGGTCACCCATCTCCAAGAGCTTCCTGAGGATCTGCGGCTTGCCGCCGCTCAGTGTCAAGGCGATAGCAGCATGGATATTCTTGCGATCCATCCAGACGTCAGGCTCCATCGCCATGAATCGGCTGTCCAGAATCGTCAGCAGGCCTCGTTGCCCCGTATGGGCCTCTGTCGAACCCAGGGCAATTTGATCCTGCATCAGCTGCAAGGTTCGGACCATCTGCACGGGCGGCGAAACGCCCTCCTTCTGCCCTTGCTCCTCTACGATCGGTGGACTGGCCTCGCTGTCCGGCTTGACTTCGGCGAGGGCAGAACCGGATGCGCTCAATAGAGCAAACATAAGAGCAGCCTGGCGTCGACCGTTCACCGTCATCACTCCTGAAGCAATATTTCGACCCGCCGGTTCTGGTCAGCCTTCGGATCCGACGGAATCTTCGGATCACGATCAGCATGGCCTTCGACCCGCACGATTCGGTTCTCGTCCAATCCGCCACGTACAAGCATATACAATGCCATTTGCGCTCGCGCTTGAGACAAGCGCCAGTTGTCGTAGTTCGCAGACCTGAAAGGCCGGCTGTCCGTGTGCCCTCGAATGACGATCTTTCCAGGACGGGACTGCAGGATTGCTGCAATCTTCGCCATGGCCTGGACGACCTTGGCATGGGGCTCGGCGGAGCCAACCGCAAACATCGAGAAGTCGAAATCGTCCGTCAAACTGATCATAGTGCCCGCACCTGTCCGCCGCACTTCGATGTGAGGCTTGGGTGCCGCATCTGATCCAGGCTGAACCGCGTTCATGATTTCCTTCTTGAGTTCTGCGGCTTTCCGATCAGCGGCATCCTCCAGGCTCGCGTTGCCTCCTCCTTCATCGACGGAGGATTGCGCTTCAACCGGCGGCTTAGCCTGGGTCGATGCAGCCTTCGCCAACCCCGAGGCGGAATGCTCCACGACGGTCTGCTTCGGATTGGATGGAGCCAGGACGTCAATCTCGGCCTTTGGAGGCGGACTTGCCGTTCGCGGCTTAGGCGGAGTTTCCGTCTTCAAGTCCTCGACAGGAGCGACCTGCCAGTAGAGCGGGTCGAAAGGGTCTCTGAAAACCTCCCCGCTGCTCAATCCCGGAACGTCGCTCTCACCGGGCGTCACGTCCGCGCCGAGAGTATCGTGGGGGTTCGGCTCGATATCCTCGGCAATCTTTGCGAGCACGGCGTAGGGGTCCTGAAACAGTGCCCCCTCCTTAAAACGAGGCTTCTGCAATTGTTCGGATTTCCCCCCCGTGCCTGAGCCGCTTCCTTTTTCCCTTCCTTTCTTGTTGTTCTCGGTCTCGCGTTCGGGAGGAACATTCTGGGGATCGTCCAGCCCTTTCTTGTTCGAAGTCGAGTCGGCCAACTGAACGGGATTGAAGTAATTTGCCACACCGGTCTTCGTGTCCTGATCCGAGACCCCGATGAGCCACATGATCAGGAAGAATGCCATCATGGCTGTCATGAAGTCGGCATGAGCGATTTTCCATGCGCCGCCCTTGACAGCGCCGTCGTCATCGTCACTGCGGCGAACGATGATGATTTCCTGCTTGCCTGTATTCAGCATGGCGACATTGCCTTTAGAGCACTCTGCAGCCGATCGGACCAACCGCTGAACTGTGTCTGTACGATTGTGTCACCCGCAACGAGGATCACCTCGACGGCATCGGTCGGAATGAACTCGACAACACCATCGCGGGGCACGATGCAGGCCTCGATTGCCGTCAGAATATCTGCCGGTCCCGTTACTCTCACGAGCGGGCCGGACTCTCCTGAGAGTATCGTGCGAAGCGCTTCCGTGAACTCGCTGATAGCGCTGTGCCGGAGTGCTTCCGGAATGACGGACGACAAGATTCTGGCCGCCTTCTCGGCCAGGGCGCCCTCAAGATTGCCGATCGCGGTCACGATCTGCATCGATAGTTGTCGCGCCTCCTGCTCGATCCAGATCTCCCGTTGAGTGGCCAGCTCCTCACGGTGGCGCTCCTGCTCCGACTTCAGGACCTGCTCAAGCTGCGTGCGGGCAGCTTCCTGCTCTTCCGCCCGCACCCGGAGCTCGAGGGATTTGAGCAGTTCTGCCTGACGATCAACAACCGGCTGAACCGGAGCCGTCTCCGACTCGGGAGCCTGCCGCACCCGGCGCAGGATACCAATCCCCATTCCATCGGTCGCGGCAGGGCTGGAAAAATCGCTGATAAGGCTTGCAATGGACCCTGACATTATGCGGCCTCTTGCCGGAGCCATTGTTTCAGAACGGCAGCGGCTTGCTCTTCGCTAAGCTCGACAATCTGTTCCAGCTTCCGCTGCGGCGTCCGGGGCATTTCGATCAATGGCTGGTTGGAATTATCCTCAAGAGCATGCTGCTGCATCTCCCCTTCCTGTTCAGCGATCTGGAGCTCCTTCGCGGCCTCGACTGCCGCCAATGCAGCCATCTGCTCGCGCTGAATCTCTATGTCGGCCTGGTGCCGGGCGATGAGCATACGAACGGCGGGACGCAATCCGAACCAGATCAGCATCGCACAGAGAGCGAGCACCGTCAGAGCGTTCACAACCGTTCCGAATTGGCGCATCAGGATTTCGGCTACCGACGGCCCAGGGACAGGTTGCATCACTCCGCTATCGTCGACGAAACTTACGGCAGCGACCTTGATCTGGTCTCCACGATCTTTGTTGAACCCAGCCGCAGAAGATACCAGTTGCTCGATTTCTGAGACCTTTGCCTCGATCTCACCCGAGCTTGCCCCTTCGCCAAGCAGGGATGCAATGCGCGACTTGTTGACCAATACCGCAACCGAGAGGTTCCTGATGGAATAGCCATCGCTAACGGTTTGAATCGTCTTGGAAGAGATCTCGTAGTTGGTCAGCTCTTCCCGACGCTGGTTGTCCTCGCTTGAGCTGTCGTTCGAGTCTCCGCGAACGTTCTCCTCCGGAAGGTTCTGCTGAACGGTCGTGGGCCGCTGGCCGGATTTATTCTGGGAAACTTCAGTTTCGCGCACGGTTCGTGTCGAGCGCTCAACCTTGGAATCCGGATTGAAGATCGTTTCGTTGGTGCTCACCTTATCCGTGTTAAGACGCGCGGCGACGCTGATCTCGAAGTTTCCGACGCCGAGATAGGGTGATAGGGTCCTCCGGATACTGTCCTGAATCTCAAGCCCAACGGTTTTCTCAAGATTGGCCAGCTTGCCTGACGATGCATTGGCGGCTTCGTCTCCCGACGCCAGCAGGGTTCCCTCGGTATTCATGACCGTCACTTTGTCGACGGCCATACCGGGAATGGCCGCAGCCACGAGATGACGGATCGCCTGCGCTGAGGACGTATCGTCGGAAGGCGACGTTCGGATCACTACGGAAGCTGACGGAGGTTGCTGTTCTCGCCGGAATGAACCCCGTTCCGGCAGCACGATGTGAACGCGGGCAGCCTTGATGCCCTTCATCCCCTGAATGGTACGAGCCAGTTCCCCTTCGAGGGCACGCACCTTGGTGACCTCCTGCATGAAGGAGGTCAGGCCCAGGGACCCGAGATCGTTAAACAGCTCATAGCCGGACTTCGTGCTGTGAGGCAGCCCCTTTTCGGCGAGCAACATTCGGGCCTGAGCCGTATTGCCGTAGCTTACGAGAAGCGCCGTTCCATCGGAGCTGACGTCGAACGCAATTCCCGCGTCCTTGAGGACTGCCCCCATTCGGCCGACATCCTCGCGGTCAAGGCCGGTGTAGAGCGTCTCCTGGGCCGGGCGGCTGAGATAGTAGGCACCGATGCCAACGGCAAAGAACACCACAAGGCCGATTGCCGCCAGGGCCGCCAATCGGCGGGCCCCAAGCTGCATCAGACTAGTCCACAATCTTTCGGCATGCTGGCGACCGGGCATCGAAAATCTCGGCAATGATAAGGCCAATCGAGATTTCTTCTTGCGCCACTAACCTTGTGCGAGGATTGCTGCCCTTGCTCGGGAGTTTCAAAAATAGGACCGGACCAATCCGCTGACGAGAATGTTCCAACCGTCGATAAGCACGAAAAAGAGGATCTTGAAGGGAAGAGCCAGGACCGTCGGCGGCATCATCATCATGCCCATGGACATCACAAGCGTCGCCACGATCATGTCGATGACCAGAAAGGGAAGAGCAATCAGGAAGCCGATCTCGAAGCCTCTCCTTAGCTCTGAAATCATGAATGCGGGGATAAGGATGCGCATATCGATCTTTTCCCCCTCCCCGGCCGCGGGATAGTTGGCGGATGCCAGATCGATGAACGTCTGGAGGTCTTTTGGACGAACATGGACGAGCATGAACTCTCGGAATGGATCGGCCGTCCTGGTAAAGGCCTCAGCCTCTGTAATTCTGTTCTCCGTCAGAGGTCGGACACCCTCGTTCCATGCCTTGTCGAAAGTCGGGCCCATAACGAAGAATGTCATGAAAAGAGAGAGACTGATCAAGAAGATGTTAGCCGGGGTGCTTTGCAGTCCCAAGCCGGAGCGCAGAAAGGAAAACGCGACGACAAAGCGGGTGAAGCTCGTCACCATGATGAGAAGGCCCGGTGCGAGAGAAAGTACCGTCAGCAGGACGACGATTTGAATGATTCGTCCGCTTGCCGCTCCATCGCCGGGTGGGAGGAGGTTCTCGAGACTCGGAACCTGAGCATACGCGCCAGCTCCCGTCAGGAGAAGAAGGAACAAACTCGTGAAAACAAGCCGAATTCTCATGAATGAGTGCTTTCGCCACGAAGACACCTCCGGATGAGGCGCCTCCACAATATTTATATGAATGAGGGTCGTCCGATTACTGTACGACGAGGGTCTCGAGAACGAGTTCCTGAATCATCCCTTTCGATCTGAGTTTAACACGTTCGTTGAGATCCTCTCTCACATGAAGGAGCCCGCTTGCTCCCTGGATCTGAGCCAGCGTAACGGTCCTCAGATATGCGAGGATATCCTGTCGGGCCTCAGCTGCGACAAGATCGGGATTGAACTCAAAGCCAGCTTTGTAGACGACGGACGCCTCGAGGCGGATCCAATCCGTTTCGGAAGCAGCAAGATTGGCGACAACGGGGGCCAGCTTCTTAACGGTGATATCGCCAGAGTACGGACTTTTCTCCCCCACTTGCCCAACCTGCGATGAGTATTTCTCCTCGATCCTCTTTTCGATATTCGTAACGATAGACAACCCAAAGCCGCCGCCCACGAGAGCAGACAGAAGCGTCAGCAGAGCAAGCGTCAGAAGGAGGCTTTTGATGCCTTCCTTTTCTGACGTCTGACGAGATGGTGGAGGCAACGCGAGGTTCTCTGCCATGGGATATTCCTATCGACCTGCTCAGAACGGAACCACGGCATCATAGATCTGCTGTCCGTAGGCAGGCTGTTGCACTTCCATGATCCGTCCACGGCCGCCGTACGAAACACGCGCCTCGGCAATCTTGTCGTAACTGATTGTATTTCTCGGCGAGATATCGCGCGGGCGAACGATACCAGCGATGTTCAATATTCGCACCTCATAGTTGACCCGGACCTCCTGGGAGCCGCTGATGATGACGTTTCCGTTGGGGAGGACCTCCGTCACAATGGCGGCAACGGAGAGGCGCAGCTTCTCGGAGCGGTCGATCGTACCCTGCCCCTTTGACGACGAGGAAGAATCCAGCCCCACATCGCCCTTTCCGTCGGCTTGCCAGCCCTTGAAGGCAAATCCATAGCTAAGTCCGGCGTCGATCGACGATGAACGGGATCGGTCGCTTGCATTGTCGAACTGGGCCTTATCGTCGATCTGGATATTGACCGTGACAATATCGCCGACCTGCCGTGCGCGGGGACTGGTGAACAGATCGGCGCTAATGTTGCTCCAGGTGGAGTTGGGCGCCGCACTGGCCGTGCTCCTGAACACTCCGGGAAGCGGCTCCCGCTCCACCGCTATGCCTGCTCCGACAGGCGACATCGTCGGCTCTCGACCGAGGTCCTCGGGACGGGTTGCACAAGCTGCGAGAAGGCAGAGGCTGCCAATAGCAATGACAAATCTCAATCTTTCCTCCCGTTGCTCGCAACTCGTTTAGGAGCGTCTGTGATGATATTGGCCAGCTGAGCTGCACGCGCCGGCTCCATTTCATTCAGAATGGCGCTTGCCGTTCGAGGGTTGAGCCGGGCGACGACCGCCGCCGCAATCTCTTCTTCCATGTTGATCAATTGCAGCGCGGCCGCATCCGGTCGCATGCGTGAATAGATTGCCACGACCGTTTCGTCGGCCCTCTTCAGAACCTCATTGCGGCGGCGAAGCCACTCCTCGTATTCGGCACGTTTGGCCTCAAGGATTTTGAGCCTTCCCTCAATTTCCTTCTCCATACTGGCGAGTTCCGCTTTCTGGAGAGCAAAGCGAGCATCTGCAGCTGCATCGGCAATATTTGCGCAATAGTTGTTGCTCTTGACATCGGCCGTCTTTTCCTCGGCAAAGGCAAATCCGGGCGTGCCAGACGCGACCATCGCTCCAACTGCGAGCACCTGTGCCATTGTCAAAGCTTTGTGCTTCATCATTGGACCACCAGTTCTGCTTGGAGGGCTCCTGCGGTCTTTACCGCCTGCAATATCGCGATGACATCGGAAGGTTTAAGTCCCATCTGATTCAGGCCTTTGACCAAAGTTTGCAGATCGGAACCTCTGACGATCGCAAGCGGCACCCGCTCCTCTGCAGCAGAGATCTGTGTTCGCGGCACAACCACCGTCTGACCGAATGATAAGGGATCAGGCTGGGAAACCTCCGGCATCTCCGTGACGCGGATCGTCAGGGCACCGTGAGTAATGGCAACGGTTGAAATCTGCACATTCTTGCCGATAACGACCGTTCCGGTCCTCTGATCCACCACGATACGGGCCGGCGTGTCCGGCTGGATCTCGATATCACCCAGTTCGGCGATGAATCGGGTTGCCGCGATATTCTTCGGCCTCTGAAGAACGACGGTGCGAAAATCCTTCGGAGCAGCGACGCGAATCCCGAACCGGTGCTGCGCATATTGATTGATCGCGTCAGTGACCAGAGTGGCCGTCTTGTAATCCGGGTTCTTGAGCTCGAAGGCGAGCGTCCCGACGGCATCGAACCCTCCCCAGACCTCTCGTTCAACCAGGGCGCCGTTCGCGATACGGCCGGACGTCGCAACGCCGGACGTCAGCGTTTCCGCCTGTCCTTGCGCCGAAAAGCCAGATACCACGATGGCGCCCTGAGCCACGGCATAGATCTGACCGTCGCCCCCCTGAAGGGCCGTCAACATCAGAGTGCCACCCTTCAGGGACGATGCATCGCCCATGGAGGTGACTGTTACGTCTATCCGCGATCCAGGCCCTACGAAGGGGGGAAGATCAGCCGTTACGATAACCGCCGCAACGTTTCTGGTTCTCAGATTGACGTCTCTGACATTCACCCCCATGCGGTCCAACATCGACTGCAGAGCTTGCTCGGTAAACTGGGAGTTACGAAGCGTATCGCCCGTGCCCTGGAGTCCCATGACCAGGCCATAGCCGATCAGCTGATTGTCACGGACGCCCTGGACATTGGCTACGTCCTTGATGCGCGTGGCCGCCGCGGCCTGGGATGCAACGAGAATGCCCAGAACAAGCAGAATAGCTCGGATAATCATTGGATGCCGATCCTGATCCTGCCGTCGGATTGAACGCGTCCCGTAATGATCCGGCCACTATCGACGTTCTTCACCTGAATCGTCTCACCCAAGGTGCCCGACTGCAATGGAATCCCAATGCCGATGATCGACAAGCCACCCTCTTCGAACAAGATGGCCGTCTGAACTCCGCGCGTGACGAGTTTCGGATCGTCAACGGCATTCATGGGAATCGGCTCTCCCGGCAGCAATGTCCGGCGGGCCATTTTACCGGCCAGGACGCGCGGCGACTCCACGACGGCCGTCCGGAAACGGTAGTTCTCAGGGAACGCCCTGTCCTTGAGCATCGATTCGCTGATCGTGTCGCCAGGATAGATCGTGACGGCCGGAACTGGGAGCACGCGCTCCTCGCCGAGTGCTGGTTGAATTATGATGGCAACCGTAGCCGCAAATGCTGCGAAGCGAAGTAAACGTCTCATAAGATCACCCGGCATCAGTTCGCTCAGCGAATACCCTTCGAGACTGTCCCAGCCATGTCATCCGCTGCCTGAATGACCTTGGAGTTCATCTCGAATGCACGCTGAGCCGTGATGAGGTTGGTAATTTCCTTGATGGCGTCGACGTTCGAAGCCTCAAGATAGCCTTGATGAATTTTGCCGTAGCCGGGATCAGACGGGACTCCAACTGTAGGCGCTCCGGATGCAATCGTTTCCCGGTAATAATTACCTCCGAGAGGCTCGAGGCCTGCATCATTGGTGAAGTTCGCAAGCGTCAACTGTCCGATGTTCTGTGGGTTTGTTTGCCCGTCGATCTTGGCGAAGACCTCACCCGACTCGTTGATCGTCACGTCGATGGCGTTCTGAGGAACGATGATCGGCGGATTGAGCGTGTAACCGTCAAGCGTGACAAGCTGGCCGTTGGCATCCTTGTTGAAGGCGCCAGCCCGCGTATAGACGGTTTCGCCATTGGGCGAATCCACCTGGAACCAACCCCTTCCATTCAAGGCAAGGTCGAACTGGTTCGACGTATTCGTGAGAGACCCTTGCCTGTGCAGATTGCGAATTGCCGCGGCACGCACACCGAGGCCTAGCATTGCACCCTCTGGGACCGGGCTCGCCCCTGTCTGCGTCGGGACTGCCTGCGCGCGCTCGGCTTGATACAGCAGGTCCGTGAATTCGGCGCGGGCGGTCTTGAACGCCGTCGTGTTCACGTTCGAGATGTTGTTCGCGATGACCTCGACGTTGAGCTGCTGAGCATTCATGCCCGTCGCAGCAATGGCAAGCGCTCTCATTGTCATCTCCTTAGATCGCCATCCGGGCGATTTCTTGATAGGCCGCGACAACCTTGTCGCGGATCGCGATTGCCGTCTGGAGTGTCTGCTCGGCAGCCATCACGGCTTCCGCCACCTGCTGCACCGAAGCCTTGCCCTGGATACCCGAAATGGAAGACGCCTCGCCCGATTTCAAAGTATCGATTGCCGTTGAGGCGACCTGAGCCATGGTGTCAAGAAAGCTGACCTGCCCGACCCCGCTCGAAGGTGCGGTGGCAACCGGCCTGACGGTAGCCGTCGATACGGAGCTTACCGCGGATGAATGATCGATCAGGGACGTGATCGAGGATGCTGCACTGATCATATCAGCCTCTCATTAGGTCGATGGTTGCGGAAATCATCGCACGGGCCTGCTTCATCATTTGCAGGTTAGCCTGGTACGACCGGTTGGCTTCGCGCATGTCGGCCATCTCGATCAGCATGTTGACGTTTGGCTTTTTCACCATTCCGTTTGCATCCGCAGCAGGATTGCCGGGATCGTACTCGACCGGGAATGGCGTATCGTCTCTTCCGACGTCCTTCACGGAAACGGATGAAGCCCCTAACGCCCGGTCGAGTGCCGATTTGAATGTAATCGTCTTTCGAGCGTAGGGGTCGGATCCGGGCGTACGTCCCGTGGACTGGGCGTTCGCAACGTTTTCGGAAATCACGCGCAGACGCGCCGATTGCGCCTCAAGCCCCGCGCTGGAAAGTTTCGTAGATGCGACAAGAGGATCAATCGTCATCAAGTTCTCACCGTCGACAGCAGCATCCGATGGAATGCTTTGATAATACTGGTGTTCAAAGAGTGCTGCCGATCGACTTCCCCGGCCTTGATCAACTCTTGCTCCATGCTGACGGAGTTGCGTGAGTAGACGGTATCCCAGGTATCGGCCTTCTTTACCTTCATGGCGTCCGGTCGGGACGCATCGAAGCCAATATGCCCGTTGTTCGTCGCAGCCATAGCCAATTTGGTTTTGTCCAGAATATCGACAAAGGGCTCGACGTCCCTCGCGCGATAGCCCGGTGTGTTCGCGTTCGCGATGTTTCCTGAGATCGTGGTCTGCCGCGCTGCGAGCCATTGCGCCTGCCGCGATGCCAGATCGAACAGATAGACAGGTGACGTCACGGAGATCTCCAAGCCATCAGGGTAAATGTGCATTTACCCAAGCAACCTTGCATGGGGCTGACTTGTTGCCCGTGCCCAGACGCTCCGATGGCCCCTTATGTCCTCAGTGGGCATCTCGCAGCCGTCTCTCATGTCCGCAAAAGGGAACAACGCTTTGACGATATAGCGTTATAAAGACCGCATCTGGTGATGAATGGAATTTCAGTACGGAACAGCTCTGAGCGATCCTCATCGCCAAGTCTTAGGACCGCCGGGACCGCGGATCGGGGCCAAGCAGATTTCGATGTTCAGCTACGCTTATCAGGGTCTTGAAGAAGCGCCTGGAGACGGTTACGAGCACAAGTGTATCGTGAGTATCGGCATCAAACTGTCTGGCGGCTCGGGGGCATATGGCAGACGATCGCTTCCGCTTTGGGGTTCGCTCGAGGCGCGCCTTGCCCTTCCCTTGGCAGAAATAGGAGAGTAAGCCCAATGTCGAGCGGGGCGGTCGTATATGTGGTGGACGATGACGTTGGAGTGCGCAAAGCGCTCTCCTTCCTGCTGGTATCCGCCGGTCTTAACGTTCGCTTGTACGAGTCGGCCAACTCTTTCCTCAGGGAAGTCCCTGATCCGGGCCGCTGTTGCATCGTTACAGATGTCCGCATGCCTGGGATCGACGGTCTGGAGTTCATCCGGCGCCTTAATGAGAGAGGTTTCAACGTGCCCATCATCGTCATGACAGGGCATGCCGACATCCCACTTGCGGTTGAGGCCATGAAGGCTGGAGCCATCGACTTTCTCGAGAAACCTTTCCGTGAAGACCGCTTCCTGGAGGTCGTTCGGTTTGCACTTGTGTGTGACGAAAAGAGCGTCCGGAGAAGCCAGGAATTGCTCAAGACCCAAGCCCGACTTCAGTCCCTTTCTCAGCGCGAGCGTCAGGTTCTGGACTGCTTGGTGGAAGGAAAGGCGAACAAGGCCATCGCCCATGAGCTCAACATCAGCATCCGGACCGTCGAGATTCACCGCTCGAATGTCATGGCCAAGATGGAGGCACGAAGCCTTTCCGAGTTGATCCGAATGGCCCTCTTCGTCGAGGCCGTCACCATCAACTAATGTCATTCTTTAGAAGAACGTAAGCCTCTGACGCGCTGCCTGTTGCATGGCACCTTGTTGACCGAACCCGTAGCCTCCAGAGCAGCCTTGATCGCAAAGCGTACCCAATGCCCTCTCCCATTATCTTTCTTCCGATCCAAAGCAGCCAGCGCGACGGAGAGGCACACGACGCGGAAACGAACCAGTATATCATCTCGAACAATAATCGATGGTCTCGCGCCGTCTTGAATTTCGATGGCGTAGAGGCGGACACATGGTGCGAAGTCGACTTTCGGCTGGCCTGGCACCCCCAGGAAGAGAACTCTGCCGCCCACGATTTCGCTGTCGTCGGCCTCGACTTTCTAACGGAAGACGGGTCGAGCATCGACTTTGCGTATGTTCCGGGGCTGGCCAGAACCCAAGTCGATCCTCACAGCTGGTATGTCGGTATTGCCGGGTACTACGACCGAAACGTGACGTCTTGCAGGATATCCTTCGGATTTTTTGTTCCCTCGCCGACAAGGAGGCTGACGGTCAGCATTCGCAGTTGGCGAAACTCCCACCCCTTTACGATCAGTGAACCGAGGCTGCTTCAGGGCAAGGCTCCGAGAACCGCGGGAGAAGCATCTCTCGAAGGGATTGAACAAGCGAGCGGTATCGGCGCGATCCGGCCCCTGAACCCTCGCCGGACATGGCGCGTTCTCGACTCTGCACCGACCTGGCTCAGATTTGCAGTACTCCCAGGGCGCTGCCTGTTGATCCGCGGGCAGATCATCAATGAAAGCCTTGCCCCCGAGGGGGTGCTGGCTCGCATCGTCTATCGCAATGCAAAGGGAGAAGAGCTGCCTCCCCCCTATCCGGAACTACCAGTTGCTCCGGAAGTCGGTGCCTTCGTCGATATTCCAGTGCACCGGCAGGCGCGGCGCTTCACGCTGGACCTTACCCCACCGGCAGAGGCCACGCGGGTCGAGATCGGCTTTCGAACATGGCACGCCGAAACGCGGGTCGAACTGGTCACTCCTCTCGAAGTTTCACTCGAAGACGATCTGACTTTGGAGGCGAACTCGGGCGACGACCAATCGAGTGCTCCAGCTTTCTTCAAGCGGATCATGGAGAAGCTCGGCAGCACCACGTCGTTAGGCAGGCAAATGCGTGACGGCGCTCAGCTGGGCGGGCTCACGACTGCAGAGTCCCTGGCAACCGCATTCACTTTCCATGACAAACTCGCTGCGGTGCAACACGGCAAGAAAGCTGCCATCACGGAAAACGGCCTCGCACTCGGCAGCTTTCCGTCTTGGCCTCTTCCCGACGAGCCGCAATGGTCGGAAGATCCTTTTCAATCCCCCGCTTGGCGGATCGAGTTCCATTCTCTCACATGGCTTCGCAAGCTGTCCGAGAATAGAGCCTCTACAGGACTCGCACGTGCCATCGATCTGGCGGCATCCTGGTCGCGCACCAACCCTTGGGGTCATCCGAGCGATCCGATCAGTGCGCATCCTCAAGCCTTATCGGCTCGCGCCGAAACATTGCTTTTCCTCCTCTCGTCGATTGCCAACGCGCCGCAATCGACAACCGCCGGAAACCATCTGACCGTTCTTGCCGAAACCGTGCGCCATGCAGTCGCTTTGGCAGAGGTCCTTGGTCAGAATGTCTTTTCGCATTCCACCGTTCATCTTCGTGCCGCATGTGCTCTTCTGGCCTTGTCGCGTGCTTTCTCGCGCCTACCGCTCGCAGGGTACTGGAACTCGCTCGCCCTGGTCCATCTCAGTGATGGCTTCAAACAGTTAATCGATGAGAATGGCACTTTCACTGAGCAGTCCCCTCACTTCCAACTCGAGCTGGTCTCTTTGGGTCTCATTCTGGCCCGCCATCTTGGAGAGGTGCCTGAGGCACGTGATTTTCGCCATGATCTGACCGATCGACTTCGGAAAGGCCTTCAAACATTGGTGGCCGTGACGGACCCGTCGGGTTCTCTGCCTCCCTTCGGAGATGCACCTCACGGCTTCCATCATGCGTCCTGGTTACGACGCCTTCTTTCAGGTTACGGCACCAGCCTGCTCTCGGATCCCGCACTCGCGACCGAGCTTTCCTATCCGATCGGGAAAAAGGTTTTCGCCTCCACGCAAGACGGCCTGATCGCTGCACGGCATTATGACCATGACGCTCGGTGGAGCTACTTCTGCACCTCTTTAGCCGGCCGCTTCACTGAACGCGGCCATCATGACTGCACGTCGTTCGTCTACTCGACAGGCGGGTCACCTTGGATCGTCGACCCCCGTGGTTCCACACTTCACGAAACTGGCACCCCGCGTCAGTACCTCACTGCATCAAGAGCTCATAACGTTGCCCTTCCCGATGGACGAGAGCAACTTGCCGGGCTTGCCTGGATCGAAGCCGTTGAGGAACTTGACGGCGCAAGCATCTTCCATCTCCGCAGCACGGTGTACGGACCGCTCTATGAGCATCATCGCGTCTTCATCACTCTGGACAGGCTCGATGCAATCGCGGTCCTCGATCACTTTGCGGTGCAGTCGGGTCCGATCTCGTTCGAGGGACTTCTCCATTTCGATCCTGCTATCGTCGTGGCCATTGCGAATGCAGGAATGGGGGCTGCCTACCGGAAGAACGAGAAGCTCAGAATCATTCCCTATCGGAGAACGGGCCAGTTCAGCGGCATAGGGATTGAAATCGGGCGCAACGACGTGCCGGCATTGGCTCAAGGATTTGTGGCTCGCCCCTCGGGCGGCTTACAGCCCGCCAATGTTTTTCGCTACAGATTTTCCGGCCAGGGCACCGTTTGCGGCGGCGTTCTCCTCACGACCAGCGATCAGGCCGCGGATAGTCTCTCAAGATTGCTGGAAACGGACAGAATCAAGACCCTTCTCGCTCACCTTCCAGGCGAAAGCGCCTGACGAACAAAATGCAAACTTGCAAATTGTGGACGCCCAATCGGATCGGGCATCCATCATCTAGAGCATCGTGCGGACCCAGCGGGCCGCGCTACAGCGTCGGGCGTGAAATCGAACTCACGTCCGACGCTATAAGTCTATGGTCTTGAGCATCTTTTCACGCAAAACCGGTTCCCACTTTTGCGTCCGATGCTCTAGCGAAAAGTGGATCCGGTATTCGCTGACGCGGCCCTTTGGGTCCACTCCGAACGATGCGCCATTCAAGGCGTGGAGCATCGACGCGGGAAGCGGAAACCGGTTTCGCGTGAAGAGAGGCTTGACACCATAGACTAACAGCATCGGATGTGGGTTCGGTGTCACGCCCGATGCTGGAGGTGTCACTCACCCGAACAAAGCGTCGATTGCGTCCTGCGAAGTGATCCCCTTGTCAGTAGCCAAGGCCGGTCCATTCAACAGGGCGTCATCACCGTCGCGTGCCTGTTCCAAAGTTTCAACATCCTTGAAGCTTTCGAGGCCTCCCCAGATTTCAATCATCTCGTGAACGCGCTCTTCCACGAATTTCATGGCACCGACGACCTTGCCGATTCGCTGGCCGGTAATGTCCTGGAAGTTGCAGGCCTCGAAGATGCTGATGACCTGATCGGAAATCTCGCGGGCGATCTCCTGATCACCACCTGACAAACGAGCCGCGAGATTACCCGATAACTCGTCGATCCGCTCCGCGGCAGCAAGGATCGCGTTGGTCGCGGTCTCTGTGCCAAGTACGATGGCTCCGAGCTCGTCCGTGACCCGGTTGATCTCCTGGCCCTGAGAACCGGCATAGCGGAGCGTTGCGATCTCCCGCTTCGTGCGCTCGATCGCCTCGTAGATCGAATCCAGTTCGACCTTGAGGCGCATCGCCTCCTGCATGTCCCTCCGATGCTCCTCAACAAGAGATGCGGACAGCTCCCGGGCCGGAACAATCGCCTCCTTTATGGATCCAAGCAGGTCCATAATCTCGGCATGACGATCGAGAGCTTCCTCATCCGGGGGAGCAGAGGTCATGTTTGCCTCAATGCGATAGCTCTTACGTGGGTTCATGATGCGTATCACATCTCATTATGCGCCAATGACGGCGCTAATTTTCGAACGAAGCGTCTCGGCGTTAAAAGGCTTAACGATATAGTTGTTAACTCCCGCCTTTTTGGCTGCAACCACGTTCTCGGTCTTTGCCTCGGCCGTCACCATAATGAAAGGCAGCGCATTCAACTCCGCATCGGCTCTCACCTGCTGAAGAAGCTCATATCCGGTCATCGGTGCCATGTTCCAATCGGAGATCACAAGACCGTACTTCTTGGCCTTAAGCTTCTCAAATGCAGCCTGTCCATCCGAAGCATCGTCGACATCTGTAAAGCCAATCTGCTTCAGCAGATTGCGGAGAATGCGCACCATGGTCTGATAATCGTCAACGACGAGGACAGGGGTTGAAAGGTCTAAGCTCACAGTAGCGTATCCTATCTGGTTATATGAATGAGAATGGTCCGAGCGTAGCTCTCTATGCGGCCTCGCGCTCAGCCTCAAAGGACAGAATTGCATCGACGTCAAGAACGATCATCAACATGTCTTTAAGCTGATGAACGCCTTGAGACAGTTTCACCCAGCGCCGGTCCATATGAACCGGATTCGGCTGAATCTCATCCTGGTTCAACTTAAGGACTTCCCCGACTTCGTCGACGAGCAAGCCATAGGCTTCACCTTGATATTCGAGCCCTACCGCCATGCGACGCCCTGCCCCGCCCTCCTCCTGGAGGCCGAGGCGGCTGCGCAAGGACACGGCGGTAACGACACGTCCGCGCAGATTGAGAAGCCCTGCGATCTCCGCCTGTGCCAGCGGGACTTTGGTCATTTCGCTGACAACAAAAACATCGTGAACGCGGCTAATGGGGAGGCCAAGCAACTGCCCCATGACGGTGACTGTGATGAACTCCGCCTCTCGGGAGAAATTCCTCGGTGCATTCGGGGCGACCGTATTCATGGCTATGCAGCCTCCTCAAGAGATTGACCCAACTCCGCGAGCGCAGAGAGCAATCCGCGGCGGTCCACCTTCGACACGACATCCGTGATCTTGAACCGGCGAGCCAAGGCGATGAGTTGGGGATCTGGCCGTAACGTCATGCCAATGATGGGCGTCGAGCGATACTGGTCGTCGGCTCTCAGGGTGGCGATGAATGCAAAGCTGGAATGCCCGGGCAGCTCGAGATCCGCAACGATGAAGTCGGGCTGCATACCGCTTGCAAGCATGCGCGCAGCCTCCTGAGCCGTCGCTGCTGTCTGAACGCGATACCCCGATGCCCTGAGAACCGGAACGAGCATATCCCTGAAGAAGTTCGAGCCGTCGACCAGCAGCAACGAGTTCGCGCTTTTGCTCTTTTGCCCGGAGCGCGACCAAGTCTCAAGAACAAGAGGGAGATAATGCGCAATGTTGACGATCTCCGTTGTCCGTCCCCTCACGACTGCAGATCCAACAAGGTCGGATCGCTCGGCGAGGAGTTCGACTTCCAGCTTGTCCTCGACGATATCGACAATTTCCGCGACAGCCAGCCCCATGGAAATCTCCCCGTCGGAAAACACGAGGAGGGACTGCGTTCCCTGCTTTTTGATCTCAAGCTGATCATCACACGATACGATCGGCATGAGGCGCCCACGGTATTGCACAACCGGCCGGCCGCTCGCCCATTCGATCGTTGAGGCATCGATTTCCTCAAGGCGCGTTACAAGCGACAAAGGCACTGCCTTCAGGCTTTCCCCTCCACCGCGGAAGACGAGCAGGCTCGTCGTTTCCACCACGGCGACAACCGTTTGATCGATGGTGGCATCCATTTGGAATTCGTCGCTCTGCGCTCCCGATCCAACCATACGGGCAAGACCGTTTGGATCTACGATCAACACGACAGCCCCATCACCCAGGATCGTATTTCCCGAGAAGAGTTGAATATGCCGCAGCTTGGAAGACATCGGCTTGACGACAATCTCCTCGGTATGGAAGACACCGTCGACAAGAATACCGAAGCGCTGTTGCGCAACCTGCGTGACGACCACGAAGCCGGTATCGACCTCCTCGTCGTTTGATAGAAGCATGATCTTTGACAGAGGAACGATCGGCAGCAGACGCTCCCGCAGCCTCAGGATCGGCGTACCATTGATCCGCTCGATCGAGTGCTCGGATGCGGGAGAGACCCGAACGAGTTCCGAGACCGCAAGCTGCGGAATGGCAAACCGCTGATCTTTGGAGGACACGATCAGTGCAGCCACGATCGCGAGCGTGAGGGGGATCTTGATGGTAAACGTCGTTCCGCGTCCCTGCTCCGATCTGATATCGACAGCTCCGCCGATCAATTCGATGTTGGTTTTCACCACATCCATGCCGACACCGCGCCCGGACACGGACGTGACCGCAGCAGCTGTCGAGAAGCCGGGGTGGAAAATGAACTTCGCCACTTGGGCGTCGCTCAGCCGCTCCAATTCCGATTCGCTCACGATCCCTCTCTCGAGGGCCTTTCTACGAATGGCGGCGTGATTCAAACCTTTGCCATCGTCGGCGATCTCGATCGTGATCGATCCCCCCTCGTGATAGGCGTTCAGCCGGATGATGCCCTTCTCCGGCTTTCCGGCCGCACGACGCTCGGCAGGACTCTCGATCCCGTGATCCGCCGAATTGCGGACCATATGGGTCAGGGGGTCCCGGATGACCTCCAGGACCTGACGGTCGAGCTCGGTATCGGCTCCCTGCATGATCAGCTCGATCTGCTTGGACAATTCGTTCGAGAGGTCGCGCACGACACGCGGCAGCTTCTGCCAGGCATTGCCAATAGGCTGCATGCGCGTCTTCATCACACCGTCCTGCAACTCGGCCGTCACCTGGGACAGCCTCTGCAGCGGCACCTTGTAGCCGTGATCTTCGGAACTACGCCGCGCAATTTCCAGCAATTGGTTGCGCGTCAATACCAGCTCGGACACCATTGTCATCAGGTGTTCGAGCGTATCGACGTTCACGCGGATCGTCTGAACTTTTCCGGCAATGCCTTCCCCTGCCTCGCCCTGCTCCGCGGTCTCGGCGTCGTTCTTGGAGGTTTTCTTCGGCGCAGTCGCCTTAGGGGGCAATTGAGCAGGTGGCTTGGCTAAAACCGCCAGTTCAGGTCCTGGAGCCTCTTGGAAAGCCCGTTCCAGCTCGTCCAGGGAAACCTCGCCCGGCTTCAATGCCCTTTCCAACACCTGATAGACGAGCGTTCCGGAAGCGCCCCCCGTGTCGGGACCCGGCGCCTCCTGGAAAGCGCGTTCCAGCTCATCGAGCGAGACCTCGCCAGGCTTCAGTTCGCGCTCCAGTACCTGATAGACCGCTGTTCCCACAGTTTCTTTCGTGGCCTGCGAAGCGGCCGACTCCAGAACGGTATCCGGCGCATTCGCCATGCGGTCGAGCGTTGCTATCAGATCATCGTCCGTCCCCTGCGGCTCTATGCCATGGCGCCCCAGTTCACCAAGAATGTCCTTGATGCGATCGAGGGTCTTCAGGATCAGCGACACCGCGTTTGTCGTGACGGGCATACCATCGCGGAACTTACCCATGAGCGTCTCTGCCGCATGGGCCAAAGCCTCGAGTCGGGGCAGCCCTAGGAAGCCGCAGGTACCCTTGATGGTATGGACCAGTCGAAAGATATTGCTGAGGATGGCCTGATTGTTGGGATCCTGCTCGAAACGGACCATCTCCACATCGACCGTTTCGAGGTGTTCGTTGGTCTCCGTCAGGAACTCAAGGAGAAGGTCGTCCATCACCGTGTCTCATCTCGGTTAGAGTAATTGGTGCCGCGTGTTCGCATGAGGCTTGGGTTAGGTGGCTTCGATATCGGGTATCGGGGCGAGAGCTTTCTCTTCACGCTGCGAAGATCTGCTTGCGGCAATCTCTCGTCGTGAAGCGGCAGATCCTCGATCATCGATGCTTCGCCATGTCGAGACATCGCTCAGAGCCTCCTGCGAAGGAGCAGCAGCGACAAGAGTGCAGGCAGCCGGGGCAGCGATCGTGGGCGTCCCCAGGAAGCGGGAAATCGGGCGAGACATGGACAGAAAACTTGACGTTCCGAATAGCTTTTCTGACCTTACCCAGTCTATCTTGCGTCAAGCTGGCTTACCGAAGCCTCGTTATCACCGTGCGAGTATTGCCAGTCGCTCGCGCATCTTGCGAAAATGTGGCGCCGGCTTTCGCTAGAGCATCGTGCGAAGAAGTGGGAACCGGTTCTTCGCGAAAAACGATGCTTCGCCAAAGAGAAAGAGCAAGCATTCTGATCCCGTCAGAATGCAACTTGCTCTAGCGCGGCCCGCCGGGTCCGCGTGATGCGCTAACCTTCAACGCGAAAAGCCGGGTCCGCGTGAACCCGGCTCGCCCATTCGTCAATTTCAAAAACCGGGACTACGGGCGGAAGCGCTGTTCCTTGCGGCAGCTCGTATTTTTACGAGACCGGACCCGTATAGGAATAGCCGATATAGCGCTTTGCGTCGATCGGGTCGTATCCCAGACGCTGCCGCAGCTTCTTGCGGAGCTTGCTGATATGCCCCTCGACGACGCTGTCCTCGACATCGTCGCTATAAAGACCATAGACCGCGTCGAAGATCTGCTTTTTCGTCAGGCGATGACCCTTCTTGCGAACCAGGTACTCAAGGATATGACGCTCACGGCGAGGCAATGCGAGCGGAATTCCATCGATCTCGGGATCGCGTCCGTCGAAGAAAACCTTGAGACGATCCTTATCGTTCTGGTTCGACCTTCCAAGGCCCGCATTGACCCGTCGCCACACGGCCTCTGAACGGGCCAGGATTTCACGCACGTGAACCGGCTTGCGGACGACATCGTCGAATTTGGCCGTAAAGAGCTCCAGCGTCTCCTCGAGGGAGCGAACGTCGCTCAATGCGATAATGGGAGCTTTGGAGTGGCGCCGGATGCTCTCTGCGAAAGTGGCGCGCTGCTCGAAGGTACCGAGAACGAAGCCCTGAATTGCTTCCATGTCGGTATCGGACGCCGTTTCCAACCACTCGCTGAATTCGCTCGAGTACAAGCCAATCGAAGAAACACCTTCGCGCTTGAAGCTTGCTACATACCCAGACGTCACAATTTGTCGATCATCGACAACGATATACATGATAGGCCCCCAGCCTGTATTCCGAAATACTTACTCAATACAATGTCAGTCTTGCCGTTTTCTCGCCGCAATCGGCGGATATTTTTGTTCGGCGATTGGAAACTATGCCCATTCGTTTTGACGGGCAATACGTATTGAAACAGAGAGTCAAGACCCGGAAAGTTAATGACTGTTAAGTTTTGGGTTTCCTGCCCAGCCTCGGCTCATGGCTGCTTAACCCGAATCGGGTAAATTGCCGTCTGAAATGCCAACCCACTGAGGCTCAACATTTTCCTTCGCTGAAGAAGCCCCTCACCACCAGGAAAATAATGGCCGGCAATTTTATTTATGTTGTTTCATAACTAAGGATTATGCGAAATAAATCACTACGTAATCCTGCCTATTTGGCCGCTCAAGCGCGCTTGGTTCGCCCTGGCTTGGCGGCGCCCGTTTTGGGCCGATTCGCCCAGCGCCTTTATCCTGCCTCGACCCCAAAAGCCTTTCTGGGCGAGCTGATCATAGCTCGCCAACCTTGCTCCAATCTCGCGCATCCTAGAGCATCGGACGCGGGAAGTGGATTGACCCTTTTGGGTCTCCCTCCGATGCTCCCTTCTTGGAAAAGCGCACCGTTCTCGCGGAAAACCGGGGCCAATTTTCGCTAGCGGGTCCCGGCGGACCGCGCGATGCGCCAGATGCTGGAGAACCGGGCAGGCAACCCCCGCCATAGAGCACACCAAGTTTAAGAGACGTTAATCGCCCCTTTGCGGCACATAGCGCATCGTGTTTGTCCATAAGGACGAACCCATTGAAATTTTCAGTTCCCTTTGATGGCCGAACCGCTCAATGTGTAAAAAGAACAATAACGCTCCTCGGCCGGCCCCATCTATGACCTACCATTCGTCCAAGGGTGGACTCTTCTCAGCCTTTGGTGCTCATCGCGATTCTATCCTCAGCCGATTGGGGATCAGCGCCTCAAGCCCTGAACCAGCTTTTTCCGACATTGCGCAACTGGCCGCACAGATCTGCGGGTGCCCGATGGCAGCCGTCACGTTCATTGGGCAAGAATGTCAATGGTTTAGTGCGGCAACTGGAATCGACCTGCGCGAAATCCCTATCGACGCTTCCATATGCGCCCATGCTCTCCAAGGCACGGACGTGATCAGCGTCGAGGAGATCTCTCAACGTCCTGAGTTCAAGGCCAAGCCTCTCGTCGTAGGCGAACCCCATGCACGCTTCTATGCTGGCGTGCCGCTATGGAGCGACGACGGAATTGCGCTGGGCTCTCTTTGCGTCCTTGACACGGCCTCCCATTCCGGCCCTCTCAGCCGAAAACAGTCAGAAAGTCTTCTCGCGCTGTCTCGGCTGGTGACCCGCGAACTCGCGGCCAAACGGCTTACCTTGCTGAATTCTCAGCACAGGCAGGAACGCCCGGAAAGCCCGGTATCCGGTCACGCTGAGGCTGAGCTCGCAAGCCGTCTGCAGGGGGCCGCCACGGCCGGGTTCGAAGAGGTAAGATATCGTTTGAGGCATCACTCGGGCGGCTACCGATGGGTTTCCTCCCGCGTTCAGCCTTTGCGAAACAGTGAAGGGCATGTCGAGCGGTGGATTGGCACGAGCGTCGATATCAATGCCGTCAGCGAAGTCGAACACGCGCTTTCATCGAGTCAGGAATTCGCCGATCGCCTGCTCGCGAGCTTTGACGGCTGTGCCATGGTCTTCGATCTGGATGGCCGTCTCCTGTTCATGAATGAGCGCGGCCAGAAGGCTATGGAGATTGACGATTTTTCCAGAATCGATGGCTGCCTTTGGCATGATTTCTGGAACGACGCCGCCCAGCGGGATGTGAACGCTGCATTTGAGGCCGTCAGATCCGGGAAAACGGAGCGCTTCCAGGCACAGGATACGCTTCGTTGCGATGCCACGAAGTGGTGGGATGTCACAGTCACCCCCATTCTGAACAGCGACGAAAAGCTCGAGACCTTTCTCGCGATTGCAAGAGATGCCAGCCAGTGCCGGGAAGCCGAGCAGGATCTGCGTCTCGGCAACGACCGTTACCGTGCGCTGCTCGAGGCCAGCACGGCCATCGTGTGGCGTGCGGATGCAAAGGGTGTCCTGCTCGAAAGTCCCGGTTGGCAGGAGTTCACGGGTCAAACTCCGGAGGACTTCAAAAGAAACGGATGGTTGGACGCCGTGCATCCCGACGACCGTGTTCGCGTCACGGAAGCTTGGAGGGATCTCATCCGATCGGAAGAACTCGGGAGGGCCGAGTGTCGCGTTTTGCTTCCCAATGGCGATTACCGATGGGTCCTTGTCACGGGAATACCGCTGGTCGATCTTCATGGGGACGTCCAGCAGTGGATCGGCACGCTGACGGATATCCATGAGCAAAAAGCTGCGGCCGAGCATTTTCGCATGAGCGAGCAGCGATACCGTGCATTGGTCGAAACCAGCGCAGCCATTGTCTGGCGCGCGAACGCACAAGGAATGTACATCGAAGGCTGGGGCTGGCGTGAGTTCTGCGGCCTTGAACCGATGGTAGGAGCCCCGCTCGGTTGGCTGGATCTGATCCATCCCGCTGATCGCGACAAGACGGCTTCCGCATGGCTGGAGGCCGTCATCCGGAAGGAGGCGGCAAGGATTACTCACAGAATGCTGGGCCCGGCCGGCGAATATCGATGGGTGTTCTGTCGCGCCCTTCCACTCTTGGACGAGGCGGGAGACGTTCAGGAGTGGACCGGCACGATTGCCGATATTCATGATCGACGGTCCGCCGAAGAAAAACTGCGGGCGAGCGAGGAGCGTCTGCGCCTGGCTGTGGAAACAACCAGCTTAGGGATTTGGGACTTCGACCTCGTAACCGGCCGACACCAGTGGACGCCGGAGGCTCATCACCTCCTGGGCCTCGATCCGCATACCGGGATTGACACGAATTGCATCCTTAAGTTGGTTCATCCGCATGATTGCGACAGATTTAAGGACATTTTCCATACCGGCGAAACCGATGGAGCCTTGGCATACAGCGATACATTCCGAATTTTCCGCGCCGACAATGGTGAAGAGCGCTGGATTGCAGTGACCGGCCGTACGGTCCTGGACCAGGATGGAAGAGCTGTTCGCAAAATCGGCACGGTTCAAGACATTACGGCGCGCAAACTTGCCGAAATTGCCTTGAAGTCCAGCAAGGACAAGCTGAGCCGCAGTGAAGCTCACCTTCGCTCGATTCTCGAGACGGTTCCCGATGCGATGATCGTCTCCGACGAGATGGGCATCGTCAGATCGTTCAGCGCCACGGCAGAACATATCTTTGGGTATCGGCCCGAAGAAGTGATCGGCACGAATGTCAAATTCCTGATGCCGCGTGTAGCCCGCGAGCACCATGACGACTTCGTTCGTCATCATCGCAGTCCAGAGGAACGCCGTATCGTCACGTCAGGCCGCATCGCGATGGCTCAAAGGAAGAACGGCACCACTTTCCCTATGGAAGTACAGGTTGGTGAGATGGAATGGGAAGGAGAGCGCTACTTCACGGCGTTCGTTCGCGACCTCACGGACCGGCAGAATACCGAATTGCGCATGCGAGAGCTGCAGGCCGAACTCGCCTACATGTCACGGCTCACCGCCATGGGCGAAATGGGATCGACGCTTGCTCACGAAATCAATCAGCCTCTGACCGCGATTACCAGCTATCTCAACGGATGCGGCTTGATCCTTGACCGCATGGAAGGAGAGCATGTGGCAATGCTCAAACTCGCCGTTCATGAGGCCGCCGAAGAGGCTTTGCGTGCCGGCGAGGTCATCCGCCAGTTGCGCGAGTTTGTTGCGCGGGGAGAGACCGAGCACCGGATCGAAGACCTTCAACGCCTCGTCGAAGAGGCCAGTGCCCTCGGACTTGTTGGAGCCAAGGAGAAGGGCATCCAGGTTGAGTTCGATTTTCCTCAGGAAAGCCCGCAGGTCATCGTCAACCGCGTTCAGATCCAGCAGGTTTTGATCAACCTTCTCCGCAATGCGGTCGAAGCCATGCACGATACTCAGAATCCTTTCCTGGCAATCCATGCACGCGTGGTTCAGGATGGGACCCTGGTCCAGGTCAGCGTGAGGGACACAGGCCCCGGCATTCCTCCGGAGGTCCTGAGCAAGCTTTTCACACCGTTCACGACGACGAAGACGAGCGGTATGGGCGTCGGCTTGTCGATCTGCCGGACCATCGTGGAGTCTCATGGGGGAAAGATCTGGGCCGATTCGGACCCGGCTTCAGGAACCACGTTCCACTTCACCGTCAGGAACGTCGATGTCGAAGAAGTCGCATCGCCTGAATCCTGAGAAGCCCATGGAACGGTAGGCCTCGAATAACCCGCTTCCCCCGTAAAGGTATCCGGCATCGCAAGATGTTAGAGTACCGTTTATAGTTGGGTCGGCAGCCTTCGGGCGGGTCTGTTGGAGCCTTCGCATGCCTTGCTATCTCGGTATCGATGTGGGGACCTCGGCGGTCAAAGCGCTCCTCGTCGACGAGGAGCAACGCACCATGGCCGACGCGACGATCCCTCTGGAAACGTCTCGCCCGCAAGATCTCTGGTCCGAGCAGGATCCCGAGACATGGTGGGCCGCCGTTCAGACAGCCGTTGAACGCCTCTGCATTCGGGCTCCAGCCGCCTTTTCCGGGATCGAGGGAATAGGATTGTCAGGACAGATGCATGGCGCCGTGCTGCTCGATGAACGCGGGCAGCCTCTACGGCCAGCCATCCTCTGGAATGACGGCCGGTCCTTTCAGGAGGCGGAGGAGCTTAGGAGGTTCCATCCCGAGCTTTCTCGAACGATGGGCGTCATCCCGATGCCCGGTTTCACGGCTCCGAAGCTGCTCTGGCTCGCCCGGCACGAGCCTGAAACGTTTCGTGCCATGCGAATGGTTCTCTCGCCGAAGGACTTCATCCGCCTGAAGCTGACCGGCGTCTGTATCACCGAGATGTCGGATGCCGCCGGCACGTGGTGGCTCGACGAAGCGGCGCGCGACTGGTCCGACGAGGCGCTCGCGGCAACGGGGCTCGATCGCCTGCGAATGCCCGAGCTGATCGAGGGATCGGCACCGTCTGGCATGGTGCGCCCGGAAATTGCCCGGGCATGGGGGCTGCGGGGCGACGTCACGGTTTCCGGCGGCGCGGGCGATGCGGCGGCCGGAGCGGTCGGCCTGGGAGCAATCGACGATGGATCCGCCTTTATTTCTCTCGGCACATCCGGGCAGCTCTTTGTCACCACGCACCGCTTTAGCCCCGCACCTGAAACCCTGGTCCACTCCTTCTGCCATGCCCTTCCGGGGCGCTGGTTCCAGATGGCGGCCATGCTGAACGGGGCCAGCTGCCTCGCTTGGGCGGCCGGGCTCCTCAAGTCGGAAGTCCCCGGGCTTCTGCGCCAAACCGAAGCCGCCTATCGCGGCCCCTCTCCCCTGATCTTCCTGCCTTATCTGGCCGGTGAGCGGACACCGCATAACAATCCCTACGCGAGGGGCGTCTTTTTCGGGCTCTCTCCCGAGACGCAGCCGGTCGACATGATCCAAGCCGTTCTGGAAGGCGTTGCCTTCAGCTTCGCCGACGCCAAGGCGTGCCTTGTGCAGGCAGGCACGCAACTTTCTTACGCCGGCCTGATCGGCGGCGGATCCCGCAGCGCCTTCTGGGCACAGATTTTTGCCAATGTCCTGAACATTCCGCTCTCCCGGTACGAAGGGAGTGAAACGGGCCCTGCCTTCGGTGCCGCGCGCCTGGCGCGGCTTGCTGCCACCGGAGAGGCTCCGGAAACAGTCTGCTCGGCGCCCGCGGTGATCGAGACGATCGAGCCCCAGCCTCGCCTCGTCGATCGGTATGGTCCGCGCGTCGATGCCTTCCGCCGCCTCTACCGAGCGCTCGAGCCTGAGTTTCGGAATGCGCCGACGGGGTGGTAATTGAAAGTATTTTGAGCAGCCCTAGTCTTTTTTCATCCTGAACGATCAAGTCGCCTCTTGCAAAGCCGAGGACGTCAGGGAGGAAAGAACCGTGGGCCGGGGCTCTGTCGTCGCATCCCCAGATACCACTGCCGCCATTCCTGGAAAATCCAGGCAGGGCACGCTCTTGGCTGCTCTGAAGCAGCGGCATGCCGACCGATGCCGTCCGGAGAATGCACCTCCCAGCACCCCTTCTGGCGGAACGCCGCACAGGGAGGGTTCATGACCGGATCATCTCCGATCCTCGAAATGTCCGGGATCTCGAAGACCTTCCCGGGCGTGAGGGCACTGTCCGATGTGTCGCTCACGGTCTATCCCGGCGAGATCCATGCCCTCATGGGGGAAAACGGCGCCGGCAAATCGACCCTGATGAAAATTCTCTCGGGGGCGTATCAGGCCGACAGCGGCGGAGAGATTCGGATCGACGGGGAGCCCGCAACGATCAACGGTCCCCTCGCCGCTCTTCACCACGGGATATCGACGATCTATCAGGAACTCGCTCTCGCGCCGAACCTATCGGTCGCCGAGAACATGCTGCTGGGGCGCGAGCACCGAAGCGGACCCATGATCGACCGCCGCTCGATGGAGAACGCCTGCCGGAACGTGCTCGCCAGGCTGGGGGTCTCCTTCGGGCCGTCGACCAGGGTCAGCGAATTGTCGATGGCCGAACGGCAATTGGTGGAGATCGCCCGCGCCCTCATCGCCAATGCCCGCATCCTGATCATGGACGAGCCGACCACATCCCTCTCCTCTCGGGAAACGGACGCCCTGTTCGCGCTCGTGCGGCAGCTTCGGGCGGAGGGCTTGGCCATCATCTATATCAGCCACCGAATGGGTGAGGTCTACGAACTCGCGGACAGAGTCTCGGTACTGAGGGACGGCGCCTATGTCGGAACGCTCGATCACCGAGACATCTCGGCCGATCGCCTCGTCCGCATGATGGTGGGACGCGACCTTTCCTCCTTTTACAAGAAGGACCATGACGCGAAGGGAAGCCGGGGGCCGGTGATCTTCTCCGTCCGCAACGTGGGTGACGGGCGGCGGGTCCACGACTGCTCTTTCGATCTGCACCTGGGAGAGACGCTCGGAATTGCGGGGCTTGTCGGAGCCGGAAGAACCGAACTCGCCCGCCTTCTTTATGGAGCCGATGCCCGAACCAGGGGCGAGATTCTGCTCCAGGGCCGGCCGCTCTCTATCCACCATCCGGAGGACTCGATCGATGCCGGCATCGTCTATCTGACCGAGGACCGAAAGCACCTTGGCCTCTTTCTGGACATGACGGTCCGTGACAACATCAATATGAACGTGCTCGGGCGAGATGCCCGCGCCGGGAAAGTGCTGAACCAGAAGACCGCGAGAACCCGGGCTGCCGAGGCGATCCGCTCTCTTACCATCCGGGTTGCCGGAGACATTGTGCCCGTCGGCAGCCTCTCCGGCGGCAATCAGCAGAAGGTTCTGCTCTCCCGCCTGCTCGAAACGAAGCCTCGTGTTCTCATTCTCGACGAACCGACACGCGGGGTGGATATCGGCGCGAAATCGGAGATCTATCGACTGATCGACGCGCTTGTCAGAAGCGGCGTCGGCGTCATCGTCATTTCGAGCGAGCTTCCTGAAATCGTCGGCATCTGCGACCGCGTTCTGGTGATGCGCGAGGGAAGGATCGCCGGCGAAGTGGGGGGTGCCGGTCACCCGCCCATGACCCAGGAGAACATCGTCGCGATCGCGACCGGGGTAAAGGAAGCCGCCGCATGACATCTCCCAATGAGACCAGCGCATCTCTTCAGAGTTCAGGAGCAATAAGCGCAGATGCGGGAAGGAAAAGCCTGCGGCGACGCCTTGCATGGCGATCCACCCTGCAAGCTGTCGGCATGCTGCCCGTGCTCATCATTCTCGGCATCGCCTTCGACCTCATGTCGGGGCGCTTCCTGAGCGTCCAGAACCTCTCCATCGTCGCGCAGCAAGCATCGATCAATATCGTTCTTGCCGCCGGCATGACCTTCGTCATTCTCACCGGCGGCATCGACCTCTCCGTTGGCTCCATTCTCGCGGCAGCCGCCATGGTGGCGATCCTCGCCTCGAAAATTCCCGACTGGGGCATGCTGGGCATTCCTGCCGCCATGCTGATGGGACTTGCGCTGGGCTTCGTCAA
Organism: Microvirga sp. TS319; assembly: GCF_041276405.1. Lineage (NCBI taxonomy): Bacteria > Pseudomonadati > Pseudomonadota > Alphaproteobacteria > Hyphomicrobiales > Methylobacteriaceae > Microvirga > Microvirga sp. TS319. The sequence goes on along the minus strand of NZ_JBGGGT010000002.1, from coordinate 870,461 downwards.
CGGCGCGCTCATCGCCTTTATCGGGCTGCCGCCGTTCATCGTGACGCTCGGCTCGCTGACAGCGGTGCGCGGCCTGGCGCGCCTACTCGGAGCGGATACCACTCAGTTCAATTCGGAACTGCCCTTTGCATTCATCGGCAACGGAGATCTGTTCGGCGTTCCATGGTTGGTGGTGATCGCCCTCGTCGTCGTGCTGGTCTCCTGGTTCATCCTGCGCCGCACGGTGCTCGGCGTGCATGTCTATGCGGTCGGCGGCAACCCCGATGCGGCACGCCTGACAGGGATCAAGGTCTGGGCCGTTCTCCTCTTCGTCTACTGCGCCTCGGGCCTCACCAGTGGGCTGGGCGGTGTGATGTCTGCGGCGCGGCTCTATGCGGCGAACGGGCTTCAGCTTGGCCAATCCTACGAACTTGACGCCATCGCGGCCGTTATTCTCGGGGGGACCAGCTTCGTCGGCGGCATCGGCTCGATCTGGGGCACGCTGATCGGAGCACTCATCATTGCGGTCCTGACGAACGGCCTCATTCTCGTGGGCGTCTCCGATATCTGGCAATTCATCATCAAGGGTCTCGTCATCATCGGCGCAGTGGCTCTCGACCGTTATCGTTTGAAAGGTTCCGCGCGCACATGAAGGTCATGCCGCACGGTCACCGCGATCGAGGTTTGGTCGTCCCGACGCGGCGCAACAAAGACCAACTCACGTGGAGGAAGACACATGAAGCGTATTCTTCTGGTGGCTGTCGCAGCCGCAGCGCTCGGCGCGGGTGCGGCTCAGGCCAAGGAGCTGAAATCCATCGGCATCTCGCTCGGCTCCATGGGCAACCCGTTCTTCGTCGCCCTCGCCCGTGGCGCTGAAGCCGAGGCGAAGAAGATCAATCCGAACGTCAGGGTCACGGCCGTCGGCTATGATTACGACCTCAACAAGCAGTTCACGCAGATCGACAACTTCATTGCGGCCGGCGTCGATATGATCCTTCTCAATCCGGGGGATCCGAATGCGGTCGAACCTGCCATCAAGAAGGCTCAGGCCGCCGGCATCATGGTCGTTGCGGTCGACACGGCCGCAAAGGGCGCAGACCTGACGGTGACGACCGACAACGTTCAGGCCGGACAGATCGCCTGCCAGTACATCGTCGACAAGCTTCAGGGCAAAGGCAATGTCATCATCCAGAACGGCCCCCAGGTCTCGGCGGTCATCGACCGGGTGAAGGGCTGCAAGGAGGTCTTCGCGAAGAACAACGGCATCAAGATCCTGTCGGATGATCAGGACGCGAAGGGCTCCCGCGAAGGCGGCCTCCAGGTCATGCAGAGCCATCTCACCCGCTTCCCGGACATCAATGCGGTTTTCGCCATCAACGATCCCCAGGCCATTGGGACGAACCTCGCCGCCAAGCAGCTCAACCGAAACAACATCATCATCACGTCGGTCGACGGCGCTCCCGACATCGAAGCGGCCTTGAAGGATCCCGGCAGCCCCATGATCCAGGCTTCCGCCAGCCAGGACCCCTATGCCATGGCGCAGCTCGCCGTCCGCTTGGGCAACGACGCCATGAATGGTAAGAAGCCAGAGAATACGGTAACGTTGATGCCCTCGAAGCTGATCACGCGGGACAATGTCGGCCAGTATCAAGGTTGGTCCGCGCCCCGCTCCTGATCCTTTTGCGCCAGCTCGTGCGGCGCCGGAGGCTCCGGCGCCGTTTTGATATGGGAGCCAAGAATGATCCTGGTCTGTGGCGAAGCCCTGATCGACCTGTTTGTCGGAGCGCCGTCTCCGGTCGGGCTGTCGGCCGAGGCCGTGGCGGGCGGCTCGCCCTTCAATGTGGCGATCGGGATCGGCCGCCTCGGCCGTCCGGCCGCCTTTCTGTCGACCCTCTCGGAAGACACCTTCGGGGCCTTCCTGGCGAGCAGGCTCGCCGATGCAGGCGTCAGCGCATCCTATCTGCTGCGGTGCCCCAATCCGACCACTCTGAGCGTTGTCGCGACAACCCCATCCGGCGAACCGCAATATTCCTTCTATGCCCCGGACAGCGCGGACCGCGCCCTCGCTCCCGAGAGGCTTCCCCCGCAACTCCCGCCTGACGTGACTGCGATTGCGGCAGGCTCGTACGCGCTCGGAGTACAGCCTATCGCCAGCGCAATCGAAACGCTGCTCCGCCGTGAAGCCGGGTCGCGCGTGATCTCGCTCGACCCGAACGTCCGCCCTCGGGTGGTCGGCGACCTGGCGATCTACCGGGAGCGCTTCGAGCGGCTCATGGGATATGCGCATATCGTCAAGGCGAGCGACGAAGACATCGGTCTGCTCTATCCCGGTCAGGACCTCGTCCCGGTCGCGCGGGAGTGGCTTCAGTACGGCCCGAAGCTCGTCGTCGTGACACGGGGTGCGGAGGGACCCCTATGCGTCTTCGGCCCCTCTGTCATCGAGCGCCCTGCGCCTCGCATCGATGTGGTGGACACGGTCGGCGCGGGCGACACCTTCCACGCCGGGCTGCTCTCCTGGTTCGATGCGAACGAGCTTCTCACGCCTCACGGCTTTGCCGGATTGAACGAAGCCCATGTTACGGCAGGTCTTGATTTCGCGGCAGCCGCGGCAGCCATCGTCTGTACCCGGCGAGGCGCGAATCCCCCGACATGGGAGGAAGTGAACCGTTTCATGGCAGAGCGTGCTTAGGGTCCGTTGGAGTTCGACATGGAGATGCCTCTTCCCATTCTTCCCGCAACCGGCTCAAGCTGGCCAACCCGCCCCTTTCACCGCCGATGGCTGATGGAGCAGGCCGACACTCTGTTCGAGCTCTTCCAGCACGGGAGCATCAACCCGGCGGGCGGGTTCTTCAATCTCGACGATGCTGGCCGTCCTCTCGACCTCACCGATTCGATCCGGCAGATCCACAGCACGACGCGTCTCGTGCACTGCTTCTCCATCGGTGTTCTTCTGGGTCGTCCCGGATGCGACGCGATCGTCGATCATGGCATGGACTATCTCTGGAAGAGCCACCGCGACGCCAGGCATGGAGGTTATGTCTGGTCGCTCGACGACAATGGACCCCAGGACGATACGAAGCAGGCCTATGGTCACGCCTTCGTGCTGCTGGCCGCCGCGAGCGCCAAGGTTGTCGGACACCCTCTCGCCGATCGGCTCCTGACCGACGTCACGGAGGTGCTGGATGAGCACTTCTGGGAGGAGAGACATGGTGCCGTCGCAGAAGAATTCGCCCGCGACTGGTCACCGATCAGCCAGTATCGCGGCCAGAATTCGAACATGCATCTTACCGAAGCGTTGATGGCCGCTTTCGAGGCGACAGGTGAGAGAACCTATCTCGCAAGGGCCCAGCGCATCGCGGAGCTGATCATCGGGCGACACGCCGCATCGCTCGGCTACCGGGTGGCTGAGCACTTCCATGCGGATTGGTCCTTGGACCGGGATTATCGCGGCTCCGATGTGTTCCGTCCCTTTGGCACGACGCCGGGGCATTGGCTCGAATGGGCGCGCCTTCTGGTGCAGCTCTGGGTGCTGGGCGGCAAGCGGCATGGCTGGATGCCTGAGGCCTCCCGCGAATTGTTCAAGCAAGCGGTCGAGCTCGGATGGGATAAGGAGAGGGGCGGCTTCTTCTATGCCCTCGATTGGAACGACCAGCCAAGGCTGCCGCACAAGCTCTGGTGGCCCTGTGCAGAAGCCATAGGCGCGGCCGCCTTCCTATGCGAACACAGCCCGAGCGCGTTTCACGAAACTTGGTACCGGCACGTCTGGAGTTTCGTGGACCAGCACCTGATCGACCACGAGCGAGGTGGCTGGCATCCGGAACTCTCCGAAGACCTCCAGCCGACCGGCACATTGTTCACGGGCAAGCCCGACCTGTACCATGCCCTGCAGGCCTGCCTCATTCCACTCTTCCCCGCAACGGGAAGCCTAACGCGGGTCATATCCGAGGAAATGGGTTAGCACATCAGACGCAAAAGTGGGGACCGGTTTTGCATGAAAAGATGCTCAGAAAACCGTAGACTTACAGCATCGGATGTGGGTTCGATGTCACGTCCGATGCTGTAGAGCGGCGCCGCCGAGGGCCCTTTCCGTTAAGGCATTTCCTACATGCGGTGGAAAGCCCGCACCGCATCTCCGAATGCCTGGAAGATCCTGCGCGACAACTCGTTCTCGGAAGCCTGGAACTCCGGATGCCATTGAACGCCCAGGCTGAAGGTGCGTCCGTCGACGCTGACCGCCTCGATCGTTCCATCCGGCGCCCTTGCCTCGACGGTGAGGCCATTCCCTAATCTGTCGATGGCCTGGACGTGCAGAGAGTTCACGACGGGAGTTTTCCCGTCGGTCAGTGCCGCCATGAAGCTGCCCGGCGTGACGAGCAGTTCGTGGGCCGGGCCGTAGAGCTGTTCGAGCGGGGCACCGGAAACCCAGGAGCCATGGCAGTGGTGCTCCTCATCCGTGGCGATATCGGCATGGAGACTGCCGCCGAAGGCGACGTTGAGCTCCTGAATGCCACGGCATATGGCCAGCATCGGGAGATCGCGCTCGCACACCAGCCGGATCAACCTGAACGCAGCGTCGTCCCGACCGGCATCGAAGGGCCTGTACCGGGCCTCCTCGGCGCCAGGCTCGAAATAGTCCGGATGAACGTTCGTTGCCGCCCCCGTGAAAAGGATGCCGTCGACATGGTCGAGGATGTTCTCGAGTCCGGAAGAGTTCTCCAGCGCGGGAAGGATGATCACGTCGACGCCGGACAGGTCGACGAGGGCGCGAAGATACTTCTCGTCCACGGATTGTGTCGGCAGCAATCCGTCGTAGGTTCGGTTGCCGAGAATTCCTACGATAGGCTTCGAACCTAACCGTTGGGTCATGAGACTGCCTTTCAAGCAGCTGGCCACGTCCGGCTGCTGCGAGGGGTTGATCGTCGGGCTGTCGTTCAGCCTCGCAGAATGTCAGCCAGCGAGACACGCGTTGTGCCGTCCCGGCCGACGAAGGAATCCGCCGAGAGCATCGAATTCAACACGGCTTCCTGCGTCGCCTCGGCGGCGGCGCGAAACAGGAGGTCGATCCTGTTTTCATTCAGGACCCGCATGTCGAGAATATCGGCACCACTGTCATGTTCCACCGTATTGGCGGTCGTGAATGCGATGGCGATATCGCCGCTGCCATGGCCCCAGAAAGAACCGAGTCGGGCAAGCCCTGCTCCGGCGCGCTTGGCGACCCGGTTGAGCTGGCGATGCTCCAGCGGCGCATCCGTGGCGAGAACGATGATGATCGAACCCTTCTCCTGCGCCCTGACGGGCGGCTCTGCCATCTTCGGGCTGGGACGGCGGCCATCCGGCAGCACGAGGTCCCCGGCATTGCCGAAGTTGGACAGGACCAGCACCCCCACATGATGTTCATTTCCATCAAGTTCGATCCTGCGCGAGGACGATCCGATGCCGCCCTTGAAGCCGAAGCAGGTCATGCCGGTTCCCGCGCCGACGCTCCCCTGCCCCACGGGCCCGTCCTGCGCAGCCTCGAGGGCAGCCCATGCGTGGTTCTCCGTCACCGCCAGAGCCTGGATGTCGTTCAAGGGCCCGTCGTTGCATTCGCCCACCACCGGATTGACGGTCGATGTCGAGCGCCCGATATCCGGATTGCGCGAGATCGCATCCCTGATCAGGGCTGTCGCGCAGGTGCCGACGGAGAGTGTGTTCGTGAGAAGAATGGGCGTCTCGATCGTCCCCAGCTCGTCGACCTGAACCAGCCCCGTCGATTTCCCGAAGCCGTTGATCACATGAGATGCAGCGCCGACCTTACGTCGGAAGAGATTGCCCGAATGCGGCAGGATCGCCGTGACGCCGGTATTGACGTCGCGGTCGCGCAATGTGCAGTGCCCCACGCGGACGCCCGGCACATCCGTGATCGCGTTCCATGGACCCTGCGGAAGAATTCCGCAGACCAGATTGAAATCTTTGACTGTTCGGCTCATCCCTGTCTCACGCTGTGATGTCGGCCGTCAGAGGCGCCCGGCATCGATGATCCGCTTGAGGAATGCCTTGGTTCGGTCGCCCTGAGGGTTCCCGAAAATCTGGGAGGGCGGTCCTTCCTCGTAGACGATTCCCTCTTGCAGGAAGCACACCTTGTCGGCCACTTCGCGGGCAAACCCCATTTCGTGCGTGGCGAGTACCATCGTCATGCCTTTGGCGGCAAGGTCCCGCACGATATCGAGCACCTCGGAGACGAGTTCCGGGTCGAGGGCCGAGGTGATTTCGTCGAGCAGAAGCAGCGCCGGATCCATCATCAGAGCGCGGACGATGGCGACGCGCTGCTGCTGCCCGCCCGAGAGCCGGTCAGGATATTCGTCCGCCTTGTGTGCCAGGCCGATGCGCGACAGAAGCGCCATGGCTTTGTCGCGGGCCTCGCCGCGATCCATTCCGAGCACCTTGAGCGGACCGAGCGTGATGTTCTCGATCACGCTCATATGCGGGAACAGATTGTAGCCCTGGAACACGATGCCGATTTCACGGCGCAACACGTCGAGGTCCACGCCGGGACCGGTGATGCGGTCGCCATGCAGTCGGATCTCGCCGCCCTGGATGGTCTCAAGCCTGTTGATGCACCGAAGCAAGGTGGACTTGCCGCAGCCCGACGGCCCGATCAGGCAGACGACCTGATGCTCCTCGATATCCAGGGAGAGGCCGTTCAGCACGGCCAGGCTCCCATAATGCTTGTAGGCCTTGTCGATCTCAACGAGTGCCATGGTGTTGTCCCTTCCGCCGTTCCGTTGTCGCCTTGGGCCGGTGCTCAACCGGACCGCCGCTTGCTGCGGTCGCGCTCGATGAGCTTGTCGACGAAGCGGGCCTGCGGGATCGTGATCAGAATGAAGATGATGGCGACTGTCGTCACCGCCGAGAGATTGAAATTGTTGCTGGCAATGATCTTCGACTGATTGAAAGCGTCGATCGTCCCGATGATGGCGACGAGCGCCGTATCCTTCTGAAGGCTGATGCAGTTGTTCATCAGGGGCGGAATGATGCCGCGAACAGCCTGAGGAACGATCACGTAGCGCATCGTCCTGAAGTAGGAGAGGCCGAGCGAGCGCGCAGCGGCGATCTGACTTGGATGCACGCTTTCGATGCCGGCGCGATAGACCTCGGAGGTATAGGCGCCGTAGGTAAGCGTCAGCGCAATGATGGCATAGGCGTTCGAGGAGAGATCCTTCAGGATCGGCAAGTTCGTGAGCGGTAGCCCGAAGCCGATCAGATAGATGGTGATGATGGCGGGCAGGCCGCGGAAGAGATCGCTGTAGATGATAGCGATCGTCCGGATCGGGCGGCCCGCTTCGCCCGGCAACGTGCGGGCAATCGCGACCACGAGAGCCCAGACGAGGATCAGCACCGCGGAGACCGCGAAGATGAGCACATTGGTTCCGAAGGCCTTGAGCACCGTCGCTGCCGAGCGGATGATCAGCTCGATGTCGAAGAATGTGCGGCTGACGGCAGCATCGTTCACCACCATGAACCAGGCAAGCGCGCACAGGATCAAAAAGGCGACGGAATACGAGATGGCCTTCCAGGACATCTCCGACGCCCTGGCGCCGAGGGCGCGGGCTTCATAGACGTCGGACGACGACTTGGCTTTCGCCGACAGGCGGGCCGCCTGTGCCGCGAACGCCACGACGAGGAAGGACAGGGCGGCAGGAAGGAGTCCCAAGATCCGGACAGGCCATGCAGCCCATCCCTCCTCGATCGCGAACTGACCGACGGAGATGACCGTTGCCACCACGGCCATGAAAGTGAGCGCGGTGATCGAGAGTGCCGCCAAGGTCTGAGCGCCGTAGACGCGAACCTTGCTACGAGCGCGCCATTGATTGGCGCGCTCGACACTGGCCTGAAAAGCCGGTTTGTTCATCGCTTCCGATACCTGTCTCAGTGCTTCCAGGTCGGGACGTTGTCCGGCGAGACGCCACCCCAGGACGGCAGAAGGTAAGCAGCCTCGAGCTTCTTCAGCGTGCCGTCGTCCTTGAGCTCCTGAATGATCGCATCGATGACGGGCTTGTTGGCCGAGCCCTTCGGATAGATGCCTGCCGTCTCGCCGCCGCTGGGATACTGGCCGACGACCTTCAACCGACCCTTGGAGTTCGCGACCTGACCCAGAACGATGGTGAGATCCGTCATGACGGCATCGACCTTGCCGGCGGCCGCGGCCGTGAACATGGAGGCCGTGTCGTCATAGACGTCGACCTTGGAAGCCTTCAGCGTCTCCTGGGCGAAGGGCACCAGCGTCGTGCCGGCCTGCACGCCGACGCGACCAGACTTGATCGAAGCCTCGGTCACGTTCGCATCCGCCTTCGTGGCGACACCGTAGCTGGAATTCATGTAGACCGTCGAGAAGTCGACCACCTTCTTGCGTGGCTCGGTGACCGAGATCAGGGCAAGCGCGATATCGAAATCCTTGTTCTGCCCGGCCACGATGGAGTCGAATGAAGCATTGACGAGCTTCACCTTGTCGAGGCCGAGACGGTGAGCGATGTTGACGGCCATGCAGAATTCGTAGCCGTCACGGATGGTCTCGGGCGTATCGCCGTTGAACTGTCCGACCGCAGGCAGGTTGATGATCACCGTGAACTGGCCCGGCACCGCAGGCTTGATCGACTGGGCGCCCTTCTTGCCGGTCACCTCGCATTGCCCGTAGCCGACCGTCTCGGCGGACGCGATACCGGCCGCCATGAAGGTGAGCGCCGAGGCGAGCAGCGCGGTTTTGATGGCTTTGAATGTCATTGTCTTAGTCCCCTTTGGCTTTTGTGGTGGCACTATCTATTGAACCGCGGCTCGTTCGAGGGCGAGGTTCAGGTAGATCTCTTGAATGCGGCGTGTGACCGGACCGGGTCTTCCCTCCCCTATCCGGTGGCCGGAAATCTCGATGACCGGCGTGACGAGGCTCGAGGCGCTCGTGAGAAACGCTTCGCGAGCAAGGCGCGCCTCGTCCGCAGTGAACAGGCGCTCTTCAACCTGCAGCCCGTGATCGGCCGCGACCTGCAGCACGGCGCGCCGCGTGCATCCCGGCAATGTGGCCCGCGAATTCGGCCTGGTGATGATCTTGCCGGCCTGCGTGATGATAAACGCCGTCGAGGAGGCACCCTCCGTAATGAAGCCGTCCTGGACCATCCATGCCTCGAAGCAGCCCTGCGCTTTGGCATCGCGCTTCGCCTGTACCTGGGCCAGGAGCATCACGGTCTTGATATCGCGGCGCCCCCAGCGAATGTCATCGACCAGCGCGACCCTGACCCCGGTCCTGTGGGCGTCCGTATCGACGAGCTTCTTGACCTGAGTGAAGGCGATGAAATTCGGCCTCAGCGCATTACCGTAATCGAAATTCCTGTCCTCGCTCCCGCGCGTCACCTGAAGATAGACGACGCCCTCGTTGAGCTCGTTGCGAGCAATGAGGCTGTTTTGCATGGCGACGATGTCGTCTCTCGACACTGGCATCGGAATGCCGAGCTCGTTCAAGGAGCGTTCGAGCCGATCGAGATGGAGATCGTTGTCGATCATACGGCCGCCGATCACGGCGCTTACTTCGTAAATGCCGTCGCCGAACAGAAAGCCCCGATCGAAGATCGAGATATGCGCCTCGGATTCAGGCACGTAGCGTCCGTTGATGTAGATTGTTCTCGGCAACGCGTTTCCCCTTTGAGACTGAGGTGTGCCGCGAACGCTAGTGAGATCACCTGCATATTGCTAATGCCGTGTTTCTCTGATCATGATGCAGAAAATGCATAATGATAGGGAGTTTCGATTGGCATTCGCTCCCGCAGGAGGCACAAGGGGAACATGGAGCTGAAATGGCTGGAGGATTTCTGCTGCCTTGCGGAGCATCTGAGCTTCTCGAAAGCCGCGTCCCTCCGCGGCGTCTCGCAACCCGCTTTCAGCCGGAGAATCCGACAACTGGAAGAATGGATGGGTGTGACGCTCATCAACCGGGCGATTTTTCCATCTGAGCTCACCCACGAAGGCAGGCGGTTTCTGCCCATTGCGGAGCAGACCGTCCGGGAATGGCATGAGCACCGAACGGCGCTGCGACCGGACCCGTCAGCCGAACGACACCGGCTGACATTCTCGGCGCTCCACACCCTGACGGTCACGTTCTTTCCGGACTGGCTTCAATCGATTCAGAAGGCTCTGCCGGCCTTCAGCTCACATCTCAGCCCGGACAAGGGCGGCATCGAGGACAACATCGCATCCCTCGTCGACGGCAATTGCGACTTCCTGTTGACCTATGCCCACGCGTCCGTCCCGTTCCTCCTCGATCAGGCGCGGTTCCCTTATCTCGTGCTCGGCACCGAGGAAGTGCTGCCGGTCTCACGCCCCCAACCGGCCGGGCCGATTCTCGACCGCGCGGTTGAAAGCACCCACTCCGTGCCCTTCATCAGCTACGGCGACTTCTCGTTCTTCGGCGTCGCCCTGAACAAGCTCTTCGCCAACCGGCCGCTCCTGAACAGGCAGGTTGTCCACGAGAACACCATCTCCATCGGCCACAAGGCCATGGCGCTGGCGGGCTGGGGCGTCGCGTGGCTGCCATTGAGCCTCGTCAGGCAGGAATTGGCTGAGGGCACCCTGGTGCCCGCAAGCGACGACCCTGCCTGGTCCCTGACGATCGAGATCCGCCTCTACCGGCACTCCCAGCGGGCACGGCCCATCGTGGACGAGCTTTGGAGAGCCGCCGGCCTCCGTAGCGTCCTCGTCACACCGTGATGAAGCGGATCGCCCTTAAGACCTCGAAGTAGTCGTTCGAGACGAAGCGCAGCATGCAGGGCTTGGGGTGCTCCACGCCCGGATAGAAACTGGAGCGGTATGCGTCGCTGGCATTGTTGAACTCGAGCTCGACCTCGAATCTGTCGGGGAGCGTGAGCGCGCATTGCGAACGACCTTCCGTCAGCGCTTCCTCGACACCCTCGCGAATCATCCGAACGGCCTTCGAGGGCGCGACCGACATCGTGGCGCGCCCGAAGCCCTCGCTGAGAGCAATGGTCTTCATTCCAGGGACGAGCCGTTTTGCGGCGGCACAGATCCCCCGATCGCCCGAGAGGAACACCGGCGGCACGCCGTTCAGAGCCGCCGTGTAGGCATTAACCGTGAATTCCGAAGCAAGCTCGCCATTGATCGAAAGCCGAGCGATTCGCTCATTCATCGTATGGGCAAGCGGATTGGTATCCGACCCTGCCGCGTCATGGTAGCCGATAAAGAGCGCCGCGTCGTAGCTCGAATCCAGCCCGAACATCATCACGTAGGGATGTCCGCTCCACGCGCGAACGATTCGCGCGTAGTCCGGCAGACGCGAGACGATCACGTTGCAGCCGGACTCGTGCGCATCCTTGATCAGAATGTCGGTCGCGCCAGCGGCACGCGCGCCTTCGCAGGCCGCGACCACTTCGGCCGTCATCTGCTCGCGAAACTCCTGGTATCCGGCCCGGCCTTTATGAACCTCGTCCCAGGTCGTGATCGCTGCAGAGCCCTCGATATCGGCACTGATGAAGACCTTCATTCCACCTCTCCGCATTCTCGCGCATCCAGAGCTGTTTTCACGGGCGTGGAATCAGCTCTCTTCTTTGATCGGCCGCACATTTTGACGGCGAAGCGGATCCGCTTCGCCGTCAAAATGTGCGCTAAGACCCTCAATCGGCAGAGCATGGGATTGTCTGTCCGGGATCGCGGAAGGCCGCGCCGACTGAATGAATCCTGCCCTATGTCCAGAGAGGCAGACTCCGCAAGTCGAATCTGCGCGGGAAAGCTTCGGCACGAACCGAATCGCGACTTGTCTTAAGCCGCTCGCCCCAACGGGCATCGACCCGGATCACAAGCCAGCGTCCCGGCATGGGCGATCTCGACGATCAATCGATGATGAAGGGAAAAATGGCGCGCCCGAAAGGATTCGAACCTCTGACCCCCAGATTCGTAGTCTGGTGCTCTATCCAGCTGAGCTACGGGCGCTTGGTCGGCAGATCGTCGCGGGAAGCAACATCGGCCGAGGCGGGTGACTTAAAGGGTTCTGACGCGCTTGGCAAGCCTCCTTTCAAGAGATTTTGCACAAGCCGCGTTTTATTCCTGAGCGGTGGTCCGATCGGGGATCCGGATACGGAAACGGGTGTGGCCGCCGTTATCGTCAAGGCTGATCGTGCCGCCATGGAGCTGGATCAGCTCCGCGGCGATCGTCAGCCCCAGCCCCGTCCCTCCTTTCCGGGCAGAGCTCTGGAACGGCGTAAAGAGATCGGCCTTCAGCCGCTCCGGGATTCCGGGTCCGTTATCCTCGACCAGGATGGTAACGCTATTTCCCTCGCGCCTCGCCGTAACGTCGATGCATGGCTGCCCTCCGGAAGAGCCCGCCTGGCTCAAGGCCTGCACGGCGTTGCGGACGAGGTTCACGAGAACCCGCGAGAGCTGGTCCCGGTCGGCATCGATCATCACGTCCTCGGGCACGTGAGCATTGAACGCAATGCCGACCTCGGGAGCCAGATCCTTCAGATGCGAGAGCTCCGCGATGAGAGGCGCCAGCGGAATGAGCCGGCGCTGCGGCAAAGGCTCCGTCGCGCGGCCATAGGCTAGCGTCGTTTCACAGAAGGCAATGGCCCGGTCGAGGGTCGCGACAAGCCGGGGTGCGACCCGCTGGGCCGTCTCGTCGTTCACCCGGTCAAGCCGGTCCGTGAGCAGCTGAGCGGTCGTGAGCATATTGCGCAACTCATGATTGATCTTGCTGACCGCAAGGCCAAGCTGCGCGAGCCGCCGTTTCTGGCGAAGCTCATCCGCAAGCGTCGTTTCCATGCGTGCGAGGGCCTGCTCCGCCAGGCCGATTTCGTCGGCACGGTCCGACGGCTGAATGACCCGGGAGGCATCCTCCGGATTTCCGGAGAATTCCGCGATATTCCCGGTCAGCCGCCGCACGGGCCTCACGATCACCCATTGCAGGGTGAGATAGACAAGGCTTGCCGTAATGATCGAAATGAGAAGCGACACCAGAAGAATATTGCGCGAGAACTCGAGCATGGCGGCCCGCAAGGGGCGCTGATCGAGAATGATCTCGACGAACTCGACCCCCATGCCATGGCCGATCACCCGAATCGGCTTGTCGGCCGGATTGAACAGAACCGCGAAGGCATCCGTCACGAGGGTCGTCCAATTTGCATCGCGCAGGTCGATGCTCTTGCTGACCTCGGGCGGAACCTCGCTGATGGCGAGAAGGCTCCTGCGTCCGCCGCCGCGAAGGGCGATGGCCTGAGCCCCGACACCCTGCAGGAGGCGCATTTCGAGCTCTTCGGACAGGCTTTCTTCCGGCGCGGCATCCAGCACCATGGCCGCAATCTGGGCTGCGGCAATACGATCATGCAGCCAGGTTTGGCGAAAACTGGCGATGGAGGGCACATAAATCAGCACCTCCGCGATCATGACGAACAGAACGGTCAGCAGCAGCAGGCGGGCGGAGAGCCCGAATTGGCTCAAGATCCGCCACGTCAGTGAATGCGGCTGCTCGACGCTCATGCCCGCCTTGTCCTCAACGGCAGAGCATCCCAATGCTCCGCCGCGATCATAAATTCCGAGCCGGAGGCCTCAGAAACTCCACCCCGTGCTCTTCGTCAGATTGGAGGAGCGAGGTAGGGATAGACCAAGCCGGCGAGATCGCAAACCTTCAATCCTTTCATTATCGCCCGTAACCCACTGTCTTTGAAAGATCTCCGGATCGACCCCGGCGGCTCCGCCGCCTGACCGCGTCTCGAAGGCCTAGCGGGCCCGTGCCCCTTCACGGCTTCTTTCGGTCTCGCCAGTATCGGACGGCAAGAGGCGCCAGGGCCAGAATGCCCAGGATCGAAAGCGCCATGGTCAGTTCGGGCGTCAAAACGCTCCTGGCATCAAGGCCCATGGTGCAATCCGCCTGCCCACTCTCGAGACATTGCCGGTAGGCCTGTTCGTGACTGGCGATGACCTCGTCGAGACCTGAACCCGCAAAGGCAAAAGCGAAACAGGTCGGGAGCATACCGAGGTAAGTCGCCAGCACGTAGCTTTTCAGCCGCATGCCGAAGTAGGCGGCGGCCAGGTTGGTCAGCCAGAACGGTATGATCGGCATCAATCGCAGAAAAAGAAGATAGGAGAACGCCCGCTTCTGAAAGCCGGCGGCCAGGCTCCGAACCCTGGCGCTGGCCCGCTTCAGAAGCGGCCCGCCCAAGGAGGTCCGGGCAAGGGCGAAAATACAGGTCGCTCCCAGGGTGGCAGCCATGGAGGCCACGAGACTGCCCAGGGCCCAGCCGAACAGATATCCTCCGATGGTGGTCAGGAAGGCGGAAGCCGGCAGGGACAAGGAAACGGCGGCCACATAAACCGCCATATACAGCCCCAGCATGGCCAGCCGGTGCTCCGCCACGAGCTCTCGAAGCTGAGCCTGGTAGTGCAGGAAGGTGGCGAAGCTCAGGGACCGGTGCAGCCCCGTGGCAAAGGCCGTCACAATGGCGATCAGCAGCACCGCAAGAGACAGATAGCTCCCGAAATTGCGACGGGTGGGCGCTCCTTCTGCCATGACACTCCTATCCGCCACGCTTCCTCCGGTCTGGGCGCTCCTATATAGCGCTCCATAGATCCGAACCTACCGGGCCCCTCACGAAAGGCTCGGGCTGCCGGATTGCCGCAGAAGAGCCAGAGCAGCGTTGACTTTGCCCTTCTCTTCCGTCATAAGCCCGCGAGCTGACAGCGCTCTTCGTGGGCGCTGATCGTTTTTTCGAGACAGTTTCGGGGGCAACCCCTTACCTTACCAGACGGGCGCGAGCCTTCGAGCACCGCTGCCCCTTTCGACCGGAGATGTGCCGTGAAGAGGACGTATCAACCGAGCAAGCTGGTTCGCAAGCGCCGCCACGGCTTCCGTGCGCGCATGGCGACCAAGGGCGGCCGCAAGGTCATTGCCGCTCGCCGCGCCCATGGCCGCAAGCGCCTTTCGGCGTAAGCAGCCTTAAAGGACACCCGATGCGCGACGCTCGCGCACATGTGACCATCGGGCGTCTGACGAAAAGACCCGACTTCGTCGCGGCGGCCTCGGGCCGCCGCTTTCATACGGAGCGGATGACGGTGCAGGCCCGCCTGCGCCCACCTACGGATTCCAGCAGCTCGGCTCTTGGTCTTCGGATCGGC
This sequence comes from Microvirga sp. TS319, assembly GCF_041276405.1. NCBI lineage: Bacteria > Pseudomonadati > Pseudomonadota > Alphaproteobacteria > Hyphomicrobiales > Methylobacteriaceae > Microvirga > Microvirga sp. TS319. The sequence goes on along the minus strand of NZ_JBGGGT010000002.1, from coordinate 855,338 downwards.
CTGACCGTTACGAAACGGGTTGGCCATGCGACCGAGCGCAATCGGATCAAGCGTCGGCTCCGAGCTGCCGTCCCTCTGGCAGGGCTGGACTACGCAACCATCAATGCGGATGTCGTCATCATCGGCCGGCGCGAGATTCTGACCGCGGATTACGACGTTCTCATCGACGATCTTCGGCGCGCTCTGCGGGTTGTCACCAAGCCGAAAAGCGCCCACATCTCTGATCGTCCCCTCCCCTCCTCACCTCATCCCAAAGGCGAGCGTCGCGGACATTCCCATGCGTGAAGAAAATAAAAACCTGATCGTTGCCATCGCCTTGTCACTGGCGGTTCTGCTGGGCTGGCAGTATTTCTTCGCCGCTCCCCAGGCTGAAAAGCAGCGCCAGGCGGCCCTCCAGCAGCAATCCACGCAGGTGAACCCCACCGCGCCCAATCCGCCTCCGAGCCCGAGCCAGGCCGGCGGCGCCTCGCCCACCGTGCCCGGTACTGTGCCGAGCACTCCGGTAGCTCCCACCATCATGTCCCGCGAGGCCGCGCTCGCCAGTACGAAGCGGGTGCCGATCGATACTCCGGCCATTGCGGGCTCGATCAACCTGCGCGGTGGCCGCATCGACGACGTGGCGCTGAAGAACTATCGCGAAACCGTCGACCCTAAGAGCGCGAACATCGTGCTCCTGTCGCCCGAGGGCTCGCAGAACCCGTATTATGCGGATTTCGGCTGGGTCGGCGCCCAGGCAGGGGGCCTGCCCAACGCCACGACCGAGTGGACGGCAGACCGCGATCGGCTCACCCCCTCCACACCCGTGACCCTGACCTGGGACAACGGCCAGGGCCTGGTCTTCCACCGCACGATCTCGGTGGACGACAAGTTCATGTTCACGGTCAAGAATTCCGTCGAGAACCGCGGCTCCGCGGCTGTCGCGCTGCAGCCCTATGGCCTCGTGTCGCGGCACGGCAGGCCCACGACCCTCGGCTATTATGTGCTGCACGAGGGCATGATCGGCGTTCTGGGCGACCACGGCCTCCAGGAGATCAAGTACGACACCCTGGACAAGGAGGCGCCCGTCGCAGGCTCGACCGTTTCCGAGAAGAAATGGGACAACGTGCAGGGGGGCTTCCTCGGCATTACCGACAAGTACTGGGCCGCGACCGTCATTCCCGACCAGGCGCAAACGTACCAGGGCGCCTTCACGTCCCAGCAGAGCCAGTCAGGCCGCACCTATCATGCGATCATGCAGGGCACGCCGCAGACGATCGAGCCCGGCAGCAATGCCGAGGCCACGCAGCGCTTCTTCGCAGGCGCCAAGGAGGTGGCGACGGTCGACGCCTACCAGAACTCGCTCGGCATCAAGAACTTCGATCTGGTGATCGACTGGGGCTGGTTCTACTTCATCACCAAGCCGCTGTTTAAGGTCCTGGACTTCTTCTACAAGCTGTTCGGCAATTTCGGCATCGCGATCCTGCTCGTGACGGTGATCCTGAAGATCTTTTTCTTCCCGCTCGCCAACAAGTCCTACGCCTCCATGGCCAAGATGAAGGCGGTTCAGCCGGAGATGGCCTCGATCCGCGAGCGCTATGCCGACGACAAGATGAAGCAGCAGCAGGCGCTGATGGAGCTTTACCGGAAGGAAAAGATCAATCCGGTCGCAGGCTGCTGGCCGGTGCTGATCCAGATCCCGGTGTTCTTCGCTCTCTACAAGGTGCTCTTCGTCACCATCGAGATGCGCCACGCGCCGTTCTTCGGCTGGATCCGCGACCTTGCGGCCCCCGACCCGACCTCCGTCTTCAACCTGTTCGGTCTGCTGCCCTACAACCCGGGGGCGGTGCCGGTGATCGGCCACTTCCTCATGCTCGGCGCTTGGCCGCTCTTCATGGGCGTCACCATGTGGCTCCAGATGAAGATGAACCCGGAGCCGCCGGACCCGGTGCAGAAGCAGGTCTTCTCGTGGATGCCGGTGATCTTTACCTTCATGCTCGGCTCGTTCCCGGCCGGTCTAGTGATCTACTGGGCCTGGAATAACCTGCTCTCCGTGACGCAGCAGGCCTTCATCATGAGGCGCAACGGCGTGAAGATCGAGCTGTGGGACAACCTGCGGAAGACCTTCAGTCGCCGGAGCAGTCCGGCCCGCAGCTAAAGATTGATGCATGTCAGACGATCATCCCCGGGCTCCGCCCCGGGGATTTTCTTTTTGGGCCCATGGCCCGGATCAACGGAGGAGCATCGCACCCCTGCGGCCCCGATCCCTAGTGCATCGTACGGACCCGGCGGGCCGCGCGAGCGAAAAGTGGACCCGGTATTCGCTGACGCGGCCCTTCGGGTCCGCTCAAACGATTCGTTGTCTCGGAGGGAGCATCGGACCGAATCCCAAAAGTGGATTCCACTTCCTGCGTCCGATGCTCCAGACAGGCAAAAATTCGTGCGAGCGCGAGACCTTCCGATCGGCTGCGCCATATCTTCAGGAGGAACCGGTCCCACGACGGTCTGGCCATGGAAGCGCGCAACCCCATGATCGAGCAGCATGTTTCGGAGCAGACTGCCCCGCGCGAGGTCGAGATGAAGCTCGAACTCGCTTCCGGACGCATGGACGATCTCCTCGATCATCCCCTGCTCGCTCGGGCCAAGCCGGCCCCGGATCGCAGCGGCACCCTGTTTGCCGTCTATTACGACACGGTTGATCATGCTCTGCGCCGGGCCAGGCTGTCTCTTCGGATCCGCAGCAGCAAAGGACATCAGGTCCAAACCATCAAGGCCGAGAACGGCGACAGCGGCCTTGCTCTCGACCGTGCGGAATGGGAACGCGACGTCGATGGTCGGCTCGATTTCGCCGCAGCGGCCGAGACCCCCCTCGCACCGTTCATCGGCGACATCGACGGCCGGAGGCTGATCCGGCCTGCATTTACGGTCGAAACGAACAGGCGCGTCTTCCTGATCGAGCACGCGGGAGCCGTGATCGAGCTGGCGCTCGATCAGGTCGTCGCGACCGCCGGCTCCCAAAACTCCTCCTTCTCGGAACTGGAGCTCGAACTCAAGGAGGGAAAGGCCTCCGGCCTCTTCGATCTCGCGGGTAAACTGGCCGAGGCGGCAGCCCTTCGCTTGTCGCTCACGACCAAATCCGAACGCGGCTACGCTCTGACCGGCGCCGCAGCCTCCCGCCCCTCGACCTCCGGAGAGATCGCGCTTTCGTCGTCTACGCCCTGCGCGGAAGCCTTCCAGAGGATCGCCCGCTCCTGCCTGTCGCAGATCGTCGGAAACGAAGCCCTGTTTCGTCGAACCCGAGATGCCTCGGCCCTTCATCAGACACGCGTCGGCTTCCGGCGGCTCAAAGCATGCCTGTCCTTGTTCAAGAGAATGCTGGGCAATCGGGAAACGGAGACGATCAAAGCGGAACTGCGGTGGGCAGGCCGCCAGCTCGGCCCGGCGCGCGATCTCGACGTCCTATTAGCAAATGTGCCGGCCACGAAGGTTCAGGACGTCCAGCTCGAGAGAATGAACGCCGAAAGGGCGAGAACGGAAGCCTATGACGCTTTGCTCGAGACCCTCGCCTCTCCCCGGTTCACGCGTGCCATCCTGAAGACGGCGGCGTGGATCGAGACAGGCCGATGGCTCACGCGCGGCAAGGCAGCGACGAGACGGCGCTCTATCGCGGACCACGCCGCCAAGGAGCTTCCCCGACGCTGGAAACCCATTCGAAAGGGGACGAAACGGCTCGCCGCCTTGGAACCGGACCGGCGGCACGGGGTGAGGATCAAGGCCAAGAAACTGCGCTACATCGCCGAGTTCCTTGAAAGCCTGTTCGGGCAGAACCCCGCGAAGAAACGCCACGCCTGGTGGCTCGCCCGGCTCAAGCGCCTCCAGGATGCGTTGGGCGAGATGAACGACATCGCCGTCGCCTCGGAGCGTTTCCCGGCCTTGTCTCGGTCCAATCCCAAGCAAAGAAAAACACGCGAGAAGAAGCTCCTTTCAAGGGCGGAAAAAACGGCCCGGAAACTTCGAAGGGCCGAACCGTTTTGGGTCTGAATCGCTTTCATACGGCCGGGCCGTCGGGGAAGAACGGGAATGATGCCTTGAAGAATGCGCCCCAACCCCCGATAAGAACCCCATGACCGACATGGACCCCCAAACCGACCCCTTCCTTGAGATTGGCCGCAAGCTCTTCGCGGGCGAGGCAGATTTCATCTGGGCTGCCAATTCCCTGAAGAACCTCCCGCCCATGAGCAAGGTGGAGATTGCCTTTGCCGGGCGCTCCAACGTGGGCAAATCGAGCCTCGTGAACGCCCTCACGGGGCGCAACACCCTGGCCCGCACCTCGCACACGCCCGGGCGCACGCAGCAGCTCAATTTCTTCAATATCGGCGACCGCCTCCACGTGGTGGATATGCCCGGCTACGGCTACGCGGCCGTGGACAAGGGGAAGGTGCATGCCTGGACGCAGCTGATCCATGACTATCTGCGGGGCCGTGCGAGCCTTGCTCGCGTCTTTGTGCTGATCGATGCCCGCCACGGCATCAAGCCCGTGGACGAGGGCGTCCTCGAGACCCTCGGTACCGCCGCCGTGTCCTACCAGGTCGTGCTGACCAAGGCGGACGAGCTGAAGAAGGACGAGCTCGAAAAGCGGATCGCCACGACGATGGAGCAGATCTCGAAGCGGGCGGCAGCCTTTCCCGAGATCCTGCCGACGTCGAGCCGTACGGGCTTCGGCATTCCCGAGCTGCGCGCAGGGATTGCCCGGCTGCTCGACGAAAGAGGTGCCCTGTGAACCTGGGAGCCCGCCTCCTGATCGTTCTGGCGGGCCTCTCCGGCGCCCTGGGCGTGGCCCTGTCAGCGGCGGCCGCCCACATCACGGGAGGCAACCTGACCACGGCTGCCCAGTTCCTCCTCTTCCATGCTCCGGCGCTGCTCGCCCTCGCGGCCCTGATCGCGACCGGGTCCGTCCATCCGACCATCGCCCAGGTTGCGGGCTATGTCCTTGTCCTGGGTCTTGCGCTGTTCTGTGGCGACCTTTCCCGGCGCGCCTTCGCGGGGATGGCCCTTTTCCCCAGGGCCGCGCCCACGGGCGGGGTCCTGCTGATGCTCGGCTGGCTTCTCGTGGCGCTGGCCGCCCTGCTCCGCTTGCGAGGCTGAAGCCCAGACCCGCATGCTCCTGCCGTCGAGGCGCTATGTGGCGCCGGAGCGCCAGGAACCCAAAAAGGGGGACCCAGTTTCGGGCGAATGGGTGCGCCACGCCAGGAAATCAGCATCGGAAGAAACCCGAAAGTGCATTCCACTTTGAGGCCCGATGCTCTAGAACGCAGGCCGTTCCGTCTTTATTCCATCCGCTGGAGCCGCCTATGTCCGATTCCAAACAGCTCCCCGACGTCCATGTCCAGGCCGAGGTGCTCGTGCAGGCCCTGCCGCACATGCAGCGCTACGATCAGCAGGTCGTCGTGATCAAGTACGGCGGCCATGCCATGGGCGACCGCGCCGCCGCCGAGGACTTCGCCGAGGACGTAGTCCTGCTCGAACAATCGGGCATCAAGCCCATCGTGGTTCATGGCGGCGGTCCTCAGATCGGCAAGATGCTGGAAAAGCTCGGGATCAAGTCCGAGTTCAAGGGCGGCCTGCGGGTGACGGACGAAGCTACGGTCGAGGTCGTCGAGATGGTGCTCGCAGGCTCCATCAACAAGCAGATCGTAGGGTGGATCGGCACCGAGGGCGGAAAGGCCGTGGGTCTGTCGGGCAAGGACGGCAACATGGTGATCGCCCGCAAGGCGACCCGCACCGCCGTGGACCCGGATTCCAATATCGAGAAGGTCGTGGACCTCGGCTTTGTCGGCGAGCCCGAGAAGGTGAACCGGGAGGTTCTGGACCAGGTGCTCAGCGCCGAGCTGATCCCGGTTCTCGCCCCTGTGGCGATCGGCCATGACGGCCAGACCTACAACGTCAATGCGGATACCTTCGCGGGAGCCATCGCCGGAGCGATGACGGCCAAGCGCCTTCTGCTGCTGACGGACGTTCCGGGCGTGCTGGACAAGAACAAGAACCTCATTCCGGAAATGACGATCGATGATTGCCGCCGTCTCATCGCCGATGGCACCATCACGGACGGCATGATCCCGAAGATCGAAACCTGCATCTACGCCCTCGAACGGGGCGTGGAAGCCGTGGTCATCCTCGACGGCAAGGTACCCCATGCGGTGCTTCTGGAGCTGTTCACGGACCACGGCGCGGGAACGCTGATCCGGCGGAGCTGAGCCCCCCTTCCCCTGTGCCCGTACCGTCACTATATTATCAGCAGTGGGGCCGCACGGCCCCATTGTCGTCTCTAGAGCATCGGACGCAAAAGTGGGTACCGGTTTTGCGTGAAAAGATGCTCAAAAACAGAAACTTACTGCATCGGATGTGGGTTCGACTTCACGTCCGATGCTCTAGAGCATCGGACGCGGGAAGTGGATTTGCACTTTTGGGATTCCATCCGATGCTCCCTTCTTAGAGGAGCGCATCGTTTGAGCGGAAAACCGGGTCCACTTTTCCGCACGATGCGCTAAGGACCCATGAACGCAAAACCGCCTGTCGAGAACCACCTGTCATCGCCTGAATCCCGCGCCTTCTCGCATGTGGACACGTGGGTCTTCGACCTCGACAATACGCTCTATCCGCACACCTCGCGGGTGTGGCCCCAGATCGACGAGCGCATTACCCTCTACGTTGCGGATCTGTTCGGCCTCGACGGCATCTCGTCGAAGGCACTGCAGAAGTATTTCTATCATAAATACGGGACAACCCTGCGGGCGCTGATCGACGAATACGATATCGACCCGCAGGACTTCCTGGATTTCGCGCACGATATCGATCACACCGACATCGAACTGAATGCCAGCCTGGGCGCCGCGATCGAGAAACTGCCGGGCCGCAAGCTGATCCTCACGAACGGTTCGCGCAAGCATGCCGAGAACGTGGCGAAGAAGATCGGCATCCTCGACCATTTCGAGGACGTCTTCGATATTGCCGCGTCGAACTTCGTGCCCAAGCCTGAGCGGCGCGCCTATGAGAGCTTCCTCGACAAGCATGGCGTCGAACCCTCACGTTCGGCCATGTTCGAAGATATTGCCAAGAATCTCACGGTTCCGCACGAACTCGGCATGACCACGACCTTGATCGTGCCGAAAACGATCGACCCATTCCGAGAGAGTTTCGAACAGGAAGCGGTCAAGACCCCGGAGATCGACTACATCACCAACGATCTTGCGGAGTTTTTACGGCAATATGCTTTGCTCCTGAAATAAACCGCCTATTCCGCGAAATATGAAAATGGCCTCCCGAAGGAGGCCATTTTGCATTTGACCGGGAAGACCTTACGCCGCGCGCGTGTTGACCTTGCTCTCGGCAATGCGGTTGAGCTTCTGATCGGTAGCTTTCTCCTGATCGAGAATCTGATGCAGAACGCCGGCGCAATCATCGCGACCGAGCTGCTTGGCCCAAGCGACAAGCGTCCCATAGCGGGTGATCTCGTAGTGCTCGACGGCCTGAGCGGCTGCGAGCAGCGCAGCATCGAGAACCTGCGGATCGTCGATGTCGCCCGCGATGTCCTGCGCCTCGTCGATGATGCCGTCGATGGCCGGGCAGGTCACGCCCTTGGGATCCTGTCCGTGCATGCGGAAAACCTGTTCGACCATCTGAATCTGCTGCTGGGTCTCGCCCAGATGCGTCTGAAAAGCCTGCTTCAGCTGGGGGTCCGAAGCCTGCTCGATCATGTCCGGCAGCGCCTTCGTGATCTGCTGCTCGGCATAATAAATGTCTTGAAGGGTATGAACGAAGAGATCGTCCAGCGACTTGATGTCTTTCGACAGAAGGCCCATAGCGCTTCATCCTTCTCGTGTTGTGATCTCATGGAATATGCAAGCGCCAGTATCCGCCTGGCGCGTCGGCTAGAACTGGAAGAACGTCGCCGGGGAAAGGCGGTTCCGGGCTACTCGACGATCCGAAGATCCCGCCCGTTCAGCCGCAGCAGCTCTGCGCGAGCCGTCGCATCGTCGTCCTCGAATTCCAGAGTCTCGATCCGCTCGCCGCGCCGCGTGATCTTTTCCGTGGAAACCCGGATCTGGGCCACATCCTCCTGCGCCTGCCGGAAATGGGCGTCGAGCTTGGCCACGCGGTTGTCGAGCCGGCCCACGTCTTCGAGCAATTTCTGAACCTCGACCTGAATCACGCGCGCCTCCTCCCGGATGCGGGCATCACGCACGAGCGCCTGCATGACCTGGATGGCAAGCGTCAGGAGCGACGGAGAGACGATGACGACGCGCGCTCGATGGGCCTTCTGGATCACGTCGTCGAAATGCTCGGCGAGATCCGCATAGATCGACTCCGCCGGAACGAACAGCATGGCGATGTCCTGGGTCTCGCCGGGGATGAGATACTTCTCGGCGATGTCCTTTACGTGCACGAGCATGTCGCTGCGCACCTTTGCGGCGGCGCGGACCCGCGCCTCCTCGCCCTTCGCGTCGCGGAACGACGTAAACCCTTCGAGCGGAAACTTGGCATCGATCACGAGGCCGCGCGCGTCTCCGGGAAGCCGCACGAGGCAATCCGGGCGCGTGCGGTTGGAGAGCGTTGCCTGAAACGCGAAAGCGCTGGCAGGAAGCCCGTCTCGGATGATGGCCTCCATCCGCCCCTGGCCATAGGCGCCCCGGCTCTGCTTGTTGGAGAGAATATCCTTCAGGCCGACGAGCTCGCCGGTCAGATTGCTGAGGTTCTGCTGCGCCACGTCGATCACCGCGAGCCGCTCATTGAGCTTCGACAGGTTCTCGCTCTGGTGGCGCGTCGAGGCCTCGAGCCCCTGCCCGACCCGGTGCTGCAACCCGTCGATTCGCTCCGAGATCACGCGGACGAAGTCGCTCTGGCGGGATCCGAAGACCTCCGCCATGGTCCGCATCCGCCCGGTCATCTCCGCCTGAATGCGGGTGAGCTCGGCGACCTTGTCGTCCATCTCCCGGGCCCGCTCCTCCGCGACCGCAGCCTCCACGGCCTTCTCCCGGCGCGTCCGCAGGAGCAGCACCGTGACGAGGGTCAGGAGCAGCAGGCTCGATGCCGCCATGCCGGCCACGAGATGTCCCCAGGTCAGGGCGTGGGCGCCGAGGATCAGGACGATATCGTTCATGGTCACGCTTTCGATTGACGGCGGCATCCGAACATATCACGAACGATTTGACCATCCACTTGCAAGCCCTTATTTCCCGCAATCATGAGCATCAAACCCCTTGTCATTCTTCCCGATTCCAAGCTCCGCCTGATTTCCGAGCCCGTTAAGGAAATCACGAAGGAGATCCGCCAGCTGACCGAGGATATGCTGGAGACCATGTACGACGCCCCTGGCGTCGGCCTGGCCGCGATCCAGATCGGCGTGCCGTTGAGGATCGTGACGATGGACATCTCTAAATCGGAGGACGAACGGGAGCCCATGGTGCTGCTCAACCCGGAGATCATCTGGGCCTCGGAGGAGACGCGGGCCTATGAGGAAGGCTGCCTGTCGATCCCGGAATATTACGAGGAGGTGGAGCGGCCGGACCGGGTGCGCTTCCGCTACATGAACCTCAAAGGCGATATCATCGAGCAGGCCGCCGACGGCCTCATGGCGACCTGCGTGCAGCACGAAATCGATCACCTGAACGGCGTTCTCTTCATCGACTATCTGTCAAAGCTCAAGCGGGACAGGGTGATGACCAAATTCAAGAAGGCTGCCAAGCGCGAGGCCGGAGCATGAGCCTGCGCGTCGTCTTCATGGGCACCCCGGATTTCGCGGTGCCCACATTGGCCGAAATCGTCGGGCAGGGCCACGAGGTCGTCGCGGTCTATACCCGCGAGCCGGCGGCGGCCGGTCGCGGGATGGAGCTGAAGCTCTCCCCCGTGCACCGGATGGCGGAGCGGTTCGGCCTCCCCGTCTTCACGCCCAAGAGCCTGCGCGCCGAAGAAGCGGCCGAAACCTTCCGCAGCCTCGAGGCCGATGTGGCCGTGGTGGTGGCCTACGGCATGATCCTGCCGAAGGCGATCCTGGAGGCGCCGGAACTCGGCTGCCTCAACCTTCACGCCTCACTCCTCCCCCGCTGGCGCGGTGCGGCTCCGATCCAGCGTGCGATCATGGCGGGTGACAGGGAAACGGGCGTCGCCGTCATGAAGATGGAAGAGGGCCTCGATACCGGTCCCGTCGCCATGGTCGAGAAGGTGGCGATCGGACCCGACATGACCGCTGGGGAACTCCACGACCGGCTCATGGTTCTCGGCGCCGACCTGATGGTCCGCGCCCTTGCGGCCCTCTCGCGCGGAGGCCTGGGCTTCACGCCGCAGCCTGAAGAGGGCGTGACTTACGCTCACAAGCTCAAGAACGACGACGCCCGCATCGACTGGACGCGGTCCGGGCAGGCCGTGCACGATCAGATCCGGGGCCTGTCCCCCTTTCCGGGAGCCTTCTTCGCGGCCGATTTCGGCAAGGGCGACGAGCGCGTGAAAGTCCTCAAGGCCGCGCAGGGGAAAGGCTCCGGCGCGGCGGGGACGCTTCTCGACGGCGACGGTACCGTCTCGTGCGGAGACGGGGCTGTGCGCCTGGTCCAGGTCCAGCGAGCCGGCAAGGGACCCGTCGCTTTCGAAGAGTTCCTTCGAGGAGTGAGGATCGCCCCGGGCGCCCGCTTTTCGTAAGGTGTGATCATGGAGATCCGCGTGGAGGACACCGCCGATTGGCCCGCGGCCCATGCCATCCACAAGGCGGCCTTCCAGCGAACGTCCGAAGCCGAACTCGTGCGGCGCATGCGAGATGACGGGGATCTGATCCTGTCCCTGACGGCACATGCCGACAGGCCCGCCGGTCACGTCGCCTTTTCACGTCTGGTGCTTCGTGACAACCTTACCCTGGCCGGTTGCGCGCTGGCCCCGCTGGCCGTCATCCCTGAACTCCAGGGCCAAGGAATCGGTTCAGCGCTCGTCCGGGAGGGACTCGAGAGGCTTGCGGAGGACGGATACGATCTCGTCGTGGTGCTCGGCGAGCCGGATTACTATCGACGGTTCGGTTTCACGCCCGCTCTGGCGAGCCGGTTGAAAACTCCCTATGACGGGCCTTATCTCCAGGCCCTTGCCCTGTCCGAGAAGGGGAAACAGGCCCATGGTCCGGTATCCTATGCCCGGGCCTTTGCAGAATTGAAGTGACATGCCCCGCTACAAGCTCGTCGTGGAATACGATGGCACGCCCTTTACAGGCTGGCAGCATCAGACGAACGGCCTCTCCGTGCAGCAGGCCGTGGAGGATGCCATCGCGCGCTTTGCCGGCGAGACTGTCCGTATCCATTGCGCCGGGCGCACGGATTCGGGCGTCCACGCAACCCATCAGGTCGTCCATGTGGACCTGGGGAAGGAATGGCGGCCCGACACGGTCCGCGATGCCACCAACGCTCACCTGAAGCCCGCGCCCGTCGCGGTCGTCTCGGCCCAGATCGTGCCCGAGACGTTCAACGCGCGCCTCTCCGCCACGAAGCGGCACTATGTCTACCGCATCCTCAACCGCCGTGCCCCGCCGGCTCTCGACGCCTCTCGGGTCTGGCATGTGGCTTGGCATCTCGATGCGGCCGTCATGCACGAGGCTGCGCAGTCCCTCCTGGGCCGGCACGACTTCACCACCTTCCGCGCGGCGGAGTGCCAAGCGAACAGCCCGGTCCGCACTCTCGACCGGCTGGATGTGGAACGGATCGGTGACGAAATCCGGATCTACGCCTCGGCCCGCTCCTTCCTGCACCATCAGGTGCGTTCGATGACGGGAACCCTGGAGAGAGCCGGTGCCGGGCGATGGTCGGTTACCGACGTGCGCGCCGCCCTCGATGCCCGCGACCGAACCCGCTGCGGCCCCATGGCGCCGTCGGCGGGTCTCTATCTGATCGGCGTGGACTATCCGGATTAGCGCATCGAATGCAAAAGCTGAGACCGGTTTTGCGTGAAAAGATGCTCAAAAACATAGGCTTATAGGCTTAGTGCATCGAATGTGGGTTCGATCTCACGTCCGATACTTTAGCCGAGCAGAGCCCGGGTGAGGCTTGCCACGCAGGAATTGAGGACGATCCCGAACAGCACGATTCCGAAGGCCGCCAAGCTCGATATACCGAGCGTCGCCTTCGTGGCGAACCACTGCATCCGTACGATGATGATCGCGAAGGCGAGGCTGAAGAGGCTGGCGAGCGGCGGAGTGGCCCAACCGAGAAGCAGGAGCATGGCCGGTACGGACAGCAGGAGCAGGCCGACGACCGTGATCCAGTTCGTGACGATGACAAAGGGCACATAGGCTCTCGTCAGTTGGAAGCGGCGGGCGACCCAGATCATGGCGAGAGGCAGCGCGACGAAGCTCGCCACGTGGCCCAAGGCCACGACGAGGTCTATCCACAGGTTGCCGAGCAGCGAGCGGTCCGGCTGCAGCAGGCCGAGGCGCAGACGTTCGAAGGCGAGCGACACGATATAGGCGGGCAGCGTCAGCCAGATCGCCCCAAAGGAGCGCCAGAATCCCTGCTCGCTCATGTCGAAGGATTTCAACCCTTCCGCCCTGCTGTGAAGCAGCTCGAGCGTTCCCCTGAACGAGCGATTGACCTCTTCTGCCGTCACGATCATGAGCAGCCTCACATGGATTAGGATGCTCACGAAAACAGGCTGGAACCGAAAAACGTTCCGGCCCTATTGCGACTTTAGTTGAGTAAGGCCTCGCTTCTGCTAGCGCATCGTGCGGACCCGGCGGGCCACGCTCGCGAAAAGTGGACCCGGTTTTCCGCAATGAGCGATGCACTCCTCTAGGAGGGAGCATCGCATGGAATCCCAAAAGTGGATTCCACTTCCCGCATCCGATGCTCTAGGGAGCGCTCGAAAAATAGGCGTTCAACACTTTGCGATAGATAGCGGTGAGCCGGTCTAGGTCCGACACTCTCACGCGCTCGTCAACCTGGTGCATGGTCTGGCCGACAAGCCCGAACTCCACCACCGGGCAATCCTTCACGATGAAGCGGGCATCGGACGTGCCGCCCGTGGTGGAGAGCTTGGGGCGCAGCCCCGTCTCCGCTTCCACGGCATCGGCGATGAAGCCCACGAACTGGTTGGGAGGCGTGAGGAACGCAACGGCGTTCGTCGGCTCCATGCGCAGGATATAGCGAACGCTGTTGCCCGCAGCCTCGCTCAGACGCCGCGTAATTTCCGCCTCCAGGCTCTCGGGCGTCCAGAGATCGTTGAAGCGGATATTGAAGGTGGCCTTCGCCTCGGCGGGAATCACGTTGGAGGCGGCATTTCCCACATCCACCGTCGTTATCTCGAGGTTCGAGGCGTCGAAATGCTCGGTCCCGTGATCGAGCGGCTCGCGCAGGAGCCCTTCGAGGAGGCGCAGCAGGCCGGGGATGGGATTGTCCGCGAGGTGCGGATAAGCCACGTGCCCCTGCTTGCCTTCGATGATGATCCTGCCCGTGAGCGAACCGCGCCGCCCGATCTTGATCATGTCGCCGAGCTGATCGGGATTCGTCGGCTCACCGAGGATGCAGTGATCGAAGCGCTCGCCGCGCTCTTTCGCCCATTCGAGAAGCTTGACCGTTCCGTTGACGGCGGGCCCCTCCTCGTCGCCGGTGATGAGAAAGCCGATGGAGCCGGTGAAATCGGGATTCGCGCGGATGAACGCGAGCGCGGCCGCCATCATGCAGGCGATGCCGCCCTTCATGTCGACGGCGCCGCGCCCAAAGAGCTCACCGTTTTCGATCTCACCGCTAAACGGGTCATGCCGCCAGCGGCCGAGGTCACCGGGCGGCACCACATCGGTGTGGCCCGCGAAGAGCAGGTAAGGCGCGCCGGTGCCATAGCGTGCGTAAAGGTTCTCCACGTCCGCCGTGCCGGGCTCGGAGAAGACCGGGCGATGCACCTCGAACCCCGCCGCCTTCAGGACGCTCTCGATAAAGGCGAGCGCACCGCCCTCCTCGGGCGTCACGGAGGGGCAGCGGAGGAGCGACTGAGCGAGGGACAGGGGCGTGGAGTTCATCGATCAATCCCGCAGCAGCTCGTTGATGCCCGTCTTGGCGCGGGTCTGGGCATCCACGCGCTTGACGATGACGGCGCAGTAGAGCGACGGACCCGGAGTGCCGTCCGGCAGCGGCTTGCCGGGAAGTGAGCCGGGGACGACCACCGAGTAAGGCGGAACGCGGCCCACGAAGACTTCTCCCGTGTTGCGGTCGACGATCTTGGTGGAGGCGGAGATGAACACGCCCATGGAGAGCACGGACCCCTCGCCGACGATCACGCCCTCCACCACTTCGGAACGGGCGCCGATGAAACAGTTATCCTCGATGATCGTGGGATTGGCCTGAAGCGGCTCGAGAACGCCGCCGATGCCGACGCCGCCGGAGAGATGCACGTTCTTGCCGATCTGCGCGCAGGACCCGACCGTGGCCCAGGTGTCCACCATGGTTCCCTCGTCCACATAGGCGCCGAGATTAACGAAGGAGGGCATCAGCACCACGCCGGGCGCGACATAGGCGCCGCGGCGCACGATGCAGTTCGGCACGGCGCGGAACGCCGCCGCCTTGAACTCGGCCTCGGTCCATCCGTCGAACTTGGACGGAACCTTGTCCCACCACGTCGCTTCGCCAGGACCGCCCTTGATCACGGACATGTCGTTGAGGCGGAAGGAGAGGAGCACCGCCTTCTTCAGCCATTGGTGGACCTGCCACTCGCCACCTTCGACCTTCTCGGCCACGCGGGCCTTGCCGGAATCGAGCCGATGCATCGCCTCCTCCACGGCTTGGCGCACGGCGCCGGTCGTCGCAGGACCGACATTGGCACGGTCCTCCCAGGCGGCATCGATGGTGCGGGCGAGATCGGTCAGGGTCATGGCATCACTCGGAGAAAAGGGATTATTGGCGCCTTGCTTAGCAACGAGATCCGCCTCTGTCACCTGCACAGGAGCCCCACTGCCTAGCAGAGCGCCTCATCGACCCTAGATCCCTCGGACGTTCCCGAAGCCCGAGACGGCGTCTCATGATCCCCGTCCGTGACATGCGCAGCATTCTCTATGCCACGGCGATCCTTTTCGCTGTTGCCGTGCTTGGACTGCGAGGCGCGTTTCTCTGGATCGAGTACGACGCCGCCCTGACCAGGGCAGAGGCCGCGACGCAGGATCTCTCTCTGCTGATGGAGGAATATACGAAACGTACCCTGGAGACGAGCGATCTGCTCCTGGGCGACATCGTCACGTTCGTGCAATCGAGGGGCGGCACCGATACGCTGCATGAGACCGGGGAGGCAGCCGAGTTTCTCTCCGAGCTGACGCGGCGATCCTCCCTCAGCCAAATCTTGCTCATTACCGATCGGAACGGTCAGCTGGTGGCGAGTTCAGTCCCGCAGATCCGCGGCGCCATGTCCTTCGCGGACCGGGCATGGTTCAAGGCGCTCCGGGCAGGAGCGGAGAGCTATGTCGGCAGCGCCGTTTTCGGGCGTCTCAGTCATGAACTTCTTTACACCTATTCACGCCGCATCTCTGACCTGAACGGGAACTTCGATGGCGTTGCCCATATCGGGCTGCGCCCCACCTTCCTGCAGGGCCTCTCGCGGCCGGATATTACCACCGAGCAGGCCACATTGGGACTTTGGGGACGGGACGGACGAGTCATCGCTCGTACGGGGCTGACACAGCAACAAGTCGATTCCGGCATCGACCACACGGCTCTTTTCAACGAAAAGGAAGCGCAGCGGACAGGCACCTATCGTGAGAAGGATCCTAACGACGGCGTGACGCGGATCATCTCCTTCCGGCGCTTGGAGCGCTGGCCCGTCACCGCAACGGCCAGTACTCCATTGACCGTGGCCCTGGCATCCTGGACGAAAGGGCTTTACTGGAGTGCCGCGATCGCCGTGGTTATTCTGGCGGCTTTCGGATGGCTGACCTGGCTCGGCGTCCGCCTCAGCCGCCAGACGGAACAGACCCAGCAGCAGCTGAGGACCGTCAACGACGAACTGGCCCAGGCGCTCGCCGATAAAGTCACCTTGCTGCAGGAGATCCACCATCGGGTGAAGAACAACCTGCAGATCACGTCGAGCCTTCTGCAGATGCAGGCCCGACGCTTCTCGGACGAGGCCGTGAAGGCTGCGTTCCAGGAGACCCAGAATCGCCTGCAATCCGTAGGGTTGATCCACGACCTCCTCTACCGGAAGGAAACCGGCAGCACGATCAACCTGCAGGATTATCTCGACCGCCTCGTCGAGGAGATTTCATCGACCTACGGTGCGAAGGCCCGCGGCATCACGGTATCGCTCGATGCCGAGCCCATTGCGGTCGATCTCGAACGCGCGGCCCCTCTTGCCCTTGTCGTGACGGAGGCCATCACGAACGCTTTCAAGCATGCTTTCGAGCCGGGTCACGGCGGACAGGTTCAAGTCCTCGCCCGACATCTCGATGGCCGGATCGAAATCGTGGTGCGGGATAACGGCAAGGGCATATCCGGCGCCACGGAAAATGCCTCTTCGCTCGGCATGAAGCTGATCCGCGCCTTCGCTTCGCAACTCGGAGGAAGCTTCACGTTGGAGAGCAACGGTGGCGCGGTCTACCGGCTTCTGATTCCAGCTTGAAGCGGCCCTTCGGGCCCACCCTCAACAATCGCGATTTTTACGGAGGGAGCATCGGAAAGCACCCAAAATGCAAATCCACTTCCCGCGTTCGATGCGTCAAGTTTATGCTCTAGAGCATCGTGCGAAGAAGTGGGAACCGGTTCTTCGCGAAAAGCGATGCTTCGCCAAAGAGAAAGAGCAAGCATTCTGATCCCGTCAGAATGCAAGTTGCTCTAGAACGACGTGCGCTGGCGGATGGCGGCGGAGAGCGTTCCCTCATCGAGGTAATCAAGCTCACCGCCGACGGGCACCCCATGAGCGAGCTTTGTCACTTTCACGGGTAGATGTCCGAGAAGCTCGGTGATGTAATGTGCGGTCGTCTGCCCGTCGACAGTTGCGTTGAGGGCGAGGATCACCTCGGTTACGCCGGTCTCCGATGCGCGCGCGACGAGGCGGTCGAGGTTGAGATGCTCCGGACGCACGCCGTCGAGCGGCGAGAGCACGCCGCCCAGCACATGGTATTTCGCGTTGATCGCGCCTGCACGCTCGAGCGCCCAGAGATCCGACACGTCCTCCACCACCACCAGAATCGACGGATCGCGCTTGGGATCGCGGCAGATGGTGCAGGGATCGGACGTATCCACGTTGCCGCAGGACGAGCACACGACGATGCGTTCATTGGCGATGCGCATCGCTTCGCTCAGCGGATTGAGCAGCGTGTCCCGCTTCTTGATGAGATGGAGCGCGGCCCGGCGCGCCGAGCGCGGGCCGAGGCCCGGCAGGCGCGCGAGCAACTGGATCAGGCGCTCGATCTCGGGACCGGCAACGTGCTGGGCCATTCAAGAGCCTCAGAACAGCTTCAGACCGGGCGGCAGGGGAAGGCCCTTCGTCAGGCTCTCCATGCGCTCCTGCGCGGCGCGGTCAGCCTTGCCGCGCGCGTCGTTCATGGCGGCCACGATGAGATCCTCGAGGATCTCCTTCTCATCAGGGTTCATGAGCGAGGGATCGATGCTGATGGCCTTGAGATTGCCTTTACCCGTGATCTTCACGGCGACAACGCCGCCGCCGGCGGTGCCTTCGACCTCGAGATTGTCGAGCTCGGCCTGGGCGTCCTGCAGCTTCTGCTGCATAGCCTGAGCCTGTTTCATCAATCCCATGATGTCCTTCATGACCGCGCTCCTTGATTAGAAAAGATCGTCGTCGGCTTCCGCCTCATGCGCTGCCAGCGCATCGGCCTCGCCCAAGATTTCCGTCTCCGCGTCCTCGCCCGCCTTCTCGGCGCGCTCGATCACGTTGACGATCTGCGCGCCGGGGAATTTGGACAGGACCGCCTGCACGAGCGGATGGCTGGCGGCGCCTTCCTTGCGCTCGCGCTCCGCCGCCACCGCCTGTTCGCGCAATGTCGGCGCACCCTCTTCCGACGAGAGGGAGACCATCCAGCGCTCGCCCGTCCATTGCTGAAGTGCGCGCGCCAGATCATTGGCGATGGTGCGGCTGCCGTTTTCCGCGAGGCTGAGTTCGATATGGCCCTCCTGGAAGCGCACGAGACGAACGTCACGCTCCAGGGCTGCCTTCAGCACGATTTCACGCTTCTCCCCGGCGAGCGCCACCACATCCTCGAAACGGCGCAGACGCATGGCAGGTTCGGCGGGCGCGGGCTGCGGGCGAGGCTGCGGCCGGGCCTGCGACGTAGCGAGCGCCATGTTGCCGGAGGTCGCGGGACCGCCGGACGGGCGTGACGGCGCGGGCCCGCTGGGAACGAGCGGAGGAGCGCCGTCCTTCAGCGCGCGCAGCGCCTCGTCGGGCGTCGGCAGATCGGCCGCATAGGCCAGACGCACGAGCACCATCTCGGCCGCCGAGATCGGACGGCTGGAGGATTGGACTTCGGGAATGCCCTTCAAAAGCATCTGCCAGGCGCGGGAGAGCGTGCGCACCGAGAGCTTCTGCGCGTAATCCAGACCGCGCGTCTTCTCGATCTCCGACAAAGCCGGATCCTTCGCGGCTTCGGGAATGAGCTTCAAGCGCGTGACCACATGGGAGAAAGCGGCGAGGTCGGACAGAATTACGGCCGGATCAGCGCCCGCATCGTATTGGGAGCGAAGTCCGGCGAAAGCGGCGGGAACGTCGCCGCGCATCACGGCCTCGAAGAGATCGATCACCTGGGTGCGGTCCGCGAGCCCCAGCATGTCGCGCACCGTGTCCGGCGTCACCACGCCCGCGCCGTGAGCGATGGCCTGGTCGAGCAGCGACAGCGAGTCGCGCACCGAGCCCTCGGCCGCGCGAGCGACGGCGGCAAGAGCCTCCTGCTCGGCCTGCACGCCTTCGGAGGTGCAGATCCGGGAGAGATGGCCGACGAGCTTGTCCGCCTCCACCCGGCGCAGGTCGAAACGCTGGCAGCGGGACAGGATCGTGACCGGGACCTTGCGGATCTCGGTGGTGGCGAAAATGAACTTCGCGTGCGGCGGCGGCTCCTCCAGCGTCTTCAGGAAGGCGTTGAACGCCTTCTCCGAGAGCATGTGAACCTCGTCGATGATGTAGACCTTGTAGCGCGCGGAAACCGGCGAATAGCGGATGCCGTCGATGATCTGGCGGACGTCGTCGATGCCGGTATGGGAGGCGGCGTCCATTTCCAGCACGTCCACGTGCCGCGATTCCATGATGGCTTCGCAATGCACGCCGAGCTCGGGCATGTGAATGGTAGGGCCGCCGGAGCCGTCGGGCTTCTGGTAATTGAGGCCGCGGGCCAGGATGCGCGCCGTCGTCGTCTTGCCCACGCCGCGGACGCCGGTGAGCATCCAGGCCTGGGGAATGCGCCCGGTCTCGAAGGCGTTCGAGAGGGTGCGGACCATCGCCTCCTGACCGATCAGGTCGTCGAAGGTGCGGGGACGGTATTTGCGGGCGAGAACGCGATAGGGCGAGGACGGCGCGGCCGGTTGTGGCGCGGCGGGGAAACCCGGCAAAGCCGGCTCGTCGTTCATGGGCGTGCCGGCTGTGGTGTTGTCCATCGGCTGCAAGGCTTTGGGAAACTTTAAGGTGGGAGGCTGGACGAAGACCCGTTCGGTCTCGTTAGGGCTGCTTCCTTCCGGACCTGACCCGGTTGGCGAGTGAGACGTCCCTCGCCAACCTCCCAATCGCTATATGGGCGTTTCGGATCAGGAACGCAAGTTGGAAACTTCTTCCTGTGGGTTCCTTGCCCGACCAGACCGGCGATCCCGCTGCGCCAAGGCCCGAGATCCACATACGCTGACGATGCCGGATCAGTCGAGAGGCGGCCGTGCCCTTTCCGGGAGCGTCAGCGTTTATGGATTTCCGCCCGCCGGGGATGACGCAAGAAGCGGGGATGACGGCTGACAGAGAGCCGCGACCTCGGCTAGATAGGGCTTATGATGTTCCAGCTCGATTCCCGGCTCGAAGCCGATACGCTCCCCATCGGGGATCTCACTCTCTCTTCGGTCCTGCTCCTCAACGATGCCCGCTTTCCCTGGTTCGTGCTCGTGCCGCGCCTCCCGAACGTGAGCGAGTTCACCGATCTCTCGGACGCGGACTACGCCCGGCTGGCGCAGGAGATTCGCATTGCGACCAAGGTCATGCTGGCCCTCTCCAAGCCGGACAAGGTGAATGTGGGCGCGCTGGGTAACATCGTGACGCAGCTTCATGTCCATGTGATCGGGCGCTTCCGCTCGGACCCCGCCTGGCCCGGCCCCGTCTGGGGCCACGGCACGCGCACGCCCTACCCGGACCATGCGGCAACCGCGCTCATCGAGCGCGCCGCCGTTCTTTTCGCCGAAGCCTGAACCTAAAAGCCCGACCCATGACGCGTCCCATCGGCTACATCACCAATCCTCTCGTCCGCCACAGCGCGGAGCGGGACCCGGAAGCTCTTGCCCACGCGGCCCAAAACCCGGAGAGCGCCCTGATCCTCCTGGCAGGCGACCTGCCGATCCTGAAGGCCGGAGAGCCCGGCACGGGTCTCCTCCCCTTCTCCGCCCTGGACCACCTGCCGTCGCACAAGGAGCAGGTCTTCCTCGGCACCCTGCAGGAGCGGCCCGTGATCGCGACCCTGGCTGCGCCTGAAGCGGCGGAGCTGTTTCAGAGCGATCCCGCCTATACCGTGACGGATCTGCGCTCGATTGCGGTCCGCGGCCTCGTGCCGGCGGAAGAACTCGGCATTCTGGCCATGGCGAAGTCGATCCTCGACTGGCACCACCGCCATCGCTTCTGCGCCAATTGCGGCGCCCCCACCCAGGCCGCTCAGGCCGGGTTCCGGCGCGATTGCGCGGCTTGCGGCGCGCAGCATTTCCCCCGCACCGACCCTGTCGTGATCATGCTGATCACCCGCGGCGACAGGTGCCTCATGGGCCGTCAGCCGCGCTTTGCGGAGAAGATGTATTCCTGTCTCGCGGGCTTCCTGGAGCCGGGCGAGACCGTCGAGGACGCGGTGCGCCGCGAAACCTTCGAGGAAGCCGGCATCCGGGTTGGCAAGGTTCGCTATCTGACCTCGCAGCCCTGGCCCTTCCCGTCGAATATCATGATCGGATGCGTCGGCGAAGCGATCAGCGAAGAGATCGCCTTCGACCGGGACGAACTGGAGGATGCCCGCTGGTTCACGAAGGACGACGTGCGCCGCATGCTGGAGGGCTCGCACGAGCACTTCGCGGCGCCCTCGCCCATCGCCATTGCGAACCACCTGCTGAGGGAGTGGGTGAAGGATTAAGGGCCCGGCTGCGGGATCGGGTCGAATCGATAGGCGATCTCGGTGACGGAGCAGTCGCCGAAGGAAAGCTCCTGTTCCCGCCCCGCCTTGCCGCCGAAAGTCTCGTAGAAGCCTCGCGCGGCGTGGTTGTCCTTCAGCACCCATAACCCGGCGGAGCGGAAGTCCCGGTTGGCGAGATGGGCGAAAACCTGTCCCAGAAGGGCTCGCCCGATTCCCTGACGCTTCACTTCGTCGATCAGGTAGATGGCATAGATCTCGGCATCCGCCTCGAAAATCGCGGCATGGTCGGGCCGAACGGGACCGCCTTGCGCGAAGCCGACGATGCCACCGCTCGAACCCTCCGCCACGAGGAGAAGCGATCGATCGTCAGCCTGCTCCATGACATGCCGCCAGCCGCTGATCCGCGCCTCGACGGTCAAACCCGCGAGTGCGGGAGCAGGCAGGATGTCCTTGTAGGATTCCCGCCAGCCCTGCACATGAACGCGAGCGATGCCTTCGATGTCGGCCACGCTCCCGTCGCGAATGATGGTCTTCACTCCGCGGCTTCCTGGATATGCTCGCGGAAGGGCGCGGCCTGATAGACGCCGAGGATGCGCAGCTCGCGGGAGAAGAACTCGAGTTCTTCGAGAGCGCGCTTGAGGTTCCGGTCTTCCGGGTGGCCGTCCACCTCGGCATAGAACTGCGTGGCCTTGAAGTAGCCCTCGACCATGTAGCTCTCGAGCTTCGTCATGTTGATGCCGTTCGTGGCGAAGCCGCCCAGGGCCTTGTAGAGCGCTGCGGGCAGGTTGCGCACACGGAAGACAAAAGAGGTGACGGTCGGCCCCTTATCGGCCGGAGCCCATTGCGGCGTCTTCGACAGGATCACGAAGCGCGTGGTGTTGTGCGATTCGTCCTCCACATCCTCGGCGAGGATCTTCAGGCCGTAGATGTCGGCAGCCATACGGGGGGCGAGCGAGGCGCGGGTGGGGTCCTTCCACTCCGCGACCTGCCGCGCGGACCCGGCGGTATCGCCCGCGACGTTCGCCTTCAGGCCGAGCTTGCGGATGATCTTGCGGCATTGCCCCAGGGCGTGGACGTGGCTGTACACGCTCTTGATCGTGCCGAGATCGGCCTCGGGCAGCGCCATCAGCTGGAAATGGATGGGCAGGAAGTGCTCGCCGACGATATGGAGGCCGGAGGTCGGCAGAAGGTGATGGATGTCCGCCACGCGGCCCGCGATCGAGTTCTCGATGGGGATCATGGCAAGCCCCGCCTCACCTTCGTTCACGGCCGCGAAGGCGTCCTCGAAGGTCGGGCACGGCAGCACCTCCCAACCGGGATACATTTCCGAACAGGCGATGTGGGAATTGGCACCCGGCTCGCCCTGGAACGAAATAACCTGCTTCATGCTGTCCTCCGGGCCGCGATGATCTCGCGGGCTCTGTCCAGGTCTTGAGGGGTGTCGACGCCGAGCGGCACGCCCTCGACCACCACGGCGTCGATGCGCATGCCGGCCTCCAGCGCCCGCAGCTGCTCCAGCTTCTCGCGCATCTCCAGCGGAGACGGCGGCATGGCGACGAAGCGCTGCAGGGCTTTGCGGCGATAAGCGTAAAGACCGATGTGATGATAGAGCGGACCCTCCCCGAAAGGGGCCGTGGCGCGGGTAAAGTAGAGCGCCCGGAAGCGTCCGGGCGAAATCTGGGCTCCCACCATTTTCACCACGTTCGGATTGGTCCTCTCCTCCTCACGATCGATCACCGCCACCAGGGTGGCCAGATCGACATCGGTGTCGGAAAGAGGCGCAACCGAGGCCGCAATGGCGGCCGGATCGACGGTCGGCAGATCCCCCTGGACGTTCACCACCACGTCGTGCCGCCCTTCGGGATCGAGCTTTTCCACAGCCTCGAAGATTCGGTCGGAACCTGAGGCGTGGTCGGATCGGGTCATGACGGCCCGGCCGCCGGCGCGCGTCACGGCCTCGGCGATCTCCGAGGCGTCGGTCGCGATCGCGACCGGTCCGATTCCGGCCTCCACGGCCCGCCGCCAGACATGGACGATCATGGGCTCGCCGGCGATCTCCGCCAGGGGCTTGTTCGGCAGGCGGGTCGCCGCGAGGCGGGCGGGAATGAGAATGAGAGGGTCGGACATGGCGCAGTCTACTGAGTAAAAGCTGCGCGTCCTTACCAAGGCGTCTCCCGTTTGTCATGGGCTGTGCGGCACTTGACGGCAGGAACCCGAGCCCCCCGGCCGGTGTTTTGAACCGCGCTGCGACCAATGGAGCGGCAAAACCTGCAACAACCCCATTGTCAAAACCCCTTCATAACGGCTAAGCAACGCCGCGTAACCGTGGGCGCCCGCCCGCGAAGCCGTTCTGTTTGCGCTGGGTTCGCCGTGACCAGGCGAGGAGAGCCTAACTTATGAATATCGAGACCAATAAGATCCTGGGTGCCCTTTTCGGTACGCTTCTCTTCGTGGTCGGCGTCAAAGTCGTTGCCGAAGGTCTGTTCTCGCCTCATGCACCGGCCGTTCCGGGCTATGACCTTCCGGCAGCCGAGGAGGCTTCCACTGGGGGCGCAGGCGCGCCGGCTGCACCGGCCGAGCCGCTCCCCGTCCTTCTGGCCAACGCCGATCCGGCCAAGGGCCAGGCGGCAGCCAAAAAGTGCGCCGCCTGCCACGATCTGACCAAGGGCGGCCCGAACAAGGTCGGCCCGAACCTCTACGGCGTCGTCGGCCGTCCGGTCGCCTCGCACGAAGGCTTCAACTACTCCAACGGCATGAAGGCCCATGGCGGCAACTGGACCTACGAGGCCCTGAACGACTTCGTTCACAACCCGAAGAAGGCAACGCCGGGCACCATCATGGCCTTCGCCGGCATCGCGAACGACAAGGAGCGCGCCGACCTGCTCGCTTACCTGCGGACCCTGTCGGATAGCCCCGTTCCGTTCCCGGCCCAGTAAGGTCCAGAGAACAAACCTGAATTTTAGAGAAGCCGGGCCTTGTGCCCGGCTTTTGTTTTACCCCTCCTCCCTTGCGCTCGCCCCGGTCCGCCCAAAAATGTAACCTGCCGCCAGACGCCTCGCCCTTCAGGAGACGCTTCGTGATCCGTACCCTTCTGCTCAGCCTCCTGGCCGCCTGCCTTGGCCTCAACCCCCTCGCAGCCCAGGAAGCCCAGTGGCGGCATGGTGCGGCCCTCCTCGGGGAGCCCAAGTACCAGCCCGGCTTCCCGCATTTCGATTATGTGAACCCGGACGCCCCCAAGGGCGGACTGGTCCGGCTCGGGGCGCAGGGCACCTTCGACAGCTTCAACATCGTGGTCGCAGGCGTGAAGGGATCGCCCGAACAGGGCCTCGGCCTGGTCTACGAGACGCTCACCACGTCGTCCCTCGACGAGCCGAGCGCCTCCTACGGCCTGCTCGCCGAAACGTTCTCCTATCCGGAGGATTATTCCTCCGTCACGTTCCGGCTGCGCCCGGAGGCCAAGTGGCATGACGGGCAGCCCGTCACGGCCGACGACGTGATCTTCTCCTTCGAGGCCTTCAAGGCGAACAGCCCAACCTATGCCTTCTACTACGCCAACGTGACGAAGGCCGAGAAGTCAGGCGAGCGCGACGTGACGTTCACCTTCAACGAAAAAGGCAACCGGGAGCTGCCCCAGATCATGGGCCAGCTGATGGTGCTGCCCAAGCACTGGTGGGAGGGCAACGGCCCGGACGGGCGCAGGCGCGACATCACGCAGACGACGCTGGAGGCGCCGCTGGGCTCGGGCCCCTATCGCCTCAAGAGCTTCGACGCGGGCCGCAACGCCGCCTATGAGCGCGTGAAGGATTACTGGGGCCAGGCGGTCAACGTGAATGTCGGTCAGAACAATTTCGACGAGATCCGCTACGAATATTATCGCGACGCGACGGTGCTGCTCGAGGCCTTCAAGGCGGATCGAATCGATTTCCGCACAGAGAACAGCGCCCGCAACTGGGCGACGGGCTACGATTTCCCGGCGCGGCGGGAGGGCCGCGTCGTTCTCGAGGAATTCCCCTTACGCGCCACCGGCATCATGCAGGCCTTCGTGCTGAACCTGCGCCGCGACAAGTTCAAGGACGAGCGCGTGCGGCGCGCCTTCAACCTCGCGTTTCCGTTCGAGGAGCTCAACAAGGCCGTCTTCTACGGGCTCTATGAACGCGTGAACAGCTACTTCTACGGCCTCGAACTCGCCTCCTCCGGCCTGCCCGAAGGCAAGGAGCTGGAGATCCTCGAATCGCTGCGCGACAAGGTTCCGCCCGAGGTGTTCACGACGCCCTACAAGAATCCGATCAACGACACACCGGAAAACATCCGCGGCAACCTGCGCGAAGCGGACCGCCTGCTGCGCGAAGCCGGCTGGGACGTGAAGAACGGCCGGCGGATGAATGCGAGCGGCGAACCGCTGAGCGTCGAGCTTCTCAGCAGCAGCCCCAACGACGAGCGCGTCTTCCTGCCCTACAAGTCGGTGCTCGAACGGCTCGGCATCGTCGTTTCGGTCCGGACGGTCGACGACGTGCAATACACCAACCGCACTCGCTCCTTCGACTTCGACATCACCACGGCGGTCTGGCCGCAATCGCTGTCGCCGGGCAACGAACAGCGGGAGTTCTGGGGGTCCCAGGCGGCCCGGCGCGAAGGCTCGCGCAACCTCGCGGGCATTTCGGATCCGGCGGTCGACGTGCTGATCGACAAGATCATCTACGCCAAGGATCGCGATGAGCTCGTGGCCGCCACGAAGGCCCTCGACCGGGTCCTGCTCGCGCATCATTACGTGGTTCCGCAATGGACGTCGCTGAAGCAGCGCACGGCCCGCTGGGATCGCTACAGCCACCCGGAGACCATGCCGCGCTATGGCGGCGCGGCCTTTCCGACCGTCTGGTGGTATGACGAGGCCAAGGCCGCGAAGGTGGGAGCGCCGCGATGAGGACGTTCGATCGGCGTACCCTCCTCAAGACCGGCGCCGCCGGCGCGGTGTTGAGCCTCCTCCCGAGAAGCAGCCTCGCTCAATCGCCGGAAGAGACCGAAACCTACGGGCTCTCCGCCTTCGGCGATCTGAAATATCCGCCGGACTTCCAGCATTTCGCCTATGTGAATCCCGCGGCTCCGAAAGGCGGCACGCTGGCGCTCCAGATCAAGCAGACCTCAGGCAACCAGAATTTCGACACCTTCAATACGCTCAACATCTTTGTGCTGCGGGGTGACGGCGCCGCCGGCATGGGCGCCACCTTCGACACGCTGATGGCAGGCTCGGGCGACGAGCCGGATGCTCTCTACGGGCTGGTCGCGAGGACCGTGCGCGTCTCTGCCGACAAGCTCACCTACCGCTTCATCCTGCGCCCCGAGGCGCGTTTTCACGACGGCTCGCGGCTCACCGCGAAGGACGTGGCGTTTTCTCTCAACATCCTGAAGGAGAAGGGCCACCCCGTCTATCGCGCCCTGCTGACTCAGATGGCCTCCGCCGAAGCGGAGGCCGACGACGTCCTGCGCGTCCGGTTCACGCCCAAGCGCAGCCGTGACCTGCATCTCGTCGTCGCCGCGCTTCCGATCTTTTCCGAACCCTACTGGCAGGGCAAGGACTTCGAGGCCTCGACGCTGGAGACGCCGCTCGGCTCCGGACCCTACAAGGTCGGCAAGTTCGAAGTGGGACGCTTCATCGAGTTCGAGCGCGTCCCCGATTACTGGGCCAAGGACCTGCCCGTGAATGTGGGCCAGAACAATTTCGACCGCATCCGCTGGGAATATTTCCGCGACCGGACGGTGGCCTTCGAGGCCTTCAAGAACGGCACGCTGAACTATCACGAGGAATTCACCTCGCGCATCTGGTCGACCGGCTACGACTTTCCGGCCATCCGCGACGGCAAGGTGAAGAAGGAAGAGATCGGAAACGACGCGCCCTCCTCCGTCCAGGGCTGGTATTTCAACACCCGCCGCGAGGCATTCAAGGATCCGCGCATCCGCGAGGCGATCGGGCTCGTCTTCGACTTCGAGTGGACGAACGCCAACATCATGTTCGGCCTGTACAAGCGCACCACGTCGTATTTCGAGAACAGCGACATGAAGGCCGCCGGTCCGCCGCCTCCTGAGGAGCTTGCCCTTCTGGAGCCGTTCCGCAGCCGGCTTCCGGCCTCCGTATTCGGCGAACCGCCCGTGCCGCCGGTCTCCGACGGATCGGGCCAGGACAGGAAACTGCTGCGCCGCGCCGACGAGTTGCTGCGCGAGGCCGGGTGCAAGCGCGAGGGCGGCGCGCTGAAGCTGCCCAACGGGCAGCCGTTCCGAATCGAGTTCCTCGATTTCCAGGCCGCGCTCCAGCCGCACACGCAACCCTTCCAGGCCAATCTCAAGCGGCTCGGAATCGATGCATTCTCCCGCGTCGTCGATGCCGCCCAGTATCAGCGCCGCATGGAGGAGTTCGATTTCGACATGGCGAGCCGGAATCTCTCCGGCGGATCGACGCCTGGCGACGGCCTGCGGGTGGTCTACGGCTCGGAGGCGGCGAAGACGCCCGGTTCGCAGAACATCGCCGGCATCAGCGACCCGGCCGTGGACGCCCTGATCGAAACGATCGCCAACGCCAAGTCCCGGCAGGACCTCAACACTGCCTGCCGCGCCCTGGACCGGGTTCTCCGTTCGGGCCATTATTGGGTGCCCATGTGGTATCGAGCCAGCGACTGGATCGCCTATTGGGACCAGTTTTCCCGCCCCGAACAGAAGCCTCGCTTCGCCTCGGGCGCTCCGGGAACCTGGTGGTACGATGCCGAAAAGGCCAAGCGGATCGGACGAGGGTAGGGTTTGGACACGATCATGACGGCCCCGGCCGTGGCGGGCACGCCCCGCCTGCTCCTGCGTCTCGAGGGCACGGCGCTGCTCATCCTTGCCACAGGGGCTTTCTCCCGCATGGGGTTGTCCTGGTGGCTCTATGCCGTCCTGTTCTTCAGCCCGGATCTGAGCTTCGCGGGCTACCTGGCGGGTCCCAAGGTCGGGGCCATCCTCTATAACGCGGCCCATACCCTCCTCGGGCCCGCCGTCCTGCTCGGCATTGGGCTGGCGCTGAATTCCCCTATCTTTCTCGGATTAGCCGCCATTTGGGCGGCGCATATCGGGTTTGACCGCATGCTCGGATACGGATTGAAATACGCCACCGCTTTCAGTGACACCCATCTCGGCCGTATCGGCCGCAACCGTGCAGGCGCTTGATGCTGGCCTATATCGCACGCCGCATCCTTCTCATGATCCCGACCATTCTCGGGATCATGCTCATCTCCTTCGTGCTCGTGCAATTCGCGCCCGGTGGCCCCGTCGAGCGCATCATCGCGCAGTTGCAGGGACAGGACACGGGCGCGACCTCACGCATTTCGGGTGGCGGTGGAGATTTCTCGGGCGGGAGCCGGAGCCCCGGCGGCGGTGAATCGTCCTCCTCCCGCTATCGCGGCGCACAGGGTCTCGACCCCCAGTTCATCAAGCAGCTCGAAGCGCAGTTCGGTTTCGACAAGCCGGCCCACGAGCGCTTTTTCAAGATGCTGTGGGACTATGCGCGGTTCGACTTCGGCAAGAGCTATTTCCGCGACATTTCCGTGCTGGAGCTGATCAAGGAGAAGTTGCCGGTTTCGATCAGCCTCGGTCTCTGGATGACGCTTCTCTCCTATGCCATCTCGATTCCGCTCGGCATCAGGAAAGCGGTGCGGGACGGCTCGTCCTTCGACATCTGGACGTCGGCGGTCGTCATCGTCGGCTATGCGATTCCGGGCTTCCTGTTCGCGATCCTGCTCATCGTCCTGTTCGCGGGCGGATCGTTCTGGCAGATCTTCCCCCTGCGTGGCCTGACCTCGGAGAACTTCGCCTTCCTGCCGTGGTATATGCAAATCGCCGATTACTTCTGGCATTTGGTGCTGCCGATCACCGCCATGGCGCTGGGCGCCTTCGCCACCTCGACCCTGCTGACGAAGAACTCCTTCCTCGACGAGATCCGCAAGCAATACGTGCTCACCGCGCGCATGAAGGGCTTATCCGAGCGGCAGGTGCTCTACGGCCACGTGTTCCGCAACGCTATGCTGATCGTGATCGCCGGCTTTCCGGGGGCCTTCATCGGCGCCTTCTTCGCGGGCTCGCTGCTCATTGAGACGATCTTCTCCCTCGACGGTTTGGGCCTGCTCTCCTTCGAATCCATCGTGAACCGCGACTACCCGGTGGTGTTCGCCAACCTCTACATCTTCTCCCTCATGGGCCTGGTGGTGAACCTGCTGTCCGATCTCACCTATACCTGGAT
The DNA here is from genome assembly GCF_041276405.1 of Microvirga sp. TS319. Taxonomy (NCBI): domain Bacteria; kingdom Pseudomonadati; phylum Pseudomonadota; class Alphaproteobacteria; order Hyphomicrobiales; family Methylobacteriaceae; genus Microvirga; species Microvirga sp. TS319. The sequence continues at coordinate 825,792 of NZ_JBGGGT010000002.1, read as the reverse complement.
CGATCCGCGGATCGATTTCGAGACCAGGGAGGCGTGAGATGAACGAGAACGTCCCCGTCGTCTCCCCGGCCGCCTCGCCGGTCGCGCCGCCGCTGCCGAAGGAAGGCTTCATCAAGCTCTCGCCGCTCAACCGCCGCCGCCTGTCGAACTTCAAGGCGAACCGTCGCGGCTATTGGTCCTTCTGGATCTTCACCGTTCTGTTCGTGCTCAGCCTGTTCGCGGAACTCATCGCCAACGACAAGCCGATCCTCGCCTCCTATAAGGGCGAACTGCTCTATCCGGCCTTCGTCGACTACCCGGAAGAAAAATTCGGCGGCTTCCTGGCGCAGACCGATTATCGCGATCCGGTCATCGCGAAGGAGATCCAGGACAACGGATGGATGCTCTGGGCCCCCATCCACTTCTCGTACAACACCCACAATCTCGACCTTCCCGTTCCCGCTCCGGCTCCGCCGACCTGGATGCTCACCGACGAACAATGCCGCCCCATTGCGGAGCGCACGGGCGGCACGGGCTGCAAGGACATCGAGTGGAACTGGCTCGGCACGGACGACCAGGGCCGCGACGTGGTGGCGCGCCTCATCTATGGCTTTCGCATCTCCGTGCTGTTCGGCCTGATCCTCGCGGGCATCTCGTCCGTCATCGGCATCTTCGCCGGCGCCGTGCAGGGCTATTACGGTGGATGGATCGATCTGGTCGCCCAGCGTTTCATCGAGATCTGGACCGCCATTCCCTCGCTTTATCTGCTTATCATCATTTCGGCGATCATCACGCCGAGCTTCTTCGTGCTGCTCGGCATCCTGCTGCTCTTCTCCTGGGTGTCCCTGGTGGGCGTCGTGCGCGCGGAATTCCTGCGGGCGCGAAACTTCGAATATGTGCGTGCCGCGCGCGCGCTTGGGCTCTCGAACGCCACCATCATGTTCAAGCACCTCCTGCCCAACGCCATGGTCGCGACGCTCACCTTCCTGCCGTTCATCATCAACGGCTCGATCTCGACGCTGACCTCGCTCGATTTCCTCGGCTTCGGCCTGCCGCCGGGCTCGCCGTCGCTCGGCGAGCTCCTGGCCCAGGGCAAGGCCAATCTCCAGGCTCCATGGCTCGGCCTCGCGGGCTTCTTCGTGATCGCCCTCATGCTCAGCCTTCTCATCTTCATCGGCGAAGCGGTGCGTGACGCCTTCGACCCGAGAAAGACCTTCCGATGACAGAGCCCCTCCTCTCCGTCCGAGATCTCTCCGTCGCGTTCCGCCAGGGCGGGCGCGACATGCTGGCGGTGGACCGCGTCTCCTTCGACATCCTGCCCGGCGAGACCGTGGCGCTGGTAGGCGAGTCGGGATCGGGCAAGTCGGTCTCGGCGCTCTCGGTGCTCAAGCTCCTGCCCTACCCCTCCGCCCATCATCCATCGGGCCGCATCCTGTTCAAGGGCAAGGACCTGATCGCCTTGAACGAGGACGAGATGCGCCGCGTGCGCGGCGACGATATCACCATGGTGTTCCAGGAGCCGATGACCTCGCTCAATCCGCTCCACACCATCGACCGGCAGATCGGCGAAATCCTCAAGCTCCATCGCGGCCTCTCCGACAAGGAGGCCCTTGCCCGAACGCTGGAGCTGCTCGAGCTTGTCGGCATCCGCGATGCGGAGAGCCGCCTCAAAGCCTACCCGCATCAGCTCTCCGGCGGACAGCGGCAACGCGTGATGATCGCCATGGCGCTGGCGAACGAGCCCGATCTCTTCATTGCGGACGAACCGACGACGGCGCTCGACGTGACGGTGCAGGCGCAGATCCTGAAGCTCCTGGCCGAGCTGAAGAACAAGCTCGGCATGTCGATGCTGTTCATCACGCACGATCTCGGCATCGTGCGCAAGATCGCCGACCGCGTCTGCGTGATGCTCAACGGCAAGATCGTGGAGCACGGCACGACAGCGGAGGTCTTCGACAACCCGCAGCACGCCTATACGCAGCGCCTTCTCGCAGCCGAGCCGAAAGGCCGCGCCAATCCTCTGCCCGCCGGCGCCCCCACCGTGGTCGAGGCGGGCCCCATCAAGGTGTGGTTCCCGATCAGGCGCGGCTTCTTCCGGAAGACCGTCGGTCATGTGAAGGCCGTCGACGGCGTATCCGTCCGCGTGCGACGGGGCGAAACGGTCGGCGTCGTGGGCGAGTCGGGTTCGGGAAAGACGACGCTCGGCCTGGCGATCCTGCGTCTCGTCCAATCGCAGGGGCCCATCGTCTTCCTCGGGAACCGGATCGACGGCCTGCGTTCCCGGGAGATCCGTCCCATGCGCAAGGATCTTCAGGTCGTGTTCCAGGATCCGTACGGTTCTCTTTCGCCGCGCATGTCCGTGGCCGAGATCGTGGAGGAAGGGCTTCTGGTGCAGGACAAGAACCTGAACTATCGCCAGCGCCGCGACGTGGTGGCAAAGGCACTGCACGATGTGGGGCTCGATCCCGCAACGATGGACCGCTACCCGCATGAATTCTCCGGCGGCCAGCGCCAGCGCATCGCAATTGCCCGGGCGATGGCGCTGGAGCCGCAATTCATCATGCTCGACGAGCCGACCTCTGCTCTCGACATGTCCGTTCAGGCGCAGATTGTGGAGCTGCTGCGCGATCTTCAGAAGCGCCGCGATTTGGCCTATATGTTCATCAGCCACGATCTGAAGGTGGTGCGGGCTCTCGCGAACCACGTGATCGTGATGCAGAACGGCAAGGTGGTCGAGGAGGGATCCGCCGAGAGCATCTTCGCCGCGCCTCGGACCGAGTACACGCGGGCCCTGTTCGCAGCAGCCTTCAACCTCGAGACTGTCGGAGCCGACGCCGTCCGGCAATGACGCGTGAAGACCATGCAGGCGCATCATCATCCGTCAGGTCATTCCCATCACGGGCATAGCAACTCCCACTCCCGTGACGTGACTCACGGCCGTGCCTTTCTGATCGGCATTACGCTCAATCTCGCCTTCGTGGCCATCGAGGCAGGCTACGGTTTTTTTGCGGGCTCCATGGCGCTTCTGTCGGATGCGGGCCACAACCTGAGCGACGTGCTGGGACTCGGCATCGCCTGGGGGGCGGCGACCCTGGCCAGGCGTGAGCCCAACGAGCACTATACGTACGGCCTGCGTGCAAGCTCCATTCTGGCCGCCCTCCTCAACGCGCTTCTCCTGATGGTCGCCGTCGGCGGAATCGTGTGGGAATCCGTCCAGCGCCTGATCGAGCCAGCTCCCGTGATGGCCGGCACCATGATGGTCGTGGCGGGCATCGGCATTCTCGTGAACGGCTTTACGGCCTTTCTCTTCATGAGCGGACACGATGACCTCAACATTCGCGGAGCGTTCCTGCACATGGTCGCTGACGCTGTCGTATCCCTGGGCGTCGTGCTCGGCGGTCTCGCCATTCTCTGGACGGACGCAACCTGGATCGACCCGGTTCTAAGCCTTGTCATCTCGGCCGTGATCGTCTGGGGAACCTGGGACCTGCTGCGCCAGTCGCTCAGGCTCTCGCTTCATGGCGTGCCGAGCGGAATATCCGTGGCGCGCGTGCGGGAATTCCTGGCGGAACGTCCGGGCGTCTCGCGCGTCCACCATCTCCACATCTGGGCCATCAGCACGACGCAAACGGCGCTTACCGCCCATCTCGTCATGCCGGACGGCCATCCGGGCGATCGGTTCCTCGCCGAGACGCAGCACGAGCTGAGAGAACGGTTCGGGATCGGGCATGCGACCCTGCAGATCGAGATCCATTCCCCCGGCGCCCACGATCACGGACGCGACTGTCCCCTCGACAATCACGAGGGGCATGATCTTGGGGGACACCTCCATGGAACCGAGGCATCGCGTCGCTCGCCGTAATGCCGTATCATCTTTGATTCGAACCGCTCGAAGGACCAGGATTCATGGCGCGCGCTCTCCTCATCGTTCTCGACTCCGTTGGCATCGGCGGAGCGGAGGATGCGAAGACCTATGGCGATATCGGCGCCGACACCGTCGGTCACATCGCCGAGGCCTGCGCGCAGGGCCGCGGCGACCAGCCGGGCCTGCGCCAAGGCCCGCTCGATCTTCCTCACATGAGCGCCCTCGGCTTAGGGTTGGCCTGCGAGGCCTCCACGGGCCGCATGCCGCCGAACCTTGCGCCGCGCGGCGCTCTCACGGGAGCCTGGGGGTACGGCGTCGAGACCTCCAGGGGCAAGGATACGCCCTCGGGCCACTGGGAGATCGCGGGCGTTCCCGTCGCCTTCGATTGGGGCTACTTCCCGAATACGGTTCCGGCTTTTCCGGAGAAGCTGACGACGGCGCTGATCGAGCGCGGCCGCCTTCCCGGCATTCTCGGCAACAAGCACGCATCCGGCACCGCGATCATCGAAGAATTCGCCGTCGAGCATCTGCGCACCGGAAAGCCGATCTGCTACACCTCCGTGGACAGCGTGCTGCAGATCGCGGCGCACGAGGAGTTCTTCGGCCTGCAGCGTCTCTACGATCTCTGCGGGATCTGCCGCGAGCTCTGCGACGAATACAGGATCGGGCGCGTGATCGCGAGGCCCTTCCAGGGCACTCCCGAAATCGGCTTCACACGCACGGGAAACCGCAAGGATTTCGCGACGCCCCCGCCCTCCGATACCATTCTCGATGCGCTGGCGAAGGCGGGACGCCCGATGGTGAGCGTCGGTAAGATCGGTGACATCTTCGCGCATCGCGGCACCGGCCAGGAGGTCAAGCCGAACGGCAACGACGCCTGTCTGTCGGCGGCGATCGAGGCCATGAGAATCCTCCCTGAGGGCGGCTTCGTCTTCGCCAATCTCGTGGATTTCGACAGCGAGTTCGGCCATCGCCGCGACATCCCGGGCTATGCGGCGGCGCTCGAGGCCTTCGACAGGCGAGTGCCGGAGATCGAAGCCGCGCTGAGGCACGGCGATCTCGTCATCATCACGGCCGACCACGGGAACGATCCGTCCTGGCCCGGCACGGACCATACCCGCGAGCATGTGCCGATCCTCTGCTTCGGACCCGGAGTGGAGCCGGGCCGTATCGGGCGGCGGGACAGCTTCGCCGATATCGGAGCGAGCATTCTGACTCACCTGGGCCTTGGGCCCGCGAGAAAGGGACAATCCTGGATTTGACCACCGTCGTCCCGGGGCGTCGCACCCTTCTCTTAAGCCGTTGACGGCAACGCAACTTTGGCTCAGTCTTCCAAGGATCGTAAGGAGACTTTCCTGACGATCGTTGGGGGAGTCTTCCCGTTCACGCGTGGAAGATCATTCATGAGCACGCCTAACCGCTCGACCCATATCAGGCTCACATCCCACCCCGAGCCGAATGCAGGCACCATCAAGCATCCGATCAAATGGGGCGCCAAGGACCCGAAGGAGCGCGGACCGATCATCGGCACCGTCACCAATCCAGGCGACCGCAACGTGATCGGCGCGCATGGCGGCTCCTATTCGCTCTACCGGGCCCTGGCGATCTCGGCACGCGCGCTCAATCCCCTGTCGCGGCCCGATCTCCACAACACCCATCCCACCGCCGAGATCGGCCCGCACCCGCAATGGTTCGAGCCGGGCAGGATCGTGTCGCTCGACCCTTGGGGCCATCTGGTCGGCCAAGCTTTCGGAGACGACATCGCGGGCGGCCTCGACGTCCGCCCTTCCATCGCGGTCACGAAGGCGCGCCTCAACATGCCGGAAATCCTCTCGGCCATGGGGGCGAAGCGCCTGAAGGCCGACGGCGGCTTCCTGCACGAATCCGGCGATATTTCGGTCACGAAGATCGCCGTCGATCCCGTCTGGCACCTACCCGGCATCGCGGAGCGCTTCGGCTGTTCGGAAGGCGAATTGCGCCGCACCCTGTTCGAGCAGACCGGCGGCATGTTCCCCGAGCTCGTGACGCGCCCGGATATGAGCATATTCCTGCCGCCCATCGGCAACACGACCCTTTACATCGTCGGCGACGTCGCGCGCCTGAGCGACGAGAGAACCCGCATCGCCTGCCGCGTGCACGACGAGTGCAACGGCTCGGACGTCTTCGGCTCCGACATCTGCACGTGCAGGCCCTATCTCGTGCACGGCATCGAGGAATGCGTGAAGGAGGCTCAAAACGGTGGCGTCGGCGTGATCGCCTATAACCGCAAGGAGGGCCGTGCGCTGGGCGAGGTCACCAAGTTCCTCGTCTACAACGCGCGCAAGCGCCAGGAAGGCGGCGACTCGGCCGCCACCTATTTCGAACGCACGGAATGCGTGGCGGGCGTGCAGGACGCGCGCTTCCAGCAGCTCATGCCCGATGTGCTCCACTGGCTCGGCATCCGCCGCATCGACCGGCTCATGTCCATGTCGAACATGAAGTACGACGCCATCACGGAATCGGGCATCGAGGTGGGGGAACGGGTGCCGATCCCGCCGGAACTGGTGCCGCCGGATGCCCAGGTGGAGATCGAGGCCAAGAAGGCCGCCGGCTATTACACCCCGGACGGAGCCCCCGATGCGGCGGAACTCGACAGGGTGAAGGGCCGCGACCTCGAGCGCTTTTAACCTTCTCCACAACCGGCCCGGCGCAAGGGTGCTGGCCTCCCGAAGACTGTGCTATCGCTTCTCCCCCAGAGAGCATCGGAGCCCCGCGTGACGGACCAGTCGAATCCCTCCCCCGAGACCCAAGCCGCCCGCAAGCTCCTGACGGCCGCGGCGGTGCGCGAACGGTCGCATCAATTGCTCGATGCGGGCCTTGCGGGCCGCCTCCAGCATTTCACGGTGGACCTGACCCGCCTGGAGGCCTGCGCCGACGAGGTGGTGACGACGATCCGCGAAGCCTATCCTTCCCTCGACATCCCCTTCCATGCGCGCTGGCGGCATTTCACGGCCGGCGGCCATGACCGCTGGGAGGCGGTGATGGGAGGCGCCCCATGGACCGAGGCCGCCGAGATGGCCCGCTCGGCCTTCGATCTCGCCATCGTGTCCGTGCTGCTCGACGCAGGCGCCGGGCCGCAATGGCGCTACCAGGAAGGCCGTACGGGCGACACTTACGCCCGCTCCGAGGGCTTGGCCGTGGCGAGCTTCGACATGTTCGTGAGCGGGGCCTTTTCGAGTCGGCCGGAGGATCCGTTCCGGGTCGATGCGGACGTGCTGATGGCGCTGACGGCGGATGATCTCGCCGCCGGGTTCCAGGTGTCGGCGGACAACCCGCTCGTCGGGCTGGAGGGCCGCGCCGCCCTTCTCAACCGTCTCGGGCGCGTGGTGGCCACGAACCCCGACATTTTCGGGCAGGTCGACGATCCCCGCCCTGGCGGGCTCTTCGACGTGATCGCGGCAGGCGCCGAGGACGAGGCCGTCAGGGCGACGTCGATCCTGGATGCGCTTCTGACCTATCTCGGGCCGATCTGGCCGGGGCGGATCAGCCTGGGCGGAATCGATCTCGGCGATACCTGGCGCCACCCGCTGGTCGAGGCGCCCGACGCCACGAAGGGGCTTATTCCCTTCCACAAGCTCTCCCAATGGCTTTCCTATTCGCTGATCGAACCCCTGGAATGGGCCGGGTACGCCGTCACGGAAATCGACGGTCTCACGGGCCTGCCGGAATATCGCAATGGCGGCCTTTTTCTCGATACGGGCGTGATCGCGCTGAAGAATCCTGAAGACGCCGGGCATGCGCATACGGTGGATTCAACCCTCGTCGTCGAGTGGCGGGCCTTGACGGTTGCCCTTTTGGACCGCATTGCCGATCCGGTTCGCGCCCGGCTCGGGCTTACCGCCGAGACCTTCCCTCTCGCGAAGGTGCTCGAAGGCGGCACCTGGGCCACGGGGCGCAGATTGGCCAAGGAGAAGCGCGGCGACGGCTCGCCGCCTCTCAGCGTAATCAGTGACGGAACGGTGTTTTGATGAATCAGCCTATGACGACCCAGGGAGGAATGAGGATGGAAGGCGTGACGGTGGTCGATCATCCGCTGGTTCAGCACAAGCTTACCCTGATGCGGGACAAGCAGCGCTCGACGAAGGGCTTCCGCCAGCTCCTCAACGAGATCGGGATGCTTCTCTGCTACGAGGTCACCCGCGACCTGCCGATGGAGCGCATCGAGATCGACACGCCGCTCACCAAGATGGAAGGTGCGCAGATCGCCGGCAAGAAGCTCGTCTTTGCCCCCATCCTGCGTGCGGGCGTCGGATTCCTCGACGGCATGCTCACCCTCGTGCCCGCGGCACGCGTGGCGCATATCGGCCTCTATCGCGATCCGGAATCGCTCCAGGCGGTGGAATATTATTTCAAGGCCCCGTCCGATCTCGGCGACCGCATGGTGCTGGTGCTCGATCCGATGCTCGCCACCGCCAATTCGGCCGTAGCCGCCATCGAGCGCCTCAAGGAGCGCGGGGCGAAGGACCTCCGCTTCGTCTGTCTTCTGGCGGCGCCCGAAGGCATCGAGCGGCTGCGCAGCGCCCATCCGGACGTGCATATCTGGACCGCCTCCATCGACGAGCGCCTCAACGACCACGGCTATATCGTGCCCGGCCTCGGCGACGCCGGCGACCGCATGTATGGAACGCGCTGAAGCCTCGCCCGGTTAGAGCATCGAACGCAAAGGCGGGAACTGGCTTTGCGGGAAAAGATGATCGAGCATCGAACGCAAGAGTGGGCACCGGTTTTGCGTGAAAAGATGCTCAAAAGCATAAACTGACAGCATCGGATACGGGTTCGATTTCACGTCCGGTGCTGTCGTCCTCCACAGACCGAAACAAGGATCAGGCCGTGCGCTTCATCGTCGCCGACTGGGGAACCACCCGCTTCCGGGGCTATCTGATCGAGAACGAAACCATTCTCGATCAGGTCTCGTCGGACGAGGGCGTATCCGCCCTGCGGAAAGGCGAGCATCGCGGCGTTTTCCTGCGGCAATGCGGGCGCTGGCTGGGGGCTGAACCGAATGCGCCCGTGCTGCTCGTCGGCATGGTAGGCAGCCGCGAGGGATGGCAGGAAGCGCCCTACGCCTCGTGCCCTGCAGGTCCGGCCGAGATTGCGCGGGCACTGGTTCCGGTGGATCTCGGCGATGGCCGCAAAGGCCACATCATCCCGGGCCTTTTCTGCGAACCGGCTCCCGGCGCCGCGGATGTGATGCGCGGCGAGGAAACACTGGTTTTGGGCGCGGGCGTCGAGAACGGCCTCGTCTGCTCGGCCGGAACGCACCCCAAATGGATTCACATGCGCGACGGGCGCATCGAGCGTTTCGCCACCTTCATGACCGGCGAGATGTATGCCCTGTTGCGGGAGCAATCCATGATCGGGCGCCCTGCGACGGAGCCGGCCGACCCGAAGGGCTTCGACATGGGCCTCGACGCGGCCGAGCGCAACAGCGGCACGGATGGCGCAGCGCGCGTGGGGCTTCTTCATCTCCTGTTCGGAGCGCGGGCCGCCGTGGTATCCGGGCGCATGGCGAGCAATCTCCTCGGGCCCTACCTCTCAGGCCTTCTCACGGGCGACGAAATCAACGGAGCGCTCGCCCAGTTCGGACGCCCTTCAGTCGTCACCATTCTCGCCGATCAGGCACGCGCCGACCTTTATGCCCATGCCCTTGCCCGCCACGGTATCAGGACCGAGCTGAAGAACACGCAGCAGGCCCTTCTGGCAGGCCTCGCGCGGATCGTGCGCCAGCATGCCGCCCCATGAGCGCAGCTGACCGGCGGCGCTTGATGCCCTCGTCCTTACCCTCGCCCTATCATGCCCGGCCCTGAGCCGGGCATCCACGTCTTGGTAGGCTCAACGGTTCCCGTAGACGTGGATAGCCGCACTCGATACGGCCATGACGGGAAAAGGCCATGATAATGAGCGCCCGAGAAATGTCAGGTTCCGGGCCTCTTGTTCTCCGGGATGACATCCCTTCATTTCGTCCCTAAAACTTTCCTCGAAACGACTTCACGAACCTCAAGGCTTGAGCATGCCCCATTCTCTTCTCGCCACGTCCGCCGACAGCTCACTTCCGATCTGGCTCGTGACGGAGAGCACGTGGAACGGCATCTGCGCCCAGCTGCCGAAGACGGCGCAGGGCTTTGCGAAGGCTCAAGGCTTCGAGGGGAAGGCGGGCAGCCACTGCCTTCTGCCGGATGCGGACGGCAATCTGCTGGGCGTCGCGTTCGGCCTTGCGAATGACGATGCCAGGCACCGCGATCCCTTCATCGTCGGCAAGCTGCCGACGGTCCTGCCGGAGGGCGTCTATCGCTTCGAGACCGCAGCGCCCGACGCCATGCTGGCTACGCTCGCCTGGATCCTGGGCTCCTACAGCTTCACGCGATACCGCAAGCGCACGGAGAAAGCCGTGCGTCTCGTCGTTCCCGACGGCGTCGATGCCGAAGAAGTGACCAGGATCGCCGACGCGGTGTTCCGCAGCCGCGATCTCGTCAACACGCCGACGAACGATCTCGGACCGGATGGAATCGAGGCGGCCGCGCGCCGGATTGCGGAAGCCCACGGCGCGCAGTTCACCTGCATCGTCGGCGGCGATCTGCTGAAGCAGAACTTCCCGATGATCCATGCCGTGGGCCGCGCATCGGACATCGCGCCGCGCCTCATCGACTTCACCTGGGGCGACGCGAACGCACCGCGCGTCACGCTCGTCGGCAAGGGCGTCGCCTTCGATACGGGCGGGCTGGACATCAAGCCCGCCTCCTCCATGCTGCTGATGCGCAAGGACATGGGAGGCGCCGCCGCCACCCTCGCGCTCGCCGACATGATCATGGGCGCAAAGCTTAAGCTACGCCTGCGCGTCCTCATTCCAGCGGTCGAGAACGCGATCTCCAGCAATGCGTTCCGGCCCGGCGACATCTTGAACAGCCGGAAAGGCATCACGGTCGAGATCGGCAACACGGATGCGGAAGGCCGCCTCATCCTGGCCGATGCGCTGGCCTTGGCGGACGAGGAGAAGCCGGACCTCATCGTCGATTTCGCCACGCTCACGGGCGCGGCCCGCGTGGCGCTCGGCCCGGAGCTGCCGCCCTTCTACACGGATGACGAGGAGCTCGCCGCCGAGATCACCCGCACCGGTATGGCCGTGAACGATCCCGTGTGGCGCCTGCCGCTCTGGGCTCCCTATCAGAGCCAGCTCGACTCGAAATACGCCGACATGAACAACACGGGCGGTCCGATGGCCGGTTCGGTGACGGCGGCCCTGTTCCTCCGCCGCTTCGTGTCCGACGCCAAGGCGCATGTGCATTTCGACATCTTCGCCTGGAATCCCTCGACCCGCCCCGCGCGACCGGAAGGCGGAGAGGTCCAGGCCGCGCGCCTCATGTATGCGCTGCTCAAGAAGCGCTACGCCTCCTAAGCGTGGTCTCTCGTCATGGCCGGGCTCGCCCCGGTCATCCACGTCTTTGGAACCGCTGAGCCATCAAGACGTGGATGCCCGGTTCAGGGCCGGGCAGGACGGGAACGATGCTCCCTTCTTGGACAAAACGCATCGTCCTTGCGAAAAACCGGGTCCACTTTTTCGCACGATGCGCTAGGAAACACCCTCACGGTCCGCGCCGAGGAGCCGCTTTGATGAGTTTCGACCGCCGCATCACCCCTGTCCGCTCCGATCTGGCCGACGAGAGGCTTCGGGGGCGGGTCGAGGCCGAGCGCTACACGACCGGCACGATCAGGCGTGTCGCCGCTTCCTTCGCTCCCCTTCACCGCCATCCCTCCCGGGAGGCGCCCGTGGATACGCAGGCCATCTTCGGCGAGGCCGCGACCGTCTATGACGAGCACGAGGGCTGGGCCTGGGTGCAATTGCATGAGGACGGCTATGTCGGCTACCTGCCAAGCGACGTCCTGCGGGAACCGGGACCGGCGCCGACGCACAGGGTCGCGGCCATCCGCACCTTCGTCTATCCCGGCCCCAGCCTGAAGCTCCCCTACCAGGATTACCTGACCCTCAACGCCCGGCTTGCGGTCACGGGCACAGAAGGCGATTACGCACGGCTCGCCGATGGAGGCTGGGTCTACGCGCCGCACCTCGCCCCTCTCGATGCGACGGAACCCGACTACGTGGGCGTCGCCGAGCGCTTCCTGCACACGCCCTATCTCTGGGGCGGCAAGACGAGCCTCGGCATCGACTGCTCGGGCCTTGCGCAGACCGTGCTGGCGGCGGCCGGCATCAAGGCCCCCCGCGACAGCGACATGCAGGAGCGCGAACTGGGCACCGCCGTCGAGGTCACGCCCGATCTCGGCGGCCTCGCGCGCGGCGATCTGGTGTTCTGGAAGGGCCATGTGGGCCTGATGATGGACGCGACGGATTTCATCCACGCCACCGGCCACAGCATGACCGTGATGATCGAGCCGCTGTCGGTCGCGGAAGAGCGCATCCGCAGGACCAGCTACGGACCGATCAGCTCCATCAAGCGCCTCTGACCGATTATCGTGCCGGATCCAACGACCCTCCTCGTCGTCGCCCTCGGGGTCTTCCTCATCGCGTTCATGAAGGGCGCGTTCGGCGGCGGCCTCGCCATCATCGGCATCCCGGTCCTGTCCCTCGTCATGGATCCGATCGCCGCGGGCGCGCTGCTCGCGCCGCTCTTCGTGCTGATGGATGCGGTGGCGCTCTATTACTGGCGGCCCAAGACCTGGTCGAAGATCGATCTCGCGCTTCTCATCCCGTCGCTCGCCATCGGCACCGCCATCGGGTTCATGCTCATGAAGGTGGTGGACCCGCACGGCTTCGCCATCCTCATCGCGCTGATCACGCTCGCCTTCACGGGACTGTGGTTTCGCGGCGGCGGCAGGATCGTTCGGCAGCCTCGCTCGAAGGCAAAGGCCATCGTGGCCGGAACGGCGTCGGGCATATCCTCCATGATGGCGCATTCGGGCGGCCCGCCGGTCGCCATGTACCTTCTCCCCCTCGGGCTCCCGAAGGTCGTCTACGCGGGCACGAGCAGCAGCTTCTTCGCGGCCGGCAACCTGATGAAGGTCGCGCCGTGGCTCGCGCTCGCAAGGCCGGGCGCGGAGCTTTGGACCTTGATGGCCCTGTGTCTGCCCCTCATCCCGCTCGGCGTCTGGTCAGGCTTCAGGCTGCACGAGCGCCTGGATCAGAGGCAGCTCTATCGGGTCTGCTATGCCCTGCTCGCTCTGACGGCCGTGAAGCTCTTGTGGGACGGATTGCGGGGTTACGGGGCGTTTTAGACCATCGGGCGCAAAAGGGGGAATCGGCTTTGCGCCCGATGCCCGAGATCATAGGCTTACAGCACCGGACGAGGGTTCGACGACCCGTCCGATGCTCTCGCCCCCGCGTCGTCAATAGCCCCGCACGCGATCCACGAGATTCTGGAAGGGCTCGCCCGCCTCGTGACGGCGGATCTGATCCGCGATGTAGCGGGCTGTCGCCTCGGGCTCGCTCACGGCCGCGTTGTGCGGCGTGATCGTGACGCGGGAATGATCCCAGAGCGGAGAGGTCTCCGGCAGCGGCTCCTTCTCGAACACGTCGAGGGTTGCCGCCTTGAGGGTTCCGTCGTCGAGACAGGCGAGGATGTCGCTCTCCACCTGGAGGCCGCCCCGGCCCGCGTTGATGAGGACGGGACCGCCGAGCCTGCCGTCCCGCGCCAGCTTTCCGAACAGGTTGCGATTGAGAATGCCGCGGGTGTCGGGCGTGAGCGGCACGAGGCTGATCAGGATGTCCGTGCGCGCGAGGAATTCGGAGAGCCCGTCCTCGCCCGAATAGACCGTGAAGCCTTCCACGGTTTTCGGCGTGCGGCTCCAGCCTGCCACGTCAAAGCCCATTGTCTTGAGCTTCCTGGCGGCATCCTGCCCCAGCACGCCGAAACCCATGACGCCGACACGCACCTCGGACGCGATGGGCGGCGAGCGGTCGTCCTCCCAGCGCTTGGCGCGCTGCGCGGCCGAAAAGCGTGCATGGTCGCGAAGATACATGAGGCAATGCATGACCATGTATTCGCTCATGCGATGGGTCAGATCATCCTGCGAAACGCGCACGATCGGCACGTCGGGAAGACCGGGATAATTCATCAGGTGATCGACGCCCGCGCCGAGGGAGAAAACCGCCTCGAGATTGGGCAGATCGTCCAGGCATCCGGGTTTCGGCCCCCAGGTGGCCACGAAGCGGATCCTGTCCCGGTCGAACGCCTCTCCCAGGACGGCGATTTCGCGGCCCGGCAGATGGCGGCCGAGACGTTCGACCCATGGCTGTGGCTCCCAGGTGACGGCGACGAGCAGGCTCAAGACTTCACTCCGATACGTTCGAGAATCATCACCCCGGACCGAGCTTTCGCATCGCCCAGGACATAGGCGGCACGCACCATGCGCGCGGCAGCTTCGGCCGCCTCTTCGCTGCGTGCATGCACAATGGCGAGCGGACGGTCGGCATCGACCGTCTCGCCGATCTGGGCAAGCCCGGTGAGCCCGACCGCATGATCGATGGCATCCTGCGGGCGCGTGCGTCCACCGCCCAGGGCCACGACGGCGATGCCGATATCCCGCGTCGCGACGCGCTGCACGATTCCGGAGCGTTCCGCATGGACAGAACGGACGACGGGCGCAGCCTGCAGATGCCTTTTGTGGCTCTCCACGAAATCGCCCGGTCCGCCGAGCGCCGCCACCATGCGCTGGAACGCCTCTGCAGCCCTGCCGGAGACGATCGCATCCTCGATCTTCGCGCGCGCCTCGGCGATATCGGCCGCGATCCTACCGAGCACGAGCATTTCGGCGGACAATTCCACCGTCACTTCGTGGAAGCGCGCCTCGCGGCGGCGGCCCGTCAGGTAGTCGACGGCGTAAGCCATCTCCACGGCGTTTCCGGCAGCGGTCGCGAGAGGCTGATCCATGTCGGTGAGCAAGGCGCTCGTGGGAAGGCCCGCTTCATTGGCGACGAGCACGAGGCTCTCGGCCAGGGCGCGCGCATCCTTCGCATTGTCCATGAAGGCGCCGGAGCCGCATTTGACGTCCATCACGAGCCCATGAAGGCCTGCCGACAGTTTCTTCGACAGAATGGACGTGGTGATGAGATCGATGGATTCCACCGTCCCTGTCACGTCGCGGATGGCGTAGAGGCGCTTGTCGGCGGGCGCGAGGTCAGCCGTCTGTCCGATGATGGCGCAGCCCACCTCGCGCGTGACACGGCGGAAGGTGTCGATGTCGGGCTGCGTGACGTAGCCCGGAATCGAATCGAACTTGTCGAGCGTTCCGCCCGTATGCCCGAGGCCGCGACCGGAGATCATGGGCACGAAGCCGCCGCAGGCCGCGACCGCCGGGCCGAGCGCGAGGCTCACCGTGTCGCCGACGCCACCGGTCGAGTGCTTGTCGAGCACGGGGCCCGGCAGGTCCCACCGCAGCACCTCGCCCGAATTCATCATGGCGCGGGTCAGCGCCACGCGCTCCGGAACGGACAGGCCGCGAAAGAAGATCGCCATGGCGAAGGAAGCGGCCTGTCCCTCGGACACGTGGCCCGAGGTCAAGCCTTGAATGAAGCTCTCGATCTCACCCGCCTCGAGCGTTCTGCCGTCGCGCTTGCGGCGGATGATTTCCTGCGGAAGTCGAACCATGTCAGTAAGCCCCGGTGGCGGCGGCGCCGTCACGTCCCTCGATCGCCGCCATCAGCGTATCGTAGACGCTGCTCGCGCCGATGCGGAAGGTTTGCGGCGTCGCCCAGCCCGGCCCCATGATACGCTCGGCAAGGTCGAGATAGGTCCTCGCATCGGCGAGGGTCCGAATACCTCCGGAAGGCTTGAGACCCACATTGCGCCCGGACGCCTTGATGACGTCGAGCATGATCGCGGCTGATTCCGGCGTCGCGGAAACGGGCGTCTTGCCGGTCGACGTCTTGATGAAATCGGCGCCGGCCTCGATGGAGAGGCGACTTGCCGTCTCGATCAGCGTCGGGTCCTTCAGTTCGCCCGTTTCGAGGATCACCTTGAGCAGCCGGCCCTGGTCGACGAGATCGCGGACGGCCTCGACCATCTCGGTCGCGATCCTCAGGTTGCCGCGGCGCACGGCCTCGTAGGGCAGCACCAGATCGATCTCGTTCGCGCCATCGGAGAGAGCCTCCTGCACGTCGTCGGTGACGCGATCGATATCCTCGCCGCCGGCCGGGAAATTCACGACGGTGGCGATGCGCACGGGCGAACCTCTCAGGACCTCCTGCGCACGCTTGACGAATTGCGGCCAGACGCAGACGGCCGCCACCGGCCCGCGCGGATCGAGCGCCTTCCTGCACAAGGCATCGATGGACTGATCCGTGCAGTTATCCGTCAGATCGGTGAGATCGAGGCAACGCAAAGCATGTTGGGCAATTTCCGCATCGGACATGGTCAAAGCTCCGCAACGAATGAACGAATGAGACGCTTGAATTTATCGGAGGCCTCCGCGGCCGTATCCTTGGTTTCCTGGTGCGAGGGCGATGCGCCCTCGATGCCTGCGGCGAGATTGGTGACGACCGAGACTGCAGCGACCCGCAGGCCGTAATACCGCGCCAGGATCACTTCCGGCACGGTCGACATTCCCACGAGATCGCCGCCGAGGATCTGCACCATGCGGATCTCGGCAGGCGTCTCGAAACTCGGACCGGACAGCCAGGCATAGACGCCCTCGGGCAGATCGATGCCGCTCCGCTCCGCAGCGCGCTGAAGAGCGTCGCGCAGAACGGGATCGTAGGCGCCCGTCAGGGAGACGAAGCGGCCTTCCGTGTGATCGCGCAGCAGCGGGTTCGCGCCGGCCAGGTTGAGATGGTCGCCGATCGCCACGAGGCTGCCGGGACGGATCGAGGCGCGCACGGAACCTGCCGCGTTGGTGGCGACCAGCACCGGGATGCCGAGCTCCTTGACGACGGCAACGGGAAGCCGCATCGCACCGGCATCGCCCGTTTCGTAGTAATGCGCGCGGCCCTGGAACAGGAGGACACGCTTGCCTTCGAGCGTGCCGGCCACGAGCCTGCCCGCGTGACCGGAGACGCCGCTTTTCGGAAAATGCGGGATCTCGGAATAGGGAAGGCTCACCGCATCCCTCACCTCATCGGCCAGAGTGCCCAGGCCCGTTCCGAGCACGAAAGCGGCGTCGAAGCGGCCGTCGAAGCCGCGGGCCCGCAGGAATTCGGCGGCCTCTTGAACTTGCTGGAGCATGACCGACCCTCACCTGTCCGTCAGGTTGTCGGGTCCGAACGAGAAGGGCAACAGCTCGTCCAGGGTGAAGCTCCGGCGGATTCCCTCCGGGCCCGCGACGTGAATGGGGGTGTCGGGCGCCGCGAATTCACGGATGCGCTGACGGCAGCCGCCGCACGGCGTGCAGAGGCTCTCGCCCTCGCCCATCACCACGATCTCGCCGATGCGGCTTTGGCCGCCCGCGATCATGGCGGCAATCGCGCCGGCCTCCGCGCAGGAGCCGACCGGATAGGCCGCGTTCTCGACATTGCAGCCCGTGAAGACCTGCCCGTCGGGCGTCGCGATGGCGGCCCCGACCTTGAAGCGCGAATAGGGGGCATAGGCTTTGGCCTGAATCGTCCTGGCCGCTTCGAACAGGCTGTCGAGGGAAGCCATGATCAACGCTCCTTCACATAAGGCACGCCCGCGGCGCGCGGTGGGATGGCCTTGCCGATGACGCCGGCGAGCAGGATGACCGTCAGGAGATAGGGAAGCGCCTGAATGGCCTGCACCGGCACCTCGCCGATCCCCGGGAGCGAGCGTCCCTGGAGCTGATTGGCGAATGCATCGAGAAAGCCGAAGAGAAAGCATGCGCCGAGCGCGGGCCATGCGCGCCACTTGGCAAAGATGAGGGCCGCAAGGGCGATGAAGCCTCGTCCCGCGGTCATGTTGGGCAGGAAGCCCGCCGCCTGCGCGACCGACAGATAGGTTCCTCCGATCCCGCAGAGGACTCCGCCGATGACGACAGCCGAATAGCGCAGGCCCGCCACCGAAATGCCGGCGGTGTCGACCGCGGCCGGGTTCTCGCCGACCGCGCGCAGGCGAAGCCCGAAGCGCGTGCGGCCGAGCACGTACCAGGTGAGCGGCACGGCGAGCAGCACGAGGTATACCAGAACGGAATGGCCGAAGAGAATGCCGTCGAAGCGCTGCTCGCCCTCGAGCGGCGGCGTGCGGCCGCCCTGCCCGTACCACGCATTGCCGACGATGGCCGTGAGGCCCGCGGCCAGCATGTTGATGGCGACGCCGGACACGATCTGATTGCCGCGCTGGCTGATGGAGGCGAAGCCGTGAATGAGGGCGAACGCGACCGAGGCGGCGATTCCGAAGACGAGACCGATCCACGCGGAGCCGAACGCATAAGCCGCCGCCGCGGCCGCGAAGGCCGAGGCCAGCATCTTGCCTTCGAGTCCGATATCCACGACGCCCGACCGCTCGGACCAGAGTCCGGCGAGGCACGCGGCGAGCAGCGGAATGGACAGGCGCAGCGCCGAGTCGAGAATGGTTGCGATGATGCCGAGATCCATGCTCACAGTCCCGCCAGTTTGGGGCGTGACAGCAGATGCGCCACGAGCCGCCGGAAGAGACCGTCGAGAGCCCCCGCGAACAGAATGATGATGCCGCCGATCACCACCACCATGTCGCGGGTGATGTTGGGCTGCTCGAAAGCCAGTTCCGCGCCGCCCTGGTAGAGAATGCCGAACAGGAGCGAGGCGAGGACGATGCCGACCGGATGCGCGCGCCCCATGAGAGCGACCGCGATGCCGACGAAACCGTAGCCGGAGGTGAATTCCAGAAGCAGGCGGTGCTGGTAGCCCATGAGCTCGTTGACCGCGAGCCCTCCCGCGAGCGCGCCCGACAGGACCATTGCGATGATGATGATGCGCTCGGGCGAAATGCCCGCATAGACCGCGGCCGTCGGGCTGGAGCCCACCACGCGGATCGCATAGCCGAGGCGCGAGCGGTAGATGAGAAGCCAGATGAGATAGGCCGAGACCAGCGCCAGCACGAGGGTGAGATTGAGCTGCGAAGCCGGGATCGTGACGCCGAACCAGGCGAACGCCTCGTGCATGAACGGAATGTACGAGGCGTCCGGAAAGGCGCGCGTTTCCGGGTTCATGGATTGCGGCTCGCGCAGCACGTTGACGAGCAGGTATACGATCAGCACGCTGGCGAGCCAGTTGAACATGATCGTGGTGATCACGATGTGGCTGCCGCGCTTGGCCTGCAGGTAGCCCGGGACCGCGGCCCAGGTCGCGCCGAACGCCGCGGCCGCGAGAATGCCGATGGGGACGAGCAGGAAGCCCGGCAGGAACGTGAGGTTGTTGAGCGCGAGCGCAATGCCCAGCCCCGCCAGCGTCGCTTGGCCCTCCCCGCCGATATTGAACAGGCCCGCATGGTAGGCGACGGCCACCGCAAGCCCCACGAAGATGAAATCGGTGGCATAGAACAAGGTGAAGCCCAGGCCTTCGCCGCTCCCGAGGCTCCCCTGCAGAAGATACCGCGTGGCTGTCAGTGGATTCTCGCCGATGCTGAGCACCACGAGGCCGGCGATCAGAAAGGCCGCCACGACCGAGGTCGCGGGCACGAGGACCGTGTCGGCCCATTTGGGCATGTCGATGGGAGCGCTCACGTCAGATGATCCGGCAGAAACAGGTGGCCCTGTTCATCGAGAGGGAAGAAGGGATTCCAGGCCACCTCCCAAAGGTGTTCGTCGGGATCGGCGAAATAGCCCGAATAGCCGCCCCAGAAGACGTCCTGCAGCGGCTTCACGGCCTTCGCGCCCGCCGCGACGGCGCGGGCGTAAACCTCGTCGGCCTCCTGTTTCGAACGCGCGTTGTAGGCGAGCGTGACGGCGGCAAAGCCGGTCGGCCTGTCCTCGACGCCCGCATCCTTGGCGAGATCCGCCCGCCCGAAAAGAGCCAGCGCGAGACCGTTCGCCTGGAAGAATGCGACGCTGGGCTGGCTGGCGGACGACGCCTTCCAGCCCCAGGCCTCGTAGAAGGCGCGGGACTTCTCGAGATCGGAGACGCCGAGGGTGACGAGCGACAGTCGCGGCTGCATTAGGCGGCCTCGTCGCTTACGCCGGCCATGAGAAGCCCGAGATCCTGCTCGTTCGTTTCCGAGCACTTGCGCTCGCCCGTAATCCGGCCGCCGCACATGGTGAGGATGCGGTCGGAAAGATGCATGATCTCGTCGAGTTCCACCGACACGAGAAGAATGCCGACGCCGGAATCGCGAAGCGCGATCAGGCGGCGGTGGATGAACTCGATGGCCCCGATATCCACGCCGCGCGTCGGCTGGCCGACCAGGAGCACCTTCGGGTTGCGCTCGATTTCGCGGGCCAGCACGATCTTCTGCTGGTTGCCGCCGGAGAAGTTCGAGGTCTTCAGGCGCGGCGCGGGCGGGCGAACATCGTACTGCTCCATTGTCTTCGTCAGATCCGCCACGAGGCGGTCATGGTCGAGCAGCGGGCCCGAACCGAGCTGCGGCTCATGACTGAAGCCGAGGATCGCGCTCTCGAAAGCCGGGAAGGTCGGAACGAGACCCATGCGCAGGCGATCCTCCGGGACATGCAGCAGGCCGAGCTCGCGCATTCGGTGGGGATCGTGCTGCGAGGATCGGATCTCGCGCCCTTCGACGGAAATGGCACCGAGCACGGGCCGGCGCATGCCGGCGATCGTCTCCAACAGCTCGCTCTGTCCGTTGCCGGCAACGCCCGCGATGCCGACGATCTCGCCCGCGCGGACGGTCAGGGACGCATCGGCCACCCGCAGCACGCCGCGCGAGTCGACGACCGAGAGGTTTCGCACCTCCAGGACGGGGGCGCCGGGCGCCCTCTCCGTCTTCTCCACGCGCAGCAGCACGCGGCGGCCGACCATCAGCTCCGCGAGTTCGGGCGGAGAGGTGCCTGCCGTCTCGACGGTCGCCACCATCTCGCCGCGCCGCATGACGGAGACACGGTCCGTGACCGCCATGATTTCGCGCAGCTTGTGCGTAATGAGAATGACGGTCTTGCCCTGCTGCTTCAGGGAGCGGAGCAGCGCGAACAGGGCGTCCGCCTCCGCCGGCGTGAGCACGGCAGTCGGTTCGTCGAGGATGAGGATGTCGGCACCGCGATAGAGGGCCTTCAAGATTTCGACGCGCTGCTGCAGACCGACGGAGAGTTCGCCGACGGTCGCGTCCGCGTCGATGTCGAGGCCGTAATCCTTGGCAAGACGCGCGAGCTCCTTGCGAACCTTGGCCTCGCCCGCACGCAGCATGGCGCCTCCTTCGGCGCCGAGCATCACGTTCTCGACCACGGTGAGCGGCTCGACCAGCATGAAGTGCTGGTGGACCATGCCGATGCCGGCCCCAATCGCATCATTGGAGGAGCGGATGCGGGTGGGCGTGCCGTTCACGCGGATCTCGCCCGTATCCGCCTCGTAGAAGCCGTAGAGGATCGACATGAGGGTCGACTTGCCCGCCCCGTTCTCGCCCACGATGCCGTGGATCGTGCCGCGCTCGACGCTCAAGGACACGTCCCGATTGGCATGGACGGCGCCGAAGCTCTTGTTGACGGCGATCAGTTCAATGGCGGGAGACATCGGCCTCTAGGGGTTGTCCGGCAAGGAAGACGAAGGCGGATCTTATCGGAAAACGCATGAACCTAAAATGGATACGGCCGCAGGCCCTTCGGAGAAGCCTGCGGCCGGAACGAGGCGTCAGCCTACATCGGGCACTTGGAGTCCGACATGTAGTCGTGGACCTTGATGGTGCCGGACTTGATGTCGGCGGCAGCCTTGTCGGCCGCGGCCTTCATGTCGTCCGTGATGAGCGACTTGTTGTCGTCGTCGAGCGACCAGGCCACGCCGTCTTCCGCCAGGCCGAGGACCTGAAGGCCGCCCTTGAAGGTGCCCTTCTTGGCCTGATCGAAGGTGTTGTAGGTGGCCACGTCCACACGCTTGACCATGGAGGTCAGCACCTTGCCCGGGTGCAGGCTGTTCTGGTTCGAATCGACGCCGATGCCGAGCTTGCCCGCATCGGCTGTAGCGCGCAG
Source organism: Microvirga sp. TS319 (assembly GCF_041276405.1). NCBI lineage: Bacteria > Pseudomonadati > Pseudomonadota > Alphaproteobacteria > Hyphomicrobiales > Methylobacteriaceae > Microvirga > Microvirga sp. TS319. The sequence continues at coordinate 803,906 of NZ_JBGGGT010000002.1, read as the reverse complement.
CACGCCGATGCCGGTGCCGCCGGCCGCGTGGTAGATCACGTCCGCGCCGCGGCTGATCTGGCCCTTGGCGAGCTCGCCGCCCTTCACCGGATCGTTCCAGGCGGCACCCGTGGTGCCGGTCATGTTCTGGAACACCTCGGCGTCCTTGTTGGCGTATTTGACGCCCTGGACGTAGCCGCAGGCGAACTTGCGGATGAGCGGGATATCCATGCCGCCCACGAAGCCGACCTTGCCGGTCTTGGAGGCTTTCGCGGCCAGCAGGCCGACCAGGAACGAGCCCTCGTGCTCCTTGAAGATGATGGATTGCACGTTCGGCTTCTCGACGACGGCATCGATGATGGCGAACTTGATGTTCGGGAATTCCTCGGCGACCTTCTTCAGCGCGGTCTCCTGGGAGAAGCCGACGGCGACGATGGGGGAGTATCCGTCGCGGGCGAAGCGGCGCAGGGCCTGCTCGCGCTGGGCGTCGTTCTGCGGCTCGAAATCGCGGTACTCGGTGCCCGTATCCTTCTTGAACTTCTCGGCGCCCATGTGAACGCCCTCGTTGAAGGATTTGTCGAACTTGCCGCCCAGGTCGTAGACGACGGCGGGCTTGAAATCCGCCTGCTGCGCGAAGGCGGCCGAAGCTGTGAAGGCGAGGCCTGCGAGCGCGAGGCCGAACTTGGTGACTGTCATCGGCAATGTTCCCTGTCTGTCGCCGGATTTTCGTCTCCGGTTGCCCCGTGACGATGGCATGGGAAGGGTCATGACGCCAAGGTCCCTGTCAAGCCATGATGTTACTTTCCTGCAAGGAATGGTTGATAGCCGCGGTCCCCGCGTTATGGTCTCCTCCATGCCCCTGACATCCGACGAAATCGACCGATATGCCCGCCACCTGGTCCTGAGGGACGTCGGCGGACCCGGGCAGCTCAAGCTCAAGGCCGCCCGCGTGCTCGTGGTCGGCGCGGGGGGCCTGGGCGCGCCGCTGATCCAGTATCTGGCGGCTGCGGGCGTGGGCACCATCGGGCTCGTCGACGACGACACGGTGTCCCTCTCCAACCTTCAGCGCCAGGTGATCCACGGAACCCCCGATGTCGGGGCCCCGAAGGTGGAGAGTGCGGCCAGGGCCGTCCTGCGCCTGAACCCTCACGTTACGGTCGAGACCCATAACCTGCGCCTGACGCCCGGCAATGCCCGCGAGCTCATCCGCCGCTACGACATCGTGGCGGAGGGAACGGACAATTTCGAAGCCCGCTATACGGTGTCGGATGCCTGTTTTAGCGAGAAAAAACCCCTGGTCACGGCGGCGCTGGGGCAGTTCGACGGCTCTTTGACGATCATCAAAGCGCATGAGAGCGGCCCTGACGGCGCGCCGAATCCGACTTATCGCTGCCTGTTTCCCTCCCCACCGCCGCCAGGCGCGATCCCGACCTGCGCGGAGGCCGGCGTGCTGGGGGCGCTGGCGGGCGTGATGGGAAGCCTGATGGCCATGGAGGTGGTCCGCGAGATCGTGGGCTTCGGGGAGAGCCTCGTCGGGCGCCTCCTGATGGTCGACGCGCGCTCCATGCGCTTCGACACCATCCGCTACGGATGGGACGAGACGAACCCGCTCAACGGCAGGAAAGCGACGGGCGCGGCCTAGCGCATCGTTTGAGCGGACCCGAAGACCGCACGATGCGCTGGACTGCGCCCGGAACGACACATTGACGAAGACTACGAGCGCAGCACCGCGCCGGTCTTCTTGGAGACCTCGGCGACGATCTTGGCCGAGACGGCTTCGATCTCCACGTCGGTCAGCGTCTTCTCCAGGGGCTGGAGGGTGACGGCGATAGCCACCGACTTCTTGTCCGGCTCGATGCCGGTGCCCTCGTACACGTCGAACACGTCGACGCCCACGATCAGCTGACGCTCGGCACCCTGGGCTGCCTTCATGATGTCGCCTGCCGCTACGTCACGGCCGACCACGAAGGCGAAGTCGCGGGTGAGCGGCTGGAAGTCGGGCAGGTTCAGCTTCGGCTTCATCTTCGTGGGCTTCGCCTTGGGCGGCGGAAGCGCGTTGAGATTGAGCTCGAAGGCGACCAGCGGCCCCTTCAGATCGAGAGCCTTCAGAATCTTCGGATGGACCTCGCCGAACGCCCCGATGACGTTCTTCGGACCAAACTGGAGCGTGCCCGAACGACCGGGATGGAACCAGGCCGGACCGCCGGGAACGATCTGGAGGCCGCCGGCCGGAATGCCGAGAGCCCCCAGCAGGGCCATCACGTCCGCCTTCGCGTCGAAGGCATCGACGCTCTGGGCTCCGCCATCCCAATGACGGCCGACGCCCTCGGCACGGGCCGTGCCGCGCCGCACGGCAGCCGCCTTGATGGACTGGCCTTCCGGCGCATCCGACGCGAAGGTCTGGCCGACCTCGAAGAGCGCCACGTCACCGAAACCGCGATCCGCATTGCGCTGTGCGGCCTTCATGAGACCGGGCAGCAGGCTCGGGCGCATGTCGGAGAGATCCGACGCGATGGGATTGGCGAGCGCAAGCTGCGGCTGGCCGCCGCCGAAGAGCCCGGCCTCCTCCTTCGCGATGAAGGACCAGGTGACGGCCTCCACTAGGCCCCGTACGGCAAGCGCCCGGCGGGCAAGGCGGGTGCGCTTCTGGATGAGCGTGAGGATGGGCTTCGCGACGGCCGCCTCGAGGCGCGGCAGGGGCTGAGGCTCGATACGGTCGACACCGGCAATGCGGATGACCTCCTCGACGAGATCCGCCTTGCCGTCGATATCGGGACGCCAGGAGGGCGCCGTCACGGTCACGCGCTCGCCCGCACCTTCAACCTGGAAGCCCAGCTTCCTGAGGATCTCCTCCGACTCGGCAGGCTTCACATCGAGGCCCGACAGGCGCGGCACTTCCGACCATGGGAATTCGATGACGCAGGTCTCGTCGGGAACCCGACCGGCCGTCACGGCCTCGCTCGCCTCACCGCCGCAAAGATCGATCACCATTTGCGTGGCGAGATCCAGCCCGGGCCGCGTGAAGGCGGGATCGATGCCGCGCTCGAACCGGTAGCGGGCATCGGTGATGATGCCGAGTTTGCGGCCCGATTGGGCGATGTTCAGCGGGTCCCAGAGTGCGGACTCGATCAGCACGTCCGTGGTGCCCTCGTCCGAACCCGAATGCTCGCCACCCATGATGCCGGCAATGGATTCGACACCGTTCTCGTCCGCGATCACTACCGTGCCGGAATCGAGCTTGTAGGTGCGGCCGTCGAGCGCCAGCACCTCCTCGCCGTCCTTCGCGCGGCGAACCGTGAGGTTGCCCTTCACCTTCTTGGCGTCGAACACGTGGAGCGGCCGGCCCCGGTCGAAGGTGACGTAATTGGTGATGTCGACGAGCGCATTGATCGGCCGCAGGCCGATGGAGATGAGACGGCGCTGCATCCATTCCGGTGACGGGCCGTTCTTCACGCCGCGCACGAGGCGGAGCGCAAAGGCCGGGCAGAGCTTCTCGTCGCCTTCGGCGAAATCGAGTGTCACCGAAACCGGGCACGCGCCCTGTCCCTGAATCGGCAGAATGGCATCGCCCTTCAGCGTGCCCAGACCAGCGGCTGCGAGATCCCGGGCGATGCCGTGGATCGAGGTGCAGTCGGGACGGTTCGGCGTAAGGTTGATCTCGATGACCGGATCGTCGAGGCCCGCATAGGCCGCATAAGCCGTTCCGACCGGCGCATCGCCGGGCAGCTCGATGATGCCGTCGTGATCATCGGAGATTTCGAGCTCCGCCGCCGAGCACAGCATGCCGGCGCTTTCCACGCCGCGAATGGTGCCCACGCCGAGCGTGATGTTCTTGCCCGGGATATAGGTGCCGGGAGGCGCGAACACGCTCTTCATGCCCGTGCGGGCGTTCGGCGCGCCGCAAACGACCTGGATCGGCTTGTCGGAGCCGGTATCGACCATGCACACGCGCAAGCGGTCGGCGTTGGGATGCTGCTCGGCGGAAATCACGTAGGCGATCGTATAGGGCGCCAGCGTCTTCGCCTTGTCCTCCACGCCTTCGACCTCGAGGCCGATGCGCGTGAGCGTCTCCACGATCTCGTCGAGAGACGCCGTGGTGTCGAGGTGATCTTTGAGCCAGGAGAGGGTGAATTTCATCGCTAATCTCGTGTGCCTTGGAAGGCTTGTTCAGCTATCCGGCAATGACCCGGACGTAACGGGAATGGATCCAGCCAGCATAGCAGGGTCCTGTATAGGGCCGGCGAACGGGCCATGGCGTACTGACATCGCAGGCAGCATCGGGAGATTGCCCGTAAACGACGGCAAGCCAAGGGCCCTTCTGGCCACAAAGGAAAACCCGGTTGCCGTTGTAGAGCCGATCGATCTCACGGTACGGCTTGCCCCCCGGCCCACTGCGGACCGAGAGAAAACCGTCGCCTTTGGGATCGAGACCAACGATCTGCCCCACCTGCGAGCATGCATCGAAGTTGCCGCTGCCGCCGACCATGACCGAAACATCGAGCATGGATTCGCGCGCCTCGGCACCGGCAAGAGCCATAAATGAACCCGCGAGAATGATCGGAAGGTGCCGCACGGCCCTTATCTCCCTTAGCTCGTCAAGCCGCTGACGAGGGACGGGATGTCGAGCGGGCGGAAACCGTAATGGTTCAGCCAGCGCACATCGGCCTCGAAGAATGGGCGCAGATCCGGCATGCCGTATTTCAGCATCGCGATGCGGTCGATGCCCATGCCCCAGGCGAAGCCCTGGTACTCGTCGGGATCGAGCCCGCAATTCCTGAGCACGTTCGGATGCACCATGCCGCAGCCGAGAATCTCGAGCCAGTCATCGCCTTCTCCGAAGCGGATCTCGCCGCCTTTCCGCGAGCACTGGATGTCGACTTCGGCGGAAGGCTCCGTGAAGGGGAAGAACGACGGGCGGAAGCGCATCTTCACCTGGTCGACCTCGAAGAACGCCTTGCAGAACTCTTCGAGAATCCACTTCAGATGCGCGATATTGGCCTGCTTATCGATGACGAGGCCTTCCACCTGATGGAACATCGGCGTGTGGGTCTGGTCCGAGTCGTGGCGATAGGTGCGGCCCGGGATGATCACGCGGATCGGCGGCTGCTGGCCCGACATCGTGCGGATCTGCACCGGCGAGGTATGCGTGCGCAGCACCTTGCGCTCACCCTTCTCGTCGGGGGCAAGGAAGAAGGTGTCGTGCATCTCGCGCGCCGGGTGGCCTTCGGGGAAGTTCAGCGCCGTGAAGTTGAGGTAGTCCGTCTCGATATCCGGGCCTTCGGCCACGGAGAAGCCCATATCGGCGAAAATCGCTGTGAGCTCCTCGATCACTTGGCTGATCGGGTGGATGCGACCGCGGGCCTCCGGCGCCTCCGGTACGGGAAGCGTCACGTCGATGCGCTCGGCGGCAAGGCGCGCCTCGAGCGCCGCCTCGGCGAGCGTCTCTTTCTTCCCGGCGATGGCGCCCTGGACCCGGTCGCGCAGGCCGTTGATGAGCGGACCGCGCTCCTTGCGCTCCTCCGGCGTCATGGAGCCGAGGGTTTTCAGGAGTTCGGAGACGGAGCCCTTCTTGCCGAGCGCAGACACGCGCACGGCTTCAAGAGCCGCTTCGTCGCCGGCGGCTTCGACCTGGGAAATCAGGTCACGTTCGAGTTGGTTGAGATCGGTCATCGGTCCCTTGCCAGATGCAAGCGCTTTCAAGTGAGGCGCGGCGCGGGAACCGTGAAGTCGTCCGAGCCGCGTGGTCGCAACCGACAGCTTTCAGCCGTCAGCGCGGATGGTCTCGGAGAAGGGGGTTAAGGTGGTGCGGCTGAACGAGCCAGCCGCACCGAAGCTAGTCTATCCGACTTAAGCGGCCTGCTGCGGCAGGGCGGCCTTGGCGCGTTCCACGTAAGCGGCGAAAGCCGCCGGCTCGTGGATGGCCAGCTCGGACAGGACCTTGCGATCGACCTCGATCCCAGCCTTGCCGAGACCGTCGATAAATCGGGAATAGGTCAGGCCATGCAGGCGAACCGCAGCGTTGAGGCGCTGGATCCAGAGAGCGCGGAAGGTGCGCTTCTTGTTGCGACGGTCGCGAGTGGCATATTGCATGCTCTTCTCGACCGCCTGCTTGGCGATGCGGATCGTGTTCTTGCGGCGGCCGTAGAAACCTTTGGCAGCCTTGAAAACCTTCTTGTGCTTGGCGTGGGCGGTAACGCCCCGTTTGACGCGGGCCATGGAAAAACTCCTTCAAAATCCGGGATGTGGGGAAAGACCGCCTTAGCCGTTCGGCAGGAAGTACTTCTTCACGTTGTAGGCGTCGCCCTCGAACATCGTCGTGGTGCCGCGCAGGTTGCGGATCTGCTTTTTGGTCCGCTTGATCATCCCGTGGCGCTTGCCGGCCTGGGCGTAAACGACCTTGCCGGTGCCAGTGATCTTGAAGCGCTTCTTCGCGCCCGATTTCGTCTTCAGCTTGGGCATTTGGCTCTCCTTTGGTCAGGCCTGCGGAGCGGCTTCTAACCGCCCCTTCGGCCCATTCTTTGCTGCTGTGAGCAAAACGAACCGCCACGGCAGCCCTAACAGCCGGGCGGTTCGATGAAGGGCGGCTTATGGCAGAAGCCCGCCCAAAAAGCAATGGCCCCGAAACTCAGGGGCCATGAATTTGCCTGGGTCCAGAGCATCGGATGGATCCCAAAAGTGGATTTGCACTTTTGGGATCCATCCGATGCTTCCTTTTTGGAAATGGCGCATCGTTTGAGCGGACCCGAAGGGCCGCGCGATGCGCTAGAATCCCTTAACGGGGCGCCAGCACCATGACGACCTGACGGCCCTCGAAGTTGGGCTCCTGTTCGACCTTGGCGAGATCGCCCACATCGGCCTTCACACGCTCGAGAACCTTCAGGCCGAGATCCTGGTGCGCCATCTCGCGGCCGCGGAAGCGCAGGGTGATCTTGACCTTGTTGCCTTCCTCGAAGAAGCCCTTCATGGCCTTCATCTTGGTGTCGTAATCGTGGTCGTCGATGCCCGGGCGCAGCTTGATTTCCTTGACCTCAACGGTCTTCTGCTTCTTGCGCGCCTCGGCGGCCTTCTTCTGTTCCAGGAAGCGGAATTTGCCGTAATCGAGGATCTTGCAGACCGGAGGGGTCGCGTTCGGCGAGATTTCCACCAGATCGAGGCCAGCGTCCTCGGCGATGCGCAAAGCATCGAAGAAGGGCATGACGCCCCGATTCTGTCCGGTATCATCGATCAGCTGAACTTCGCGGACGCCGCGAATGTCACGGTTTGCGCGCGGGCCTTCTTTTTGCGGCACCGGCAAGGGTCTCATGGGACGGCGAATGGCTTTTATCTCCTGTTTGAGGCTCAGTTGAGGGGGGAGACCTTTTTCCAAAAGCCTCTACAGCATGCTCAACCTTGCCATGAATGATCTGACATTTCGCGCAAAATGGCGGGAAGTCAACTTGTTCTGTGGGCTGACCAGTTATCCAGAAGGGCGGAATACACATTCAGAGTGCTCGAAACCATGCGTTCGAGCGAGAAGTGACGCTCCACATGGGCCCTCGCCCGGGTTCCCAGGGCGATTCTCGCGCTGGCGCCCAGGTTCAGCGCGGCCCCGACCGCTTCGGCAAGCGCATTTGAATCGCCCGCCGGAACCCGCCAGCCCGTCCGGTCCTGAGGCGAAACGGCGGGCGGGGCGAGAACCGTCTCCGGCACGGCCCCGAGTTCCGAGACCACTACCGGGGTGCCCATGGCTTGCGCCTCGACGGCTGAGCGGCCGAAGGCCTCCGGCTCGGTCGACGGAACCGTCACCACCGCCGCCGCCAGGAAGGCCGCCGGCATGTCGGTGCAATGACCGACCCGACGCACGATCCCTTTGAGCTTCTTGGCCTCGATCAGGCTCTCCAGCTCCCTTACATAGGAATCCCGGCCCTGCGGATCGCCCGCCAGGATATAGGCGACATCCGTCACGCCTGCGTCGCGCAGCTTGGCCGCTGCTTCGATGAGAACCTTATGGCCCTTCCAGCCCGTCAGGCGAGCGGCGAGCAGCACCACGCGCTCGTGCGGGGCGACCTTCCAGGCCTGGCGCAAGGCCTCGATCCGCTCCGGCGCCACAACCGAAGGCGAGAATTGCAGGAAGTCCGTTCCCCGGTAGATCACCCCGATCCTGTCCGCGGCCTGGGGGTAGTGAGAGCGGATCAGGTTGCTCGTATACTGCGAGTTCGCGATGACCACATCGCCCCGGGCCATGACCGAGTTGTAGAGCACCTTCACCGAGGAGCGGCCGGAATAGCTGCCATGGTAGGTCGTCACGAACGGCAGGTTGAGGCTGCGCGCGGCGCCGAGCGCGACCCAGGCCGGGGCCCGCGACCGGGCATGAATCAGGGACACGCCCTCTCTGTGGCAGATCTTGGCGAGCTTGCGCACGTTGAGCAGCATGGAGACAGGGTTCTTGGTCGCCGCCGGGAACGGAATCCAGATCCCGCCCTTTGCCTGGAGTTCGCCTACGAGCCGTCCGCCCTCGGTGGCGACCAGGGCGCGAGCGCCCGCATGGGCGATGCCCTCGGCGATATCCACCGTGGTGCGCTCCGCCCCGCCGGCCTCAAGCTCCGGGATGATCTGCAGGATGGTCCGGCCTGCCAGGGGATGAACATTTGACGACGGGAATGCCGCTCCTCCGCCGGGTCGCGCTGAAAAACTCACCGATGTAAGAGCCTTCTCGAAGATGTTGACAGAATCGCATTAAACCCTTGCTTCAAAGCAGTTGAGGACAGGTTAACCATGCAGCAAAGCGTCACAGTCGGTTCCGATGCGAACGAGCGCCGGATCGCCGTGCTCCATCGCGAGGGCAAGGGTCCCCCGGTGGTCTGGATCGGCGGCTTCAAATCCGACATGCGAGCCACCAAGGCGAGCTTGATCGATTCCTGGGCGGAACGCAAAGGCCGCACCTATCTGCGCTTCGACTACAGCGGCCATGGCGAATCCGGGGGTGATTTCGAAGCCGGCACCATCTCCCGGTGGCTGGAAGAGACGCTTGCCGTCATGACGGAGTTCCTCAAGGAACGCCCCATTCTCGTGGGCTCCTCCATGGGCGGCTGGATCTCCCTTCTCGCCACACGCCACCTCCTGGAGCGGCACCCCGCCCTCGCCCCTGTGGGCATCGTGCTCATCGCGCCGGCCACGGACATGACGGAAAAGCTGATGTGGAACCGTTTTCCGGAGGACCTCAGGCGAACTCTCGAGGAAACGGGCGTCTATTACCGCCCGTCCGCCTACTCGGAAGATCCATACCCCATCACGAAGACGCTGATCGAGGACGGACGTCGCCATCTTCTCCTCGGACAACCGATCCAGGCCGGCTGCCCCGTCCACATTCTGCAGGGCATGGAAGATCCGGACGTACCGTGGGGCCACGCTCTCGAACTGGTGGAGCACCTGCCCGGGGACAGCGTCTCGCTCACCCTCATCAAGGATGGCGACCATCGGCTCTCCCGGGACGAGGATTTGGAGCGCCTGATCGTCGCGATCGAGGCGATTGCCTGATCTCATGACCCGATGGCGGGCCGGAGACTCCGGCCCGCCATCGGCATGCTAGTGAAGGCTCACCGTGGTCAGATCGTGCGCCCAGGCATTGGCGACCGCGGCATCGCGGGAATCCGTCAGCACGATGGGCTGCCCGCTGGCGGACAGAAGAGCAAAGAGCTCCATTCCCGGCCGGAGTTTGGGAGCCTCCGGGAAGAGCCGCGCCACATCGTCCGAGCGCAACGGTTTCACATAAGCCATCTCGCCGAGGCCAAGGGTCGCCAGCTCAGCCACATCCAAAGGCTGACCGGCATGATTGTTGATGTCGTGGTTCATGGCCATCTCCTTATGCGGACGCTGCCGCTACAGCTTGTCCGGGGCGCTGATGTTGATCTTGCGAATGATCCGCTCCGGCTCGGGCCGGACAAGATCGATCGACAACAGGCCGTTGGACAGGTCGGCACCCAGAACCTCCATGCCTTCGACGAGGAGGAAGGTGCGCTGGAACTGACGGGCGGCGATGCCGCGATGAAGGAAGTGCCTGGTCTTGTCGTCGGACTGACGTCCCCGGATGACGAGTTGGTTCTCCTCCAGGGTCACCTCCAGCTGATCCTGGGTGAATCCAGCGACAGCCAAGGTGATGCGCAGACGCTCGGGAGCGCGCTCGGTTCGAGCCAAACGCTCGATATTATAGGGAGGATAGCCGTCTCCAGCTGCTTTCGCGACCCGGTCGAGCGCCTGCTCGATCTCGTCGAAGCCTAACAGAAACGGATGCCCAAACGGCGACTGACGCGACATATTCGAAGCCCAAGGTTAGAGGCACTTCGGTTGATTGTGAGCCCGCTCATGCGGCACTCACGCGGCTCTGTTCGAGCCGCTATCGGCAATATGGATATGGTTCCCGAGCGGATCAAGACCTCGGCAGCTCGTTCCCGTGGTATAGTATTCGGTCACCTGTTCTGACCTATGATCGCGCCATCGACGCCCCCACCGTCGTTCGCGACTTCGACGATTATTGGGGCCCTTTCCTGGGAGGGCAGTCTCCCGCGCCGGTCGATTGCACGGCGCCACGGGAAGAAGATCGCTCCGCTCCGCGCGAAAGATAGCGTGAAACGCTTCCCACGCAATCCGACGGCATCATCCATCTATCGGCACGCCTGGGCCGCCAGGGGCCACAAGCGCTGATTCCACGTCCGATGCTGTCAGTTTATGTTGTTGAGCATCTTTTCACGCAAAACCGGTTCCCACTTTTCACGTCCGATGCTCCCCTTGCTTGAGCATCTTTTCACGCAAAACCGGTTCCCACTTTTGCGTTCGATGCTCTAGACCCGGCCGCGCCACCAGGCGACCTGCTCGGCCACGCGATCCGGCGAGGTGCCGCCGAAACTCGTGCGGGAGCGGACGGAATTCTCGACGCCCAGGACGTCATAGATGCCCTCGTGAATGCGCGGCTCGACCGCCTGCATGACGTCGAGCGGCAGATCCTCGAGGCTGCAGCCGCGCGTCTCGGCCTCGGAGACGATGCGGCCCGTCACGTGATGGGCATCCCGGAACGGAATGTTGAGGCTGCGCACGAGCCAGTCGGCGAGGTCCGTGGCCGTGGAGAACCCGGCCCCGGCGACCGCCGCCATGCGTTCCGGCACGGGCTCGAGGTCCTGGATCATGCCGGTGGTGGCGGCCAGGACGATCTCGAGGGTGTCGGCCGCATCGAAGAGCGGCTCCTTGTCCTCCTGCGTGTCCTTGGCATAGGCGAGCGGCAGCCCCTTCATGACGGTGAGCAGGGTGATCAGCGAGCCGATCACACGGCCCGTCTTGCCGCGCACCAGCTCCGCCGCATCGGGATTGCGCTTTTGCGGCATCATGCTGGAGCCGGTGGTCCAGCGGTCGGGGAGCTTCACGAAGCCGAAGGGGGCCGACATCCAGATGATGATCTCTTCCGCCAGCCGCGACAGGTGCATGGCGCAGATCGAGGCGGCCGCCATGAATTCCAGCAGGCTGTCGCGGTCGGAAACCGTATCGAGCGAGTTGCGGGTCGGCCCGTCGAATCCTAAGGCCTGCGCCGTCATGTGCCGGTCGATCGGGAAGGAGGTGCCCGCCAGCGCGCCCGCGCCCAGCGGGCATTCATTCAGGCGCTTGCGGGAATCGCGGAAGCGACTGCGGTCGCGACCGAACATTTCCACATAGGCCATGAGATGATGGCCGAAGGTCACGGGCTGAGCGCTCTGGAGATGGGTGAAGCCCGGCATGACGGTCGCGACATGGGCCTCCGCCTTGTCCAGCAGCGCCCCGATCAGGTTGGTGAGCTGCTCGTCCGCGCGGTCATGGGCCTCGCGCACCCAGAGCCGGGTGTCGGTCGCCACCTGGTCGTTGCGGCTGCGGGCCGTATGAAGGCGGGCCGCGGGATCGCCGACGATCTCCCGAAGCCTGCTCTCCACGTTCATGTGGATGTCTTCCAGGGCCTTGGAGAAGGCGAAGCTGCCGGATTCGATCTCGCCCAGAACCCTCTGCAGGCCCTGGTGGATGGCCTCGCGGTCGCTCTCGGCGATGATGCCCTGCCTGGCCAGCATGGCGCTATGGGCGATGGAACCCTGAATGTCCTGGGCATAGAGGCGCTTGTCGAAATCGATGGAGGCGTTGATCGCCTCCATGAGCGCGCTCGGAGAGGACGAGAACCGCCCGCCCCACATGGTGTTGGCACCAGATTTCTTGGCTTCTTCAGACACTGTGTTTCACCCGGAATTCACGTTCGCTAAGCCTTTGCCACAGGTCGTCGGCCGAGGCAAAGGCGTAACAGGGCTGCACGTCCATTAAGCACACCGCGCAATGTTTGCCAGTTTAAAACCAGTCGCTAGACTCGACAGCGCCTATGTGATTTGCATTCATACGGCTGCACAAGAGCGCATCCAGCGCTGGAAGGGGACTGGCCCATGAAAAGACTACCGAAATTCCTCCTATCCGCCGCGATGGTGGCCACGATGGCCACCTCGTTCAACGCCGTCCAGGCGGCGACGCCTCCGGACACCCTGGTCCAGGCCTGGCAGATCGACGACATCATCTCCCTTGACCCTGCGGAAATCTTCGAGTTCAGCGCCTCGGAGCTCGCGGGCAACACCTACGAGCGGCTGATCAACTACGACGTCAAGGACGTCTCGAAGATCTACGGCGAGGTCGCCGAGTCCTGGACCGTCTCCGACGACGGCAAGACCTATACGTTCAAGATCCGCCAGAACAAGAAATTCGCCTCCGGCAACCCCCTCACGGCCGAAGACGTGGTGTTCTCGCTGCAGCGCGCCGTCCTCCTCGACAAGTCGCCCGCCTTCATCCTCGGCCAGTTCGGCTTCGACAAGAACAACGTGAAGGACAAGATCAAGCAGACCGGTCCCAACGAATTCACGATGGAAGTCGACAAGCCCTATGCTCCGACTTTTGTCCTGTACTGCCTGACGTCGACCGTCGCTTCGGTCGTCGACAAGAAGCTCGTGCTGCAGAACGAGAAGGACGGCGACCTCGGCTATGCCTGGCTCAAGACGCATTATGCCGGCTCGGGCCCGTTCAGCATCCGCGACTGGAAGGCGAACGAGGTGGTCGTTCTCGAGCGCAACCCGCACTACGAGAAGAAGGCTCCGCTCGCCCGCGTGATCTATCGTCACATCAAAGAGACCGCGACGCAGCGCCTGCTCCTCGAAAAGGGTGACGTCGACGTCGCCCGCAACCTGAATCCCGAAGAGCTGACGGCCCTCTCCAAGAACCCGGATATCAAGATCGACTCCGCCCCGAAGGGAACGGTCTACTATCTCGGCCTCAACCAGAAGAACCCGAACCTGGCCAAGCCCGAAGTCCGCAAGGCCCTGAAGTATCTCCTGGACTACTCGGCCATTGCCGACACCATCATGAAGAACAAGGGTGAGGTCCACCAGGCATTCCTTCCCAAGGGCTACCTGGGTGCGATCAACGAGACCCCGTACAAGCTCGACGTCGCCAAGGCGAAGGAGCTTCTCGAGAAGGCTGGCCTGAAGGACGGCTTCACGGTCACGATGGATACCCGCTCCACCCCCGAGATCACGGGCGTCGCCCAGGCCATCCAGGCGACCTTCGCTCAGGCCGGCGTGAAGCTGGAGATCATTCCGGGCGACAACAAGCAGACCCTGACCAAGTATCGCGCCCGCCAGCACGACATCTATATCGGCCAGTGGGGCTCGGATTATCAGGACCCGAACTCCAATGCCGACACGTTTGCTGCGAACGACGACAACGCCGACGACGCCAAGGCGAAGCCGCTCGCGTGGCGCAACGCGTGGGATCCGGGCCCGCTGACCGCCAAGACCCGCGCTGCGGTGATGGAGCGCGATGCGGAGAAGCGCGCCCAGATGTACAAGGAGCTGCAGCAGGCCGTCATGGACGACGGCCCGTTCGTGGTGTTCCTGCAGCAGATCGAAGTGGCTGCGGAGCGCAAGAACGTCGACGGTTTCGTCATGGGGCCGTCCTTCGATACCAACAGCGTGGCGCAAGCCAAGAAGAACTAATTTTTCGATGGCATCTTCAATCGCGAATGGAGGCGGAGGGCACAGCGCCCTCCGCTTCTATCTTACAAAGACCGCTCACTTTGTTTTCGTGCTGGCGACGACCCTTCTCGGGCTTGTTGCCGTCACCTTCTTCATCGGCCGCATCGTTCCCATCGATCCGGTTCTCGCCATTGTCGGCGATCGGGCTCCGCCTCAGGTCTACGCCCGCGTCCGGGAGGAGCTCGGCCTGGATCTGCCGCTCATCCAGCAGTTCCTGATCTATTTGAAGAAGGCCGTCACGGGCGATTTCGGCAATTCGGTTCTCACCACGAACCCGGTGATGACCGACATCATCAATGCGTTCCCCGCGACCTTCGAACTAGCAACGCTGGGCACCATCATCGGCGTTCTCGTCGGGATTCCGCTCGGCGTTCTGGCCGCCGTGAAGCGCGGCAGCCTCATCGATCAGGTCGTGCGTTTTCTCGGGCTTGCCGGATATTCCATCCCGATCTTCTGGCTCGGCCTCATGGGCCTGCTGCTGTTCTATGCCAAGCTCGGCTGGGTCGCCGGTCCAGGGCGCATCGACGTGACCTATTCCTATCTCTACACGCCGGTGACGGGCATCGTGCTGATCGACACCGCCATGCAGGGCCAATGGGATGCATTCTGGGATGCGGTGTCGCACATCATCCTGCCCGCGTGCCTGCTCGGCTATTTCTCGCTCGCCTATATCAGCCGCATGACGCGCTCCTTCATGCTCAACGAACTGGCGCAGGAATACGTGATCGCGGCGCGCGTGAAGGGCCTGTCCGAGATGCGTGTGATCTGGCGCCATGCCCTGCGCAACGCCGCAGTGCCGTTGGTAACGGTGATCGCGCTGTCCTATGCGAATCTTCTCGAAGGATCGGTGTTGACCGAAACCGTGTTCGCGTGGCCGGGTCTCGGCCAGTACATCACCAATTCCCTGCGCAACGCCGATATGAACGCCGTGCTCGGTGGAACGCTTGCGATTGGCGCCGTTTTCGTGCTGCTCAATCTCGTCTCCGACCTGCTCTACCGTCTGCTCGATCCGAGGACCCGCTGATGGCCGGCTCCCCTGCCCTTTCTCAACCCACGGGCCTGCGGGCCTGGCTTCTGTCGCCCGAACCGGCTTCCCGCTGGCAGGCGCGCTTCGGCCGCTTCTATCTCGGCTGGCGCTCCTTCACCAGGAACCCGCTCGCGGTGCTGGGCCTCGGCATCGTGGTGCTGCTCATCCTGGTCGCTCTCTTCGCGAACGTCATCGCACCCTATTCTCCCGTGGTCGGGGGCGACCTGCGCACGGAGCGCCTGCTGCCGCCGAGCGGGACCTATTGGCTCGGCACCGACGACCAGGCGCGCGATATTCTGTCGCGCATCATTTATGGCTCGCGCATCACACTCTTCGTCATCGTCCTGGTGTCGGTCATCGCAACGCCCATCGGACTTCTGGTCGGCACGATCTCGGGTTATCTCGGGGGCTGGGTCGACACGGTGCTGATGCGCATCACCGACATCTTCCTCGCGTTTCCGCGCCTCGTTCTCGCGCTCGCCTTCGTGGCGGCCTTGGGCCCGGGCATCGAGAATGCGGTGATTGCCATCGCGATCACGTCCTGGCCACCCTACGCACGCATCGCCCGTGCGGAGACGCTAATGATCCGCAACAGCGATTTCATCGCGGCCGTGAAGCTGCAGGGAGCCTCCACGCCGCGGATCATTCTCGGCCATGTGGTGCCGCTGTGCATCTCGTCCCTGGTCGTGCGCGTGACGCTCGACATGGCCGGCATCATCCTGACCGCTGCGGGCCTCGGCTTCCTGGGCCTCGGCGCGCAGCCGCCTCTGCCCGAATGGGGTGCCATGGTCGCGACGGGCCGCAACTATCTCATCGATCAATGGTGGGTCGCCGCCATGCCGGGCCTGGCCATCTTCGTAGTGAGCCTGGGCTTCAACCTGCTGGGCGACGGCCTGCGTGACGTTCTCGATCCGAAGGCCGCGAAATGACGAAGCCGCTTCTCGAAGTCGAAGACCTCCGCGTCCGCTTCCACCTGCGCACCGGCACCGTCGAGGCGGTGCGCGGCGTGTCCTTTCAACTCGGCCGCGAGCGGCTCGGCATCGTCGGCGAGTCCGGCTCGGGCAAGTCGCAGACGGGTCGCGCCATCCTTGGCCTCACGCCGCCCCCCGGGGAAGTCACGGCCAAGCGCCTGAATTTCGACGATGTCGATCTGCTCACCGCCTCCAAGCGCACGTTGAGAACCCTGCGCGGGGGCCGCATCAGCATGGTGATGCAGGATCCGAAATACTCGCTGAACCCGGTCATGACCATCGGCGAGCAGATCATCGAGGCCTACCAGGCGCATGCGAAATCCAGCCGCGCGGAAGCTCGCGACAAGGCGCTCACCATGCTGGAGGCCGTGAAGATGCGCGACCCGGGACGGGTCTTCGCGCTCTATCCGCACGAGGTGTCGGGCGGCATGGGCCAGCGCGCCATGATCGCCATGATGCTCGTCACGGATCCGGACCTCCTCATCGCCGACGAGCCCACCTCGGCCCTCGACGTGACGGTGTCGATGGAGGTTCTGCGCATTCTCGACGAGCTCGTGACCGAGCGCGGCATGGGCCTCGTCTTCATCTCGCACGACCTGAAGCTCGTCTCGTCCTTCTGCGACCGCGTTCTCGTGATGTATGCGGGCCGCGTGGTGGAAGAGTTGGAGGCCAAGAACTTCCGCAATGCCCAGCATCCCTACACGCAAGGTCTCATGCGCTGCCTGCCGACCCTAGCGGATGACGTTCGCCCGCTTCCGACCCTGAACCGCGATCCATCCTGGGCGCTCTGATCATGCTCGATATTCAGAACCTCAATGTCGTCTTCGGCACGGGCCGCCTCCGGGTCGAAGCGGTCAAAGACGTAAGCTTCACGGTCAAGCGCGGCGAGGCCTATGGTCTCGTAGGCGAATCCGGCTCCGGCAAATCGACGGTGCTGCGCGCCATCTGCGGCCTTGCGCCGATCACGGGCGGGCATGTGCTCGTGGATGGCAAGGAAGTGACCACGCCGCGCAGCAGGGATTTCTACCGAACGGTGCAGATGGTCTTCCAGGACCCCTATGCCTCGCTCCACCCGCGCCACACGGTCGACCGCACGCTCTCGGAGCCGCTCGCCATTCACGGCGTGAAGGATGCGGAGGCCCGCATCCTTCAGGCGCTGAAGGAAGTGGGCCTCGGCCCTTCCTTCCGATTCCGCTATCCGCATCAGCTGTCGGGCGGTCAGCGTCAGCGCATCGCGATCGCGCGCGCGCTCATCCTGCGCCCCAAGGTGCTGCTCCTCGACGAGCCGACCTCGGCGCTCGACGCATCCGTGCAGGCGGAGATCCTGAACCTTCTCGACGAGCTGCGCCGCAAGATGGGCCTGACCTATATTCTGGTGAGCCATGATCTCGCCGTGGTCGCGCATCTATGCGAGCGCCTGCTCGTCATGCGCCACGGCGAGGCCGTGGAGGAGACGGCGTCGGAGGCTCTGCGCTCCAGCAAGGCCGCAAACGAGTATACCCAGTCCCTGATCCAGGCGAGCCAGGGCTTCACGCGCAATCAATCGCAGCCGGTGCACGCCAAAGTCGGCTGAGACGTTTCCACTTCATAGGATTGTTTGAAAACATGTCCCGCGCTCCTCTCATGCCCGTTTTCGATGGTCACAACGACGTTCTCCTGCGCCTCATGCGCGGCTCGCTCCCGCCCGAGAAGGCGTTTCTAGAGGGAGACAATATCGGCCATCTCGATTGGCCCCGCATGAAGCAGGGTGGATTCTTCGGCGGATTCTTCGCGGTTTACGTACCCTCGGAGGATATGGGCATCGACGTCGACGCCCTGATGACCCACACCGAATACGACGTGCCCCTGCCGTCACCACTGCCGCTGGCTCCGAGCCAGCAGGTAACGGTGCACATGGCATCGCTTCTGATGCGTATCGAGCGTGCCTCGAAGGGCGAGGTGAAGATCTGCCGGTCGGCTGCGGACATCCGCCACTGCCTCGACAACGGCAAGCTCGCCGCGATCCTGCATATCGAGGGCGCCGAAGGGATTGACCCCGATCTGCACATGCTCGACGTGCTCTATGAAAGCGGCCTTCGCTCCCTCGGCCCGGTCTGGAGCCGCCCGAACATCTTCGGCCATGGCGTCCCCTTCCGTTATCCGTCGACGCCCGATACGGGCCCCGGCCTGACCGATCGCGGACGCGAACTGGTGAGAGCATGCAACCGCCTGAAGATCATGGTCGATCTCTCGCACCTCAACGAAAAGGGTTTCTGGGACATCGCCAAGCTGTCGGATGCGCCTTTGGTCGCTACGCATTCGAACGCCTATGCCGTGTGTCAGCACTCGCGCAACCTGACGGACAAGCAGCTCGCCGCCATCCGCGAAAGCCGCGGCATGGTGGGCGTGAACTTCGCCACCTCGTTCATCCGGCCCGACGGGCAACGCGACGACAAGACGCCGCTGGAGGAGATGATCCGCCACATGGATCACCTCATCGAGCATGTGGGTGTCGACGGCGTCGGCCTGGGGTCCGATTTCGACGGCGCAACCATTCCGGCCGAGATCGGTGACGTGCGCGGACTGCCGCGCCTCGTCGATGCCATGCGCAGGCACGGCTATGACGAGGCGACGTTGCGCAAGCTCTGCTACGAGAACTGGATCAACGTTCTCGATCGTACCTGGGGACGGTGACCCCGCCCCGTCAGTCCCACTCCGGCATGGCCGCATGTCCTGCGGCCATGCACGTCCGAGCTTTCTCGATAACGCCGCGTTGATGAATTTTACCGTTCCGCCTTCGCGGTGAGCGCGAAGATGCTCGCGATGCCGCCGACGCCGAGCATCAGCAGGAGACTCACGGCATTGATCGCCGGCGTTGCCCCCTCGCGCATCTGACCGTACATGGTGATCGGCAGCGGCGGCTCGGACCCCACGAGCATCAGTGTCGTGTTGAAATTCTCGAACGACATGAGCAGGGCCACAAGTCCCGCGCCGACGAGCGCGGGGCTCAAGAACGGCAGCGTGATCGTGCGCAGCACACGCGCACGGCTGGCTCCGAGATCGAAGGCCGCTTCTTCGAGCGAGCGGTCGAATTTGCGCAGCCGTGCCGCGATGATGAGCGTCGAAATCGTCAGAATGAACGAGAGCTGGCCCAGAACGACCAGAGGCAGGCCGGGGCGCAGAAAATCGAGATCGGTCTGAAGCCACTCCTCGAGCCCGTTCGCCACCCGCGAGAAGAAGGCGAGGATGGAGATGCCGAGCACCACGCCGGGAATGACGAGCGGCCAGAGCATCATCATCGACAGGAGCGTCTTTCCGGGAAATTCGGCCCGCTCCAGCACCCATGCATTCACGGTGCCGACGATAACGGCGAGGAGCGCCACGGGCACGGCGATCTTGAAGCTGTTGGCGATGGTGTCGAGCCAGATCGGATCGACCAGCACGCCCGGCTTTCCGAAAGTCTCGCCCGAGCCGATGAACCATTCGAGCGTGAAACCCCTCCAGGGAGGAGACGGGAACGGGCTGGCATTGAAGGCGAAGACCGCCACGACCAGGAGCGGCGCGAACAGGAACGCGTAGAACGCCGCGATATAGAGCTTCCAGGCGAAGGACGGACGGTTCATGACGGGTCAAGCCTGCTTCAAGGTGGTGCCCAGGCTCTGTCCGGTGAGACGAAGTCCGGCCCAGACGATGGCGGAGGACAGCAGGAGAAGGAGCATGCCGAAGGCTGCGCCCTGCGGCCAGTTGAACCGCGTGATGAACTGCGCGTAGATCTGCTCCGTGAACCACAGCCCGTTCTTGCCGCCCAGCAGCACCGGCGTCGCGAAATTGCCGACGGTGAGCATGAACACGATGATCGAGCCGGCCACGATGCCGGGCATCGCATGAGGAATGACGATCCGGCGCAGCACCGTCCAGCGGCTGCCGCCGAGATCGAAGCCCGCTTCGACCACGGCCGGCTCCAGGCTCTCCAGTGCATTGGCGAGCGGCACGATCATGAAAAGAAGGCCGCCATAGACGAGGCCGAGAATGACGGCGCCGTCGTTGTAGAGAAACTCGATTCGCTCCCCGGTCACTCCCGTCGCCTGGAGCAGGTAGGAGATCACGCCTGTCTCGCGCAGAAGCATCATCCAGCCGAGCGTGCGCACGAGCTCGGAGACCCAGAACGGCAGAAGGCAGAGCAGCAGCAGCATCGCCTTCAGCCGCCCCTGGGCGACGCGGGCGATATAGAGCGCGATGGGAAAGGCGAGCACGAGAGTGAGCGCCGTCACCACGATCGACACGATCGCCGTCCTCGCGAAGGTGCGCCAATAGAGCGGTTCGGTGAAGAATTCGAGGTAGTTGCCGAAGCCGAAGGCATAGACGCGCGGAGCCACCCTCTCGCTGAAGGAGAGGACGAGGATCTCCACATGCGGCAGAACGATGAGCACACCGAGCCAGAGCACGGCCGGCGCCAGAAGCAGAAAGAGCGTGAGACGCTGGGCCGGTTTCGTGCTCATGCGGCGAAGACCTTCATGGCTTCGACCGCCCAGCCGACATGAATCGGCGCGCCGACCTGAATGCCGGCGAGCGGACCGGCCTGCGGCAGCACCGCCCGCACGGGCTCGTCGAAACCCGCCGCATCGATCAGCAGGCTCGAATTCGCACCATCGAACAGCACGGCCGAGACGCGGCCCTCGAACCGGTTCGGCAGGCCACCGAGAGACGATGAATCCTGTGCCAGCGCGATGGCCTCGGGGCGTACGAAGGCGAGCGTTGCCTTATCGACGACCTTGCCCTGCCCTTGGACCATCGTGCCGGACGGCAGACGTATGGCAACGGTGCCGTCGGCGGCGGCGGCCGCTGCTTCGCCCTGCCATTTGTTCGTCTCGCCGACGAAGCTCGCCACGAAGGGCGTTGCGGGATGATGATAGAGCTCGCGCGGGCTTCCGACCTGCTCGAACCTGCCCTGGTTCATGACCGCGATGCGATCGGACATGACGAGCGCTTCCGACTGGTCATGAGTGATATAGGCGAAAGTGGTGTTGAAGGTGGCCTGCAGCTGCTTGAGCTCGATCTTCATGTGTTCGCGCAGCTTGAGGTCGAGCGCGCCGAGGGGCTCGTCGAGAAGAACGAGCGTCGGCTCCAGAACGAGGCATCGGGCGATGGCGACGCGCTGGCGCTGTCCCCCGGACAGAGCCGTGACGCGACGGTTGCCGAAACCTTTCAGGCCTACGCGCTCCAGCATGCGGCCGGCGCGCTCCTCGGCCTCGGCGCGGGAAACGCCGCGGCTGGTCAGGCCATAGGCAACGTTCTCCCCCACGCTCATCATCGGAAAGAGCGCGAGACTCTGAAACACCATGTTCACGGGGCGCCTGTTGGCCGGAACGCCGATCATCGACTTCCCGCGAATTCGGATGTCGCCGGAGGTCGGGTCCTCGAAACCCGCAATCATCCGCATCAACGTGGTCTTGCCGCAGCCGGAGGGCCCGAGAATGGAGAAGAATTCGCCGGGAGCGACGCTGAAACTCACGTCGTTGACGGCCGCATAGGAGCCGAAACGCTTGATGACGTGAACGAGATCGAGATCGGTGATTTGTGCCATGGACGCGCGCCGAAAAAGGTCATCCCCCGGCACGACGCCAGGGGATGACTGATCGTGAGGAAGCGGATGTTACGAGCCGGCCTTCAGGCGGTCGAGGACCTTGCCTTCGATCTCCTCGATGCCCGCGGGCACGGCCGGATACCACTTGATGTTGTCGATCGCGGCCTTCGGGAAGCTGTCGGCGAACTGATCCTTCAGCTTGCCCTGCATGAGCTTGTCGGCGCCGTTGGATGCCGTGAAGTTGCCGGCGGAAGCGGCCACCTTCGCGGCGACCTCAGGACGCATGTTGAAGTTGATCCACTTGTAGGCGGCATCGTCGTTGCGACCCTTGGCCGGAATGGCGAAGGTGTCGACCCAGCCCAGAGCGCCGGACTTCGGGGCGATGAACTTGATGTCCGGGTTCTCGGAGTTCAGCTTCCAGCCGCCTGTGTCCCACGCCATGGCGGCGACGACTTCGCCGGAACGGATAGCATTGAGAAGCTGATCCTTGCCGTCCCAGAAAAACTTCACGTTCTTCTTGCACTCGGCGAGCTTGGCGCCGACCTTGTCCATCATCGCGGCATAGGCCTTGGCATCGCCGTAGGACGCGAAGGGATCCATGCCGTTGGCGAACGCGAAGGCGATGAGCGCCGGGCGCTTGGCGCGGAAGCTCGTCTTGCCGGCGAGCGACGGGTCGCAAAGGTCGTTGTAGTCGGCAACCTTCGGCGCGGCCTTCGTGTTCACGATGAGACCATCGGTGCCCCAGATGTGGGGAACGCCGTAGACCTTGCCGTCCACGGTGGTGTTCTTCTTGGTCGCCTCGAGCATGGAGGCGATGAACTGGTCGGATTTGAGCTTCGACAGGTCGAGCGGCTTGTAGATTCCGAATTCCGCTTGCGGGCCCGCGATGCGGTCCTGGCTCGGCTGCACCAGATCGAAGCCGGCGCCCTGGGTTGCGCGCAGCTTGGAGATCATCTCCTCGTTGTTCGAGAGCGTGATCTCGACGTCGATCCCGGTTTCCTTGGTGAACTGATCCACGACCTCCTTCGGAGCGTAGTCCGCCCAGGTCAGGAGCCGGAGCTTCTCGGCCGCCTGGGCCGTTCCGGCGATCATGAGAGCGGCGAAAGCTGTGGCCAGCTTCAAGCCGGCGCGCTTGGTCAACATTGTCATCCTCCATAAGGTCGGGCTTTTACCCGTGTTCCCCAGTTGCAAAGTTATATGACACTGCGACGACACGCTAGGGGGTCCGAAGCCGGCTCACGAACCTGTCCATGGTGACAGACGACGGCCCCATGGGTATGGATAAGCTCCGCTGTTCCGGAGCCTTTTTCAGCCATGCGCACCTTCTACCCCGAAATCGAACCCTATGATCGCGGCATGCTCGACGTCGGTGACGGGCACCGGGTCTATTGGGAATTGTGCGGCAACCCCGATGGCAAGCCCGTGGTGTTCCTCCATGGGGGCCCGGGCGGCGGCTTCTCGCCGGCGGCGCGTCGTCTGTTCGACCCGGATAAGTACAAGATCCTGCTCTTCGACCAGCGCGGTTGCGGACGTTCCACGCCCTATGCGAGCCTTGAGGCCAACACCACATGGCATCTCGTGGCCGATATCGAGCGCCTTCGCGTCATGATCGATGTAGACAGGTGGATGGTGTTCGGCGGCTCCTGGGGCTCGACCCTCGCCCTCGCCTATGCGGAAACCCACCCGGAGCGCGTCACGGAACTCGTGCTGCGCGGGATCTTCACGCTCCGCCGTGAGGAGTTGCTTTGGTATTACCAGGAAGGCGCATCCTGGATCTTCCCCGACAAATGGGAGCGTTTCCTTGCTCCCATCCCGCAGGAGGAGCGCGGCGACCTGATGGCCGCCTACCGCAAGCGTCTGACCCATGCGGACCCCGCCGTCCGGCAAGAGGCCGCAAGCGCGTGGAGCCTGTGGGAGGGCGAGACCATCACCCTCCTCCACAACCAGGAATTCACCAACCAGTTCGGTAACGATCATTACGCGATCGCATTCGCCCGAATCGAGAACCACTACTTCGTCAATGGAGGGTGGTTCGAGGAAGGGCAGCTGATCCGCGACGCCTGCAGGCTAAAAGGAATCCCCGCCATCATCATCCAGGGCCGCTACGACGTCGCCACGCCGCCCAAGACGGCCTGGGATCTGCACCGCGCATGGCCCGAGGCCCGCTTCATCATGGTGCCGGATGCGGGCCACGCCGTGAACGAGCCCGGAATCCTGCACCATCTCATCGAGGCGACGGACGCTTTCGCGAGGGGCTGACCCTCGCGAGTGCCCTACTTCGCCGTCCAGCCGCCATCCATGGACAGGTTGGCGCCCGACATCTGGCTCGCCGCGTCCGAGCAGAGGAACACGGCCAGCGCCGCGACCTGCTCGACGGTCACGAACTGCTTGGTTGGCTGAGCCTCGAGCAGAACGTCGTTGATCACCTGCTCCTTGGTCATGTTGCGCGCCTTCATCGTGTCAGGGATCTGCCTTTCCACGAGAGGCGTCCAGACATAGCCGGGGCTGATGCAGTTCACCGTGATGCCGTGGGTCGCCACCTCCAGAGCAACGGTTTTCGTCAAGCCCGCGATGCCGTGCTTGGCGGCGACATAGGCCGACTTGAAGGGCGACGCCACGAGGGAATGGGCAGAGGCGGTGTTGATGATCCGCCCCCAACCGCGCGCTTTCATGCCCGGCACCGCGGCACGGATGGCATGGAAGGCCGAGGAGAGATTGATCGCGATGATCTGGTCCCATTTCTCGACCGGGAACTCCTCCACCGGCGAGACGAACTGAATGCCCGCATTGTTGACGAGGATGTCCACGCTGTCGAGGCTTTTCTCGGCCTGATGAATCATGTCGGCGATCTCGTCGGCTTTGAGCATGTTGGCCGGCGAATAGAGGGCTTTCACGCCGTACTCGCTCTCGATGGCGGCACGGGTCCTCTCGATCTCCGCTTCATCACCGAGTCCGTTGATGACCACGTTCGCGCCTTCCTTGGCGAAGGCCCCGGCGATGGCCAGCCCGATCCCGCTGGTCGAGCCGGTAACGACGGCATTCTTGGCTTTCAAAGTCATGATCTACTCCGCATGGGCCTCCGGCCTCGGGGCTATCGAGCCACAATGACATAACATGAAGGGGGACGACACGTTGAGCCTGACAAATCGGAGCACCCGTCCCTCACCACTGTTCCCTCACGTGGAGCCCTCTCGCCTGCCTCCAAGGCATAGCGCAAGGTCAACTCCCGCATTGTTCCAACCCGGTCGATGTGAGAGAGATCTGGGGCAACGATTGGACGGGTGAATAGTGCAGACACCTCGATTTCTACCCTGCGGCGATACCGCTCTGACCGTCGAGTTCGGGAGCGCGATCGACCCCGGCCTGAACGGCAAGGTCCTCGCGCTCGATTCCCTTCTGCGCGCCAACCCGCCTGCCGGGCTCATCGAGACCGTCCCCACCTATCGCTCCCTCACCCTGCAATTCGACCCCACGATCACCGACTACGACGCGCTCATTCACCTTCTCGAAGAGGCGTCGACCGGCCTGCAGCCGCAAGCCGCGATGGGCACACGCTGGCGCGTCCCCGTGGTCTATGGCGGGGAATACGGCGTCGACCTGGATGACGTGGCGGAGCGCCATGGACTGACGCCCTCCCGGCTCATCGAGCTTCATTCGGCCGCCGTGTACCGGATCTACATGATCGGCTTCATCCCGGGCTTTGCCTATCTCGGCGGCCTCGACCCGCGAATCGCCACGTCGCGGCGCACCCAGCCCAGGCTGAAAGTTCCGAGCGGATCGATCATGATCGGCGGCGAGCAGGCCGGAATCGTCCCTATGGAGATGCCGAGCGGCTGGCATCTTCTGGGGCGCACGCCGGTGCTGAGCTATGCCCCCGGGCGCGATCCGGCCTTTCTCTTCGCGGCCGGAGACGAGGTCGTGTTCGATCCCATCGATGCCTCACGGTGGAACGATCTCGAAAGGGCCGCGCTGGCGGGCGAGCCCGTTGCGGAGCCGGTGCACGCATGACGGACCTTGTCGTGAAGAATTGCGGGCCGATGACGAGCCTTCAGGATTGGGGACGCATCGGTTATCAGCGTTTCGGCGTCTCGCCGTCCGGCGCCATGGATCGCCGCTGCCTTGCCATGGCGAACGCGCTCGTCGGCAATGCGCCGGAGGTCGCGGCGATCGAATTCATGAATCTTGGCGGCAGCTTCACCTGCGAGGGCGGGAGCCTGCATGTCGCCCTCGTTGGCGCAGGCTGCATGGCGAGCCTGGACGGCAAGCCCCTCGAACCCGACACGACCATCGTTCTGAACGAGGGCGACACGCTGCAGGTCGGCCATCCGCGCAGCGGCACATTCGCGTATCTCGCAGTCGCAGGCGGCTTCATGGTCGAGCCGCAGCTCGGCAGCCTGTCCTTTCACCCGCGCTCCCGTCTTGGCGGGCTGAACGGAGCGGCACTGAAGGCTGGAGATCGCCTTTCCTGCCGGCCGGATGCACAGCAAGGCGCTCCGGGGCATCTGCCGCTCGCGCCTATTGAGGATTCCGGCCCGATCCGTGTGATCATGGGGCCGCAGGACGATTACTTTACGCAGGAGGCGATCCGGACCTTCCTGAGCGCAGAATTCACCATCAGCCCTCAGGCCGACCGGATGGGCTTCCAGCTGAACGGCCCACAGCTCGAGCACGGAAACGGTTTCAACATCGTGTCCGACGGAATCGTGGACGGGCACATCCAGGTGCCGGGAAGCGGCCTTCCCATCGTGCTCATGCGCGATCGTCAGACGGCAGGCGGCTACCCGAAAATCGCCACGATCATCAGCGCCGACCTTGGACGCTTCGCGCAGATGCGCCCCGGCTCCCCTGTTCGCTTTCGAGCCGTCTCGCGGGATGAGGCCGTGGCTGCGGCTCGTCGGCTGAAGGAGTGGCTGGGGGCACTTCCCTCAGCCCTCGTTCCGCTGCGCTTCGAACTCACGACGGACCATCTTCTCAGCACGAATCTGATCGGCGGCATGGTGGACGCGCACGCTCCTCAAACCTCCGATCCCTCGGAATGAAAGTGACGGAGCGCCTCGTGGGCGATCCGTTGTCTCACCTGGTCTTGACGCCGCTTTCGTCGGAGCGGTCCGCCGCACCGATGGCCTTGGCGGTTTTTCGGTGTTTATGGAGGATCCACTCGGTGTAGCCGTTGGGCTGGGCGGCGCCCTCGAACACCAGATCGCAGGCGGCCTGGAAGGCCGGGCCGTCAAAGCCGGGCGCCATCGCCCGGTAGAGCGGGTCGCCCGCATTCTGCCGGTCGACCACCGCCGCCATGCGCCGCAGGCTCTCCTCCACCTGCGCGCGCGTCACGATCCCGTGCCGCAGCCAGTTCGCGATATGCTGGCTCGAAATCCGCAGCGTCGCCCGGTCCTCCATCAGCCCGACCTCGTGGATGTCCGGCACCTTCGAGCAGCCTACCCCCTGGTCGACCCAGCGCACGACATAGCCGAGAATGCCCTGGCAGTTGTTGTCGAGCTCCTCCTGCACTGCCGCCGGCGCCCAGTTCGACTGCGCCACCGGCACCGTCAGGAGCGCGGCCAGCGGCGCCGGCGCGCGCTGGCGCAGCGCCGCCTGGCGCGCCCCCACGTCGACCGCATGATAGTGCAGCGCATGCAGCGTCGCGGCGGTCGGCGACGGCACCCAGGCGGTGCTGGCGCCGGCCTCCGGATGGGCGATCTTCTGGGCCAGCATCGCGGCCATCCGGTCGGGCGCCGCCCACATGCCCTTGCCGATCTGGGCATGGCCCGGCAGCCCGCAGGCCAGCCCCACATCCACGTTGTGGTCCTCGTATGCCTGGATCCACACGCTCGCCTTCATGTCGGCCTTGCGCAGCATCGGGCCGGCCTCCATGCCCGTGTGGATCTCGTCGCCGGTGCGGTCGAGAAAGCCGGTGTTGATGAAAAACACCCGCCGGGCCGCCGCCGCGAGGCAGGCCTGGAGGTTGACCGTGGTGCGCCGCTCTTCGTCCATGATGCCCATCTTGAGCGTGTCGCGGGACAGCCCGAGCAGGTCCTCGACCGCGCCAAACAGCGCGTCGGCGAACGCCACCTCGTCCGGCCCGTGCATCTTCGGCTTGACGATGTAGACCGATCCGGTGCGGCTGTTGCGCAGCGGCCCGGTGCCTTTGAGATCGTGCAGCGCGATCAGCGCCGTGACCGCCGCATCGAGGATCGTCTCGGGGATCTCCTGCCCGGCTTCGTCGAGCACCGCATCGGTGAGCATGTGATGGCCGACATTGCGCACCAGCATCAGGCTGCGGCCCGGCAGCCGCACCGCGCCGCCTCCGGGCGCGGTGTAGACCCGGTCCGGGTTGAGCCGGCGCGTGACGGTCTGCCCGCCCTTGGCGAAGGTCTCGACGAGATCGCCCTTCATCAGGCCGAGCCAGGTGCGGTAGACCGCGACCTTGTCGGCGGCATCCACCGCCGCGACCGAGTCCTCCAGGTCCATGATCGTCGACACCGCCGCCTCGAGCACGAGATCGGCCACGCCGGCCGGATCGGCGGCCCCGATCGGATGCGAGCGGTCGATCCGGAGCTCGAGATGCAGGTTGTGGTGGCCGAGCAGCACCGCAGAGGGGCTCTCCGCCGCGCCCTGGTAGCCGACGCACTGGGCCGGGTCGGCCAGGCCGGTCTCGCGCCCGTCCTGAAGCCGGACCACCAGCGCCCCGGCCCGGACGGCATAGCCGGCGGCGGCGGCGTGGCTGCCCTGGGCCAGCGGCACGGCCTCGTCGAGCAGCGCGCGGGCGCGGGCCACCACCGCGGCGCCGCGCGCCGTGTTGTAGCCGTCCGAGCGGGCGGTGGCGCCGTCATCGGGGATCGCATCGGTGCCGTAGAGGGCATCGTAGAGGCTGCCCCAGCGGGCATTGGCGGCATTGAGCGCGTAGCGGGCATTGGAGACCGGCACCACGAGCTGCGGACCGGCGATGCGGGCGATCTCGTCATCGACGTGGGCGGTCGTCACGCTCACCGCCTCGGGCGCGGGCACGATGTAGCCGATCTCGCGCAGGAAGCGCTCGGCGGCGGCCGGGTCGAGCGGCTGGCCGGCGCGGGCGCGGTAGAAGGCGTCGATCGCGGCCTGGAGGCTGTCGCGGGTGGCCAGCAGGGCCCGGTTGCGCGGCGCGAAATCGCGCACCAGCCCGGCCAGGCCGGCAAAGAACGCATCCGCCGCGATCCCCGTGCCGGGAAGCGCCTCCCGCACCACAAAATCGTGAAGAGCCTCCGCTACCGACAGCCCATGCGTCTGAACGCGATTCATTGTTCCCACTTTCATGGAGTGACCATTCCTGGCCTTAGCTTAAGGCGCCGCGCCTAAAAATGAAGATGCTCTCCTCTTGCCTGAGACAAAGGGTGGTTGCGGCGCAAAATCGAAACGGGGCAATAAAAAAGCCGCCCGAAGGCGGCTGTTTTTAGAAAGTTCTGGTGGAGCTGAGCGGGATCGAACCGCTGACCTCGTGAATGCCATTCACGCGCTCTCCCAACTGAGCTACAGCCCCACTTGAAATCCGCGGTGTTTGGGGCACCGCGGCGTCTCTATAATCAGGTCCGACGCGAGGTTCAAGCCTCTTCGTCGTCTTCCAGATCACTATCGATCAGATCCGAGACGTCGTCGTCGCCCTCTTCCTCGTCTTCGAGGAAGGTGTCGTCGGTGTCGTCCTCGCCCACGTCGATGTCGTCATCGGCCGGGATGTCCTTCTCGTTCTCGCCAGCCTCGACCTCGTCGAGGGAGACCATCTCCGGACCGGTGTTCTCCAGCTCGGTGTCTTCCTCGTCATTGGAGGCGCGAGCGACTGCGGGAGCAGGGACGCGGCTCAGAGCCGCGGCCTGGAAGACGGTGCCGCATTTCGGGCAGACCGCCGGGTCCCTGTTAAGATCGTAGAATTTCGCGCCGCAGCTCATGCACTGGCGCTTCAAGCCGAGTTCCGGTTTGGCCACGGGTGATTGCCTTCATGGAAGTGAATGGTCGGGAAGGCACCCGTTAGTCATGAGGGAAAGGCTTGTCAAATGAGAAATTGCGCCGGACGGCTCATGCCGCGCACCTTGCGCGTGACGACAGGAGGAGGCCGTGTTAGAGCCCGCCCCAAAGAGAAGGCTCAAGGAATCCGAGAATGTCCCACGCCCATGGCCCGGCCGCCCCTGTCTCCAGCAGATCTGGAAATGCCCTGAAAGGACGCATTCGCGTTCCCGGTGACAAATCCATTTCCCATCGGTCCATGATCTTCGGGCTCCTCTCCATCGGCGAAACCCGGGTCGAGGGCCTTCTCGAAGGGGATGACGTTCTGCGCACGGCGGAAGCCTGCCGAGCCCTCGGCGCCACCATCACCAGGGAGGCCCCCGGCCGCTGGCGGATCAAGGGTGCCGGCATCGGCGGCTTGGTCGAGCCGAAGGACGTCCTCGATTTCGGCAATGCGGGCACAGGCTCACGCCTCATGATGGGCGTTGCGGGAAGCCACCCGATCACCTCCACCTTCGATGGCGATGCCTCGCTGCGCAAACGCCCCATGCGCCGTATTCTCGACCCTCTGGTGAAGATGGGCATTACGGTGGTGAGCGAGGCGGAGGGCGGCCGCGTGCCCCTTACCCTGCGCGGCCCCAAGGAGACTCTCCCGATCACCTACGAGACCCCCGCCGCCTCGGCCCAGATCAAATCGGCGATCCTGCTCGCGGGCCTCAATTCCCCCGGCCGCACCACGGTCATCGAGCGCGAGGCGACCCGGGACCACACGGAGCGCATGTTGCGCCATTTCGGCGCAACCGTCGATGTCAACCCCTACGGAGAGGATGGCCGTGCCATCACCCTCCATGGCCAGCCCGAGCTTCGCGGAACCGACATCGTGGTGCCGACCGATCCCTCCTCCGCAGCCTTCCCCCTCGTGGCCGCGCTGATCACCCCCGGCTCGGACATCGTGATCGAAGCCGTGATGATGAACCCGCTCCGCACGGGCCTGATCACCACTCTTCTCGAAATGGGCGCATCGATCGAGCGCCTGAACGAGCGTGACGAGGGCGGCGAGACGGTGGCGGACCTGCGCGTGCGCTCCAGTAAGCTCACCGGCGTGACCGTTCCTCATGGGCGTGCGCCCGCCATGATCGACGAATACCCGATCCTCGCAGTTGCAGCCGCCTTCGCCGAAGGCACCACCCGCATGCAGGGCCTCCATGAGCTGCGCGTGAAGGAATCGGACCGCCTCGCGGCCGTCGCAGCGGGCCTCGCAGAGGCGGGAGTTGAGCACGAAATCCAGGGCGACGATTTGATCGTGCATGGCGCCAAGACGGTGCGCGGCGGCGGCAACCCGATTGCGACCCATCTCGACCACCGCATCGCCATGTCCTTCCTGGTCATGGGTCTGGCGACGCAAGAGCCCGTGACCGTGGACGACGGGGCGATGATCATGACGAGTTTCCCGTCCTTCATCCCCCTCATGCGCGAACTCGGCGCCACGATCCAGGACTGAGTCCGCCATGATCATCGCAATCGACGGTCCCGCCGCCTCGGGCAAGGGAACCCTGGGCAAGCGCCTCTCCGACCATTTCGGCCTCGCGCATCTCGATACGGGCCTGCTTTACCGGGCCGTCGCCCGAGTCATGCTCGACCGGGAGCTCGACCTGACGGACCGGGACGCCGCCCATCAGGTGGCCCTCGACCTCGACGTGACGCATCTCGACGATCCACGCCTGCGGGGCGCTCAGATGGGCGAGGCGGCTTCCGTCATCTCCGGCTACCAACCAGTTCGCGACGCCCTGCTGGCCTTTCAGCGTCAGTTCGCCGAGCAGCCGCCCGGGGCGGTGCTCGACGGACGGGATATCGGCACCGTGGTCTGCCCTCGCGCGGATGTGAAACTCTTCATCACGGCCACTCCCGAGGAACGGGCCCGCCGCCGGCATCTCGAGTTACAGAAGAGAGGCGAGCAGATCGCCTACGAGACGATCCTGGACGATATCCGCCGCAGGGACGAGCGGGACATGAACCGCAGCTCGGCCCCGTTGAAGCCAGCGGCCGACGCAGTCACCCTCGATACGACCCACCTCGACGCGGATGCAGCCTTCCGCAGAGCCCTCGACCTCGTTCAGGCCAAGCAGTCCTGAACAGAACGCAACCTTGCGCCACGCTCAGAAGGTGGCACACTGAGCGAACCAGTCCGCCTCCCTTTCCGAGGAGTTTACGATGGTTCGCTCAGCGATCGCCCATCTAGCCGCGGGACTAGCCTTGCTCTGGACGGGCCTTCCGTTGCCGGCCGAGGCGCAGAACGACAACGAGGTCGACCTTGCCCTCGTGATCGCCGTCGACATCTCCTTTTCCATGGACACGGACGAGCAGGCCCTGCAGCGCGAGGGCTTCGCGCAGGCTTTCCGCTCACAGCAGGTCCATGACGCGATCCGAGGCGGATTGCTCGGGAAGATTGCCGTCACCTACATGGAATGGGCGGGCTCCCTCGACCAGAAGGTGATCATTCCCTGGACAGTTCTCGACAATTCCGAAAGCCTGATGGCCTTCGCGGACAAGATCGCCTCGACGCCTCTGCGCCGGGCTCAGCGCACGTCGATCTCGAGCGCCGTCGATTTCGGCGTGAAGCTCCTCGAAGAGAGCGGCATCGAAGCCGTCCGGCAGGTGATCGACGTCTCCGGAGACGGCCCCAATAACCAGGGCCGGGCCATCGTGCAGGCCCGCGACGACGCGGTGGCGAAGGGTATCATCATCAATGGGCTGCCGATCATGATGCGCCAGCCCGGCTATCTCGACATCGCCGAGCTCGATGTCTACTACAGGGACTGCGTGATCGGCGGCCAAGGGGCATTCACGGTTCCCGTCCGTGAGCGCGACCAATTCGTCGAAGCCATCAAGACCAAGATCCTGCTCGAGGTCGCCAGCCTCATGCCCGAGAAGCCCTCCCTCATCAACCGCATCCAGAGCGCGCCCACCACGAACTGCTTGGCCGGCGAGATGCAGTGGCGCGACCGCTGGAGCAACTGAGTCCCTCTCATGAAGAAGCTGACTTTGGCGCTCGTGGCCCACGACGCCAAGAAGAACGACATGGCCGATTTCGTCGCCATGTTCGAGAACGAGATTCGCCCCTTCAATCTTTTCGCCACCGGCACGACGGGCGGCCGGGTGATGGAACGCTGCCCTGCCCTCTCCGTCACCCGCCTGAAGAGCGGGCCGCTCGGCGGCGACCAGCAGATCGGCGCGATGATCGCGGAGGGCAAGATCGATGCCCTGTTCTTCTTCGTCGATCCTCTCTCGCCCCACCCGCACGATGTCGACGTCAAGGCGCTGATGCGTCTGGCGCTGGTCTACAACATCCCGATGGCCCTCAACCCCGCCACGGCCGAGCGTCTGATCCAGTCGTTCCGCGAATAGGTTCCCACTCCGGGACGGCCGCTGCGCGCCTTTCTCTGGATAAGGACGAGGATCGAATGGCGAGAACTTGCAGCATCGGCCCTGAAAAGGGGATTCCACTTTTGGGATCAATGCGATGCTGTAAGTCTATGGTTTTGAGCATCTTTTCACACAAAACCCGTGCCCACTTCCCGCATTCGATGCGCTAGCGCATCGTGCGGAAAAGTGGATCCGGTTTTCCGCTGGAACGATGCGCTAGTCTCAGAAGGGAGCATCGGATGGAACCCCAAAAGTGGATTCCACTTTTCACGTCCGATGCTCTAGGTCCCGCGCGGCTTTGCGCGCCGCGTCGGCAGCGCGGTCAGCGGGTCGTCCGGCCAGGGATGTTTCGGATACTGCCCGCGCATGTCGGCGCGCACGGCCGCCCAGGAGCCGCGCCAGAACCCCGGCAGATCCCGCGTGATCTGGATGGGACGCTGGGCAGGCGAAAGCAGATGCAGGATGAGCGGCACACGGCCCGCAGCGATGGCGGGATGTCTGTCGAGGCCGAACAGCTCCTGCACGCGCACCGCCAGAACCGGCCCCTCCTCCGCACCGTAATCGACGGGGATCTGCGAGCCCGTCGGCACCTCGATATGGGTCGGTGCCTCGGCATCGAGACGCCGCTGAAGGTTCCACGGCAGACGATTCCGCAAAGCTTCGCTCAGGAGATCCGGACCGATATCATTGAGGCCGCTCCTTCCGACGAGATGCGGCGCAAGCCACTCCTCCACGGTTGCGGCCAGCGCCGCGTCCGAAAGATCGGGCCATTCGTCGCCCTCGGCCTTTCGCAGGAACATCACGCGCTCGCGCCATTGCGCCAGCGCCTTGGACCAAGGCAACGCATCGAGCCCCACGGAGACGAGGCCTTTGGCAAGAATACGCGCGGCCTCTTCCGACGCCGGAACCTTCAGGGGGCGCTCGTTGAGCACGAGCGCTCCGAGGCGACGCACGCCACGAGCGCGCAGGGCCCGGGCCTGACGATCGAAGGCGATCTCGTCGCTCTGCTCGATCCAGTCCGCAAAAGCGGCTTCGATCTCCTCCATGGCGATCGGAGCGGCGGCGAGAATGCGCGCGGAGGCCGCGCCGCCCGAGATCTCGGCGATGGCGAGAGTGGACTCCTTGGCCAGACGCTCGTGCGGCTCCAGCGATGCGCCGCGTCCATTGGCCATGAGATAGTCGCCGAGCTTGCCCCGCGCCTTTGCAAGACGGTCCGGATAGGCGAGCGTCAGCAGCGCACCGAAGGAGCGCGGTTCGCCTCTGGTCGCGCCCGCCTGGCTCTTTGCCCAGCTATCGGCCATGCGCCGCATGTCGTCCGCACGGCGCGAGCGGTCCCGGCGGAAGCGCTCGACTCGCTCGCCCAGGTCCACCGTATCGCCGCCGAGCCCTCGTTCCACGAGAACGGCGGCGAGATCCGCCGCATCGCGGGCGTGACCGTTTTCTCCCGCGATCAGAACCATGCGGGCCAGACGCGGAGGAAGAGGCAGATCCCGCAAGCGCCGTCCCGTCTCCGTGATGCGGCCTTCTCCATCCAGCGCGTCGAGTTGCTGAAGAAGGGTGCGCGCCTCCTTCACGGCGGGAGCCGGCGGCGGATCGAGAAAGGCGAGCGTCGAGGGATCCGTCACGCCCCAGGCCGCGCAATCGAGAAGCAATGGCGCAAGATCGGCGGAGAGGATTTCCGGGCGCGCGAAGGATTCCAGCGCGCCCGTCGCCGCCTCTTCCCACAAGCGATAGCAGACGCCCGGCTCGGTTCGGCCGGCTCGGCCACGGCGCTGATCGGCGGCGGCGCGCGAAACGCGCACGGTCTCGAGGCGCGTCAGGCCGATATTCGGCTCGTAGACGGGTACGCGGGCGAGGCCCGAATCGATCACCACGCGCACGCCCTCGATGGTCAGCGAGGTTTCCGCGATGGACGTGGCGAGCACGACCTTGCGGCGGCCCGGCTTAGCGGGGCTCACCGCGAGATCCTGCTCCCCGCGATCGAGTGCGCCGTAGAGCGGCGCGATATCGACGGCAGGATCGGCGATGCGCTCACGCAGCATGGTCTCGACGCGGCGGATTTCCCCCTGTCCCGGCAGGAACACGAGGATCGACCCGCCCTCCCCGCGCAGGGCGCGCAAGGCGGCGTCCGCCACCTGCTCGTCGATGCGCCTGTTGGGATCGCGTCCGAGATAGCGCGTCTCCACCGGATAGGCGCGGCCTTCGGATTCGATCACCGGCGCGTCGCCCAAGAGCTTCGCGACACGGGCCCCATCGAGCGTGGCCGACATAACGAGCAGACGCAGATCCTCACGCAGGCCGCCCTGCGCATCAAGGGCGAGCGCAAGCCCGAGATCGGCATCGAGCGAGCGCTCGTGAAACTCGTCGAAGAGGACGGCCGCGATGCCGTCGAGGCTCGGATCATCGAGGATCATGCGGGCGAAGACACCCTCCGTCACCACCTCGATCCGCGTTCTGCGGCTGACCTTGGAGCCCAGGCGGACACGAAGACCGACGGTCTCCCCCACCGGCTCGCCCAGGGTTTGAGCCATGCGTTCCGCTGCAGCGCGCGCCGCCAGTCGCCGGGGCTCCAGAACGATGATCTTGCCGCCCCCCACCCAGGGCTCGTCGAGCAGCACGAGCGGCACCCGCGTGGTCTTGCCCGCGCCGGGCGGAGCGACCAGCACCGCATTGGCGCGGGTCCGCAGGCTCGCCGTCAGATCGGCGAGGACCGCATCGATGGGAAGGGAGCTGTCGAAAACGCGCATGCCGCCTGATGGCTCAAGCCGGTTTGAAGAGCAAGCGTGGCATTAAACCGGAAAGCCGTAACGCCTCAGCTCGGCGGCGAGGTCGACCTGCTCGTCGGGATAATGGATCGCATGCATGCCGAGCGTTCGGGCCGTTTCGATATTGGCCCGAGAATCGTCGATGAACACGCAATCCACCGCAGAAAGTCTGTAACGGTCGAGCAGAAGACGGTAGATGGCGGGATCGGGCTTCAGGAGCCGCTCGTCGCCCGAGACGATCACGCCGTCGAAACCGGCCAGGAAAGGAAAGAACTCCTTCGAAAGGACGAATTTGGGCCCGGAGAAATTGGTGATGGAATAATTCGGGACCCCGGCCTGCCGCAATTTCAGGAGCAGGGCCACGTTCTGCTCGTAGGTCCCTGAGACGGTTTCCGGCCAACGCTCGTGGAAGGCGCGGATCTGGCTCTCGTGGCCGGGATAATCCTGCACGAGGAGAGCAACGGCCTCATCCCAGTCGCGGCCCCGGTCCTGCTCCAGATTCCAGGCCGGGGTGCAGACATGGCTCAGGAACCACTCCATCTCCGCCTCGTCCTCGAAGAGGCCGCGGTAGAGATGGCGCGGGTCCCAGCGCAGCAGGACGTTGCCGATATCGAAGACGACGGTGGTCGGTTGGCGAGTGTTCACGAAGGCCCCCTCTTGCTCGTTTGCTTGTTCACTATCGCATCGTGCGAAAAAGTGGACCCGGTTTTTCGCTCGAACGATGCACTCACCTACGAAGGGAGCATCGGATACGATCCCAAGGGCGGATTCCACTTTTCACGTCCGATGCTCCGGGCCCTCATCCCTTCAGCCTCCGCTTGACCACTCGTCCATGAGGATGGTGCGGAAGATGGCGCGCCAGGAACGCAGCTCGAGGAACAGGCCCCCCCTGAAGCTTGAGCGGATCAACCCGGACAGCATTGCGTTTTGCCCTCGTGTTGATCGGGAGCGGGAAACGGCATGGGAGAGTGGTGGAAATCCGCGAAAAGCCTGAACTGGCGTACGGCCATGCTTCTGGGCCTCATCTCCAGCACCTTTTCCACTCTCGTCAGTCAGCTCATGGCCGCCAGAATCGGGCGGGATGCCGTCATCGAGTGGATGGTCGTCGCCTCCATCCCCTTGAGATCCCAGGTTTTCGCCATGGACCCGTCATGGGGCACCATCGCGGCCGGGATCCTCTTTCACCAATGGGCCGACTTTTCGTGGGCGCTCGTATTCTTCGGCCTGCTGGGGCGGTGGACCGGGAGCCTGAAGCCTCTCACAATCCTCCTCGTGGCCCTGCCTTGGGCCGTGTTCACCTCCGCCACGGAATGGTTCTTCCTGGTTCCGCTGGTCCCGTTCTGGCAGCCTGTTTTCACCCTGGAGCAGCCCTACTGGATCGGTCTTCTGGTCCACATGACCTCGGCCTCGATGTATCCGCTCTTTCCTTGGCTGCGCGATCGGCTCGGCGGCAGGTTGCCCTCCCTCCACCGGCGCTTCGCGCTCGCATGGAGCGCGTTCGCCCTCATCGGCCTGCTCTGCCTCGGCGCCGCTGCTTTCCTCGGGTGGCACGATCGCGAGCTGCCCTGGATGGGGCGCGACGCCGCCTACGACCAGGGCTATATGCGCCGCATGGCCGCGCATCACGCACAGGGAATCGAGCTCGCCCGGATCGCCGTCGAGAAGGCGCAGGAACCCTATCTGAGAGATCTCGCGCGGCTGATGGCTGCGAACCAGAAGGGCGAGATCACGATCTTCGCGCAATGGTGGCGCAGCTGGTTCCCTGGCCCATTGCAGCCCCCGACCGAGGACTACGCCACCATGCCGGGAATGCTCTCATCCGGGCAGATCGAGAGCCTGCGCCGTGCCGAGGGCTCCGATTTCGACCCGCTCTTCATTTCGCTCATGACGATGCACCACAAGGGCGCGATCCTCATGGCGGACGAGGCGCTCCGCCAGGCCGGCGACATTCGCCTGCGGCTCATGGCGCACGC
The DNA here is from genome assembly GCF_041276405.1 of Microvirga sp. TS319. Taxonomy (NCBI): domain Bacteria; kingdom Pseudomonadati; phylum Pseudomonadota; class Alphaproteobacteria; order Hyphomicrobiales; family Methylobacteriaceae; genus Microvirga; species Microvirga sp. TS319. Next base: position 766,177 of record NZ_JBGGGT010000002.1, on the reverse strand, counting down.
CACGCGCCATTCGCAGCGCGGCGAGATCGAGATGATGCATGGAACCGAAGGTTTGGCAGCCGTGAAGGCAGCAACCCTGTCCATGATAGTGCCCGTGGGAGAGGCGAGCGCGGACAGGCGGGGGAGCCCTCTCCCCGCCCATCCCATGGCGCATTGATCGATCCGGGCTTTACAGCATCGGACGTGACATCGAACTCACGTCCCGCGCTTCAACTTCTTGGTTTGACGCATCTTTTCACGCAAAACCGGTACCCACTTCCCGCGTTCGATGCTTTTGATCTTGAGCATCTTTTCACGCAAAACCGGTACCCACTTTTGCGTTCGATGCTCTAGCCGCCGATATTGTAGGCCGCCAGCGCCGCCATGTTGACGATGTCGTTGTCGGTGGCGCCGAGCGAGACGATCTGGACCGGCTTGTCGAGGCCCACCACCAGCGGCCCCATGACCATCGCGCCGCCGAGCTCCTGCAGCATCTTCGTGGAGATGGATGCGGAGTGGAAGGCGGGCATGACGAGCACGTTTGCCGGCCCCTTCAGGCGGCTGAAGGGATACTGCGCCATCAGATCCCGGTTGAGCGCGACATCCGCCGCCATTTCGCCGTCGTATTCGAAATCGATCCGCATGTCGTCGAGGATCTGGACGGCCTCCTGGATCTTCTCGGCGCGCTCCGCCTTCGGATGCCCGAAACTGGAGAACGACAGCAGCGCGACCCGCGGCTCATAGCCGAGACGGCGGGCCACGCCCGCCGCTTCGATGGCGATTTCCGCGAGTTCCTGAGCGCTCGGCATCTCGTGGATCGCGGTATCGGCCACGAGAACCGTGTGACCGCGGGCGAGGCACAGGGAAACGCCGATGACACGATGACCGGGCTTGGCGTCGATCACATGGCGCACATCGGCGAGCGCCGTCGAGTAGTTGCGGGTCGCGCCCGTCACCATGGCGTCCGCGTCGCCGAGCGCCACCATCGAGGCCGCGAAATGGTTGCGGTCCTGATTGATCAGGCGCTGGCAGTCACGGAACAGATAGCCCTTGCGCTGAAGGCGCTCGTAAAGAAACTGCGCATAGGTGCTGTTGCGGTGCGACAGCCGCGCATTGTGGATCTCGATGCCCTCGCGCCCTTCGAGATCGATGCCCGCCTGGGCGGCCGTTTCGAAGATCCGCTCCTCGCGTCCGACCAGGATCGCCCGGCCCAATCCCTGGTTCACGAAGGACAGGGCGGCGCGGATGACCTTCTCCTCCTCGCCTTCGGCGAAAACCACGCGCTTGGGCATCTTGCGGACGCGCTCGAAGATGCGGTTGAGGGTGCCTGCGACGGGGTCGCGCCGGGCGGAAAGCTGCGCCTTGTAGGATTTCATGTCCACGATGGGACGGCGGGCGACGTCCGTCTCCATTGCGGCCCGGGCCACGGCCATCGGGATGGTGTGAATGAGGCGCGGATCGAACGGCACCGGGATGATGTATTCCCGGCCGAAGCGCGGGCGCGCGCCCTGGTAGGCCGCGGCAACCTCGTCCGGCACATCCTCGCGGGCGAGCTCGGCCAAGGCCTGTGCGGCCGCGACCTTCATCTCCATGTTGATGGTCGTGGCCTGCACATCGAGCGCACCGCGGAAGATGTAGGGGAAGCCCAGGACATTGTTGACTTGGTTCGGGTAGTCAGAACGCCCGGTGGCGACGATCACGTCGCTGCGGATACGCGCTACTTCTTCCGGAGTGATCTCCGGATCGGGATTGGCCATGGCGAAGATGATCGGATTGGGCGCCATGGACCGGATCATGTCGTCCGTGAAGGCTCCCTTTGCGGAAAGGCCGAACACGGCGTCCGCCCCGTTCAGCGCATCGGCCAGCGTGCGCGCGTCCGTCTCGGCGGCATGCGCGGACTTCCACTGGTTCATGCCCTCCGTGCGGCCCTTGTAGATGACGCCCTTCGTGTCGCAGAGGATCACGTTGTTGGGCGCAAAGCCCATGGCCTTCAGAAGCTCCGTGCAGGCGATGCCGGCAGCCCCCGCGCCGTTCACCACGAGCTTGGTCTCGGCCATGTCGCGCCCGGTGAGATGCAGCGCATTGATGAGACCCGCGGCGGCGATGATCGCCGTGCCGTGCTGGTCGTCATGGAAGACGGGAATATCCATGAGTTCCCGCAGGCGCTCCTCGATGATGAAGCATTCCGGCGCCTTGATGTCTTCAAGATTGATCCCGCCGAAGGAGGGCCCCAGATAGCGGACGCAGTTGATGAAGGCGTCGGCGTCTTCCGTATCGACCTCCAGGTCGATGGAATCGACGTCCGCGAAGCGCTTGAACAGAACCGACTTGCCCTCCATCACGGGCTTCGAGGCCAGCGCCCCGAGATTGCCGAGACCGAGGATGGCCGTTCCGTTCGAAATCACCGCCACCATGTTGGAGCGCGTCGTATAGTCGAAGGCGAGCGCCGGGTTCTCGGCGATCGCCAGCACCGGGACGGCGACGCCCGGCGAATACGCCAGGGACAGATCCCGCTGGGTCGCCATCGGCTTCGTGGGCACGACCTCGAGCTTGCCGGGCCTGCCCTGGGCATGGAACTGCAACGCCTCCTGGTCCGTGAAGGTGGGGCGTTTGCGGCGGGTCGAGGGCGTTTCTTCGGTCATGGGACTTTCGTATCTTGGCTGCGGGACCTTTGTTCGCAGGGGCTGCGACCATAAGGCCTGGGGCAGCTTGCCTCAAGACTTGTGCACACCCTTCGCGCAACTTCCATGATACGGGTGAAAGGGGAAGCAGGCTTTGCTACATAGGGCGAATGTCGTCCCAAGCCCTTTACCGAGCCTCCGAGAACCCGCAACAAGCCGATCCTGCCGGGCAGAAGCCCGCTCAGGACAGCCGCGTCACGCCCATGATGGCGCAATATATCGAGATCAAGGCCGCCAATCCGGACAGCCTGCTGTTCTACCGGATGGGTGACTTCTACGAGCTGTTCTTCGAGGATGCGGAGATCGCGAGCCAGTCCCTCGGCATCGTGCTCACCAAGCGCGGCAAGCACCTCGGGCAGGATATTCCCATGTGCGGCGTGCCCGTGGACCGGGCCGACGATTATCTCCAGAGGCTGATCGGCCTCGGCCACCGGGTCGCGGTCTGCGAGCAGACCGAGGACCCGGCGGAGGCCAAGAAGCGCGGCTCCAAGTCCGTCGTGCGCCGGGACGTGGTGCGTCTCGTGACCCCCGGCACCATCACGGAAGAGCGCCTCCTCGAGCCGGGCCGCGCCAATTTCCTGCTTGGTCTCGCCCGCCGCCGCCTGTCGGACACGCAATGGTGCTACGGCCTCGCCGCCGTCGACATCTCCACGGGCCATTTCGTGGTGAGCGAGACGGACGCCATGGGCCTGCCCGCCGAGATCGCCCGTTTCGAGCCCCGCGAGATCCTGGTGCCCGACGTCATTCACGAGGATCCGGAGCTCTCCGGCTTCTGGCGCGAGACCCGGGCGTCGATCACGCCGCTCTCCCGGGATGGCCTCGATCCGGCCTCCGCCGAGCGGCGGCTGAAGGAGTACTTCGGCGTCGCCACGCTCGATGCCTTCGGGTCTTTCGGGCCGGCGGAGATCACGGCGGCCGGCAGCGTGCTCTTCTATATCGAGAAGACGCAGATCGACAGCCGCCCGGTCCTCAACCCACCCTCCCGCGAGACGGCCGGGGCGGCGCTTGCCATCGATGCCGCGACCCGCGCCAATCTCGAGCTGACGCGCACGCTGGCGGGCGAGCGCGCGGGGAGCCTCCTCGCCACCATCGACTGCACGGTGACGCCGGGCGGCGCGCGCTGCCTCGCGGAGCGGCTGGCGGGGCCCCTCACCGATCCCGGCCTGATCCGCGAGCGGCAGGATGCGGTAGCCTTCCTGGTGGAGAATGCGGATCTGCGCGAGCGCCTGCGGCGCATCCTCAAGCGGTCGCCGGATCTGGCCCGCGCCCTGTCACGGCTCAGCCTGGGCCGCGGCGGACCGCGCGACTTGGCCTGCGTGCGGGACGGATTGTTCGCGGCGCGTGAACTGGGCCTCGAACTCGCCATCGCGCCCAACCTTCCCAAGGAGCTGTCGGCGAATGCTCAACAGCTTCAGTCCCTGCGGACGGACGTGGCCGACACGCTCTCGGCGGCGCTGGCGGACGAACTGCCGCTCTTGAGGCGGGACGGCGGTTTCATTCGGGCAGCATACGATTCCAACCTCGACGAGCTGCGCGAGCTGCAGCAGGATTCACGCCGCTTCATCGCAGCCCTGCAAACGCGCTATGCCAACGACACCGGCTGCCGCACCTTGCGCGTGAAGCACAACCATATGATCGGCTACTTCGTCGAAGTGCCGCAGAATGTGGGCGAGGATCTTTTGAAGGAGCCGTTCAAGGACACCTTCATCCACCGCCAGACCATGGCGGGCGCCATGCGCTTCTCCACGCAGGAACTGGGGGAGCTGGAGGCGAAGATCGCCTCCGCCGCCGACCGCGCCTTGAAGATCGAGCTCGGCCTCTTCGACGAGATGACCGAGGCGCTTCTGGCTCTCTCGGGCGATGTCGCCTCGGCGGCCGAGGCCATCGCCGCGATCGACGTGACGGCCTCGCTCGCCGATCTCGCCGTCAGGCTCGATTGGACCCGGCCGGTCGTGGATACGGGGCTTGCCTTTATGATCAAGGGCGGACGGCATCCGGTGGTCGAGGCGGCGCTCAAGCGGGAGGGCATGGCCTTCATCGCCAACGACGCGGAGCTGTCGGGCAAGGACGCGGGCCACATCCTGCTGATCACGGGCCCCAACATGGGCGGTAAATCCACGTATCTGCGCCAGAACGCCCTGATCGTCGTCCTGGCACAGATGGGGTCCTTCGTGCCCGCCAAGGAAGCGCATATCGGCGCCGTCGACCGCCTCTTCTCCCGCGTGGGCGCTGCCGACGACCTTGCTCGCGGCCGATCGACCTTCATGGTCGAAATGGTGGAAACGGCAGCGATTCTCAATCAGGCGTCAGCGCGCTCCCTGGTCATTCTCGACGAGATCGGGCGCGGCACATCCACCTTCGACGGCCTGTCCATCGCATGGGCGGCCATCGAACATCTGCACGAGGCCAATCGCTGCCGGGCGCTCTTCGCCACGCATTTCCACGAGCTGACAGCGCTTGCCGAACGGCTGCCGCGCATCGCCAATGCCACCCTGAAGGTGACGGAGTGGAACGGCGACGTGGTGTTCCTGCACGAGGTCGTGCCGGGGGCCGCCGACCGTTCCTATGGGCTGCAGGTCGCGCGGCTTGCCGGTCTGCCCATGGCCGTGGTCGAGCGGGCGAAGACGATCCTAAGCGAATTGGAGAAGTCGGACCGGGAGCATCCGAAGCGGGCGCTTGTCGACGACCTTCCGCTTTTCGCCGCTCCGGTTCGTGCCGAGCCGGTCCAGGCTCCGCAGAAGAAGGACGGCCTGCGCGAGGCGCTCGATGCACTCGATCCCGACCAGATGACGCCGCGCGAAGCGCTGGATGCGCTCTATCGCCTGAAAGCGCAGCGCTAGGGGGATGCGCCTTCAGGACAGCTGGGAGCTGCTGTCCCTGCGGCTTTTCGCGTCGAAAGGGGTGAAGGTCAGTCGATCCGTGATGCCGCCCGTAGGGTCGTGCTCGGCCGTGACATAGGCGAGAGCCTCTTTCACCCCACGCTCGGTATAGGGCTTTGCGATCACGCCGCGGGCGCCGGCGCAATCCTCCGGGATACGCTTGGCATTGGCCGTCATGAACAGCACGGTCACCTGATGTTGGTCGGAGAGCTTGCGGGCAACGTCGATGCCGGTAAGGCCATCGGCCAGGTGAATATCGACGAATGCGAGATCGGGTGCGAACTGCTGGCCGAGAGCCATGGCATGATCGGACGTAGCGGCAATCCCCACCACGTCGTGTCCCTGGTCCTGGAGCAAGCTTTCGAGTTCGAGCGCAATCAGGAACTCGTCTTCGACAATGAGAATGCGCAAAGGCTTCGCGTTACTCAACCCGTGCCCCCCCGGCATTACGCGTCGTGAAAAACTCAGTTCTTTCAGCTGTACCTGGTCGACCGGCGTCCCAAGTCAACGCCTCAAGGGGGTACTGGCTGTGCATATCTTGCAGAACGGATGTCCCCGCCCCTTGCTGCCCTTGCCTGGAAGCCACCGCGCCAAGGGATAGCAGGCTTTGAGAGTGCATGGTGCTCATGCTCGTACGCAGGCGGGACCCGCACGCATGCAGGTGCGAACAGCCCTCGGCTTGGCACGGGTTGCTGCCATAATCGATTGTCTCCCCGAAACCCTTGGTGGGAATCGCCCTTTGGCGGGTGCAGTGTGACTCAACGTCATGAAGTCGGGAGGGTTCCGCCGCTTCCTTCAAAGATTTGCACAATTTTGTTCAACTCATATAAATGATATATCGGCCCGAACGACGGGCCAGAATCTTCCGTCTGGGGGTCCGGCCTCATGGTCATGCGCGTTTCAACGGTTGCCTTCGAGGGGGTCGAAGCGCGCACGGTCGACGTGCAGGTGCAGATTTCTCCCGGAACGGTCGCCTTCATGATCGTCGGCCTGCCCGACAAGGCGGTCGCGGAATCCCGCGAGCGGGTGCGCTCGGCCCTGATCGCCTCCGGGCTCGCGCTTCCTGCCAAGCGCATCACCGTCAATCTTGCACCGGCCGACCTTCCCAAGGAGGGCAAGTTTTTGACTCTGTGGCATTCTATCATCTCATATAAGCAGTTGATCAAACATACTTTTTGGCGCCGGCCGCAAGAGTAGGCTACTTGGAGCGTCTTCACACCGGCCGCGTCAACATGTCCAAACTCGACCCCTGCGCCACAAATGGCTAATAGGATTAAAGTCATATGATAGGTTTATGAGCTTAGTAGAATCTTAAGAAGTCCTAGAAGAGTTTGGCCTCCCCACGTCAGGAGGCCACATGACCAAAGCGGTCGCGATTGAATTACCGGCGCACGTCCTACTCAACCAACCGTGTACAGACGCCCGAGAGCGTCCGGGAGTACCAGGCCACTCCGTTCGCTTAAACGGTAAGCTACACGATTTCAGTGCGTTGATCCCGCTCTATGGAGCTTCGTTTACCGAACGCCTCCTCGACGCGTTCGCCCGGAAATACGTCCATGACACAGCATCCACTACTGAAAAGCGCTGCGGCAATTTACGCAAGTTCCTCCTCTACTTAGCAGGCTTTGCGGCAGACGCGTCGAACCAGAACACGGCGGCCGCCCAATCCTATAAAGCTCTTATTGAGAACCAGTCGGCGTCCATTACGCCTACGCAATGGGCCGATACCGTTAATGTGTTTGTCAGCCGGCTCAGGGATCTCAGCGACCATTCAGTCGTCAAGAGCAGTAACTCACTTACACGACAGAACATCATCGAGAGCTTATCAATCCCGCTCCAGCATTTAGCGCAGGAGGGGCTTTGGCCTGATATTGGCGCTCTACGGGGGCTCCCAGGGTCACGGGTATCACGCGGAACCAATATTCCGTCACTTGGCGAACTCCAGCATTCGACAGAGGCCTCCGAAACCACCTCTCAAAGTACGGCTACCTATGGAGTCGTTAACGAACGCAATCGAGAACGCCTGCTCCGCCTCAGATCCCTCTGCGAGGACGCACTGCTTGAGGAACAAGCAGCCTTCGACCGCCGGCTCAAGTTGTTGTTCGCGCCGGGCCGGCCCTCACTTAGAGAAATCCGCGCTGCCATCCCTCTCATCTCCTTATCTTACGCTCGACCTGATCGCGATCCGATATTGCATCCAAAGGTCGAAAAGTGCTTTCCGCTGGATGACGACGATCGCCGACTGGGCTCACTCCTTCGTTACATCATCTCTGACCACGAAGGGGTCTTCAAACTGCAGGAGCTCGATTACCGGCTTCAACTCGTCGTTTCCCGGTGCGGCGGCACTGCGAGGGTGATGCGCCACCTTGAGGGTGGAGGACGAGCCCTGCTTGCAGCCTATACGCTCGTCCTTATTGACACCGGCATGAACATTCAGCCCTGCGACGACCTCGCTGCGGACCCATTCATTGGGAGGGCCCAATACGGCAAGATCCAGCTCCGCCAGATTGGTTCGGTGAAGAATCGTGCAAGCTACAAGCCAATTACTGGCAACATCATTGAGCTCACCCCGGGTGAGCGAGACGAGGCGGCCAACGAGATTCTAGAAGTTCCCACTGTCGTGCCCAACGCGCGGATATCATCCGCAAAGGCCATCGAAATATGGCTGAAGCTCTCAAAGCCCCAGCGGGAACGCGCGCGCCGCGCCGGCAATTCAGATGCCGACTACCTTTGGATTGTGCGCAATGGTCACTACCCCAAAGAAGTCCGACGGTATCTCGAGCACACCTGGAAGGGATGGTGGACCGAATTCCTTGAGGAGCATGCCGGTGACCCCGTGATCGGGGGCCTTCCCATTCAAAGGCGCATGATCCGGACGACTGTCCTCCAGCTCCGCGATGCTCAGCACGGCGGTGACGCGGAAGTTGTTGCTCTCCTTTCGGGCCAAAGCGGAGGACGCATTGCATCGCGTCACTATCTGAACCGAGCGTACATCCGACGCATGTTGGACGAAAGGATCCGCGAGTTTCAGAACCTGTTCGAGGCGAGTGTGGCCGGTGACAATCCCGATCGGCCAGCTCAATTGGGGCTGTCGCCCGAGGAGTTTCAGAAACGGCGCACCCGCGCCGTTGAGACAGGGCTGGGCCTAACCTGTTTAGATCCAACCGCTGGCATTCAACCCGGAACGAAAGACTCGATTTGTACGCGGTTGGACGCCTGCAGCACATGCCCACTGCTGAGATTCGTCCCCACGCAACAATCAATCGAGGCGCTTGCGCTCTTCCACGAATCCCTCGAACGCGCAGAAGAGGCGTTTACGGCAAAGAATCCTGAGCGCTGGGTTCGCGTGTGGCTCCCCGCCCTCGCACTCTGTATGGCTCTCATCAATCTTCTCATGTCCAGCCCGAGACAGGCGCTTGTGCAGCGGAGTGTCGAAGCTGTGAAGAAGGGGCTGGATCAAGGCTCCCTCGTACTCTTTCGCCCTTGGTAGGTTCCGCGATGGCTCCTCGTACTACACGTTTCATTGCTTCCAATTCGCCAGGAACTCTGCACGACCACATGATTGGCAGCCTAGCAGCACCATCCTGGTTGCGTGGAGGGTCGTTGCTCGACCATCGATGGATTATTGGCACGGAAGATCCTCAGAAACGGCGCAACACAAACTTTACACTGCGCTTCGACAGCGTCTTGGCGCCCGGCTTACGATTAAGTGACCCCCGTTGCGAGCACGACTGCATAACCGCGAAACTGCTGGTCTACTGGTCTCTCTCACCGAGTGAAGGATCGCACTCGTCCGGCTCCTCAGTTGGAATTATGCACCGGAACTACCTTCAATTCGTACGATGGAGGTTATCCTGTGGACTAGACAAGAATGCGAGTCTTACACCTGAATGGATCGACAGGCTCTTTGAGACCCTTCGTGATTTTGGCGTTCGAGGGCTGATCCCGCTAGAGGAACGCGCAATTTCATTCGCCTATGCTGTTCGCGCGGGACAGCAGCGGCCTCCGACTTACAAGAAAGGCAAGCACACTTACTTTGACTTCGATACCGCCGCAGGACATCTGGGCGTTTCAAATTCCCGCCTTCTAACTGACGAGGCTCGCCGCATCCTCATTGCGCTTGCGGCGGAGTTGGGTTACCCGCTCCGCCCCGATCAGGCACGGTCGTCCGGATTTGTGATCGCTGGGGCATCACATGGTCAGAACACCGAGACTGACGACGACGACTGCCAAGAGAGCGGCCCCGAGAACCCAATAGGGCTATCTACATCTCTTTCGGCCGGTCGTATCGGCGGCTTCCTGCGCCCGCTTGCCTATCTGTGGCAACTCCGGGGCCGCCTCTCCCACGATCCCATCGGATGCAACCCGTTCCCAGGGGGCCGGACTGTAAACAGTATCACACGGGCGATCGCGAACGACCACGATGGCCGAACGTTCACCGTCCCCCCACTGCAGGCCTGCACCCTTATTGACCAAGCCCTTCGCTGGGTTCTCGACTATGCGCCGGATCTTCAACGCTATGTTGAGGAGATCGAGCGATTACTCACAACGGAGGAGGTCCGAGAGCACTGGAAGCCCTACCTAGCGGCTGCAACACGCGTAAACATCGCCTTCGAGGATCACAAGAGTTGCACCCAACCAGGATCACCCTGGCCAATCCGTGCAGCCTACTATCCTGGCAAAAACGCCATCAAGAACTATGCGGAGACCCGTCCTAGCCTTCGTACGGTGTTGTTTGAGTACCTCGCTGTCGCCTGCATGATCGTGATTGCGGCGTTCTCGGCACGCCGTCGTGAAGAAATCGATTCGTTGCGCTTTCCAGCAATTCACCACATTGATGGCGACCCATGGCTGGAGACCTGGATTGAGAAAACGATTCGGGACCTGGATCGAATCCCGGTCCCGACATCTGTCGAAAAGGCCGTCGATGTTCTAGCCTGGCTTTCGTCTATGTCCCGCCAGCGCACCGGAGAACGCTGGCTCTTTCAATTCGATGATGTCGCCCAAGTTGACCGCTCGACGGCGTCGAAGACCGCCCGCTTCGCTGTGTCCCGCAGTCTGTCGCGGTTTGCAGAATTTGTGCAACTGCCTTCTCTCCCCGACGGGACACAGTGGGATCCAAAGCCACATCAGTTCAGGCGCTTCTTCGGCGTTACGTATTATCATCGGTTCAGCTTTCCGCAGTTGACAGCGCTCTCCAATTTCTATCGCCACTTTGATCCCGATCAAACGAGACGGTACGTTACAGAGGCGGCCCGCGGCGGGTTTCTTCGCGAAGCTGAGGAGAACCGCGTTCGCGCTCGGAGGTCAGAGTTCGACGCCGCTCGTTACCATGCCCAACGCCTAGAAGATTTCAACGCGGAAGGGGAAGCCTTCAGGTTCGCGCGGTTTCGGAATGTTGCTCTTGATAGAGAGCGCATCTCAGGGTGGGGCGGTGAAGTCATCAAACGACAGCTCGATGACTTGATTCAACAGGCCAAGGCTCAGCTAGACATTAGCCCCGACGATGATCTTCCCGGCCCTACCCTCGACTCTCTGCTTGTCAGCTTTGTGAAAGATAAGCGACTTGAGCCGAACAGTCTCGGTCACAGCTACTGTAAGTGCACCTCGGAGCCACAAGATCTTCGCTCGGCGGGGTGTCTCGCCGCTCGGGAGGCTGAGCGCGATGAGGCATCTTTCTTCAGTGCACCTGACCCTGCCTTTGCCGCCGATCATATCTGCTCAGGGTGTCCCCACAACGTGCAGTTTGCCGAATGCGAACCCTACTGGGCCGAAACGATCGCCCATGCACAACAACAGCTTTCCTGCTCCTTCGCGCCTTTGCTGCAAGCCCTCGCGCAGGACCGGCTCGACATGGCACAGGCGCATCACGCCAGATGCTTTGGGACGAAGTCGGGAGGCTAGGCACATGTCACACAATCGAGAAAGCCAGGAACGCACACGGCCCGCGAGATCAGCGCTCGCGGCCAAAGTGACCTTGTTGGAGGAGTGGATCGCCAATGAATCCATCCCCCCGGATGCTCCGGTCCTCGTTACCATCAAGGATGTCCAGCAATGGACCGACCCGGCAAGGGGGCTTGTGACCTGGACGAGTTACTCCATCGCGGCTCCCGGCGGGCCGAATGCAGATTTGAGGTTACGCCTCGACCACGCATTGAAATCATTGCAGCGCATACGGGAGGGGAAATCCGCCCAGCCGAGAAAGCCCCGCCGCGGCCGACCAATTTCGCAGATTCAAGTTTCCCACGAGAGAGATCGATTGGCTCATCAGAATGTCGAGCTATTGGTGGAGCGAGATGCACTCAGCGCAGAGGTCAAGCGCCTCCGTCACCTCCTCTTGGAGAAGGAGCATCAACACCGCGAGCTGTTGATTAAGTTCGAAAAGATCGTGCCCTTTGGGAAGAGGTGATCACGCTGATGCAAGGATTCGCTCGCCAGAATGCCCATTTCCACTGTATCAATGGATCAGGGGTGATAAAGATCTCGGAGCGTTTGAAGCTCCCCAACTATCCGATTGTCGTGCATCCAGACTACGGCGTGTTCGAACCTGCAGATGCGTTCATCCGTGAGCTGGCTGCATGGCGTTCACAGCGCAGCGGCAGCCTTCAAGACATCGCTCGCATCATTTGTATCTGGTGTAATTATCTTCAAGATCATAATGTCTCCTGGAACGAACCGGGAGAACACCACTATCATAGGTGGCTAACCGAGGCGCTGAGCGCCGATAGAATTGGACGCAATCGGCAAGCTCGCTGGGCCGGTGTCGTCATGCGCTGGTGCCATTTTCTGGCATCACGGAACATCGGCGGGCCGCTTCTGCGTTCTTTCGCAGCTTCGATCTCAGCATCACCGTTGAGTGTTGAAGTCTTGGAGCCCCAGCCTCGCTTCAGAGCTCCTCGTGGGCCGAAACTCAAGCATGGCAAGCGCTCAATTCCGAATGAGGATGAGGCAAACCGGGTCCTTCAGGCGCTGATGAACCATCCCGGTGCCTTCATGGCAGAGCGCAATTGGCTTCTTGGCCGCACGGTGTATGAAACCGGCCTACGCGCCATGGGAGTTGCGGCCTTGAGCTGCGATACTCTTAACGCGCTTCTTCGGGGCGATAACCTCATTGGCCCGTCTGAGCGTGTTGAGTTCCTGGCCAGTGACCGTGTCAGGAAAGCAAGCATCCGGGAGAAAATGTACCACCTCGCGAGCACAGGCCGGCAAAATTTGATTGTCGGCGTGAGGGAGAAACGGGGAAAAACCCGCAACGTGGCCTTTCCGATTCCGCTGGTCATTGCCCTCCTTCAACATCTTTGGGGGGAGCGTAACCGCTTCTTGCGGGTTTCAGGCAGTTCAAACCGTGAAAAATTGTCAGGCGGATTTTGGTTATCCGACCGGGACGCCGTTCCACTGACCATCACGGCGATCAAAGACATCGTAAAGGTTCGCGGCTTCAAGGCCGCCGGTGTCAAGGGTAGCATCCATTCACTTCGAGCAGCGTTTCTCACCCGCTACGCTTGCCAACTTCTTCAGGATGCCAGAACGAAGTTCGGCTATAACTACGATACACGTGGCATTCTCCTCACACTCGCAGAGATCGCAGGCCATGAAGATCCAGAGACGCTGAAGCATTACCTGGATGAGGCTCAGATTAGAGAATCTTTGGTAGGAGAACGAGAATTTCTGCGCGCAATCTAAAGCAACTTAGGGTCCGGAACCATAAAGGGGCTTAAGGAGGCGCGCGGTTTGTAATTCAGGTCCTCTGAGGAGGCCACTATGGATCGAGAGTGGTTCTGGCGCACGGCCGGGCAGTTCGCGAAAATCGCGCCGCATCTTCCCACGGGCATGTGGGGCCAGAGCGCGCACGGAGCCACTGAATGATCCAATGAACGGATGCGCAGCCTCATCATTCCCGCTCAGGATGGCTCGATCTCGGCTGCACGACGATGGCGCCAGCGTCGGGGTGGCGATTGTCCACGTGCGTTCCTCGCTGGACACCATCACCTTTCATCCGTCCATCGAATAGGAACGGCTGTGTTTCATTCACGCCGTTAGTAGGCTGTGTTCCATTCCTGCTCGTAGCAGCCGGAGCGTGCGATTGCCTGGACCGAGCATCTTGAGCGCTGGCGGTGGTTGCGGCCAGCGCCAGCGCAAACGCGATTGCGAATCTCGACATGACAGGCTTCTCCTCTCCCCGCGTGGGATCAGCGCGACCGTGGCTCGGGTTCGATTACTATTGCGAAGGAACTGGGTGCAAGGATGGCGGCCGTCTGGACGGCCCGGCAAGGCTTGGTGATCCGCGTTAGCGTCGGCCCACTGAGCCAGATATCCGGCAGAGGCTTGTCGTCACCTAGCCCTCGTCAAGTTTGCGTCGATCAGGCTGTGGCTGCGCTTTAATGGGTCCACACCCTAGGTGTCGCGTTGGATACAATCACTATCGGCAATCGCCGCGAACCTGATACCGGCCGAGCGGCAACCGCTTTACTATCCTCAACGCAGGTTGATTTTCTAATAGAACGTTGGCGCACACCATTATTCATGAAGTCGTCGAGAATTCGACCACATAAACCTCAGCTACAACGCCGTACACATTTGCGCCCCTCTGAAATAACCATCTATAAAATGTTGCTTTAATTCTGAGACAATGCTTATTCGGTTTTAGGATATTCACATGTCAAACTTGACTGATGGGCACATTATGCATAATTGCCGCAGACAGATAGCTTTCGCTGGAGGGACCCAATGTTATGCAACCACAAATACGACTTCGCGCAGAGAATAAAAATATCTAAGTATCATACAAAAGTAATTTAGATTCGTCTCATGCTGACGCCGTAGCTGTCGATCATAGTTCACCCTCAAGAAAGTTGAATCCTCGTAAGGCAACATGGATAATACGTCTGTTTTGCCTCCTATGAGTGCGAGTCTCTTCGCGATCTCCAGCTGGGAAAAGCCGTTCAGTACTGTATCAGGCGGACCATCAAACTTTCCTGAGATTTGACGAAACCTCTGCGACAGTGGTCGGCTCCGCTCCCATGTAGGCTTTGACCCCATTGATCTGCGAAGCATCGATCCGACAAAAGCGAGAGATCAGAGAAGCACCAAGAACCTGGGTAGCTTCCTCGCCCCTAATGATTTGGCTTCGCTTAGCTCGTGTTTCGGCACCCCTCTGCAGAAAGTGAAACATTCATGCGTTTCAACGTCGTAAGCACCAATCGCCCTAAAGGAGATGCTAAACGTCTCAAGCGCTATTTGCAGGCGTATGGCTGTGACCTTCGCCTAGCCACCTGTCAGGATCTCGTTGCTAAGATGCTGGGATACCGAGACTACAATGAACTCCACCATCTGGCTGGATCACTGCCGGCCACCGATGGTGATGCACAGGTTGACGACCAAACTCGCGTCATGCGAAGGGCGCATCACATTGACACTCTCGTTGCTGCGGGAATCGATTTATCGCTTGCAGCAGATGCAATTGGTGAAATTCGGCCAACCAGTTTTGGTCCTCGTTGCGACGTCTCCGTCGCACAAGCCTCCGATCTTGAGGCCACTACAACCGCCTTCGAAGAGGAATGGGGCCTGAAGACTACAGTCCGCCCATTCGTTGTAGAAGCCAGGAAATCTCGTTCTTTCAGACCAAAGCAACGCGATTGACGGCGCCGGCAACGTCCCTCCCCTGCCCACGATCTTTCCCAACCATGCCCTGTTGCTGGCATTCTTCAACGGGCAGCAGCACGACTACACCCTGAGAGGCAGCCACAGTGAAACCCATAAGGTTTCGCGGCCCGTCCTGTGCAGGAGCGGATCTGCGGGACAATGGAAGAATGAGCTTGTCTAGCCCGTTCCAAGGCAGAGACTGGGCCCATGGGTCAATGTTGCCGGTTACGCGGTGGTGTTCGGAGATCCTCCAACACTTCCCAGGCAACATCGTCGTAGCCGCTATCCCGCTCGCTCAGCTCCGCGAGCTTGCTTTTCAAGGCCTGCTTGATCAACTCCTCAATTTGGCTGAGAACCAAACCGTTGGCCGCCAACTGCTGCACCAATCCTGTGATCTCAGGATCACGCGGCTGGTACTCCGACCAGGTTTCCTGTTGTTGATCGTCGGGATGGTCCATATCATGTTTGTAGAAGACTACCCGTGGAGCAACAAGCCAGCTCGCTTCTGTGAGGCATTGTCATCCTCAGGTGAGACTGGCAGGCTACAGGAAATGGCCTCTTGGGAGCGACCGACCGAAATGCTTAATGCACAAGCTCGTTTCGAAGCCAACTCGCTGATTGATCGCCTTGTTGCCGACGGAGACACATTTCCTGCAGAGGCCGCGCGTCGCCTCATCGACTTGATCCCGATCGCGCCTCGGGCCCGGTGGTCGTTCATTGGCCGGTTCTCAGGGCAAGAACCTGGCGTGAAGGGGCATGCTGCGGGAATCGGCGACGTCAAGCTGGATGGCGATCGCACTGAGAAAAGTGTCACTCTCAACACACCACAGTCTCACAGGATCGGCGGCTACACCGTTACCCATACGCCCGGTCAGATCAGCATCGACTTGATGTGGGCCGAGACGAAGCTGGATCAGACCGGACAAAGTTGCTCGTTGGAATACGATCCCGTGACGCGCGAACCGAAAGCGATGCAGATTGCGACCCAAAGAACGCTGAGTTTCTTCTTCATGAGCTTCGGCTACGTCACGTATGTGCCCTGGAAGAAGCCTGAGCGGTCCCGTCCAGCACTCTCAGCTTGAACGACCAGAAATTCAGCGGTCAAGTACAGGTTCGCAGCCGGCGGCATGAAGGGCGGGCGGGCTGACCGCCGAAACCGTGCTCGAACCCATGTTAATCAGGTTATCGGGACGAGGGTGTCTTTGCCGCCACCCGGCGCCGCGGTTTGACCAAGAGATCGGCCGCCTCGACCCCAAGCGCCTTCGCCAGGCGGTCCACGACGTCGATCGTCGCACCATAAACGCTGCGTTCGATGGAACTAATATAGGTCCGATCGATCTCCGCCCGGTGAGCAAGCTCCTCCTGGGACAGCCCGGCGGCCTTTCGGTACTTTCTAATATTGCGGGCGAGCACATCTCGGATCGACATGTCCGAGATCCGACCGCCTTGTAGAGTATTCTTCCACGGAGTATACTCTACAAAATGCTCTCACCCTCAGGAGCCGGCGTGCCACCTCCCCGAGCCAAGGCTCCTCTCGTCCTGCCACGCCCTTCAAGTCTTGTCCCCGAGCCGGGAGACACGCCGCTGTTCCAAGCGGGTAAGGCAGATGTGAATTCTGGTGATGTTTGAGTACCCTCATGAAGTGCGTTGATTACAGCCTCCCGGACTATCCCAACCTCGTGTTCCGTTGCTCGATCGAAGCGCTCGACTGGCAGCGCCCGTCCTTCGAGGTCTCGATCGCCGCCACAGGACCGTCTAGGGAACGGGACCACTGGCTTTTAGCCCTTGAGCGCTGGGGAAAAGCACAAGGACAGGTGCTGACTGGCAATCGGCCATACCGCCACACCACGTCGAGAAGCGCCGCCTTACAGGGTGCTTCGGCCGTTGTTTCCTTCATCGTTGAATGGGTCGGCTTGGAATGGCTCGAACGAGCCCTCGACGGGGCTGCCAATGCTCCTGAGGCGCCTGAAGTTGATCTCTCTCCCGTCTTCAATCAGCTTCAGGAACTCCTGAGCCTTACTCATAAGATTGATGCGCGAACACGCTTGGCAGACTATCGAACATGGGCTGCCGCACGGGCAACGTTAGGCCTTCCTGTCCCCCTCCCGGACATGAAAGCTGGCAACTGGGATCATTTGCTTGAGGCTAACAGAAAAGGATCCACTCAAAAGTGATCCCCCGATCATGAGAGCAGCTCTGCCGGGACACGAATACCAATTCTATGAAACCTGTCCGCCCCTAGACCTTAGGAGATAGAGCTGATGCGGGTCATAATCCTTCTTGCAACGGCATCCGCCATTCTGGCACTCAGCGGCTGGTGGGCCCACCGAACCGGACATTTCACCGATTTCGACCTGTTTTATTTTGCTCTCGGACCCACTGCCATGATGACGTATGTCTGGCTCATCATACTCATTCACGTGTGCGGAGACCGAGGAGACCGCTGGTAAGATGCCAACACTTGAGCGCAGCAGGTACGCACTCTTTTGAGGGAGCGCATGGCCGTGAGAAGGCCCAGGCCGGCTCGCCCCCCTTCGGCCTTGAGGGAGCAAGTAATGTGCCCGGAAGCGAGGCGAGCCATATGCCCAACAGACCCTGACATGGATCACAGGACCTAGGATCTGAACACTTGGCCAGTTCTAAGTTGGCTTGGAGCCGGCTCGTATCGGGCATCCACGTGCAGCGTCGCCCAATCAACGGCCCCCCCGAGCAAGAAAGCGCAACGGCGGGGTAAAGGATTATGAGCGCCAACGGTCGGGACTGTCTGATGGTTGAAGACGCGACCATCATCACGAAGGCGCTGACCCGCCTAGCGGCTTGGCTCGATCTTTCGAACCAGGACCTTCGCGCTATCATCGGGGGAGCGGACAACGAAACCGTTATTGCATCCCTGGCGTCAAACGAAGCCGCCTTGACAAACACCCTGCTTCTTATCCAGCTCCACTTTTTGCTGACGGCCATTGTCGGAGGCGATGCAGGTGCCGCGGCATCATGGCTGAAGAGCTATAATGTCGTTCTTGAAGCTCGCCCGCTCGAACTCATGCAACAGCATACAGGTCTGAAGCGGGTTGCTGACTATCTTGAGAGTCGCGGCAGCTTTTCATTGTAGCGACCGTAACCGTGAGCCGGCGCCATACGACTGAGACCGCCCGCTACTTGGTCTGCAGTTCCCGACCCATGAGGTGGTGGAGAGTTCCTACAAGAGTGTTGGCTCAGCCACAGGAGCAATCCAGCTGTGCATTCGGAGCCTAGGAGAAGCCGTCCTGGCTCCGGCCTGTGAAACTTGCCTACACGTGCCTCTGGCCAACAGGCCCCGACACCGAGGCTCCTATGGGTTCGGAAGCTCTCCCTGCCCTTCGGCAAGGTCGGGTATGCCCGCGAGAGTAGACGTTCACCATACTTCGTCTTAGTGCCATGGACAGACCTTCAGTAGGTGGCAAATCTCAGTCTGCTCAGGGGAATATGAACCTCGCATACCTGAAAGGGTTCTACAAATCTTCGGGTTGGGGATATAGCGATCGTGTGGCTGCGCCGGATTTTAGGCACCAACTGAGCCGGAACGATCCTCCTCGCCAACATCTCGAATTGCGGACCTGACCTTTTCGGCGAGTTCCGTCGTCATCGGCTTCTCTCCGCGGCGAACCCTCCCAAGGGAGAGACTCGGAGCTGCTTCGCCAAGGGCGTTCCGGCTAACGAAGAGTGTGTGGAGCTGCGTGACCACCAGCGCTTTGGTGTGAACGTCGGTCGTCAGACGCCGATCGTCGCCTACAACCGCGCACTCCAGGTGCGGCTTGCCGACGAAATCCAGCGCCTGCCGCCTGGAGCGGCACTGGAACGGGCGATGCTGGATGCGCCCGCCTACGCGATCGGGCGGGGCATGTGGAAACCGTCCAAAACCATCTTGAGAAACGGGCCAAAATGGCCAAAGTAGCCTTTGATTTTAACAGGAGCCACGCCATGCAAAGTATGTCGGCGAAGGACGCCAAGTACGGCTTCGGACGTTTGATCGACCTGGCTCGCGCCGAGCCGGTGTTGGTTGCCAAGCATGGTCGGCCAGTCGTGGTGGTGATGTCAGTTGAGGAATACGAAAGATTGAATAATGGCAAAGTTGGCGGCGAGGACAGAACTTTGACCAAGAGCAAGACGGCCCATCCAACTGGCGTTGAAGAAAACTGAGCTGCATAGATGGTAACGATCACACCCGAACGCGATCTTGAGGATGCTTTGGTCTCAAAGCTGAAGGACCTCAAGTACGATTACCGTCCCGATATCCGAGACCGCGCCACACTGGAGCGAAACTTCCGTGAGAAGTTCGAGTCGCTCAATCGCGTCCACCTGACCGATGCCGAATTCTCGCGCTTAATGGATGAGATCGTCACGCCGGATGTTTTCACGGCAGCAAGAACCCTGCGCGAGCGGAACAATTTCACCCGAGATGACGGCACGCCGCTCAACTATACGCTCGTCAACATCAAGGACTGGTGTAAGAATTCCTTTGAGGTAATCAACCAGCTCCGCATCAACACGGACAACAGCCATCATCGGTACGATGTCATTCTGCTGATCAACGGTGTGCCGGTTGTTCAAATCGAACTGAAGACCCTCGGCATTAGCCCTCGCAGGGCGATGGAGCAGATCGTCGAATACAAGAACGATCCTGGGAACGGTTATACTAAGACGATCTTGTGCTTCCTTCAGCTCTTCATCGTCAGCAACCGCGATCGAACGTTCTATTTCGCTAACAACAATGCGCGTCACTTTGCCTTTAATGCCGAAGAGCGTTTCCTGCCGGTCTACGAGTTCGCCGACGTAGACAACAAGAAGATTTTCCATCTCGATAGCTTCGCCGAGACTTTCCTAGTCAAATGCACCCTCGGCCAGACGATCAGCCGCTACATGGTTCTGGTCGCAAGTGAGCAGAAGCTTCTGATGATGCGGCCGTATCAGGTCTATGCGGTGAAGGCGATTGTTGACTCCATTGCGCAGGATTGCGGCAACGGCTACATCTGGCACACCACCGGCAGCGGTAAGACCCTCACCTCCTTCAAGGCATCAACGCTGCTGAAGGACAATCCCGACATCGAAAAATGCCTCTTCGTCGTAGACCGCAAGGATCTGGATCGGCAGACGCGCGAGGAGTTCAATAAGTTCCAGGAAGGCTGCGTCGAAGAAAACACCAACACCGCATCCCTTGTGCGCCGCCTCCTCTCAGACGACTATGCCGATAAGGTCATAGTCTGCACCATCCAGAAGCTCGGCCTTGCACTGGATGAAAACAGCAAGCGCAACAAGCAACAGAAGAAGGATGGTAAGAAGAGCTTCAAGGAGCAGCTTGAGCCCCTTCGCGACAAGCGCATCGCCTTTATCTTCGACGAGTGCCATCGGTCGCAATTCGGCGAGAACCACAAGGCCATCAAGGAGTTCTTCCCGCGCGCCCAACTCTTCGGCTTCACCGGAACGCCCATCTTCGATCAGAACGCCGCTCAGCAGAAGATCGAAGACACCCAGGCCAGCATGAAGACGACGGAAGACCTCTTCCAGCAGCGTCTTCACACCTACACGATCACGCATGCCATTGAGGACGGAAACGTCCTTCGGTTCCATGTCGATTACTTCAAGCCGCAGGGCAAAACCCTGCCCAAACCGGGCGAACCGCTGGCCAAGCGGGCGGTCATCGAGGCGATCCTTTCCAAACACGATCTGGCCACCGGTCAGCGCCGGTTCAATGCCTTGCTCGCCACATCGTCAATCAATGACGCCATCGAGTATCACACCCTCTTCAAGACGATACAGGCCGAGAGGCTGGCCGTCGATCCCAACTTCCAGCCGCTGAACATCGCCTGCGTCTTCTCCCCGCCTGCCGAAGGCGATCCTGATGTGAAACAGATTCAGGAAGACCTGCCGCAGGAGAAGGAAGACAACGCGGTCGAGCCGGAGAAGAAGAAGGAGGCACTGAAGGCCATACTCGCCGACTACAACGCGCACTACGGCACCAACCACAAGATTGGCGAGTTCGATCTGTATTATCAGGACGTGCAGAAGCGCATCAAAGACCAGCAATGGCCAGATTCCGACCTGCGGAAAGCCTATCCCAACGTGCCGCACCACAAGATCGACATCACGATTGTCGTTGACATGTTGCTCACCGGCTTTGACTCCAAGTTCCTGAACACCCTCTACGTCGACAAGAACCTGAAGCATCACGGCTTGATCCAAGCCTTCTCACGCACTAACCGGGTGCTGAACGCCACCAAGCCCTATGGCAACATTCTCGACTTCCGGCAGCAGCAGGGCGCGGTCGATGCGGCCATCGCGCTCTTCTCGGGTGAGGCGGCTTCCGAAAAGGCCCGCGAGATCTGGCTGGTGGATAAGGCCCCCGTGGTCATCCAGAAACTTGAAACCGCCGTCCAGAAGCTTGATACCTTCATGAAGTCGCAGGGCCTCGATTGCGCCCCCAATGCCGTGCCGAACCTCAGGGGCGATGCCGCCCGCGCGGCCTTCATCGAGCATTTCAAAGAGGTCCAGCGGCTCAAGACCCAGCTTGACCAGTACACCGACCTGACCGACGAGAACCGCAACACCATTGAGCAGGTCCTGCCGCGCGAGAACCTGCTTGGCTTCCGCGGTGCCTATCTGGAAACCGCCCAGCGCCTTCGGGCACAGCAGGGCAAGGGCGCGGACGAGCCTACGCCTGACGCCGACCAACTGGATTTCGAATTTGTCCTCTTCGCCTCGGCCGTCATCGATTATGACTACATCATGGGTCTGATCGCCCGCTATTCCGAGGCGCCACCCGGCAAGCAGAAGATGAGCCGCGAGGAGCTGATCGGCCTGATCCAGTCCGACGCCAAGTTCATGGACGAGCGCGAGGATATCGCGGCCTATATCAACACCCTCAAGGCGGGTGAGGGCCTCAGCGAAAAGGCCATCCGCGATGGCTACAACCGCTTCAAGGCGGAGAAGAACGCGGCGGAACTGGCGGGCATCGCGGGCAAGCACGGGCTGGCCACCGAGGCGCTGCAAGGCTTTGTCGACACCATCCTGCAACGCATGATTTTTGACGGCGAGGCGCTGACCGACCTGATGGAACCGCTTGGCCTCAACTGGAAGGCGCGGCGGGTGAAGGAACTGGACCTAATGGCCGACCTGATGCCGCTGCTGCTGAAGCGCGCCGGTGGCCGTGAAATCTCGGGGCTAAGCGCTTATGAGCAGTAAGGGGAAATTGCCAGCGGCGACGCGCGATGAGTCTGCATCGGTGCCCAAGCTGCGCTTTTCGGAATTTATCGGACACCCTTTGCAGGAATTGCAGCTAGCGGACGCTACGGCCGAAAGCACAGAACGAAATGGCTCTGGTCAGGCCCCATCGCAAATCATGGGGGTGTCCAAAGTCGAAGGCATTGTGCCGATGGAGGAGCGCATCGTCGCGGCTGACACGGCACGTTACAAGTTCGTTCGGAAGGACTGGTTCGCTTACAATCCGATGCGCCTCAACATAGGCTCGATTGCTCGTTGGCAAGGTAACAACGACATTCTGGTCAGCCCGGACTATGTCGTTTTCAAATGCAAGGGCGCAGGCCCTCACAGGCTCGATCCCGCGTATCTTGATCACTTTCGACGCTCCGACGCCTGGGAGGAGTTTGTCTCGGAGAAGGGCGATGGAAGCGTCCGTGTGCGCATCTATTACAAGGACCTTGCACGTCTTCAACTGGCGCTGCCGTCTTTCCCCGAGCAACAAAAGATCGCCGACTTTTTGGACTCGGTGGACGCGCTGATTGCCGCGCAGGGGCGGAAAGTGGAAGCGTTGAGGGCCCACAAAAAAGGCTTGATGCAGCAGCTTTTCCCCCAAGAAGGCGAAACCCAACCCCGCCTCCGCTTCCCTGAGTTTCGGGGCGCGCGGCAGTGGGAGGAAAAGCCCCTCTCTGAGTTTGTGAGTTCGCTGGATGCCGGAGTGAGTGTAAATTCAGGGGACCGACCCGCAACGAGTGGAGAGATTGGCGTTTTGAAAACGAGCGCCGTTACAAATGGAGTTTTTAAACCCCAAGAAAACAAAGTGGTATTTGAGCAGGCTGATATTGATCGCGTCAAAGAGCCGGTCCAAGGAAACACAATTATCATCAGCCGAATGAACACCCCAGCGCTCGTGGGGGCTAATGCGTACGTGAAGACTGGTTTGGAGAACATCTTTCTTCCCGATCGACTTTGGGCGGCCAAGCCTAAGTCCAGCACGTCAATGCCCTTTTTATCCCTCATCTTGGGATCCGACAAAGGTCGTGCGGCTTTATCGAAGTTGGCCAAAGGAAGTTCCGGCTCGATGAAGAACATTACCAAACCAGATGTTCTCGCTCTTTTGATCATGGCACCGCCCCTACCTGAACAACAACGCATTGCAGATTGCCTCACCTCCCTCGACGCCCTCATCGCCGTCGAGAGCCAGAAGCTCGACACCCTCAAGACCCACAAGAAGGGGCTGATGCAACAGCTTTTCCCCTCGGTCGAGGAGGCGGACGCATGAGGACTTACAAGAACCTAAAGACTCTGGTGACCAGACTTCGTGACGATTTAAATAATCCAACGAAGCCAATCCCGTTGATCTTGATTTACGCCTACAACCGCACCGGCAAGACACGCCTGTCTATGGAGTTCAAGGACGCTGGGAAGCGCAAGAACAAGAAGAACCCGACCGGGACACCCGACACCCTCTATTTTAACGCCTTCACCGAGGATCTGTTTGTCTGGGAAAACGACCTTGAAGGTGACAGCGTTCGCCGCCTTCAGCTGAACGAAAAATCGTCCTTCTTCAACGCCATGACTGAGCTCGCCCTAGACGAAACGATTGCCCAGTATCTTTCCCGATACGCGGACTTCGATTTCGACTTCACCTATAAGGAGGTTGAGCAAGGCGAGGAGAAGTTCTTTAAGCCGGATTTCGTGAGCTTCCGAAAGGGCGATCAGACCAACATCAAGATTTCACGGGGCGAGCAGAACATCTTCATCTGGTGCGTGTTTATGGCGATCTGCGAACGGATGCTTGATGGGCATGAATCCTATCAGGGAAAGAAATACCTCTACATAGATGACCCCATCTCGTCACTGGATGACAACAACGCGATCTCCGTCGCCTGCGACCTAGCCAAGCTCCTCCGTCGGGCGGTCACGCGGAAGGACGGCACCGGTGCGCCCGCCCCGATCAGTGTGATCTTCTCATCTCACCACGCGCTGTTTTTCAACGTCATGTGCAACGAAGTTGGCCGGAAGGTCGATGAATCGCCGACGATTGCCCACAAACGCTATTTCTTTCATCGCCCCAATGGCGACGGCGCCTACACGCTTCATGCGACCGAGGATACGCCCTTCTTCCACCACGTCGCCACTTTAGCCGAGTTGCAGCGTGCCGCCGATCCCAACAAGGGGAAGCTCTACACCTTCCACTTCAACGCCTTGCGCAGCGTCATGGAGAAAACAGCCTCTTTCTTCGGTCATCCAAGCATCGCCTTCTGCCTGAAGGCGCTGAACAACGAAGAGGATCGGGCGCTGTTCAACCGGGCCCTGAACCTGCTGAGCCACGGCGCCTATGCCATCCATGAACCCACAGAGATGGGCGAGGACAACAAGGAACTGTTCCGCCGCATCCTGCGCGAATTCATCACGCGATTCGAGTTCGCCCTGCCGGGAGTTGTTCCGGCTCAGCCCGCAGCCCCGGCGCCAGCGCCCGCCCCCCAGGAAGCACCTGCACAATGAACGACCAAATCCAAAGGCAACTGGGCAAGACGCTCTGGAACATCGCCGATACGCTTCGCGGGGCAATGAACGCGGACGACTTCCGCGATTACATGCTGTCCTTCCTATTCCTGCGCTATCTGTCGGACAACTATGAGGCGGCGGCGAAGCGGGAACTGGGACCGGACTACCCTGATCTGCCGGAAGACGTGCTTGCGCGTTCGGGTGCAAGCACGCCCCTGCAGGCGTGGTACGAGGACAATCCGAACGACGTGGCCGAGTTCGAAAAGCAGATGCGCCGCAAGGTGCACTATGTGATCCAGCCGCCCTATTTATGGAACAACATCGCAAATCTGGCCCGTACGCAGAGCGATGAGCTGCTGCTGACGCTGCATGAAGGTTTCAAGTACATCGAGAATGAGTCCTTCCAGAGCACGTTCAGCGGCCTCTTCTCGGAGATCAACCTTTACTCGGAAAAGCTCGGGAAGACCCAGTCGGACAAGAACAAGAAGCTCTGTTCGATCATCGCTGAGATCGCCAAGGGACTGGCCGGTTTCTCGTCCAACGTGGATCATCTCGGCGATGCCTATGAGTACCTGATCGGCCAATTCGCCGCCGGTTCTGGCAAGAAGGCGGGCGAGTTCTACACGCCGCAGCAGATCTCCGACATTCTGTCGGCGATCGTGACCTTGGACAGTCAGGAGCCCGCCACGGGTAAGAAGGACCGGCTGGCGAGCGTTCTCGACTTTGCCTGCGGATCGGGTTCGCTGTTGCTGAACGTTCGCAAACGCATGGGGCCTCATGGCATCGGCAAGATTTTCGGGCAGGAAAGCAACATCACCACCTACAACCTCGCCCGCATGAACATGCTGCTGCATGGGGTGAAGGACACGGAGTTCGAGATTTTCCACGGCGACACCCTCGCAAATGACTGGGATATCCTGCGCGAGCTGAACCCCGCTAAGAAGCCTGCCTTCGATGCCATTGTGGCCAACCCGCCCTTCAGCTTGCGCTGGGAGCCGAACGAGGCGATGGGCGACGATGTGCGGTTCAAGAATTACGGGCTGGCGCCCAAATCGGCCGCCGACTTAGCCTTCCTGCTGCACGGCTTCCACTATCTGAAGGACGAGGGCGTGATGGCTATTATCCTGCCTCACGGGGTGCTATTTCGAGGAGGGGCAGAGGAGCGCATCCGCACCAAGCTGTTAAAGGACGGTCACATCGACACAGTCATCGGCCTGCCCGCGAACCTGTTCTATTCGACCGGCATCCCGGTCTGCATCCTCGTGCTCAAGAAGTGCAAAAAGCCGGATGACGTGCTTTTCATCAATGCCGCCGAGCATTTCACAAAGGGCAAGCGCCAAAACCAATTGGGAGATGGCAAGAATGGGACGCCGGATCATATCGGCAAAATTGTTTCGACCTACCAATTCCGCAGGGAAGAGGACCGCTATTCCAAGCGTGTGAGCATGGAGCGAATTGCTGAGGAGGGCTATAACCTCAACATCTCTCGCTACATCAGCACCGCCGTCGGCGAGGAAGAGATTGATCTGTCGACCACCCAGGGCGAGCTGGTTGAGATTGAAAAGCAGATCCGGGAGGCAACTTCGCGGCACAACGCCTTCTTGAAGGAACTCGGGCTTTCTCTGTTGCCGGGGGCCGAATGAGCTTCGCCAGACCCACTTTTGTGCCTCCCTGAGAGCTCGAGAAGCCAGAATGTTGCGCTTTGCTGACAATGCCCCCTGCGGTTCGCGTGCACTGCTTCGCCTGATTTGGAGCCATCGTGTTTCTGAATGGCCCGAAAAACGGACACAGTGCGGACACAAGCAAAAGCCCCGCTGGCGAGAGCCAAGCGGGGCTTTACATAAACTGTTGAATTAGCCAGAGCCGTCACAATACTCGCGCAATGTTGCTGGCCATCGTTGATGATGTCCAAGCAAGACGATCTGCCATCGGCCATGGTGTTAACTTTGTGTCTTTCAAACCGATTACGTTATGCTCTACGATTGTTCAGTTGAGCTGATGCCTCTTCGGGAAATTTTGAATGGTGTCGCTCCTCTGGGGCTAGCCAGCTTTCTATGAAGTCTAGAGGATCTATGCCCTGCATCATTGCCCGAGCGAGTGTCAGACGCTCCTCTAGGCGCTGCCGACGCTCGCCATTCGTACTTTTAAGCCGCTCTTCCGCATCCGCGAAAAAACGCTCTACGGTGATCGCTCTTCCCCAACTCTCGATGATCTCTGCAAGCTGTTGACGGCTATCGGTAAGAGCCTGGACCGTCTTGCGGGCATCCTCCTGCCTTTCGTAGCGCTCCCACTGTTCTTGCCACTCTTTTTTCCTCTTCGCCTCGGCCGCATCCTCGGCGTCCATGAGGCGTCGCAGATCTTTCTTGGAGGCGCTCAACGTCTCGACAATTCTAGGAATTTGGGGGCCAAGCAACTGCTGCTCCGTTTCCTGCCAGCTCATAGACCAATCGACGCCTTTTTTGGGCGAGTAGGCCACGACCCGCAAGCGCCCGCAGGGCATATCTTGCTCTGTTGTCCAGGAGTGCGTCAGCTGCCAAGGCTTGGCTGATCGGATCAGTTTGCTGTCCTCACGATAATATTCGCCGTTCAAGTATCGCAGCGTTACTCTCTCCGTCATCTCCGTTAGAGCGAGGCCTATTGGCACTGTGTCGATGTAAAAGATGGTTGGCCGGTCTGGAGCCCAGATACTTCCCGAGTAATAGCGGCCGTATAGGCGATCCTTTCGCTCCACCTCTTGTTCCTTAACATGGATGCGATGCAGATTATCCGCAGCCTGAGCGATGTGAACTCGATACCCCTGTTCGTCGAGCGCCAAGTATAGGTCGTTTGCGATTGAGAGTGCCCGCAGCAATGCGGCTTCTGATGAGATCAGGTCTGGCAGAATCCTTTTGTAGGGTCTGAGGAACTCGCCGTATTTGACGTCCCGGGTGTTTCGTAAATGCTCTTCAACACCATAAAGCAGCGGGTGATGCGCCGGACGACGGGGTTTCTCGATGGGCCTTGTCTTGCGCCCAGAACCTTCTTCCGGCGTCCGCATTTTTCGCGTTTTGACGGCGGACAGCGTGACTTCGATGGTTTCATCGGGCGCATCTGGTAACATTGGCAGCTCTGCCGGAAGCCCGAGGGATTTGCGGGTCCAGTACCCCGATCCTGGGTAAGGAATCTGATATCGTTTGCAGAGGGCTGCAAGCTGCGTTCCTGAAATTCCAAGCCCCGGCGCGACTTTGCTGAGCGGTCTGTCGCAGACCCGTTTATAAAGCTCGAAGCGCGTTATCTGCATAGAGAGCTCACAGACTCAATCACAACCGATATCACACTACCAGTGCGATTCCCTTTTGGGCAGGCATTGCGACCATCATAGATGGGCTGCTATGGGTCAAACTGAGAAGTTCAAGAAGATCAACGAACGTCAGCTCTCGAAGGCTGAAGCGGACCAAACGCGCACGTCTCAGAGTGCACAGGTCGATAATCGTTTGAACGAATGGCTCCGACAGCGAAGGGCCCTTCGATCCAGTCCACGCCCGCTTGCGCCTATGCGGACTCGGCGAGTGCCAATCGACGGCGCTCCACCTCGGCATCCGCCTCCCCAATTCCAGCATTGCAGGCATCGAGGTCAATCATGCAGTTGACGGGAATGAAGGCATCTAGGCGCGATAGCAATTCCCCATTATCTGCGTCCCACATTTGAAGGACGCCATTCAAGAAGTAGTCCCGGAGAAAGCGTTGAACCTCTCGCTGGTACTCCGCCGTCGTGACGGAACCGTCGTCGTGTAAGTATAAGCCGTTGGTGACATCGAACAACAATCGCTCATCCGCAAAGTTCAATCGAAAACGGACGGTCATGAGGCCATTGGCTGTGCAATACCGAAGCTCAAGTAATTGTCCATCCACAAATACGGCTGCTGGCTTCATACCCTCCAAAGGCAGGTATGGTGGGCTTTCGCGGAGTCGGACATTGATTAGGGGCAGGTCGACCAACTCGCCGTCTTTAGGCTGATCACCAGATAAGATTCGCTCTACCAACTCTGAGCCCAGCCTCTCCTTCCAGCCTCTGAGTTCATAAAGGTGTTTGCGGTACTCGGTCATTGGCGTATCGATCCCGAAGCGCTCCTCGATGGCTCGGGTTGCCATCTCACGTACCAATGGCAGTTCGCGAGACAGCCGAGCGGCATCGCGAGGATCGTCGGGATTGATGATCGGCTGGCCGGTGGCATGTGCAATCGCGCACCGCCCTGAGTCGAACAGATGGCGGCAAATGTCGGTGACGCCTCGGGCAGCGATGCTAGTCAGTGCATCCTGAATCCCCTGCCCGGAGAGGGTCGGCAGAGCGGATTCCATCCACGCAACACGGGTACCCGCTTTAGGGAAAGCCAACTCCAGAATGCGCCAATAGGACAGGAATGCAAAGCCGTAGTGATTGAGGCCGCGCGCCTCCCGCATCAGCGCCAAGGCCACACGCGGACCATCTTCTTGCGGGCAGATCATATCGGTGAAGTCAAAGCTGTCTCGGATTGAGAAGCCTGATTTCTTTTCGAGGCCCATCATGTGTGGCAGGCTTCCGCCCGAGCGATGGGCGACCACAATCCCGCAATTCTCTCGCCAAGAAATCACGCTGAGGAGACGATACAAAATACCCTCGGCCTCATCCCGACTCACACCCGGCGAGCACTTCATTGCCACACCGGGGTAGCACTCGTTTGTGAGGGGGATAACCCAGATACGCTGGCCAGCAAAATCCAACCATTGCGGCCGGACAGGCCAAGCGACATTCGGTTGAATGTTGAGGCAAACCCACTCTCCTCGGCTGAGCAACTCTGGAGTGGATTCGAACGCCGCTTGACGACTTTGAATTTCGAGCGGCAGAGGCATTCCAAGTTCATCGCGCATGGCAGGAGGATAGCTGATACTCTCCAAGTTGAGAAATGGCGACAAAGTTACGCGCTGTTATCGCTTGCGAGGACTTAGCTTCGAAGAGTGGCAGCCCCCGTGCGACCACTAAGACGCTGTAACCGCAACAAACAACTTGCCCGCGCCCGGCTAGCAGAGCGGGTTCGCTCAAAGCTGACACTCTGTTTACCTCCTGATCTGAGCCGCGAGGATGCCATGAATAGCGCGACCTTTCAGAGGCTGGTGAGCAATTATCTTTCCTTTCGCGTGAGCCGGCGCAGCAGGATGCGGCTCATGGCGAGATAGAGCAGCATTTCGCCGGTCTCGATCAGGCGTTCGTAGTCCTTGGCGAGCCGTCGACTGGTGGTAAGCCACGCCAGTGTTCGCTCAACCACCCACCTTCGTGCGAGCACCTGAAAGCCACTCGGCCGCGTCGGCGGCTCTGCATCAATCCGTGTCCAGACGCCGCCGCTCCACCAGTGTTGCGGGATCGACAGCTTCCAGCCGAGTGCTCGGCGCAGCCAGTCCTTCAATCCGCGATAAGCCGTGTCAGCCCACATCCGCTCGATGGCTGGAAAGAGTTGCTGCAGACCTGCCAACAGCATCTCAGCTCCGGCGCGGTCATGGATGTCGGCCGGATGGACTTTGGTCTTCAGCAGCGTGCCTTGCGTGTCGACCAGCAAATGACGCTTGCGGCCCTTGACCTTTTTGCCGCCATCGTACCCCCGTGGGCCGCCCATCTCAGTGGTTTTAACTGATTGGCTGTCGATGATCGCTGCTGTCGGCTGAGCAGCCCGCCCGATCGCGCGGCGATACCTCTCCCGCAGAACCTGGGTCACGTGCTCCCAGGTGCCATCCTCGCGCCACTGCGCATAGTGGTAGAAGACGGCACCACGCGGCGGATACTCGTGCGGCAGCAGCCGCCATTGTGCGCCAGTGCGTAGCAGGTAAAAGATCGCATCGACGATGCGCCGTAACGGATAGGTCTGCGGTCGTCCGGCCGGATGGCTGCGGGGAACGAGGGGCTCGAGCAACGCCCATTCGGCATCGGTGAGGTCGCTGGCGTAGAGACAGGCATCCATGGCGGGGCTCCCAGACCGTCACACAGCCCGCATCCGCAGCAGCAGCCAGCTCCAAACCTATGTTGAATCAAGTACTTAGATTGAGCAATAAAATTGCTCACCAGCCTCTCAGCGGAAGCGCGAACTGCAGTGTGAGTTGTGTCTGATAAGAGCTCACCTCACATGCCTACTTGCTCAACCCAGTTTTGCTGCCTTGGCCGCGGCTTTCCTCGTCAGAAGGCGCGCCGAATGCTCTAGAAGATTGGTTACACTTGTTCATTTTCGAGTAATTGGATTTAATCAAACGATAAGTCCGCTTACTTGGTATATACTCGGAGATGCAGCCTCACTCCCGATAATTCCTTGTTATCAGGAGTGACGCAAAATCAGCCGGATCTGAAGGGTGGCATCGGCGATTGAGGCAGGTCTGGCTCTTGCCCCTCCGCTCTGCAGACAGCTCCTTCGGTGGTCGCAGCCCTGCCTGATCTTGACCGTTGCGGCAGCGAAGATGACACTGTGTGAATGGCTCGAAAGATCTCTTTGCGCACCCTGCGGACGCTGTCGGCAACCGCCATTGTGCAACTGCCCGGTCCAGTCTCGGTCCGGAGCCATGGCCGGGCTATCGCCCTGCTTATCCCCATCCGCCCCTCCGCCGCGGACAGGCGCGCCCAGTTTCGGCAGGTGTTGGCGCAGGCGCAGAGTGGACGCACTCCTGAAGAGCAGGAAGCCTTAGATCGCGAATTCGGACCGTGATGCCCTCGCCTATCGTCAGGGCTCGCCCTTGATACGATCTTTTCGCTGACGCTCACACGCTGTGCGGGTATCAGGAGAATGGCCGACCGGTTACTCCCACACCAAGTGGGGCGAATGCGGTGGGTCCGGATGAGGAGCGACTATGGACCAAGTCACCGACCGCCAGGACGGCCCCCATCTGCGCCGCACGAACGAGCTCGACGCCCTCGCCGGCATTCTTCCGGCTGACCGGCGCGAGGCGCTGGCGGCTTTGCTGACGGATGAGGACGTCGCGACCCTCAAGCATCTCGCGGAGGAGGGCATGGGCGCGAACACGTTGCGCGCTCTCGCCTCGGATCTCGGCTATCTGGAGAGCTGGGCGCTCGCCGCAACCGGCTTCCCCCTTCCCTGGCCAGCGCCCGAGGGGCTCGCCCTGAAATTCCTGGCCCATCATCTCTGGGATCCGGTCAGGCGCGAGACAGATCCGGGGCATGGGATGCCGGAGGCGGTCGCGGCGGGTCTCAAGGCCGAGGGCCTCCTGCGGACAAAGGGGCCGCACGCGCCGGGGACCGTTCGCCGCCGTCTCGCCAGCTGGGCGACTTTGCATCGTTGGCGCGGCCTTGCGCCGACCTTCGCGACGCCCGCGTTCAAGACGGCCTTGAAGTTCGCCGTACGGGCCAATGCCCGGCCCCCGCAGCGCAAGAGCCCGCGGGCGGTCACCCGCGATGTGCTCGACCGGCTGCTCGCCACCTGCGTGCTCAACCGCCTCGTCGACCGGCGCGACCGCGCCCTGCTGCTGACCGCTTTCGCGTCCGGTGGCCGCCGGCGCTCGGAACTGGCCTCACTGCGGGTGGATCAGATCGAGGCACTCCCGCCGGTGCCGGCCAACCCTCGGGATCCAGAGTCGGCGAAACTTCCCTGCCTGGCGATCCGCCTCGGACGTACCAAACGCGGCAACGCGGATGACGGCTCCCGCGTCCTGCTCATCGGCCGTCCGGCCGAGGCGCTCATCACATGGCTGGATCTGGCCGGGATTACTGATGGAGCGGTGTTTCGGGCAATTGATCGGTGGAGCCGGATAGGCCAAGGCGCGATCAGCAGCGACGCTATCAATGACATCGTCAAACGCCGCTGCCGATTGGCTGGGTTCGACCCGGCGCTATTCAGTGCCCATGGGCTACGCTCAGGATATCTAACCCAGGCCGCCCGTGTCGGAGTCCCCTTGCCTGAGGCCATGCAGCAGTCGCAGCACCGCTCGGTTCAGCAGGCAGCCAGCTACTACAACGACGGAGAACGGCCCATGGGAAAAGCAGCGCGGCTTTACTCTATCTGAGGAATTCAGACCGCAAACGGCGGCGCGATCAACACATCGGGGCTGAAACCAAGTCCAGCGATGCTTCGAACACGGTTGCCCACGGTGCTGGTGCTGTATATGCCATTCTGGTCGGCTCATTCTCCTTTGTGCACCTTCCCCCTCCAATTGCCAGCCTTCAATGTCTCTGCCCGATATCGACTTCTCCAAGATCCGCCTGCACCGTGGAAGCCAGGACAGCGCCTTTGAGGAGCTGTGCTGCCAGTTGGCAGCCCTCGAACCGTTGCCAACCGGCGCCAGGCATTACCGAAAAGGGCCAGGAGCTGATGCCGGAGTGGAGTGCTTTACGATTCGGGCAGATGGCTCCGAGGTCGGCTGGCAGGTCAAATATTACAAGCGGATGGATAGCAGCCTCCTCACGAGCCTCGACGACTCGATCGGGACGGCGCTGAAGAAGCACCCAAACCTCGTCGAGTACGTGGTCTGTGTTCCCTTCGACCTCAGCGACGGCCGCAAGGGGGACCAGGAAACGGCGCTGGCTCGCTGGGAGACCTGGCGCACCGAATGGATCAACAAGTGTATGGCTGAGGGCCGCGCGATCGAGATCGTCTTCTGGGGGTCTAGCACCCTCAAGCGCCTTCTTACGACTGATGATCCAGCTCGGGTCGGACGCGTGCTGTTCTGGTTCGACACGGAGCTGCTGACGCACGCGTGGTTCCGCTCGAAGTTCGAACGCACGAGAGCCGACCTCGGACGCCGCTATACAGCCGAGACGAATGTCGCACTGCCTATCCGCCGAATTCTTCTCGGCATGGCCCGTGATCCCTTCCTTACCGAGCAGGTTGGAGACTGGTGCGCTACATTGTCCCAACGCGCCCGGCTAGTGCTTGCCGCTGTCGGTGCTAGCGCGGCTGGCGCCGTTCGGGAATTGTCTGCCTCCCTGGAGGCTGTGATGAAGGCCTTTGCGCAGCCTCCTTCCGGGCCTGATGCCCATTACCCCGTAGCCGAATGGAGCCAGCTCGTGGACGAGGCCCACGAGCATGTCCTGGCAGAGGTCGGAAGGCTATGGACGTGCAGGGATTCCTCGACCAGGACTGGTCCAAGCAGGCAGGCTCTGCACGAATTATCCGAGGTCTTGGCCACCATCCGTGACGAGCTGGGCTCCGACCTTTGGCGCCTTGCCAATGCCACGCGGCTGTTGGTCCATGGCGATGCCGGCCGTGGCAAATCCCACCTGCTCGCCGATGCATGCTCCTATGAGGTGGAGCGGGGCCGACCAGCTCTGATGCTGCTCGGAAGCAAGTTCAACGATGCCGAGCCATGGAACCAAGTGATTCGCGAGCTCGACCTGCCGGTGCATGTCCAGGCGAAGACATTCCTCGGCGCTCTCGACGCGGCTGCCCAGGCCGCCGGGGCACGGGCGCTGATCCTCATTGATGCCCTCAATGAGCGCAACGGCTCGGATATCTGGCCGTCCCGACTGGCGGGCCTCTTCCATGACGCCCGCGCGTTTCCTCACGTTGCAATCGTGGTGTCCTGCCGCACGACATATCTCAACACTGTTATCCCAGACTCGCTGCCGGCTGAGGAGCTCCCCCGGGTGGAACATCGGGGTTTTGATGCATCCGATGCACGCGCCTATCTCATGATGCGCAGCGTCGTGTTGCCCTCCCAACCGTACCCGGCAGAGGAGTTCCGCAACCCGCTGTTTCTAAAATCGTGCTGCGACAGCTTCGAGAAGCAAGGCCTTCAGGCATTCCCCCGTGGGATGAGCGGCGTCACCGCAATTTTCGACCTGTATGCGGCGGCGGTCACACAGGCCATCAATTTGCGGCTCAAGCTTGCGCGGGGGCGGCAGTTTGTCGAACGCACCCTCAAGGCGTTGGCCGATCAGATGGCCATGACCGGCCACAGTGAGATTGCGAGGGATCAAGCCTATGACCTCGTCGACACCATCTATCCCGGTGATGGCACCTTGGAACGCGACCTGCTCTTCCAGCTGGAGAGCGAGGGAGTGGTCGCGTTCGAGCCGATCATTACTACCGATGGCACTCCCGGGGAGGTGCTGCGATTCACCTTTGAGCGCTTCAGCGACCATGTGATCGCGCGTGGAATTCTGGAGGAGAGCCTCAACGGGCGAGATATCAGAACGGCGTTCGACGACGACACACCGTTCCGGCGGATGATGACCCGGGACGATATCGTGATCGGTCCCGGCGTCCTGGAAGCCTTGGCGGTGCAGCTCCCCGAACGATACGGAATCGAGATCACAGCATTTCCGGTTGATCCCTGGCGGCGGATCTTCATCGAGGACGCCTTCAAAACCTCCCTCCTAATGCGCAATCAGGCATACTTCACCGAAGACACCCTGAAGACGGTGGAGCAGCTGGACGATGCAGGCCTTGTCCTGGACACCTTGATCGCGGTCGCCACCGAGCCAGAGAACCGCTACAATGCCCGTTTCCTGCATGATCGCTTGGCGGCCCAAACGATGCCCGAGCGCGATGCCGATTGGTCAATCCATGTGGCTACAGTTGGCGAAGCTGAGGGTGGGCCCATCGAGACCTTGATCGACTGGGCTCTCGAGGCCGGCAACGATTTCATTGATCAGGAGCGCGCGGAACTCGCTGGCATCATCCTGGCCTGGTTCCTGACCACCACAAATCGCGTGGTGCGCGACCGGGCGACGAAGACGCTGGCCGCGCTCATGACACCACGCCCCGAGATTGCCCGTTCTATCGTCCGCCGGTTCGCTGCGATTGACGATCTGTATTTGGTTGAGCGGATGGTCGCCGCTGTTTACGGCGCCGCGCTTCAGGGCAAGTGGATCGATGAGGCCCTGCAACAGGTGGTGACGGAAATTTCGACCGCATTTTTCGCGGTTGGTGGGCCTCCGGCCAATGCTCTACTGCGGGATCACGCTAGGTCCTTGATCGAATATGCCTCCGTCCGCGGCTGCCTGCCGGCGGATTTCGATCTCTCGCTCATGCACCCTCCCTATCACAGCGCTTGGCCGATTGAGCACGTATCCGATGAGACCATTGCTGGGTACACCCGTACCTACGATTCTGGGTGGGTTGGACCGGACGAGATTGTCTCCTCGTGTGTCCGCGATGGCGATTTCGCCAGGTACGTCCTGGACTATGTTGTCGACGGGTTCAGTCCCGCGCTTCGGGAAACGGGCGTCCTGCCAACCACACAAGATCTTGGCGAACAATGGCTTGCGGATTTCCGTGCTGTCGCCACGCCGGAGATGCTGGCTGCGTACAACAGCCTAATGGCGACACTCCAACAAGCGGGACCGCATCCAACATGGCATGGGCCAGAGGCTGAGGCGATTAAAATCGCCACGGAGGCGTTCCGAGCTGCCGTCGGCGAGACGCTTTACGAGGATTATCGTGCCCGGGCAGAGAATTGGCGCGCTGGCGGTATGTACCAGATCAGGGCTCGCTCGGGCCCGGCCCATTTCAACCTGGCCTGGGCACGCCGCTGGGTCTGCAAGCGGGCGCATGATCTTGGCTGGTCCGAAGATCGTCACGGCCAGTTCGACCGAGGCCAACGCTCAGGCCGGAACGACCACCGGATCGAGCGGATCGGAAAGAAGTACCAGTGGCTCGCCCTTTACGAGCTCCGGGCTCGAATGGAGGACAATCTTGCTCCAGTGACGGACGACACCGCGGCAGAGGTCAAGGATGGCGTCGAGGATCGCCTCCGGAACATCGATCCTTCGCTCCTCATCCGCAGCACGCTTGATGTCGGATGGGGCCAGCCGAGTCGCGCGACTTTCTG
This sequence comes from Microvirga sp. TS319, assembly GCF_041276405.1. NCBI lineage: Bacteria > Pseudomonadati > Pseudomonadota > Alphaproteobacteria > Hyphomicrobiales > Methylobacteriaceae > Microvirga > Microvirga sp. TS319. The sequence continues at coordinate 729,474 of NZ_JBGGGT010000002.1, read as the reverse complement.
GATCCCCAAGATTCCCCGCACCGCTGTCCGGTCGACCCAAGAGGCTTTGCTCTGGCGCGACTCCGAGCGGGATATCCTCGATGGACCCGAGTTCATTGACCTGCTGGATCCCAACACGGGGCGCCGCTGGTTAGCCCTGCACGGGTTTCACCTCTGGCAACTGCCCCAGTCGAGCCGAAGCCCTGCTGGAGTCGTGCGGGAAACCTGGTGCCGGATTACAGCGATCTTAGTCCGGCAAGAGGATGAGGATCGCCTGGTTGAGGCGCTTGCAGATCGCCGGCTCACAGACTCGCACTGCTTGCCCATTGCGGAGGGCGGAGGGACCCGGCGGTACCTGGGCGAGTATCCCTGGCGTCGCAATGGAGCCGGCGATGTCGAATGGAGCACCCAATGGGGAGCGGTGTGGTCGGAGGAAGACAAAGAGTGGCGTGAGCCTGGCGTATCGGTGAGGGCAACCACCACAGAGTATCGATGTGAGCGTGGGAACTACGACCACTCCATCGATGAAACCGTAACGGTACGGTTGCCTGCTCCTTGGATCCTCCAGAGCTTGGGGCTGCGGCTCGTCGACGGGCGGGAGCCTGCCTTTGCTGACGCAAGCGGTGTCATCCGGTTCTTCGACCCATCGACCCGTGACCGCGGGACGAGCGCAGCCCTGATCGATCGGGAGCACTTTCTCGCCTTGCTTCACCGGGAAGGCCTCGCGGCACTCTGGGTCGTCGCTGGCGAGAAGAGCCTCTACACCCAGCATGGCGGAGAGGGCTTTGGCGGCCGCGCCATTTTTACCAGCATCTACAGAATCATTGACGGCCAGCTCAAGCAAGCTCATCGCTATACCGGACGGGACGAACCCTCGCAGAAACAGCTGAGAATGCTGCTCGAACAATAAAGGTTCACGGTCACCTCAATCGTGCCTCTTACAGCTCTGGAGGATGCCCGAAAAGTTATGAACGTGAGAGCAAGCGATGCTCGGCCTGTTTGCGGAACAGCGGGTCCGATATTGGTACGGGCGTCTGGCCAGAAATCCGAGAAGGGACCATCGCGCTCCTCGCCTAGACAGTGCAGCCTCTGCTGTCAGCGTATCTCGACAGCTCATCGGCATTCGCTCAGGCTGTTTCTGCTGGGGGCCGTGTTGCCCCGAACCATGCCAGGCGCGCAATAGGTGGGAAAGAAGATTCCACTGCCGTCGCTCTCGGCCTCCGATTGAAGATCCCCACCATTTTGTCGTCGCAAGATCACCTATCTCGGTGAATCGCTACGGAAACCCGCTCTTACAAGGCGTGGCGCCAACGCGTCTATGCAGTCAGTGTTCAGGGGCATCTGGCCGGGGTCAAGATCAAGCCCTCCACCTCCTTGGTTGTCCATTATCTTCGCCACTTGGATCGTCGCAAGGATAACATCCTCAAAGCGATTCTTGACGCCCTCTCGACGGACGCAATGGATCCAAAGGAGAAAAGGTCTGCGGAAAATCCTGAGAGATGATCGGGAGATAGAGCGCATTGCGAGTCAGCGCACCAACCTCAAGTTTCATAACGTGCTCTATGGTGCCGCCTCAACACCCATGGAATTCGCCGCCATCCTCCGCGCAATACAATCTGGTTGCGATTTACGTCCGTGCCCAGGATCCACCAGATCATTCGAAGGTGGTGCAGAGATGAACGAGGAGGATCAAATCAAGATAATCGCCGCAGAGTACCGCGCAATGGGCTATAGAGTACGCCGCGATGTAAAACTGTTCTTGTTTGATATCGAGCTTGCTGACAGCATAGGACTGGACCTCGTCGCATACCGCGGCCGAACGAACACCTTCAGCCCAGAACAAGCTGGAGCAAGGATCATCATTGTTGAGATCGCCAATCGCTCTCACCCAGGGCTCCACTCGTCAGGCATAGGGAGCGGTCAGAGTCGCCCGCCTCGAGGCCATCTCCGAAGCGTTTAGCCACCAATCAAATCCCTCTATCCTCTTCTTGATTCACTTTCTTGATGTTTCGAAAGGGCCTATATACATAGCTAGCCAAAATTGGATTGACACCTGCAGGATCCACCGGCTAGAAAGTCGGAATGACCGAAAAGCTCGAATCTGTCAGCCTCCATCAGTTCTTCCAGCGATTCCCTGATGAGGAAGCCGCCCGGCAGTATTTCGAGCACAATCGCTGGGCTGGCGAGGTATCTTGCCCCCACTGTGGCAGCATCTCGGTTGCCGAGATCAAGAACCACAAGCCGATGCCCTACCGCTGCAGGGATTGCCGCAAGCACTTCAGCGTCCGCACTGGCATGGTCCTCGCTGAAAGCCGCTTGCCGCTCCAGAAGTGGTTGATGGCGATCCACATGATGACCACGGCGCCCAAGGGCATCCCTTCTACCCAAATGGCCCGCGAACTTGGTGTAACTCAGAGGTCGGCTTGGTTCCTTGCGCAGCGCATCCGTGAAACGTGGATGGCCGGACAGGGCGGCAGCATGGGCGATCATGTCCAAGTCGATGAAACTTATGTTAGCGGTCGCGAGAAGAACAAGCGCGCCAAAAAGAAGCTTCGCGCTCGTCGCGGCTCGGTCGGCAAGACTGCTGTTGTCGGTATCCACTCCGAGATTGGCGACGTTCGCGCCGCCGTCGTAGAAGATACAAAGGCACTAATGCTAAGCGCATTCGTGCGTGAGAATGCCACCCCCGGCGCTACAGTCGTTACCGACACACATGGCGGCAATGTGGGCCTGCGAGGCGCTGGCTTTACCCATATTCAGATCAATCACTTGGTTGGCGAATACGTCCGCGACATGGCGCACACCAATAGCATCGAAAGCTTTTGGTCACTTCTCAAGCGCCGCTACATCGGCATCTATCACTACATGAGCGCGAAGCACCTTCACCGCTACGCCAACAAATTTTCCTTCCGCCACAATACCGCGCGGGCTGGCACCAGGCCGTTCATCGACATGGCCATCAACCGGATGGTCGGCAAGCACCTTACCTACAAGGGTCTGATCCATGCCTCACGATAAGACGATTGAGCCGATAGATGCAGCTTTCGATGAGGTTGCCCAGGCGATGGTTGCTGCAGGAGGTGATGGCGACCCGGAAGGCCCCGGAAAGGGCAATCGGGAGGTTGCCGATGCAAGCTTGCCCACCGCCACCTGGCGTGGCGTTCTGGATTTGGGGGGCAACGAGATAGACTGCTACGTTCTTGAGGATGGAACGCGCGTCTTGTCATCTGGCTCCACGACCAAAGCCATTGCCAATGTGGAGCGTGGAAGCCTGCAGGACTATGCGGGGCAGAAGGCCCTTAACCCTTACATAAACATCGATAAGATCCTGCAGGAGGTCGTGAAGTTTTCGATCCCTGGCACGCAGTGGCCTGGACTCGGTATCACGACCGAGCATTTTGAACTGATCTGCAGGGGATACGTGCAGGCGCTCTACGAGGGTGCAGCCCTCACAGATCGCCAGCGTGAAATTGCTATCCGTTGCGCAGTATTGACCGCAGGCCTTACCCGAACGGGCCTTGATGCGCTTGTCGATGAAGCCACCGGCTACCAATACGAGCGTGCCGAAGATGCCCTGCAGGTCAAACTGCGCGCTTTCATAGCGGACGAACTCAGGGATTGGGAGAAGACATTTCCAGACGAACTTTGGCAGGAGTTCGGCCGACTGACCAAATGGAAGGGGGCATTGCACTCCCGTCCAAAGTGGTGGGGCAAACTGGTCATTGAGCTGATCTACGACACGCTTGATTCTGATGTGGCCGAATATCTGAAGGCGAACAAACCTAAAGCAGGGATTCACTGGCACCGCCAACTTACAGAGAATGTCGGAGTCCGGCAGCTCGTCTCACGATGCTATGAGGTTATCGGTATGGCGAAGCCATGCGACGATATCCATGAGCTTAGGCAGCGTGTGGCCCAGCATTACGGGAAAAAGCCCGTTCAGTTCACACTGTTCCTAAAACCGCCGGGCAAATGATGTCCCTCGGCTAGCAAACCCGGTGTGCGAGTTTTTAGGTCTCGAGATCCACGGCTATCCTGAAGCGGTGAACAGCCTGCGATACTTGTTTGCTGCCAGAGGAGCCTGCCATGGACCTCGAGAGCTTCACCATAACTGTCTTCTGCACCATCGACGACTTTTTCCGCCAATCCTGCCCCAAGCTGCGCCAGCGCGGTCCCGCTCCCACGGTGGCCGACAGCGAAGTTCTGACCATTGAAGCGGTCGGCGAGCTCCTGCACATCGATACCGACCGGGAGCTTTATGCCGATTTCCGCCGCCACTTCGGTGACCTCTTTCCCGGCTTGCTCACGATCCGTCGAACGACCTTCGCCCGTCATGCCGCCAACCTATGGGTGATCAAATCCCGACTGTGGCAGCACCTGGCCACAACGGCTCGTCAGGACCTCGCCCTGGCCCTGATCGATAGCCTGCCGGTACCGGTCTGCCACTTCGCGCGGGCACATCGCTGCCGCGGTTTCCCGGGGATTGCCAGCTTCGGGCATGATGCTCGCCCATCAGACATACTATGGCCCGCGGTTGCACTTGTGCGTCACCTGGCCGGGCGTGATCACCGCCGCCACCCTAGCCTCCTCGGATGCGGCTGATCTCGCCCTTGCGCCTGAACTCCTGGCCGGTCAGACGGGATGGGCTCTTGGGGACGGCGCGTACTGGAGCCCGCGCTTACGGGACGATCTGGCGATGCAGGGGCTTGCTCTGCTGGCGCCGCCTCGGGGAGCGGCGGCGAAAGCAGGAGGCTGGCCGCACTGGCTCGTGCAAACCCGACGCAGGATTGAAACTGTGCTGAGCCAACTGACCGAGCGCTATCAGGCCAAGCGGACGTGGGCACGGGATCTGTGGCACTTGACGGCCCAATGGCTGCGTAAGCTCGTCAGCCACACGATGGCGCTGCGGTGCCAACACAGTGATCTCTCGTCGCTGGCCTTCGCAAAGCTCATTACAGCTTAAATCCGCACACCGGGTGATCTAGGTATATAGACCCCTTTCGAAAGATCAGACTGGCGCACGGTAACTGAAACGACTGCAGGTCAGAAGTCGGGTCCAGTTTGAAAAGGCCTTGGCGTCAACGAGAGAAACGTTGGAAGGCGCAAAGAACCAGCCCCCGGCCATACGCATTCTCATTCTGGCGGGAATGGGCACATTCGCTGCGAATATCTGGCACATCGATTCCCAGCCACACAAGGTGAACTCAAGTACGCCGACTTGAGAGCTGTGCAGAGAGACCTCTATGATGGGGAAAGCTTGAACCTGGTGCCTACTACCGCCTCCACCGGTACCTCGTGGCCATTCAAGAAGGCGGCGATGTATCGTGGGGCAGCCTGTAGGCACTCGCGAAGCCACTCAAGGACCTTCTCTCCTACGCCGAAGACAAAGTCCTGAGATTGCCCAATCGTGAAAGGCCCGGAGGAGAGACAGAGGAACAAGGAGAACGGTAACGTTGTACCACATTATCTGACGCGGTTGGCTTCGGCCAACCCGATGACAACCGACAAATGTCGTTCAGGCTCGAGGGCTGAAGCTTCCTCGATCAGACCCGAGCGGCGCAACTTTCGGCTTGCCTCTCTCAGCTGGTCCTGCCGTCCTAATGCTTGAACCCCCACGGGTGAGCGGAGGCCCGCTCACCGAGGCTATCGGCTGGGCGCCAGGATGCTAGAGCATTTTTCGGTGAAGTGGATCCGGTTCACCGTCAAAAATGCGACCGAGCCAAAGATAGAGAGCTGATTCCACGCAAGTGGAAACAGCTCTAAATGGAATAACATATTCCCAACCTCACCTTCGGACAGGAGGTCGAAAGTTGTGAACTTCCAGCAGACTTCCTGTGGCGGCATTCGACGGATGTCGAGCACTTCCATTACACCTGTAGTGCGGAATGTCCGAAGGGTGACCGATTTCACCACTCAGACACAACCAAAGTCGATGATAAGGGGGAAGCAACCTAATCAGCCATGCGAGCATCATCCTCAAGGCGCAAAGCCGGAACATTAGCCGACAGGTTCCACTTGGAAGAAGCCTTCCTTGCAACACCTGATACCGCGGCCTTGAAATCGGCTCTTATCCGGGCTGTCGACCAGCGAAACGATGAGCCAACCGTCCTGAAATACTGGGACAAGACTGGATCCGCGATTGACTCTGATCTGCGCGAACTCTGGCGTCATGAGATGCGCCAAAGCGAACGTGTCCGCGCGTTCCCTCATGCGGACGAGGTCATAGTGGAAGTGACAGGGTCGGGTGAGACCAGCGACGCGTTTTATCTCGCGATGCCCGGCGATCTCGCTCCGCTAGAATACGTGGCCCGCTTTTTGAGAGCCGATCATTGGCTCAAATCTCTCCATGGTCCGCGTCAACGGCTGATCCTGTGGACCAACATCCGCCGCATGGCTCTGGCACTCGGAGCGGTGCACGGCCAAGGCCTCGTTCACGGACGGCTGGACCACCGGGCGGTCTTCACGACCGGTGCGTCGACACAAGCCGATTTCCGCCTTGGCGGCTTTGAATTCTGCCTGCGGATTGCCGAGGTCGATAAGGCTCCCCTGCGGTTGATCGCAAAGAGCCGCCCCGTCGGAGCTGTGGTGTTCTCCTTTCTGGATGATTGGCGGGCCCTTGGCCTGATCACGGCAGACCTTCTTGGACTTGATCCCGGTCGGCTCGATGAGGAGGAGCCGGCATTTCTCACGGGGCGGTCGAGCCTCGAACTGCGGGCCGCTGAGATGGACCTAGTGCGGGCCCTCGTCCGGCCGGAGCGCAACCGCGCCCTGGATGCGCCTCTTGTCGTGAGTCGGGTTGACACGGTGGTCAATGAGCTGGAAGCGGAAGCCCGCGCCGACAACAGCCGCTATGTACTGGCTCTGCGCCTCGGGGAAACAAGTAAACTGTCCAATGCCCTCGCCATAGCGTCCAACGATGCGTTCGACATCGATGACGTCGAGGCCCAGACAGAGTTCGTCCAGGCTGACATTGAAACTGGCGCTGAGCTGATCCGCACCACACGTGGAGAACTCTTCCTTGTTACAGAAACACTGGTTTATGGGCTGCAGCCGTTCCGGCAGGCTGGTTCCGATGAGACTTGGGCGATTGCCAGCACCAACGCGGCTCGCCTGCGCCGGGAGGTTCAACTTGGGCGGCGCCAGACGCTGGAAATCCCCGCAAACCGCATTGAGATCGTGCGGTTTGGCGCTGCCTCCCGGCGGCTCCAGGAGTTGCGGAGCGACGCCTTGGATTGGAGCGCCGCTTTTGCATCTGACGACAGGGACGACGATCCAACGGTAACGGTTCGCCGAGGACTGCTTCTCGCCCAGGTCGCGGAAGCCTTATTCAGGGCCGCGGAAATCGTTCCGGTTGAGGTGCTCGCTGCACAACGGCGTCAGGGGGATCGAACAGTCGTCGACCTCGTCCCAAGTGATGCCGAGCAGCGGGCGCGTCTCAATGAAGCCCTTCGCGTCGATGATCCGCACCGGCTGATGCGCCGTTTGTTTCAGCAGGAACAGGCCGATTTTGACGCGGATTGGCAACTGTCGGACTTCGGCGGTCTCGGCGGAACCGCCCGTGCGTCCGCGAGTGTACGCTTCCTGCGTGTAGTACAGAAGCACAACCGGTGGGTTTATGAGTTCCAAGTCGTCGAGGGCGCCGTGCCCCCCGCGATGCAGCTTCATCTGCGGAAAGTTGATGATACCGGCACCGAGCAGGTGCTGAAGCGTAGGCTCCGCATGCTCGGCGTTCTGGCAACGCAGGCCGAGCTGGCGACCGTTCTCGCTGATCCTCGGGCGCGCCTGCGAACCTACCGGGACGACGTGCTCGAGGAGGATGCGCATTTTCAGGCGCTCGACGAGTCGAAACAGGAGGCGCTTCGGTCGATCTGGTCAACAGGGCCTAATCAGCTTGTCGTAGGGCCTCCCGGTGTCGGCAAGACGACGCTTGTGACCGAGACAGTGCGGCGGACCCTAGCCGCAGACCCAGCAGCGCGGCTGCTGTTGAGCGCGCAAGCGCACCAAGCCCTCGATCATCTCGCGGCAGCAGTGCAAAAAATGCTGCAGAAAGCCGGACTGTCAGAGGAAATCATCCTTGTTCGTTCGAAAGCCGACACGGGGGCAGATCTGTCGGGCGCGCAAACGCCCGAGCGCGCCAAGGCCTATCTCGCGAAGCTTGGTGGCAGTCCTCTCGCCCGCCGAGCGCCACTCACGATCCGGCGGTCTTTGAGCGAAATGAAGGAAGCCGCCGCCGTCACCGGAGATCTGCGCACCAAACTCAGCCCTGCGGCTCTGCGCCAGCGCCGGTCATTCGAGTCTCTGGTGCTCGAGTCGGCAAACGTCCTGTTCTCGACCACGAATTCCGGCGATCTCGAGCGTCTCGTGGAGGAGCGCGCCCAGTTCGACTGGGCCATCATTGAGGAGGCCGCGAAGGCGACCGGACCGGAGCTTCTGGCGCCGCAACTGCTCTCGATGCGCCGCCTTCTCATCGGAGACCACAACCAACTCCCGCCTTTCGATACCGACCGCATCGGGAGCTTTCTTGCCGATCAGACACGGGTCAAACAGGCACTGGACGAATGCGATATCGTGGTCGGCAACATTTTCCGCGACTTTGGCCTTGATGAGCTGCGCGAAGCCGCCGAAGACGATAAGGTCTTGAGCGAGATCTGTGACGCTGCGCGGCGGGTGTTGCTTCTGTTCGAAAGCTTGGTAACGCAGGAGCTTGAACGGCAGAAGCGCTCCGATCAGCGCCGCCGCCGGGTTGCCACAGAGCTCCTCCAGCAACACCGCATGCATCCTGTGATTGCAACTGTGATATCGGAATGCTTCTACGACGGGAAATTGGAAACGGCCCCGGCGCGAGCCAACGAGGTTGAGCGCGATCCCCCGCCGTTTACCATCACTGATCCGCGGCTGCCCTCCTCGCCGATCGTGTTCGTCGATCTCCCTTACATGCAAAGCGAGGCCGGCGCGGCTGAACAGCTGCCAACTTATCACAATCCCGCCGAACTCAAGGCCGTGTTGGAGATCCTGGCGCACTTCCGCCCGCAACCCACAGCGGATGGCAAGGCCCCCACGCTAGCAGTACTCTCACCTTACAACGAGCAGGTGGAACGCTTAGGCCGGGCCATTGACGATCAGCTGTCTGGCAGTCTGGACAACCTTTCCGGATTCATGACCGCCGCCAATGCCAGCGCGTTTCAAAGCACGGTCGACTCGTTCCAGGGCAGCGAGGCAGATCTCGTCATCGTCTCGCTCGTGCGCAACAATGATCATGTCGGCCGAGCGGCGCTTGGGATCCTGCGGGACCGGCGTCGCATGAACGTCCTTCTGAGCCGGGCCAAATGGCAGCTGGTGATTGTTGGCAGTCTTGAGTTTCTGCGTGTGCAGGGACGGCGCTACCGCCGCCATAAAGAAGGCGGGGCCCCGCCCTTCCTGGCCACTATGATCGACGTGGTCGACCGGCTTAAGGACGAGTATCTCCCTAACGGCCAAACCAAAAAGCTCTCAATCGTGCGGTGGACGGATCTGGTCGGGAAAGCCCAATGAGTCGCAAGAGCAATACCATTCGGGTCGCGGTTCCGGTCAAGCTCGCTAGGCTGCGGGTGTGGGTCGACAAGGGGCGTCACTGGAGCGGCGTGGACCGGCTGGTCCTTTGGGCGCTGTCTGTCACGCCACAGACAGCAGCGGATCTTGCTGCGGACGCGTGTCTTCCCGCGCGATTGGTCAACGAGATCATTCTGCGCATGATGCGTTTTGGATGGGTTGAGCTAGCAGCCGCCCGGAGGGGCGCCGCCTTCCGGGCAACCCGAGCCGGGCGCGAAGCCATTGAGACGTTTGATATCCTGCCGGCGGTGATCAAACGCACCGCAAGACGAGTTTCGTTCGTCATGGAGCCGTTTGAATGGAAGGCTTTCGGGCTTCGGGATCTCAAGCCATATCGGTCAGGCGAACTCGAAACCATCGAGAGAGAATACGATGTGCGTCGTATCATCGTCGAAGGAGGCTGGGGCAACATGAGCGCCCACGACCTCTATGGCGCCGTCGACCAGGTGCTTGCCGATGACGAGGAGCTGTCGAGCGTTGACTTCAACGCCTCGGCGACCTTAGATCAATTCGCCTTGTTCACGATCATCGGTGACAAGATCAAAGGGCTTCCCCCGCATCCTCCGCAGGACCTTATCAATGCCCTCCACCGGGCCGCCGCCGGGACACAGACCGGCGTAGTGATCCGCGCTCGCTCCGCAAAACGTCCCGCATCGGCCCGTGCAGACCTGACCGACCCCGTGTCGATACCGCCCCTCAATCCGTCTGATCTCGTCCTGACGGGACACGATCACCGTGAGCTACTGCTGGACGTGCTGCGCCATGCTCGGGAACGCGTGGTCATGCACTCGACGTTCTTACGGGAAGCTGCCTTTGTCGAACTTGAGGACGAGTTCCGGCGCGCGGCCAAGCGAGGCGTTCGCATCGATATTTTCTGGGGCGCCGCAAAGGATGAGAAGTCCCGCATTGCCAACCTTGAAGCCGCAATCGCCATCAACCATCGGATCGGGACGGATCACCACCTGCGCAATCGAGCACGAGTCCACTTGTACTCGACCCGTTCCCACGCCAAGCTCCTGATTGCGGACCGTGGCGAGGGGCCCGAGGGAGAGCATATCGCCGTCGTCGGATCCTGCAACTGGCTCTCAACGGGATTTCATCGCGTGGAAGCCTCGCTTGCGGTGCGTCACCCGCACGCCGTTGCCTGGGTGGCGCAGGAATTTGCAGAGTTGGTCTTTGGATCGTCAACGAGTTCGCCTGTTGCAGCCGACCTGACGACAATGGCCCGGACGCTGAAGAAGCAATCGGCTCCTAGCGGAGACGCGCGCTTGCAGATTGTCACCGGCGATGGACATGGCGCTCTCATACGGCAAGCTCGGGAGACGGCGGAGCACTCAATTGTGATCGGAGGCGATCGGTTTGGGGTTGCTGCCGAAGCCCGTACGATTGTCCCCATGGTAAAGGCCGGGAAAAGACTGGTCGATGCCGTGATTTGTTACTCCCGCCCCTCAGGACCAGTCACGAAGCAGGATGCGCGAGATCTCTCGGGGATTGCAGCAGCTGCGGGTGTCCGCCTTGTCCAAATCCCTGATCGTGAACTCCATGGCAAGTTCCTCCTGTGGGATGAGGACCATGTCGTGATCACCAGCCTGAACTGGTCGTCAGCGGACACGCGGAGTGATGCTCCGCAGGCTGAGATTGGAATTTATGTGCAGAGCCCCGGCCTAGCCGCAGATTTGCGGCGTCGCCTACTTGATGACTGGCCTGCTCTAAACTCTGCCCCCCAGCAGTCAGGAGAGGTTGGGAAGCGTCCGCGCAGGTCGCGCCCTCGATCTCGATCACGACAATAGAGGGATGTGCGCCCGCATCAATAACTCGGGATCTTGAATGGAGAGCTGAGGGAACTGTTGAGGGGCGTCAGAGCGGTGCAGGCGCTTTTCGTATCGAGAAAGTTGTCGACGCCACGTAGCCGATGGTCGGCAAGACCGTGATTCTCGAGGCGCAACTTGTACCCCGGCCACGCCAACACTGTCTGGAAATTCGTGCTTCCGACCTCGAGGTCGTCACTCATACCGAAGAGATGTTGCGTTCAGATACTGGCTTCGTGGTCTGAGGTCCTAAGTAGGTCGCCAAAAGTCCTGCAACAGCTTTCTGAGCCAGAAGCGTTCGGATGCCATGCCAGCCTTGCGGCGTGCCTGTTGTGGCGTCAACGTCAGAACCCAATCAGCTGCATCGGCGGCCAGGGCATCGATTGAGGCCGCCTGCCGATTGGCCGCTACCAGCCGCTTGAGGTCGCGCCAGAGCTGATCCATCGGGCTCAGTTCGGGCGTTTGCCGGGGCAACCACACGAACCGGATGCGCAGCCGGTCGGCCAGGGCCTGGGTCTGCGGGGCGGTGTGGGCGCTCGCCCGATCCGTCAGCAGCCAGAGCCAGCCGGCACCGCGATACCAGCGTCGCAACGCGCGCAGGAATGCCTGAGCGTCGGCCTGACCGGCACGGGTGCGGACCAGCACCACCCGGCGAGCGCTTCGCAGGTCGATGGCCCCGAACAGCACCCGCTTGGCATTGCGGCCCGTGATCGGCACCACCGCTTGCCTGCCCTTGAGCGCCCAGGTGGCCCGCAGCGGCGGAAACAGCCGCAACAATGTCCAATCGAGGCACAGCAGCCGATCGCCGCTGTGCCAGCCCGCCTTCAGACGTCGGGTGATCCCCCCTTTTTCTGCGGCAGATGCGCCGCGCGCTCGACATAGACATAGCGGGGCCGCTTCCAGCGATAGCCCGCCTCGTGCAGCCGGCGCCGCAGCGTGCGGGGGCTGACCGCGAGGCCCTTGGCGGCCAGGTCGTGGGCCAGCAGCGGCACCGTCCAGCTTGTGGCCTGGTAGCCGCAGCGGCGCGGGTCACGTGCCAGGGCCGCCGCCAGCCGACGCGGCGTGAGGGTGTGATGGAGACGCGGGCGCCCGCTGCGCGGCCGGTCGATCAGTGCCGTGGCCTCATACTCGGCCCGGTACTGGACGAGCCAGCGGTGCACACTGGAGCGGTTGACGCGGCAGCGGCGAGCCGCCTCGGCCACGGAATAGCCCTCGGCCACCAGCAACAGGGCCTCGAGGCGGCGATACACACGGGCCTCACGGGCGCCAGCAAGCGCTGCGGCCAGCCGCTTGCGATCCGCCTCGCCGAGCCACGTCTCGGGAGAGTGATCATGTCGGTGCATGCTCCCCAGAGAACACCCACAGCTCTCGCGTTGCAAGACTTATGGCGACCTACTTAGCGTGTAGAATGCCAGTTTTTGTCAACGATTGTGAATTCCGAACCTATTTGATCGAAATGCGTCAATTGTCGGCTAACTCCTCCTCCGGAGGGCACCTGACAGTCTGATTATGCAAGAGAGACGACCAGGACACAAGCGACCGGAATCCTACCGTTTCTTCGCTGCAACCCGGTGATCGATATTCAACCGACCCGGCCAGTTATCCAGATTCCGAATGGCTGATGACTTTGAGACAACTCGCGTATGACAAGCCTAACTAACTCTGAGGTCGCGCCCCGCGCAAAACGGAAGAGGATAACTTCAGGTACCTGAGATCTAGAATTTGAGACAAGGTCTCTCTTAAGAGAATCACGGTCTTAGGAGCATTTCGCACAATCACCGCGATGCAGATTGCCGTTCTGGCGGCCCAGTATGGGATCGAGGCTGAGGGCGATCTTGCCGAGACTCTCCCAGATGTCGAGGATGAGGGTTGATGAAACGTGACATGGATCTCATCAGAGGTTTGCTGCTTCGGTTTGAAGACCATGATCGCGCACGACTGAGCCGGAAAGAACTCCAGTTGGAGGGCTACAGCCAAGAGCAGATCGATCCTCACATCGAACGCCAGAATGAGGCAGGCCCTGCCAACCACCAAGTCGTCCGCCCCCAGTACAGTTCGGGGCATCAATCGATGATTAGGTTCGACCTTGGTATTCGTACCACCAAGGCAGGCTACGGCTTCTTGGAAAGCGTTCGTGACCCAGACATCTGGCGCAAGGCGAAAGACGGAGCACTGAAAGCAGGTGGATGGACGGTCGAATTGCTCATTGGCCTCGGAAAGGGGCTTCTGAAGAAGCAGATCGAAGAGAGAACAGGAGTCAAACTCTGATCTGACCCTCAACCATCTCTGCCTTCCGGACCCTGTCATGGCGTCTGGCGTACGCATCTCCTCTTGTTTCCCGATTCCATCGCCCCAAGGATCCGCAACTCCTACCCTCACCTGCCCGAACCATCGATATCGAAAGGCTGGATTTATCTTGGCTTGAGTGGATGGCAAATAGAATCAGCACGCTACGTTGCCAAACATGAAGGAACGCCAGGATGGCTATTGCTGCCGATGTGATGAGGATCATCTTGATGATGGATAGGGCTGGGCTCGGTGAACTCGCTGGTGAGCTGTACGGCGTCCTTGCTCAGGGCCGGATAATCGGAACATCAGACGGATCAACCACAGAGCTCCATGCAGAGAGCTCCGAACAGTTTCCGGCGCCGGAACAAGAGACTGACGACACCGCCTACGAGGACGCGGAGCAAATAAGAGTCACGATCGACTTCCTGCGCACTCGTCTAGTCGAGCCAGTCAAACGGCTTGACGAAGCGGAGCAGATTGTCGCGCTCCTGACGGAAAGCAAGAGCCCTGTCGGGATCTACCTTGTCGATACCGAGACGGGCAAAGACACCGAACTCTTCTCTGAGGCTGCACGAAAAGCTGCCTATCGTCTCGATCATCTGCTTGATCCCCTCGCTCAAGCTCTTCTTCGGGCGGAGTGAAGCTGATGGCTATCCCACTGGCGATCCGGCGAGAACTTCAGTCGATCTTCGCATCTTTTGCTGCCTCCCATAGCCGCACCAGCGTGCCTCTCGCAGCGGGAAAGGCATTCGAGGTCTGGCTTACCATGAAGCTGGCCGAGCATACCCGCAACTTGCCCGCGTGGTCAGTGTCACTGCGTGACGGAAGGGACGCTCCCTTACGTGCAGGGGCGCGATACTTGCTGCGCAAGCAGCGAGGAGGAATTCTTCCTGCCTCACGAAATTCGCCCAGTTTTGTGCGGATCAGCCGTCTGCGCGGTTCAGCAGTATTCGAGCTTCATGGAAGTTTGCAATGGCAGGGCCGCAGTAACGCCTTCCATGAGATTGACGTATCGATGATTCCATTTGGGGTCGCGGGACATTTCCGAGGCACTGTTGGTGGTTATCCAAGTGGTCTGCCCGTCATGGCCTTCGAGTGCAAGGACAAGGTGTCCTTAGGTCCATTGGATGAAGTTCGTGAGAAGCTTGCCAGGATGTTCGACTTGACCTTCTTGGGTCAAGCTTCCCCACCGAATGGGTATCGCGTTTTCGCTGACGCGGCGGGTACCCACGTGGGTTGGGGCGGCCGAAGTTCGCAATATCGGGCGCACTTTTCCAACGGTGTCTTTGGCATTGCTCGTGCGAAGGGATTCCAGTCTGGGACGAAGCCGCTCGCTGAGCATTATCACGTCCGTCTGTACGGGGACCTCTATAAATCCGGAGGTGGACTGCTGTTCAAGCTCCTTGGAGACTTTGAAGATTGCCTGGGACGCCTCTAGCATGAGATCATCTTTGCGGTAGACGGCTTCTGTCTTGCTCGTCCACCCAGTGCCTTCGAACTCGCTGGGCGTGGATCAGAAGATGAGATTTGGATCGGTACGACGGAATGACGTTTGGGCCATTGAGGTCGCCATTTGTCCCAAGCCTTCCTTGTGGTTCCGAGGTGGAGATAAAGGTCTCCGCCCGATTGTCACTCAGAAGCGATCTCTAATCTCTTCTCAGCCACTCCCTCCTTCCCAGCTGCAACGCACCCTGGGCGACGTGCAATCGTCGAGCATTGGAAAGCCAACCGCTTGGACGATCACGAGCTGCGGCAAGCGACGAGTTTGATGCCCTCACCAAGATCCTCCCGGCCGATCACCGCGAGGCACTGGGGGCCCCATCATGGACGAGAATGCCGTTACCTAAGGCCCCTCACCGAAGACGGTAGGGTGCCAACGCCCTCGGAACTCTATCCTCAGACTTGGATTACATACTTACCCCACAGAGGTAAGAGCGCGGCTACTGAAACCGCCGCATGACGTGCGCGCAACCCTGACCAGCTCGCACGTCATGCGGCTCCTCGCCTGTGCCACGATCCACCAGTCTTAAGAGTAGGCTTTCGTACATACGTCAAAAGCAGCCATTACGATCTTCCCATCGCGCTCGGCGTCATGGCCGCCATCGGCGCCGTTCCGGGCGACGCGCTCAACGGCTTCACGGTTCTCGGCGAACTGGCGCTCGACGGCTCCATCACCACCGTGGCCGGGGTGCTGCCCGCCGCCATGGCGGCCGTCGAGCGACGGCACGGCCTGATCTGCCCGGCGGGGTGCGGCTCGGAAGCGGCCTGGGCCAGCGGCGATCTCGAAATCCTGGCGCCGCGCTCGCTGATCCAGCTCGCGAACCACTTCAAAGGCACCCAGGTGATGAGCCGGCCGGAACCGGCCATCATGCCCGCCTCCGACGCACTGCCGGACCTGCGCGACATCAAGGGGCAGGAAAGCGCCAAGCGAACTCTCGAGATCGCCGCTGCCGGCAGCCACAATCTGCTGATGAGCGGGCCGCCTGGGGCCGGCAAATCCATGCTGGCTCAGCGCCTGCCGTCGATCCTGCCGCCGCTTTCGCCGCGCGAACTCCTGGAAATCTCGATGATTCAGTCGGTGGCCGGACTGCTTGCGGACGGCGCGCTCTCGAACCGGCGGCCTTTCCGGGCTCCGCATCATTCCGCCTCCATGGCCGCCCTGGTCGGCGGCGGCCCCAATGCCAGGCCCGGCGAGGCGTCCCTCGCTCATCACGGCGTTCTCTTCCTCGACGAGCTGCCCGAATTCCAGCCCCAGGTGCTCGATTCCCTTCGCCAGCCCCTGGAGGCCGGGGAGATCCTGATTGCGCGGGCCAATCACCGGGTCACGTATCCGGCGCGGTTCCAGCTCGTAGCGGCCATGAATCCGTGCCGCTGCGGGCAGGCGACGGAGCCCGGCTATGTCTGCCGTCGCCAGCCCAACGAGCGCTGCATCGCGCAATATCAGGCGCGTCTCTCCGGCCCGCTTCTCGACCGCATCGATCTGGCCATCGAAGTGCCCGCAGTGACCGCGGCCGATCTCATTCTGCCGCCGCCGATGGAAGGCTCGGCGCAGGTGGCGACCCGGGTGGCGGCAGCCCGCAGGCGGCAGGAGAAGCGCTACTCCGCCTTGGGAATCGGCCTCATGACCAATGCCGCCTGTCCACCGGCTCTTCTGGAGGAGGTCGCGCAGCCTGATTCGGAGGGGCTTTTGCTGATTCGTGACGCCGCCAATGCCATGCGCCTTTCGGCACGCGGCTTCCACCGGATCCTGAAGGTGGGCCGGACGCTGGCCGATCTCGACGGGGAGGAGCGCGTCCGGCGAATCCATCTTGCCGAAGCCCTGTCCTACCGGTCCCGTATGGACCGCCGGTCGGCGGCATGACCTGAGAAAAGTGCCTGTGCATTCTGGTGAAATCGCATGGCCCCTGTGATATACTTTGTCACAAAACAGTTTGAAACGATGGCTATGTCACGGTGCAAAGCCGGCACGACCACCGACCCGCCCGCCCCATGAGATCTCGATGACGTCTTCTCTGCTGAATGGAATGGCAGCTTCCGTAAAACCTGCGCTGACTCCGGCATTGGACGGGTTTCGCGCGATGGCGAGGCGGGCCGTGCGCGATTACGGCAGCCTCGACCCCGTGCTCGGCCGCATCGGCTCCCTCGAGGTCCGTCTCGCCACGACGGCTCAGGAAATCCGCCAAGCGCAGAAGCTGCGGTTCAAGGTGTTCTACGAGGAGATGTCGGCCGTGCCGAAAGGGGCCGCCCTGCTCTCGCGGCGTGATGTGGATGTATACGACGCCATCTGCGATCATCTTCTCGTGCTCGACCATGACGCGAAGCAAGGCTCCCTGCGCCGGGCCAAACCGAAGGTGGTGGGTACCTATCGCCTGCTTCGCCAGGATGTGGCGGAGCGCCATCAGGGCTTCTATACCCGCGGCGAATACGACATCGCCCCGCTTCTGAAGGCCCATTCCTCCTTGCGCTTTCTTGAGCTCGGCCGCTCCTGCGTGCTCGAACCCTATCGCAACAAGCGCACGGTCGAGCTGCTGTGGCACGGCATCTGGTCTTACGTTCTGCACTACAAGATCGACGTGATGATCGGTTGCGCGAGCCTTGAAGGCACCGATGCCGGGGCGCTCGCCCTGCCCTTGAGCTTCCTCCACCATTATGCCGCCGCGCCCGCCTCCTGGCAGGCCCATGCCTTGCCCGAGCGTTTCACGCGGATGGACGTTCTGCCGAGGGAGGCCGTCGACCCCAAGGCCGCGCTCCATGCCCTCCCGCCGCTGATCAAGGGCTATCTGCGGCTCGGCGCGACCTTCGGGACAGGGGCCGTCATCGACGAGCAATTCGGCACGACGGACGTGCTCGTCATCCTGCCGGTCTCAGCCATCAACCCGCGCTACATCGACCATTTCGGACCGACCGCGAACCGTCACGCGGCCTGAACGTATTCCCCCGCCGCATGAAGTGCGTCCAAGCCTTCGCGATAGGTGGGGAAACGCAGCCGCACGCCGAGCTCGTCCTTGATCAGACGGTTCGAGACGCGCTTGTTCTCGGCATAGAAGCTGCGTGCCGTCGGACTCATCCGGGCATTCTCGAATGCCACCTCGGGCGGCGGCTCGACACCGGCCAGCCGGGCGGCGTAGGCAATGACATCCTGCGGCGGCGCGGGCTCGTCGTCCGTCACGTTGTAGACGGCGCCGGGCCGTGGCCTGAGCAGGGATGCGGCGAGCGTCGAAGCGATGTCATCCACGTGGATGCGGTTGAACACCTGCCCGGGTTTCACGATGCGCCGCGCGGTTCCCTGCGCGAGGCTGGTAAAGGCATTGCGCCCCGGACCATAGATGCCGGTGAGGCGGAAGACGTGAACGGCCCGTCCGCCTCGTTGCCCGAGTTCGAGCCATGCCTGTTCGGCCCCATAGCGCAGGCCCGATGAGCGGCTTTGCGGCGCCGCCGGAATCGTCTCGTCGATCCAGGCCCCGCCGTGATCGCCATAGACGCCGGTCGTGGAGAGATAGCCGATCCACGAGGCGTCCGACGATGCGATCCGGTCCGCAAACCCGTTCAGCGTGGGATCGCCCCCGGCATCGGGCGGGGCCGAGATCAGGATCGCATCGGCGCGCCGGAGATCCTCCAGAAGATCCGCGCCGCATTCCCCAAACGCGTGAGCCGCGATGCCCCCGGCCCTGAGACGCCGGGCCTTCTCGGCCTCGCGCACCGTTCCGGCAACATGCGTCCATGGAGCCGACCGGATGAAGGCTTGTGCTGAATATCCGAGTCCGAAAACGAAAAGTCTCACGCGACCTCCTTCTTCACCGGGAGCGCACGGCTCCATTCCGCGCGCACGGCCGCATCGTCCTCGCGCTCGAAACGGCGCGCACCGAGCGAAGCGACGGCCCTGCCCGGGAGCAGCCGGCCGACGGCCCAGACCGCCATGGCGCGCACGAGCGGCGAAGCATCGTCGAGAAGGCGCACGGCTTCATCCGCCAAGGCGGCATCCCCGGAATTGCCGATGGCGATAAGCACATTGCGGATGAAACGGTCGCGCCCCGTGCGCTTGATCGGCGTGCCGGAAAACCGGGTACGGAAAGCGGGATCGTCGAGGCGCGCCAGTTCCGCGAGCGGTAGGGCGGCCAGGTCGTCCCGCTGCATGAGCTTCGCCTCGCGACCGACCTGCGCGAATTTGTTCCAGGGGCAGACCGCAAGGCAATCGTCGCAGCCGAAGATGCGGTTGCCGATCCCGGGACGAAGGTCTTCGGGAATATGATCCTTATGCTCGATCGTCAGATACGAGATGCAGCGCCGTGCATCGAGCTGAAACGGGGCAGGAAATGCATCGGTCGGACAGACGTCGAGGCAGCGGCGGCAGGAGCCGCAATGATTGCGCTCCGGCTCGTCTGCGGGCAGTTCCGCCGTGGTGAAGATCGCGCCGAGGAAGAGCCAGTTTCCGAACTCGCGTGAGACGATGACCGTATGCTTGCCCTGGAATCCGAGGCCCGCGGCTTCCGCCAGGGGCTTTTCCATGACCGGCGCCGTATCCACGAACACCTTCACGTCGGACGCGGCCTTCGCGGCGAGGAAGCCTGCGATCTCCTTGAGCTTGCCCTTGATCACGTCGTGATAATCGCGGTTGCGGGCATAGATCGAGATCGAGCCGTGATCCTTCTTCGAGAGCGCCGCCAGGGGATCGCCGGAAGGGCCGTAATTGACGCCGAGCAGAACGACGCTGCGCACCTCCGGCCAGAGGGCGCGGGGATCGGCGCGGCGATCGGCCGTATCCGCCATCCAATCCATGGAGGCGTGATGGCCCGCCGTAAGCCAGGCCTTCAGCCGCTCCGGCGCCAGCGGAATGGAATCGGGAGCGGCGATCCGGACCGTATCGAAGCCGATCTGCCGCGCGCGCTCCACGAAGGCGCGCTTCAAGGCCTGCCCGCTCAAAAGTCCAGATTGTCGTAGTGATCCGCCGGAGCCATCCCCGGGACCCGGTCCGCCAGGAGCGCGCGAAACGACCGCCGGGATTTCACCCGGGCGTACCATTCCTTTGCCGTTTCGTTCTCTTCCCATGGCACGTCGCCGAGATAATCCACCACCGAGAGATGGGCAGCCGCCGCCAGATCGGCATAGGTCATCTGGTCGCCGGCCAGCCAATTCCGCTTGGAAATCAGGAACCCGATATATTTCAGGTGATATCGCACATTGGTCCGCGCAGCGCGAATCGCGCCCATGTCGGGCGGACCGCCGCCCAGCTCCGCGGGCATGAACCGCTTATAGATCTTTTCCGTGGCAAGGTAATCCGAGACCTCCTCGTGGAACTTGCCCAGAAACCAGTCGAGCAGACGGCGAACCTCGACCCGGTCTGCGATCTCCTGCGGCAGGAGCCTGCGGTCCCTTAGATCGCCCCCGCACACATCGTCCAGATAATCCGCAATTCCCCGGGCGCCCGGAACGGCCAAGCCGTCCTCGGCCACCAGCAGCGGGAGATTGCCGGCAGGATTCATTTCCAGAAACGGAATTCGCCGCTCCCACGGTTTCTCCTCGACGATGTCCGCCTCGAGACCCGTTTCCGCCAGGGCAAGGCGCACAAACCGCGAGTGCGGACAAAAAGGATACGAATGTAGGGTGGCCATGAGTGATGTGAGCGCCAAACAGACGGCGAGAATAAGGCTGCGCTTTGTTAACGTGCGGTAAGGAATTTTGGTGAATCTCATGTCCCAGACGCATGAAGACGGCCTTGCATGCGCAAAGCTTACTTGACACGTCCGGGGGCGCCCCTGCATCTGGCGCCGGTTTTAGGATTTTCAACGATGGCGAACATCATCGAGGCGCTCTTCCTGGGTCTCATCGAAGGGCTGACCGAGTTCCTGCCGGTCTCCTCGACGGGGCACTTGCTTCTCGTCGGGCACTTCCTGGGATTTGAATCCACGGGCCAGACCTTCGAGGTCCTAATCCAGCTGGGCGCGATCCTGGCGATCCTCTCGGTTTATTTTCATAAACTCTGGACCATCGCCAAGGCCCTGCCCCGCGACCCGGACGCCCGGCGCTTCGTGGTCGGCGTCGTGATCGCCTTCCTGCCCGCAGCCCTCATCGGGGCCGTGCTCCACGGCTTCATCAAGGAGGTGCTCTTCGACCCCTGGATCGTGTGCATGACCCTGATCGCGGGCGGCTTCGTCCTGCTTCTGGTCGATCGCATGCCCCTGGAAGTCACCCGGGACGACGCCACCCGCTTCCCCCTTCCCATGTATCTGAAGATCGGCTTTCTCCAGTGCCTCGCGATGGTCCCCGGCGTGTCCCGCTCGGGTGCCACCATCGTGGGCGCCATGCTCATGGGCGCCTCGAAGCGGGCGGCGGCGGAGTTCTCGTTCTTCCTCGCCATGCCCACCATGGCGGGCGCCTTCGCGTACGACCTTCTGAAGAACTACAAGGTCCTCTCGACGGACGATGTGATCACCATCGTCGTGGGCTTCATCGCCGCCTTCATCGCCGCGGTGATCGTCGTACGGTCCCTCTTGGACTATGTCTCCCGTCACGGCTTCACTCCGTTCGCCTATTGGCGGATCATCGTCGGCGTGGCGGGGCTTGCCGGCCTCATCGCCTTCGGGTGAGCCATGCCGGCGCGCGACGAAGCCCTGGCCGTTTCCCTCGCCATCGTGACCGCCTTGATGGTGACGGTGCTGGCGCTGCTCGTGGGCGCTCTCGCGGGGTCACAGGCCTCCTCACGGGCTTCTGGGCAGGCCGCGTCCGAACCCGCCTGCTCCGAATGGACGAACGGCTGCATCGTCTGCGCCCGTACCGCGCAGGGATTCGCCTGCTCGACGCCCGGCATCGCCTGCATCCCCAAGACCCCGCACTGCCTGAAGCCTTGAAACGTCTCCCGAGTCATCGCCAGCCCTGTGCCGGGGATGACGCGAAACGGCTTCCGAAATGCCTTCAAGGAATCGTCTTGTCCGGATAGCGGCAGAGGTCGTTGACGGGACAGCGCCAGCATTCGGGCCGCCGGGCCTTGCAGATATAGCGCCCGTGTAGGATGAGCCAGTGATGAGCGTGGAGCAGGTATTCCTTCGGAATCAGCGCCTCCAGCGCCACTTGCGTTTCCAGGGGCGTCTTCGTGACCACGAGCGGCAGGCGGTTGGCGACCCGGAAGATATGCGTGTCGACCGCGATGCGCGGGTCGCCGAAGGCGATGTTCACCACGACGCTCGCGGTCTTGCGGCCGACCCCCGGCAGGGTCTCGAGGATCTCGACGGAATTGGGCACCCCGCCCCCGAACTCCTCGACGAGCCGCTTCGCCATGGCGATCACATTCTTCGCCTTCGTGTTGAAGAAGTTCAGGGTCTTGACGTGCGGCCGAAGCCCGTCCTCGCCCAGTTCCAGCATCTTCTGCGGCGTATCGGCGACGCGAAAGAGCTCCTTCGTGGCCTTGTTGACGCCCACATCCGTGGCCTGGGCCGAGAGCGTCACGGCCACGAGAAGCGTATAGGGGTTGGTATAGTCCAGCTCGCCCTTGGGCTCCGGATTCGCCTCCTTGAGGCGACGGAAGATTTCGATCATGGTAGCTCGGTCGACGGGCTTGGGCCTGCGCTGGCGCAGAGCCTTCCCGACGGCCTTCGCCGGGACGGCGGCTTTCGATTTCGACACGGATTTGCGGCGGACCGGCTGCTTCAGTTCGGACATTCCCGCGTTATATCTAGACCATGGCAGGCAGCAAGGCGACATTTGAGGATGAAGCCGACCGGTTCGAGAAACCGGTGTTCTCGGCCGTCATCCGCCCGCACAGATCCTTGAGCCCGCACGGCTTCAGGATCGTGATGGTGCTGGTCTGCCTGACCTCCATCGTCGCGAGCCTGCCCTTCGTAATCATGGGCTTCTGGCCTGTCGCGGGCTTCTTCGGCCTCGATTTCCTCGGCCTGTTCATCGCATTCCGCATCAGCTACAGGCAGGGACAGGCCTTCGAGCTTCTGGAGCTGACCCCGATCCGCCTGCTGCTCCGGAAAGTCAGCGAGCGGGGCGAAGCGCATGAATGGCTGTTCAACCCGCTCTGGACCCGCCTCGACCGCGAGGTCGACGACGAGTTCGGCCTGCAGGAACTCGCCCTCACGTCCCGCAACCAGCATGTCGTGATCGCCCGCGACCTCTCGCCGGAAGAACGGGAAACCTTCGCCGATGCCTTCAGCCAGGCTCTTTCGGCCGTGAAGCGGGGCTATTGAAGCCCTCGCCTTCTATAAATGCACCCGTTCGCGAGCCTACCCCGCTGGGAGATCTCCGCCCCTCGGCCGGTTGGGCAAACCCGTCACAGGAATCGGGTGTCCCCTCCTCCTGGGACCGCTTAGAGTAGTCTCAAGAGGAAAACGTCATGCTCGATACATTGCGCGACATCACCATCGAACCCGGTCATCTCACCCCGCCGGAAGAGCCGCAGGCCGATTACGAGCGGGTGCGCCGGATCATAGCGTTCATTTCCGAGCGCTGGCGCGAGCAGCCTTCTCTGGAGGCCATCGCGGACCATGTGGGGCTCTCCACCACCCATGTGCATCATCTCTTCCGGCGCTGGGCGGGCTTGTCGCCGAAGGCCTTTCTCCAGGCGATCACCCTGGACAACGCCAAGGTGCTGCTCGCCTCCTCGGCCAGCATCCTGGACGCGACCTACGAGGTCGGGCTTTCGGGACCCGCCCGTCTCCACGATCTGTTCGTGACCCACGAGGCCATGACGCCCGGCGACTACAAGACGGGCGGCGCGGGTCTGACCATGCGCTACGGCTTCCACCCCTCCCCCTTCGGCGAGGCGATCCTGATGGCGACCGACCGAGGGCTGGCCGGGCTCGGCTTCGTGGACGACGGCGACCGGGCGGCCGCACTGGCCGATATGACCCGCCGCTGGCCGAAAGCGTCCTATGTGGAGGACGAGGCCGCGACGGCGCCGCTCGCCCGGCGCATCTTCAGCCCGTCACAATGGCAGGCGGAGCAGCCCCTGCGGGTGGTCCTCATCGGCACGGACTTCGAGGTGCGGGTCTGGCAGACCCTGCTGCGCATCCCCCGTGACAAGGCTACCACCTATTCCGATATCGCCCGCCATATCGGCAAGCCCGCCGCCTGCCGGGCGGTCGGCGCGGCGGTGGGGAAGAACCCCGTCTCCTTCGTAGTCCCCTGCCACCGGGTGCTCGGCCGCTCCGGCGCGCTCACGGGCTATCATTGGGGCCTGACCCGCAAGCAAGCGATTCTGGGGTGGGAAGCGGGCTGCGGTTTGGGTGAAAGCGCGACTTAGAGGCTTGAATCGATCCGCATCACTCACGCTGCCGCTTTCCGCGTCATGGCCGGGCTTGTCCCGGCCATCCACGTCTGAACAGTGGTTTCAAGGCGTGGATGCCTGGCCCGAAGCCGGGCATGGCGGCAGGTGGGCACTTCCTGCCGGGGGCCCAATCACTTTGCCATGACGGCTTTCAAAATGGAGAGCGGATCGACGTTGAGAACCTCGGCGATATCGATCAGCTCCAGTACGGTGATCTCACGTTCACCGCTTTCATATTTGCTGACGAATGTTTTGTATTTGCCGAGCCGCTTTCCCAGCTCTTCTTGGGTGAGCCCGGTCTTCTTACGTGCATGGCGCAAAAGCATGCAGAACTTTTCCTGCCGTGTCGTATGGAGCGATTTCATGTTGCCGCCGATGCTGAAGGGCAACAGACCAAGTATCCCTTTTCGGGAACTCTCCCAAAATGCCTAATTTCTCCTAAAATAGGATATTTGCTAAGGACATCCTTTAATCGACCATAGATTATCCACCCCATGCCCACTTCCTGAAAACGCTCTCGTGAAGCCAGCCTCTGGCATCGGCTCAATCCTGTCCAGGCCACGCGCATCATGGTCGGGTTCATTCCGGCCATCCACGTCCTAACAGCGGATTCATGCCGTCATGCCCGGCCCGAGGCCGGGCATGACGGCATGAAAGTGAAGCATCCTTGAAGCGGTAACCGGAGACTGCTATTCGCGCAGAAGCTGGTCGATCAGCGTTTTAGGCTCCAATCGCAAAGCCTCGGCGACAGCCAAGAACTCGATCAGGTCGAGTTGCCGCTCGCCTCTTTCATATTTGCTGACGAACGTCTTATAGGCTCCCATTTGCTCAGCCAGTTCGTCCTGCGTCAGACCGGCTTTCTTTCGTGCCGCCTTCAACAATACGCGCAGGCGCTCCTGCCGTTTGCTATGAATGGATTTTTGCATGCCCAGCCCGCTTTTGCGGACGGATGAAATATGCTGTTTCAGCCAATTAGCCAAAATGGCTATTTGCTATTCTGGCTAGTTTTCTCATAATCGAACGATGACGACCTCTTGGAAACGCTCTCGTGAAGCCCGGCTCTGGCATCGGCTCGATCCTGTCCAGGCCACCCGTATCATGGTGGATTGCCATGGAGACGGGGCCGGAGCGGAGGTGCTGCTGCGAGCTTTCCTGGCTGAGCGCGACATGAACCCGTCCGCCGTGCGGTTCTGGCTCGAAGTCTACGGGGCTCTGACCACGAGGCAGACTGCCTCCTCCACTCCGGCCCAGGCTGGCGCAGGCGAATAAGGCCAGGAGCGTCAGCCTCTTATCGCTATTGCAGCCCTGCAACAGCACCCGACTCCGATGCAATCAGGCCAACTAGCTATCAAGATCGTCTTGCAGCGCTTGAAACCCCTTCTTATATCAGCGCCAGCAGGGTTCGCCTCGACAGATGCGGACCTGTTACGTCAGTCAACATAAGCCATGGGCCGTGCCGCTTCGGGGTGCGGCGGTCTGCTTGAAAGTGAGGGATCCCGCCATGGGTAAGGTCATTGGTATCGACCTCGGCACCACCAATTCCTGCGTCGCTGTCATGGAAGGCACGACGCCCAAAGTTATCGAAAACTCGGAAGGCACCCGGACGACTCCGTCCATCGTCGCCTTCACGGACGAAGGCGAGCGCCTCGTCGGCCAGCCGGCCAAGCGCCAGGCGGTCACGAACCCGTCGCGCACCTTCTTCGCCATCAAGCGCCTGATCGGGCGCACCTTCAACGACCCCATGACCCAGAAGGACATGGGCCTCGTTCCGTACCACATCATCAAGGGTCCGAACGGCGACGCCTGGGTCGAAGCCGACGGCAAGCAGTATTCGCCGTCGCAGATCTCCGCCTTCACGCTGCAGAAGATGAAGGAAACCGCGGAGGCCTATCTCGGGCAGCCTGTGACCCAGGCCGTCATCACGGTTCCGGCCTATTTCAACGACGCCCAGCGCCAGGCCACCAAGGACGCGGGCAAGATCGCCGGCCTCGAGGTTCTGCGCATCATCAACGAGCCGACCGCTGCTGCCCTGGCCTACGGCCTCGACAAGAAGCAGACCGGCATGATCGCGGTCTACGACCTCGGCGGCGGCACCTTCGACGTGTCGGTCCTCGAGATCGGCGACGGCGTGTTCGAAGTGAAGTCCACCAACGGCGATACCTTCCTCGGCGGTGAAGACTTCGACATGCGCCTGGTCGAGTATCTCGCGGCCGAATTCAAGAAGGAGCAGGGCATCGACCTGACCAAGGACAAGCTCGCCCTTCAGCGCCTGAAGGAAGCCGCCGAGAAGGCGAAGATCGAGCTGTCCTCGGCCGCTCAGACCGAGATCAACCTGCCCTACATCACGGCGGATGCCTCCGGTCCGAAGCACCTCGCCCTCAAGCTCTCGCGCGCCAAGTTCGAGCAGCTCGTGGACGATCTGGTGCAGAAGACCATCGAGCCCTGCCGGAAGGCCCTCAAGGATGCCGGCATCTCGCCCGGCGACATCGACGAGGTCGTCCTGGTCGGCGGCATGACCCGCATGCCCAAGATCCAGGAAGTGGTGAAGACCTTCTTCGGCAAGGAGCCCCACAAGGGCGTGAACCCGGACGAGGTCGTGGCCATCGGCGCTGCGATCCAGGCGGGCGTGCTCCAGGGCGACGTGAAGGACGTTCTGCTCCTCGACGTGACCCCGCTCTCGCTGGGCATCGAGACGCTCGGCGGCGTGTTCACCCGTCTGATCGAGCGCAACACCACGATCCCGACGAAGAAGAGCCAGGTCTTCTCGACCGCCGAGGACAACCAGAACGCGGTGACCATCCGGGTCTTCCAGGGCGAGCGCGAAATGGCGGCGGACAACAAGCTGCTCGGCCAGTTCGACCTCATGGGCATTCCGCCCGCCCCGCGCGGCGTGCCGCAGATCGAGGTAACCTTCGACATCGACGCGAACGGCATCGTGAACGTCACGGCGAAGGACAAGGCTACGGCCAAGGAGCACCAGATCCGCATCCAGGCCTCCGGCGGCCTGTCGGACGCCGATATCGAGAAGATGGTGAAGGACGCCGAGGCTCACGCCGAGGAAGACAAGAAGCGCCGTGAGGTCGTCGAGGCCAAGAACCAGGGCGAAAGCCTGGTCCACGCCACCGAGAAGTCGCTCAGCGAGTACGGCGACAAGGTTTCGGAGTCCGACAAGCAGGGCATCCAGACCGCTATCGATGCACTCAAGCAGGCTCTCGCCGGCGAGGATGCCGAGGTCATCAAGGCCCGCACCACGGACCTGATGCAGGCTTCCATGAAGCTCGGCGAGGCCATGTACCAGGCTCAAGCCAACACTGGCGAGGCCAGCGCAGAGCAGCCGGAAGGCGGCGAGAACGCCCAGAAGGACGACGTCATCGACGCCGACTTCCAGGAGGTCGACGAAGGCGACAAGAAGAAGCGCGCTTAATCAACCATGCGTGCATCTTGACAGAATTCGGCACCCGGTTTCATCGCCGGGTGCCGTTTTCGTGAAACGGCTAGAAACAACAATGACCGATCCTTCGACCTATCATCACGATGCCTCGGCCGCCGGACCCGCTGGAGCGGGCCGATCCAAGCGCTCGGGCCCGGAGATCGGCAGCATAACGGAGCGTTTCTCCGCTCCCTGGGGCGCCTGACATGTCCAAGCGCGATTACTACGAGGTTCTCGGCGTCGCGAAGACCGCCAGCGAAGCGGAGATGAAATCCGCCTTCCGCAAGCTCGCTATGCAGTATCACCCGGACCGGAACCCGGGCGACCATGAAGCCGAGGTCAAGTTCAAGGAACTCAACGAGGCCTATCAGACCCTCTCCGATGGGCAGAAGCGCGCGGCCTACGACCGCTACGGTCACGCGGCCTTCGCCAATGGCGGCGCGGGCGGACCGGGCTTCGGAGGCGATTTCTCCGACTTCATGTCGGACATTTTCGAGAATTTCTTCGGCGATGCCGGCGGACGCGGCGGACGCGGCGGACGCAGCACGGGCGGACGCGAGCGCGGCGCGGATATGCGCTACAACCTCGAGATCTCTCTCGACGAGGCCTTCCACGGCAAAACGGCCGAGCTGAAGATCCCGACTTCCGTCACCTGCGAGGCCTGCTCAGGCTCCGGCGCGAAGCCCGGTTCGAAGCCGAAGGCCTGCCCCACCTGCGGCGGCGCAGGCCGCGTTCGGGCCACGCAGGGCTTCTTCTCCATCGAGCGTACCTGCCCGAACTGCCATGGGCGCGGCGAGGTGATCGACGACCCCTGCGCTTCCTGCGGCGGCGCCGGCCGCGTCACGCGCGAGCGCACGCTCTCGGTCAACATCCCGGCCGGCGTCGAGGACGGCACGCGCATTCGCCTGGCGGGCGAAGGCGAAGCGGGCCTGCGCGGCGGGCCGGCGGGCGACCTCTATATTTTCCTGTCCCTCAAGCCGCATCCCTTCTTCCAGCGGGACGGCGCGGACCTGTTCTGCCGCGTGCCGATCTCCATGGTGGCGGCGGCGCTCGGCGGCGAGTTCAGTGTGCCGACGCTCGGCGGCACCGAGGCGCTGGTCAAGGTTCCCGAGGGGACTCAGACCGGCAAGCAGTTCCGCTTGCGCGGCAAGGGCATGCCGGTCCTTCGCTCGCGGGACGTGGGCGACCTCTATATTCAGGTTGTTGTGGAAACCCCGCAAAAGCTTACCAAGCGTCAGCGCGAGCTTCTGGAGGAATTCGACAGGGAATGCTCGAAGGAAAACCACCCCGAGAGCTCGGGTTTCTTCTCGCGCTTCCGGGAATTTCTCGATGGCTTGGGCGGATCAAGTTAACTTGACGGTCGTTTCCTTTGAGTTCTAAACAGCCTTTGTGATCCGCCCGCTCGAGGGGTCTTCCCAGTGCTTCAGTCGTCCCAACGGCCCACGATCCGGAAACTGCCCTTCAAGAAGGATCGCTTTCAGGACGAGGCCCGGTTCCTCCGGTCCTGGCTCGAACGCCCCCTCGTCGTCGGCGCGGTGACGCCCTCGGGCAAGATCCTGGCGCGGACCATGGCATCCTATGTCGACCCCCGCATTCCGGGCCCCATCGTCGAGCTGGGTCCCGGCACCGGCCCGGTCACCGATGCCCTGATCCGGCGCGGCGTGGAACAGGAACGCCTGATCCTCGTCGAATTCAACCCCGAATTCTGCCAGCTCCTGAGGCGTCGCTTCCCGAAGGCGACCATCGTCCAGGGCGATGCCTACGATCTCAACGAAACATTGTCAGGCGTCCTGAAGGAGCCCGCGGCCGCCACCGTGTCGAGCCTGCCGCTCTTCACCAAGCCCATGGACCAGCGCCTGACCCTTCTCGAAACGGCGCAGGGGCTGATGCATCCGAGCGCTCCCTTCATCCAGTTCACCTATGCGGTCGTGCCGCCGATCCCGGCGCGCTCGCAATCGCACAAGGCCAGAGCCTCCAACCGGATCTGGCGCAACCTGCCCCCCGCCCGCGTCTGGGTCTACAACAAGGTCTCCCATCCATGAGCCAGCCTATGTCTCCTTCAGCGAATCCCATTCCGAAGGGAGACATGCGCGACAGATTGATCATCGGCCTCGACGTTCCGAGCGTCGAGGAGGCGCGCTCCGTCGTGACGCGCATCGGCGATGCGGGCAGCTTCTACAAGATCGGCTACCAGCTCGCCTATGCGGGCGGCTTCGAGTTCGCGCGCGAGCTGATCGGCCAGGGCAAGAAGATCTTCCTCGATCTCAAGCTGCATGACATCGGCAACACGGTCGAGGAAGGCGTGCGCTCCATCGCCCGCATGGGCGTCACCTTCCTGACCGTCCACGCCTATCCGCAGACCATGCGCGCGGCGGTCGCCGGAAAGGCCGGCTCTTCCTTAAAGATCCTCGCCGTGACCGTGCTGACCTCCTATGACGACAACGATCTCGTCGAAGCCGGCTATGCACCCGTATCGGCGGCCGAGCTCGTCGCCCGCAGGGCGGCCCAGGCGCGCGAGATCGGCATCGACGGCCTCGTCTGCGCCGCCACCGAAGCCGCGCGCGTTCGCGGCATCGTCGGCCCCGACCGCTTCATCGTCACCCCCGGCATTCGCCCTGCGGGGGCCGAGGCCGGCGACCAGAAGCGCATCGTCACTCCGGGCGACGCGATCCGCAACGGCGCGACCCACCTCGTGGTGGCGCGACCCATCGTCAAGGCCGAGGATCCGCGCGCGGCGGCAGAGGCCATCGTGCGGGAGATGGCGGAGGCTTGATGCCCCGCGCCGCCCAGCCTTCGCTGTTCATTCGCTTCAAGAGGAGGAGACCACCATGCCCAAGGGCTATGTCATCGCCCGCATCACCGTCACGAACCCGGAGGCCTATGCCGAATACGCCAAGGGCGCGACGGAGGCGATCAAGCAGTACGGCGGACGCCCGCTCGTACGCGGCGGCGCCTATGAGGCGCTGGAAGGCGAGGCCCGGGCGCGCAACGTGGTGATCGAATTCGACTCCGTTGAGCAGGCCCGCAGCTATTACCACTCCCCCGAATATCAGGCCGCGAAGGCCAAGCGCGAGGGCGCATGCGTGGCTGAATTCGTTCTGGTGGAAGGAGCCTGAACCATGGCGAAGGGCTATTGGATCGGCCGGGTCGATGTGCACAACCCGGACGCCTACAAGAATTACGTGACGGCCAATGCCGCCGCATTCTCCAAGTACGGCGCCCGCTTCCTGGTGCGAGGCGGCGGCTTCCGCGTCGCGGAAGGCGGCTCGCGCGACCGCAACGTGGTGATCGAGTTCCCGACCTATCAGGCCGCCCTGGAGTGCTGGGACTCGCCCGAGTATCAGGCCGCGAAGGCCGAACGGGACGGCCACGCGGTGGCGGATATCATCATCATCGAGGGCTACGAAGGCCCGCAGCCGGGTTGAGGCCCCTGCCGTGGCTGGGACAAGTCCGGCCATGACGAGAAAGGGCATTCTCGACGGTCATTGAGGCCGCTATATCCAGCGGCTCGGACAACAGGAGATCGAGCATGAGCGAAATGCGACTTGTCGTGGTCGGAGCGGCCGGGCGCATGGGGCGCATGCTCATCCACACCGTGGCCGAGACGGAAGGCTGCCGTCTCGTCGGCGCCATCGAGCGCGAGGGCTCCCAAGCCCTCGGACAGGATGCGGGCACGCTCGCAGGGCTCGCCCCTCTCGGCGTGAGCGTCACCGCCGATCCTCTGCCGGTCTTCGCCAAGGCCGACGGCGTTCTCGACTTCACCTCCCCGGCCGCCACGGTATCCTTCGCGGGCTTGGCCGCCCAGGCCCGCATCGTCCATGTGATCGGCACCACGGGCCTGAGGGATGACGATTTCACGAAGCTCGAAGCCGCGGCCCGCCACGCGCGGATCATCCAGTCCGGCAACATGTCCCTCGGGGTCAACCTGCTCGCCGGTCTCGTGCGCAAGGTGGCTGCGACCCTGGACGAGGATTTCGATATCGAGATCCTCGAAATGCACCACCGCATGAAGGTCGATGCGCCCTCCGGCACCGCCCTGCTCCTCGGAGAGGCTGCCGCGACGGGGCGCGACATTTCACTCAAGGAGCGCTCGGTGCGCAGCCGCGACGGGCACACGGGGGCACGCAATGCGGGCGATATCGGCTTTGCGACCCTTCGCGGCGGCTCGGTGGTCGGCGACCATACGGTAATCTTCGCAGGCGCCGGCGAGCGACTGGAGCTGTCGCATCGCGCGGAGGATCGCAGCATTTTCGCGCGCGGCGCGGTGAAAGCCGCGCTCTGGGGCTTCGACAAAAAACCCGGTTATTACACGATGGCCGATGTGCTCGGCCTCCAAGACCTCTAAAACACCCCTGCTAATACATCCTTGCCAGGACTACGGAGACGCTAAAGAGATGGATCGCCTTCTTGTGCTTGCCCGCCACGGCCAGAGCGAATGGAACCTCAAGAACCTGTTCACCGGCTGGAAGGACCCGGGCCTGACCGATCTCGGGATCGAAGAGGCGCGCAATGCGGGCCGCCGCCTGAAGGAGATGGGCGTGCAGTTCGACGTCGCCTACACCTCCGCTCTGGGCCGCGCCCAGCGCACCTGCAAGCTGATCCTGGAAGAAATCGGCCAGCCCGACCTCAAGACCATCGCCGACCAGGCGCTCAACGAGCGCGATTACGGCGATCTCTCCGGCCTCAACAAGGACGATGCCCGCGCCCGCTGGGGTGAGGAGCAGGTCCACGTCTGGCGCCGCTCCTACGATGTGCCCCCGCCCGGCGGCGAGAGCCTGAAGGACACGGTAGCCCGCGTCCTGCCCTATTACATCCGCGAGATCCTGCCCCGCGTGATGCGCGGCGAGCGCGTCCTCGTGGCCGCCCACGGCAACTCGCTGCGCGCGCTCGTGATGGTGCTCGACGGCCTGACCGCCGAGACGATCCCGAGCCTGGAGCTCGCGACCGGCATCCCGCTGGTCTATCGGCTCAACGACGACACCACCGTGGCCGACAAGAAGGTTCTGGAGGGGTAAGCCAGGCCTGATTGCGGGCCATCCCCGTTTCGAGGAGCGGCGCCGCATCGAACGACAGGATCCCCGGGGCACACCCGGGGATGACGAATGAGGACCAATCCGTCAGAATCAGCCCATGTCCTCTCTCATCCTTGCTCCCGGCCTCGTCTACTACCCGGACTATCTCGACCGCGCGGCGCAGGAGCGGCTTCTCCAGTCCCTGCGCGCCATCACGCGAGCCGCCCCTCTCTTCGCCCCGTGCATGCCGCGCACCGGCAAGCCCTTCTCCGTGCGCATGACCAATTGCGGAAGGCTCGGCTGGGTCTCCGACATCGACGGCTATCGCTATCAGCCGACCCATCCCGAGACCGGGGAGCCCTGGCCCGCGATGCCCGAGCAGGCACGGCAGGCTTGGGAGCATTTGAGCGGCTATCCTCACCCGGCCGATGCCTGCCTGATCAACTTCTACGCTCCAGAAGCCCGCATGGGCCTGCATCAGGACAAGGACGAGGAGGAGTTCGGCGCGCCGGTCGTTTCGCTCTCCTTGGGCGATACGGCCCTGTTCCGCTATGGCGGCATCGAGCGGAAGGACCCGACCCGGTCGATCCGCCTCAAATCCGGTGACGCGATCGTGTTCGGCGGGCCGGCCCGCCTGATCCATCATGGCATCGACCGGCTGATCCCCGGCCATTCGGACCTGCTGCCGCAGGGAGGACGGCTCAATCTCACCTTGCGCAAGGTGGAAAAGCCGCTTTACAGCATCGGACGTGAAATCGGACCCACATCCGATGCTGTAAGTTGATGGTTTTGAGCATCTTTCCACGCAAAACCGGTTCCCACTTTTGCGTCCGATAGTGTTCTTGAGCATCTTTCCACGCAAAACCGGTTCCCACTTTTGCGTCCGATAGTGTTCTTGAGCATCTTTCCACGCAAAACCGGTTCCCACTTTTGCGTCCGATGCTGTTCTTGAGTATCTTTCCACGCAAAACCGGTTCCCACTTTTGCGTCCGATGCTCTAAGCCTTAAAGTCCAAGAGCGCTCGAGGGGTGACCATGAAAATTCTGACCGCTGCAGCATTCGGCCTCGTCCTGTCGCTCCAGGCGGCTTTCGCCGCGGACCCCGTCTTCCCGCCGGCATCGCGCCTCGGCCTGGTTCCTCCGCCCGACATGATCCTGTCGAAGCGCGTCAGCGGCTTCGAGAACGAGGAGCGGGCGGCCGTGATCACCTTCACGGAGCTGCCGCCCGGCGCATTCGAGCAGCTCGCCTCCGGACTGAACAAGGATGCGCTCAGGAAACAGGGCCTGGAGCTGATATCCCGGGAGAACGTGAAGCTCGGAACCGGTAGCTCCGGCGTTCTCGTCAGCAGCACCATGACGAAGCCCGATATGGGCCGGAAATGGCTTCTCCTGGTCAAGGACGAGGCCCTGACCGGCCTCGTCGTGGCGCAGGTGATCGGCGGCCGGGACGGCTACAGCGACGCGCAGATCCGGACCGCCTTGAAGAGCGTCGCCCTGCGCCATGACGTGACCCTGGAGGAGAAGGTCGCCGCTCTGCCCTTCCGGGTCGCCGAGACGGCCGGGTTCAGGCCCGTTCGCGTGATCGCCGGAACGTCCGTGCTGTACACCGATGGACCGAAGGATATGATCAAGGCCGTCGAGCAGCCGATGATGATCGTCGGAGCCTCCCGTCAGACCCCACCCAATTCCGACGAGCAGCGCAAACAATTCGCGCAGGCCGCCCTCTATGCCAACCAGGTGATCAAGAACGTCAGGATCGAGCGCTCCGATTCCTTCCGCCTCCGTGGCCAGGACTGGCACGAGATCGTCGCGAGAGCGGTCGAGGCGGATTCGGGTCAACCGATCGTGGTCATGCAATCGATCCGTTTCGCGGGGGATCGCTATGTGCGCATGGTCGGCCTGACTCGCGAGGAGCAGCGGGACCAGAACCTGCCGCGCTTCCGTGCGATCGCCGACAGCGTCGAGCCGAAATTTTAAGGCATCGAACGCAAAAGTGGGAACCGGTTTTGCGTGAAAAGATGTTCAAGATCAAAATGTTAAAGCATCGAACGAGATAGAGCAGGCATTCTGACGGGATCAGAATGCCTGCTCTAGACGGCGAACCGGATCCAATTCGCCAAGGATGCTCTACGAAGCGGAGGAAGGGTTCTCGGCGGTCTCGGAACCTGCTCCGTTGGATGGGGCCTTGGGGCCACCCTTGGCAACGCCGACGAGGGCCGGGCGCAGCACCCGTTCGCCGATCACGTAGCCCGACTGAACCACCTGCACCACCGTGCCGTTCGGCACGTCGGGATTGGGCACCTCGAACATGGCCTGATGGACGTTCGGGTCGAACTTCTGGCCCTCCGGATCGAGCTTTTTCACCCCGTGACGCTCCAGCGTGTTGAGAAGGTCACGCTCCGTGAGGTCGATCCCCTCGATGAGGCCCTTGAAGGCCCCCTCGGCGCCGGCGCGGGCCTCGCCCGGCACGCTCTCGATGGCGCGCCGCACGTTGTCGGCCACGGTGAGCATGTCACGGGCGAAATTCGCCACCGCGTAGGTTCGGGCGTCGGCGATCTCGCGCTCCGTGCGGCGACGCAGGTTTTCCATGTCGGCCATCAAGCGCAGGAGCTTGTCCTTCAGATCGGCTTTCTCGGCCTCGAGAACAGCCACCGGATCGGGCTGAGATGCAGCGGCGGCCTCGTTCTCGGCGCCGCTGGGGCTCTCGGCCTGAGGATTGATGTTCTGATTGTCCGTGTCGTTCGGGTTCATGGTCGATCAACTACCGATAGGAGAAAGGGTCAGGGCACATATCAGGTCGAAGCGCTCACAAATCAAGCGCTTCGCCGCTGGAACGGCTCAGCTTCCTCCGCCTTGAACACATCGAGCAGGGAGCGGCGGATCGTGGACTGGCGGCCTGCATGGGTCACCTTCGTGCCCGTCAGATCCGTCACGTAGAACACGTCCACGGCTTTTTCGCCGAAAGTCGCGATGTGAGCGGAAGCGATATTGAGGTTGAGTTTGCCGAGGGCCGTGGTGAGATCGTAGAGCAGGCCCGTCCGGTCCAGCCCCGAGATCTCGATGACGGTCTGGCGGCTCGACAGCGAGTTGTCGATATTGACCTCCGGGGGCACATGGAACGCCTTCGCGGGCTTCGACGGCCGCCGGCTCTCCACGAGGTCTGCGATCTTGACTTCACCCTTCAGGGCACGCTCGATGGCCTTTGCGACCCGCTCCGCCCGGCGCAGCTCGTCCTCGTCCCGGTCGAAAGCCCGCGACAGCACGATCGTGTCGAGCGCCATGCCGTCGGTCGTCGTGAAGATCTGCGCATCGACGATGTTTCCGCCTGCCGCCGCACAGGCGCCGGTCACGATGGCAAGCAGGCGCGGATGGTCGGGCGACAGGATGGTGAGTTCCGTGACGCCGCGGAAATGATCGGTCTCGCAGGTTGTCGTGACCGTGCGCCCTGCCCTTTCCGCATCGCGCACGAAATGCGCCTGCTTCACGCGCCGCTCCTCGTCCGTCTTCAGCCAATAGGCCGGCATGTGGCGGGCTGCGTAGGCCTCGAATTCCTCGTCCGGCCAATCGGGAAGCGCCGCACGCAGCTGCTCCTGCGCGAGACGGACGCGATCCGAACGTGCCACATCCGCGACGCCTCCACCGAGCAGCATTTCGGTTTCGTAATAGAGCGTGCGTAGGAGCTGACCTTTCCAGCCCGTCCAGGTGCCGGGGCCCACGGCCTTGATGTCCGCGATGGTGAGCACGAGCAGGAGCTTCAGGCGCTCCATGGTCTGAACCACATCCGCGAAGCTCTTGATGGTGGCGGGATCCGACAGGTCGCGGCTCTGGGCCGTGTTGGACATGAGCAGGTGGTGCTCGACGAGCCAGGCGACCGTATTCGTTTCCGCTTCGGTCAATCCGAACCGGGGTCCGAGCTTGCGCACGATCGCCGCGCCTGCGATCGAGTGATCCTGCGGCCGTCCCTTGGCGATGTCGTGCAGGAAGACCGCCACATAGAGCGCTCTTCGGTTCTGGATCGTACCGAAGATCTGGTTGGCGAGCGGATGATCGTTGCCGAGCTGGCCCGCCTCGATTTCCGTCAGCACGCCGATGGAGCGGATGAGGTGCTCGTCGACCGTGTAGTGATGATACATGTTGAACTGCATCATCGCGACGATGCGTCCGAAATCGGGGACGAAGCGGCCGAGCACGCCGGCCTCGTTCATGCGCCGCAGCACCACCTCGGGCGCGTTCTTCGACGTGATGATGTCGAGGAAGAGCCGGTTTGCCTCCGAATCGCGACGAAGGTGCGGTCCGATCAGCTTGATCGAGCGGGTCGCCAACCGGGTCGCATCGGGATGAATTGCGAGGTTGTGCTTGTCCGCGAGCCAGAAGAGACGGATGAGATTGACGGGATCGCGCGCGAAGACCTCGTCGTTGTTCACGTTGATGCGGTTATTGTCGATGACGAAATCGTTGCCTGCGAGCGCGCCGCCGCGCCGCCGGCGAAAGCGCCCGAACACGCGATCGAGCATGGGCCGCTTCTTGGTCTGCCTCGCTTCGAGTTCTGCGCAGACGATGGCCGTCAGATCTCCCACATCCTTGGCGATGAGGAAATAGGACTTCATGAAACGTTCGACCCCGGACAGGCCGCCTCGGGGCGCAAAGCCGATGCGCTCGGCGATGACGCGCTGCAGATCGAAGGTGAGGCGCTCTTCCGCGCGGCCAGTCGCGAAATGCATGTGGCAGCGCACGCGCCAGAGGAACTCCTCGCATCGCTGGAAGAGCTTGAACTCCTCCGGCGTGAAGAGCCCCGCCTTCACGAGGTCCCTCGGCCTCTTCACCTGGTAGACGTATTTGCCGATCCAGAAGAGCGTGTTGAGATCGCGCAGGCCGCCCTTGCCGTCCTTCACGTTGGGCTCGACGAGATAGCGCGACGCTCCCGCCTTGGCGACGCGCGCATCGCGCTCCTTCAGCTTCGCGTCGACGAATTCCGCAGCGGACGCGGCGACGATCTCCTTGTCGAACCGCTGCACGAGATCGTTGTAGAGTGCGCGATCCCCGAGCAGGAACCGGGCCTCGAGAAGCGAGGTGCGGATCGTCATGTCGGCGGACGACTCGCGCAGGCAGTCGTCCACCGAGCGGGTGGCATGTCCGACTTTCAGCTTGAGATCCCACAGCACATACAGCATCGCCTCGACGACGCTCTCGCCCCAGGCGGTCTGCTTGTAGGGAAGAAGGAACAGAAGGTCGACATCCGAACCCGGAGCCAGGGTCCCACGCCCGTATCCGCCCGTGGCCACGATAGCGATGCGCTCGCCCGAGGACGGATTCACCGCAGGATAGAGATGCCGTACCACCGCGTCGTGGACGAGGCGGACAAGATCATCCATGCGGGCCGAGAGATACTTGGCGCAGAGAAGGCCGTCTTTCGTCTCCAGCAGTTGCTGCTCGGCCTTGGCGCGGCACTCCTCGAGATAAAGCTTCAGCTCGGGCACGAGCAGGGTCCGCAACTGTCCCGAATCGCGGATCGGCGCGTCGCCAAGGGACGTGAGGATGGCATCGAGAGACTGAAGCGGCATGGCACGACCATCGCAGATGATCGCATGGCTTACCACTCCGCGTGCCCTGTCCCAAGAGCCGGCTGGACTTATCCGTTAAGACGGATAGAGTGTTCTTTATATGAAATTTTGTTTGACATAAGGAACCCTGGGTTTCATAAAAAGAACACGCGCCGATTTGAGCAAGCAGCTTGCGGGCGCGAAACAAGTGCAGCTAAAGCGCCGGGTGCTGCCGGATCACGGTCCCAAGCTCCCATGCGCACAACATGGGACTGACAACATGAGCCTGACCCGCCGCCTTCTCCTCGCAGCCTCCATCGCCACGGGCCTGACCTCCTTCGCCGCTGGCGCCCTCGCCCAGCCGAAGGAGATCAAGATCGACTTCGCCACCTACAATCCGGTGAGCCTCGTCCTGAAGGACAAGGGCTTCCTGGAAAAGGAACTGGAAAAGGACGGCATCGGCGTCCGCTGGGTGCAATCGCTCGGCTCCAACAAGGCCCTTGAATTCCTCAATGCCGGTTCGATCGATTTCGGCTCCACGGCAGGCGCGGCAGCCCTGATCGCCAAGATCAACGGCAACCCGATCAAGTCGATCTACGTCTATTCCCGCCCCGAATGGACCGCCCTCGTCACCCGCAAGGACACGGGCATCACCAAGGTCGAGGACCTGAAGGGCAAGCGCATCGCGGTTACCCGCGGCACCGATCCGCACATCTTCCTCGTTCGCGCCCTCCAGGACGCCAAGCTCACCGAGAAGGACGTGAAGCTCGTCCTGCTCCAGCATCCGGACGGCCGCACGGCCCTCGAGCGCGGCGACGTGGATGCCTGGGCCGGCCTCGACCCGCTCATGGCCGCCGCGGAGGTCGAAAGCGGCGCTCAGCTCTTCTACCGCAATGCGGGGGCCAACACCTGGGGCGTGCTGAACGTGTCCGAGAGCTTCGCCAAGGACAACCCGGCTCTCGTCGGCCGCGTCCTGAAGGCCTATGAGCAGGCCCGCCAATATGCGCTCGCCAATCCGCAAGAGCTGAAAAAGGCCCTCGTGACCTATACCAAGCTGCCGGAGGCGGTGATCGAGCGCCAGCTGGAGCGCACGGAGCTCACCCATTCCGCCATCGGCCAGCCGCAGGCCGACACGATCGTGGCTGCGGGCATCGCCCTCCAGCAGGCCGGCGTCATTCCCGCCGATACGGATGTCCGCGCCGCCGTCGATGGTCTCATCGACCGTCAATACGCCACGGCCGCCCGCTAATGACTTCATCACGGGAGAGCGCCGTGTCAGGCGAAATTGCAACTTCCGCCTGGTCCTCCCAACAGGGGTCCGCCGCTCTCGCGGCCCCTTCCCTTGCCGAGAAGCGTCGCGCCTTCGACTGGCGCATGCTTCTCGGCTTTTTGCTCCCCGTCGCGATCGCCGGCCTCTGGGAGGCCGCCGTGCACGTCGGCCTCGCCCAGGGACGCCTCGTTCCGCCGCCGAGCCGTATTTTCGCGGCGCTCTGGGCTCTCGCCGAAACCGGCGAATTGTGGACCCATGTCTGGGCCACGCTCTGGCGCATCGTCACCGGTTTCGTGCTCGGAGCCGCCGCCGGCATCGTCTTCGGAGCCCTGTCAGGCGCCAGCGACACGATCCGCCGCATTCTCGATCCGACCCTTCAGGCCCTGCGCGCCATTCCGTCCATCGCCTGGGTCCCGCTCTTCATCCTCTGGCTCGGCATCTTCGAGGCCTCGAAGGTGGCGCTGATCGCCGTGGGCGTGTTCTTCCCGGTCTATCTCGGCATCGCGGGAGCGATCCTCTCTGTCGACCGCAAGCTCGTCGAGGTCGGCCACGTGTTCCGCCTTTCGCGCTACAAGCTCGCCAAACGCATCCTGCTGCCCGCCGTTCTGCCAGAAGCCGTCATCGCGCTGCGCTCGGGTCTCGGCCTCGGCTTCATGTTCGTGGTCGCGGCCGAATTCATGGGCGCTTCGGAGGGCCTCGGCTATCTGCTCGTCGACGGACAGCAGATGGGCAAGCCCGACCAGATCCTCGCCGCCATCATCGCCTTCGCCCTCCTGGGCAAGATCGCCGACAGCCTGCTCGTCCTTCTGACCAAGCCCCTCGTGCGCTGGCAGGACACCGTGCGGGAGAGACTCTGATGCTTCAGCTCGAACACCTCTCCAAAACCTATGCGGACGGCACGCGCGCGCTGTCCGACATCAATCTTTCCGTTCGCCCTGGCGAGATCATCGCTCTCATCGGCGGCTCCGGCTGCGGCAAGACGACTCTGCTGCGCCTCGTTGCGGGCCTTGATCGGACGAGCGCGGGCGCGATCCGTCTCGACGGCGAGGCGCTCGCCGGCCCGCATCCTTCCGTCGGCATCGTTTTCCAGGAGCCGCGCCTCCTGCCGTGGCTGTCGGTCGCCGACAACATCGCCTTCGGCCTCGATCATCTCACTGCGGGCGAGCGCAATGCCCGCGTCCGGCATGCCCTTGAGAAGATCAGCCTGTCCGAACATGCCGGCCGCTGGCCGCGCGATCTGTCCGGCGGGCAGCAGCAGCGCGTGGCGATTGCCCGCGCTTTCGTGACGAACCCGAAGGTCCTGCTCCTCGACGAGCCCTTCTCGGCGCTCGACGCCTTCACCCGCGCGAGCCTGCACGAGCATCTGCTGGGCTTGTGGGAGGAGACGCGTCCCACGGTCGTTCTCGTGACGCACGATGTGCAGGAGGCCGTGACGCTGGCCGACCGCGCCGTCGTGATGCAGCCCAAGCCCGGCCGCATCTTCGACGAGCTGCCGCTCACCCTCTCCCGCCCGCGCGACAAAACGGGCCCGGCCTTTGAAACCTCCGTGCGCCGCGTCTTGACGGCGCTCGATCATTCCCTCAACACGCCTTCACAGCAGCCGCAGCGCGAGCGCGACCGTCAGGCCGCTGCTTTGTGGTGGTAACCAAGGACAGGCATCATGGACTCGACCGAACTGCGCGCCCTCCAGGCGCCTCTGAAAGACCAGTACCGCAGCAACCCGGAAGCCGCCGTCATCACGCTCAAGGCTCAAGGTACGCTGGATGACCAGCACATCGCCTGCAAGGTCGAGACCGGCCGCGCCCTCGCGGTGGCGGGTCTCCATCCTGCCACCGGCGGCTCGGGTGCGGAACTGTGCTCCGGCGACATGCTGCTCGAAGCGCTTGTCGCCTGCGCGGGCGTGACCCTGAAGGCGGTTGCGACAGCGCTTGAGATCGATCTCCGTCACGGCGCCGTGAAGGCGGAAGGCGACCTCGATTTCCGCGGCACGCTCGGCGTCGACAAGACTGCGCCGGTCGGCTTCAGGGATATCCGCCTCTCCTTCGAGATCGACACGGATGCGCCGCAGGACAAGATCGATCAGCTGCTCAAGCTGACCGAGCGCTATTGCGTGGTGTTCCAGACCCTCAACAACAAGCCGAACCTGAGCGCGACGCTGACGCGCAAGTAGGATGTGCGGTCAGTTGCTCGCCATCAAGCTGCGCGGCGCGGTGCTGATGACGGCAGCCGCGCCGCCCCGGACCTCCTGAACAGTCAGGGCGCGGTCATTGGTGCCGTTGGGATTGAAGCGGAACACCCCATCGGCACCGGCAAAGCCTGCTCCGCTCGTGAGCACGCTGTCATTGAAGGCCTGCGGCCCCTGGATGCGTGCAAGCGCGGCCGCCAGCGTCACCGCGTCGTAGGACAGGGACGCGAGGCGAACCGGATCGCCGTTGAAGCGCGCCCGGTAGCGCGCAGCGAACTCCATGAAGCCGCGCTTGTCGGGAGCTGCGAACCAGCCGCCCTGGAGCGCCGGCAGGTCGAACACCCGCGCCTCGTCCCACACGCCGGTGCCGAGGGGCTTGACCCGCTGCCCGTCGAAGCGAGCCGCCTGCAGGGCCTGCGCCACGGCGGGCAGTCCATCGCCGTTGTCGGGAATGAAGAGCGCATCAACCCGAGGCGACACGCCACCGATCACAGGCCCCAGCCGCTGCACGGCATCCTGCGGCTGTCCGGCAGGGTAGCGCTCGATGGCGACGATCCGCACGCCGTTTTCGGCCGCCGCCTCCCGCAGCTGTGCTTCCGCGACAGAACCATAGGCCGTATTCGGAATCAGGGCCGCAACGGAGCGGCGGTTCTGCGAGGCCGCGTAGGCGATGATGCGGTCGACCTCCGATTGCACCATGAAGCTCATGAGATAGACGCCCCGCGTCGCGGCCCCCCTGTCGGAGGAAAAGCCGATGAGCGGTTTGCCCGCCTGCCGCACCACTTGGCCCGCGGCCTGAACGGATCCGGCGAAAAGCGGCCCCAGGATGAGCTCGGCCCCTTCCGCGAGAGCCTGCCGGGCGGCCTCCCGCGCACCCTCCGGCGTACCGCCGTCGTCCTTCACGAGAAGGGTGAGGTCCGAGCCCTGGAATTCGCCGATGGCAAGCTCTGCGGCGTTCCGCATGCTCTGCGCCACCGCTGCACCCTGCGGGGAGCCGGACAGCGGCAGGAGCAGCGCAATCTTCACGGGACCGGTGCCGATGGTCGAACTGCCGGCTCGGATGGAAGCGGTCCCGGCAGAAAAACCCTGTTCGGAAGCGGCCTCCATCGGGCGGGCGGAAGAGCCCTCCGGCGGGCGATCGGCCTCGTAGAGAGGCTGGGACGAGGCGGCTTTCTGCGCCGGCCTGGTCGGCTTTTGGGCCTGACGCGAGGATCCGACGCAGCCCGAGAGAGCCAACGTGCCCGTCAGCAGCACGGCCAGGGTCGCCCGTTCGACCAGGCCTGTCTTCCGAATTTTGAAAAACGACGCCATCTCCGCCCCCTTATGGAAACAGTCATCGGACATGCGTCAATCTTGGCCTTAAATGGTAAACATTGTTTCCAAAGGCGGCATCGGCGAGAACGAGACTGCTTCCGCCCGGCGGGGCGTTTGTGCGAGAGTGGACGGCAATGACACAGAGAATCGACAACCGGACCCGACGGCGCGAGCCGGGCGAACGGACCGCGACCTTCACCGCCTTCGGCCTTGCCGCCGAGGCCAAGCCCCTGACGCCCGGCCTCTACGTGGTCGCAACCCCCATCGGCAACCTGCAGGACGTGTCCTTCCGCGCCCTGAACGTTCTGGCCGCGGCGGATGCGATCCTGGCCGAGGACACGCGCGTGACGAAGACGCTGCTCGCCCATTACGGCATCACCACGCCGCTGGTGGCCTATCACGAGCATTCCAACGACGCGGTGCGCGACCGCATGGTTCACCGCATTCGCGAGGGACAGGCCTTGGCGCTCGTATCCGATGCGGGCACGCCGCTCGTCTCGGATCCCGGCTACAAGCTGGTGCAGGCCGCCATCGAGGAGGGCCTGCCGGTGACGCCCATTCCCGGCCCCTCCGCCGTGCTCACCGCACTCGTCGCCTCGGGCCTGCCGACCGACCGCTTCTTCTTCGAAGGGTTCCTGCCGCCCAAGAGCGCGGCTCGACGCACCCGCCTCGCCGAGCTCGCCCCGATTCCCGGAACACTCATGCTCTTCGAGGGCCCGCACCGCCTGCCCGAGATGCTGGCCGATGCCGCAGCGGTTCTCGGCGAGCGGCAGGCCGTGGTCGCACGCGAGCTCACCAAGATGTTCGAAACGATCCGGCGCGGCACCCTGCCGGAACTCGCGGCGCAATTCGCCGAGGAAGGCCCGCCGAAAGGCGAAATCGTGGTGCTGATCGGCGAGGCGACGAAGGAGATGCAGGCCGTCGAGGCCGATGCGGCGCTCGACGGCAAGCTCGAAGCGGCGCTCAGGAGCCATTCGATCAAAGATGCGGCGGCACTCGTCGCATCGGATCTCGGCCTGCCGAAGCGGGAAGTTTACGCCCGCGCGCTCGAACTCGCGAAACGGGGTGCATGAAGACGGCGCCAAAGCATTTTCCGGCGAAGTGGCTACGATTCGCCGCTAGACAATGCCGGACGACAAAGAAGAGGGCTGATCCCACCGGCATGGAATCAGCTCTCGAGCGGCGGCGCATCACATTCCTGCGCGGACATCGCGCCGAGTGGATCGCGCTGCTGTTCCTCCTCGCCAAGGGCTATAGACCGCTTGCACGCCGCTATTCCGCCGCAGGCGGCGAGATCGATCTCATCATGATGCGCGGCGACACGATCGCCTTCGTCGAGGTGAAGGCGCGTGGATCGATGGACGATGCGCTTTCCGCCATCACGGCCACCAAGCGCCGACGCTTCTCCCGCGCGGCGCTGGCATGGCTCGCGCGCCATCCCCATGCGCAAGGAAAAACATGGCGCGCCGACGCGGTATTCATCGCGCCGGGGCGATGGCCGCAACACAGGGTATCGGCCTTCGAGCTGGAGATGTCCTGA
The DNA here is from genome assembly GCF_041276405.1 of Microvirga sp. TS319. Taxonomy (NCBI): domain Bacteria; kingdom Pseudomonadati; phylum Pseudomonadota; class Alphaproteobacteria; order Hyphomicrobiales; family Methylobacteriaceae; genus Microvirga; species Microvirga sp. TS319. The sequence continues at coordinate 684,755 of NZ_JBGGGT010000002.1, read as the reverse complement.
CATGGACCTCTCGCCGTTTTGGTTACAGCACTGGACGTGACATCGAACCCACATCCAATGCTGTAAGCCTCTGTGTTCGAGCATCTTTTCACGCAAAACCGGTTCCCACCTTTGCGTGCGATGCTCTAGGCAGCGATCTTCCGCGGATCTCTCACGGCGTCGCGGATCATGCGCGCCATTTCCTGAACGATGTGATTACCGCCGTCTTTCGGCAGGTAGAGATTGACCATGAAAGGCGGAAGTAGCGGCAGGCCCGTTTCGGGGCCGAGCACCGCCAGATTGGTCGGCACCGTCGACGCCATCCAGGCCATCACGGCGATGTCGGCGGCAACGGTCGCCACCTGCGCGGACGTGTTCGTGACTTCGGAAACCGAGCGCCACTCGATCCCTGCCTTCTGCAGGACCTCGCGGATCGGCACGCGGAAGGCGCAATCCGAGCATCCGATGGAAACAGGGAGGGGACGCTGCCACGCAGCCTCCCCTCCCCGCGCGCCGACCCAGACGAGACGATCCATCACCAGATTCTCGCCATCCGCATCGCATACGAGTTCGGTTGCCATCACGACGTCGATCTTTCCAGCACCGAGCCTCGCGCGAAGGTCGACGCTCGAACCGCTGTCGAGTGTGATCTGCACGCGGGGGTAGTTGCGCGCGAAATCCTTCAGGAAAGTGGGCAGATAGGTCGTGATGATGTCGCTCGGAATGCCGAGGCGGATCTCGCCCTCGAATTCGGGCGTCGTCATCTCGGTCCAGATTTCGTCATTCATGGCAAGCAGGCGTTTGGCGCGTCCGAACAACCGCTCGCCCGCGTGCGTCAGGGTCATTCCCCGCCGGTCGCGGGTGATCAGCTCCTCGCCCAGGATCTCCTCGAGCCGCTTGATCTGCTGGCTCACCGCCGCCTGGGTCAGGTTGAGAACGCCCGAGGCGGCCGTCATGCCGCCGGTATCCGCCACCGCCACGAAAGCTCTGAGAAGGCTAACGTCCAGGTTGTGAGGCATGGACCGACTCCATAATGGATCGTTATTTTGAATATAATGAACATTCGTTTCCATTATGCAAGAGGCGGCCTCATACTCTCCTCATCAACTTAAGGAGAGCGTCATGTCGGACTTTTCGAACACCTGCACCGAAGCCTACGAGACCTCCGCGACCCGCGCCTCCGGCTTCAGGAGCTTCTTCTCGGCCGTCATGCGTGAGATCCGCATCCGGCGCGCCCTGAGGGAGGTGAGCGCCCTGGATGATGCGATCCTCCAGGATATCGGCCTCGGCCCGAGCCACGGCGCCATCGAGGGTGCCGTCCGCCACGGGCGCGACTGCTAGCGCCTCGTGCGAAGAGTGGCTCCGGTTCTTCGCAAGAACGATGTGCTCTTTCCAAGAAGAGGGCCTCCGATTCGGTCCCAAAAGTGCAAATCCACTTTTGGGACCGATGCTCTAAGGCGCGAACACGGTGACCGCACCGGGCCTGATGGAGAAATGGGCAGGCGTCTGGGTCACGATCTCGCCATCTGCATTGATGGGCCTCGGCCTCCTCGTGCGGATGTCGAATTCCCTGGCTCGGATCGCCCGCACCTCGCTCCAGGCGCCATGCTCGCCGTAACGAAAGGAACGCGCCATGAAGGCGAGCTTCCACGCCCGCTCGAATTCGAGACTGTAGAGATCGAGATGCTGATCGTCGATGGCGGCATTCTTCTCCACCGCATTCCCGCCACCGTAGAAACGCCCGTTTCCGACCGCGATCTGCAGCGTTCGCACCCGGACGGACTCGGCTTCACTCGTTATTGTCGCTCGAAAGGGCTTGGCCTGAGCCAGAACCTTCATGGCGATGAGTGCATAGCCGAGCCGTCCGAACCGGCGCTTGATGTCCCGTGTCAGCTTCTGCGCCAGTTCCGCGGAGAGACCGAGGCTCGCCACGTTGAAGAAGGGCTCGCCATTCACGAGACCGAGGTCGATCCGGCGGGTGCGCCCATCGGCGATGACCTGTGCCGCGCCGCCGAGATCGAACGGGATGTCGAGCGTTCGCGCCAGGTCGTTGGCCGTGCCGAGCGGCAGGATGCCGAGCGGCAGCCCGGCCTCGATCACGCCGAGGGCTGCCGCATTCAAGGTTCCGTCCCCCCCGCCGACAACGGCGCATTCCACTCCGTCCCGATGCTTCACGATGAGAGGCGACAGATCCTCCCGCCGGCTGCATTCCACGTGAACGGGCTCGATTCCGTGGGATTGAAGAGCCGCGATGGCTGCCTGCGCCTGGGTTTCTCCGCTGCGGCTTTTGGCATTGATGATGAGGAGAGCGCGGCGTGACATGGCCTATCAGATGTGGAAGCTGGGGCTTATCGGCAAGGGGCCAGGAACGCTTGAAGCGAGGCTGTTCGACAACACCCCTCCACCTTTTTCGTTCATTCCGGGGCTCACGAGAGTTGCCTTCCTCGAAAAACAGTCCAATAAACCCGCTTTGCCGGAGCCGATTTCACAAGCCATGAAATCGGCTCCGTTCCTTGCAGCGCCGCATTTCCGAGCGGGAACCGTCGCCGGCGAAATGCTCCAGGAGGCCTGACCGATGACCCTCACCGTGGCGATCCAGATGGATCACATCAACAGCATCAAGATCGCGGGCGACACGGGTTTTGGGCTGCTGCTCGAGGCGCAACGGCGAGGCCACCGGATCCTGCACTACACCCCCGACCGCCTGTCGCTCCGCGACGGCAAAGTGGTCGCGATGGTGGATCCGATCACGGTGCGCGACGAGGAAGGAAACCACTTCACGCTCGGCGCGCAGGAACGTGTCGACCTCTCGGAAGTGGACGTGGTGCTGATGCGCCAGGACCCGCCCTTCGACCTTGCCTACATCACCGCCACGCACTTTCTGGAGCGCATCCATCCGAAGACCCTGGTGGTCAACGACCCATCCCATGTGCGCAATGCGCCGGAAAAGATCTTCGTCACCCAGTTTCCGCACCTCATGCCGCCGACGCTGATCTCCCGCGACAAGGCGGAGATCGAGGAGTTTCGCCGCGAGCACGGCGACGTGGTGATGAAGCCGCTCTATGGCCATGGCGGCGCGAGCGTGTTCAAGGTCGGGCGCGAAGACCCGAATTTCGGCTCGCTCTACGACCTCTTCTCCAACCTGTTCCGCGAGCCCTGGGTGACCCAGCGCTTCCTGCCGAAGATCACGGAGGGCGACAAGCGCATCATCCTCATCGACGGCGAGGCCGCAGGTGCGATCAACCGCGTTCCGGCGGCCAACGACATCCGCTCGAACATGGTGCGGGGCGGCGCCGCGAAGCCCACGGATCTCACGCCGCGCGAGCGTGAAATCTGCGAGACGATCGGGCCCGACCTGAAGCGCATGGGCCTCATCCTGGTCGGCATCGACGTGATCGACGGGAACCTCACCGAGATCAACGTGACGGCCCCGACAGGCATCCGCGCCATCAAGCGCCTCGGCGGCCCGGACCTCGCGGTCACCGTATGGGATGTCATCGAGAACAAGGTGAAGCGGGGTTGAGGAGACGATCCGGGCAAGGCGCGGTCTGCCTCAGAAACTGAACTTCTCTTCGTCACGCCTCCCCGGACCCGATCCGGGACGGCCTGTTCAGGCGGCCAGTTCCGCAATCACCGCATTGAGCACGGGAAAGCCCTTCCCGGTCACGGCAAGGCGTGAGCCATCGACGCGGATCAGGCCTTCGTCTTCCAGGATCCGCAGGCCGCGCCGGTTGAGCGTCTTTCCCGTAAAGGCCTCGTAACGGCGCGGGTCGATGCCCTCTTTGAGGCGCAGGCCCATAAGGAGGAATTCGTCGCCCTCCGCTTCGGAGGTCAGAACCTCCTCCTCGATCACGCCGTGACCGTCGCGCTCCACCCGCGCGAGCCATGTCTCGGGATGCTTCTCGGTGGATGTGGCGAGCCGCGCATTGCCGGTGACGAGCCGGCCATGGGCGCCGGGGCCGATGCCCGCATATTCGCCATAGCGCCAGTAGAGCAGATTGTGCCGGGATTCGGCACCGGGCCTGGCGTGATTCGAGATCTCATAGGCCGGAAGACCATGCTTTTCGCAGGTCTCCTGGGTGATGTCGTAAAGCGCGCGGCCCGTTTCCTCGTCCGGGACCGTGATCTTGCCCGCATCGTAGAGACGCTGGAACCAAGTCCCGGGCTCGATGGTGAGCTGGTAAAGCGAGAGATGCTCCACGGCATAGCCGATGGCCTGTTCGAGCTCAGCCGCCCAGGCCTCGGGCGTATGCCCTGGGCGGGCATAGATCAGGTCGAACGAATAGCGCTCGAAGATGGAAGCCGCGATCTTCACGGCCGCCAGGGCTTCGTCGACGGAATGCATCCTGCCGAGGCGCCGCAGATCCGGATCGTTGAGAGCCTGCACGCCCAACGAGACGCGATTGATCCCGGCCTGGCGATAGCCGCGGAACCGCTCCGCCTCGACGCTGGTGGGGTTCGCCTCGAGCGTCACCTCGGCCTTGGGATCGATCGCCCATGCGCCACCGATGGCATCCAGGATCGCTCCGACCGTGCCCGGCTTCATGAGCGAGGGCGTGCCGCCCCCGAAGAAGATGCTGGTGACCGTGCGCCCGGGAATGCGCGCCGCCGTATGGGCGATCTCGCGCCTGAAGGCCGCCAGAAAGCGGTCCTGATCCACCGGCTGGTGGCGGACATGGCTGTTGAAATCGCAATAAGGGCATTTGGAGGCGCAAAAGGGCCAATGGACGTAAACGCCGAAACCCACATCGCGCGTCGGATGATCGATCATGGGGCGTATATGGCAGCTCTTGCCCTTCTCGTCACGGGTGGCGTTGTCGCGTTGTTTGCTGCCCGACGAGCGAACAGGCGGGATGCGCGAGCATTTCTGAACCTCTTGCCCCGGCGTTTGTTCACCCTTCATGCGACCTCTGCCCTAGCCTCCCCGAAGGCGGGCGCTTAAGATCGGCAGAGGTTGAGTTTAGAAGGACCCATCATGCGGCACTGGCGCGGCCCGTTCGACCGGCAGGGTTATCACCACGGCAATCTGAAGGAGGCGCTGATCGAGGCGGCGCAGCGCTTTATCGCAGAGCGCGGCCTCGGCGGCTTTACTCTCGCGGATGCCGCCAAGCTCGTCGGCGTCACTCCGGCGGCCCTTTATCGCCACTTCCGCGGACGCGAGGCTCTCGTGGCGGAGGTGGCCTTCCGGGGCTTCGACGAGCTCGCCAAGCGGCTTGGGAAAGCCCTGCAAAGCGAAGGCTCGCCTCGGGAACGCTTCACCCGCATGGGGGAGGCCTATCTGGCCTTTGCCGAGCAGGAGCCGGGCTTTTATGCCGCCATGTTCTCGGCCAAGCCTCTTGAGAGCGAAGGCTGCGGCCCGTGGGGGGCAAGCGCCCCGGAAGGCCCCAAGCGGACCAATGGTGCCTTCGACTATCTGGTCGAAGCGCTCACGAAAACGTACCCGGAAGGGTTCCAGAGCGTGGATGTCCGCTTCATCGCCCTCGAAGTCTGGGCCCTCTCCCACGGCATCGCCACGCTCGATGCCGCCGGCCAGCTCCCGAAAGGCCCAAACCTGCCGGACAAGTACGAGCTTCTCCGGGCGGGCGTCCTGGCCCTTGTCCACGGCGCCTTGAAGGACCAGCGAGGGGCGGCATCCGGCTGAGACCCAATCCCGCGGGTGGGCCTCGCGCCCCTCGCTCCACGCCTTCTCCAAAAAATCGCGAAAACCTCCCTTGAAAGCGCCGAAATCGATCCGCATGTTAATGTTGTTAGCATTAACATAGCGAGACCCTACGATGTCTGACACTGCTTCAACCGCCTGGAATCAGGGCCCGCATGCGGGACCTTGGAATGCCGGTGCTCACCGTCGCTGCGGGCGCTCCCCCCGACGCGGTCTGGAGATCGCCGGAATCGTTCTGGGCTTCATTTGGTTCTGGCCGCTCGCGCTGGCCTATCTGGTGTGGAAAATGTGTGGATACCCGAAATACGACGAGGCGAAAGCCTTCTTCCGCGACACCCTCGGCCGGGCCAAGGACGACCTCTTCGGCGCGCGCGGGCCCACCGGCGGCTTCGGGTATTCGAGCTCGGGCAATGCGGCCTTCGACGATTACCGCCGCAGTGAACTGGAGCGCCTCGAGGAAGAGCGCCGCAAGCTCGACGAGGAAGCCAGCGCCTTCCGCGACTTCGTAGAGGAGCTGAAGCGCGCCAAGGACCGCGAGGAATTCGACGCCTTCATGGCCAAGCGCCGCGGCAACGGCCCGACGAGCGTTTAAGGCTTAAAACAAGTGAAGCGCCCTACGGGGCGCTTCTTCGTTTGGGCTTAGAACTGCTTTGCATGAAGATAGAAGCGTAGGCCATGCAAATGGCGCCCCCAATGGGTCTGGTATCCAAAACGGAAATACCCGTAAGCGTCATCTGCCCCAAGGTTGTGCCAACGCCAACAGATTTCCCTGAGATCGCGAGCGATGTCCCCGATATCGTCTATAGCGTCACCAACCATGGTTCGTATGTTCGGCACTTCTAAAGGATCGGCGGCGCTTTCTGAAGGATCGACACTATCAAGCAGGAGCCTTCTTCAAGCACCCCGCCGCGAGCTTCAGGAAGGCCCGCGCCCGGTGCGAGAGCCCTTCCGGCTCCGGCTTCGACCAGTCGATGCCGTGTTTCTCGTCCGACGATAGCTCGCCGAAGGTCTGGTCGAACCCGTCCGGCTGGAACATCGGATCGTAACCGAACCCTTTGTCGCCGCGCGGCGGCCACACGACGTTTCCGAACACGCGGCCCTCGAACAGCTCCTCGTGGCCGTCGGGCCAGGCAATGACGAGGGCGGAGACGAAGTGGGCGCGCGTATCTGTCGCCTCGCGCTTCTCAAGCTCGCGGTGCACCCGCGCCATGGCGGCGGAAAAATCCCGGTTCGGGCCGGCCCAGTCCGCCGTGAACAATCCGGGCGCGCCGTCCAGCGCATGGACGCACAGGCCGGAATCGTCCGAAAAGGCCGGCAGGCCCGTCGCTTTGGCCGCAGCGTGAGCCTTGATGGCGGCGTTCTCGGCGAACATATGACCCGTCTCGTCGGGAACGGGCAGATTAAGCTCGCCCGCCGATACGGCTTCGATGCCGAAGGGAGCCAGGAGCTCCTGCATCTCGCGCAGCTTGCCCGCATTGTGGGTCGCGATGACGACCTTACCGCTGAGAGGACGATGCTGCATCATGCCACCGCCTTCTTCTGAAGGTCGACGAGCTGCGCCACGCCTGCCTTGGCAAGTCGCAGAAGGTTCAGGAACTCCTCTTCCGAGAAGGGCTTTCCTTCCGCTGTGCCCTGCACTTCGACGATGCCGCCCGAGCCCGTGATGACGAAATTCGCATCGGTTTCGGCAGCGGAATCCTCTGCGTAATCCAGATCGAGGACCGGCTGACCCTGATAGATCCCGCAGGATATGGCCGCGACAGGCTCGCGCAGCGGGTTGATGGAGATGATCGAACGGCTCTGCATCCAGGTGAAGCACTCGTGCAGGGCGATCCAGGCTCCGGTGATGGATGCCGTGCGGGTCCCGCCATCGGCCTGGATCACATCGCAATCGAGCACGATCTGACGCTCGCCGATGGCCGGCAGGTTCACTACGGCGCGGAGCGACCGGCCGATGAGGCGCTGGATTTCCTGTGTCCGGCCGGACGGCTTGCCGGAATTGACCTCGCGCTTGGTGCGTTCATGCGTGGCACGCGGCAGCATGGAATATTCCGCCGTCACCCAGCCTCTGCCGGTGCCGCGCAGCCACGGGGGACCTTTTTCCTCCAGCGAGGCGGTGCAAAGCACCTTGGTATTGCCGAAGGACACGAGACAGGAACCCTCCGCATAGCGCGCGACGCTACGCTCCAAAGTGACGGGACGCAGTTCGTCGGGGGCGCGTTTGGACGGACGCATGTTCGGGATCTCCATAAGCCTTGTGTGAAAGCCTGTTTGAGGCCATGGCGACCATTAAGCAAGCGCGAGCCTTGCCTAAAGCATCGACCATCCGCACATAATGTTCACTTGCAGGGTGGAATTGTGAACGGGTAGAACCCTTTACATGCATGCAACCGGTTCCTTCTCGAATCTCTCGGATGCCCGCGCCATCGCGGAGCTGAACGACCGTTCCCGCGAGATCTTCCGCCAGATCGTCGAGAGCTATCTTATGACCGGCGAACCGGTCGGCTCGCGCCATCTCTCGCGCCTCCTCCCGATGACGCTCTCCCCGGCCTCGATCCGCAACGTCATGGCGGATCTGGAGGCGGCGGGTCTGATCTTCGCGCCCCACACCAGCGCCGGACGCCTCCCGACGGAGATCGGCCTCCGCTTCTTCGTGGACGCCATGCTGGAGATCGGCGACGTGACGGCCGACGAGCGGGCCCGCATCGAGGCGCAGATGCGGGCGGCGGCCAGCGGGCACACCATGGAAACCGCCTTGGCCGAGGCCTCTGCGCTCCTGTCGGGGGTCTCGCGTGGCGCGGGCGTCGTGGTCACGTCGAAATCCAATGCGCGCCTGAAGCATATCGAATTCGTCCGGCTCGATCCCACCCGTGCGCTCGTGGTGCTGGTATCCGAGGACGGCTCCGTCGAGAACCGCCTCCTCGACCTGCCGGCCGGTCTGCCGGCGGGTGCGCTGGTCGAAGCGGGCAATTTCCTCAACGCCCGGATCCAGGGCAAGACCCTGGGCGACATCAGGACCGAGGTCGAGGCGCGGCGCGCGGACATGGAGCGGGAACTGGACGGTTTGACCGCCAGGCTTGTGGAGGCCGGGATCGCCACCACGGTCGGTCCGGCGGACTCACGCCAGCTCATCGTGCGCGGCCAGGCGAACCTGCTCGACGACCTGAAGGCCGTCGAGGATCTGGAGCGCATCCGCCTGCTCTTCTCCGATCTCGAAACGCAAACCGACGTCATCGACCTGCTCAGCCGCGCGGAAGGCGGCGAAGGGGTCCGCATCTTCATCGGCTCCGAGAACAAGCTCTTCTCGCTCTCCGGCTCCTCGATGATCGCGGCTCCCTTCAGGGACGCGAGCCAGAAGATCGTCGGCGTTCTCGGCGTGATCGGCCCGACGCGGCTCAATTACGCCCGGATCGTCCCGATGGTCGATTACACGGCCAAGGTCATCTCACGAATTCTTGAACAGGGCCGCTGAAAGCCGAGCTTGTCGCCGTCTAAAAGCGCCATCGAGACGGAAATCCGGCTCGACATGGCGGAACGGATGCGTGCGCGAAATCGGCCTCCGGCACGCTGGTCGGCCCGCAGCATACCGTCCCATGAAGGGAACCTTCTCCTCGCCGAGCGTTAAACCTCCGGACCGTGAAAGCGGCCGACTTCTCTCATCTACCCTGGAGGTTTCTGTGAAGACGCTTTCGATTATCGCCAGCACCGGTCTCATGATGCTCGGTACCATCGGCCTTGCGCAGGCTCAGGTCAGCGGAACGCCCAACTCTCCTTTCCCGAACGCTGCGCCCCATGAAATCCGGACGATCAATGGCGTGCCGTGCCGCACCGTTCTGGACCGCGAGAGCGGCCAGCGCGTTCCGGTGCAGTGCGCTGTCCCGACCGGCATGGTCGGCCTCGACCCGATGGCAACCGGCAGCATTCTCGTCGCCCCTTCGGCCGGCGCTGTGGTCTCCGGAACTCCGGCTTCCGCCTTCCCGAATGCCGCGCCGCATGAGATCCGCGTGATCAACGGCGTCCCGTGCCGCACGGTCCTCGTCCAGGGCACGAACGAGCGCGTTCCTGTCGAGTGCGCCCGCTAACGGGCCTTGCTCCAAGGCACGACAAGAGCCCCTGAGCCTTGTCGTGCCTTGGTCCGATCCAGGGCAAGGATCCCGCGGCAAAGATCCCGCGGAACGCGTCCGGGAACTGACCCAGCCTCGGATTCAAGGCGTCGCTCATGAACGGCCCCATCCCCGTGCGCTGCTGTCGGCGTAAGCCTCTCCTCCCCTCCAGACCCCACGCCCCTTGCGCCCCCATATCAGCCTCGAACAGAACCTCGCCATCGTGTCGGCGAGACATTGCGGCATCGGCAGTCATGGCTCCCGCTTCTCCGTGACGGAACGGGCATTCCTGTCTCGGCCGGGTTGTGCCGAAGGTCTCTCACCACGATATTCCGGCTGAGATCGTGGCCCCGAATGAGGCGAGCGGCCAAAATATCGGCGCGTCATCGCCTTCCCTTGGCATTATGGGGCCGGGCTGCTATTGCCCGGCCAGCGGGGTTTCCTGCCCGCCCGAGTTTAGCGATGACCGTACGTACGTTCGACAATATCCGGAATTTCTCCATCGTGGCGCATATCGACCACGGCAAGTCGACCTTGGCCGACCGCCTGATCCAGGCCACGGGGGCGCTTACCGCCCGTGAGATGACGGAGCAGGTGCTCGACAACATGGACATCGAGCGCGAGCGCGGCATCACCATCAAGGCGCAGACCGTCCGCCTGGAATACAAGGCGCAGGACGGCCAGACCTATATCCTGAACCTCATGGACACCCCCGGCCACGTGGACTTCGCCTACGAGGTGTCCCGCTCGCTCGCCGCCTGCGAGGGCTCCCTTCTGGTGGTCGACGCCTCCCAGGGCGTCGAGGCCCAGACGCTCGCCAACGTCTACCAGGCCATCGACGCCAATCACGACATCGTGCCCGTCCTCAACAAGATCGATTTGCCCGCTGCCGATCCGGACCGGATCAAGGAGCAGATCGAGGAGGTGATCGGCATCGACGCCTCGGACGCGGTTCCGATCTCGGCGAAGACCGGACTGAACATCGAGGGCGTGCTGGAGGCCATCGTTCAGAAGCTGCCGCCGCCCAAGGGCGACAAGGAAGCGCCCCTGAAGGCGATGCTCGTCGATTCCTGGTACGATGCCTATCTCGGCGTGGTCGTGCTCGTGCGCATCATCGACGGCACGCTGAAGAAGGGGCAGGCCATCAAGATGATGGGAACCGGAGCCACCTACGGCATCGACAAAGTCGGCGTGTTCCGGCCCAAGATGACCGATGTGGACGTGCTCGGCCCCGGCGAGGTCGGGTTCCTGACCGCCTCGATCAAGGAAGTGGCCGATACCCGCGTCGGCGACACCATCACCGACGACCGCAAGCCCACGGCGGAAGCGCTTCCCGGCTTCAAGCCCGTGCAGCCGGTGGTGTTCTGCGGCCTCTTTCCCGTGGACGCGGCCGACTTTGAGAACCTGCGCGCCGCCATGGGCAAGCTGCGCCTGAACGACGCGAGCTTCACCTACGAGATGGAGACCTCGGCGGCCCTCGGCTTCGGCTTCCGCTGCGGCTTCCTGGGACTTCTGCATCTCGAAATCATCCAGGAGCGCCTGGAGCGCGAGTTCAATCTCGACCTCATCTCCACCGCACCGTCCGTGGTCTATCACCTGCGCATGACCGACGGCACGTTGAAGGAGCTGCACAACCCGGCCGACATGCCCGACGTGATGCAGATCGAGACCATCGAGGAGCCGTGGATCCGCGCCACGATCCTCACGCCGGATGATTACCTCGGCTCCGTGCTCAAGCTCTGCCAGGACCGCCGCGGCGTGCAGATCGACCTCAACTATGTCGGCAAGCGCGCCATGGTGGTCTACGACCTGCCGCTCAACGAGGTGGTGTTCGATTTCTACGACCGCCTGAAGTCGGTCTCGAAGGGTTACGCCTCGTTCGACTACCACATCTCCGACTATCGCGAGGGTGATCTCGTGAAGATGTCGGTGCTGGTGAACGGAGAGCCGGTGGATGCGCTCTCGATGCTGGTGCACCGCACCCGCGCCGAGGGCCGCGGACGCGCCATGTGCGAGAAGCTCAAGGAACTGATCCCGCCGCATATGTTCCAGATCCCCGTGCAGGCGGCCATCGGCGGCAAGATCATCGCGCGCGAAACCATCCGGGCGCTCCGCAAGGACGTGACCGCCAAGTGCTACGGCGGCGACGCCAGCCGCAAGCGCAAGCTTCTCGACAAGCAGAAAGAAGGCAAGAAGCGGATGCGCCAGTACGGCAAGGTCGACATCCCGCAGGAAGCCTTCATCGCCGCGCTGAAGATGGATTCCTGAGGTCCCGCAAAGCGTACGTCTTCCCGAAAGGCCCGGCTTGATCCCAAGCCGGGCCTTTTGCTGTGGCGAATAACCCTCGGAACCTCGCACCACGGGCAGAGTTCAACTCCCGCACAGGGCTTAAAGCCGTCAACCTTCCTTGTCCGCAGCACGGGGTCTCTCGACGCCGGGCTTTGGCACGTCGGTCGGGGGCTTGAGGCCGTTCGCAAACCGTGCGCGGGACCACCAGGCCCCGACTAGGGAGAGTCATGCCTTCTTCACTGCGGAACACGCTTCCGACCCTCTTCGCGCTCCTGTTCGGTTACGCCCTCATGCAGATCGGCAACACGCTGCAAGGCACCTTGCTGAGCGTGCGCGGGAGCCTCGAGCATTTCTCGCCGACGCAGATCGGCGCCGTCGGCGCCGCATTCTGGGTCGGCATCGTGATCGGCTCCCTCTGGGCCGGCCGGGTGATCAAGCAGGTCGGGCATGCCCGCACCTTCGCGGCTCTTGCGGCCGTCGCCTCGTCCGTCGCCCTGCTGCATCTTCTGGTGATCACGCCGATGGTCTGGATTGCGGCAAGGGGGCTCACCGGCTTCTGTTTCGCGGGATTGTTCATCGTCGTGGAGAGCTGGCTCAACGCCGCCGCGACGCCTCGGAACCGGGGCCAGATCCTCGGCCTCTATGGCATGACGGGCCTGATCGCGGGAATCGGCGGACAGATGCTCCTGCCGACGAGCGATCCCGCCGGCTTCAGATTGTTCTGTTTCGCCGCCATTCTCATCTCTCTCGCCTTGGTGCCCATGGCCCTTTCTCGCGCAAGCGCTCCCGCGCATGCGATCGGGGAGGTCTCGATCGACCTGAGGCGTCTCTACCGCCAATCCCCCTTCGGCGTCGTCGGAGCCGTTCTCTGCGGCATGACGACGAGTTCGTTTTTCGCTCTCGGCCCCGTCTGGGCTCAGCAACGGGGACTGAGCACGACGGAGATCGCCGTCTTCATGGCCTGCGGAACGCTCGGCGGCTTCCTGACCACCTGGCCGCTCGGCTGGCTCTCCGACCGCATGGACCGGCGCTACGTCATCATCGGTGCATCGGCGATGGCGGCGACGATTCTGGCGGCGCTCGTCCATTTCGTGCCGGAGGACGTGGACGTTTGGCTGCTCTTCATCTATGGGGCGATCTTCGGCGGCAGCGTCATTCCCACCTACAGCATCGTCGCCGCGCACGTGAACGACATGGTCAAGCCGGGCGAATTCGTCTCGGCCTCAGGCGGCCTTCTCATTCTTCAAGGATTGGGCGCCGCATCGGGACCGATCATCGCGGGCATGGCCATGTCGCAGTTCGGGAGGCTCGGACTTCCCTACGTCGTCATCGTGGCCCAGGCCCTGATGGCCCTCTGGGGGGCCTATCGAAGCCTGCAGCGCCCTGCCCCGGCCGACGAGGACAAGGAAGACTTCGTTCCGGAACCTGCGATTCCCGTGGGCACGGCGCTGCTGCCGGCCCACGAGAGCGCGCGCTGAGAAAGGCGCGGTCATACCACCAGCGACTGCCCGCCGTCGATCCAGACCGGCGTTCCCGTGATGTGCCGGGCGCGGTCGGAGGCGAGAAAGAGCACGAGCTCGGCCACTTCCTCGCTTGTCCCCGCCTCGCTTCCCGTGAGCGGAATCGGGCCTTCGGGATATTCGGCCGGCACCTTGGCCTCCTCGGTATTCCGCCGCTGGGTGTTGTCCTGGATCTCGGTATCGATCCTGCCCGGGCAGACCACGTTGACCCGGATCCTGTGCTTGGCCAGTTCGACCGCCAGCATCTGGGCCATCGCCACTTGCGCGGCCTTGGTGGCCGAATAGGCGGTGGCCCCTGCGCTCGTGAAGGTGCGCGAGCCGTTGATGGACGCCGTGATGACGATCGAACCGCCGGCCCGCTTCAGATGCGGAACGGCATAATGGAGCGTCAGGTAGGTTCCGCGCAGATTCGTGTTGATGGTGCGGTCCCATTCCTCCGGCTGCAATTCGTCGATGGGCGCCCACATGCCGTTGATGCCCGCATTGGCGAAGACGATGTCGAGCCGGCCGAAGGTCTCGATCAGGCCCGTCACGGCGACCCTCATCTGGGCTTCGTCCGCCACATCCGCCACGAGCGGAATGGCTTTTCCGCCGGCGCGGACGATCTCCTCCGCCGTCTCGCGGATCTCGCTCTCCGTATGGCTCAGCACCCCCACCATCGCGCCCTCTCGCGCAAAACGCAGGGCCGTCGCCTTGCCGATGCCGGATCCTGCGCCTGTCACGAGCGCAACCTTGCCCTGAAGCTCCATGCCGATGTCTCCTTCCATGATCGAACCGTCACAGGCTGAACCGGGGGAGAAGCGGCTTGTTCCTCGATCCTCAGGCTGTCCCGGCGCGCCGTCCGGACGCGTCGACCACGAGTTCCCCGTCTTCCTTGCGGAACTCGCCGAGCTGCGGCGGCAGAATATCGAGAGCAAGCTCGGAAGGACGGCAGAGGCGCACGCCCATCGGCGTCACGACGATGGGGCGATTGATCAGAATGGGATGCGCGATCATCGCATCGAGCAATTCGTCGTCGGTGACGGAGGGATCGCCGAGACCGAGGTCGTGAAAGGGCGCTTCCTTTTCGCGGACGATGTCGCGCACGCTCGCGCCCATTCGGGCAATGAGCTGCCGCAGGAGGAGACGCGTCGGGGGCGTCTTCAGGTACTCGATGATGTGGGGCTCGATGCCGGCATTGCGGATCAGGCCCAACGTGTTGCGGGAGGTGCTGCATTGAGGATTGTGATAGATGATCACGTCCATGATCCGTCTCCTGATGAATCCGCCAAAGGAAGACCGATCCGGCATTCGAGGCCGGTCGGCGCATAATTCGCTTCGACGCAGCCGCCGAGTTCGTGCGCGATGCTGCGATCGATGAGCCGCGTTCCGAAGCCTTGGCGCTTGGGCTTCGTCACGGGAGGCCCACCCTGCTCCCGCCAGTCGATGAGGAGCCGCCGTGAACCAGCGTCAGGAGTTTCGACGCGCCAGGCAATCGTGAGGTTTCCGTCGGGCGACGAGAGAGCACCATATTTCGTGGCGTTGGTCGCCAGTTCATGGAAAGCCATGCCGAGGCTGAGAGCCTGTTGAGGCCTGAGCTTCACGGGCTCTCCCCGCACCGTGATGCGGCGATGGTCGATTCCTCCGTGTGGCCGCAATTCGACCTCGAGCACCTCGCGGAGCGAGGCACTCTCCCAATAGGTCCGGGTCAGCAGATCATGAGTGGCGGAAAGCGCCATCAGGCGCGCCATGAAATTGGACCGGAACGCTTCCGGATCGGGGCTGCTGCGTATGGTCTGGACCGCAAGGGATTGGACTGTCGCCAGCGTGTTCTTGACCCGGTGATTGAGCTCGTGGATCAAAAGCGACTGGCGCTCTTCGGCCCGCTTGCGCCCGGTGATGTCCAGACAGGCGCCGATCATGTAGAGCGGCGTTCCCTCAGTATCGTAGATGACGCGGCTGCGATCGTAGATCCATCGCTCCTCGCCGCCGGGGAGCTTGGCGCGGAACTCGTATTCGATGGTCCGCCCATCCTTGACGGCCTCCGCGATCACACTATTCGCATAGGCGCGATCGTCGGGGTGAATGAGAGCGGAAAACTCCTCCACGTTCCGCGGCATCTTCCGGATCGGGAGGCCGAACACATTGACCATCGCCGGATCCCATTCGACGACATCCTTCTGGATATCCCAGCGCCACGTGCCCGTGCTCGAAGCGTCCAAGGCCGCCAGCAACTTCTCTTGAGCCTCCTCGAGCCGCCGGACTGCGCGCCGCATGGCCGTGGCCACGAGAACCATCAGCAGGGCTCCCAAGGTGAAGAAAAGGACGCTCGTCACGTCGGGCGCCGAAAATGAACCGAAGCCCAAACCCGGGGGAAAGAAGAAGAACCAGGCCACCGCGATGCTCAAGGCGATGGCCAGCAGCCCCGGCCCGAGCCCTCCGACGACCGTTGCCATCAGAACGGCCGGGAACATGGTGATGAAGGGAGCCGTGGGGCCGATGACCGCCGACAGGGCAAGGCGCACACCCGTCGCTGCGGCGACGCACCCGACCGCGATCCCCATCGCAAGCGGAGAATTGGCCGGGACGAGCTTTGTATAGCGAGTGAGCAAGAAACGAGCTTTTACGGGAGGAGAATGAGAGGAGAAAGGGAGGCTTCACCATAGAGCATCGGACCCAAAAGTGGACCCACTTTTGGGATCCAATCCGATGCTCCACTCCTTAAACGGCGCAAACGGCGCATCGTTGCGAGCGGACCCGGAGGGCCGCGTCAGCGAAAACCGGGTCCACTTTTCGCTCGCGCGGACCGCCGGATCCGCACGATGCGCTGGCGTGCAGGAGCACAAGCGGAAAATGCGTTCCTACGGACGCCGCCCGTCGTCTTTCCGGTCTTTTCCACGAAGGCCGGTTCTCATTCGGTCGCCCGGTCCGTTCGGAAGGCCGCATGGCCGGCGCATCGCCCTCCTTCATGCACGCTCAGGCCGGTCAGCAGGCTCCGCGAGAGGGCATTGTATTCTCCCTCGGCGTTGAGGTGGGAAAAGGAAAGTTCGAGCACCCAGTCCTCCGACAGGGGAACGATGAACGCTTCGACGGTCATGGGACCGCCCGGAAGATTGGCATCGATCCAAGTCGCGGACCACCGGCTCGCTCCCGGAGACAGGGAAGCCAGGGATACCGATTGCGCGGGACGCCCGAGGAGATTCTCATAATCCTGCTGCAGCAGCGCCGCATCGCGGCTCGTCAGATCCGGCTGCGGCAGGCCCCGGAGCTCATGCGAGGAACGAAGGCTCACCTGCAGTTCCGCATCGGACAGAGTCGATTTCAGGCGCGTGTCCAATCCTCCCGTCATGGAATGCCATTCCTGCGGCAATGCGAACGCGAAACACTGGTCCGAACCGACGGAGCCGGCCACGCGGGTCTGACGCGCCTGAGGATCGAACCGCACCTGGATCTCATCCGCTGGATGAGCAGAGGTCTCGACGCGGGTCTTTGCGGCATACGCGTCCGGAATCCCGGAGAGCACCGCCAGAACTGCGGCTCCGGAAAGCAGCGCAAGCTTCTTGCCCATATCCCGATGATCCTCAAACTTCGTCCTGCAGATAGCAACGCCTGAGAACTGCGCAGGTTGCCTGTCGAGCCGTGGCCTTGAGTTGCCCGCCAATGGCCCTACCTCGCTCAGGAACCGAACGAATCTGGGAGAGAGCACATGAGGGCTTTGGCGCGCGTCTCTGTCATTGCAACCCTTCTTCTTGCAGCAGGGCAGGCTTTCGCGGCCACCTGCCGCGATCCCGCAGGTTTCGAGAAGTGGCTCGGCGACATCCAGCAGGAAGCGGTCGCGCGAGGCATCTCGCCCCAAGCGGTCAGGCAAGGCCTATCGGGTGTGACATTCGATCAAAGCATCATCAACCGGGATCGTGGTCAGGGTGTGTTCAAGCAGAGTTTTGCACAGTTTGCCGGGCGCATGGTGTCTCCTGCCCGCCTGAAAGGCGGCGCCGCCATGTTGAAGAGACATGCGGGCACGCTCTCGCGGATCGAACAGCGTTATGGCGTGCCGGCGCCCGTCCTCATCGCGATCTGGGGATTGGAAACCGATTTCGGCGCGGTGAAGGGCAAGCTCCCCGTCATCCGTTCCGTCGCGACTCTGGCCTACGATTGCCGCCGCTCGGAATTCTTCCAGGCGCATCTCTTCGATGCCTTGCGCATCGTCGACCGGGGCGATCTGACGCCCGACGAGATGCGGGGCGCCTGGGCGGGCGAGATGGGACAGACGCAGTTCATGCCCTCGAACTACGTGAAGTACGCCGTCGATTTCGACGGCGACGGACGCGCCGACCTGCTCCACAGCCCTGCCGATGTGCTGGCCTCGACAGCGAACTACCTGAAGGCGCACGGCTGGGCGAGAGGCGGCGACTGGTCGCCGGGCACACCGAATTTCGAAGCCATTCGCGCCTGGAACAAGTCGCAAGTCTACTCGCAGACTATTGCCTATTACGCCACCAAGCTCGCGGGCGGAGACACGTCCGCCTTCCAGGGGCAGTGAGCCCTCCCCAAAAAGAAAGGGCGGGCACCGGCGGCCCGCCCTTTCGTCCTCACGGATGAGGCTCGCGATCAGCCCCGGGCGCGGGCGCGGATCATGAAGGTGTCGTAGGCGTATTCGGCCACCTGGAACCAGAGATATTCCTCGCCGCGGAAAGCCTTGTAGCTCTCGTAGATCTTCTTGAAGTCCGGGTTCTTGGCCGAAATATCGTCATAGATCTCGTTGGCGGCCTTGTAGGCGGCTTCCATGATCTCCTGCGAGAACGGACGAAGCTGCGCGCCGTTGCCGATGAGGTTGCGCAGGCCCGCCGGATTCTTGGCGTCGTACTTGGCCTGCGTGTCCACGTTCACGTAGCCCGCGGCGGCCTGGATGGCGGCCTGGTAGGGCTTCGGCAGCTCCTTCCACTTCTGCAGGTTGATGAACATATGGATCGCCGGTCCGCCTTCCCAGAAGCCCGGATAGTAGTAGAACGGCGCGACCTTGTTCAGACCGAGCTTGTCGTCGTCGTAGGGCGCCACCCACTCGGCCGCGTCGATGGTGCCGCGCTCGAGCGACGGGTAGAGGTCGCCGCCCGCGATCTGCTGCGGAATGACGCCGAGCTTCGCCACGATCTGGCCGGCGAGCCCTGCGATGCGCATCTTGAGGCCCTTGAGGTCCTCGACGGTCTTGATCTCCTTGCGGAACCAGCCGCCCATTTGGGCACCGGTATTGCCGGCCGGCAGAGCGTAGAGATTATGCTTCGCATAGAACTCGTTGAGCAGGTCGTTGCCGCCGCCGTGATAGAGCCAGGCATTGGTCTGACGGGAGTTCAGTCCGAAGGGCAGATTGGTGCCGATCGCGAAGGTCGGGTCCTTGCCGACGTAATAGTAGGAGCAGGTGTGGCCCATCTCGACCGTGCCCGCCGCGATCGCATCGGCCGCCTGCGGAGCACCGACGATCTCGCCGGGCGCGAAGGGCTGGATCTGGAACTTGCCGTCCGTCGCCTCGGCCACGAGCTTTGCGAAGGTCTCGCCGCCGCCGAACAGCGTGTCGAGAGATTTGGGGAAGGCGGAGGTCATGCGCCAGCGGATCTCGGGAGCCGATTGCGCGATAGCCGGTTTGGCGATGGTTCCGGCAGCCGCGCCGATGGCGGCTGCCTGGAGGAATGCACGGCGTTTCATGGCGTCTCTTTCACGAAAGAAGATTTCAGTGCGCCAGCGAGACATAAAGTTTCAACCCGGCACAACGAAATGTAAAAAAGGAGACACTCTCATAAGGCCCCGACGAGCGGAAAGTACTGCTTTGGAAGCAAGGGCCTCATGCGCTCGGCGCATATGCTCCCTGCGCGGAGCGCCGTCCTTAGCTTAAAGGATAAGCTGTCCCGCGCTCCAGGCCAGAAGCAGGAGGATGATGAAGACGAGAAGGAAAAGGCCGAACAGGATCTTGGCGATCGTCTTGGCTCCGGAGGCAACGCCCGTAAAGCCCAATGCTCCGGCGATCAGAGACACCACAAGGAAGATCAGCGCCCATTTCAGCATCGTCGAAGCCTCGTCGTTTACGGTTCAGCTTGACATATAAGCGCTCAGCTTGGTGCGGGTTCCCTTTGAGTCCGGATCCGCACCCGGGCTTGCCTCACATCACGACGGTCACCTTGTCGGCGGCGCGGGTCAGGCCCGTGTAGAGCCACCGGCTGCGATGCTCCCGGAAGGCATAGGATTCGTCGAAGAGCACGAGGTCGTCCCATTGCGAGCCCTGAGCCTTGTGGACGGTCAGCGCGTAGCCGTAGGTGAACTCATCGGATTCCCGTCTCAGGGGAAACGGCACCTCCTCCTCGGTCCCTTCGAAGAAGGCCTTGTGAACGGCCACCTCCACGGATCTGCGGCGCGCATCGTCGTCGGACACCACGTCCATGCGGATGAAGTCGTTGCGGATGCCGCGCAGGGCGTGGATGCTCCACGTGCCGCCGTTGAGCAGGCCCTTGGTCTTGTCGTTGCGCAGGCATACGAGCTTCTCGCCTGCGGCCGGCATCGGATCGCGATAGCCGTTCAGCTCGCGCAGACGCGTGTTGTAGAGACGGCGCGTCTTGTTGAGACCCACGAGCACCTGATCGGCCGCCATGACCGTGTCGGCATCGATCTCGCGACGGCGGATGATGCGGCTCGCGCCATAGGTCCCGGGTTCGAGCCTGCCGCCTTCCCGCACCTTCATGGACAGGTGGACGATGGGGTTGTCCGTGGCCTGGCGGTGCACCTCCGTCAGCATCACGTCCGGCTCGGCTTCCGTGAAGAAGCCCCCGCCCTTCACGGGCGGCAATTGCGCCGGATCGCCGAGTACGAGGACCGGCTTGCCGAAGGACAGAAGATCGCGCCCCAATTCCTCGTCGACCATGGAGCATTCGTCGATCACGATGAGGTCGGATTTGGCGGCCTGGCTCTGGCGGTTGATGACGAATTGCGGCCCGTTCTCATCTCCCTCCCGCGAGCGATAGATCATGGAATGGATGGTGGAGGCATCGGCGCAGCCCTTGTTGCGCAGCACGAGCGCCGCCTTGCCCGTATAGGCGCCGAAGGTCACCTCTCCGTCGACGCCCTCGGCGACGTGACGCGCAAGCGTCGTCTTGCCGGTGCCCGCATAACCGAAGAGACGGAACACGGGGCGATCGCCCCGCCGCAGCCAATCGGCGACGGCCTTCAAAGCGGCATCCTGCTGGGGCGACCAGGTCATGACGATTTCGCCTCGCGGTTCAGATTGTAGAGCAGGCCGACGATGATGCAGGCGCTGCCGAGAAACACATAAGGATCGAGCGGCTCACCATAGAGCTGCCAACCGACGAAGGCGATCAGGGGAATACGCATGAAGTCGAGAGGCACGACCATGCTCGCATCCCCGCGGCGATAGGCGTTGGTCAGGCAGTAATGCGACAGGAGACCACCCAGGCAGATGCCGACGAGCGGCAGGATATGAGCAGGCGTGACCGCGAGCCAGAAGGCGCGGCCGACTCCCGCGAGGTTCATGGGCAGTTGCAGAAGGTTCATGAAGAAGAGGATCGAGAAGGTGCTCTCGGTTCGGGTCAGGCGCTTCGTCATGATGGCGACGAGCGCGAACGAGAAGGCGACGCCCAGCATCAGAAAACTGGCCGGCTGCAAGGTTTCCAGACCGGGGCGTAGGATGACGAGAACACCGGCGAAACCCAGGATCACGGCCACGAAACGCCCCAAGGTCATTCGCTCCTGAAGCAGCGGGATCGCCAGCAGCGCGACCCAAGCGGGCGACGTGAACTCGAGCGCGAAGACGGTCGCCAGCGGCAGAAGCGTGAGGCTGAAAGTCCATCCGTCGGTCCCCGCGAAATGCAGGACGTTGCGCGCGAGATGAAGTGGAAAGCGGCGCGGTTTGAGGCCGTGCCTCAGCTCCGGTTTGATTCCTGCGAGGGCGAGCAGGATCGCGACGCCCGCGAGGTTGCGGACCGCCAGCATCTCGAAAACCGAGAAGTCCGGCGCGAGCGCGCGAACCGCGACGGCCGTTGCGGAGAAGGCGAGGAGTGCGCCGGTCATCCAGGCGATGACGGCAATGAGATGACGATGAGACAAGGCGAACCACGGAGAGCTGAAGGATGCTCTCTCGCTTACCGCGCCTCGCGCACCGCGTGAAGGGTCGGGTGGGAGTCAGGTTGCCGCGTCTGCGCCGCGCATGAATTGCGCCGATGGCTTCCGCGTCCTCTCCCAACGTTAGGGCGAGCGCGAGGTGATTCTCTGCGCACATGACGCATCGACGCGCATCTTCGTCACCTCTGCGATGCACATTTTTGCGCCGTCCGCCGAAAAAATTTTCACCCTCGAGAAACGGCGTCACGACAGCTCGCCGATGCGACCCTCGCACGTCTTCGAGAAGAATCGTTCCGCTTGCGCGGACGATGCCGCGGAGGCGCGAAGATGCCGACCATCGCACCTTTAAGTAATTGATTTAACTAGCATTTAAAGTAGCGATGAAAACTAGTCTGTTAGATCCGAAGTGATCTTGAAGAGTCGAAAGAAGAGACGCTTCATGTCGGATCGCACGCCTTCTATCGCCTCCTGGGCGCGCAAGTTCAGGGTGTTCGCGCGACCTAAGTATCCACAGAAAAAGTACGGATTCTACTTTCTACACTTTCCGTTATTCGGAACCCGCTTGGTATAACGACGTTGCCTTGCAAGCGTGACGGTTGCACGCGAAGGCCCTTGAAGGAGGCGGCTATGCCGACAGACAACAAGAACCCGCTGACAGCGTTGTTCACGGGTGACACCGGTGCGACCAGCACCACGAAAAGAAGCGGAGCCAAGAAAGGCTCCAAGACCAGCGCGAAGAAGGCCAGCACCTCGTCGGCTCGCAAGAGCACGAAGAAGGCCGGCACGACGGGCGCTGCCAAGAAGACGGCAGCCAAGAAGACCTCGACGAGGTCGGCTGCGAAGTCTTCTGCCACGAAGACCGCTGCCAAGAAGACCGCGGCTAAGAGGACTTCGGCCAAGTCGGCCGTGAAGTCTGCGGCCAAGAAGACGGCGGCCAAGAAGTCCACCGCGACGAAGACCGCTGCGAAGAAGACCGCTGCGAAGTCGGCTCCCAAGTCGGCCGCCAAGAAGTCGGCCGCTCGCACGTCCACGGCTCGCAAGACCACCGCTCGCAAGACCACCGCTCGCGCCTCGACGGCCCGTTCGGCTCCGGCTCGCAAGTCCGCTACCCGCGGCACGGCAAAGTCCACGGCCCGCGGCACCGCGAAGTCCACGGCTCGCAGCACGGCGAAGTCTTCTGCCAAGAAGGCCGCCCCCAAGACGACGAAGCGCGCAGCCGCCGCGTCCAGCCGCACCTCCGCGACGAAGAAGTCCGGCAAGGTGGCCAAGCGTTCGACCAGCGCCCGCAAGAGCCCTTCGAAGGCCCGCAAGCGCTAAGCCAAACAGCCCCATGCGTCGGGAGAGGGGTCTCCTCGCCGCCCGACGCAGAGGCATAAAAATCGCCCGGTGAAAGCCGGGCGATTTTTCTTATGGGAAGCTCAATCTCGAACTCAGCGCCCGGTGCTCATGGGATCGCTGTCGCCCCAATAGGGCGTGGCATTGTAGTAGCGGTGGACGTGTTCCTCCCACTCCCGGTCGTAGGAAGCATCATGCCCCTCGGCCGTCCGGCGCGGAGCCCCGCGCAGCTGATCTTCCGACAGATTGAGCTCATAGGCGTCGAGCTCGACGTTGTATTTCAGAACACTCCAGGGCAGCGTGTAGTACTCCTCGCCCAGCCCCATGAAGCCGCCGAAGCTCATGACGGCATAGGCGACCTTGCCGGACCGCTTCTCGATCATCACGCGCTCGATCGTCCCGATCTTCTCGCCATCCGAGCGGCGTACCGGGGTCCCCTCCACCTTGTCGCTGGCGATCAGGTTATGGGTTTCGCGGACATCACTGCTTTGTACCGTCGTCTCCATTCTTTCGCTCCCTTCATCGGTAAAGTCTAAAGGCAACGCTCCCGCACAGAAGCCGTTCCGGTTGGCGGCATTGAGCCTTTCGAAAGCGCTTTTCCAAGCACCGCAAGGCTTTGAGCCACTCTCTCGTCACGGCCGCGCTCGTCACGACCACCCACATCTGACGCACCCCTGTCATCCCGTGGTCGCGCAGCGGAGTTCGGGATCCATCATCGCTGACGGTGCAGAATGGGACTGCGAAGGATCGTTGTGCTCATCCTCCGCAGGTCGTGCTGACGGCCCCCCGCCTGCGCGGCGATGACGGGAATGACGTCAGAGCTCCTGTCCCTCATGGCGGCATGAACGATGATCACGGCGGGAATGAACCGTGACCGGCCACCGCTTTCCGCATCCGTGAACGCCTGTTTCCTCAAGCGCTGCCATAGGAACCGCGCCAAGACCCTCACGTTGACCTTCGCTTTGCCCGGGACAACGAAGGAGATCGCCATGCCCGTTCGCCAGAAGCCGGTCGAGGAGCAAGTGATCGTCATCACGGGCGCGTCCAGCGGCATCGGCCTCGCGACAGCGCACCACTTTGCATCGCGCGGCGCCAAGGGCCTCGTGCTGGCAGCCCGCAACGAGGAGGCCCTGCGCAAGGTCGCCGATGAACTCGGCCGCAACGGCACCCGCGCCGTCGCGGTGCCGGCGGATGTGAGCAAGCGCGAGGATCTCGAACGGATCGCCAGCACTGCGATCGACACGTTCGGCGGGTTCGACACCTGGGTGAACGACGCGGCAGTCGCTCTCTACGGCACCGTCGACAAGATCCCTCTGGACGATCAGCGGCAGCTCTTCGAGGTGAATTACTGGGGCGTGGTCAACGGCTCGCTGATCGCGGCGGAGCACCTGCGCAATCGCGGCGGCACCATCATCAATGTCGGCAGCGTCCTGTCCGAGCGCACCATGATCCTGCAGACCCCATACTCGGCGTCGAAACATGCCGTGAAGGCCTTCACCGACGGGCTGCGCATGGAGTTGGAGGATCAGGGTGCGCCGATTGCGGTGACCCTCATCAAGCCCTCCTCCATCGACACGCCTTACGTGGAGCATGCCCGCAACTATCTCGACAAGGAGACGGCCGTTCCCCCTCCGACATACGACCCTCACCTGGTCGCCAAGGCGATCGTCTTCGCGTCCGAGCACCAGCGGCGCGAACTCACCATCGGCTTCGGCGGCTGGATGATCGGCGCCATGGGCAAGGTCGCACCGCGCCTGCTCGATAAGGCGATGGAGGTGACGGGCTACGGCTCCCAGACCACCAACCAACCCGAGCGCCGTCAGATGCGCGATAACCTTTATCGCGCCCGCGAGGACGGCGACATGTATTCGTCCCTGCCCGGCGAGCCGCGCAAGACGAGCCTGCTGCTCGAAGCGCAGCTCCACCCCTTCGCGACAGCGGCCGTTCTGGCCGGCATCGGCGCGGCGGTGGCAGGTCTCGTGCTTGCGCCTTTCGCGCCTTTCGCGGGGCGCGCGCGCCGCGCGCCACGCGCCAAGCGGCCGATGCCGCGCTACCAGCCAACCATGCGGCGCACCGGCAACGGTCACGACAAGCGCACCCTGGGGCCCGGCCATATCAGTCAGCGCGCTCTTGGCGAAGGCCGGCCGCAGCCGCGTCACTGATCCCGGCAGCGAAAGCGCGGCGCTTCAATCAACCGCAATCACCGGCATAAGACCGGTAATTGCGGGAGAGGCGCATCAAGGGGCGCGTCCCGTGGTGCATCGGTCGCGACGAAGCCACATCCATTTTCCCACCATGATGCGCTAGCCTCCCCGCATGAACCCGATTCGCTCTCTCGCCTTCACGGCGGCCCTCGTCCTCGGGGCCTCAGGCCTCGCTCACAGTGCCTTCGCCCAGGACAAGGGCACGCTGTCCCCGAAGCCGCTGCCGCCGCTCGCCAACCCCAGCGATCCGAAGCTCGCCGCCAAGGAACTGTTCGGGCGCAGCACGGTCCCGGCCTCTCTTCAATCCGAGTCCATCGGCAGCTATGCGCGCGGCTGCATGGCCGGGGCCGCTGCGCTCCCGGTCGATGGGG
Organism: Microvirga sp. TS319; assembly: GCF_041276405.1. NCBI lineage: Bacteria > Pseudomonadati > Pseudomonadota > Alphaproteobacteria > Hyphomicrobiales > Methylobacteriaceae > Microvirga > Microvirga sp. TS319. The sequence continues at coordinate 659,198 of NZ_JBGGGT010000002.1, read as the reverse complement.
AGACCTGGCAGGTGATGCGCCTGTCCCGCAACCGCAACTGGGGTCATCCGCGGCTCGTCGCACTTCTGCAGCGCCTCTCTGCGCGCATGCCCGACGTCAACGGATGGCCCGGCCTTCTCGTCGGCGACATGTCACAGCCGCGCGGCGGGCCGATGATCACGGGCCACGCCTCCCACCAGATCGGTCTCGATGCGGATGTGTGGCTCACCCCCATGCCCGATCGCCGCCTGTCGCGGGTCGAGCGGGAGGAGATGTCCGCCACCAATGTCGTGCGCGGCGACTGGCTCGACGTGGATCCGGCGACCTGGACGCCGCAGCACACGGCCCTCATCCGCGCGGCCGCGAAGGAGAAGGACGTCGCGCGCGTCTTCGTGAACCCGGCCATCAAGAAAGCGCTGTGCCGCGAGGCCGGAGAGGACCGAGGCTGGCTGAGAAAAGTGCGTCCCACATGGGGCCACAACTACCATTTCCACATCCGGATCGCCTGCCCGGCGGGAGACGCCGCCTGCTCCGATCAGGATCCGCCGCCGAGCGGCGACGGGTGCGGGGCGGATCTCGCCGCCTGGTTCACGCCGGAGATGCTGCACCCGAAGCCCGGCAAGCCGCGCCCGCCCTTGACGATGGCGCAGCTCCCCGAGGAATGCCGCCGCGTCCTTGCGGCGCCCTGACGGGCGCCCGGAGGCGCTCGCCCTCCTTGTCCGGGCTTGCGCCCTATTCGGCCGCGACGCCGGTCCCGATCTGGCAGGACACGCCGGTGCCGCCAAGGCCGCAATAGCCGTTCGGGTTCTTCGCCAGATACTGCTGGTGATAATCCTCGGCGAAGTAGAATGGCCCGGCATCCAGGATCTCGGTGGTGGGGGGGCCGTAGCCGCGCTCCGCAAGGGCCTCCGCATAGGCCGCCTTCGAGGCTTCGGCGGCCCTGCGCTGGGCATCGTCGAAGACGTAGATCCCCGAGCGGTACTGCGTGCCCACATCGTTGCCCTGGCGCATGCCCTGGGTCGGATCGTGGTTCTCCCAGAAGGACTTCAGAAGCGCCTCGTAGGACGTCTTCTTGGGATCGAAGACGACGAGCACCACCTCGTTGTGCCCGGTCATGCCGGTGCACACTTCCTCATAGGTGGGATTGGGTGTGATGCCGGCGGAATAGCCCGCGGCCGTCACCCAGATGCCGTCTCCCATCTGCCAGAATTTGCGCTCGGCGCCCCAGAAGCAGCCGAGCCCGAACAGCGCCTTCTGCATTCCCTCGGGATAGGGCGGCTTCAGGGGATGGCCGTTGATGAAATGGGTTTCGGCGGTGGGAATCTCAGTGGCGCGGCCCGGCAAGGCCTCTTCGCGCGTGGGAAGATCGAGGGGTTTGCGGAAGCGGAACATGGAGACCTCTCCTGTGACCCGCCTTATGTAGGCCTTCCCTAGCCCCGGCGCGAGGGGCTTGGTCCCTCACCCTGCCGCGAACCCGTATCAGCGGCCCGCGAAATGTCCGATCGGCTCGAGCGGCTTCTGGCCGAGCCAGAGGAGCAGAACGCCGACGACAAAGCCTGTGACCGAGGCGGGAAGCTGGAGCAGCTGGCTCACGAAGGGATCCCACAGCCACGGATAGGTGCGCGCCGCCACCTGCCCCTCGAAGCCTGCCGCCCCGTCCGGGAACAGGGTTCCCGCAGCGCTCGAGATGGAGACGAAGGAGATCGTGTGATTGACGATGGATCGCGTTCCATCGATCACCAAGCCGATGAAACCGGCCGCGACCAATAGAAGCCCCACACTACGCGCCAGGAATTTCACAAGAGCCCCCCTAAACAGAGGGAACTATCTAGAGCGTTTTTTAGGTGCCGCAAAGTCACCCCGCAGAAACTTTCTTCACTTCGGTCTTGCCATCGGGACCGTTTTGGAGCTACAGGAGCGCTCCGCAGAGATGCAGGGAACTCGCCGGTTCGCACAGGGTGCGAACAAGGTTTCGCCTTCGGGAGAGTTCCACGTCGGAGGGGTGGCCGAGTGGTTGAAGGCGCACGCCTGGAAAGTGTGTATACGGGAAACCGTATCGCGGGTTCGAATCCCGCTCCCTCCGCCATTATCTGCCGCTGACCAGTAATCGCCTCCGGACGCGCGAAGAGCCGGTTCCACCTCTCCCATTGAGCTCAAGCCATATGGCGCCGCCTGATCCGGCGGCGGGAACGCGCGGCCCCTTCGCGCTCCCGTCAGGACCAGTTCACACGCCCGATCTCCACGTGAAAATCGTTGATCGGCTGAATCTGATCGGATCCCAGATGATCGAGATCGGCCGGTGCATGCGGCACGGCGGCGTGATCGGGACCTTGATCGAGATGCTCCGTCCACAGGCTGCCGGTATCGGTCGTTTCACCTCCGCTCTCTGCGATCAGCAAAAGGACATCGGACCCGAGGTGATCCTGCGCGGGTTCGAGCGAGGCCGCGGCAAAGCCCTGCTCGCCCGTCCCGACGGGATCTGGCACCATGTCGTCCACGATCACGTCAACCGTCTTCGGAACCGAAGCGGCCCCTTCCTGATCCACAAGCGTCACCCCGATGCTCCGGGTGCCGGCAGCAAGGCCCGTTCCGTCCGGGTTCTCCAGCACCAGCGCGCGCAGCACCGCCGCATAGGTGTCCGGCGGGGCGCTGCCGCTGAGAGATAGGCTTCCGGTCGCGGGGTCGTAGCCGCCCCCGACCAGCTCGATGCCGGTATCGCCGATCATCACATGGCCGCTCTCGTGATGGAGCGCGAACCCTTCGAAATCGAGCCTGTCGCCCGGATGTCCTCCTGAGAGAGTGACGGTCGCCCCGGAAAGATGGGTGCTGTCGACATCCTCCGCCTGCACGCCGCCGATCGCGCTGACGGCATGAGAGCCCGCATCCGAATGGCCGGGGGCCGTGAGCGAGACTTCAGGTGCGTCATTGACGGGCGCCACGGTGACCGTGAAGGGAGCCGATGACGTCGCGGTGCTGCCCGATGCGGTCTCCAGGCTCGTGGCATGAAGCGTCAGGTGCAGCGTTCCGTTCCAGTTCTGAGGCGGGATCAGCCGCACATCCGACAGCATGTCCGCAGACACCCGCCACGTGCCGTTCGCGCTCATCGTGCCTTGCGAAAGGACGAAGCCGTCCGGCAATCCGGAGATTGTGACGGAGGACAGCTGTTCCGACCCATCCGTATCGCTCAGCGCCGCCGAGAGATTCAGCGCAATCGCATGATCCTCCTCGCCGGTGACGTCGTTGGCCTGAAGCAGCGGCGCATCCGCCACGCCTTGAACCTGCACCTGGAACCGCGCCTCGGTCGTGATCGCATCGCCCGTTGCGCTTTCCGTTGCCGTCGCGTGCAGCGTCAGATTGAGCGTTCCGGAGAAATCATGCGGCGGGTTCAGGGTGAGGCCGGACAGCTGGGCTTCCGTGAGCGCCCAGCGGCCGCCGCCGAGATCGGTGCCGGCGCTGAGCGTGGCGCCCTCGGGCACGCCGCTGAGGATGAAGGCGAGGCTCTCCGAGCCGTCGATGTCGCTCAAGGCGCCGCCGAGCCCATCGAGAGACACCGGCGTGTCCTCCCGCCCGTGAGCATCCACCACGGTCACGCTCGGCGCATCTGCGACACCGCCCACCTGAACCACGAAGGAGGCCTCCGAGGTCGCCGTGCTGCCGTTCTTCTCGCGAGCCGTCACCTGCAGCGACAGCTCGATCCGGCCGGAGAAGTCGTGCGGCGGCGTGATCGTCAGATGCGACAGCGCGGACGGCGGAACGCTCCAGCTGTTGTTGCCCAGCGGCTCGCCGTGGGACAGCACCGCCCCATCGGGAATCCCCGTGATGACGACCGACAGCGTCTCCGAGCCGTCGCGGTCCACCAGGGAGGCCGAGAGGTTGAGCGGAATATCCGTGTCCTCGTCACCGAACACGTCGCGGGCGCTCGCGAGGGGCGCGTCGGCCACGGCCTCGACCTGCACCTGGAACCGTGCCTCGGTCGTGATCGCATCGCCCGTTGCGCTTTCCGTTGCCGTCGCATGCAGCGTCAGATTGAGCGACCCGGAGAAATCATCCGGCGGGTTCAGGGTGAGCCCCGCGAGCTGCGACGCGGACAGGCTCCAGCTGCCATCGGCGTTTCTCACGCCCGCCGACAGCGTGAAACCCTCGGGCACGCCCGTCAAAAGGATCGACAGAGTTTCCGAACCATCGGTGTCGGTCAGAGCGGCCGTCAGCCTGAGGGCAATCGGTTCGTCCTCCTGCCCCACCACGTTGCTTGCCGTGACGACCGGCTTGTCCGCCACCGGATCGACCGTCACGGTGAAGGTGGCCGAAGTCGAGGCGCCGGGACCGCCTGCCTTTTCCGTCGCGATTCCCGTGAGGGTCAGCGTGTAGCTGCCCGAAGCGTTCGTCGGCGGGTTCAGGGTGAGGCCGGACAGCTGGGCTTCCGTGAGCGCCCAGCGGCCGCCGCCGAGATCGGTGCCGGCGCTGAGCGTGGCGCCCTCGGGCACGCCGCTGAGGATGAAGGCGAGGCTCTCCGAGCCGTCGATGTCGCTCAAGGCGCCGCCGAGCCCATCGAGAGACACCGGCGTGTCCTCCCGCCCGTGAGCATCCACCACGGTCACGCTCGGCGCATCTGCGACACCGCCCACCTGAACCACGAAGGAGGCCTCCGAGGTCGCCGTGCTGCCGTTCTTCTCGCGAGCCGTCACCTGCAGCGACAGCTCGATCCGGCCGGAGAAGTCGTGCGGCGGCGTGATCGTCAGATGCGACAGCGCGGACGGCGGAACGCTCCAGCTGTTGTTGCCCAGCGGCTCGCCGTGGGACAGCACCGCCCCATCGGGAATCCCCGTGATGACGACCGACAGCGTCTCCGAGCCGTCGCGGTCCACCAGGGAGGCCGAGAGGTTGAGCGGAATATCCGTGTCCTCGTCACCGAACACGTCGCGGGCGCTCGCGAGGGGCGCGTCGGCCACGGCCTCGACCTGCACCTGGAACGGAGCACTGCGGGACTCGACTGAGCCGTTCGAACGCTCGCGGGCATGGGCATGCATGGTCAGATCCATCGTGCCGCTCCAATCGGCGGGCGGGATCAGCTTGAGGCCCGAGAGCTGAGCGGGCGTCAGCGTCCAGCTGCCGTCGCCGTTGTTCACGCCTGCGGTCAGCCGTGCGCCTGGAGGCAGGCCTTCGATCACGACGGAGAGCACTTCCGAGCCATCGGTGTCGTTGAGCCGCGCGGAGAGATGCAGATCGATCGAACCGTCTTCCCTGCCGGACGCGTCGTTCACGATCACCGTCGGTGCATCGGCCACGGGCGCGACATCGAAGGCGACCGTCTTCGTCGTGGTGGTCGCGTGTCCGTTCGCGGTCTCCTGTGTCGTGACCCGGACTGTCACTTCGAAATGGCCATGGCCGTTGGGAGGCGGGATCACCTGAACGCCCGACAGATGGTCAGGGTGCACGGTCCATGTGCCGTCGCCGTTGTTCGTGATGCCGGGACCGTCCGCGATCCGCGCGCCTCCGGTCAGACCGGACAGGATGATGGATGTGATGGTCTCGCTGTCATCGCTGTCGCCGGTCCGGATGTCGAGATTGAGATCGACCGGCTGATCCTCGAAGCCCCTGGCGGGCGCGGCCTTGATGACGGCCGCATCGGCAACGGGCGTGACCACGATCTCAAGCGGGCTCGTCGTGCACGCCTGGCTCCCTGTCGCCTCCTGAGAGACCGCCGTGACCATCAGCGTGATCGTGCCGGCGAAATCGGGCGGAGGAACGAGCTCCACCTTCGCGAGATCCTCGGGCCTCAGCAGCCAGTCGCCCGTTTTGGGGTCCTGAAGGCCGACCGAGAGGCGTGCGTTCTCCGGCACCCCCTGAATGCGGATGCCGAGCGCTTCTCTGCCGTGATCGGAATCCGCGAGTTCGGCCTTGATCGACAATGCGACCGCATTGTCTTCCGTCGTGGTCGCGTGCCCGATCGTCAATGTCGGCGGTTGCGCGATTTTGGATGCTGGATCTGTTCCGCCGCCCCCAACATCGCCTCCACCATCGCTGCCGCCGCCCTCGCCGCCTCCACCGTCGCCTGCGCCTTCGGGCACGGTGACGGTGACGGTCAGAGGCTTCGTCGAAGCCTCCCGATCGCCTTCCCGCTCGACCGCGATGGCGGTCACCTGCAGGTCGAAGTTGCCATACTGGCGGGCGCCGGGTCGAATGGCGAGGGTGGGGAGAGACGCCACCGGCACCAGCCATATTCCGTTGCCGACAGGACTACCGTCGGAGAGCGAAGCTCCGCGAGGCACGTTCTGCACCATCATGTAGAGGGTCTCGGAGTCGTCCTTGTCGGTGAGCTCCGCCGCGATGTGAAGCGGGATCCAGCCCTGCTCCGCGTCGATGCTGACATGGCCGTTCCCGCTTGACGGACCGACCTCGAGTTTCGGAGGATCGGCATCGCCGAGCGGATCGACCACCATGTGACCGCCGATCGTCGCCCGGACGCCGCCGTGGTCCTCGATGGTCATTTCGATCGTCAGCGTTTCCCTCTTGTCGCTGTTGAGGGGCATGGTCAGCGTCACGCCTTCCATGTGGTCGGAGGGAATCCGGTAGCGCCCTTCCGTGTCGGGAAGGATCACCGTTCCGTCGGCGAGCTTCAGAACCGCGCTCTCGGGGATCCCGCTGACGATGATGTCGCCCACGACCTTCTCCGATCCGTCCCTGTCGGACAGGCCCGGATCGAGATCGAGGGGGATCGGCTTGTCCTCCGTGCCGTGCATGGTTCCCCAGTCGCCGGTCTTGCCGTCGAGTCCGCCGACCGCGGGACGATCCACCACGGCGTCCACCTGGACCGGGAAGACGATCGTGCTCACCTTCTGGTCACCGCCATTGCGCTCCTGCGCAATCATCGTGACGGTCAGCGGGATGGAGCCGGAGAAATCCGGAGGCGGAAGAAGCGTGACGCGTGCGGCCTCCTCAGCCGTCAAGGACCAGATCCCGGAACCGCGATACGTGCCTTCGGACAGGATGGCGCCGGCCGGAAGATTGGAGATGACGAAGGTGATTGTCTCCGATCCGTCGGTGTCGACCGTCGCGGCCCTCAGGTCGAGGGGTATCTCGGTATCCTCGAAGCCGCTGGCGCCGGGGGTGAGCATCGTCGGCATGTCGGCCACGGCGCGAACCGTGACCGGAAGATCCATCGGAGCGCTTTCCGCGCGACTGCCGTTCGGCTCCTCCGATATGGCGGAAACGCGCAAGGTGAAATCGACATCGGATTGCGGAGGCGGCGTGATGGTGAGTGTATCGATCGCGCCCGGCGGCACCAGAATCGTGCCGTTAGCGTCTCTCTCCAGAACAACGCCCCCGGCCATTACGACGGCTCCCTCGGGCACATCCATCAGATGGAAACCGACGATGCGCTCGGAATTGTCGCGATCCGTCGCCCATGCCGACACGTGAAGCGGGATCGCCATATCCTCGTCACCGACGGCCGGGCTCACGCGCAATCCCGGCGCATCGGCCACCGCATCGACATCCACCTGGAACTCGACTTCGGTCGTCGCTTCGTGGCCGTTCGCTTTCTCGCGGGAGGTCGCCTGCAGGGTGAGATCGAGGGTGCCGGAGAAATCCCGTGGCGGCGTGAGCGTGAGGCCCGCGAGATCGGCCGGATCGACATGCCAGCTGCCGTCGGCGGCCCGGTGGCCGGCCGAGAGCGAAGCGCCATCCGGCACGCCCAGAATGACCACCGACAGCGTCTCCGAGCCGTCGGTGTCGGTCAGCGCCGCCGTCAGCTTGAGGGCGATCGCCTGATCCTCTTTCCCGTCCACGTCGCTCGCCGTGGCGCTCGGTGCGTCCGCGACGGGATTTACCGTGACGGTGAACGATTTTTCGGTCGAGGCCGTATCGCCGTCGCTCTCGCGGGATGTGGCGTGAACGGTGAGCCGGATGTCACCGGAGAAGTCGTGCGGCGGCGTCAGCTTCAGCTTGGACACGTCCGACGCATTGACGCTCCAGGTGCCGTCCGGCTGGCGGGTGCCATGAGACAGCACCGCGTCGTGGGGGACGCCCGAGATGACCACCGACAGCGTCTCCGAGCCGTCCGTATCGACCAGACTGACCTTGAGGTTGAGGGAGATCGCCGTATCCTCGTCACCGGACACGTTCTTGAGTATGACGGACGGGGCATCGGCCACTCCATCCACATCAAGCTGGAACGTGGTGCTGTTGGTGGCCTCCAGATTGCTCGATGTCTCGCGGGAATGAGCCACCACCGTGATGGTGCGGGTGCCGCTCCAATTCGTGGGCGGGGTCATCGTCAGGCCGGGCAGTTGCGCGGGCGTCAGCGTCCAGCTGCCGTCGGCGTTCTCCACGCCGGCCGAAAGCCTGGTCCCGGCGGGCAGCCCCTGGATCACGATGGAGAGAACCTCGGATCCGTCGGTGTCCGTCAGCCCGGCCGAGATGTCGAGGGTGATCCGCGTGTCTTCCTTGCCCGAGGCATCATGGGCGCCCACGGTCGGCTGATCCGGAACGGCTTCCACGCGAACCGGGAACGTTCTCGTCGACGACGCCTGCGAGCCATTGGAGATTTCGCGGGACGTCGTCTCGATGGTCAGGTTGAACGTGCCCGAATAGTCTTTCGGCGGAACGATGGCGACCTGCGACAGCTCCGCGGGATCGATGCGCCACGCGCCGTGTCCGACAGGCGTGCCATGGGTCAGAGAGAAGCCGTCCGGAACGCCGGAAATGACCACGGACGCGATCTCTTCCGATCCGTCTCTGTCGGCCACCCGCGTCGACAGGTTCAGCGGAATGCTCTCGTCTTCCTGGCCGGATGCACCGTTGGCCGTGATCTCGGGCGCATCGGCGACCGCTTCCACCTGAACCTGGAAAGGCGTGCGGCTCGTCGCGACGGAGCCGTTCGAACCCTCCCGCGCCGTCGCCTCCAAGGTCAGGTCGATCGTGCCGGAAAAATCTTTCGGCGGCGTGATCTTCAGGCTCCCGAGATCGGCCGGATCGACCACCCATGTGCCGTCGGCCATGCGCGTTCCGTGATCGAGAGACGCTCCGTCGGGAATGCCCAGGATCCTGATCGACAGCACTTCCGATCCGTCGGTATCCGTCAGTTTCGCCTCGAGCTTCAGCGCAATGGCCTCGTCTTCCTTTCCCGCGACACCGTCCGCTCGCAGCTCAGGCTCGTCGGCCACGGCGTTGACATGCACCTTGAAGGGCACATCCGTCGTGGCGAGGGAGCCGTTCGCCGTTTCCCGCGACGTCACGTGCACGGTGAGGCTCAGCGTGCCGGAGTAGTTTTCGGGCGGCGTCAGAACGAGGTGCGGCAGGTCGGAGGGATCGAGCACCCAGGTGCCGTCGGGCGACCGGCTGCCGCGGGACAGGGATGCTCCCGGCGGAACGCCCGTGATCGTCACGGACGAAAGCTGTTCCGACCCGTCGGTGTCGACGAGCGCGGCCGCGAGGTTCAGGGCGATCGGCTCATCCTCCTGTCCGGTGACCTCGCGCGCGTCGACGCGAGGCGCATCGGCCACCGCATCGACATCCACCTGGAACTCGACTTCGGTCGTCGCTTCGTGGCCGTTCGCTTTCTCGCGGGAGGTCGCCTGCAGGGTGAGATCGAGGGTGCCGGAAAAATCCCGTGGCGGCGTGAGCGTGAGACCCGCGAGATCGGCCGGATCGACATGCCAGCTGCCGTCGGCGGCCCGGTGGCCGGCCGAGAGCGAGGCGCCATCCGGCACGCCCAGAATGACCACCGACAGCGTCTCCGAGCCGTCGGTGTCGGTCAGCGCCGCCGTCAGCTTGAGGGCGATCGCCTGATCCTCTTTCCCGTCCACGTCGCTCGCCGTGGCGCTCGGTGCGTCCGCGACGGGATTTACCGTGACGGTGAACGATTTTTCGGTCGAGGCCGTATCGCCGTCGCTCTCGCGGGATGTGGCGTGAACGGTGAGCCGGATGTCGCCAGAATAGTTTTCGGGCGGCGTCAGAACGAGGTGCGGCAGGTCGGAGGGATTGAGCACCCAGGTACCGTCCGGCTGGCGGGCGCCGTGAGACAGGGATGCTCCCGGCGGAACGCCTAGAATGACCACCGACAGGGTCTCCGAGCCATCCGTGTCGGTCAGCGCCGCCATCAGCCTGAGGGAGATCGACGTGTCCTCGTCGCCGGACACGTCCTTGAGCGTGACGGACGGGGCATCGGCCACTCCGTCTACATGGACCTGGAAGGAGGAGCGCGTGGTGGCGATTGCTCCGTTGGCGGTCTCGCGGGAGGTTGCCTGCAGGGTGAGATCGAGGGTGCCGGAAAAATCCCGTGGCGGCGTGAGCGTGAGGCCCGCGAGATCGGCCGGATCGACATGCCAGCTGCCGTCGGCGGCCCGGTGGCCGGCCGAGAGCGAGGCGCCGTCCGGCACGCCCAGAATGACCACCGACAGGGTCTCCGAGCCGTCGGTGTCCGTCAGCGCCGCCGTCAGCTTGAGGGCGATCGGCGTGTCTTCCTTGCCCGAGGCATCATGGGCGCCCACGGTCGGCTGGTCCGGAACGGCTTCCACGCGAACCGGGAACGTTCTCGTCGACGACGCCTGCGAGCCATTGGAGATTTCGCGGGACGTCGTCTCGATGGTCAGGTTGAACGTGCCCGAATAGTCTTTCGGCGGAACGATGGCGACCTGCGACAGCTCCGCGGGATCGATGCGCCACGCGCCGTGTCCGACAGGCGTGCCATGGGTCAGGGAGAAGCCGTCCGGAACGCCGGAAATGACCACGGACGCGATCTCTTCCGATCCGTCTCTGTCGGCCACCCGCGTCGACAGGTTCAGCGGAATGCTCTCGTCTTCCTGGCCGGATGCACCGTTGGCCGTGATCTCGGGCGCATCGGCGACCGCTTCCACTTGAACCTGGAAAGGCGTGCGGCTCGTCGCGACGGAGCCGTTCGAACCCTCCCGCGCCGTCGCCTCCAAGGTCAGGTCGATCGTGCCGGAAAAATCTTTCGGCGGCGTGATCTTCAGGCTCCCGAGATCAGCCGGATCGACATGCCAGCTGCCGTCGGCGGCCCGGTGGCCGGCGGAGAGCGAAGCGCCGTCCGGAACGCCCAGAATGACCACGGACGCGATCTCTTCCGATCCGTCTCTGTCGGCCACCCGCGTCGACAGGTTCAGCGGAATGCTCTCGTCTTCCTGGCCGGATGCACCGTTGGCCGTGATCTCGGGCGCATCGGCGACCGCTTCCACCTGAACCTGGAAAGGCGTGCGGCTCGTCGCGACGGAGCCGTTCGAACCCTCCCGCGCCGTCGCCTCCAAGGTCAGGTCGATCGTGCCGGAAAAATCTTTCGGCGGCGTGATCTTCAGGCTCCCGAGATCGGCCGGATCGACCACCCATGTGCCGTCGGCCATGCGCGTTCCGTGATCGAGAGACGCTCCGTCGGGAATGCCCAGGATCCTGATCGACAGCACTTCCGATCCGTCGGTATCCGTCAGTTTCGCCTCGAGCTTCAGCGCAATGGCCTCGTCTTCCTTTCCCGCGACACCGTCCGCTCGCAGCTCAGGCTCGTCGGCCACGGCGTTGACATGCACCTTGAAGGGCACATCCGTCGTGGCGAGGGAGCCGTTCGCCGTTTCCCGCGACGTCACGTGCACGGTGAGGCTCAGCGTGCCGGAGTAGTTTTCGGGCGGCGTCAGAACGAGGTGCGGCAGGTCGGAGGGATCGAGCACCCAGGTGCCGTCGGGCGACCGGCTGCCGCGGGACAGGGATGCTCCCGGCGGAACGCCCGTGATCGTCACGGACGAAAGCTGTTCCGACCCGTCGGTGTCGACGAGCGCGGCCGCGAGGTTCAGGGCGATCGGCTCATCCTCCTGTCCGGTGACCTCGCGCGCGTCGACGCGAGGCGCATCGGCCTCACCATCCACATGGACCTGGAAGGGGGAGCGCGTGGTGGCGATTGCTCCGTTGGCAGTCTCGCGGGAGGTCGCCTGCAGGGTGAGATCGAGGGTGCCGGAGAAATCCCGTGGCGGCGTGAGCGTGAGGCCCGCGAGATCGGCCGGATCGACATGCCAGCTGCCGTCGGCGGCCCGGTGGCCGGCCGAGAGCGAAGCGCCATCCGGCACGCCCAGAATGACCACCGACAGGGTCTCCGAGCCGTCGGTGTCCGTCAGCGCCGCCGTCAGCTTGAGGGCGATCGCCTGATCCTCTTTCCCGTCCACGTCGCTCGCCGTGGCGCTCGGTGCGTCCGCGACCGCCGTCACCTCGATCCCGTATCGGCCGCTCACCTCACGGCTTGCGCTCACTCCGTTCGCCGTGTCCGTCAGGGTCGCTTTGAGCGTCAGGTTGAAATCATTGTCGCTGTCCGCCGGCGGCTTGATCGACACGAGCCCCGCCTGCAGCGCGGCGGTCGATACCTCCCAGACGCCCGGGGCGACTTCCCTACCCTGGCTGAGCAGGGCGCCGGCAGGCACGCCCGAGACCATCGTGGTTTCGGACCATGTCTCCGAACCGTCCCTGTCGGTCATGGCGAAGGTGGGTTTCAGGGCGATCCATTGATCCTCGTCGCCGACACTGGAGCCGCCGATGGTGCCATCGTCCACGACCGGATCGAGAATGAGGGTGAACGTGGCGGAGGTCTTGGCGCTGGAGCCACCGACGCGTTCGGTGGCCACGGCGGTGAGCGTCATGGTGAAAGTGCCGGAGGCGTTTTCCGGAGGCGTCAGGGTCAGGCCGGAGAGCTGCCCTTCGGTGAGTGCCCAGCGGCCGCCGCCGAGATTCGTCCCGGCGCTCAGGGTCGCGCCGGTGGGCACGCCGCTGAGCACGAAGCTCAAGGTTTCCGAGCCGTCGATGTCGCTCAGCCTGCCGCCGAGGCCGGCCAGGGACACCACCTCGTCCTCACGGCCATGAGCATCGGCGACACTCACGCCGGGAGCATCGGCAACCGGAGCCACATGAACCGCGAAGGATGCCTCGGAGACCGCCGTGCTGCCGCTGCGCTCGTGCGAGGTGACCCGCATCGTCAGTTCGATGCGGCCGGAGAAGTCGTGCGGCGGCGTGAGGGTCAGGTCTGCGACATCGCGCGGATCGACGCTCCAGCTGCCATCCGGCTCCCGGTGACCGTGCGACAGAACCGCTCCGTCGGGAACACCCAGGATCCTGACCGTCAACGTCTCCGAACCGTCCGTATCGGTCAGGGCAACCGTCAAGTGGAGAGCGATCGCCTGGTCCTCGTCGCCTTCCGCATCGGCCGCCTGCGCGATCGGCGTTTCGGCCGTGACGTCGGGCTGATCCTGGGGGGGACGGACCACGGGCGGCGGCGTCACCACGGGAGGCTTGGGCGATACGCCCGGGGCGGCGGGTATCACCGGCACAGCCGCGGGCGCGCTGGGTTGATCGAGCGAAACGGCGTCGGAGGAGCCGTGGGGGCCGGCGCCCCTGAGCATCGTGATCGCGGATGCAGGCGCCGACACGTTCGGCGCGAGGAGCTCGAGGAGTGCGAAATCCTGCGGGATCGACAACGGGTTCGACAGCGCGGGGTCCAGGGGCTTCAGGGGTTCGTCCTGCCGTGCGTATGTCGGCAATGCCTCGGGCGCGGGGGCGCCATCCGGTCCGAGGACGAAACCGCCCTGCGCGCCACCCTGCACCGTTGCGACCATCGCGGCCGTGGCGATGCCGCTCACGAGAATGCCGCTGGCGCCGCCGTCTCCCTGCGAGAGCGAGCGCTGCACGGCGCGCAGCGCACGCAGCATTTCCTCGTCGATGACGCTGGCGTCGAAGGGGATGGTCGGGTCGATCTGCTGGGTCATGGGAGGCTCTCAGCGCTCGTGAAACGATCCGGCCATCGCTGAATAGATCGGCTTGAGCAGATATTGCAGCACAGTCTTGTGGCCTGTCGTGATGTCCGCCTGAGCCGTCATGCCCGCTGCAAGGCGAGCCAGGTGCGGATCGTGGCCGACATATGGCTGCTTCAGCGAGATCCGCGCGCGGTAGTGAGGCTGGCGTTGCTCGTCGAGGAACGTGCCTGCGGAAACCCGCTCCACGACACCTTCGACGGAGCCGAAGCGAGAATAGTCGAAGGCCTGCACCTTCACCTGCACGGTCTGCCCGACCTTGATGAAGCCGACGTCGCGCGGCATCAGCCGTACGTCCACCACCAGCGGCGTATCCTGCGGCATGATCTCGGCGACAAGGCCGCCGGGCGGCAGCACGGTGCCCGGGCGGTGCACGGTCAGCCCGCGCACGATTCCATCGATGGGCGCGCGCACCAGGGTGCGCTCGGCGCGATCTTCGAGCTTGCGAACGACCTCCGCCGTCTCGGCGATCTCGAGCGCGACGCGGGCCGCCTCCTGCCGCGCCTCGTCGACAGCGGCGGACTGTGCTTCGTGGATCCGCGCCTCCGCCTCCGCAAGACCGCGCTGAGCCGAGACATGCTGCCCGTTCAGTCGCTCATGCTCGGCCTTCGCACTCATGAAGAGACGCTGCGCCTCGAGCACGGACAGGCGGGTCGTCAGTCCGTTGCCGGCCAGTTCTTCGCGGATGCCGAGTTCCCGGGCGTGCAGATCCATCTGCTCCTGAATGGACGCGATCTGCCCGGAAAGGGTTGCGAGGTCGCTGCGCCGCTGAGCCGCCTGCTCCGTCAGAACCGCAATGCGATCGGACAGCGAGCGCAGCCGCGAGTCCAGTGCGGCCCGCTGTGGCGCCGCGAAGGGGCCGGAGGTGAGCATCGGAGCATCGCTCGCCCCCCCACTGAAAGTCGCTGCGGCGACGGAGGTTCTGCGAAGGCTGCCGAACTCCAGGGCGCTGCCGTTTCCGTCCGCCGCCGCCATCAGGCGCTGCGACTGCATTTGCAGGGATTCGAGGCGAAGTCTCGCCTGAGACAACTCAGCCTGCGCGGCTGCATCGTTCATGCGCAGGATCGGCTCTCCCGCCTCGACCATCTCCCCTTCGGTGACGAGCACCTCGTGGACGATGCCGCCTTCCAAGTGCTGCACCGGCGCAAGTGCCATCGCGGGCGCGATCTCGCCCAAGCCGACGGCGACTTCGGGAATGCGGGTCAGCGACGCCCAAACCAGGGTCGCCGCGACGAGCAGTCCCGCTCCCAGCACGACTGCCCGCTCCAATCCGTGGATGCGCAGCTCTTCCAGCGCCAGCACGTGACTATCGGGGCGGGACACACGGCTTGCCTGCGGCAGGAGTAACGTCGAGGCGCGCGTATCGGCGCTTGATGTCGTCAGAGTCATCGGCTGCCTCTCGTGCCGTTCGATGCTGTTGAATGGGCGAAGGCTGCGCCCGCGACCGATGCGCCGATGGCGGCTCTCGCCGGGCGCGGAGCGACGGGCGGCATCTGCGGTTCGACCTCCTCCACCACTCCCTCGCGAATGCGCAGAACGCGATCAGCCAGACGAATGTGGCTCGGCCGGTGCGTCGCCATGAGAATGGTGCAGCGGCCGCGCCGCGAAGCGATCACGTCGGTGAATGCCTTCGCGCACGCGTCGTCGAGACCGGCGACCGGCTCGTCCAGGAGCAGAATGGGAGCATCGCGAAGCAATGCGCCCGCAAGGGCGATCCGCAGCAAAATGCTGCGGGGCAGCCTGCCGCTGTAATTATCGCCGACACGCGTGTCGAAACCATGCGGCAACGCCTCGATCGCTTCGAGGACGCCGGCTTCGGCGGCGGCGGCCCGCAGTTCGGCATCCGTGGCGCTGGGGCGCGCAAGGCGGAGGTTCTGCGCAACGGTGCCGTAGAGCAGCCCCGGCGACTGCGGGACCCAGCCGATGCTGCGCCTGAGCACGGCGGGATTGAAGGAGCGAACGTCGTGTCCGTCGATGCGAATCAATCCGCCTTGAGGCCGATAGAGGCCCGCGATCAGCTGCAGGAGCGTGGACTTGCCCGTGCCCTCCGCCCCGGTGATTGCGACGACCTGCCCCGGCTGCACCGAAAAGCTCGCGCCGGCGAGCACGGGCTCGGATTGCGGGAGGTAGCGCAGGGTGACGCGGTGGAAGGTGATCGCGCCGTGCTCGGGCGGCGCCATCCGCGCCTCGAGAGGATTCGGCCGCTCGGTTTCCAGCGCCATCAGCCCGTCGACCTGCCGGATGGACGCCTGGGTCTGCTCCCATCGCGAGAGCATCATGAAGAAGGCCTGCATCGGACCGAGCACACGCCAGATCAACATCATGCCGGCGATCAAGGCACCGGCGCTCATGGCGCCGTTGAGAACCGAGAGCACGCCCGTGACCATGGCCGCAAGTCCCGACAGGGCAACGAGCGCCTGGCTTGCGGCGAGCACGGATCCTGCCAGCGTGCCGACCCGCGCCGATGCGACCGCGGCAGCGGCCGCAGCGGCCGCGTAGCGTTCCGTCCAGCGCTCCTCGGCCCGCCCGAGCTTCAGGGTCCTGACAGCTTCTAGGGCCTCGACGGCCAGAGCCTCGCGCACTTGCGCGGCACGGGCCGCCCGCTCGATCGCCAGGCGCATCGGCGCGCGGGAGATCAGGAACAGGAGAGCGAAACCGAGCGCCGTTCCGACCGGTACGAGAGCGATCCAACCGCCCAGCGCCACCATGAGCACGATGACGAGGAGCGTGAACGGCATGTCCAGAACGGCGATGGCGAAGCTGCCCGTGAGGAATTCGCGGATTGCTGCGAAATCGCGCAGGCGCGAAACCTGTGAGGCGGTCCCTGCCCTCTCCACGAGCGCTGCCGGAAGAGACATGAGCTGCGTGAAGACGGCATTCGTAACCAGCCGGTCGAGTCGCTCTGCGATGCGCAGCAGAGTGCGCTGTCGGACCACGCGGAATGCCGTCTCCATGAGGATCGCGCCGACCGCGCCCGCGACCAGCATGGGCAGCGTGTCGGGGCTATGGCCGGCGATGACGGTGTCGAAGACCGACATGGTGAACGCGGGCACGGCCAGACCCAGGAGCGCCATCAATCCACCGATGCTCAGAAGCGTCGGCAGCTCGCCGCGGAAGCGCCGCGCCATACCCGCGAACCAGCCCTGCCTTGCCGATGGGACCTGCGCGTCTTCCACGAGCAACAGGGTCCCATGCAATTTCTCCGGCCCGCAAGGCACCGCCTCTCCGGAGGCGGCATCGTATCGCAGGACCTGCCCGGCCTCGTCGCGGTACAGGACGGCCGCTGCCTTGCCCGGCGTCAGAAGCATGGCGGGCAGGCCCCGCGCATCCAGGCCCCCTCGCTTCAAACGGACCGTTCGGGTCGGGTAGCCGAGAACGGCCAACGTGTTGCGCAGATCGGTGATATCCACGTCCGGTTTGGCGTGCGGAAGCGCCGCCAGCAGATCGTCGGGCCCGCCCGACCATCCCAGGGCCCACAGCATGACGGGAAGGCAGAATGCCAGATCGGACGGGGTCAGCAGATCCTCGGGAATATGCAAGGGGCTGCCCATGTGCTGTTCCCCGTGCTCGATCATGACTCGGACTCCAGATATCCGTTCCGTATGGTGTAGACCCGGTCGGCGATAGCGAGCGTGGACGGCCGGTGCGTGACGATGACGACCGTCACCTTTCCCCGTAGCTGCGCCAGGAGCCTGGCGAGCTTCGTATCGCTGTCCGCATCGAGCTGCGTCGTGGTGTCATCGAACAGAAGAATGCGCGGCTTCTCCACCAGAGCGCGAACGATGCCGATCCTCTGCTCGGCACCGCGCGGCAGCGGCGTCGCGGCGACACCGACCGGGGTATGCCATCCTCCGGGCATCGCGCTCGCCACCTGATCGAGCCCGAGCTCAGTGGCGAAATGCAGGGCATCGCTCTCCAGCTCGGGCTGATACAGGGTGAGGTTCTGCAGCAGCGTGCCGCGGACCAAAGCGGGATTGGGTTGAACCAGGGCGACCGACTGACGGGCAGGCCCGATGTCGACCTTGCCGAGGTCCTGCCCGTCGATGAAGACACCGCCGCCCTCCGGGCGGAGATCGCCGGCGATCAGCCGCAGCAATGTCGAACGGCCGGAGCCGTTGGCGCCCGTGATGCCAATGACCTCGCCCGGATGGGCCTCCAGCGAGACGTTCTCGAACAATCTGCTGGAATAACCGCGCGACCGGAACCGGACGTCCCGAAGCAGGATGTGTCCGGCATGAACCTTCAGCGCCGGAAGACCAACCTGGTGCTCCCGCGGAAGGGCTCCGATCTCCGCCACGCGCCGCCGGCTCTCCGCCAAGGATTGCAGGCGCGACCATAGCGCCACGCCGCCGAGCAGAGGCTGCATCGTGCGGCCGACCAGCATCGTGCATGCCCCAAGCCCGCCGACGCTCAGCTGACCGTTGAGCACCATATGGCAGCCGAAGGCCGCAACCCCGACTGTCGCCGCCTGGGCCAGCAACATGCCGGCCTCCTGCCCCGTCGAGATCGTATGACTCAACGCCCGACGCATTTGGGCGGAGCTCCCCTGCAGGCGCTCGTAGCGGCGCTCCAGGAGGGGCTCGGCGCCCAGGCCCTTCATGGCATGGATGCAATTCAGCGCATCGAAGAGAAAGTTGAAGCGGCGCTCCTCGGCCTGAGCGAAGTCATATGCCGCGCCACGCACCCGGTGTCCGGTTACCGCGGCGAGCAGGCCGACGCAGCCGAGAAGCGTCAGCGGCACAAGCACCAGCGGTCCGGCCAGATACCAGATGCCGATCAGGTAGAGCAGCGCGAAGGGGAGATCGAGCATGGCCTGCAGAGCGGGTCCCGACCAGGCTTCGCGCAATGCGCCGATCGCGGACAGGCGCTCGGCATAATAGCCGTTGCCGTGGGCCTCGAGGGCAGAAAGGGGAGCGCTGAGAAGGCGCTCCATGGCTTGACGATGCGCCTGCGCCTCGGACGTGGCCGCCACGCGCGCCAGAATCCGCCCGCGGACATGTCGGACCAAGGCCTCCAGTACGATGGCAGCCGTCACGACCGTCGCGAGGACGACAAGAGTGCCCACGGACTTGTTCGGCAGAATCCGGTCGTAGACCTGCAGAAGGGCCGCCGGCAGAGCCAGGGCCAGCAAGGTCAGCACCAGGGACGCTTCGAGAACCAGCACCAGGAAGGCCACCCCGTGGCGGCCGAGCAGGCTTGCGAAGGGACGAGTCAGCCATGATGCGTTCGACGCAAACGATGTTTCAGCAGAGCCGGCAAACCGGTCCATGACGCCACCTTGTACCTTTCGGTCGCAGGAGGAATACGAATGGGATTTTCACGGGGAATACCGGGCTCTAACCGGCACGGCAGGTCGGCATCATGCCTTTGGACAAGCATCACCTCAGGTGAGCGCTCCAATCTGCCATAGTCAGATCTAAAGTCTGCTTGCAGGATAAGGAACCGATGCATTCCGAGATAGCGATTTTTCTCAGAGCGGCAGACGACTTCTCGGAAGGGTTAACAGCCTTTAGCGCATCGTGCAGATCCGGCGGGCCGCACGATGCGCTAGGCCTGATGCCCGCGCACCAACATTCCCGCATGGAATGTTGCGATTTCGATACCGTTGTTGATGATCAGCCCGCCTGCTCAGATCCGCCCGGCGGGGTCATCCGGAACCGGGTTGCGGCGCGCAAGCGGGGCCCTTACGCCTTCACCGCGGCCGAGGGTGATACGGCCGCCGCGCCGAGGATGAGCGACGTCAAGGCGGAGATGGGCTCCGGCCGCCCGAGCAGATAGCCTTGGGCCTCGCTGCATCCTTCCTGGCCGAGGAAACTGAGCTCCTCGGAGGTCTCCACGCCTTCGGCGATGACGGGAAGCCCCAGGCCTCGCCCGAGCCCCAGCACGGCGCGCACGATGGCGGCGGCCTGCGGTTTCGTGTGGACCGATTGAATGAAGGACCGATCGATCTTGATCTTGTCGAACGGAAAGAGCTGCAGGTTCGACAGCGACGAATAGCCGGTGCCGAAATCGTCCATGGCGATGTTGACGCCGAGCGTCTTGAGTTTCTGCAGAACCGCGAGAGCACGATCAGGGTCGCGGATGAGAGCCGATTCGGTAATCTCGATTTCCAGTCGCTCGGGCGGCAATCCGGTCTCGTCCAGAATGGCCTGGACCGCCTGGAAGAAACCGTCACTGCCCAGTTGCAAGGGTGACACGTTGACGGCGATGTTCAGCGGACGCTGCCAGCCTGCGGCTTCCCGGCAGGCTTGCCGCAGGACCCATTCACCGATCTGGAGGATCAGACCGCTCCCCTCGGCGATCGGAATGAAGACCGACGGCAGCACGGTGCCGCGAACAGGATGCCGCCAACGCAGCAGAACCTCGAAGCCGAGCACCTCGCAGGTTTCGATCTGCGCCTGCGGCTGATACACGAGATGCAGCTCGCCATTGGCGATGGCATTGCGCAGATCGCTCTCGATGCTGCGACGTTCACGGATCTGCGCCCCCATGGCGGCTTCGAAGAAGCGGTATGTGCCCTTGCCTTCCAGCTTGGCGCGGTACAACGCCGCGTCCGCGCTGGAGAGAAGCTCCGTGCGGTCCGGCGCGTCGGACGGGTAGATCGCGATGCCGACGCTGACCGAAAGCAGGCCGGCCGGCACCCTTGACGGATCGGCGCTCTTGAGGCGCTGCAGCAGCCTCTCGGCCAGGGCCCCGACTTGAGCCGGGTCCGTTATGTGGGGAGCGATGACGGCGAATTCGTCACCGCCCAGGCGGGCCAGCATGTCGTCCTCCGCGAGGGCTGCGGAGAACAGTTCAGCGGTGTCCCGGAGCAGCCGGTCTCCGGCCGCGTGGCCGTAGAGATCGTTCACTTCCTTGAACCCGTCGAGGTCGAGACACAGGAGCGCCAGCTTCTGCCCGGTTCTCTGATGCAGCTTGATCTCGCGATCCAGGCGCTCCTCGAAACTCGTCCGATTGTTGAGCCCGGTCAGCGGGTCGTGATGCGCCAGATACCGGATCTGAGCCTCGGCATTCCTGCGGTCGCGCAGGTCGCGGAAAGCCACCACATTATGGGGCCGCCCGTTATAGGAGATCTGATGGGCGATCAGCTCGACCGGAACGAGATCGCCCTCGCCATTCGACAGATCGCCCTCGATCGCCTGGCCCATGGCGTCGAAGAGCGCGTTGCGCTTCTCGGCGTCGGGCACGCATGCGCTCAATGTCTTTCCGCAGATCTGATCAGGCGTCAGGTTTACCAGCCGGGCGAAGCTGCGGTTGACGGAAACGATGGTTTCACCGTCGCAAAGAACAAGCCCCTCAACCGCCGCATCAGTGAGATCCCGCATCCGTTCCATCTCGAGAGCGGCGCGTCGGCGCGCTCTCAGATCGAGGCTCAGCGCGGCGCAGGCGAGCAGAAGGATGACCAGGCTGACGGCGGCAACGCCAACGGCCAGCCAATGGGGCGCAATCGCCAGGGGCGAAGGCTCGATCGTGCCGTCGGGCGTGATGGTCGCAGCCGCCATGGCAGTGAAATGATGGCTGCAGATCGCCAGCGTCAGAAGCAATCCGCCGGAGAGCTTCCATGGCGCCGCATCGCTTCTGAGCCCAACCGAGAGCGCGGCGCCCGCGAAAATTGAGCCGAGCACGATGGAGGCGACGACCAATGGCCAGTCCCACGAGACGGTGCCGGCGACATCGAAAGCCGCCATCCCGGTAAAATGCATGCCGCCGATGCCGAATCCGACGAGCGCTCCCCCGAACCACCCTGCGCCCATGCCCCCCAGCGCGAAAGCCATGCGAAAGCCCATGCCCGTGACGATAACAGCGACGAACAGGGACAAGACGGTCAAGGGGACATCGTAGGCAGCCGGCACGGAGGGAGAGAAGGCCAGCATGGCGATGAAATGCGTGGCCCAGATCCCGAAGCCGGTCGATACCGCGGCGACGTTGAGCCACAGGCTGTACCGGGAACTCTCCGCCCGCCGGACGTGATGCAGGAGATGGACGGCCGTGAGCGATGCAAGACCACACACCAGAGCCGCGAGCGCGACAAGGCGGAGATCGTGGTTTGAGACGATGCACGTGTAGACCGTCAGCATAGCAAACCCGAATCTCCCTTCGCCGGAGCAACCGCAGCCATGGCGGGTTGCCCAGAGGCTTTACTCCAGAATGAAATGTGGGGAACATACCGGGTTCGCACCGGTATGGCGGAGCGGCATCATGCCTTGAACTGCCACTGACCGTGCAGCGTCCAATCCGCCATCGCTGGTATAACGCCAGCCTCTCCAGAATTCTGTGTCAGCGTCGCCAAATCAACCCGTCTCGCGTCTCCCCGGGCGTTTCCTTGTCGGGAAGGTTAACGCCAAGCCTATTGGCCCTTGTGGGCGCTCATGCGAGGCTTGGCCGTTTCCCGGTCCTGCCGGCCCTGCCGGTCCTCCCCTCCCGGCCCTCCCCTCCCGGCCCATCCCTCGTGTCCCACCCCGAAGTGCGGACCAAACCACCTCTCCCCCATTCGGCCGGGCGGGCACGATCCATTGCCGTTCTCCGGCGTTAAGGCCATGCCGCTCTTCCGAATGTCCAGGAGTAAGGCCTGATGACCGATGCGCAGACTGCTTCCTACGCCCGGCGCGCGCCCGAGGGCGCCCCACCGCCGGAACCTCGGGTCGCGCCCGAACCTGCCCAGGACGCCGCGCCTCCCCCGGCCGAGGGCAAGCGTCGCCCGTGGCTGCGGCGGGTTCTTCTCGTCCTCGGACCTTTGGTGGTCGCGGTGGCTGCCCTGGCGTTCTATCTCTCGGGCGGGCGATACGTGTCCGAGGAGAACGCCTATGTTCAGGCGAATACGGTATCGATCTCGCCCCAGGTCACGGGGCTCGTGGCCCAGATCTCGGTGCACAACAATCAACGGGTCCGGGAGGGAGACCTGCTCTTCACTATCGACCAGGAACCGTATCGGATTGCCTTGGCGGGCGCGCAGGCGCAGCTTGGCGTGACACGCGATCAGCTGTCCGGGATGATCGAGACCTATCGCAGCCGGCAGGCGCAGGTCAAACAGGCGCAGGCCAATCTGGATTACGCCCAGACCGACTTCAACCGCATTCACGATCTCGTACGGCGGGGGGTGTCCTCGCAGGCACAGCTCGACGAGGCTCAGCGCAACCTCTCGGTCGCGCAGGCCGCCCTCGCGACGGCGCGCGAGGAGGCGGCGACGATCCTCGCGCAGCTCGGAGGCGACGGAGACGAACCCCTGGACCAGAGGCCGCAATACCGGCAGGCGCAAGCCAATGTGGATACGGCGCAGCGCAACCTGCGGCTGACCGAAGTGCGCGCGCCTTTCGCCGGCATCGTCACCAACGTTGATACCATTCAGGTGGGCATGTTCCTCAGTTCCGGACAGCAGGCGGTCAGCCTGGTCTCCACCACATCCGTCTGGGTGGAAGCCAACATCAAGGAAACCGACCTGACGAATGTCCGCGTCGGCAATCCCGTGACCATCGAAGTGGATGCCTATCCCAACGTTACGTTCCAGGGGCAGGTTCAGAGCATCAATCCCGCGAGCGGGGCGACTTTCGCGCTGCTCCCTCCGCAGAACGCAAGCGGCAACTGGGTGAAGGTGGTTCAGCGTATTCCGGTGCAGATCAGCGTGCGGCAGCTCGACGACGGTCCTCAGCTGCGTGCGGGCATGAGCGCCACCGTGTCGATCGATACCGGCCAGGAGCGCTCCCTGTCCGGGTTGTGGCGTGATATCTGGCAAAGCGTTTAGGAGCGGGCCATGACCGACACGGCAGCGCCCGCACCAACCGCCGCCTCCGCCGGCAGCAACCGGCTCGCCATCACGGCCTGCGTCATGCTGGCCGCCCTGATGCAGGCGCTCGACACCACGATCGCCAATGTCGCCCTGCCTTACATGCAGGGCACCCTGGCGGCGACTCAGGATCAGATCAACTGGGTGCTCACGTCCTACATCGTCGCCGCCGCCATCGTAACCCCGACCACCGGATTCCTGGAGAACCGCCTGGGGCGACGGCGGCTGTTCCTGATTTCGGTGGCGGGCTTCATTTCCGCATCCGTCCTTTGCGGCGCGGCGCAGTCGCTCGACCAGATGGTCTTGTTCCGGCTGCTGCAGGGGATCTTCGGCGCCCCCATGGTGCCCCTGGCTCAGGCCGTGCTGCTCGACACCTATCCGGTCGAGCGCCGGGGCCAGGCCATGGCGATCTTCGGGCTCGGCGTCATGCTGGGGCCCATCATCGGCCCGTCCCTGGGCGGCTGGCTCACGGAGGCCTATAACTGGCGCTGGACCTTCTACGTGAACCTGCCGATCGGGCTCCTGGCCGTGGCGGGCCTTTACATCTTCCTGCCCGAGCCGCCGCGGGCCGCACCGCAACCCTTCGACCTCTTCGGCTTCGCGCTTCTGAGCCTCGCGATCGGATCGCTGCAGATGTTTCTCGACAGGGGCGAGCAGATCGACTGGTTCGAGGCGACCGAGATCTGGATCGAAGCGACCCTGGCGGTGCTGGCCGCCTACATGTTCGTGGTGCATCTCACCACGGCGCGGCGGCCGTTTCTGGAACCCCGCATGTTCCAGGACCGGAATTTCGTCGTCGGCCAGCTCCTCATCTTCTGCATCGGCGCGATCCTGCTCGCAACGCTGGCGCTGCTGACGCCCTACCTCGAACGCCTCATGAACTATCCCGTGCTGACCGCAGGCCTCGTGCTCGCGCCGCGCGGGATCGGCACCATGGTCTCCATGGTGCTCGTGGGCCAGCTCATCCGTTATCTCGACGCCCGCTGGCTCATCGTCTTCGGGCTCGTTCTGACCGCTTTCGCACTTTACGAAATGTCCGCCTTCACGCCCGACGTCTCGCAGGGCGCAATCATCCGCACCGGCATGATCCAGGGCTTCGGCCTCGGGCTCGTCTTCGTGCCGCTGAGCACGCTGACGTTTACGACCCTTGCGCCCGCCTTGCGCACCCAGGGGACGGCCTTCTTCAGCCTGATGCGCAACATCGGGTCGAGCATCGGCATCAGCTTCACGTCGTTCCTGCTCACCCGGAACACGACGATCATGCATGCGGAAATCGTCACGAACCTCACTCCGTTCAGCCCCGGCGTGCGCGAATACGGCTCACTGCTTCAGCTCCAGACGCCCACGGGCCGCGCCAACCTCGACAGCATGGTCCAGCTCCAGGCGTCGAGCATCGCCTATGCGGACAACTTCCTCCTGATGATGTACGCCGCCATCGTCATCATCCCGCTCGTCTTCCTGATGCGGAGGAATCCCACCGGCCGCGGCAGCTAGAGCGTCGGATCGCTTGAACCGCGATGCTCTCCGGCCGCCCTTGGTCAGCCCGGACCCCTCAGTCCCGCCGGAAGATGACGCTGGCGAGCCAGCCGAAGAAGATGGCGATCGCGGCTGTCGCCAGGCCGTAGAGCAGCGACCAGTCCCGGGCGACGACGCCCACCTGCTCCTCGAAACCGGTCTTCACCAGCTCGAAATCGGTATGAGTCCGGGCGAGAATGACCGTGTCGGCAAACAGAGTGACCTCGACCTCGTAATTGCCCGGAGGGGCGATCGCCGGCAGCGGGATGCTGGCCCGGAAGATGTCCGGCGTGAGGAAGGTCACCCCCCGCTCGTCTTCGAGATACAATCCCTCCTGCATTTTGAGACGCAGGAGCGCCTCGCGGAAAGGCTTGTCCGTGCCATCCGCCGAATAGGTGAAATCGTTGGCGTTGACGATCGCCTGAAGGCCGATCTTCTGCCGCTCGCGCAGCTGATCGCTGGTGATCTCCGCAACGGGCCTGGAGCTCAGCACGCCGATATAGGCCGGAACGGAGGGAAATTTCTGCTGGTCCTGATTGATCCAGATCGGCCCGAGCCGCTCTCTCTCGCGCACGGTGAGAAATTGCCGGGGGCCGCGGACGGTGACGACCACGTCGAAGCCCGTCGCCCGGGCGACTGTCTGGGCATCGCGCTCGATGGCTCCGAAAACCGCGATCTGCGTGCCGGTATAATTCGAGTTGATCAGGACCCGGTGGCTCGACAGCGACGTGATCAGGGTCTCGGCCGCGGCGGGGACGGCAGCGAACATGAACATCAGGAGGAGGCCGAGCGCCCTCATGTGCGCACCTCCTGCACGGTGATCGAGAAGGGCTCGTCCGGCCGGAGCACGAGTTCGAGGCCGAAGCGCAGGCCCACGGCGAGCAGCAGGATAGCGAGAAGGAAGCGGAACAGCTCCGCCCGCAGATGACGCCCCATGCGCGCGCCGAACTGGGCCCCGAAGACGCCGCCCACGATGAGCAGGATCGCGAGAACCAGATCGACCGCCTGGTTGGTGATTGCATGCAGGATAAGGGCGACGAGGGTCGTGCAGACGATCTGGAACTGGGATGTGCCTACGACCACATTCGTCGGCACGCGGAAGATGTAAAGGAGCGCCGGCACGACGATGAAGCCGCCGCCGATGCCGAGCAGAGCCCCGGCGAAGCCGATGAAGAGCGAGAGCCCGAGAATCGGGATGACGCTCACGTAGAGCTTGGAGCGATAAAAGCGCATCCGCAGCGGCCAGCCGAGATAGGCGGCATGCCGGCCAGCCTGCCGCCTCAGGCGCACGGCGCCGCCATTCCGCTTGTGCCAGAATTCGCGGATGCTTTCCTTCAGCATGAGGCTGCCGACGACCGTGAACAGCGTCACGTAGGAAAGGACAATCACGAGATCGAGCTGACCTGCCCGCCGGACGGCGGCGAAGAACCAGACGCCGAGTGCCGATCCGACAAGCCCCCCGGCGACCAGGATGGCGCCGAGCTTGTGATCGAGCGCGTTGCGCCGGAGCGCCCCGAGAACGCTGGTGGTCGAGGACGCGACGATCTGGGCCGATTGGGTGGCGACCGCGACTGCGGGAGGGATGCCGAGGAAGATGAGGAGGGGCGTCATCAGGAAGCCGCCTCCGATGCCGAACAGACCGGAGATGAAGCCCACCGCTGCGCTCATCCCCAAGATGAGCAGGATGCTCACCGGCATCTCGGCGATCGGGAGGTATAGGGTCACGGTCTTCCTTGTTCCAGCTCTTGGCGTCTTCGTAACGATTGGCCCTCGGCCGCGCCGTTCGAGCCGGCGTCCGGAGCGGATCGTCGATCCGCTCCGATGCCGTATCAGACGGAGGTATACAGATCGGCCCGGAAATATTCCTTCGGATCCAGCGGGCTCGACACGCGGCCGAAATCCTTGAACATCTCGTTCATCTTCGTGAGCCAGCCGGCGGCGGTTCCGTCCTTGGTCTGGGCGTTGAGGTCCGCCGTGGTGAGGAACTTGGAGTTCTTCGCCTCCACCGCGAGCTTGTCGGCCGGGATGCTGATGAACTTCGACGTGATCTCGATGGCCTTGTCGAGATTGCTCGCCCGGAAATCGTTGGCTTTCTTCAGGACGGCGACGACTTTCTTCGTCAGATCGTCGGCGACCTCGTTCCGCGCCACGAAGGCGCTCGGGAAGGCGAGCGCAGGATAGAAGTCACCGTTCTTGGCGAGTTCGTTCAGATCTGGAACGCGGTCCTTGATGACGTCCACGAGCGGGTACCAGATGCCGGCCGCATCGACCTGCTTGCTGGCGAAGGCCGCGACCACCGTGCTGGGATCCATGCGCACGAGTTCGACGTCATCGGGCCTCATGCCCTGCTTCTGCAGCGCGAGACGCAGCAGCATGTCGCCCGACGTTCCCTCCGGCACACCGACCTTCTTGCCCTTCAGGTCGGCGATGGTCTTGATGCCGGCCTGGGCGATGACACGGTCGCTGAATCCGAGCGTGTTGATCGAGATCACCTTGGCGCGGCCGCTGGCCGGCAGCCACAGGGCCCCTGGGCCGATATAGCCGAAATCGAGGCTCCCTGCGCCGAGGGCCTGGATCTGAATCGGGCCGTTGGTGAAGACCTTCAGGTCCGGTGTCAGACCCTGCTGCGACCAGAGGTCCTGATCGGTGGCGATCGCCGCGAGGCTGGCCCCGTTGAAATCGGCGATGTATCCCATCCGGACGGTCTCGGCCGCGAGAGCCCGCCTCGGGCTTCCACTCCAGAGCACCGCGGCCGAGACACCGGCAGCTGCGACGAATTTGCGGCGTGATAGGCTGGTCATGTCCCTCTTTCCTCCTTCATTTGTACATTTGCATTTATACGTTTGCCTCCGCCGTCATCGCCGGCTGGTGATAAACGGCATGCCATACGCGGTTGCGGATGGCAGTGAATTCCGGCGAGAGCCGGATCTCTTCGGTGCGCGGATAGGGCAGATCGACGGGAATGATCTCGTAGAGCCGCCCCGGACGCGCGGCCATCACGATGACCCTGTTCGCGAGATACACGGCCTCGTCCACATCATGGGTGATGAACATGATCGTCCGGCGCTCGCGGCTCCATGTCTGAAGCAGCTGAACCTGCATCTGGACGCGGGTCAGCGCATCGAGCGCACCGAACGGCTCGTCCATCAAAAGGATCGTCGGATTGACCGCATAGGCGCGCGCGATGGCGCAGCGCTGTCGCATTCCGCCCGAGAGCGTCTTGGGAAGAGCATCCGCGAAGCGCTCGAGACCGACCAGTTTGATGAAATGGTCCGCGATCTCCCGCCGCTCCCTGGCCCCCTTCCTGGCGATCCGGAGCCCGAATTCGACATTCTCTCTGACCGTCAGCCAGGGAAACAGGGCGTATTGCTGAAAGATCACGCCCCGCTCGGGCCCGGGGCCGCGAACGCTGCGGCCGTCGACGAGGACCTCGCCGCTGCTGGGCTCGACGAGGCCGGCGGCGATGTTCAACGCCGTGGACTTTCCGCACCCCGACGGCCCGACGACCGTCACGAACTCGCCATCGGCGACGTCCAGGGACAGCCGGTCGAGCGCCAGGAACGAGCTTCCGGCGAGATCGAACCGGCGCGACACGTTCCTGAAAGAGATCTTGGTGTTCATAGTCTCTCCTGCCACTGGGTGAGCCGCTTCTCCACGCCGAGGAGCAGACGATCCATGAGGAGGCCGATCGCCCCGATCGTCACGAGGCTGACGAAGATCGTCGGAAGATCGTAGAAGAGCTGCGCCTGCTGCATGCGGAAGCCGAGACCCGATTGCGCCGCGATCAGCTCCGCCGCAACGACGGTCGCCCAGGCCGATCCGAGGCCGATCCGCATGCCCACGAGAATGAAGGGCGTCGATGCCGGGATAATGACGCGCCTGAAGATCGTCGCGTCGCTCGCACCGAGCACGCGAGCGGCGTTGATGAGGGTCCTGTCGACGCTCACCACTCCCTGATAGGTGGCGACGACGCTCGACAGGAACGACGCGAGAAAGATCACGAACACCTTTGGCGTCTCGCCGATGCCCATCGTGACGATCGCGAGTGGGATGACGGCCAAGGGTGGAATCATCCGGAAAAACTGGACGAAGGGCTCGATCAGGCCGCGCGCGACCTTATACCACCCCATCAGGAATCCGACCGGAATGGCGAGCAGGACGCCCAGCGCGAAACCGGTCAGAACCCGCTGGAGGCTGGCGAGCAGATCTTTCGGAAGCTGGCCGCTTGCCAGAAGCTCTCCCGCGCGGCCGAGCACCTGCAGCGGCCCGGGCAGAACGACCTTGCCGAACGTGACGACTGCGCCCCAGGCGAGAATCCCGCCGCATACGGCCAGAACGTTCAACACCACCATCGTCGGCGGTGCGAACCGCCGGATGGGCCGAGGCCGCGGCAGGTTTCTCATCGATCTGCTCATCACGTGCGTCCTCCCCCGCAGGCAAACATCATTGTTGTTTCCGACGTGGCTTCGCGCACGCCCGGACATGGTCGAGACCGGCACCGGTCCGTCGCGTCAAGGCCATCGCGGCCACCGTGCTTGGAATTGTCTATTGGGCCGCATGCGGGATTTCCGAAAGCTGGCGGGCGTATCGCTCGAGGTCTTGGCGCCCCTTGTTCAGGATGGCGATGTTCTTTTGAACGTGACCCGCCTCGTCGGTGAGCGGGTATGCGGCCTCGGCGATGCTGAGGATGTGAAGCCATTCACCGTGCGGCCCTCGTACGCTCGTCGCGAAGCGGCGCACGATGCGCCGGTTGCCCTCGATATCGTATTCGACGCCCTGTGGATCGGCGGCCTCGACGATCCTGCGCGCTTCGGCGGATGTGACGAGTTCATGACGGATCCCGGTCCGGTAGAACGCATCGACATCGAAACGGCGCTCGACCTCCGCCCATCCGAGGCCGCTCAGATAGAGACGGGACAGGGAGTCGAGCTCGTTCATGCCGCGCCGGTAACCGGTGCGCGCGCGGATCTGCACCGACAGCTCGGCGTGCTCCTCCTTGTGATACCACTCGAACTCGTTTCCGCGCACGACGATGGCCTCGCACGACTGCTTCGTCTCCTTCACGATCGACGACACGACCTTGGCGAGGGCCTCGGAATATTCGGGGGGAAGTCCGATCAGTTTCCGGAACACGAGATTGCAGCGATAGCGCTTGGAGCTGTCGCGAAAAATGTAGCCGCCATCCTCCAGGGTCTTGATGATCCGGTGCAGCGTGGCGCCCGAGATACCGCAAGCATCCGCAATCTGAGCCTGGGTGAAGGCCTCCCCAGGGCTGCCAGCGAAGAACTCCAGGACGCTCAGCGTTCTGCGGACAGGTTCGGACATGTGACGGAAGCATCTTCCAAATGTGGTTGATTAGTTTTCATATATGAAGTATCAGCAGGGGTCAAGAAACGTCCTTTGAAGCCGCCATGCCCGGGTTGCGGCCGTTGAGCCGATCGCACATTCGCTGCAACGGGCCCTGAAGGTTGCACGCCATGTCCCGCCAAGACCGCGAGGCGAACGCCGCTGGCCCGCAGCTTCCGTGCCTGCAACGGGCGGGCCCGTATCGGCGCGTCCGTCGTCCCGTCCTGCCTCTCCTCCTGTGACCGCCACCCACAAAGCCGTGAACCACACCATGCGACCCAACATTCTCTTCATCATGTCCGACGATCATGCGGCGCGAGCGATCTCGAGCTATGGCCAGAGCTTGAATCAGACGCCGAACATCGACAGGCTCGCCCAGGAGGGCATGCGGCTCGACCGCTGCTACGTGACGAACTCGATCTGCACGCCGAGCCGGGCCGCGATCCTCACCGGCACCTACAACCACGTGAACGCCGTCACGACCCTCGACACCCATATCGACAACCGCCTGCCCAACGTCGCCAAGCACTTGCGCGCCGCCGGCTATCAGACGGGCATCTTCGGGAAGTGGCATCTCGGCGAAGGCCCCGCCCACGAGCCGACCGGTTTCGACCGCTGGTCCGTCGTGCCGGGCCAGGGAGCCTATTTCGATCCCGTGATGATCGAGATGGGACAGCGGCGCACCGAACGCGGCTACGTCACGGACATCATCACGGACAAATGCCTGGACTTCCTTCGCGACCGCGACACCGAGCGCCCCTTCCTCCTGATGTGCCACCACAAGGCACCGCACCGCAACTTCGCGCCGCATCCGAAACACCGCTCGCTCTGGGCCGATGAGGACCTTCCGATCCCGGAGACCTTCACGGACGATTACGCGAACCGGGCGGCGGCCGCGGCGGCCGCGAAGATGCGGATCCGCCAGGACATGACCTACGACGATCTCGGCCTGGTCCAGCCGGAAGGCGGATCGGAGGTCGGCGAGCTCATTCTGGAGGGCTGGACCGGCCGCAAGGTTCCCGAACTCACGGAGGGGGAAGAACTCACCCTGATCGACGCCGAGACCGGCCGGAGTTTCACGTTCCGGGACCCGGCCGCGCTCGCCGGGTTCAAGTATCAGCGCTACATCAAGCGGTATCTTCGCACCGTCGCGTCGATCGACGAGAATGTCGGCCGTCTCCTGGATTATCTCGACGAGACCGGCCTGGCCGAGAACACGATCGTCATCTACACGTCGGACCAGGGCTTCTTTTTGGGCGAGCACGGCTGGTTCGACAAGCGGTTCATGTACGAGGAATCGCTCCAGATGCCCTTCCTCGTCCGCTATCCGAAAGGCATCGCGGCAGGCGCCATTTCCAGACAGATCGCCACCAACGTGGATTTCGCCCCGACCTTCCTCGACTACGCGGGCGTGCGCATTCCGAGCTACATGCAGGGCACGAGCCTGAAGCCGCTCTTCGAGGAGGCCACGGGCCCCGATTGGCAGGAGGTCGCCTATCACCGCTACTGGATGCACAAGGACGAATTCCACAACGCCTATGCCCATTACGGCGTGCGCGACGCGCGCTACAAGCTGATCTACTGGTACAACGATCCGCTCGGCCAGGAGGGCGCCCACGGGAGCAGCGAGCCGCCGGAATGGGAATTGTTCGACTGCGATGAGGATCCGTTCGAACTCTACAACCGCGCCGACGACCCGGCTTATGCGGACGTGTTCGAGCGGATGCTGCAGAAGCTGGACGACAAGATGGCGGAGATCGGCGATCTTCCCGCCCACGACAGCGCGGCGGTCCTGCAAGGCAGGAGATAGCGTCACTTGTCGTGCTGCAGCAGCCTGCCACGGCGCGATGCGCGAGATCGTCCGGAGCCTCCGTCGGCCCCGGCCGGGCAGGAAGACAGGGCGCTCTCAGCGCCCCGCATCCCGTTTCCTCCCGCTCAATCCTCCGTCGGCCCGCCCGAGCGGTCATGCCGCTCCCGTTCCGAGGCTTCGGGCAGGGTAGCGTAGGGTCGGATCGAACGGGTTGAGCTGGCGGCCGATCTCGCGCGCCTCCTTCTGCAGCAGCGCGACCACCAGCGGCAGACGATCCCCCTCCAGGCGGTTGGAGAGCGTTCCGATGCTCAACGCCGCCACGGCGCGACCCTCCGTGTCGAGGATAGGCACCCCGACACCGGCCATGCCGGGGATGAGGCCCGTATTGAGGCCGGCAAATCCGGTCCTGCGCACGGTTTCGATCTCCATCCGCAGGCCGACCTCGTCAAAACTGCCCCGGTCGAGGAGACGCGGGACGTTGAAGCGGATGATCGTCTCGCGCTCGTCCTCCGGCAGATAGGACAGGATGGCGAGGCTGCCCTGCCCGATCCCGAGCGGCACCTTGCCGCCGATATCGCCCGTGAAGGTCCGGATTGGGAACGGACCCTCCACGCGATCCAGGCAGACGGCGTCGAAGCCGTTGCGGACCAGCAGAAAGACGCTGTCGCTCAAGGTCGAGGACAGGCGCAGGAGCGCTGGTCGCGCCGTGCCGCGCAGGCCGCCGGCATGGGCCGCACGCGCCGCCAGCACGAAGAAGTCGAGGGCGAGCCTGTACCGGCGGCTTGCCTCGACCTGCTCGACGAACCCTTCGGCCATCAGAGCCTTCAGGGCGCGATGGGCGCTGGGCTGGCTCATGTCGCCTTCAACGGCGATGTCGGTCAGGCGCATGCCTTGGGGATCCCCGGCCCCGAGAACCTTCAGAAGGTTCAGCGAACGCCTCACTCCGGATACAGTATCTTCCGCCAACTGAAATTCCTTACCTCTATATCAAATCACTCTTACGCTACCTGAAATAAATTTCAAAAAAATTTCGCGAAGCGGAACCGAAGTGTTGACTTGCTCCGGCGCATGTCCGTGATTTGGGCCTGGGCATTGCGCTGAAAGGGGCTGCGGTCTGAGGCGCTGCAATGATCGGAGGATTGTATGGCGTTCCTGACACTCGAAGGGGTTTCCAAGGAATTCGGCCCGTTCACTGCCGTGCGAGACTTCAATCTGGAGATCGACAAGGGCGAGTTCGTTTCCCTTCTCGGCCCCTCGGGCTGCGGAAAGACGACGACGCTCCAGATGGTCGCCGGGCTGGTCGAACCGACCCGGGGACGGATCTCGCTCGACGGTCGCGACATCACCCATGAAAAGCCCAACCGGCGCGGCCTGGGCGTGGTCTTCCAGAGCTATGCCCTCTTTCCCCACATGACGGTTGCGCAGAACGTCGCCTTCGGCCTCGAAATGCGGCGGGTGCCGCAGGCACAGCGCACGGAGCGCGTGCGCGACGCGCTTTCGCTCGTGCAGCTTTCCTCCTTCGCCGATCGCTTTCCCCGCCAATTGTCGGGGGGCCAGAGACAGCGCGTCGCCATCGCCCGCGCCCTTGTCATCGCGCCACCCGTCCTGCTGCTCGACGAGCCTCTCTCCAATCTCGACGCCAAGCTGCGGGAGGAGATGCAGTTCGAGCTGCGGCGGATCCAGCGCAAGGTCGGCACGACGACCATCATGGTCACTCACGACCAGGCCGAAGCCCTTTCCATCAGCGACCGGGTGGTCGTCATGGAAACCGGGCGAATGACGCAGGTGGACGCGCCCTACCGTCTCTACGAGCAGCCTTCGAACGCCTTTATCTCGTCCTTCGTCGGCAAGACCAATCTCATCGCCGGAACCTGGCGCCGCGACGGTGCGTCCGGCGCCGTGGACGTCAACGGCTTTCTTCTGGAGGCAGCCGCGCCGGAGATTGTGGCCGGAGAGCCGGTCACACTGTCGATCCGTCCCGAGAAGATCCTGCTCCGCACGGCCGGCGCGGGCCGTCTCGACGGCCGCATCGCGAGCCGCTTCTTCCTCGGCAGCCAGTGGCTCTTCACGGTCGAGACCCCTCTCGGCACGATGACCGTCTCCACGCCAAACCAGGGGGACGAACCACCGAAGGAAGGTTCTCCCGTCGGTCTCGACTGGGCGCCCTCCAATCTGCGCATCATGCCCGGCAATGCCGTGGCCGCGTGAGGTGTCAAGATGACCCGGCGCTCCCCTCTCATATCTGTTCCGTGGCTGCTCGCTGGCCCCGGCGCCCTGTTCTTCACCGGGCTGGTGCTGCTGCCGCTCGCGCTGACCGTGATCCTGTCGTTTCACGTCTACGACTATTCCACCGGCATCCAGAACAGCTTCACGCTCTCCCATTACGCCGCCGTCGTCACGGACGAGTATTATCTCAGCGTCTTCTGGAGAACCCTGCGGATCGCGTTCCTGACGACGCTCATCTGCGCCGTGATCGGGGTCCCTGAATCCTACATCCTGTCGCGGATGCGCGATCCGTGGCGGTCGATCTTCCTGCTCGTCATCATCGGTCCGCTGCTCGTCTCCGTCGTCGTGCGCACGTTCGGGTGGAGCATGCTCCTCGGCTCGCAGGGGCTCGTCAATCAGGCCCTCGCGGCCCTCGGATTGGCGCCGGCCAAGATCCTCTACACCGAAACCGCCATTGTCATCGCTCTCGTCCACGTGATGCTGCCCTTCATGGTCATTCCCGTCTGGACGGCCCTGCAGAAGCTCGATCCCATGGTCGAAGCCGCCGCCTGGACGCTCGGCGCCTCGCGCTTCACGGCTCTTCGCCGGATCGTTCTGCCCCAGGTCTCGCTCGGCATGCTGTCCGGCAGCCTCATCGTGTTCGGATTGTCGGCAAGCGCCTTCGCGGTTCCGGCCCTGCTCGGCGGGCGCCGTCTCAAGATGGCGGCGACGCTGGTCTACGACGAATACCTGCAGGAGCTGAACTGGCCCCTCGGAGCCACGATCGCGATCATCGTGCTCGTCGCGAATCTATGCATCATGCTGGCCTACAACCGCATGGTCGAAGCTCGCGCGCGCCGGACACTCGGGTGATCCCCATGCAAAAGAACGGTCCCGTCGCCCTCATCTTTCACACGCTCGTGGTGGCTTTCGTCCTGGCCCCGCTCGTCGTCATCTGTCTGGTCGCCTTCACGCCCGAGAACACCTTGAGCCTGCCGACCGCCGGCCTGTCGCTGCGCTGGTTCAAGGCCATCTTCGAGCATCCGGATTTCGTGACCTCGTTCTGGAACAGCATCTGGCTCGCGGCATTCTCCGCGACGCTGGCGGTCGCGCTCGCCGTGCCGGCGGGCCTGGCGATCAGCCGCTACACGTTCCCGGGCAGAGACTTCCTGAATGCCCTCTTCCTGTCGCCGCTGATCATTCCCCATCTCGTGCTCGGCGTCGCGTTCCTTCGCCTCTTCGCGCTCATCGGCGCGACGGGCAGCTTCGCGTGGCTCGTCGCGACGCACATCATCATCGTGACGCCCTATGTGCTGCGCCTCGTGCTGTCCGCGCTGTCGGGGCTCGACCGCAGCGCCGAACAGGCGGCCCTGACGCTCGGCGCGAACCAGTGGACGACGTTCCGCCGCATCACCGCTCCCATGATCCTGCCCGGCATCACCGGCGGCTGGCTGCTGGCCTTCATCAACAGCTTCGACGAACTCACGATGTCGATCTTCGTCACGTCGCCGGCGACGATCACGTTGCCCGTGCGCATGTACATGTATGCGACGGAATCCATCGATCCGATGATGGCAGCCGTCTCGGCTCTCATGATCGCCCTGACGGCGACCGCGATGATCGTCCTCGACCGTGCGTTCGGTCTCGACCGCATCCTCGTCGGACAGCGCTGAAGGAAACGACCATGGCTCTCCTCAAGCGCCTCGCTCGACACAACCTGCCTGCCATCGCCTTCTCGCTGAACGGCGAGCCCTGCACCGGACGAGCGGGCGACACGGTTTTGACCGCCATCCTCACCCAGTCCGACCGCCTGCGCTCCAGCGACTTCTCGCGGGAGCCGCGCGCGGGCTTCTGTCAGATGGGAGCCTGTCAGGATTGCTGGGTTCTGACGGCCGACGGCAGTCGCATCCGGGCCTGCAGCACGCCCCTGGAGGAAGGAATGAATCTCCAAACCGTTTCGGAGCCGCGATCGTGAGCGATGCCCTTCAACCGCTGATCGTCGGCTCCGGGCCCGCGGGCATCCGCGCCGCGCAGGCTCTCGTGGCCGCCGCCATCAGGCCGGCCGTCGTCGACGAGGCGCCGTCCGCGGGCGGCCAGATCTACCGGCAGCGGCTCGTTCCGGACGAACGCGGTCCTCGCGATCTCTACGGGTCCGAAGCCGGCAAGGCGACTGCTCTCCATCATGCCTTCGACCGGATCCGGGACAAGATCGACTACTTCCCCGAAAGCCTGGTCTGGCACATCCGCGACAGGACAGCCGATACCATGAAGGGCGGCCGCAACCGCCGTCTTCCGTTCACGCATCTCATCCTCGCCACGGGCGCGACCGATCGCGTGGTTCCCTTCCGGGGCTGGACGACGCCGGGCGTCTTTACCCTCGGAGGCGCGCAGATTGCCTTGAAGTCACAGGGCTGCGCCATCGGTGAGAATGTCGTCTTCCTCGGCTCGGGGCCCCTGCTCTATCTCGTCGCCTGGCAATACATGAAAGCCGGAGCCAAGGTTGCCGCCGTCCTCGATACGGCACCGTTCCTGGCGAAACTGCATCTTGCACGCGGTGCGCTGTCGCAGCCGGGCGTCGTCGTCCGCGGCCTGCGCTATGTGGCCGAACTCATGGCGCGCGGCGTTCCGGTCCGCTTCGGCGTCGAGCCTGCCCGGATCGAGGGTGAGGGCCGCGTCGGCGCGGTCGTCTGGCGCGAGAACGGACGTGAGCGCCGTCTCGCCTGCGATGCCGTCGGCTACGGCTTCGCTCTCCGGTCCGAGACGCAACTGGCGGACCTCGCCGGCTGCCGCTTCGTTTTCGACGAACGGGATCGCGCCTGGCGGCCTGAGCGCGACGCCGCGGGGCGCACCAGTATGGCCGGCATCTACATTGCGGGCGACGGTGCCGGCATCGCCGGCGCGGACGCCGCGGAACTCGCCGGCGAACGCGCGGCTCTCGCACTCCTCGAGGATGCCGGTTTGGCCGTCGACCGCGCGCGGGTTGCGGACCTGGAGCGCAGGCTCGAAGGCATTCGCCGGTTCCGGGACGTGCTCGAGGCGGCCTTCCCGTTCCCGACCGCCTGGGCGAGCAGCGTCGAGGACGACGTTCTCCTGTGTCGCTGCGAAGAGATTTCGGTGGGCCAGGTGCGTCACGCCGCACGCGACCAGGGCGTATCCGAGCTCAATCGTCTCAAGGCGCTCACGCGAATCGGCATGGGACGGTGCCAGGGGCGCATGTGTTCAACCGCCGCCGCCGAAGTTCTGGCGGCCGCCGGAGGCCGGCCCGTGGCGGCCGTGGGCCGTCTGCGCGCCCAGCCACCGGTGAAGCCGCTTCCCCTCGCGATCGTGAGCGAAGGAGAGACCGCATGAGCCTCCGCCTCGACAAGGATGTAGCCATCATCGGCGGCGGCCTCGTCGGCAGCTCGGCGGCGCTGGCCCTTCGGCGCATGGGGCTCTCCGTCGTGCTCCTCGACAAGGGCTTCTGCGGCGCGCAGGCGAGCGGCGTGAACTATGGCGGCGTGCGCCGCCAGGGCCGCCCGCCCGAGCAGATCGCCCTGTCGCAGCGTGCCCATGCGATCTGGCCGCGTCTGAAGGACGTCATCGGCATCGACGGAGAGTTCGTGCGCTCCGGTCATCTCAAGCTGGCGAGGACCGAAGCCGAGATGGCGTCTCTCGAGGCCTATGCCGCCCGGGTTGCGGGACTAGGCCTCGATCTGGAACTCATCGGGCATAACCGGCTGCGTGAGCGCTTCCCCTGGATCGCAGGCGACATCGCCGGTGCGTCGCTCTGTCCGGGCGACGGGCACGCCAATCCGCGCCTAGTGTCCGCAGCCTTCGCGCATGCGGCCCGGCGGGCCGGAGCCGACGTTCTCGAACAGACGCCCGTGCTGCATGTCGAGACGGCACGGGAAGGCTTCCACCTGTCAGCCGAGAGGGGAATCGACATCAGGGCGCGCTTCGTCATCAACAGCGCCGGCGCCTGGGCAGGACGCTTCGCGGAAGCGTTCGGGGATCAGGTTCCGCTCAAGAAGATCTACCCGAGCATGATCGTCACCGAACCCATGGGATCGTTCATGAGCGTGAATATCGGAGCGGAAGGCGGCGGCATCTATGCGCGCCAGGTGGAGCGCGGCAACTGCATCGTCGGCGGCATGCGCGGCGAAGCGAATGCCGACATGGATTTCTCGCGTCCGACGAGTGCCGGCGCCATGACCATCATGAGCCGCGCCGCAGCGCTTTTTCCCGCGTTGCGCCATGCTCATGCGATCCGGTTCTGGAGCGGAACGGAAGGTGAGACGGCGGACCGGAACCCGGTGATCGGCTTCAGCCGCACGACACCGAACCTCATTCACGCATTCGGCTTCTCCGGAGCCGGATTCCAAATCGCGCCGGGAGTTGGCGAAGTCCTGGCCGAACTCGTCCGTGACGGCGAAAGCCGCACGCCGATCCAATCTTTCGCCATCGATCGTTTCGCCCCAGCGGAGATGGATCTCCGCCCGGGGAGCGTTTCAGAGCCAACGACAAGGGGAACATCCAAGTGACTAGGACCAGACTTCTGCAGGCTGTCGCCTTCGCGGCACTCGCGACCACCGCGACCGGAGCCGCCCAGGCGCAGACCAAGACGCTCTATGTCGGCATGAACGGCGGCAATTTCGAACGAACCTATACGCAGCACGTCTTCCCTGATTTCGAGAAGGCGAACGACGTGAAGATCGTCGTCGTCCCGGGCACGTCCTCCGACATCCTGGCGAAGGCCACGGCATCCAAGGGCAATCCCCAGATGCACATCATGTTCCTCGACGACGGCGTCATGGTGCGCGCGATCGGCGCCGGGCTCTGCGAGAAGGTCAAGGATTCTCCGGTTCTGGCCGATCTCGCCCCGGGCGCCCGGCTGAAGAACGACATGGCGATCGGCATCGACCTCGGCATGACGGGCCTTGCCTACAACAAGAAGATGTTCGACGAGAACGGCTGGGCGCCTCCGACCTCCTGGATGGATCTCGCCGATCCGAAGTACAAGGGCAAGGTCGTCTTCCAGTCGGCGGCAGCGTCCTCCTTCGGCCTTCACGCATTCCTGATGTTCAACCGGATCCAGGGCGGCAACGAGCAGAACGTCGAGCCCGGCTTCTCGAAGTTCAAGGACACCATCGGCAAGAACGTGCTCGAATACATTCCGAGCTCGGCCAAGATCTCCGAAATGGTGCAGACCGGCGAGGCCGCGATCTTCCCCCTGACGCCCACCGCCGTCGCGGCGCATCAGGAGAAGAACATCCCGGTCGAGTACGCGCAGCCCAAGGAAGGCTCCGTCGTCCTGATGGTGACCGAGTGCGTCATCGCCAACAACAGCGAGCCCGAGCTGGCGCAGAAGCTGGCCGCCTATCTCCTGTCGCCCGAGGCCCAGAGCAAGGCGCTCGAGCACGGCAACATCATTCCCTCCAACGTGAACGCCAAGGCGCCCACGCCGGCAGCGGAAGCCAAGCTCAAGAAGTTCCACGAGGACATGAAGACCGCGGTCACCCTCGATTGGGACGCGATCAACGAAAAGCGGCCGGAATGGAACAACCGCTGGAACAAGACCATCGAGCGCTGATGCTCGCGTGAGAACGAGCGGACGCGTCACGCGTCCGCTTTCACCGGATAGGCCAGAGCTGATTTCACCGGAGTGGAATCAGCTCTTTTCTTTGGCCGAGAGCATCGGACCCAAAAGTGGAATCCACTTTTGGGATTCCATCCGATGCTCCCTTCTGAGATGAGCGCATCGTTCTTGCGAGAAACCGGGGCCACTTTTTCGCACGATGCGCTGGAGCATCAGACCGGCGCGTGATCGAGGCCCTGCGTTCTCAGATCGACCGGAGACGGCGCGATGTTGAACGCCACGAGGCGCGCCGGGTATGATGGCGCCGCGCGGTCGATGTCGAAGATCGTGAGGGCCGCCGGGGGAATGGGTGCGAGCCGGGACGGCGGCAGGCCGACCAGGATCGCGCAGGCCGCGCGCACCACGCCTTCGTGAGTGACGATCACGATGTCGCCCTCGGACCGACCGATCGCGTCCCGGAGCGCATCCCCGACCCTTGCGCAGAACGGCTCCCATTCCTCGCCGCGAGGGGGCGTCGAGGCCCCGAGCCGCCAGTCGCGATAGGCCCCCTTGTCGGACGCCTCGATGTCCTCGATCCACAGGCCCGTCCAGTCGCCGAGATCCATCTCTCGCAGACGGCGGTCGGTGGCGAAGGCCGAGAAGCCGAGAAGCTCGGCCGTGTGACGCGCCCGGCTCAGATCCGACGATACGACGAGGCTCGGAGCAGGCGCGCCCGCGAAGAATTCGGCCGCGCGCCGGGCCTGACCGATCCCGCGCTCCGACAGGGGAGCATCCGCGTGCCCCTGCAGGCGTCGCTCGGCATTCCAGATGGTCTCGCCGTGGCGAACCAGGGTCAATCTCATGATGCGCGTTTCCTGATCAGATCGGCGAGCCTGCCGTGGGACGCAATCGTTCGGAAAAGTCAGGCCGCGAGGCCGCCTTCCACGATGGGGAGCAACTCGGCCATGGTCGCGATGAGACGATCGGCGCCCAGCTCCGCGTGCGGCTTGTGGCTGTAGCCGTAGGTGACCGCGAAGGCACGCACGCCCGCCGCGCGGGCCGCCTGCACGTCGTGATAATTGTCTCCGACCATGAGAGCCGCCTCGGGCGCCACGCCGAGCTGTCCGAGGGCCATCAGGACCGGCGCCGGATGCGGCTTGCGCTCAGGCAGCGTATCGCCCCCGATCACCGCGTCGAAATAGCCGCGCAGTCCGAGCGCCTCCAGGATGTCCATGGTGGCCGCATGGGGCTTGTTGGTGACGACCGCCAGGGGAAGCCCCAGACGCCGCAGGCCCACCAGCGTGTCCGCCACGCCGGGATAGGCCTCGGTATGCCGGGAGGCATTCGCCTGGTAGATCTCGAGGAAGCGGGCAACAAACGCCGAAATGCGCGTCACATCGCCTCCCGTCGCCAGGACGGCGCGCTCCACGAGCTTGGCGGCTCCGTCCCCGATCATGGACTTGGTCTCGTCGAGACTGATCTGCCGCAGTCCCTCTTCCGCCAAGAGGGCGTTCGTCGCGTCCTGAAGGTCGCGCGCGCTGTCGACGAGGGTTCCGTCGAGATCGAAGATGATGGCTTTCAGCTTGGACATGCCTTGGGTACTAGAGCATCGGACCCAAAAGTGGAATCCACTTTTGGGATTCCATCCGATGCTTCCTTCCTGGAAAGAGCACATCGTTCTGGCGAAAAACCGGGGCCACTTTTTCGCACGATGCACTGATGTGGATGGAACAGGATAGCCAGAGCGGAAGGGGGCGCCCCCTTCCGCATCGGTCGTCTCAGGACGCGAGCCAGAGGGCCGAGCGCAGGGACAGGCCGATCTCCACCGGGGAACCCGGCTCGTGGAGCGCCTCGCCCGAATGGAACGGCGTGTCGATGGATACCTCCGCGGCTCCGATTCTCACTCCGTAGCGGAGCGTCGAACCGAGAAACTCGCTGTGCACGATGGTGCCCGGCAGCAAGACATCGCTCGCCCGGTCCTTGCCCAAAGACGCATGCTGGGGCCGGAAGACCAGCTTGGCCCCCTCCGGCACGACCACCTGCGCCGGGATCGGCAGGCGCACGCCGCCCTCGATGTCGAAGAAGCGCTCGCCCCCCTCCCGGACCACGCGGCCCGGCAGAATGTTGGCCGTGCCGAGGAAATTCGCCACGAACAGATTGGCGGGCTTCTCATAGAGCTCCATGGGGGTTCCCACCTGCTGCACGATGCCGTCGTTCATGACGGCGATCCGGTCGCAGATCGTGTTGGCTTCCTCCTGGTCGTGCGTGACGAAGATCGTCGTCAGCCCGAGCCTCTGCTGGAGATCGCGCAATTCCCGCCGCACCTGCACGCGCATCTTCGCATCGAGATTGGACAGGGGCTCGTCGAGGAGAAGCACCTTCGGCTCGATGGCGATCGTCCGGGCAACGGCGACGCGCTGCTGCTGGCCTCCAGACAATTGGGAAGGACGCCGGTCGGCGAGGTGCGCGAGACCGACGAGTTCCAGCGCGGCCATGACGCGCCTGTCGATCTCGGCTTTCGGGACCTTCCGCTCCTCGAGTCCGAACGCGACGTTGCGCCTCACCGTCATGTGCGGCCACAGGGCATAGGACTGGAAGACCATGCCGACGTCGCGCTTCCAGGGTGGAAGGCGCGACACGTCGCGGCCGCCGACCAGGACCTCGCCTCCGTCGGCCTGGTTGAACCCGGCGATGAGGCGCAGCAGCGTCGTCTTTCCGCAGCCGGAGGGTCCGAGAAAGGCGAAGAACTCGCCCGGTCGGATATGCAGGTTGATGCCCTTGAGAACATGATTGGAGCCATAGGACAGGTCGACGTTTCGGATGTCGACGTCGACGGCGTTCGCCCCGAGCGACGAGATGGGAAAAGGCTGGTTCATGGGTGTCGTTTCCTCAGGTCCGGACGCGGTCAGCGCCCGGCCGCTTTGGCCTTTTGACTTTTTTCGATGATCAGATGGGACGCGAAGGTGCACAGGGCGACGAGCAGGACCGCGATGACGCCCAAAGCCGCACCGGGACCGCGGCCCGCCGCCGACTGCATGAAGACGTAGAGGCCATAGGCGAGAGGCGCGTCCGCATTCGACTGAACGAGCATCAGCGTCGCCGAGAGCTCAACGGCGGCAGTGGCGAAGCTCGTGACGAAGCCCGCCAGGATACCGCCCGCCATCAGCGGCAGCACGATGCGCCGGATCGTGCGCAGCTTGGTGGCGCCGAGATTCTCGGCCGCTTCCTCGAGCGAGACCGAGATCTGCTGCAGGGCCGCATAGCAGGCACGCAGAGCGTAAGGCAGGCGCCTGATCGCCAGAGCCAGCACGATCATGATCCACAGCGCCGCGAGCGGAGTGCCGTCGGGCAGCCGCACGCCGTAGAAGGTGCGTAAGTAGCCGATGCCGAGCACGACGCCTGGAATCGCCAGCGCGGCGGTCGCCGCCCAGTCGAGCCATTCGCGGCCGATGAGCTTCGTCCTGAGCACC
The DNA here is from genome assembly GCF_041276405.1 of Microvirga sp. TS319. Taxonomy (NCBI): domain Bacteria; kingdom Pseudomonadati; phylum Pseudomonadota; class Alphaproteobacteria; order Hyphomicrobiales; family Methylobacteriaceae; genus Microvirga; species Microvirga sp. TS319. The sequence continues at coordinate 615,742 of NZ_JBGGGT010000002.1, read as the reverse complement.
AGATAGGCGATGGCCGTGCCGAGAACGACGTCGATCAGGCCCGCGATGGAGGCATAGATCATCGTGTTCTTGACGTAGACGAAGCTCTCGCCGAACACGCGCCCGTAATGCGCAAGAGTGTAGGCGTCGGGCAGCGGACTGAAGGACCAGACAGTCGCGAAGGAGAGCAGCAGAAGCCCGATATGTGGTGCGAGCACCAGGAACAGGATGAGCAGGACGGCCCCATACGCGATGGCGCTTTCCCACGGCCGCATCCGGCGCTTCGCCAGGCCGCCGCCGCCCCGCTGCACGGTGGCGTAATCCTTGCCACGCATGGCCCGCGCCGAGATCCACATGGCCAGGATCGACATGCAGATCAGCACGACGGAGATCACGTATCCCATCGGATCCGCGATGCCGATGGAGGTGACGCGCAGATAGGCCTGCGGCGCGAGCATGTCCTTGACGTTCAGGAGCAGCGGCGTCGCCAGATCGTCGAAGACCTTGACGAAGACGAGCGACGCGCCTGCGATGTAGCCCGGCATGGCGAGCGGAAACACGATGCGGCGGAACAGGCGGAAGCCGGAGCTGCCGAGATTCTGCGCCGCCTCCTCCATCGCCCGGTCGATGTTGCGCAGGGCCGCCGAGAGGTTGATCAGGATGAAGGGGAAATAATGCACGGCCTGCACGAAGATGACGCCGTTCAGCCCTTCCATGAAGGGGATCTTGATGCCGAACCAATCGTCGAGGAGCAGGTTCACCGTCCCGTTGCGGCCGAATAGCAGAAGCATCGCCACCGCGCCGACGAAAGGCGGCATGATCAGCGGCAGGAAGCCCAGCGTCTGGATCAGCATCGCGCCGCGGAATTCGAAGCGCGTGGTGATGTAGGCTAGCGGCAGCGCGAAGACCGACGCGACGACCACCGCCATCGCGGACACGTAGACGGAATTCCAGAACGAGCGGATGAACAGGTCCGTCCGGGCGAAATCGAGGAAATTGACGAGGGTGAATTCACCCGTCCCCTTCTCGGTGAAGGCGACGTAGATCACCGTTCCGACAGGCACGATGAGGAAAAGGACGAGAAAAAGGACAATCCCGAAGGCCAGGGCGATCTGGCCCGGCGATGCCGACGATTTCAGGAAAGACGTGGACGACGCGAACGGCAGTCGCGCTCGCCCCGCGGTGGTGGCGCCAGCCATGGACGCACTCCTCAAAAGTCAAAAAGGGCCTTTGACGGGCGGCTCGATGAAGCGAGCCGCCCGATCGACGATCAGCGCGCCAGCTTCTGCGCCTGCTCGGCCTTGGCCTGAGCCTGCTGGTAGCGCTCCTTGGCGAAGGCCGCCCATTTCTGTTCGAGCTCGGCCTGACGCGCGCCCTTCTCCTTGCCGCCCGTGAAGGCGCCGGCGATTTCAGGCGACGAAGCCTGCTGCTCGGTGACCGGCATGGCGGCCACGAGATCGCGCGCCTCATTCACCAGGGCCTTGGCCTCGGCATTGTCCTTCTTGGCGATCGCGGCCTCGGCAGCGTGGATGGCCTTGGTGGCGGCCTTGAGAGCGTCGAGCTGGAACGTAACGGTCTGGTCGTACAGGACGTCGACGACGTTCGTGCGCTTCTCCGACACGTCCACGTCGAACTTCACCCGGGCTCCCAGAGACGAGTCCTTGAAGGGGTTCGGGTAATCGGCAGGAGCCTTGGCGTAGACGGCCGGGTTCACGGGCAGACGGCGGATGCTCGGCTCGAGCAGAACCTCCTGGCCGGCGGGAGAGACGAGGTAATCGACGAAGGCCTCGGCCCCGGCCTTGTTGGGCGCATTGGCGATCACGCCCACATTCGCCGGCACGATGGTCGTCACGGTCGGATAGACGAACTTCACCGGGAAGCCCGAGGCCTGGGACGAGAAGGCGAAGAAGTCGATCACGATGCCGAAGCCGACCTGTCCGGAATTGACCGCCTCGGGCACGCCGAAGGAGCGCTCCGTGATCTGGCTGAAGTTGCCGGACACTTCCTTGAGCGTGCGCCAGCCCTGATCCCAGCCTTCGCCCTGAAGGATCGTCTCGATGGTGAGGTGCGTCGTGCCCGAGCGGGACGGCGCCGCCATGGCCACGTGGTCGAAATAGACCGGCTTGGCGAGATCCTGCCAATCCTTGGGCTCGGGCAGCTTGTTCGCCTTGGCGTAGCGGTCGTTCCACATGACGCCGTAGCCCGAGGCCGCGAAGCCCGAATAGAAGTTCTCGGGATCGTTGATGGGATAGGAGCCGATCTTCTCCGGAATGCCCTCGGCCTTCGGCTTGTACTTCTGAAGCAGGCCCTTGCCCTTGAGAACCTCGAACGCGTCCGGCGCGGAGGCCCAGAAGACGTCGACCTGGTTGTTGGCCTTCGTTTCGTCGACGAACTTGACGCCCGCGTTGGTGTTCCGGTTCTGCACATCGAGGGTCACGCCCGGATGGGCCTTCTCGAAAGCCTGCTTGAACGGATCGGTGACGTCCTTCGAGAACGAGGTCACGACGGTGACCTTGCCGGATTGGGCGAAGGCGGCACCCGTAAACAGGGCGACACCGGCCAGGGCCGCCGCGGCGGCAGAATGGCGAAGCATCAGTTTCCTCCAACATGATGTCTATGGACTTGGGTCCGCCACGAGGGCGGCCGACGAGCCTCATGCAACATTCATGCCAAACTGGGCCGTATCGCTCCGCTCTCTGTTTCAGAACGCCGTTTTCAGGCGAAATCCTCCGGCGGATCGCCATCACGGGAAAAGACGGTAACGTCTCCCGGCGCGATGGGTCATCCGCGTAACATCACGCTTCGATTGCTCCGGTCCGGCCGAGATCGTGCTTCTTCATTTTCAGGTAGAGGGTCTTGCGAGTGATCCCGAGCGCCTCCGCGGTGGCGCCGATGCGGCCGCCGCAACGGCCGAGGGTTTCCTCGATGACCCGACGCTCGGCGATCTCCATCTGCTGTTCCAGCGTCAGGGCGCCATGGAGGTTCGTCGCCGTCTGCGGCTCGTCCTCGTCGAGGCCGAGAAGGTAGCGTTCGGCTGCGTTGCGCAGTTCACGCACGTTTCCGGGCCATTCCTGCTGCTGGAGCTTTTCCAGGAAGGGCGTCTCCAGCGCGGGTGCAGCCCTCGCCTGGCGGGCGGCGGCGAGATCGAGAAAGTGGGTAAACAGAACCGCCACGTCGTCCCGCCGCTCGCGAAGGGGCGGAAGGCGAACCGTGACGACGTTCAGCCGGTAGACCAGATCCTCGCGGAACGCGCCCTTGCCCGCAAGCTCCGTCAGGTCGGCCTTGGTCGCGGCGATGACCCGGATATCGACGGGAATCTCCTTGTTCGATCCGAGCCGTTCGATGGTTCTCTCCTGAAGCACGCGCAGCAGCCGGATCTGCGCCGCCATGGGCATGGATTCGATCTCGTCGAGAAAGAGCGTGCCGCCGCTCGCATGCTCGATCTTGCCGATGCGCCTCTCGCGGGCTCCCGTGAAGGCGCCGGACTCATGGCCGAAAAGCTCGCTCTCGATCATGGTCTCCGGCATCGCGCCGCAATTGACCGCCACGAACCGCCCATTCTGCCGGAGCCCGAAATCGTGGAGCGCGCGGGCGGCGACTTCCTTGCCGGTGCCGGTCTCGCCGAGGAGGAGAACATCGGCCTCGGCCCCCGCAAGCGTGCGAAGGGTGCGCCGCAGGCGCTCGATCGCGGAGGAATGGCCGACGAGCCTTCCGGCAAGCGGGTCCCGATCGGCGGCTCTCGCCTTGAGAGCCCGGTTTTCCAGGATCAGGCTGCGATGTGCGAAAGCCCGCCTGACCGTCTCGACGAGCCGCACGGGATCCGCCGGCTTCTCGATGAAATCCCAGGCGCCCGCCCGAACCGCCTTGATGGCCATCGGCACGTCTCCGTGCCCGGTCACCAGAACGACCGGGATGTCCGGATCGACGGTACGAACGGCCTCGAGAAGCCCGAAGCCGTCGAGCCCGGGCATGCGGACATCGCTCACGACGACGGCCGGAAGATCGGGCGACAGGATCGCGAGCCCGGCCTTGGCCGAGGCGACGGCCGTGACGTCGAAGCCATCGAGTTCGAGCGTCTGCCTGTAGGCATCGCGCACTTCCGAATCGTCGTCGACCAGAACGACCTTCATGACGGCGCTCATGACGCGCTCGCCGCCAGATCGATCACGAAGGTCGTTCCCTCTTTGCCCGTGGTCGCCAAAATCAAGTCTCCTCCGAAATCCTTCACGATGTTGTAGGACATCGACAGGCCGAGTCCGAGCCCCAGGCCCGCGGGCTTCGTGGTGAAGAACGGGTCGAAGACGGCCTTGCGGTGCTGCTCCTCGATGCCTGACCCGTTGTCGGCAACCTCCAGGCGGACGCGCCGTCCCCGTGCCTGCGCCCGGATCTCGATGCGCCGCTCCGCCTGCGCGGCGAGCTCGTCGAGGGCATTCGAGATCAGGTTGACGACGACCTGCTCCAGACGAATCTCCTCCGCCAGGACCTTCAGGGAGGAATCCGGAAAGTGCATCCGCACGGCGACATTCTCCTCGTCGAGACGCTGCTCGAACAGGCTCAAGGCCCCATCGACGACCGCGCGCAGATCGACCGCGTCGAGCGTCGCCGCCGGACGGCGGGCGAAACGTTTCAGATGCCTGATCAGCTCCGCCATGCGGGCCGTCAATCCCTGAATGCGATCGAGGCTCGCCCTCGCCTCCTCCGCGCGCCCCCGTTCCAGCAGGACGGCCCCGTTATGCGCATGCGAGCGGATCGCCGCGAGAGGCTGATTGAGCTCATGGCTGATGCCCGCCGCCATCTGGCCGAGCGCCGCGAGCTTCGCGGCCTGGACGAGATCGTCCCGCGTCTGCCGGAAAACCGCGAGCGCCTTCGCGAGATCGCCGAGTTCGTCGTCGGTCGGCGGAGGCAGGGCCGGCGTCGTGGGACCGCTTGCGATCGTCGTCGCCGCCAGCGTCAGGGCCTGAAGGCGCACGACGAGGTTCCTGCGGACGTAGAACCAGCCGACGGCGATCGTGGCGGCGAGCGAGGCTGCGGCGATCGCCAGAAGGAGATTTCGTCCGATCACGATGGCCTCGGCGGAGCGCTCCGCCGCCCGCCGTGCGATCGCCTCCGTCCGGCTGACTTCCTGCGAAATCAATGCGCCGAGCTGCGTGACGATGCGCCGGTTCTCGGCGAGAAGCGCCTGCGCCTCGGCCACCGCCTGGAGTTCGGCCCGCTTCACGGATGCGAGCCCCGAGGCCGGATCGGACACGGTGAGAAGACGCGCGGCGATCTGACTGACGGTAATCGTGTCGGTCCAGTTCGCCAACGCCTTGATTTCGATGTCGAGCTGGTCCGTGATCTCGCCGAGAAAGTTGCTCGTTTCCTGAAGATCCTCGATCGTCGGCACGGTCCCGAGCCGCCCCAGCAGGCCGACGACGAGATTGGCCTGCGCGTTGACCGTCAGCAGAGCCTCGCTCTTGCGGCTCTCCTCCAGGAGCGTCCTGCGCCCGGCCCCGGCCGCTTCTCCGGGCGCGGTCCGCCCGATGGCCGTTTCCATGTTGAACCTGGCGTCGTCGATGAGCGGCTCGATTTCCTCGATCAGATCGGCCTGCAGCCAACGCAGCTCCTCGCCAATCTTCCGCGAGCGCTCATGCAGGGGAAAGCGCCTTTCGGCGACCCGGTCGATCGCCTTGAGGTTCGTTTCGATCGCATCGGCGACGACGAGAAGCTCCGGCGACAGGGAATGCTGGTCGCTCCGCTCGTTGAGAACCGACCGGAGCGCGGCCAGGCGCTCGACCAGCGTCTCACGGATGCGGTCATAGGTTTCGCGACGCTCGGCGACCGCCAGATCGGGCGTGCTGGCGATCACGTTCGCGCCCGATTCCGCCAGGCGCGCCGAGAACGCGAGAGCCGGGAGATGAGCCGTCGCAACGGAGTTCAGCTCCTCGCTGAGGCGGGCATAGGACAGCCATCCGACGATGCATGCGCCAACCGCGAGCCCGCCGACCCCGAGAAACGCCATGATGAGGCGCCCGCCGATTCCAAGCCGTGTCCGCCGCATCATGGCTCTCCGGCCCCCGCTCCACGCCGGCCGCGCTCCGCATCTTCCAGCGTCGCGGCCGCGACGGCCAGCGCCCGGGTGGCCCGCTGCATGCCCTCCTCGATTCTCGCCTTGATGTCGGCTTCGAGACGCGCCTGGGGCTCCGGTGTGGGAAGTCCCCGCGGGATACGGACCAGGCTCCTCCAGCGCTCCAGCTCCATGGCGTCGGCGCCGCTCAGAGGCGGCTGCGTCAGAGCCTGCCGCGCCTCGCTCACCAGCCTCGCGAGCTCCGCATCGGTGCTCTCGGACAAGGCCGCCTCCAGCGCCCGTACCGATCGCCACAGGCGTCCGAGCTCGGATCTGCGGAACGTGATCATCTCGTCGAAGATGATGTTGACGAGCTCGTAGCGGGCCGCCGAGAGGCCGGCATCGAACAGGCCTCGTGCGAAGAGGCCCTCGCGCAGAAAAGGATTGGCGTCCGGAGCCCCGCCGGGCGGATAAACGGAGGGAGAGATCGGCAATCGCGCGATGGCGGGGTCCAGCAGAAGGCTCTGCCCCTCCGGCGAGAGCACGAAATCGACGAAGCGCTCGGCCCCCTCGCGATTGGCGGCATCGGCCAGGACCGCGATGCTGGCGGGCACGAAAAGCGTCTCCTCGGGCAGGGCGAACCGGGTCGAGCCCGTGGGAAAGCCCTCCGGGTTCGCCAGGAAGTCGATGGAGGGCCCGAGCCCGAAGCGCCCACGGGCGACCCCCGCCGACACGCCGAAGCTGCGGGCGGTCACTGTCGCAAGATTGCCCCCGATCTCGGACCAGATTCCCCATCCCCGGTCCCAGCCGTAAGCCTGGAGAATGGCCTCCACCATGAGATGCATCGTGCCCGACCGGGACGGGGAGCTGATGCCGATATGCCCGGCATAGATCGGCGCTGCCAGGTCGCTCCAGCCCCTGGGCACCGGCAGCCCCCTGGCCTCGAGATAGGCGGGATTATAGGCGAACCCGTAGCCCGACAGCGCGAAACCGAGATAGGTCAGGTCCGGATCGTTCACGGGATATCCGGCGATGCGCTCCGGCGCCTCCGTGGGGCGCGGCTTCAATGCCGCCAGCCTGCCGGACCTCTTCAGGATCTCGAAAGCATCCGGAGCCGAGGCCCAGAAGATGTCCGCCCTGTCCCTCCCGCCGATGAGATCCGCCAGCGCCGTCGTCGTCTTGCGCTGCACGAATTCGAGGGAAATCGCCCGGTGGCGCTCCGTGAAGGCCCTGCGGAACGGCTCGAAGAACTGCGGCGGGAACGACGTGAGAATGCGCACCGCATGAACCGTCTCGCCCGCGGCGGCTGCCGCTGCATGGGCCGAAAGGGCAAGAAATGCGGCAAGAGCAATGGTTAGAAGTCGAAGCATGAAGGGCCGCAGCGGTGGGGATCGATCCGCACCATAGGCCCCAGCCTCGCCGGAGGATCAATTCGCCCATCGTTGCATCGACACACGACGCAACCGATGGAACGGCCAGCGCAGCCGTTGCTACATGTGAAGCGGCAGTCCGAGCGCCTTGAAGGTGGCTTCCTGGAACGCTTCGCTCCTGGTCGGGTGAGCGTGGATCGTGCCCGCGACATCCTCCAGGCGCGCGCCCATCTCGATCGCAAGACCGAAGGCCGCGGAAAGTTCGGAGATGCCCTGACCGACCGCCTGGATACCGAGCACCAGATGGTTGTCGGCCCGTGCGACCACCCGCACGAAACCATCTTCGGCGGATGTCGTCATGGCCCGTCCGTTCGCCGAGAATGGGAAAAGCCCGACCCGAATGTCGGCTCCGGACGTCTGAGCCTCGTCCGGGGACATGCCGACCGCAACGATTTCGGGGTCGGTGAAGCAGACGGCCGGAATGGCCCGCTTGTCCCAGACGCGCCGGTGCCCGGCAACGATCTCGGCCACCATCTCGCCCTGCGCGCTCGCGCGGTGAGCCAGCATCGGCTCGCCGGTCACGTCGCCGATCGCATAGATGCCGCGCATCGAGGTCTGACACTTTTCATCGATGCGAATGAAGGGCCCGTCCATGTCGAGGACAAGCTCTTCCATGCCCCAGCCTTGCGTCACCGGCCTGCGGCCGACCGTCACGAGAACCCGGTCGGCTGCGAGCGACACCTCGGAACCACTCTCCGTTTCGACCAGCAGCGTGCCGCCCGCTTTCATCAGCCCCTTCGCTTTCGCGCCCGTCATCACCTCGATGCCGAGCGCCTGCAGCCGCTTGCTCACGGGCCGCGTGAGCTCGCCGTCGTATTGCGGCAGGATGCGGGCCTGCGCCTCGACGATGGTGACCTTCGCGCCGAGTTTGGAAAAGGCCGTTCCCAGTTCCAGCCCGATATACCCGCCCCCGATGACGACGAGCCGGTCCGGAACGTCTGTCAGGGAGAGCGCCTCCGTGGACGAGATGACGGCACCGCCGAAGGGAAGTCCCGGAAGCTCCACGGGGGCCGATCCCGTCGCGATCACGATCGTCTCGGCACGGATGATCTGGCGGCCGGTTTCGGTATCCACCTCGACCGTCTTGCCGTCGCGAAAGCGCGCCTGTCCGTGGACCATCTTGACCTTGGCCCGCTTGAGCAGGCCGGAAACGCCGTTGGTGAGACGGCCGACGACCGTGTCCTTCCAGGCGACGGTCTGAGCCATATCGATCGCAGGCTTCGCCGCCGTGATGCCCAGGGCATTTCGCCCGGAGGCGAGATGAGCGATCCTGTCGTATTCCTCCGCCGCGTGGATGAGCGCCTTCGACGGAATGCAGCCCACGTTGAGGCAGGTTCCGCCGGGTTTGTTCGCATCGACGATCACCGTGTCGAGTCCGAGCTGCCCGGCCCGGATGGCGCAGACATAGCCGCCGGGACCGGCCCCGATGACGAGGAGCTTGCAGGAGATGTCCTTCATCGGTGTCAGGCCTCCACGAAGATCATTGCGGGCGTCTCGAGCAGCGTCTTGATGCGCTGCACGAAGACGGCCGCATCCCATCCGTCGATGATGCGGTGATCGAACGCCGACGACAGGTTCATCATCTTGCGGGGAATGAAGGTCGACCCGTCCCAGACGGGGCGGACCGCGATCTTGTTGACGCCGACGATGGCGACCTCCGGGTAGTTGATCACCGGCGTGGTGACGATGCCGCCCATGGAGCCCAACGACGTGATGGTGATGGTCGAGCCGCTCAGCTCCTCGCGGGTGGCAAGCCCCGCCTTCGCGGCCTCGGCGAGACGGTTCAGCTCCATGGCGCAGCCCCAGAGATCGTGCGCTTCCGCGTGCCGGACGACCGGCACCATGAGGCCTGCCCCGGTCTGCGTCGCGATGCCGATGTGAACGCCGCCATGCTGATGAACCATGCCGGCCTCGTCGTCATAGATCGCGTTCAGGTGCGGCTGTTCGGCAATGGCTTTGACCATGGCGCGCATCAGGAAAGGCAAGAGAGTGAGCTTGGGCCGGTCGGCCCGCTTGTTCGCGTTGAGCGCCGAGCGGAGATCCTCGAGCGCTGTCACGTCGACTTCCTCCACATAGGTGATGTGCGGAATGCGCGATTTCGCGATCGCCATCTTCTCGGCGATCTTCCGGCGCAGGCCGACCACCTTGATGTGCTGGACCGACGTGTCCGGAGCGAGACCCGGGGCTCTCGCGACCTTCGGGCCATGGGTGAGGAACGCATCCAGATCCTCGTGAGTGATCCGGCCGGCGGGACCGGTGCCCGGTACCTGCCGCAAATCGATTCCGGCCTCGCCGGCCCGCAGCCGGACGGCCGGCGAGGCAATCGGCTTGGCGCCCTCGCCGCGCGGAACCAGCGGGCGCTGTATTCTCTCGGCGGCGCCTTGCATCTGCGCGATGGATCCTGCCGGGACCTGCTCCTTCTTCTCGATGACGGCTTTCGTGGGCTCGCCCGCTTCCTGGGGCGCGGGCCGGACGGGTAGCGCCGCCGACGTCGTCTGCGTGTCGCCGCTGCCCGTCGACACGGCATCGTCGCTCCCCACCTTCAGGCGGATCAGCGGGGAGCCAATGGCCACCACGTCTCCGATTCCGGCGCCGAGCCAGACGACCTCGCCTTCGACGGGCGATGGGATCTCGACCGTCGCCTTGTCCGTCATGACGGCCGCAAGCAGGTCGTCCTCGCGAACGATGTCGCCGACATTCACGTGCCATTCGACGAGTTCGGCCTCGGCGATGCCTTCGCCGACATCGGGCATCTTGATCAGGTGCTCGCCCATTCAGGCCTCCATCGCCTCGACCAGGGCGCGTCCGACGCGGACGGGGCCCGGGAAGTAATCCCACTCCTGCGCGTGCGGATAGGGCGTGTCCCATCCGGTCACCCGGGAGATCGGCGCTTCCAGATGGAAGAAGCAGGCCTCCTGAACGAGCGCGGCGAGCTCGGCCCCGAAGCCGGAGGTGAGGGTCGCCTCATGGACGATCACGCAACGGCCGGTCTTCCTGACGGACGCAGCAATCGTTTCCAGATCGAGCGGGATCAGCGTCCGCAGATCGATGATCTCGGCGTCGATGCCGGTTTCGGCCGCCGCGGCCTGAGCGACGTAGACCATCGTTCCATAGGCCAGCATGGTCACCGCCGATCCCGTGCGGACGATTGAGGCCTTGCCGAGCGGCAGGGTGAAGTGGCCGCCCGGCACTTCGCTGAGCTCGTGCTTCGACCAGGGTGTGACGGGACGCTCGTAATGGCCGTCGAAGGGGCCGTTATAGAGGCGCTTCGGCTCCAGGAAGATCACGGGGTCCGGATCTTCGATGGCGGCGATCAGGAGCCCCTTGGCGTCATGCGGATTCGACGGGACGACCGTCTTGAGACCCGCCACGTGCGTGAACAGCGCCTCGGGACTCTGGCTGTGGGTCTGCCCGCCGAAGATGCCGCCGCCGGTCGGCATGCGAATGACGAGAGGACACGTGAACTCGCCGTTCGAGCGATAGCGCAGCCGCGCCGCCTCGGACACGATCTGATCGTAGGCCGGATACATGTAATCGGCGAACTGGATCTCGATGCAGGGCCGCAGGCCGTAGGCCGCCATGCCGATGGCTGTACCGACGATGCCGGATTCGCTGATCGGCGCATCGAAGCAGCGGCTCTTTCCGTATTTCTGCTGAAGGCCCGCCGTGCAGCGGAAGACGCCGCCGAAATAGCCGACGTCCTCGCCGAAGACCACGACCTTCTCGTCGCGCGCCATCATCACGTCCATCGCGTCACGGATCGCCTCGATCATCGTCATCCGCGCCATGGCTTACACTCCCGCCTGCTGACGCTGACGGCGCAGATGCGGCGGCATATCGGCATAGACGCCGTCGAACATGTCCCGGGCGGAGGGTTTCCCGCCTGCATGAAGCGTGCCGTAGCTCTCCGCCTCCTTCTGGGCGGAGATCACCGTATCGAGGATCTCGGCCTCTGCCTGCTTGTGCCGCTCCTCCGACCAGGCGCCGCGCAGGATCAGATGGTTTTTGAGGCGGATGACCGGATCGCCGAGGGGCCAGGCGTCGGATTCCGTTTTCGGACGGTAGGCCGAGGGATCGTCCGACGTCGAATGCGCGCCGGCCCGGTAGGTCACGTATTCGACGAGGGTCGGGCCGAGGTTACGCCGGGCGCGCTCGATGGCCCATTTCGCCACTGCGTAAACGGCCAGATAGTCGTTGCCGTCGACCCGGAGGGAGGGAATGCCGAAGCCGAGGCCACGCGCCGCGAAAGTGCCGGCGCCGCCGCGGGCGATGCCCTGAAAGGTCGAGATCGCCCATTGGTTGTTGACGATGTTGAGAACCACCGGCGCCTTGTAGGTCGAGGCAAAAACGAGAGCGGCGTGAAAATCCGATTCCGCCGTCGAACCGTCTCCGATCCAGGCCGCTGCGATCTTGGTGTCGTTGCTGATCGCGGAGGCCATCGCCCATCCGACGGCCTGCACGTATTGCGTTGCGAGATTGCCCGAGATCGTGAAGAAGCCGTGTTCCTTGGACGCGTACATGACGGGCAGCTGGCGGCCCTTCAGGGGATCGCGCGCATTCGAATAGACCTGGCACATCATGTCGACCATGGAATAGCCGTCCGCGATCAGCAATCCCGCCTGCCGGTAGGTCGGAAAGTTCATGTCGCCCGGCGAAAGCGCCTTGCGGAAGGCGCAACTGATGGCTTCCTCGCCCAGATGCTGCATGTAGAACGACGTCTTGCCCTGGCGCTGAGCGATCAGCATGCGCGCATCGAAGGTGCGCAGCGTCATCATGTGGCGCATGCCCTCGATGAGGTCGTCGTCGCTGAGCAGTCCCGCCCAGGGGCCGACCGCCTCGCCGTTTCGATTGAGAACGCGAATGATGGAGAAGGCGAGATCGCGGATGGTTTCAGGATCCACGTCTATCTCAGGACGCGGAACCGCTCCGGCCTTGGGGATCTTCACATTCGAGAAGTCTGGAGTTCCTCCCGGACGGACCGCCGGTTCAGGCACGTGAAGGCTCAGTGGTTCGGTTTCGACCATGACGTTGCGCAGCCCCTGATCGTTCCTGCCCTGTGGCAGGTCCTTCCTGTCGATATAGGCCGCTCATGCGCGGCGGACAGATGAGCGTGGCGAATAGCGTCAATCCTTTCGCCTCCATGACCGCCAGGGACACGGCATCCCGTTAACCATGCCCCGGACTTCAGCGATCCTTCATGGAGCCCGAGGCGTCCGAGACGGTTCTCTGACAGCTGGAACTCGTTCGAGGAGACGCCGATGTTCAGAAACGCCCTCCCCCTTGCCGTCCTCGCCCTCCTGATCGTCATGACGGCCGGAGCGCCGGCGCGGGCGGCAAGCTTCGACTGCGCCAAGGCCGAAACGCTCGATGAGAAGGCCATCTGCGCGGACCGCAGGTTGAACGACGACGATGTCGAGATGTCTGTTCTCTACACGCAGCTCAAGCCCCTTCTTGGCATGGGGGCTCGCGGAGATCTTGAGGATGAACAGGTCGCCTGGCTCAAGCGCCGCGCGGCCTGCAAGGACGACCGCGTCTGCCTGAGCAACGCCTATGAGGATCGGCTCCGCCAGTTGAGAGGAGGCTTCGAGGCCCTTGCCAGAAGAGGCCCCTTCTGAGTGAAGGTCCCGCTCGAAAAGGTGAGCGCCAGGCGATGGGGGAGCAGCCGTTATAACGGATCTTCTATTCGGGCGTGCCGTGGCGCACGCCCCTCGAGCCGCGAAAATGCCACGGTGCCGGGCCCTACTCTCCGGCCCAAGGGAGGCAACATGCGCGCCATTTTCGCACTTCTCTGTCTGTTCTGCGGCTCGCCCGACGATGCCGCTGCGGAAAGTTTCGACGCCTCGCAGGAGCCGAAGGTGGAGAGATATCGCACGTTCCTTTCCGAGCTGGCGTCATCGAGCACGGCCTCGATGGCGGAAGCTCCGATCGACTTGCCGGACGGCCTCAAGGAAGCTATCGAAGCCTGGACGGGAGAGGTGGACTGACCGCGCGTTTCCGGAAATCCGCCTCGATGCCTGTTCCCTGCCCTTGCGGAACGTCTACAGCATCGGACGTAACATCGAATCCACATCCGATGCCGTCAGTCTGTGATCTTGAGCATCTTTTCCCACGAAGCCGGTTTCCGCTCTTGCGTTCGATGCTCGAACATTTTGGTTTGAGCATCTTTTCCCGCAAAACCGGTTCCCACTTTTGCGTTCGATGCTCCAAAGAGCCCATCCATGTCACCTTGTCTGGTGGAGATAGGCAGGATCGAACTCACCGGCATTTTGGAGCGCCTCCCAATCCGGAATGGCCAAGGCGCCTCCCCGCAGGACGATCAGTCCCTCGGCCCTGAGATCCTGCAGCACACGGTTGACGTGGACGGTCGACAGGCCCAGGGCGTCGGCCAGTTCGTTCTGGGTCACCGGCAGGTTGTATCCCTTGTCCCTGGTCAGGTCGACGACGCTCAAGCGCATCTGTAGCTCGCACAGGAGATGGGCCATGCGCTGAAAAGCGGTTCGGCGTCCGATGGAGATCATCCACTCGCGGAACATGGCGGCATCGACCAGGGTGTCGCGCCAGAAGAGATCGGCGAGATTGGGGTAGCGCCTCAGGAGCTGCTGCAGATTCTGATGGGAGATCAGAACCACGTGGCTCGTCACAAGAGTGCCGACACTGTGGTCCATCACCTTGAGGTGAAGGCTCTGGAGGTCCGGGAAGTCGCCCGGAATGTAGAATCCCATGATCTGCCGTTTGCCGTCGGGAAGGATCTTGTAGCGGCAGACGAAGCCATCGAGGACGAGGCAGCAATCGGAGGGACAGTCGCCGTCCTGAACGATGTCGGTATCGGCCTCGAACACCTTGGTCACCTGAGGCAGGTCAAGGATTGCCTGTTTCTCCTCGTCCGACAGCCTTCCGATCGATTCCAGCTTCCGGAGGAACGGATGTTGCGTCACCTGCATGTTCGGCGCGAGATTCATCGAGCGCCTCCAACCCCCTCAAGCGTCGCCGAGCGACAGGCATCGCTCACGACGGATCCGGTCGTTCTCTCGATATCGCATCCATCACCCTTCACTGTAGCATCATTGCAGCCGGCTAGAGGATCGGCCCCTAAAGTGGATTTGCACTTTTGGGGCCGATGCTCCGTTCCTGGAAAGAGCGCATCGTTCTGGCGAAAAACCGGGGCCACTTTTTCGCATGATGCGCTGGCGGTGGGGATGGAACGTTTCATGCCGCTCCAGCTCCTGCAGGATCAGGTCTGTGTGACTATACCACGATGCAAGGGTCTCTTGCAGGGTCAGTAGGTATCCTCCGCCTCGGTGGTATCATGCCCGTCGCGGCGCAGTTCCTCGACCAGGAGCATCTGGCGCGTGACGCGCCTCTCGCCCTCGGCGATATCCCGCTCAGCCCTGGCAAGGTGCTCTCTTTCGGCGACGGGATCAGCCATGACCTGCTCATTCTGGGCCCCAGACCCTGAAGGGAAGACGCTTTCCAGCGGCCCGTATTCCAGCTTAGCCCGAATGGATGCCGTCCGGGACTTTCGGCGGAACTGAGGCAGCAGCCCGATGTTGCCTCCGCGACAGTTTGCAGCGAGAGCCATCCATGAGCAGCAATCGGGACATCATCGTCACTGGAGGCTCCTCGGGGGGACGGCCCCCCTCAAGGCCATTCTCGGCGCGCTCCCGGCGGACCTGCCGGCCGCCGTCTTCATCGTCCGGCACATCCCGGCCCGCAGCATCGGCGTCCTGTCGACCGTCGCGTCCGCCGCGGGCCCCCTGCCGGTCCGCCAGGCGACGGACGGGATGCCCATCGAGCAGGGAAACGTCTACCTCGCGGCCCCGGCCATCACCTCATTCCGACCAAGGGCCACATGAGGCTCGGCCGCGGACCGCGGGAGAACATGGCGAGACCGGCCATCGATCCCCTCTTCCGGTCGGCGGCGGCGGCCTATGGCTCCCGGGTCATCGGAGTGATCCTGAGCGGCGTTCTCACGGACGGAGCCTCCGGCCTGGAGGCCGTCAAGCGCTGCGGCGGCGTCGCCATCGTCCAGGATCCGGCCGACGCCATCGCCGATGAGATGCCCCGGAGCGCCCTTGAAGCCGTGACGGTCGATCGTGCGCGGTGTCACGGCGGACGGCGTCCGCTGCGTTATCGAATTGCCGCTCAACGAGCAAACGGCCGTGCTGCGCCTCGTGGCGGAGTCGGATGAGTTCGCCGGAGGGGAGGAACTTCACGCGCAGGACCGGAGCCTTCAAGGCTGATGGCTCTGGCCGGCCGCTTTGGTTTTTCGCGGCTAGCGCATCGAACGCGGGAAGTGGGAACCGGTTTTGCGTGAAAAGATGCTCAAAGCGATAGATTTATTGCATCGGATGTGGGTTCGATGTCACGTCTGACACCGTAACCGTTCATCGTCGTGGCCGCACTTGGTTTACGGCCATCCACGTCTCCATGCGCCGCACCAAGCCAAAGACGTGGATGCCCGGCTCAAGGCCGGGCATGACGCTGGCGGCTCACCTCATCTGCGCGTGTCGCCGTCATGGACGCACGCTGCGCTCCTCTAGAAGGGAGCATCGGATCCAATCCCAAAAGTGAATTCCACTTTTCACGTCCGATGCTCTAGTCCTCGCCTATTCCACGCAGGATTTCGCGTTTTCCGGCGTGATTGGCGGGCCCGACGATGCCTTCCTGCTCCATGCGCTCCATGAGCGATGCGGCGCGGTTGTAGCCGATCTGCAGCCGGCGCTGGATGTAGCTCGTCGACGCCTTCTTGTGCCGGAGCACAATTCCGACAGCCTGCTCGTAGATGTCCGACGCTCCCAAGCCCACATCGTCATCCTCTGCAGGAAGCTCCGGCGCTTCGAGGTCCTCGGCCTCCTCGTCATCCGCCGTCACGGCATCGAGGTAGACCGGCTCGCCCTGGCGCTTGAGGTGGTTGACCACCTTTTCCACTTCCTCGTCGGAGCAGAAGGGGCCGTGGACACGGGTGATGCGTCCGCCGCCGGCCATGTAGAGCATGTCGCCCTGGCCCAGGAGCTGTTCGGCGCCCATTTCCCCCAAGATCGTGCGGCTGTCGATCTTGGACGTGACCTGGAACGAGATGCGGGTCGGGAAGTTCGCCTTGATCGTGCCGGTGATCACGTCGACCGAGGGGCGCTGGGTCGCCAGGATCACGTGGATGCCGGCGGCGCGCGCCATCTGGGCCAGGCGCTGGATCGCGCCTTCGATCTCCTTGCCGGCCACCATCATCAGGTCGGCCATCTCGTCCACGATCACCACGATGTAGGGAAGAGACGTAAGGTCCATGACCTCTTCCGTGTACGTCAGCTCGCCGGTGTCCTTGTCGAAGCCCGTCTGAACGGTTCTCGTGATGACCTCTCCCTTCTCGCGCGCCTCGTTCACGCGGGCGTTGAAGCCGTCGATGTTGCGCACGCCCAGGCGCGCCATCTTCTTGTAGCGGTCCTCCATCTCGCGCACCGCCCAGCGCAAGGCGATGATCGCCTTCTTCGGGTCGGTCACCACGGGGGTGAGCAGGTGCGGGATGCCGTCATAGACGGACAATTCGAGCATCTTCGGATCGACCATGATCAGGCGGCACTGCTCCGGGGTGAAGCGGTAGAGCAGCGACAGAATCATGGTGTTGATCGCCACCGACTTGCCCGAGCCGGTCGTGCCGGCCACCAGCAGATGCGGCATGCGGGCGAGGTCCGCGATCACCGGCTCGCCCCCGATCGTCTTGCCGAGGCACAAGGGCATTTTCTGCGTCGAGCCTGTGAACGCCTCCGACTCCAGGATCTCGCGCAGGTACACGGTCTCGCGAGCCTCGTTCGGCAGCTCGACGCCAATGGCATTGCGGCCGGGGATCACCGCCACGCGGGCCGAGACCGCGCTCATGGAGCGGGCAATATCCTCGGAGAGAGCGATCACGCGCGACGACTTGACACCCGGGGCGGGCTCGAGCTCGTAGAGCGTGACGACGGGCCCCGGCCGAACATGGATCACCTCGCCCTTCACGCCAAAGTCGCGGATGACCTTCTCGACCCGACCCGCCCTCTGCTCGAGGATGTCCTCGGTGAGAACGTCGCCTTCCGTCTCGGGCGGCTCGGCCAGCAGCGCGACATCGGGAAGTTCGTAGCCTGCGCTTCTCACGCGATCCGGTGCGGGAAACTCGATGACCCGCGCAACGGGGGCAGATGCAGGCACTGCTGCGACCTCGGCAGCGCCGTAGCCAGCATCCTCCCCTGCCTTCAGGATCTCTTCCACAACCGGCCGCGGCGTTGCAGCAGGTGCGACCTCCTCCCCATAGAGGGCCAGATAGCCCGGATCGAATGCGTCCGCGGGAGGTTCAGCTGCGAGCTCCGCCGCATCGGGCACAGGCGTTTCCTCAAGCTCGCTCCATTCGGACACATCCTCCGGGAGATCCTGCTCCGGGAGATCCTGCTCCGGGAGATCCTGCCCCTGAACGTCCTCGAACCGGGCGGGCGCATCCTCGTCCTCGTCGGCGAGACCCTCTTCGGCAACGATGTCCTCCACCGGCAGGTCCGCGATCGATCCGAGCTTCAAAGAAACTGTGGTCCTGTAGAGGCCGGACTGGAACGCGAAGGCGGAAAAGCCCAGCCGCCAGGTTTCGACCGGCACCGGCAGCCGCAGCTCGGGCCCGATCGCGTGATCAGGAGCCGGCGCCTCGGCTTCCAGATGATCCGCCGACAGCTCATCGTTCATGGCATCGAGAGGGGCCGGGCATCGTTCCGGGCTCTCGGGCACGATCTCCACTTCAGAGGCCTCGGCTGTCGCCTCATTCGTCGGCACTTCGGCCGTTTCAGGGCCTGACGCCGGCGCATCCGCCTTTTCCGTCCTGGGCATCGCAGCAGCCTGTCCGGCAACGATGGAAGGTTCGGCTTTGGACGGGGATGGAGAAAAAATGGTCGACTTGGTTTCCATGGCCGCCCGCAGCCGCTCCAGCCGCGTCCGGATCGCCTCTTCGCACGACCGGTCCGCGGCCCGCGCAAGGCGAACGGCGTTCATGGCCTCGCTGGCCGGAAGAGCCACGACATTGGTCTCCGGCTGCTTTCTGATGTAGCGGTCGGGGGTGCGCGTCGCTCTCACATCCTTGTCGAGCGCGAAGGCCTTCCACCAGCCGGGCTCGGTCTCCCCGGTGGACGACCAGGGGGCCTCCCACATGGTTCGATCATTTCCCGCCTGCGTCGAATCGGCCCGCTCATGAATCTCCGCTCGCATCTCGGGGATTCTGCCTTCTGGACGGGCTGTCGTTGCAACGAAGTCGTTGGGCTTAAATGGCTTACGCATGAGAGCTGACAAATCTGCTGGAACTGGAAATCGGCACACCGTCGGTGCGGTCAGCCGGACTTTGGCCAACACGGGTAAAGACACCGTTAGTAAGCCGCGCGATGATGCGCATTCCCGGTCCGACGAGAAAGCAATTGCCCGCCCTGCCCTTGGATCGCAGATGGCCGTCATTAAATATTCTCCGGAGGGGCGCCGTATCAGCGACCCTTGAGGCCCCCTCTCCTATTGTCGGTTCGTTTGGTGTCTCAGGCGCGCGCTCTGCCCCGGGAGACCTTGCGTCGCTTGATGGTTTCTGCTTGCAAAGTGGGGGAATTCGACTATGTGTCGCCTCCCCGCGCCGCCAGGACAGCTGGCGAGCGGCTTTTTTCGACGATGCTGACCGTCCGTTCCTGAGCCCTTGCCCGGGAGCGACGTCATGGTGTCGGGCGAAGCGCCTCCTGCCGTCGCAGGTTGGAGCGGCTCGCCCGAGATGGCGTGTTCGAGGTGAACCATGAGCCCTGAGTGTCCGCGGGTTGATCTGCGGGCCTTGCGGCTCCTCTGGCGGCAAATCCCGAGTATTGGTCGAGGTCTCGTGGGACGTTCGACGGTGCAGCCTGGGCGCCCTGCGGTGTCCGGGCGCGGTTTTGCTTGGCCTGTGCGATGACGGGCCCGACGAACACTGCAAACGGCTTTCGACTTTCTTTGCGAATGCCGGTTGACGCAAGCGGGACGATCGGTTAGACACCTGTTCATCGGCGGCGGCCCTGGGGGCGCTGCCCGGGCGGGCGCTCTTCGGGGCGGGTCGCTTCCGGCCTTCGGGTTGGGTTTTGCTCTTTGACAAGTGAAGAAGGAAGAAGAAGCGCAGGCGGCGGTGTCCTTGCGGCGGCCCTTTGGGGCTGCTTTGAACAAGACATCGACCATGGTCTTGCGCTTTTGGTGAGTACACCGCTCTGGCTTTGGCCGGAGTGAGAGGTGCTCTGTCAATTTTGCGTTTTCAAGACGAACAGTCGAGATCGAATTCTGAAGTTCAACTTGAGAGTTTGATCCTGGCTCAGAACGAACGCTGGCGGCAGGCTTAACACATGCAAGTCGAACGCATCCTTCGGGGTGAGTGGCAGACGGGTGAGTAACGCGTGGGAACGTGCCCTTCAGTTCGGAATAACCCAGGGAAACTTGGGCTAATACCGGATACGTGCGAGAGCAGAAAGATTTATCGCTGAAGGATCGGCCCGCGTCTGATTAGCTGGTTGGTGGGGTAATGGCCCACCAAGGCGACGATCAGTAGCTGGTCTGAGAGGATGATCAGCCACATTGGGACTGAGACACGGCCCAAACTCCTACGGGAGGCAGCAGTGGGGAATATTGGACAATGGGGGCAACCCTGATCCAGCCATGCCGCGTGAGTGATGACGGCCTTAGGGTTGTAAAGCTCTTTCGGCGGGGACGATAATGACGGTACCCGCAGAAGAAGCCCCGGCTAACTTCGTGCCAGCAGCCGCGGTAATACGAAGGGGGCTAGCGTTGTTCGGAATCACTGGGCGTAAAGGGCGCGTAGGCGGCTTTGTAAGTCGGGGGTGAAAGCCTGTGGCTCAACCACAGAATTGCCTTCGATACTGCAAGGCTTGAGACCGGAAGAGGTTAGTGGAACTGCGAGTGTAGAGGTGAAATTCGTAGATATTCGCAAGAACACCAGTGGCGAAGGCGGCTGACTGGTCCGGATCTGACGCTGAGGCGCGAAAGCGTGGGGAGCAAACAGGATTAGATACCCTGGTAGTCCACGCCGTAAACGATGAATGCCAGCCGTTGGCGAGCTTGCTCGTCAGTGGCGCAGCTAACGCTTTAAGCATTCCGCCTGGGGAGTACGGTCGCAAGATTAAAACTCAAAGGAATTGACGGGGGCCCGCACAAGCGGTGGAGCATGTGGTTTAATTCGAAGCAACGCGCAGAACCTTACCAGCCTTTGACATGTCCGGTGTGGGGAGTGGAGACATTCTCCTTCAGTTCGGCTGGCCGGAACACAGGTGC